>CAVREC010000015.1:0-40137 GCA_963720045.1 uncultured Actinomycetota bacterium | reverse complement strand
GCCGATCGAGAGGTTGATCACACGCGCCCCGTTTGCGACCGCCCACCTGATCGCCTTGACCTCGCCCTCGGTCGAGACGTTGCAGTCGGGCTCGACGACCTTCGCGACGAGCAGTTCCGCGTTGAAGGCGAGACCGGCGATCCCGATGTTGTTGAAGGGATTCGCGGCGATCTCCCCGGCGACGAACGTGCCGTGACCACAGGTATCCGTGCGCCAGTCGCCGCCGACGTAGGAGATCCCGCCGAGCACGCGGCCCGCGAACTCGGGATGCGAGGCGTCGATTCCGGAGTCGATCACGGCGACCTTGATCGGAGTGAGGCTGGGTGCCCCTGGACCAGTGCGCCCACGCGTTGTCGGCGGTCAGATACCACTGCTGCGAGGCGTCGGGCTCCGTGTTCGCGAAGGCGAGCGACCGTCGCGATGCGCTGAGATTCGAGACGTACGCCGCACCGGCCACCTGCGGCCGTGAACCGTGGACGAGGAGCGTGCGCCCCGGGACGAGGACCGTCGCGTCAGGGAGCTCTGTCCGGAGCGCCGCCATCCCTGCTTGGGGCCGCGCTCCGACCGCCCAGTCGGCGCCGAGCGCGTGCACCGGAAGACACAGAGCTGCGAGGACGAGGGCGAGGGCGGTCTTCAACACGAGCTGTACCGGACACGGTACGTGCGTCAGCCCGCCATGGGTCGGCCGGGAGTTCAGCTGCGAGTGACCGCGACCCGCGCCAACCCTGCGCTGACCGTGCCGGCGGCGAGCCGGTACCAGGTCGTGACGCGAGGGCTCACCACGATCGAGAACGAGCCGTTCGCCGCGGGCACGACCGGCCCCGCCGGCTGCCATCCGGTACGGTCCGTCCTCGCCTCGAGCGTGACTCCCTCCATGCCCTTTGCGATTCCCGTGAGCTGCACGACCGTCCCCGCGCGCACGGCCGCGCGGGGGGCCTTCAACGCGAGCCAGCCGAGCTGAAACCAGCTCGACTTGAGCGCGAGCGCATCGCGCACCTGGGCTCCCGTCATCGTCACCTTCCGGCCGGCATCAGATGCCGTCACGGAGGCGACGTGGCCGGAGGCTCCCATCGCGAGCTGGACATTCGAGAGCGGAGCGCGGAGACCGAGTGCGTTGCCGACGGCGTTCGCGCTCATCAGCACGGGTCCCCAGTCGTGATCCGGCGAGTAGACGTCCCACGGGTCGGCGACCGAGACGAGGTAGGGAATTGGCGCACCGTTCGCCTCGGCGGCAGAGACCGTCTCACCTCCTGAGCTGGAGGAGAAGTAGGTGATCGCAACCTTGCCCTGGTAGAGCACGACACTGTGGGCTGTGGCCTTCACCGCCTCGCTCGTCGGCGGCGTCTCGGCGGCGATCCCGCCATAGACCTGGCTGCGGCCGTCGGCGTAGAGGTCGAAGGGGCTCGCGGCGTCGGCGGTCTGGAGCTGCGAGACAACGAACGAACGGCACGCGATCGCCTGCGCCTCGAGCGCGGCGGCGGGCCATCCCGGCGGCACCTCCTCGGCCACGACGCCGTCGAGATAGTCCTGCAGCCCGACGTGGTTCACCACCTGGAGCTTCGTCCCGTCCGAGGCGACGACGAGCGTGCCGTGATAGGCGATCCCGTCCAACTCGAGCGGCTGGGTACCAGGCTTCAGCGTCACCGGCGAGACGAGCTTTCGGCCGCCGAGCTCCAGCGACGCGGGCAGGGTGAGCGGGCCGGCGCGAAGCCTCAACCGGGTTCCGGCCGCATCGACGAGCTTCCACGCCGCGGACGAGGTGAACGTCGCGCTCGCTTCGCCGTCGGCAAGCAGCACGCGCACGACCTTCGTCCCCTCCCGGCCGATCGTCGTGCCGGTGTAGTAGTGAGCGAGGATCCGTGCCGCGCTCCAGCCGTGGAGGGCATAACCGTAGGCGCCCCACTGCCCCATCCCGATTCCGTGCCCGTCGCCGTGGCCGGTGAGCACGAGCACGCTGGAATCATTGCTCGTCGTATCGGTTTCGGTCGTCGTCACAACCGGCGGAGTGGACGACGGTGCCGCAAAGAGGGCCGCGGAAGCGACGCCGCCAAAACCAAGCGCCGCGACGGTCACCGCTGCGAACGCCCGCCGGACCATCGAGCCACCGTAGCAGCGCCCCCTGCCGGGCTCTTGCCCCTTTGGGGGTCAGACGGTCAGATCTTCGCCGTACTGGCCGTCGTAGTAATCGCGGAACTCGCCCGACTTGATCGGCTCCCACCAGTGGCGGTGCTCGCGGTACCAGTCGACCGTCTCCTCGAGGCCGCCCGATCTGAACGAGTGGGCGGGCTTCCAGCCGAGGGCCATCACCTTCGAGGAGTCGACGGCGTAACGTCGATCATGGCCCGGGCGGTCGGTGACATGCCGTACGAGGTCGGGCGAGGCGCCGGTCAGATCGAGGATCCGCCTGACGACGTCCATGTTCTCGTACTCCTGGCCGCCGACGTTGTAGACCTCGCCCGCCGGTGCCTTGCGCATCACGAGCTCGATCGCCGCGCAGTAGTCGTCGGCGTGGAGCCATTCACGGCGCTGGCGGCCGTCGCCGTAGACCGGCAGAGCCTCGCCGTCGAACGCGTTCGTGATGAAGAGCGGCAGGAACTTCTCGGGATACTGCCGCGGGCCGTAGTTGTTCGCGCCGCGCGTGATGCAGGCATCGACGCCGTAGGTGCGGATGTAGGCGAGTACCTGCATGTCGCCGCCGGCCTTCGACGCCGAGTACGGGCTCGACGGCCGGATCGGAGACTCCTCCGTACAGCCGGGATCGCCGACCGGCACGTCGCCGTACACCTCGTCGGTCGAGACCTGCACGAGTCGGATCTCCGCCTGGCGGCAATGGTCGAGCAGCACCTGGGTGCCGAGGACGTCGGTCACGATGAACTCCGCCGGCCCGCTGATGGAACGGTCGACGTGAGTCTCGGCGGCGAAGTTCACGATCGCGTCGCAACCCGCCGCGGCCTGCTCGACGGCGCGGTGATCGGCGATGTCACCCTGGTGGAACTCGTGGGTGATCCCGGCGAGGTTCTCGCGATTCCCGGCGTAGGTCAGCTTGTCGAGCACGACGACCTCGTCTTCGGCCTTCACGAGGCGGCGGACGAAGTGCGAGCCGATGAACCCGGCGCCGCCTGTGACGAGCACGCGCATCGCGCGAACGCTAGATGATTGGTTCCACGAGGTCGTCTGCTTCGGGGCGCGAGCTGGGCGGTCTGGGGCGCCTCGGCGCAGGCTGTCCAGATCGTGCAGCCGGACACGCGAGATCGTGGAACGAATCATCTCGACGAGATCACTCGTCTCGCACGGCCCGGACCGCGGGGATCGAGACCAGGATCACCGCGGAGATCACGAAGTAGAGCGCCGCGATCGAAAGCGTCGCGCGCGCCCCGATCGCGGCGGCAAGCGGGCCGGCGATGATGAAGCCGAGCGGGTTGAAGATGAGGGAGCCGAACCAGTCGTAGGACGAGACACGGGAGAGCGCCGCGGTCGGGATGTGCCGCTGGAGCGCCGTGTCCCAGAGCGCCTGGCCGGCCGAGAGCCCGATCCCACCGACGAGGAACCCGGCCGCGATCACCCACGCCGGCGCGACGAATCCGAGCAGGAGGTTCGGGAACACGAGGAGCGCCCAGAAGAGCGTCGAGGCGACAACCGGGCGACTCACGCGCAGCCTCAACACGAGGAACGCACCGGCGAGGCCCCCGACGCCCTGGGCGGCGACGATCAGCGAGTAGACACCGGCGCCGCCGAGCTCGTTCCTGGCAATCTCGGGCGCGAGCACGCCGATGAAGGCGGAGAAGAGGTTCCCGAGCCCGCCGGCGAAGACGACGGTCGCCCAGACCCACGTGCGAGAGCTGAACTCACGCCAGCCGTCGGCGAGGTCGTGCAGGAAGCGCTGCCGCGGCGGCCGCTCGTGCGCGGGCAGATGCAAGAACGCGAGGCTCACTGCGCTCACGCCGAAGGTCGCCGCGTCGACGGCGAGCGCCCAGCCAGGGGATGAGACGACGACGATCAGCCCGGCAAGCACCGGGCCGACGATGCGCGCGACGCCGTCGGAGATCCCGCGGAAACCGTTTGCCTGTTGCAGGAGCTGCGGCCGGACGACCAGCGGAAGCAGGCCGGTCGACGCGGGATAGAAGAACCCCGCAGCGGTGCCGACGAGCGCCTGCAGCACGACGAGCTCCCAGAGCTGCGCCGTCCCGGCGATGAGCAACGCCGCCGACGCCGCGAGCCCGGACATGCGCACGAGATCGGCTCCGACCATCAGCCACCTGCGCGAGACGCGGTCTGCGACCACCCCGCCGGCGAGCACCGTCAGCAAGAGCGGCGCGCGCGAGGCGGCGATCACGATCCCGACGTCGGTTGCCGATCCCGTCAGGTCGAGGACGGCGAACGAGAGCGAGAGCAGCAGGATCCCGTCTCCGATCACCGAGACGGTCTGACCGGCCCAGAGCAGCCGGAACTCGCGCTCGCGAAGAACGGCGGGAATCACCGCTTCTGGCTTCCCGGATCGCGGGTCAGCGCAATCGAGCCAGGCACTCGCGCAGGCCCTCTCGCCACGAGGGAAGCTCCGGCGCGCCCTTCTCCGAACGCAGGACCGAGTAGGCCGGCCGCTCGGCCTTCGCGCCGAACTGCGCTGTCGAGATCGGGCGAACGGCGCAGGCGATCTCTGCCTCCTCGAAGATCGCCGCGGCGAACTCCGCCCACGTGCACTCGCCGGCGGCGGCGAGGTGGTAGACGCCATACGGCAGCCGGACCACGTCGGCAATCGCCCCGGCGAGGTGGCCCGTGTAGGTCGGGCAGCCGAGCTGATCGTCCACCACCGAGACCTCGTCCCGCTCCCGGCCGAGCCGGAGCATCGTTCGCACGAAGTTGTGGCCGGTCGGGCCAAAGAGCCACGACGAGCGGACGATCCAGGCCTCCTCGCCGGCCGCCGCCTCGCCGTGGAGCTTGGTCCGCCCGTACGCCCCGAGTGGATAGGGGGAGTCGGACTCGACGTAGGGCTCGCGCTTGGCGCCGTCGAAGACGTAGTCGGAGGAGAAGTAGACAAGCGGCTTCCCGAGCTCCGCCACGTTCGCGGTGCCGCCCACGTTCACAGCGGCAGCCTCCTGAGGATCGTCCTCGGCACCGTCGACGTTCGTCCACGCCGCCGCGTGCAGCACGAGCTCCGGCTCGAGCCCGGCCGGTGCCGGGAAACGCACGTCCCAGGCCTGGCGCGTGAGCGCCGTCGCCAGCGGGAACTGCCCGGCCAGGGAGCGGCCGAGCTGCCCCCCGGCGCCGGTGATCAGGGCGCCGCGGCCCTGTCCCGTTCCGAGAGAAGCGGCGATCTCGTGCTCCAGAGGTCGACGACGCGCGGGTCGTCCCAGGGGACGCCGTGCTCGTCGGGATCAGAGGGGTCGTATTCCTCGGTGACGAGGTAACAGAAGAGACAGTCGGTGAGCGCCTCGTAGCCGTGTGCCCGGTGGCCCGGAACGTAGATCGCGACCGGGTTCTCCTCGCCGATGTCCTCACTGAAGCGCTCACCGGTCTCGAGGTCGAGGACGACGACGCGCACCATCCCCTGCAGGCAGACGAAGAGGTCGTCCTGGCCGCGTTCGTGGAAGTGCAGTCCGCGAATCACGCCCTGGCGCGAGGAGGCGAGGTTCGCCTGGCAGAAGGGCTTCGCCAGTCCGCTCGCCCGTGCGAGCTCGCTGAACCAGCCCCGTTCGTCCTCGTGACGAGTAAGGGGGAACCGCTGGACGATCACGAGCCGCCGACCTTGTTCACGCCGGTCTCCTCGATCAGCCGGCCAACCTCGGCGAGATCCGCCCAGTGCTTGCCGCCGTCGTGCCACCAGCCCTCGACGCGCTCGACGTGGAGCTCGCCGCGGGCCGCGTAGGCCCGGTTCACGTCCGTGATCTCGAGCTCGCCGCGCCCCGAGGGCGAGAGCGAGTCGATGATCTCGAAGACGTCGGGCGGATAGCAGTAGAGCCCCACCACCGCATCGCGCGAGGGCGGCGCGGGGTAGCGCAGGTCGACGACGCCCGCCTTCTCGACGATGTCCGCGACTCCGCCGTCCTCGCTGTAGGCGACGACGCCGAAGCTCACCGGATCGTCCACCTCGGAGACGAAGACGAGCGCCCCGTCCCCCCACGTGGCGATCGCCTCGGCCTGGGCGTTCTCGAAGATGTTGTCGCCGAGGCACACCACGAGCTTCTCGCCACGCGCGAAGTCGCGCGCCATCCCGACAACCTGGGCGATCCCGCCCGGCTCGACCTGCACCTTGTAGCTCAGGTCGAGCTCGAAGAGCGGCTCGTCCGAGGAGCGCGAGCGGACGCGCCCGTCGCCGAGCAGGTCGATGAAATCGCCCGCGTGCTGCTTGCCCGTCACGAGCAGCACCTCGGTCACCCCGGCCCGCTGGAGGAGCTGGAGCGGGTAGTAGACCATCGGCCAGCGGCCCACCGGAAGCAGGTGCTTGTTGGTGACGCGGGTCAGCTCCTCGAGCCGAGTGGCTGTCCCGCCTGCGCAGATGAGACCCTTCATGGAAAACCGTGGCGATGCTACAGCGGCTGCGCTTCTCCCAAGCGGCCCGCCGCGGGCAGCCGGCGGTCGGAGCGATCGTCGAGCGGTGAGGGGTCGACGCGCACGATCCGCGCGGCCCAGGCTGGGAGCCACCAGTTCCAGCGCCCGAAGATCGCCATCATGCTCGGCACGAGGATGCAGCGCACGATCGTCGCGTCGACGAAGATCGCGACGGCGAGGCCGAGCCCGAACTCCTGGAGCCCGACGATGCTGCCGGCCACGAATCCGGAAAACGCCGCGCACATGATGATCGCCGCCGCGGTGATGATCCGGCCGGTCCGCTCGAGCCCGTAGGCGACCGCCGTCTCGTTGTCCGCGCCCTCGTCCCACGCCTCGCGCATGCGCGACACGAGGAACACCTCGTAATCCATCGAGAGCCCGAAGAGCATCGCGAACAGGAAGATCGGGATCCACCCCTCGACCTGGCCGAACTGGTAGAGCCCGAAGAGCGTCTGCCCGAGCCCGAAGCGGAAGAAGACGACGAGCATCCCGTAGGCCGCGGCGACCGAGAGCAGGTTCAGGAGCACCGCCTTCAGCGGCAGGAGCAGCGAGCGGAACGCCCGCATCAACAGGAAATAGGTGAGAACGAGCACGGCCAGGATCAACGGCACGAAGTAGGTGTAGGACTGGTGCAGGAAGTCCACGCCCTGGCCCGGGCCGCCGCCGACGAGCACCTGGGTCTGCTCCGGGAAGCCGGCGGCCGGGATCAGGTCCGAGCGGATCCGCTTCACGAGCGCCTGCTCCTGCGGGAAGCCGTAGTCGTGCCGGCCCGCGACGAGGACCTGCCGGAACCGGCGGCTCGGGTCGACGAAGCGCGGGCCGAGCTCGGCGTAGACCTTCGCAACTTCGGGATCCTTCTCGAGGGAGGCAACGAGCCGCCCGACCGCCGCCTTCGCGGCCGGGTCGAGCACCGAACCGGACTTCGCCTCGACGAGGATCTGGGCGGGCGCGACGGCCCCGTCGCCCACCGCCTTCCGCAAGAGGTCGAAGCCGCGCACGGACTCCGATGTCCGCGGGATCCCGAAGGTCGAGCCCGGCGTGAGCTGGATCCAGAAGGCAGGGATCGCCATCGCCACGAGCACGGCCGTTCCGGCCAAGAGGAAGACGACCGGCCGCCGCATGATCGTTCGCGCGAGCCCCGCCCAGAAGCCGTGCTGGGGGTCGGTGGGCTCCCCTCGCATGATCCGGCGCCGCATCGTGCCGCGACGGCCGTAATAGCTGAGCAGCACCGGCTGGAGCGTCAACGCAGCGAGAATCGAGACGATCGGGATCAGGAAGCCGGCGACGCCGAGCATCCGGATGAAGGGCAGCGGCATCGCGACGAGCAGCGCGAGCCCGAGCGCCACGGCGATCCCGGAGAAGACGACTGCTCGCCCCGCCGTCTCCATCGTCCGCACGATCGCGTCGTCCTTGACCTTCCCGAGCGCGAGTTCCTCCCGGAAGCGGTAGACGATGAGCAGCGAGTAGTCGACGGCGATCCCGAGCCCGATCAGCTGCACGAGGTTCGTGGCGTAGGTCGGCGTCGCCCAGACGCTCGCGACGCCGTAGACGATCCCGAGCGTGGCGCTGATCGTGCAGGCGGCGAAGACGAGCGGGATCGTGACCGCCCACGAGAGGCCGAAGACGAAGAGCAGGACGACCAGGGCGATCGGGAGGGCGATCAGCAGCTCGCCGTGCCGAAGGTCGCGGTTGAAGACCGGGTCGAGGTCGTGCTGGATCGCGGCGGCGCCCGTGACGTAGACCTCCGAAACGCCGGGAGGATGCCCGAGCGCGGCCCGCACCTCGTCGGTGTAGCCCTTGGCGTCGGCGAGATCGAGCGTCGAGTCGACATCGCCGTAGACGACGGTCAGGCCGTCGGGCGTGTGCGCCACGTTGAAGTCGGCCGGCGATCCGCTCGGAACCACGGCCGCGGCGCGCGTGACCGCCGCGGTGAGCGCCGCCCGGGTTGCCGTGGGATTCGCGGCCGCCGCCGGCGAGAGCGCGAAGACGATCGTGAACGCGCCGTCCGAGCGGTCGCCGAAGTGCTGCTGCAGCACCTCGCGAACCTGTTCCGACTGCGTCCCCGGGACCGAGAACGTGTTCGAGAGGATCGCCGAGAGCTTCGAGCTCGCGAACCCGCCGAGGACGAGCGCGACGATCCACGCCCCGAGGACCCAGCGGCGGTGCCGGATCACGAACTTCGTCCAGCGAGCCATCGTTCAAACCTAGCTGGATGACGTGTTCCCCGATCTCGCGTGTCCGGCTGCACGATCTGGACAGCCTGGGCCGCTCCCCGAAGAAACGATCTCGTGGAACACGTCATCGAGTGGATACGGTTAGGAGATGGCGCCGCGCGACAAGCCGAGCCCGGAGAGCATTCAGGCCGAGATCGAGGAGCTCTTCGCGGAGCTCTGGCAGGTCCCGCGGTTTGCGGGGCTCCGCCGCGGCTTCCGCCCGAACGTCGACTGCTTCCACACCGACGATCCGCACGAGCTGACCGTGATCGTCGAGGTGCCGGGAATCGATCCCGAGTCGCTCACGATCGTCGTCAGCGAGCGGCTGCTCCGGATTGCCGGCGAGCGCTCGCGGGAGCGGGCCGGAGGTCGCGTCTACCAGCAGATGGAGATCGAGTACGGCCAGTTCTCGCGCCAGGTGCGGCTCGCCGAGGATGTCGATCCCGACGGCGCGACCGCCAGGTACGCGCACGGGATCGTGACGATCACGCTCCCTGTCGCCGACAAGCCGCCGCCGCGCGTCCGGTACACGATCGCCGTGGAGCACGGATGAGCGCCCGCCCGAGGGTTGGCCCATGAGTGACTTCGGCTTCGAGATCCCCGACGACACGGAGACGGAGATCGAGCTTCCGGCGACGCTGCCTGTCCTGGCGCTGAAAGACACGGTCGTCTTCCCGCAGTCGATGGTGCCGCTCGCGATCGGGCAGGAGCGCTCGATCCGCCTGATCGACGACGTCGTTGCCGGCGACCGCTTCCTGGCCCTCGTTACGGCGCGCGACGCCTCGATCGACTCGCCCGGCTTCGACGACATCTACGCAGTCGGAACGGTCGCAGTCGTCCACAAGATGATCAAGATCCCCGACGGGACACTCCGCATCCTCGTCGGCGGCCTCCACCGGATCCAGCTCCTCGATCCGATCGACAGCGAGCCTTACCTCGTAGGAGAGTTCGCCGCGCTGCCGGATACGAACGACGACACGCCCGAGGTCGAGGCGCTGACCCGGAACGTCCAGGGCCTCTTTGCCCAGATCATCGGCCTCGCGCCGTACCTGCCGGCCGAGCTCCAGCTGGCTGCGACGAACGTCGACGACCCGAGCGCGCTCGCGAGCCTCGTCGCCTCGACCCTGCGGACGATCCCCACCGGCGAGCGCCAGGATCTCCTCGAGGAGGCCGACGTCGAAAAGCGCCTCCGCCGCATCTCCGCCATCCTCTCCCGCGAGGTCGAGGTGCTCGAGCTGGGCTCGAAGATCCAGTCGCAGGTTCAGTCGGAGATGGAGAAGGGCCAGCGCGAGTACTTCCTGCGCCAGCAGCTGAAGGCGATCCAGGCAGAGCTCGGCGACGGCGACCCGGAGCAGGCCGAGGTGAACGAGCTGCGCGAGCGGCTCGAGGCGCTCGAGCTGCCCGAGGACGTGCGCAAGGCGGCGGATCGCGAGCTCGGCCGGCTCGAGCGGCTGCCGAGCGCGGCCGCCGAGTACGGCGTGATCCGCAGCTACCTCGAATGGATCATCTCGCTGCCGTGGGAGGTCTCGACCGAGGACAACCTCGATCTCGACAACGCCCGGCAGGTGCTCGACACCGACCATTTCGACCTCGACAAGGTGAAGGAGCGGATCGTCGAGCACCTCGCGGTCGCGAAGCTCCGGAAAGAGATCTCGGGCCAGATCCTCTGCTTCGTCGGCCCGCCGGGCGTCGGCAAGACCTCGCTCGGCCAGTCGATCGCGAAGGCGCTCGGACGGAAGTTCGTGCGGATGTCGGTCGGCGGCGTGCGCGACGAGTCGGAGATCCGCGGCCACCGGCGAACCTACATCGGCGCCCTGCCGGGGACGATCATCCGCTCGCTCCGCGATGCCGAGTCGCGCAACCCGGTGATCCTGATCGACGAGATCGACAAGATGGGCTCGGACTTCCGAGGCGACCCGTCGAGCGCGATGCTCGAGGTGCTCGACCCGGAGCAGAACAAGAGCTTCCGCGACCATTACCTCGACCTTCCGTTCGACCTCTCGAAGGTGCTCTTCATCTGCACCGCGAACACGCTCGACACGATTCCGGGACCGCTCCTCGACCGGATGGACACGATCGAGCTCTCGGGCTACACCGAGGCCGAGAAGCTCGCGATCGCCAAGCGCTACCTGCTCCCGAAGCAGCTCGAAGCGGCCGGGCTGAAGCGCTCGCAGCTGACTCTTTCGGACACCGTGCTCCGGACGATCATCCGCGAATACACGCGCGAGGCCGGGCGTGCGAAGCCTCGAGCGCCGGCTCGCCGACGTGTGCCGGAAGGCTGCGACGCAGGTGGCCAAGGGGAACACCCAGAAGACGCGCGTCGACGACGACCGCCTGCGCGAATGGCTCGGGCCTCGTCGGTTCTCGGGCGAGGTGCGCCGGCGGACGTCTCAAGCGGGCGTGGCGACAGGCCTTGCCTACACGGCTGCCGGCGGCGATGTTCTCTTCATCGAGGCCGCGGCGTATCCGGGCAAGGGCAAGCTGACGATCACCGGCCAGCTCGGTGACGTGATGAAGGAGTCGGCGAGCGCCGCGCTTTCGTGGGTGCGCTCGCACACCGCTGAGCTCGGCGTCCCCGACGAGTGGTTCGAGAGCCACGATCTGCACATCCACGTCCCGGCCGGAGCGGTGCCGAAGGACGGGCCGTCTGCCGGCGTGACGATCGCGACCGCAATCGCCTCCCTGATCCGGAACGAACGAGTCGCCGACGACGTGGGAATGACGGGCGAGATCACGCTGACCGGGCAGGTGCTGCCGATCGGAGGCATCCGCGAGAAGTCGCTTGCCGCCCAACGGGCCGGGCTGAAGCGCATCATCTTGCCGCGTGAGAACGTCAACGACCTCGTCGAGCTCCCACCGGAGACCCGGAACGGCCTCGAGTTCATTCCGGCCGACACGATCGAGGACGTGTTTGCAGCGGCATTCGCGGGCGCGGGGTCGAGCCGCACGCGACGCCGGCTGACGGCGGTCGAGCGCCAGGCCGCAAGCGCCGAGTAGCCCACTCCGGGCGACCTGACTCCCGAAGACACGCTCTGGCGGCCCGGTGTGGACAAACCGGTACAGACACGTCACACCTTTCCGGATAGCCTGGACGGCATCAGGGGCGGGAGGTGGGTCCCCGAAAAGAGACAGCACGACGCGGCCCGGCATGGCCCTTTCGGAGGAGCCCGTTGAGCCATCCGCGCTGATCTCGCACCCGCGGCGTTCCGGTCGGCGCGTCCGGAGAGGCCGCACCGGACGCGCTAGGCTTGTTCCCGGGAAAGGAGGCCGATCGTACGTCGAGTGAACCCGTGACCACGAAGCGCGGCAGCAGGCTCGTTCTGCTGGCCGCCTGCCTCGCCGCGAGCCTGCTCGTGGGCGCGCCCGCGGGCCAGAGCCGCGGGTCGGCGAACCTCACTCTGTACGTGTACTTCGGCTACAACAACGAAATCTCTGTGCGGCTCGCCGACGGGACGCCCGTCGGAACCCTGAACGGGACGCCGACCGTGATCCCGGCGGGCTACTACACGCTGTCCTTCCAGCAGCCGGGCTGCGTGCAGGTCCCTTCGTTCGAGCTCCAGGGGCCCGGCGTGAGCGTCGTCGACAACCTCTCGGGCGGTGAGGTGACGAGTGCGACGGATCCCGTCAACTTCCAGCCGAGCTCGACCTACACCTGGCGCAACGACGCAAATCGCTCGCTCACCTACACCTTCGCCACGTCCTCTGCAATCGTGGGAACCCAGCCCGGCGTGGTCGTCCACCCGGCGCTGACCTCCTCGAACGGCGCCTCGAGCAACAGCGACATCGTCGGCTCGGACGTTCACTCCGTTCAGGGGCACGCTGACGGGCTCGGTCAACGCGTCCGGGAAGCTCACGCTCGCCTTCAAGGGGAAGAGCGTGACCCGGCTTGCGGCCGGTCGATACCGGTTCGCCCTCACCGACAGGAGCAGGGCGGCGGGCTTCGTGGTCGCGCACGCCAATCGAACGCTTAGCCTCTCGGGCATGACGTTCACCGGCAAGCGGAAGATCTCGCTCGACCTCACGGCCGGGAACTGGACGTTCGCGCCCGCTCTGAAGGTGCCGGGCACCTTCTCGATCGTCGTCAAGTAGGCGTGAGGGCGAAGCTGCCGGAAAACTGGGCGCAGTTCGCGTCGGGCGACGAGGAGGCGCGACGGCAGAGCACCTGGTACTCGTTGCGGTCGACGAGCACGAACGCGATCTCCTCGGTCTTGCCCGGCCCGTAGACGATCTCGTAGTACCGCGTCTTGCGGCCGGCGATCTGGTGGGTCGCCCGCGTCTCGACCCGCCCGTGGTTCTGGACGGCGATCTTGCCCGCCACTCCGTCGAGCTCACGGGCCGCCTTGGCGAAGATCGCGGTGCGATAGGGCTTCTCGAGCGTGAAGTGCTGCGTCTGGAGCAGGTTCACCTTGCCGGCGCTCGCTGCGACCGCATCGGGCTTCCGCACGACCTTCCATCCCGCCGGCGCCTCGAAGCGAAAGCCCTGCCCTTGCACCGTCTGCACGTCGCTCGACGGCGACCCCCCGCATCCTGTCAGGATTGGGTACACCAGGAGGCAGATGGCCGCGACCGGCCACGCCCGGGGGCGATGCCCCCAGCGGACGACTGCGAAAGGAGCCGAAGCTCATGGCGAAGGCCAAGACAAAGGACACCCTGCTCACGAAGGCCGACACGGTGCGGCCGTACGTCGAGCGGGCGATGAACGACGAGCGGCTACGGGCCGAGGTGATGCGGGCCTTCGGGACCGCACGCGACCTGTACGGCGACCTGATCGGCGACAAGGACAAGCCGATGGTGCTCGCAAGCCGCGTTGCAACCGACGACGACATCCGCGACAAGCTGCGCGAGGCGATCGACGACCTGCGGAGCGCGAGCGACCGCCTCCAGGGCAAGCGCGAGGCCGCCCGTGGCCGCGGATCGACACTGCTCGTTGCAGGCATTGCGCTCGGGATCCTCTTCAACCCGGTGACCGGGGCCGAGACGCGGCGCTTCATCCGCGACCTGATCTCGTCGAGCGGCGGAGGCGGCACCCACTCGTCGGGCTCGAACGGCAAGAGCTAGCCACCGAAGGCCGAAAGGAGAGAACGACCGGCCTCACGAACGACGCACTCAAGAACGACTCGGTTTCAAGGAACGCCGTAGGGACGCAGGGTCGAGGCCGTCGGCGGTCGAGATGTCGGTGGCGCCGAGCGGCACGACCCCGGGTTCCGGGGCGCGGATGGTCCCCGGAACCTTCGGGGCCCATCCGGTCGCAACCGGGAAGGCGATGCTCGAGATGTGGCGCCAGGAGGTGAGGTACGGCGTCGGGTCCACGGCTCCGTCGAAGCCGAGAAAGAGCATCGAGACCGGATGCACCTCGAAGTGAAGGTGTGTCGCGAGGCCGCCGGAGTTTCCGGTGTCGCCCATGAAGCCGATCACCTGTCCGGCGCGGACGTGCGCGCCGTTCGAGACGAGAGTCGAGAACGCCGAGAGGTGGGCGTAGAGGAACTGGTTGCCCTGGCGGTCGCGGAGCCAGAGGCGGTTGCCGGACGCGTGGTTCCAGCCAACCGAGTAGAGCGTCCCGGTCGCAGCGGCGACGAGCGGCTGACCGAGGCCGCCGAAGATGTCGATCCCGTGCTGGTAGGCGTTGTCCTCTCTCGCGTTCCCGTAGCTGTCGGTGGACGAGGTCGAACCGTAGACCGGGTAGACGTACGGCGTCGCCGTCAGCGCCGGCTCGACCTCCTGGGGAACACCGATCAGCGGCCCGGTGGCGGGCGGCAGGAGCCGGGGCTCGTCGCCGGGGACGGGCCCGGCATCGACGATCTCCGGCGGCGCCGTCTCGGATGAGGTCTCGGCATAGCCGACCTCGATCTCCGTTCCGGCCGGCAGGCCGCCGTGGCCCGCTACGAGGTGGATGTCGAGCGCGATCGAAATACCCTCGTAGCCGTGCGTGTCGAATCCGGTCGTCCGCGTCGTCGTGTGCTGCGCGATCACGAGGTAGCCCCAGTCGCCGAGCCCGGCCCTCCCGAAAGCGTGCGGCCGGCCGAGCGCCTGGAGGTTCGAGACGGCGGTCCCGCCGAACGCCCCGCCGGCCTCGCGCGTCCCGCTGCTCGCCGAGGCATGAGCCGCTACCGAGTTCGCCGTGATCTCGCCGTCGAAGAGCGAGATGTTCGACGCGGAGCTCGTGGAGCTGGCGGTCGCCGTCCTGCCGGTCGCGGTCGTCGTCTTGGCCCTGGCGTCGCCGGTGACGATCACCGAGCCGTCTGCCGGATACGCGTAGCTCTGCGAGGCGGTGGAACCACCCGCCGCTCCGCCTGCGACCTCCGATCCGACGACCCGGCCGGTCGGAAAGACGATCCTCACCGCAAGCGCCTTTGCCGACGCGGTCGCTCCGGACGGTGGAGGCTCGGTCGCGGCGACCGCGCCTCCCGCCGCCACGACCGCGGCCAGCACAGCCGCTCCGGAAATGGTGCGAACCCACACGACCCGGTCATTATTGCGACCGGGCCGGAGCCGACCAGTCACCGGGGCCGCGGAGACGGCGTACAGTGGGCGCACCGTACGTCCGCGAACGTGTCCCATCGGCTTCCCTCAGCTCCTGCCGTCCTCGGCCTCGTTGCCATCGTCGTGCTGCTCGGCCTTGGCTCAGCCGCGCACGCAGACACCTACCCCGCGATGTACGTCTCGTTCCAGCAGAACCACACGTTCGCAATCACGCTCGCCGACGGCACACCGGTCGGCACGACATCGGGGGCGCCCACCGTGATCCCGGCCGGGTCCTACCAGCTCTTCTTGAACGACACCTCCGGCTCGGTGATGCAGCTCGATCTCTCCGGCCCGGGCGTCAGCCTCGTCACGAACATGACGAACGGCGAGGATCTGGCAGCCTCCTACGTCGAGACCTTTCAGACAACCGCCGCCTACACCTACCGGGACGACTACCAACAGAGCTCGCCGGTCTGGACGTTCGACACCTCCAACGCGACGGTCTCGAGCTCCACGACACCGACCGTGACGAGCGGGGGAGGGCCGGCGAAGGGGACCGCGACCACCGCGACGACCTCGAAGACGATCGTCGGCTCCGCGAAGACGACGATTCCGGTTCGTGGAACGCTCGTCGGAGCGGTGAGCCGGACGGGGCGGCTCACACTCACGCTGGGCGGGAAACCGGTCGGCGCGCTGAAGTCCGGCGAGTACACGGTGAAGGTCACCGATCGCTCGAGGAAGGCCGGCTTCAACCTCCAGGAGGTCCGAAAGAGCGCGAAGACGGTGACCGCAACGACGTTCGTCGGGACGAAGTCCGTGAAGGTCGACCTCGAGGCCGGCCAGTGGTTCGTCTATCCGACCTTCGTCGGCAAGAAGACGTTTTTTATCGTCACCGCGTAAATCGCCGCTCACTCGGCGCGATGATCTCCGCCGGACTATTGCGAAGGACGCTCCGGCGACGTAGGCTCGCGGGGATGCCGCCCGGGTCGAGAGACCTTTCGGCGGCGCTGCGCGCCACTCAGGCAAGCGAAAATCGGAGGGAGCATGGCGAATAGCTTGAAGATCAAGGTGAACGGGCTCACGCACGGAGTGAGTGCGAGCCTCGACACGCCGTTGCTGTACGTCCTGCACAACGAGCTCCACCTGCACGGCCCGCGCTTCGGCTGTGGCCTTGCGCAGTGTGGTGC
The DNA here is from genome assembly GCA_963720045.1 of uncultured Actinomycetota bacterium. GTDB lineage: Bacteria > Actinomycetota > Thermoleophilia > Gaiellales > Gaiellaceae > PALSA-600. The sequence continues at coordinate 23,729 of CAVREC010000015.1, read as the reverse complement.
CTGCTCGGTGCTTCTGGACGGCAAGGAGATCCGGTCCTGCGTCACGCCCGTGGCGGCAGTCTCCGGGAAGAGCATCACGACGCTCGAGGGCCTTCCCGGCCCTCTGGGCGGCGCAGCGCGGGACGACGGCGGCTGCGCCGGCGCTGCATCCGCTGCAGCAGGCATGGATCGACGTGCAGGTGCCCCATTGCGGCTACTGCCAGAACGGGATGATGATCCAGGCAGCAGACCTGCTCGCAACGACGAAGAACCCGTCCGAAGACCAGATCCGCACGGCGATGAACGGACACCTCTGCCGCTGCGGAACCTATCCGAGAATCCTGACCGCGATCCAGCAGGCGGCCAAGGTCATGGCAAAGGCAGGTGCCTAGAATGAAATAACAGGACCGGGCTGCTCTCAGAGAAAGCCTTCTCCCGCACCTCGTTCCTCAAGGGCGGCGGCGCGATGATCGTCGGCTTCTCCGGCGCGGCGGCTCTCGCCGGCAAGGCAAGCGCGGCTGACAGCCCGTTCGCCTCGAACGGAGGGATGCCCTCCGACGGCGGCGCCACCACGCCTCTCAACTCGCCCGACAGCTTCGTCACGATCTACGCCGACTCGACGGCGCTGATCAAGACGGGGCGCGTCGAGCTCGGCCAGGGATCGACGACCGGCCTGCTGCTCCTGGCGGCCGAGGAGCTGGACATGGACATCAGCCAGCTCTCGTTCGCGCGGAACGACACGAATGTCACCCCGGATACCGGGCTCACCGCCGGCTCGAGCTCGATCGCGACCGCGGGCCCGGAGCTCCGCAACGCGCTCGCGTACGCGAAGCAGGCTCTCTTCACCCTGGCCTCGACGAGCCTTGGGGTCCCGGTGGGGAGCCTCACCGTCTCAAAGGGCGTGATCTCCGGCGGCGGGAAGTCCGTGACCTACGGCTCGCTGATCGGCGGGAAGCTCTTCAACATCACGACACCCGCGACCTCGCTCAATCCAGGCGTGGCGCCGGCGAAGCCCGTCAGCGCCTACACGCAGGTGGGCATCTCCCGCGTCCAGCGGGTCGACATCCCGGCGAAGGTCATCGGCACCTACGTCTACATCCACAACGTCCGCGTGCCCGGAATGCTCCACGGCCGCATCGTGCGTCCCCGCGGGCAGGGCGCCTACGGCGACGGGTCGGCTCCGAAGATCCTGGCGGTCGACGCAAGCTCGATCAGTCACATCCCGGGGGCGAAGGTGCTCCAGCGGAACAACTTCCTCGGCATCGTCGCGCCGAAGGAGTACGACGCGATCCAGGCGGCCGCACAGCTCAAGGTCACGTGGGCAGCGATGCCCCCGATCGCCGGCAGCGGCGGGATCTGGACGCAGATGCGGAGCTTCGACAGCGCCGGGAAGGTGCCGGCGGCGATCTCGGCCAACAGCGGGAACTTCGACACGGCCTTCGCGGCGGCGGCGCACACGGTCAACCAGAGCTACAACTTCCCGTACAACGGCCACATGCCGATCGGGCCCGCGTGCGCGGTCGCCGACGTCACCGCAAACGGGGCGCTCGTGATGGCGAACACGCAGAGCTGCTACGCCGTCCGGACGAAGCTCCAGGTCGTCCTGAACCTCCCGATCAACCAGATCCGCGTGCAGTACTACGAGGGCGCGAGCTCGTTCGGGAACTCCCCTGCGCGCTACGACTCCTCGCAGGCGGCCGCCGTCCTGTCGCAGCTTGCCGGGGCGCCGGTGCGACTCCAGTTCATGCGCTGGGACGAGCACGGCTGGGACAACTACGGGCCGGCGCAGATGATGGACATCCAGGGCGGCGTCGACGCGAACGGCAACATCACGGCGGTCCAGTACACGCAGTTCGCGATCCCGGGCATCTCCCAGACGCTCGACGACCCGACTCGCCAGCAGGTCGGCGTCCCGCTGCCGGCACCGGGTCTCGGCGTCGCCGACACCTCGAACTCGGGGACGCAGTACAACATCCCGAACCGGCGGGTCGTCAGCAAGTCGCTCCCGCTCTTCGACAACTACTTCAAGACCTCGTCGCTGCGGGCCCCTCAGGCACCGCAGACGGTGTTCGGCTTCGAGCAGATGATCGACGAGCTCGCGCACGCGGCGAACATGGACCCGTACCAGTTCCGGCTCCAGAACATCAACACGACCCAGGCGAACCAGTGGCACGACGCGCTCGTCGCAACGGCGAAGCTCGCAAACTGGCAGCCGAAGGTCGCGGCGTCGAACCTCTCGAAGGAGAACGTCGTCACCGGGCGCGGGATCGCACTCGGCGGCTTCGCGAACTCGCAGGCGGGCGTCGTCGTGGACATCACCGTGAACAAGAAGACGGGGAAGATCACGATCGACCACGCCTACACCGCGCAGGTCGCCGGGCTTTCGGTGTACCTGCCGGGGGTCGAGAACCAGCTCGAGGGCAACCTCGTGATGGGGGCAAGCCGCGCCCTGCTCGAGGACGTCGTGTTCAACAAGGCGCAGGTGACGAGCCTCGACTGGGTGACCTACCCGATCCTGCGCTTCGTCGACAGCCCGAAGGTCAGCCGCCTCGTCGTCCAGCGGACAGACCTCGTCTCGACGGGCTCCGGCGAGCCGCCGATCGTCCCGATCCCGGCCGCTACCGCGAACGCGCTGTTCGACGCGACGGGTGTTCGGCTCCGCAGCGCACCGCTGACGCCCGCACGGGTCAGAGCAGCGCTGAAGGCAGCAGGCGTCTCCTAGGACAAGCAGCACCGCCACGCGGCTCGGGCCCTCTTGGGCCCGGGCCGCGTCGGCGCACGCTCAGAGCTTGTGGGCCCGGACGGCCGTCCCGTAGGCGCAGATCTCGGTCCACGTGCCGCCCATCTCCGAGGTGTCGAAGCGCATCGCGACGACGGCGTTCGCGCCCTTCGCCTCGGCCTCCTCGGTCATGCGCGCGATCACGTCGAGGCGGCTGTCCGAGAGCGACTTCGTCATCCCCTTGAGCTCACCGCCGACGATCGACTTCAGCCCCGCACCGAAGGTCGAGCCGAAGTTCCGCGAGCGAACGGTGAGCCCGAAGACCTCGCCATAGACCTCGTCGATCGCATAGCCGGGAAGGTCGTTCATGGTCGTGATCAGCACAGCTCTCGCACCTCCTCGATTGACGTGACACGCAGACCGTCCCATGCTCGCACCTCCGGCCACGGCGTCGTCGCGCCCTCGGGCAGGAAGAGCACCGGCGTCATCCCGACCCGCTCGGCGCCGCGGAGCTCGTCGTTCGCGCCGTCACCCACGAAGAGGCAGTCGCCGGGCTCGACCTCGAGCGCTCGAGCGGTGCTGAGGTAGATCTCGGGCTCCGGCTTCATCAGGCCGCACTCCGACGAGAAGGTCTCCACGTCGAAGAGGCCTGCAAGCTCGGTCTCCGGCCACACCGCCGGTACCTCCTCGGAGCAGACGGAGAGCACCGCGAGCTTGATCCCGTCGGCGCGAAGCGCAACGAGCGCCCGCACCGCGCCGGGCCGCGGCACGATCACCCGCCGTCCGAACTCGTGCCGGGCGGCGACCTCACCGTCGAGGTGCTCGTGCGGGACGCCGAGCTCCCGGTAGGCGTCGGCGAGCGGGCCCGTCGAAGAGAGGCGATAGCTCCGGCTCCAGCGGTCGGCGAACTCCTCCTCGCCCACCGCGGCGAGCAGGGAGAGCCGCTCTCTCAGCACCTCGGCCTCGCCGATCGGCCACTCGACGAGCGTGTCCCACAGATCGAAGATCACGCCACGCAGCTGCGGAGCACCTCCCAGGCGATTCGCACGTCGTCCTCCGTCGTGTAGGCGTTGCCGATCGCGAGCCGGATCACGCTTTCGCCCCGCAGCTTCGTGGTCGCCACGAAGATCTGCCCGCTCTCGGTGGCACGGCGCGCGATCTCGTCGTTGTCGGCGCTCTCGTGCCTGAAGCAGACCGTGGAGAAATGCCGCGGCGCCGAGAGCTCCCAGCCGGGCTCCGCCTGCACCCACTGCTCGAAGAGGGCGGCGAGGCGGACGTGCTCGCGGATCAGCGCCTGAAGCCCCTCGCGGCCGTACCAGCGCAGCACCATCCACAGCTTCAGCGCCCGGAATCTCCGGCCGAGAGCCGGGCCGTAGGAACGGAAGTCGACGGCGCCCTCGGTCGCGGCAAGGTAGTCGCCGTGTGCCGCAAACGCCGCGCGGAGCGCCTCGGGCCGGCTCGTCCAGAGCGTCGAGCAGTCCATCGGCGTGAAGAGCCACTTGTGCGGGTTGACGACGATCGAGTCGGCGTGTTCCACGCCGTCGAGACACCAGCGGAACTCCGGGCACACAGCTGCAGAGCCCGCGTAGGCGGCATCGACGTGCAGCCAGACACCAGCCTCCCGGCAGCGTTCCCCGATCTGGCGCACGGGATCGACGGAGGTGGACGAGGTGCTGCCGACGGTCGTGACAACGGCGGTGGCATCCGCGAGCGGGAAGTCGGGGATCATCCGGAACTCGGCGTCGACAGGCACCGTCCTGTATTCGAGCCCCAGGATCCTCGCCGCCTTCTCGACCGAGAAATGGGCCTGTTCGGAGCCGTACACGACCCCCCCGGGCCGGATCGTCCGGGCGGCGGCGAGGGCGGCAAGCGTCGAGGTCGACGCCGTGTCCTCGATGTGGCCGTGGAGGCCCGCCGGCAGCCCGAGGAGCTGGGCGAGCCAGTCGAGCACGACCTGCTCGAGCTCGGTCGCCGCCGGCGAGGTGAGCCACGCCATCGCGTTCACGTTGAGAGCCGCAGTCAGTAGCTCTGCGAGGATTCCCGGCTCGGAGCCCGTGTTCGCGAAATACGCGAAGAACCGCGGGTGGTTCCAGAGCGTAAGCCCGGGAACGATGATCTCGTCGAGGTCGCGGAGCATGTCCGCGAACGGCTCAGGTCGTTCCGGCGGCGCCGCCGGCAGCCGCGCCGCGACCTCACCCGGTGAGACCGCCGGGACGACGGGCCGGTCGCCGGCTGTCTCCAGATACGCGGCGACCCAATCGGAGGCAGCCGCGAGATCTTCGTTGAACGTCATGCGTCATCTCGGTGACGTAGAAGCTCCGGCGCTGTTAGCGCGCGACTCGTCGTCATGCAGGTCGTCGCTTCCGCAGCTTCTCGACCTGTTTCCAGGTGTGGGTGTTGACGACGTCTTCCTTCGTCAGCCAGGCCCGGCGAGCCTGGCCGACGCCGAGCTCGGCGTAGTGGAGCGCCGCCGTCTGGTGCGCGTCGGAGTCGATCACGAGCTTCAATCCCGCCTCGCGGGCGGCCCGCGCATGGACATCAGACAGGTCGAGTCGGTCCGGCTGGGAGTTGATCTCGAGGAAGGTGCCCGTTTCGAGCGCCTTCTCGATCACCCGCTCGAGGTCGATCGCGGCCGGCTCGCGCCTGCCGATCTTCCGGCCCGTCAGGTGGCCGATGCAGTCGACGTAGGGATTCTCCATCGCGGCGAGCACCCGTTCGGTCGGGTCCTTCTCGAACGAGCTGTGCGCGGAGGCGACCACCCAGTCGAGTCCGGCGAGCTCGGACTCGGCCATGTCGAGCTCCCCGTTGACGCGGATGTTCACCTCGACGCCCTTGAGCAGCCGGATCGGCACCCGGGTCGCGAGGCGGTCGATCGCCTCTGCCTGCTGCTCGAGCAGCCCGTTCCGCAGCCGGTGGGAGTGATCGCAGATCGCGTAGTAGCTGTAACCGAGGTGGATCGCCTCGGCCACCATCGCCTCGAGGGTGTCCTTCCCGTCCGACCAGGTTGTGTGCGTGTGCAGGTCGCCGCGGAGGTCGTCGAGCGAGACCAAGTCGGGAAGCGAGCCGGAACGGGCGGCTTCGAGCTCGCCGGAGTTTTCCCGCAGCTCGGGCGGGATCCAGGCGTAGCCGAGGAAGCCGTAGACCTCCTCCTCGGTCGCGAACGCGTGAACGGTGCCGGTCTCGACCTCGGTGACGCCGTACTCGGAGACCGAGAGCCCCTGCCGCTGTGCCGCCTCCCTGAGGGCGACGTTGTGGTCCTTCGAGCCGGTGAAGTGCTGGAGCAGGCTTCCGTAAGCCTCCGGCGGAACGACCCGAAGATCGAAGCGGAGGCCGTCCTGTCCGATCACCGTGGCCTTCGTGTCGCCTCGTGCCGCAACCTCGACAACCCACGGCTGCTCGCAGAAGGCTGCGATCAGAGCAGGGGCATCGGTTGCCGTGGCGATCAGGTCGAGGTCGCGGACGGTCTCGCGGTACCGCCGCGCCGAGCCCGCGATCGAGACCTCGACCGCGGCGGGATGCGCCGCGATCGTCTCGGCGACGGCGCGCAGCCGCGGAAGCACCGAGCCGAGGAGGGCGCGGCGGGGGGCCTCGGTGGCCTGCGGCTTTGCGAGCGCGGCGAGAATCCGCTCCTCGGACTTCTCCCCGAGCCCTGCGAGATCGCGTAGGCGCTGCGTTTCTGCCGCTTCGCGCAGGCCGGCGACGGTCGTGATCCCGAGCTCCTTCCAGATCCGGCGCGCCGTCTTCGGGCCGAGCCCCGGCAGGTGAAGGAAGCTCGCCACCTCTTCCGGCACCTCCGCCTTGCGCTTCGTGAGCGCGTGGATCTCGCCGTCCTCGACCACCTCGACGATCTTCTCCTCGATCGTCTTGCCGATGCCCTGGAGCTCCTTTGCGCGGCCGTCGAGCGCGAGCTGTGCGACGGAGCTGCCGGTCTCCCGAATCCGCGCCGACGCGCGGCGATAGGCGGCAATGCGGAACGGATCGCTGCCCTCGAGCTCCATCAGGTCGGCGAGCAGATCGAACTGTGCTGCGAGCTCCACGTTCCGTGGAAGCTCGTCGTTCCTTAGCGGAGCCTTAGCCACTGCTCGATCATAGACACGCTCGTTTCAGCCACACTCCGCCAGTGCGCGCGACGATCTGCCTGCCCACCTACAACGAGCTCGAGAACCTCGAGGCGATGGTCCGCGAGCTCGCGAAGGTCCTGCGCGACGGTGACCGCATCCTCGTGGTCGACGACGCCTCACCCGACGGCACCGGCGAGCTGGCCGACGAGCTCGCCGCAGAGCTTCCCTTCGTCGGCGTCCTGCACCGGCCGCGTAAGGAAGGGCTCGGCCCCGCCTACATCGCGGGGTTCCGCCGCGCGCTGGCCGACGGTGCCGAGCTCGTACTCGAGATGGACTGCGATTTCTCCCATCACCCGGCCGCGGTGCCCGAGCTGATCACCTCCGCAGAGCAGGGCGCCGATCTCGTCCTCGGGTCCCGCTACGTTCCCGGCGGCTCGATTCCCAACTGGGGCGCAACCCGACGGTTCATCTCGCTCGGCGGGAACATCTACGCCCAGGTCTGGCTCTCGAGCAGGCTGCGCGACCTGACCGGCGGCTTCAAATGCTTCCGCGCGCGTGTCCTCGAGACGGTGGACCTCGACGCGATCGGCTCGAAGGGCTATGCCTTCCAGATCGAGACCACCTACCGCGTGCTCCGCGCGGGGTTCAAGGTCGTCGAGGTGCCGATCTCGTTCACAGACCGCGAGCACGGCCACTCGAAGATGAGCAAGTCGATCGTCGCCGAGGCGATCTGGAAGGTTCCCGCGCTGCGGTTCCGTGCGCTCGCCGGCCGTCTGTAGCCTGAAATCGTGCGCGACGTCACGGATGCGAGCTTCGAGGCCGACGTGCTTCGGGCGGGCCGGCCGGTCGCCGTCGATTTCTGGGCTCCCTGGTGTGGGCCCTGCAAGGCGGTCACGAGGGCTCTCGAGGAGCTCGCCGCCGAGACGGGCCTGATCGAGTTCGTGAAGTTCGACATCGACGCGAATCCCATCGTCGCCTCGCGCTACGACGTCCTCTCGATCCCGACGGTGATCCTCTTTGCCGACGGGCAGCCGAGGGAGACCGTGATCGGCGCACGCCCGGCGGCCCATTTCCGCCGGGTCTTCGAGAAGTTTCTCTCGGTCTAGTTTCGGCGCGGCAGGCGGCTGCGCCGAGGCGGCTGGACCCTGCTCCCACGGAGTTGCTCGATACGGGCCTCGATCAACATGTTCAGTGCGGCGGGCTCGGTCAGCATGCTCGTCATTCTCGCCTCCCTTTCAATAAACCTTCAATCAAAGTAACTCGATGTCGAGAGACTACAGCCCTTGTATCTTCATGTCAAGAGGTTTATACTGGAGAGATGTCAACGACAACACGCCCTACTACTGACCACGTCGACGAGCGCCTCCAGGAGCTCTGCGGCGACCTCCCCGACCTCGATCTCGATGTCGAGGGGATCGTCGAGCGCATCCAGGGCATCGAGCGGCGCCTCAGACTCGTGATGGAAGACACCCTCGACGACCACGGCCTCTCCTACGGCGAATGGAAGCTCCTCTGCAAGCTCCGCCGCGCGCCTGAGCGCACCTCGACACCCGGCGAGCTCTCGGCGAGCCTCGAGCTCTCCAGCGGCGCGATGACGAACCGGATCGACGGGCTCGAGCGTCACGGGTTCGTCCGCCGTAACCCGGATCCACGCGACCGCCGCGGCGTCCGTGTCGAGATGACGGAGGCCGGAGAGCAGATCTGGATCGAGTCCACGAACGCCCAGGCGATCAAGGAGAAGCTGATCGCCGGTGCGCTCAGCAAGCGCGAACAGCATCAGCTGAACGGGCTTCTGCGCAAGTTGATGCTCGAGCTCGAGCAGCTCGAAGTCACCTGAGCGCGAAATGCTCCCAGCCCGTCAGTTCGTGCGGCTCGCCGTCGAGCAGAAGGCCGATCCCTTCCCCCGGCTCGATCCGACCGATCACCGCAAACTCACCCGGGTCGGCCGTCGCGGCGAGAAGCTCGTAGTCCTCGCCGAATCCGAGGTCGGCCACCGTTGCGCCGGAGGCGAGCGGAACCCGTTCGAGCTCGATCGCGCATCGAACTCCGGACCTGCGGGCTAGGTGCGCGGCATCGACCGCGAGCCCATCCGAGAGATCGAGCATGGCGTGGGCGCTCTTGGCCAGCTGCGTGCCTTCGGCGATCCGGATCGGCGGGCGCGAATACCCTCCGGCACGGAAGGCGGCTCCGGCCGCGCCGAGCGGCCCGGTCACGACGAGCAGGTCTCCGGCGCGGGCGCCGGCACGACCGGGGTTCCGCGCCGACCGGCCGATCGCCGTCACCGAGAGCATCGCGACCGGCGAGGCCGTGGTGTCGCCGCCCGCAACGCGCACCCCCGCCTCCGCGATTCCCTCGTAGAGAGCGTAGACGTCGTCGGCGTCGGTTTCCGGTGGGAGCGCAAGCGTGACGATCAGCGCCTCGGGCTCCGCGCCCGATGCTGCGAGGTCGCTGAGGTTGACCGCCGCTGCACGGAAGCCGAGCTCGTGCCAGGTGAGCCAGTCCAGCCGGAAGTGGACGCCCTCGACGAGCGCGTCCTGGGTGACGACGAGCCCACCACCGAGCTCGGCAGCGTCGTTTTCGACCCCTGAGATGAGGCCGCGCCGCTCGAGCTCGGCGAGGAGACCTAGCTCACCGGCCTCGGAGAGCCTCATCCACCACCCGCCTGAGCTCGGGATCTCCTGCAGCCCGGATCACAGCAACGCCGGAGGCGCCCGCAGCGATGCAGGAGGCCGCATTGGCGAGATCGATCCCGCCGATCGCGACGACGGGAACGCTGAGCGCCGCGCAGATCCGCGCCAGCTCCTCGAGCCCGAGCGGGGCCGCCGCGTCCACCTTGGACGGCGTCTCCCAGATCGGCCCGACGCCGAGATAGTCCGCGTCGGCGGCGAGAGCCTCTTCGTAGGTCGCCGCCGAGCGGCCGAGCAGCAGGCCGTGGCGCCGGACGGTTTCGGCGCCCGGGTCGGCCTGCCCGAGATGGACACCGTCGGCCCGAAGCTCGAGCGCGGCCTCGACGTCGTCGTTTACGACGAACGTCGCCCCGAGCTTGCGAAAGCCCTTCCCGCGCCCGACGACCTCGGCCGTCGGCCCTTTCACACGGAGCTGAACGACGGTGGCGCCTGCGTCGACCGCGCGGCGGGCCGTCTCCAGGTCGGCCACGATCGCGTGCACCCTCACGTGAGCCGGGACCTCGCATCGAGCGTTGCCGGGTCGAGTGCAGAGAGCGCGTCGTAGAGGTTGACGTGGAACGACCCCGGCCCTTTCGCCTCCCGCGCGGCATCCTCGCCCGCCACCCCGAAGGCGACGAGCGCCTGGACCGAAGCCTCGAACGGCGAAGGGGCGACGGCGAGGAAACAGCCCGTGATCGCCGATGACATGCAGCCCGTACCTGTGATCGTCGCCATCATCGGGTCGCCGTTCGAGATCGCCGCCGATCGCTCCCCGTCGGACACGTGATCGACGGCGCCGGTCACCGAGGCGACCACGCCGAGCGCTCTCGCCGCCTGCCGCGCGAGCTCTGCCCCGCCGGCACCCACCCCTACCGATTCAACGCCCCGAACCTCCGCCGCGACCCCGACGAGCGTCGCGACCTCCCCGGCGTTGCCGCGCACCACCGTCACCTCGACCTGGTCGAGGATCCGCTTCGCGGCGTCGGTGCGGAACGCGGTCGCTCCCGCTCCCACCGGGTCGAGCACGACCGGCACCCCGCGAGCGTTTGCCGCCCAACCGGCCACGAGCATCGCCTCGACCCAACCGGTCGAGAGCGTCCCGATATTCAGGACGAGGGCTCCCGCATGCGCCACCATCTCGGCGACCTCTTCCGGGGCGTGCGCCATCACCGGCAGGGCGCCGAGCGCGAGAGTCGCGTTCGCGGTCTCGTTCATCACGACGTAGTTCGTGATCTGGTGCACGAGCGGGCGGCGCTCGCGGAGCAGCCGCAGCGACTCTCCCGCACCGCTGCTCTTTGTCTCGGTCGGGGCTACGGACATGTGACTCCCTTCAGGTTGAGGATGTCGACGGGCCCGTCGCCGGCGCCGATCTCGACCAGGCCCTGGCGGACGGCGGTTGTCGCCGCGGCGGCCGCACCGCGCGCCGCCCGCTCGAGCGACTCGCCCCGGGCCAGCAATGCCGCGAGCGTGGCGGAGTGAGTACAGCCGGCACCGTGGGTGGCGGCGAGCTCGTAACGCTCGACGGGGATCTCGACGTGCCGGCTTCCGTCGAAGAGATGGTCGGCGGCCCGTTCGCCGTGCCCGCCTGTGACGATCACGGCGGGGGCGCCCAGCTCGTGCAGCCGCTCGGCGAGCTCGCGCTGCTCGCCGTCGAACCCCGCGAGCGCCCGCGCCTCGGGCAGGTTCGGCGTCACGACGGTCGCAAGCGGGAACAGCCGACCGACGAGCACCTCCACCGCATCCGGCTCGAGCAGCACGGCTCCCGAGCTCGCGACCATCACCGGATCGACGACGAGCGGCACCGGGTGCTCCTCGAGGTAGCCGGCCACCGTCTCGATCAGCGTCCGCGAGAAGAGCATCCCCGTTTTCGCCGCGTCGACTCCGATATCCGAGAAGACCGCGTCCAGCTCCGCGACCACGAACTCGGGCGGTAGCTCGTGGATCGCGGCGACGGCCAGCGTGTTCTGGGCGGTGAGCGCGACGAGCGCCGATGTGCCGTAGACGCCGGCGGCGGCGAACGCTTTCAGGTCGGCTTGAATCCCGGCCCCGCCCCCGCTGTCCGAGGTCGCAATCGTCAATGCTCGCCGAATCCGCAAATCGCCTCCCTTCGCCGGCATGACCCGGATCAGGTTCAACGGGTGTGATCTCAGCCCCGAACGTGGGCACCCCGGTACCGGGAGCTTACCCGCCCCGGCGTTTCCTCAGGGATGCGCGGCCGGAGGGGGAACCTCCGAGGCGCGCTGGTTCACAAGCGGCGTGTCCGGCACCATGATCAGTCCTCTCGTCGGGCGATCGAGGTCGAAGGTGACGAGCAGGAGCAGGATGACGATCGCCGCAGCGGCGATCACCGGGACGAGGCCCCGTCCGAGAACCGAGATGTGGAGGGCAAGGAGCGCAAGCGCAGTCGCCGCGCCCAGAACCTCGAGCACGAGCACGGCCGTCGGGACGCGGTTGTTCAACGAAGCGAGGCGCGTGCCCTGCGCGTCGATCGTTTCGTTGAGGGTGTCCACGTAGAGCCGCGGAGCGCTAGCAAGCGGTGCGGCGGCAATCGCCTGACCGGCGAGCGCCCACAGCTGCCGTTGAAGCTGGCCCTCGGCGGTCGTCGTCGCCCGCATCCCCGGACTGTTCGGCACCTCGTGCGCCACCCTGATCGCGAGGTCCGTGTACCTGCGCAGGAGCGCGAGCGAGCGGCTGCGTGCCGGCTCGGCGATCAGTTCGGCTCGCAGATACGTCGTCCCGATCGCGTTCGCCTCGGCGACCGTGGCGGCCCGGCGGTCCTCGTATCGGCCGAGGGCGAGCGAGAGGCCGAACGCCATCACGAGTCCCACCAATCCGAGGAGGGCGGCCTGCATGACGCCGAACGGCTCGCGGAGCGCCTCCGAATGCTCCCGCAGGTAGTGCCCGGTGGCGTACCCCGCGAAGGTGGCGCCGCCGATGATCGCCATGAGGATGATGACGACTTCCCAGGACGCGAGCGAGAAGAACACGGCTCGCATGTTACGGTTGTCCTTCGTAGACACTTGTGTCTACGAATCGGTAGACTAAAATGTGCGCAGATGAACGCGCAGCCGACGATGGCCGGACCGACGATCCGCATCCGTGAAGAGACGCGCGCCGGGCTCCGCGAGCTCGAGCAGCTGACCGGGGACGGACCACAGGAGCTCGTCGCGCGTGCCGTCGAGGCCTACCGGCGCGAGGTGATCATGGCCCAGACGAACGAGGTGTACGCGCAGCTCCGGGCCGAAGGCAGCGACTTCTTCGACGAGCTCCGCGAATGGGAGGTGACGCTGATGGACGGCCTGGAAGAGGAAGACTTCACCGGAGTCGGCCCTGACGACATCGGGTTCGGCGGAGACTCCGAACCAGGAGCTGAGGAGAGCTGAACGCCGCACGAGAGCTCGCGAGCCCGTCACGTGGAGAGGTCTGGCTCGCGGCGATGAGCCCGGCCGTCGGCCGCGAACAGGAGGTACGAGACCCGTCCTCGTCGTCTCGAACGACAGGCTGAACCACGGGCCGGCTCAGCTCACCGTTGCCGTACCACTGACCTCACGCGAGCGCGGCATGTCGCTCTGGGTCCCCGTGAGACCACCGGAAGGCGGCCTCAGACAGCCCTCGTTCGTGATCTGCGAGAGCGCCCGCTCCATCTCCACCGAACGTTTGATTCGGCGCTGGGGGAGCGTAGGCGAGGCCACGCTGAGAGCCGTCGAGGATCGCCTCCGCATACTGTTCGCGCTCTGAGCGTCGCCCTTCGCATCCCGGATGAGCTGCTCGAGGGCGAGGAGCTCGCTCATCGCCGCGAGGAGGGAAGCCGCGAGGCCCGCACCGCCCCGCTCCCGGACGAGCTCGACCCACGCGTTCGCGATGTGATCGGCGTCGACTCCCTCTACCTCCACCAGCGCGCGGCCTGGGAGGCGGCAGCTCGCGGCGAGCACCTGGTCGTCACGACCGGCACCGCCTCGGGGAAGACGCTCGCGTTCAACCTCCCGGTTCTCGATTCGCTCGTGCGCACCCCGCGCAACCGCGTGCTCTATCTCTATCCGACCAAGGCGCTCGCGCAGGACCAGTTCAGGACGCTCAACGCGCTCCGGGTGCCGAAGCTCCGCCCGGCGATCTACGACGGCGACACCCCGACCGAGCAGCGCCGGCAGATCCGGAAGTCGGCGAACGCGATCCTGACCAATCCCGACATGGTCCACATCGGCCTGCTGCCGAATCACGAACGCTGGGGTGACGTGCTCTCGAACCTCGCCTACGTGGTCGTGGACGAGGCGCACGTCTACCGTGGGATCTTCGGCTCGCATGTCGCGAACGTGCTGCGGCGACTACGGCGGATCGCTCGGATCTACGGCTCGGACCCGCAGTTCCTGCTCGCAACGGCCACGATCGCAAACCCGGGCGAGCTCGGGGAGCGGCTCCTCGGCGAGCCCGTCACGGTGATCGGCGAGGATGGCGCGCCGCGGGCCGAGCGGACGGTCGTCCTCTGGAATCCACCGCTCCTCGACATCGAGCTCGGCCTACGCGGCTCGGCGCTCGCCGAGGCGGCGAAGCTCCAGGCCGGCTTCGTGGAACGCGGCTTGCGAACGCTGACCTTCGCGAAGAGCCGCAAGGCCGCAGAGCTCGTGCACCGGTTCACGGCCGAGCGGCTCGGAGACGACTCGCGGCTTTCCCCTTATCGAGCCGGCTACACCGCCGCGCAGCGCCGTGAGATCGAGCACCGGCTTTCCGAGGGCGACCTGCTCGGCGTGTCCTCGACCGACGCACTCGAGCTGGGGATCGATATCGGGCTGCTCGACGCGGTGATCTCGGTCGGCTTCCCGGGCACGGTCGCCTCGCTCCGCCAGCAATGGGGCCGGGCGGGACGGCGTGGGCACGGGCTCGCCGTCCTCGTCGCGACCGAGGATGCCCTCGACCAGTACTTCATGCGCGAGCCCGACCGGCTGCTCGGGCGCCGCGTCGAGGCGGCGATCCTCGACCACGCGAACCCGCGCGTCCTGGCGGGCCATGTCAGGGCCGCTGCCTACGAAGCGCCGATCACCGACGACGACGCTTCGATCCTCGGCCCCGAGGCGCTCGCCGCCGCCGCGGTCGACCCGGAGCTCCGGCGCACGCCGCGCGGCATCGTCTGGGGCGGCAAGACCACCCCGGCCGCAGCCGTCGGCCTGCGCTCGGCCGACCCCGAATCGTTCACCGTGGTCGATGCGACGAGCGGCTCCGTGCTCGGCTACGTCGAGCGCTCGCGCGCCTACTCCACGGTGCACGCGGGCGCCGTGTACCTGCATGCCGGCGAGTCCTATCTCGTAAGCGAGCTCGATGAGCGGACGATGCGCGCCGTGGTCGAGCCGTTCCGTGGCGACTGGTACACCCAGCCCAAGCGCGAGACCGAGACGGCGATCCTCGGCGCGCTCCGCGAGGAGCACCGCGCGGGACTCGAGCTCGTCTTCGGGGAGGTCGAGGTGACCGACCGCGTCGTCGGCTACGAGCGCAAGACGATCGCCTCGCAGGAGCGGATCGAGCTCGTCCCGCTCGAGTGCCCGCCGAGCTCGTTCGAGACCGAGGCGATCTGGTTCTGCCCCCAACCGGAGCAGCTGCGGGACCTCGACGCGATGCCGAAGCTCCTCGGCACGCTTCACGCCTCCGAGCACTCCCTGATCGCGATGCTGCCGCTCTGGGCGATGTGCGATCGCTGGGACATCGGCGGCCTCTCGACGAACTCGCACGCCGATACCGGCAGGCCAACGATCTTCATCTACGACGGCCATCCGGGCGGCGTCGGGATCACCGAACGCGGCTTCGAGCGGTTCGAGGACTGGGTCGCCGATACCGCCCGGATGGTGGCCGACTGCCCGTGCTCGGACGGCTGCCCGTCCTGTGTCCAGAGCCCGAAGTGCGGCAACCTCAACGACATGCTCGACAAGGCGGGCGCATCGATGCTGCTCGAGCGCCTCAGGCTCGGCACGTGATCTCGTGCTGAGAGCGACTCCGTGTTGAGCTGGCGGGCCTTCGGCGAGACGTTCGTGACGCTCGTCGTGATCACAGACCCGCTCGGCAATGCGCCGATCTTCCTCGCGATCACGAGGAAGCTGACTTCCAGCGAGCGTCGCCAGGCCGCTCTGCGCGCCTGCCTTTTCGCCGGGGCACTCATCCTCGGCTTCGCGATCTTCGGCGAGATCGTCCTGCGGTACCTCCACGTCTCGATCGGGAGCCTCTCGATCGCCGGCGGGCTCCTGCTCCTGATCGTCGCGCTCGAGATGCTCCGCGGCATCGATTTCCCGGCCGGCGAGTCCGAGGACATCGCTCTCGTCCCGCTCGCCACCCCCCTCCTCGCCGGGCCGGGCGCGATCGCGACGGCCATGGTGCTGTGGCGAAGCCATCCCGGCGCCGGTGGCCATGCGGCGGTCGTGCTCGCGATCCTCGCCGCGGTCGCTTGCGTCGGACTGACGCTCGTCCTGGCGGAGCGACTGACCCGCACGGTCGGGCCCTCGGTCTTCTCGTTCCTGACGCGCGTTTTCGGGCTGCTGCTCTCCGCGATCGCCGTGCAGCTCGTCGTGAACGGCATCCGCAGCCTGACCTGAGCCGGCCGGCCGGAGCCAGGTGTGCCTCCGGAGAGGCCGGGGCCGACCGTGGAGAAACCGTTCCAAAGTTGGTACAGACACGGAGACCCGCCCCGCATACAATTGATCTCGAGGGTGGCGGGTTGATTCCCCACCCGGGTGGGGGCTTCAACGGTGCGAGTGCGCCTGTCAGCTTTCCCGGCAGGCGACGACAGCCGCGGAGAATCCCTGGGCGAGATCGAGCATCTCGGCTCGTGAGTGGACCGTTGCGATCCGCTGGAAGAAAGTCAGCGCACGCTTGCAGTCGGACGGGATCTCGCAGCCGGCGGCGGCCGCCTGGAACTGGGCTGTGATGTGTGCCACCTGCCCTTGCCCGACTGCGTTCTCGAGGCTCTTCGTCAGCGCGATCGCCTCGACACATCCGGCGGGAAGGCCCGTCGTTGTCGTCGCATAGACGGTGGCGGTGTGTGTCACCGTTCTCGGCCAGGCAACGGCGCCCACCACCACGCCGAGCCCGAGAACGGCGAGGACGGCCAATCCGATCAGGATCTCTCGCTTGATCGCGTAAGCCTCGAAGACCGCTAGCCGGCCGGCGCGTTCACGAGCCCGGCGGCAAGCAGCTCGCGGAAGCGGGCCATCGTCTGCTCCACGCCGTCCGCGAGCGGGGTCTCGGCGAAGTCCGGGATGAGCGCCATGAACGAGCTCGAATCCGACTCCTCGGGAAGAGGGAGCGCCACATCGTCGAAGCTGACGCCGCCGCCGATCAGGTCGACGACCTCCGTCATCGCCGTACGGCGGCCGGGCAGGTTGTGGACGGACGCGCCCACCGGCGCAGCATCGCTCACTGCGATGAATGCGCGAGCGACATCGCGGGCGAGCTGCAGCTGGCAGGCGCCGCCGTACGGAATCCGGTACGGAACTCCGGCGGCCGCTGCCAACATCGCCGTCGTCGGCGCGGAGGTCACGCCCTGGTCGCGGCCGGTCCCGTAGACCGTGTGCGGACGCAGGCCGACGCTCGACACACCGCTCTCGGCGAAGTACACGCCTGCTCCGTGCTCGTTGGCACGCTTGAACACCCCGTAGAGGGTGCTCGGCGGCGCCGAGTCGCTCCCATCCGGGGCGAGCGCGGCAACCGATGAGGCGTAGACGACCGGCCCGAGCTCACGCTGCTTCGCGGCCTCGAACACGTTCACCGTCCCGACGACGTTCACCCTGGAGCCTAGGAGCGGATCGGCGCGCACGAACGGGATCTGGAGCGCCGCGAGGTGGATGATCCTCCCGACGTCGTGCCGGACGACCGCCGCGCCGAGGGCCGCCGGATCGGCGATGTCGCCCTGAACATGCGGAACCGCATCCGCCTCGTCGCCGAGCAGCAGCCGCAGCCGCCGTGGATCCGCGGACAGGTCGAAGGTGACGACCTCGCGGCCCGACCGGACGAGCTCGTGAACGACCCAGGCGCCGATGCAGCCGTGCGCTCCCGTCACGAGAATCGGGTCGCTCGCGCTACTCACGACAGCGATCCTAGAGGCTCCAGCGCGAATAGGATCGCGGTGTGGCCGATCTCGCCAACGCCGATCTCGTCTCCGACCCGAGCCGCGCCGGCGCGAGAGCCCATCTGCGGGCAATGGGCTTCGGCGAGCAGGACTGGGCGCGGCCGCTCGTCGGGATCGCGACCACCTGGACCGGGACGATGCCCTGCAACCTCGGCCAGCGCCGGCTCGCGGCACATGTGGCCGAAGGCATTCGTGCGGCGGGCGGCACGCCGGTCGAGTTCGGAACGATCGCGGTCTCCGACAACCTCACGCAGGGCACGCCGGGAATGCGGGCCTCCCTCGTCAGCCGCGAGGTGATCGCGGACTCGATCGAGCTCGTCGGCCGCAGCCAGCCCTTCGACGGCCTGATCTGCCTGGCGGCCTGCGACAAGACGGTTCCCGGAGCGCTGATGGCGCTCGTACGGCTCGATGTCCCCGGGTTCCTCTTCTACTCGGGCGCCGCCTCGGCGGGGTCCCACCACGGCCGCCAGGTTACGATCAAAGAGGTGTGGGAAGGGGTCGGCGCGTTCGAGGCCGGAACCATCTCGCGCGAGGAGCTCGACGGTCTCGAACGCGACGCGTGCCCCGGGATCGGTGCCTGTGCCGGGCAGTTCACGGCGAACACGATGGCGGTCGCGAGCGACTTCCTCGGTCTTGCCCCCGCGGGCCTCGGCGGGTTGCTGGCGGAAGATCCGGCGAAGGCCGGCTCGGCGGAGCAGGCAGGCCGGCTCGTGATGGACGTCGTCTCTCGCGCCGCGCGGCCCTCCTCCTACCTCACACCGGGATCCTTTGCGAACGCGATCGTCGGCGTCGCCGGCACCGGCGGATCGACGAATGCCGTGCTCCACCTGCTCGCGATCGCCGCCGAGGCAGGCGTCGAGCTCGGCCTCGCGGACTTCGACCGGCTCTCCGGCTCGACGCCGCGAGTGACGCGCCTCTCACCCGGCGGGCCGCACGTCGCCGGAGATCTGCAGCGCGTCGGCGGTACACCCGCGCTGATCCGCCGCCTCGCCCAGCATCTGGCACTCGACGTCGTGACGGTCGACGGCAGGACGATCGGCGAGATCGGGGCCGCCGCCCCCGAGCCGGACGGCGACGTGATCGCAGCCGCCGGGACGCCTTTCCAGGAGGGTGGCGCTCTTCGTGTCCTCTGGGGGAATCTGGCGCCCGGAGGCGCCGTCGTGAAGCTCGCGGGCCACGAGCGGCCCCTCCACCGTGGGCCCGCGCGTGTCTACGACTCGGAGGCCCAGTGCCGAAGCGCAGTCGAGGCCGGCCGGGTCGCTGCGGGTGACGTGGTCGTGGTGCGCGGAGAGGGCCCGGCCGGCGGGCCGGGTATGCCGGAGCTGCTCTCGATCACGGCGGCGATCGCGGGTCGCGGCCTCGGCGAGAGCGTCGCGCTCGTCACCGACGGCCGCTTCAGCGGAGCGACGCGAGGGCTCATGGTCGGCCACGTGACGCCGGAGGCCGCGCACGAGGGCCCGATCGGGCTCCTCCGCGACGGCGACATCGTCACCGTCGATGTGGAGGCACGCCGGCTCGAGGTCGAGCTGACCGCCGAGGAGCTCTCGGCGCGCGCGGGCCTCCGCGCTCCACGGACGGCGCGGGTCGAGCGGGGCGTGCTCGCCAAGTACGCGCGCAGCGTCGGTCCCGCCTCCGAGGGAGCGGTGACCCGATGAGCGGACGGCTCTCGGGCAAGGTCGCCCTCGTCACCGGCGCGGCGACCGGGATCGGCCGGGCGCTGGCGGCCGGGCTCGCAGCCGAGGGAGCAACGGTCCACGCGAATGACCTCGAACCGCCGGAGGCAACCCTCGAGGAGCTTCCCGCCGCACGCCGCGGTCTTGCGCTCGGCTACGACATCTCGAGCACCGCCCGGATCGAAGCGATGTTCGGCCGGCTCGAACGGCTCGACGTGCTCGTCAACTGTGCCGGCGTCACGGGCTGGATCGACCTCGCCGCGCCGGACGAGGAGACGTGGGACCGCGTGATCGGCACCAACCTGAAGGGCACGTTCTTCTGCTCCACCGCCGCCCTGCCGCTCCTGAGCGCGCACGGCGGCTCGATCGTGAACATCTCGAGCGTCGTCGCAGTGCGCGGGCTCACGGGCCTCTCCGCCTACGCGGCGAGCAAGGGCGGGATCAACTCGCTGACCGTGCAACTCGCATGCGAGCTCGCCCCGCAAGGGATCCGCGTCAATGCGATCGCCCCCGGCGCGACGAACGTCGAGCGGAACCTCCGTGACGATCCGCACTATGCGGAATCCTGGGCGCCGCTGATCCCGCTCGGCCGGATCGCCGAGCCGGGCGAGATGGTCGGCCCGGCGGTCTTCCTTGCCTCCGACGATTCGGCGCAGGTCACCGGACAGACGATCTATGTCGACGGGGGCTGGACCTCGGCCGGCGCGTTCCCGCCCTCGTATGTCCAGAGTGCGGCCGACCGCGACCGCGTAAGCTCCGGGCCGTGATCGATCGTCCTCAGAAGATCGTCTGCGTCGGGCTCAACTACCGCGACCACGCCGAGGAACAGGGCGTGGCGCTGCCCGAGCGGCCCCTGCTCTTTTCGAAGTGGCCGAACACGCTGATCGCCCCGGGCGAGCCGATCCGGCTTCCCGCAATCTCGAAGAACGTCGACTACGAGGCCGAGCTGGGCGTGGTGATCGACCGGCGCGCGACGGGTGTCGCGGCGGCAGACGCCCTCGGCTACGTCCGCGGGTACCTCGTCGCGAACGACGTCTCCGGCCGCGACCTCCAGTTCGGCGACGGCCAGTGGGTGCGTGGGAAGTCGCTCGACACGTTCCTGCCCGTCGGCGAGCTCGTCCCGGCGGCAGAGGTACCCGATCCACAGGCGCTGCCCGTCCGGGCGATCCTGAACGGCGAGACGATGCAGGACTCGACGACCGCGAACATGGTCTTCGGCGTCGCCGAGATCATCGCGTTCATCACCCAGGCAATCACGCTCGAGCCCGGCGACCTGATCCTCACCGGCACACCCGCCGGCGTCGGCGCGTTCCGTGACCCGAAGGTCTGGCTGAAGCCCGGCGACGAGATCACGATCGAGATCGACGGCGTCGGATCGATCACGAACCCGGTCGCGAACGCCTGACCCACCGATGAGCAGCCCCGAGGTTCCGCACTGGACCGCAGAGCTCGTGCTGGACAGCCAGGCGGAGCTCGGCGAGGGGCCTCACTGGGATGCCGTCGCCGGCGAGCTCCTCTGGGTCGACATCCCGGCCGGCGCGGTGCACCGGTTCGATCCCGCCACCGGCACCGACCGGTCGTTCTCGGCCGGAGAGCTCGTCGGAGCCGCGGTTCCGAGGGAGGCGGGCGGATTTGCACTCGCGTTGCGCGACAGCTTCGCCACGGTGGATGAGAACGGCAGCGGTCTTCACCGGCTCACCGCGGTCGAAGCAGACAGGCCCGAGACGAGGATGAACGACGGGGCCTGCGACTCGGCCGGACGGTTCTGGGCGGGGACGGCGAGCGTGACCGAGGACGAGCCGACCGGCTCGCTCTACCGGCTCACGCCCGGCGGCGAGCTCGCGACGATGCTGACGGCGGTCACGATCTCGAACGGGATCGGCTGGAGCCCCGACGACACCCTGATGTACTACGTGGACACGCCGCGCCAGCTCCTCGAAGCGTTCGACTTCGACGCCGGCGAGGGCACGATCTCGGGCCGCAGGCCGGTCGCTGCGATCGACCCGGATGACGGTCACCCCGACGGCCTCACGGTCGACGCCGACGGCTGCATCTGGGTGGCGCTCTGGGACGGCTCGGCCCTCCGCAAATACACCCCCGGCGGAGAGCTGGTCGGGATCGTCGACGTTCCGGCGGACCGCCCGACGAGCTGCGCCTTCGGAGGCCCGGAGCTCGACGTCCTCTACATCACGTCCGCTTGCAAAGACCCGGGGCGGTTCCGCCGAAGCAACGGAGGAGGCGTCTTCGCGGTCCGCACCGGAAGCCGAGGGTTCCCCTCGAACGCGTTCGCGGGCTGAACGTCGAGCCTGGAGCAGTCCGTCACCACACCTTGAGCTTGCGGAGCGCCGTCATCGTCGCGACGAGCGATGCCTGCGTCACGCCTGAGCCTCGGACGGTGATGACGACCTTCCAGGCCCGGCTGCGCGAACCGTCGAAGAACAGAGCGAACGCTGAGTCGCCGCCGCTTGTCGGCACGGGATACTCGGCGACCCCGTTCCGTGCGAAGCCCGCTCGAAACACGTGAACGCCGGACTGAACGCGCGCCGACATGGCCTCCGAGGCCGCCACCGAGGCGAGCGGGATGCTTCTGAACAAGATGCGGTAGCTCACGGTGGCGCCCTTGGCGCCGAACGAGCAGGCAGTCGCCGAAGTGGCGGCGGGGAGCGAGATCGGTGACATCGAGCGGCCCGCCGCGCTCGTGACCTCGCCCGCCGTCACAGGGCAGCGATAGGCAAACGAAGAGGCCTGCGCCGCTGCGACGGCACCCGCTACGAGCACGCTCACGAACAGAACGGCAGAGATCGGTCGCCGACAGCGGCGTAACGAATGGGCGAACACGCTGGTCGCTGCCATCTTCGCGCGAACGACCGGCAGACGCAATACCGCGCCGGGTCAGGAGCCGAGCGCTCGCAGCGCCTTCGCCAGCGACTGCCTCGTCGTCAGCACGCCTTCGAACAGATCGCCGTACTTGGCGACCCGGTCGAGCACGGCGCCCATGGTGAACGCATGCGGGTCGAGCTTCTCGTTCACCTCCTCCCAGGCAAGCGGCGTCGAGACCGGCGCGAGCGGATGCGGCCTGACCGAATAGACCGAAGCGATCGTCTTGCCCATCCCGTTCTGGTTCGCGTCGATCAAGACGCCCCGACGCTTCGATTTCGCCCAGGCGGTCGTGGCGAGCTTCGGGTAGG
Source organism: uncultured Actinomycetota bacterium (assembly GCA_963720045.1). Taxonomy (GTDB): domain Bacteria; phylum Actinomycetota; class Thermoleophilia; order Gaiellales; family Gaiellaceae; genus PALSA-600. The sequence goes on along the minus strand of CAVREC010000015.1, from coordinate 1,339 downwards.
CGACGGCAATCGTGCCGGCGACGTGCTCGGCGAACGCCCGGGTGTCGTCGTAGGTCGAGCGGCGGTCGAGCGGAACGAGGATGTGGATGCCCTTGCCCCCTGAGGTCTTCGGGAACGCGGCGAGCCCGAGCCCGTCGAGCAGGCCCTTCACGAGCAACGCGACCTCGACCGTCTCGGTCCAGGGCACCTCCGGCGTCGGGTCGAGGTCGAACAGGACGAAGTCGGGGCGGTCCGGCTTGTCGATCCGCGAATACCACGGGTTCATGTCGATACAGCCCATGTTGACCATCCAGAGGAGGGCCGCCTCGTCGTCAACGACCGGGATCTCGATCTCGCGTTCGCCGCCGGTGCGCGGCGTCACGGTCGAGCGGTAGCGCCTGATCCATTCCGGCATGTGCGAGGGAGCGTCCTTCTGGAAGAACGCCTTTCCGAACGCGCCGTCGGGGTAGCGCCGCATCGTGAACGGACGGCCCTTGAGTTGCGGGACGAGAACGGCAGCCACCGCCTCGTAGTAGGCGAGCAAGTCGCCCTTCGTGATCCCTTCGTCGGGCCAGAAGAGCTTGTCCAGATTCGAGAGCCGTAACTCACGCTTGCCGAAGCGAAGGACGTCGTCCACCGGACGCTCGTGGCGCACCTCGCCGGCCGGCTTGTCCTCTCGCAGCCCCTTGTAGGAGGGCTGACGGAGATGTCCTTCATGCGACCACTCGCTGAACTCGACCTCGGCGACGAGCTTCGGCTCGACCCAGGTGACCTCCGAACGTTTGATCCCGGTGAGCTTCGGCGCGGTACGGAACGGCGGGTCCGCCCGCTCGAGCGGACGGAGCAGCGTGAGGACGCGCCGCATCTCGCGCTCCGTGAAGCCCGTGCCGACGTTTCCGACGTACCGCAGCTCTCCACCCTCGTTCACGGCGAGCACGAGCGAGGCGAACGTCGATGCGCGGGTGCCCTGGCCGCGCGTGTAGCCCGCGACGACGAACTCCTGGCGGCCGTGGCGTTTCACCTTCAGCCAGTCGCGCGTACGCCGGCCCTCGGCGTACTTCGACCCGAGGCGCTTCGCCACGACGCCCTCGAGGTCCCGGGCCGAGACCACGTCCCACAGGGCCGCGCCGTCGGTGAACCCCTCCGAGAGCTGCACCGTCTCATCCGGTGCGATCACCTCCGCCAGAAGCTCGCGGCGCTGCTCGAGCGTGAGCGAGACCGCCGGCTTGCCGCCTGCCTCGAGCAGGTCGAAGGCGTAGAAGACGCGGCGACCCGTCCCCTGCTGGATCGCCGAGAAGCTCGGGGCGCCGCGCTCGTCGAGCGCGACCACCTCGCCGTCGACGACTGCATCCCCGCTCAC
>CAVREC010000014.1:0-38532 GCA_963720045.1 uncultured Actinomycetota bacterium | reverse complement strand
CGGAAGCACCGGTAGCGCCGCCGGTCGCGGCGAGAAGCGTCGAGCGAGGGTCGAGAGCCCGTGCCCGGGCCAGGCTCCTGGCAGCGGCGGCGTTCCGGCCGCTTCGCGTCTCGAGCTGCGAAGCGACGAGCCACGGCCGCCAGTCGTCTTCGTCCCGGCGATCGAACCCGTGATCGCGAGACGTGCAGCGGCGAGATCGCCCTGGTTCTCCTCGACGAGGGCGAGCTGCAGCCCACGGCTCGATTCGCGTGGCCGCGACCGCGTGTAGCGAGCGGCTGCGAGCCGGCCTTTCCCGGCGGCGGACTGGCTCGCTGAGAGCTCGAGCCGACGGTGACTGTCACCCACGTCAAGGGCGGCTCCAGTGGGAAGGCCCGCACACTCCGTGCCAACTACGCCTTCCACCGAGGGATGGCGAGGTTCTACCACAGGCACTATGCCGCCTCGCGCTCATCGTTCCTGGGGGCGGCCGTCTATGCCGCGATCGGCGCCAAGCTCACGGTGTCGACGGCAAGGAGCGCCCTGACCCGGCACGTGGTGCACCGTCTCTAGATCATCTAGAGCGTCAGCACGGCGACCGCGATGCGCTCCTGCTCGAGCGCATGCGCGGTCGGATAGCCCTCGGCCGTGCTCGCCCGCCACGGCCGGCCGACGTAGCGCACGGGCACCCCGGCGGCGGCCTCTTCGAGCCGGTGGCGGATCGTGCGCCAGGCGCCCATGTTCTGGGGCTCTTCCTGCGCCCAGACGACCTCCTCGAGCGCGGGATAGGACGCGATCAGGTCACGCGAGGGCGCCACGGGAAACGGGTAGAGCTGCTCGATCCGGGCGACCGCAATCTCGCCGGTCGCCTGCGCAGCCTCGTGGCCGACGATGTCGTAATAGATCTTTCCCGTGCACACGACGAGGCGGCGGACACGCGTCTTGTCCGGGTGGACGGCGTCGATCACGGGCTTGAAGGTCCCGTGGGCGAGATCCGAGAGGGACGATGAGGCTTCCTTCAGCCGCAGGAGGCCTTTCGGGGTCATCACGACGAGCGGTCGTGCGACCGGATCGAGGGCCTGCCTCCGGAGCAGATGGAAGTACTGGGCCGAGGTGGTGCAGTTCGCGATCCGGATGTTCTCCTGAGCGGTGAGCTGCAGGAACCGCTCGAGGCGGGCGCTCGAATGCTCCGGCCCGTTTCCTTCGTAGCCGTGGGGCAGGAGCAGAGTCAGGCGCGAGGTCTGCTTCCATTTTGCGAGACCGCTCGAGATGAACTGGTCGACGATCGTCTGCGCCCCGTTCGCGAAGTCTCCGAACTGAGCCTCCCAGAGCACGAGCGCCTCGCACGCCGCGGTGGAGTATCCGTACTCGAAGCCCACGCAGCTGTATTCGGAGAGCGGTGAGTTGTAGACCTCGAACGAGGCCTCCGAACGCTTCAGCCCCTGCATCGGAATCTCGATCTCGCCGGTCCGGGCGTCGTGGAAGACGAGATGCCTGTGTGAGAAGGTGCCCCGCTCCGTGTCCTGGCCTGTGAGCCTGATCGGGACGCCCTGGCGCAGCAGCGAGGCGAAGGCGAGCGATTCGGCGTGTCCCCAGTCGATGCCGCCCTCATCGAGCGCGGCCACGCGGCGTTCGAGCTGGCGTTCGAGCTTCGGATTGATCGTGAAGCCTTCCGGAACCTGCATCAGCCGCCGGGTGAGGCGGCGCAGGCGCTTGGCCCCGACGGCGGTCTCGACGTGACCCTGACCCTCGCGCGGCAGCTGCTCGTCGTGGGATTTCGCCGGGATGCTCTGACCGAAGGAGGCGCGGAGGCGGTCGTGCGCCTCGCGCAACCTGGCTGCGAACTCGTCGTCGAGCCGTTGTATCTCGTCCTCGGTCATGACGCCGCGCTCGACGAGCTTCGCTGCGTAGAGCGCGCGGACGGTCGGGTGACTGTCGATCTGGCCCGCCATGATCGGCTGCGTGTAGGCCGGCTCGTCCTGCTCGTTGTGGCCGAAGCGCCGGTACCCGACGAGGTCGATGACGACGTCGTGACCGAAACGTGCGCGATAGGCGAGGGCGAGCCGGATCGCCGAGATCGCCGCTTCGGGATCGTCGCCGTTGACGTGGATGATCGGGGTGTCGTAGCCCTTGGCGAGGTCGGAGGAGTGGCGCGTCGAGCGACCCTGCGCCGGGTCGGTCGTGAAACCGACCTGGTTGTTCGTGATGATGTGAAGCGTGCCGCCGGTCGAGTAGCCCTCGAGCGCATAGAGGTTGAACGTCTCGGCGACGATCCCCTGCCCTGCGAACGCCGCATCGCCGTGCAAGAGGATCGGCATCGCGATCGTGGGATCGTGCGCTCCGTCTTTGGAGTGCCGGTCGGTCTGCGCGGCGCGAGTCATCCCCTCGACCACGGGGTCGACGGCCTCGAGGTGGCTCGGATTTGCGGCGAGGGTGACCGCGATCATCCCACTCGGAGTGGCACGGACTCCTTCGGCCCCGAGGTGGTACTTGACGTCGCCCGTCCCCCCTTCGGCGTCGGCCGCGACGACCTCGATCGTCCGCTCGCCTTCGAACTCACGCAGGATCTGCTCGTACGGGAGGCCGATCGTGTGCGCGAGGACGTTGAGCCGCCCGCGGTGGGCCATGCCGAGAACGACCTCGCGCGACCCGGAGGCTGCGGCAAGCTCGATCGACTCGTCGAGCATCGGGATCAGCACGTCGAGGCCCTCGAGGGAAAACTGCTTCTGGCCGAGGAAGGCACGGCGGAGGTAGCGCTCCATGCCCTCGGTCTCGGAGAGCCTGGCGTAGAGACGGCGTTGCTGCTCCGGCTCCAGTTCGGTACGGAATCGCCAGGACTCGATCGCCTTCCGGAGCCAGACGCGCTGCTCGTGATCGCCGATGTGCTCCATCTCGTAGCCGAGCGGGCCGCAGTAGGTCTCGTTGAGCCGCGGCAGCGCCTCCTTCAGCGAGTCGCCGTCGACGTGAATACGGAGGATCGAAGTGGGGATCCGCGCTTGCAGCACGGGCGTGAGCTTCGGCTCGAGCCGGAGGGGGTCGAGGGCCGGGTCACCGATCGGCTCGGCTCCGAGAGGGTCGAGCCTCGCGGCGAGATGGCCATGCATGCGGTGGGCCTTCACGAGCGCCATTGCCGCCGCGACCCCGCCGAGGAGCTCGGAATCGGTGGGCTCGGCCGGAGCGGCCGGAGGCTCGGACGGAGCGGCGGCAGGCGCGGGAGCGGCGACCGGCGCAGCGGCGATCGGAGTCGCCCCGTGACCGTTGCCGGTGGCCCGTTCCCCGTTTCCCGACGACGCACGCTCGAGCAGCCGGGCCAGACCGGGCAACTCGCGAACGACGGCGTTGTCGCCCTCTTCGAACAGTGCACGCCACTCTGGCTGGACGGCCTCGGGGTTGTCGAGATACTCGTCGAGGAGCAGACGTGCATAACCGGCGTTGACGCCGTCGACGTCTTCCATTGCAATCACTTGTTTTGTACCAGGCTCGCGGTTCCTGCGGGGCCGGGCTGAGATCCGGCCGGCGCTGAGTACAGGGGCCGCGAATACCACACTGTGATCGCGGCGCCGATCACGAAGCACACCGTGATCGCGATCATCGTGATCACGCCGAGGCGCTTGTGCTTGTTGCTGACCGAGACGCCGACCATCGTGATCACGAGCGCGGGCAGAGCGATGAGAAACGGCCGGAAGAACAGCTCCACCACGCTGCCGATGAGGGCGATCACGATCAGGACGAGCGAGAGGGTGTCGCGGCCCGACCCGGCGCTGACCGGGGTGGCCTCCGGCTGAGCGCTCATGCCGCTCCCCGTGCACGAGCCGGACGGCGCGGCTGTCCCTGCCGCTCACGCGTGCGCCGAGGGCGGCCGCGACGCGGACCGGACTGGGACTCGGACTGGGAGCCTGAGGGCGACGGCCGCTTCCACGGAGCCCAGTTCATGCCCTCGGTGCCTCCTTCGGCGCCGAGCTCCGGCTCCGCCTTGATCGCCCACCAGAGCACGTACCCGACATACGCGACGGGCAGCTTGAGCAGGATCAGCACGACGAAGAGTTCTTCCCAGAGCGCCAAAGCGGTGAAAGTGTACGGCAAGCCGTGACGGGCGTGTTCGGCACCGTCGACCGGATCCCGCAAGGCGCGGGGAGCTCAGCTGAACCTCCGTCCTTCGTCACGGCGGTAGCCGGCAACCGCGAAGGCCGCAAAGATCGCGGCGAACCCGGCGAGCGCGCCCCACGCGCGCCAGTCGGCGCCCGTCCCGATCGCGGTCGCGACGAGCGCATCAGAGAGCGCCCTCGTCGGCAGGAGTCGCGAGACCGGCCGCACGGCATGCGGGAGGCCCGACGGTCTGATCCACAGGCCGCCGGCGTAGGCAAGGAGCAGGTAGAGGAGGTTCGCGATCGGGAGTGCGCCCTTGGCCGGGGCCCAGTATCCGAGTGCGATCCCGAGGAACGCAAACGGGATCGTGCCCGCGAGGAGCGCCAGCGACAGCTCGACCCAGCGCCCGGCCGGGAGAGATGCGTTGCTCGTCGTGACCGCCGTGATCAGCAGGAGCGCCCCTGCCGCACATGCGAAGACGACGGCCGAGAGCAGACGTGCCGTGAGCCTGACGAGCGGGCCGACCGGCAGCGTCCGCAGGTAGGCCTCCCACGGCGATGCCCGGTCGACCGCAATCCCGACGCCGAACTGGAAGAAGGCCACGCCGATCACCGCGAACCCGGCGAAGGTCGCCATCCGCGCGGTCGCAGCGATCGGCGGGCCCGGCGAGACGAAGAAGAGGAAGAAGACCGCCGGCAGCAGGAGCGTCGGCACGAGATAGGCCGGATAACGAACGAGCTCCGCCGTCATCGCGCGCGCGTGGAGCAACGCGAGCCTCACCGTCCGAGCCTCACCGTACAAGCCAGAGCCTCGGGCCTCCCGCGCGAGGAGAGCGCCTCGTCGAGTGTCAGGGGACGAACCTCGAGCTCGAGGAGAGACACTCCCTGCCGCACGAGCCGCTCCACCTCGGCTCCCCCGTCGCGGGTGAGGATCTGGACGAAGTCGCCGTCGCGTTGGCCGCCTTCGACGGCGAGGTCCGGAGCAGCCCTGAACCGCACCATCGTGAGGCCCGCTGCTGCCTTGACGTCGGCAACCGAGTCGTCTGCCGCGATCGATCCGTCCTCGATCAGGACGACGCGCTCGGCAAGCGCGTCGGCCTCCTCCATGTGATGTGTGGAGAGAAGGAGTGCGCCGCCGTTGCCCGTGTGGGCGCGAATTGCCTCCCAGACGGCGAGACGGGCCTCGCGATCGAGCCCGGCGGTCGGTTCGTCGAGCACGACGAGCCGCGGCTCGCCCGCGAACGCCAGGGCTACACCCACGCGGCGGCGCTCGCCGCCGGAGAGCCCTCCGAGCTGCCGGTTCACCAGGCGACCGAGCTCGAACCGCTCGTAGAGGAGAGCCGAGGGAACCGCTCGTTCGTAGTGAGCACGAACGAGCTCGATCACCTCGCGCACACGAAGGGTTGCCGGGAACGTCGTCTCTTGCGGCGTCGCGCCGACGTTCCGCCTCGTCGCGGGCCGGCGTGGGTCGGCTCCGAACAGCCTGGCTCGACCCTCGTCGGGCCGTCGCAGGCCGAGCAGCATCGCGATCGCGGTTGTCTTGCCCGCTCCGTTCGGTCCGAGGAGCGCTACGACCTCGCCCTCCCCGACGACGAACGAGACGGCGTCGAGCGCTGCAATGGGACCAAACCGCTTCGTTACCCGGTCGAGCTCCGCGGCGATCAACCGGCCCACTCGCCGCTCGGTTCGGCGCGCTCTCGAAGCGAGAGCAGGCAGAGGTTGTAGGTCAGGTGAGCGCCGATGCACGCTCCGAGCGCGCCCGTCGCGAGATACACGCCGCCGAACGCGAGCCCCGTTCCCAGGTGCACGCCGGGTCGGCCGCGGTGGGCGAGGGCGAAGCCGAGCGTGCTCCCGGCAAGTGCGGCCACGGCGCCCGAGCGGAGAAGCTCGCCGAGCACCACGCGCCGCCACAGAACCTCTTCGTTGGCGGCAGCGAGCGCGAGGAAGGCGAGCTTCGCGGCGGTGTCCGGAAGAAACGCCGGCAGGAACGGACGCCGCTTCGCGATCGTCGCGTAGAGGATCACGCCGACGCCGGCGCCCATCACCGTCGCCGTGAGCACCGGGATTCGAAGCTCCGGCCGAGGCGGCGAGAGGGTAGCGAGAAGCAGCACCGAGAGCCCGGTCGCAAGCGCAAACCGAGCCCAGAACGACCGACCCGTCACCCCGCACCACCGAGGACGAGAGCGTGGACGCTCGCCTCGTCGAGCCCGTCTGCGCCGACGACGTCGTCGAGCCGGCGATCGTAGAACCCACCCAGGGGCAATGCCAAAAGGTCGAACTGGGTCGCCGCGAGCACCGCGTTCTGGATCAGGTGCCCGGCCTCGAGCAGCGCGAATCGATATCCGCGCTGACCGTATTTGAAGCGAGTGCGCCAGAACACCCCAGTGACCACGACGATCGCCGCAGCGCCGTCGGCGATCACCGGATCGGCGAATGCAGCGCGGACGGCGCGTCCATCGACCGGCCCGAGCAGGGAGAGCGCGTGCCGGAAAGGGTTGTAGTGGTAGACGCCCGACTCGAGCCCGGCGACCGACTGCGCAAGGACGTAGAGCTCGAGCGGATAGAGAGCGCCCGCCGACGGTACGGGCCGTCGCAGCTCCGTTCTCGCGCGCCCCCGGGCTGCATACGAACAAGCGAGGATCGTGGCGAGCTCGCGCAGTCGGATCGGTCGGAGCACGCCCGGCGGCACTGACCTGCGCCGCTCGATTGCATCGCCGAGTCGGATACGGAGAGGCAGCGGCGCGGGCAGGGGGACGGCGGTTCGGTGCTCGTGCGTGCGGCCGGATCGCGCAGCGGTGCGAGCAAGCTCCCCTCCGCGCGACAGCTCCGTGAGCACGTCGAGACGTTCGGGAGCGACGTTCGGATAGAGGCGGGAAGCCTCGTGGAAGGTCTCCGATGGGTCGTCGAGGGAGACGCCCGAGCGGCCGTAGACGAGCGAGGCGAACTGCGCCGTCGGGATCGTTCGCTCCGCCGATGGACGGCGGCCGCTCATGGAAATGGATGGGGATCGGGGTTGACACCGTCTTCGGTGAGGACGCCCGGCCGCAGACCGAGCTTTGCCGCGGTTTCGTAGAGCCTCGAGCCTCCGAGGAACCGCGCGTCGTGGGAGACATCGAGGCGGCAGAGCTCAGGGGTGATCACGCGGGACACGGAGAGACCGAGCTCGCTGACGTCGGGAGAGGTGACATCCACCGCGTACGCGGTCGAGCCGGCGGCCTCGACTCGGGTGCAAAGGGCCGCGAGCCATTCCGGAGCGCTCGAGCCTTCGAGCTGGGCCACCGATCCTCCCGGCACCCGCCCCGGGCTCGCATCGAGAAACGCCGTGGCGGCGGCGTTCGCGTGGTCGGCGTAGCGAACGATGTGATCCTCGAATGTGGCTACCTCGTCCCGCCCTGATTCCAGACCCGCGCGGAGTAGCGCGAGCTTGGCTCCCGCCGCACGGCAGGCGAATGCCTCCGCAAGCGCTTTCCACCATGCCCGCTCGACGGTCGGCGCCGCCGCCGCGCCCACGCCCACGGCCCCTGGAAAGCCGGCCGGCGCCCGCACGACTCCGAGCACCGTCGGCACCCGATGGAAGGCCGACAGGTCGATCGCCGAGAACGCGAGCCCCGTGGCTGCAAACGCCCGATCGTGGCCCGAGCTCAGCTCGAGCAGCGGTAGCGAAAGCCGGCCGGCCCAGAGGATCATGAACGCGTCGCGTTCGAGGAGCTCGAACAGCCCCCGTACGAGCGTCTCGAGCCGAGTCTCGCCGCAAGCAAGCCCGCTGCTCGTCGCGTAGCCGATCGAAGCCGCGCCGGGCGGCAACGCCGCCCCGAGGTAGACGAGCTCGGCCGGCAAGAACGCCGGGGCCCCGCCGGGAACCTCGTGGCCTTCTACCCACGCGACCGGCGTATTGGCGGTGAAGCGCCGAAATGGGAACCCGCTCGACTCGAGCTGTCGATCGGAGAAGAGCGCGAAGCGGTCGGGAGCTACGGCGCCGGGGAGCTCACGGGCCGTCGCGAGCACGAGCTGCTCTGTGGGAACGTATGTGGCCGAGTAGCGCTCGATCGCCTCCCCCACCGCGGCTGACGCTGCCTCGGCCCGCGAGGTGCCGGTGCCGCCGATCCCGCTCAGATGGCCGAGCGAGCTTCCAAGCAGCGCCTTGCCCTGACCCACCTCGCACGCGGCCTGGAAGAGCCTCGGCTCGCTGGTCGAGCCGAGGCACTCCTCGACCGAGGTGACGATGCCGGTATAGGGCGAGACGGCTCGACGGAGTCCTGGTGAGAGCGTGCCGATCACGCCGCCTCCGACTCGGCTTCGTGCCACGGAAGAGGAGGCGCGAGTCGCTCGGCGGTCGAGCAGGCGGGGCAACGGGGGACTCGCAGGATCGGATGTGACGTCAAAGACAGCGCCGGCCTCAGCTCGAGCACATGCAGAGCTCCCGGCAGGGTCGTGTCGAGACCCGCCACCCAGCCGAGGGCAAGCTGCGCCGCCACCCCGGCCGCGATCCCATCGATCGGCGCGAACTCGCCCGCCGCGGACGGGGCGGCCTCGATCCGGGCGAAATCCGGGCCGTAGTCGACGTGTGCCGCGAGTCGATGCAGCAGGCACTCGTAACAGGCCGACTCCCCCGGGACGACCAGAGGGCCGACGGTTGTGACGAGACCGTCGAACGGCCTGACGCCGAGCCAGCGGATTCCCCGTTCCAGCGCGAGCCTGTTCCAGCCCGCGACCGACAGGCGCTTCGCTTGCAGACGGCGCCACGACTGCCAGGTCGACCTGGTCGGCGCGATCCCACCGCCCCTGAGCGACGACACCAACTCCGGCGGTGTGGAGAAGCCGAGCGATCGCCTCGCCGCTCGCGGAGTTGCCGATCACCGCCACCGAAGCGAGCCGCAGACGCTCGACCGCCGCGGCCGGGGCGAGCCCATACAACGCCGCGAGCGCGGCAGCCGACGGTGGCGATCCGGCCTCCGGGGCAGGCCCTTCGACGAGGACACCGTTCGTGTCGAGGAGACCGAGTGCGAGCTCGACCGCCGGACGTACCCCCTCACCGAGCGGTACAGCCTCGACCAGCCGGGCGACGACCTCGTCCACCGTTCGGCTGCCGTCGAGCAGCGGAAGAAGCGCCGGGAGCAGCACACGCACGGCCCGGCCTTCGAGGACGACAACCGAGCGCCCATGTTCGAGCAGGAGCCGGTCGCCGTCCTCGACGAGGCGGTACCACGGGGCCAGCAAAGGCCGGGTGGGAGCCTTGCGGTTCAGTCGTCCCCTCCCGGGTTCGTCCGCACGCCGCAGCAACAGCTGCTGCTGCAACAGATGATCAGCATCGCGAAGGAAGAGCTCTTTCGTCCCTTGACCTCGACCGTGAGGTCGAGGAGCTCGCCTGCCAACTGCTCGTACATTCGCGCCTCCTGTTGTCGATATCGACAACATAGCGATTAGAATGTAACGCGCGGGTGACAACTTCGTACCGGAAGCGGAACACGATTCGATCCTGCCCTGCTCCTCACCGCACTGCTAGTGGCGATTTGGGGCCTGTCCAAATCGCCGCTCTAGGCACGGCCTCACGCACCGGCCCAGGCCGCGCTCCAACCTGACAAGATGGCGGCGCCGGCGCACCTCGCCGGAACCCCCCGGAAGGAAGGTGGTCGAATCGTGAGCCGGAAAACCCGCGTCTGCGTCTGGGCGACGACCGGCGCCGCGCTCGCAGCGGCCACGATGGTCGCGCTCGCGGCCGCCCAGGCGAAACCGACGCAGGCAAGCGCCCCGAAGCCCGGCGGCACCTACCGCGTCGCCTTCGAGCAGGCCTTCGGCTTCAGCGACGGCTTCGACCCGACGGGCGAGTACTACACCTACTCGTTCGACATCTTCTCGAACCTGATGATCCGGACACTCGTCGGCTACGACCACGTCGCCGGCCCGGCCGGGAACGTGCTCGTGCCCGACATCGCGACGAGCGTTCCCAAGCCGACGAACGGCGGCAAGACCTACACCTTCCACCTCAAGCACGGCGTGAAGTTCGGGCCGCCGGTGAACAGGAACGTGACCTCGAGAGACATCCTCTACGCGATGGAGCGGATCGCCCATCCGAAGGACGGCGCCCAGTACGGTTTCTACTACTCGCCGATCGTCGGCTTCGATGCCTACGGCGCCGGCAAGGCGAAGACGATCGCCGGGATCAAGACGCCGAACGCGAGCACGATCGTCTTCAACCTGACCGCGCCGACCGGTGACTTCCTCTACCGGATGGCGATGCCGGCCACGGGGCCGATCCCACAGGAGGTGGCCAAGTGCTTCGAGGGCCAGGCGGGAAGGTACGGAAAGGACGTCGTCTCGACCGGGCCATACATGATCCAGGGCGCCGACAAGGTCGACGACTCCTCGTGCGCGAAGCTGAAGCCGATGAGCGGCTTCGACGGAATCTCGAATCTCACGCTCGTCCGGAATCCGGACTACAACCCGAAGACCGACTCACTGGCTGCGCGGCAGAACTTCCCCGACGAGTTCCAGTTCACGATCGATCCGAACTCGACCGACATCGTCGACAGGGTCGCGGCCGGCGAGCTCGAGGACGAAAACGGCCCGAGCCTCCCACCCCAGGCTCTCGAGGAGTACTCGAGCCCGTCGAAGCGCCAGTACCTCCACCTGAACTCGGCGGACGGCACCTCTTACTTGACGATGAACCTCACGCAGCCGCCGTTCGACGACATCCACGTCCGGCGGGCGATGAACTGGATCATGGACAAGGAGTCTCTCCGCCAGGTCTGGGGCGGCCCCGATCTCGGGAAGATCGCGAACCACATCGTGCCCGACCCGATCTTCGACAACCAGCTCTCGGAGTTCGCCCCGTACAAGACACCCGGGGACGCCGGCGACCTCGCCAAGGCCAAGGCGGCGATGAAGGGCTCCAAGTACGACATCGACGGGAACGGCACGTGTAGTGCCCCCGCCTGCAAGAACGTCCTGCTCCTGACCGACACCCAGTCGACGTTCCAGCGGATGGTCCCGATCGTGCAGGCCGACGCGCAGAAGCTCGGGATCACGTTCCACGTGGCCACCGTAAACGGCGCGTACCCGACGCTCGAGACCACCTCGAAGAACATCGCGATCGCTGTCTTCCCCGGCTGGTTCAAGGACTACGCAGACGCGCTGACGTTCTTTGCGCCGCTCTTCGACGGGCGGACGCTCATCGCGCAGGGAAACACGAACTACTCGCTCGTCGGGATGAAACCCTCGCAGGCGAAGGCGCTCGGCGTGACCGGCACCGTGACCGGAGTCCCGAGTGTCGACGGGCAACTCGATCGCTGCGCGGCGCTGGCCGGCCAGCCGAGGCTCACCTGCTACGAGGATCTCGATCGAACGTTGATGACGAAGGTCGTGCCGTGGGTGCCGTACCTCTGGCCGAACAACGTCCACATCATCGGCTCCGACGTGACCCAGTGGAACTTCGACCAGTTCAGCAGCAACACGGCGTACGCACACGTGGCCGTGCGTTAGTTAGTGCGCCCGGTGGCGCTCGCGGAACGCGCGCGCCTTCTCGCGGTTCCCGCAGCTCCGCATCGAGCACCACGCCCGCGAGTGGTTTCGGGCGCCGTCGATGAAGGCCCACTCGCAGTCCGAGGCGCGGCACGCCTTCAGGCGCTCCCAGGAGCCGTCGGCCATCGCGTCGTGAACGGCGATCACGATCCGCCCGAGCGCGGCGTCGGCGCCGTCGGCTGCCGGCGCGAGCGCGGCCTCGCCGCCCTCGAAGCGCAGTTCGATCCTGGCGCGGCGAGCGGCCGCGTCGAGAATGCCGAACTCGGCGCTCGGTCTCGACCTCGACCCCCGTGTTCGCGAGAAGCAGGCGCCTTAGCGCCTCCCGTAGCTCGAGGGCGTGCTCGAGATCTGCCGGGGCTTCGCCTCTACCTCGCCCAGTTCATGGGCCCCGAGCCAGCTCGCGAGCGCGTCCGGCGCGGCCAGCTCCTCGATCCCGTCGAGCAGATCGCGGGTGTTCACGAAGTCGCGAACGAGCTCTGTTCCAGCCATGGAAATTCCTAACCTTTCAACTTGCTTTGCTGGTTACCTAACCTGTATCATCGTAACACGGGTTACGGGACAGTTGATCACACGGCGACGAGGAGGGAACGAGATGCATCCGGACTTCCTGCAGATCACGATCGATGAAAACGCACGTGAGCTCGAGCTCGGCGCGCAGCGGGCGTTCCTTACGCAGCAGCCCGAGCAGACGCCGGCACCGGCAGAGACAGTCGTGCTGAGGCTCTGCTCGGTTCACGACGACGAGGTTCTCGACAGCCTGGCGCAACTCGAGGGCATGCCCTCGCCCTCCGGCCGGTTCATCGTGGCCGAGGTGGACGGTGTCCTCGTTGCCGCGTATCCGCTCGGACACGGTTCGGCGCTGGCCGATCCATTCCGGCCGACGGCGCATCTCATCCCGCTGCTCGAGCTGCGGGCACGGCAGCTCGCGCCGGAGAAGCGGCGGGGCCACGGGTTCCATTTCCGGGGCGCCCTCAAGAGCGCGCAGTAGATCACTCACCAGGGCGGCTCGCCGCAAAGCTCATGAGGCGGCGGCCGCCGTGGTTGGGCGCGACAATAGCCCCGATGGCGGCACCACACACCTATGCCGCGTTGCTGCGGGGAATCAACGTCGGAGGGCGCGCGAAGATCCCGATGCGGGAGCTCGCCGAGCTCTTCGGCTCGCTCGGTCACGGCGAGGTGACGACCTACATCCAGAGCGGGAACGTGGTGTTCCGGAGCGCGAGCGGCAAGCCCGCCGGGATCGTTTGCGGGCTCGAGGACGCGATCTCCGAGCGATTCGGACTGACGGTCACGGTGATCCTGCGCACCCCCGCCGAGCTCGTCTCGATCGCCGCCGCGAACCCGTTCCCCGAGGCCGAGCGCGAGCCCTCGAAGCTCCACGTCCTCTTCCTCGACCGGAAGCCCGAGGCGTCGGCGATCGCCGGACTCGACCCGAATCGCTCCCCGGGAGACCACTTTTCGGCTGCCGGCCGGGAGATCTACCTTCGATTCCCGGCCGGTTCCGGCAAGACGAAGCTCACGCTCGACTGGTTCGAGCGGCAGCTCGGAGTCAAGGGAACCGCGCGGAACTGGAACACGCTGCTCAGGCTGATTGCACTGACGGGAGCTTGATCGGCCGAGTGAGAAGGCGTTCACTCGCTGACTGGGGTGGTGGGTGCGTGCTCCGCAATGACCCTGAGCTCAAAGACACTGGGAGCCCGGGCAGTGGTGCTACCCGGGCAACTGAGGACGCAGTCGGAGCGCGTGCCCAGCGCGTCCGGGCAGCACCGCGCTCATTGAGTTAGCGCCTCCCAGGCCGCCGACGAGGTCGGCGACACGGTCGAAGCCCTCGCGTCGAAGGATGCTCGCGGCGGCCGAGGAGCGATAGCCCGTCGCACAGTGGACGACGATTGTCCTGTCCCTCGGAAGCTCGTCCAGCCGTTCGAGGAGGTGCCCGAGCGGGATCGAGACGCTCCCCGCCACGACGAGCTCGTCGCGCTCGGCCTCGGCCCGCACGTCGAGCACCAAAGGCGGATCGGGTCCCGCGAGCTGCTCGCCGAGCGTCGCGGCGGTGATCCGTTCGAGTCGCTCCACGAGGTCCGGCCGGTGCTCGAGCGCCATCATCCCGCCGTCGAGGTAGCCGGCGACGTCGTCGAACCCGATCCTGGCGAGCCGCAGCGCCGCCTCCTGCTGGAGGCCCGGGGCGACGATGAGGACGATCGGCCGCTCGGGGTCGAGCAGCGTCCCTGCCCACGTGGCGTAACTGCCGTCCAGGCCGATGTTGAGGCTCCCGCGCAGGTGCGCGCCGGCGAAATCGGCGCCCGGCCGCGTGTCGAGGAGCTCGCCGCCTTGCGTCGCCAGAGCGAGTACTTCGTCGAGCGGCAGCGGCTTCGGCTCCCCGGCGCGAGTCAGATCGAGGGTCGGGCGCTCCTTCGCGTTGAGGACGGCGTCGTAGGTGAAGTACGCCGGTGAGTCCGGCTGATCCGCGGTCACGACCTCGATGAACTCCTCGCGGCTCATCGGCTGGAGTGCGTAGTTGTAGCGCCGCTGGATTCCCATGGTCGAGACCGTGTCGGTGCTCAGATGCTTCCCGCAGAGCGAGCCTGCTCCGTGAGCCGGGTAGACGAGCGTCTCGTCCGGGAGCGGCAGCAGCTTGGCGTGAAGCGAGTCGTAGAGAAGAGAGCCCAGGTCCTCGGCGCTCCAGCCGAGCGATGCGCGCAGATCGGGCCGGCCCACATCGCCGATGAAGAGCGTGTCGCCCGTGAGGACGGCGTGAGGATGCTCCGAACCGGCGTCGAGATCGTAGACGAGGATCGAGATCGATTCGGGCGAATGCCCGGGAGTCTCGAGCGCCACGAGCCGGACTGCACCAAGCTCGATGCGGTCGCCGTCGCCGAGCGGGGCGAAGTCGTATTCGGTCTCGGCCCGCCTTCCGAGATGGATTTTCGCGCCGACGAGGTCACGTAGCTCGAGGTGGCCCGCGAGGAAGTCGGCGTGCAGGTGCGTGAGGACGACATGCTCGATCCGGAGGCCGAGCCTGGCGGCATCTGCGAGGTAGCCGTCGACGTCGCGCTGCGGGTCGACGACCGCGGCGAGACCGCTCTCCTCGTCGCCGACGAGATAGGAGGCATGAGCAAGACAGCCGAGGTAGTACTGCTCGAGGATCACCGGCCTGCATTCTGGCCGGAAGCGGACGGCGGCGTCAGAGGAGCTTGCGGGCGAGCGCCTCGAGCTTCGTCGTCGCAATCAGTGGAGCCTCGATCTTGATCGTCTCGTGGCCGTCGAAAACGTCGAGGAGACCCGGCGCCTTGGTCGCCCATGCGGCCTTGCCGAGGCCGTGGATCACGACGAGCGGCGCGAACTTCCCGGCAGCCTTCTCCGACGTGGCGAAGGTGGACGACGTGTCTTCCTGGAACCCGACCTTGACCGGGATGAGCGTGCCCGTCGCGTACATGCACGACTTGGCGTACGCGGTCTTCGTCGAGGTCGGCGTCTTCACCTTGACCCCGAGTGCACCGCCGACGAACGCCGACGACGGGCACGCCCTCGCGGTTGCGGGCGTCTCCGCCGCGGCGATCGCGCCGAGCAACGCGCCGGCAAGGACGGCGCACGCGGCGGCAGCGACGAATCGGCTCGTCATCGCAGCTGAGAAATACCCGACATGCGTAGCTGCTGCTCGCGCCTTAACACAAGACACGCAATCTCAGCCGGCGGCCTCCGCGCGCCGCAGGCCGCTGATCGCCCACGCGCAGAAGAGCGCACCGAGGAAGATCGCCGCGAGGTAAGCCGAGAGCACCTCCGTCGGAGCGCCCGCCATGAAGCCGCGGCCTGCCTCGAGCACGCGCGTGACGGGATTCACGACCGCGATGCCATGGATCCAGCCGTGGAGCAGCGAGAGGGGCACGTAGACGGGCGCGAAGAAGAGGAGCAGGAAGACCGGCATCTGCATGATCGGCGCCGCCTGCATCGTGCGCAGCCGCATCGCCACTCCGGCGGCCCAGAGCGTACCGGTGATGTTCACGAGCACGCCGAGCGTGAACAGGCCGAAGAGATCGACGCCGTCGCCCCCCACCTTCATCCGGAAGACGAGAGCGACCACCGTGAGCACGGAGACGGTCGTGATCCAGCGTACGAGCGCGGCGGCGGCGTAGCCGACGACGATCCCGCTGCGGTGAGGAGCCGCGAGCATCAGCCGCCGCGCGAACCCCGTCTCGAAGTCGCGGGCGATCCCGAACCCGGCAAACACCCCGGCGAGCGCGGAGGACTGGAGAAACACGAACACGTATTGAAAGGCCGTGTAGCCGTCGGGGTAGTCGAAGCCCGGCGTGTGCCGGAGCCCCGAGAGCCCGCCGGCGAAGGCGGTGAAGAAGAAGAGCGGGAACGCGATCGATGGGATGAGAAGCGACTTGTTGTGGAAGAAGTTGTGCACCATCCGCCAGGCGACGCCCTGAGCCACTCCGAGCCGGCTCACGAGGAGGCCAGCCTCTTGTGCAGCGCCGACTCCGCGAGGAAGACCGCGACCGCGGCGATCGTCACGGCGATCGCGAACGCCAGCACGAGCGCCTGTGCATCCCAGCCGATCACGATCAGGCTGCGCACGCCCTCGATCAGGTAGGAGACCGGGTTCACGGTCGCGGCGTCGTGGAACCAGGTGACGCTCATCAGGTTCCTGGGGATCGCCATCGATGAGATGAACAGGAAGACGAAGAACACCGGGAAGAGGCTCTGCACGGCCTCGGCCGACCCGGTGCGGAGCGCCGCGAGTATCCCCAGCGCACCGAAGGCCAGCGCGACGAGCACGTACAGGGCAAACAGGACGAGGACGCCGGGAACACCGCTCGCGAACCTGACTCCGACCGCGAAGCCGACAACCAGGTACACGGCCGCCTGGAACAGCGCGAGGATGACCGTGCCGCCGAGCTGGCCGGCCAGCAGGGCGAAGCCGCGCATGGGCGTCAGCGAGAGCCGGCTCAGGAATCCGGTCTGGATGTCGCGCGCGAGATCGGTCCCCGTGTTCATCGTCGCGAACAGCGCTCCCTGGATGAACGGCACGGCAAGCAGGAACGCGACGATCGAGGAGGTCGGGAACCCCGGCAGGTGCGCCTCGGCCCGGAGGCCGCCCGAGTTCACCGCCAGCAGCATCAGCGGGAACACGACGGGCGCGATGATGTTCGCCGGCTGTCGCAGCGTGCGGACGACCGAGCGGCGCCCCAGGAGATAGACCTGGTCCAGGCCGAGGTTCAGACCGGCTCCATCGCGAGCGCGGCGGGCTCGGCGTCCTCGTCGTCGCCGGCGCCCTCGAGTGACCGACCCGTCTTTGCCAGGAACACGTCGTCGAGCGAGGGCTGGTGGAGCTGGAGCTGGCCGATCGCAAGACTCTCGGCATCGAGGGCACGGACGATCTCGGCCAGGTCGGCCTGGCCGGTGCGAAGCCGCACGGCGATGCCGCGCGGGGCGGGTACGAGCTCGCCGAACCCCGCGAGGATCTCGGAGGCGCGCCCCTCGTCCGCCACATCGGCGGGAACCACCTCGACCGTCGGACGCCCGACCTCTCGCTTGAGCTCCTCCGGGGAGCCCTCGGCGACGATGTGGCCGTGGTCGATGATCCCGACGCGGTCAGCGAGCACGTCCGCCTCCTCGAGGTACTGCGTCGTCAGGAACACGGTGACGCCGTCGTCTCTCGCGAGCCGTCTCACCTCTTCCCAGAGTGCCGATCGGCTCTGGATGTCGAGCCCCGTGGTCGGCTCGTCGAGGAACAGGATGCGGGGCCCGTGGACGAGCGCAAGTGCCAGGTCGAGCCGGCGCTTCATGCCCCCCGAATAGCCCTTGACCTTGCGGTCTGCCGCCTCCTCGAGGCCGACCCGCTCGAGCAGTTCGTCGGCCCGAGCCTGGCGTCGATTTCGCGGAAGCCCCTGGAGCGTCGCCTGGAGCCGTAGATGCTCGCGACCGGTGAGCAGCGGGTCGAGCGCAGCCTCCTGGAGCGCCGCACCGATCGTCCGGCGGACGTCCGGGCCCTGCTTCACCACGTCGAAGCCTCCGACGCGTGCGGTACCGGAGGTCGGCGGCAGGAGGGTCGTGAGCATGAGGACGGTCGTCGACTTGCCGGCGCCGTTCGGTCCCAGGAAGCCGTAGATCTCGCCCGGCTCCACCGAGAGATCGATTCCGTCAACGGCGCGCGGGCCCTTGCGGAACTCCCGGACGAGCTTCACCGTCTCGATCGCGCTCATCCAGCCGAGTCTAGGCACGGCTGCGAGGCTGCCGCGGGGCCTATGCTCGCGCGATGCCTGCGACGGTGCCCGCGAGAGCCCGAGCTCTGAGACTCGCCGTCGTCGCGGGCTGGGTGGCCGCGGTCGCAGCGACGCAGGCCTGGCGGTCGTCGGAGGCGCAGCGCTGACGCTCGCAGCAGCGGCCGCGATCGCGATCTTCTGCGCCTCTCTGTACCCGCGCTACAGCGATCTCGGCGTTCCGAGTACCGCCGCGTGGGCGGCGATCGAGGGCGCGGCGGCGGCGTGCATCGTGGTCGTCTCGAGGCACTGGGGCGGCGCCCGGCAACCTCGACGCTCGGCCGCCGACGCGTGATCGACAGAACACGAGCA
The DNA here is from genome assembly GCA_963720045.1 of uncultured Actinomycetota bacterium. Lineage (GTDB taxonomy): Bacteria > Actinomycetota > Thermoleophilia > Gaiellales > Gaiellaceae > PALSA-600. The sequence goes on along the minus strand of CAVREC010000014.1, from coordinate 20,378 downwards.
GGGGTGTAGGTTAGATAGCGTTACAACTAGTCGTTTTCTTATCTAGCGTCAGGAGCAACGTCAATGCGCGAGAGTCGTCGCACGTTCACGGCGACGCGGACGAGGGCGCTTCCTCGGAGACGATTCGTCTTCGGAGCGCTGATTGCCGCGTTCAGCGTCACAGTCGTCTTCTCAGGGAGGATTGCGACCGCGGATTCGGGAACGGTCGCGATTGCGAATGCCGGGGTGCTCGGAAGCGTCGTCACGGCGCTCAAGGGCTCGGTTCCGGGCGTGACGATCACGAATACCACCGGTGGCTCGGTCGCCCTCGCCCAGGGGATCGAGGCCGGCACGCAGCCCGCTGATCTCTTCGGCAGCGCCGATGCGAGCGTCAACGGATACCTGCTCGGGAATGCGAACCAGAACAAGGTGCGCTGGTTCGCCGCACTCGGACGCAACCAGATCGTGATGCAGTACAGCCCGAGCCCATCCGACCCGCACGCAGCCGACTTCGCGAAGGCAGCGGCGGGACAGGAGCCGTGGTACCAACCGCTGATCACGGGACCGCAGATCAACCTCTGCCGGACGAGCCCCGATGCGGATCCGAGCGGCTACTACACGCTGTTTGTGATGCAGCTCGCGGAGAAGCTCTACCCGAAGGTCGCGACGCAGCTCAAGGCGGTGCTCGGCGACGACCGCAACCCGGTTCAGACCTCGGCGACCTGCGCGACCGGGAAGAGCGTTGCCGCCGGCACGCTCGACGTGAGCTTCACGTACCTGAGCGGCGCGATCGGGACCGGCGGCACGCCGTTCCTGCGGCTTCCCGCCGCGATCAACCTCGGAGACCAGAGCCAGGCGGCGAACTACGCGAAGGCGTCGTTCACGAACTCCGCCGGCCAGACGTTCCACGGCGGCGTGATCCGTCCGAGCATCGCGCCGATCGCGAACTCCGTGAACCCGTCGAGCTCGGATGCCGTGCTCGCCTACATGTTCCAGAACCAGGGCAGCCTGCTCTGGTTCACGTTCGGCTTCACGCCGAGCGCCCTCTATGCCGGCGGTGACCCGAACGCGATCCCGCCGGATCTGCGCCAGTACTTCAACCTGCGGAACCTGCAGGTGACGGTGGCCGCGACGGGCGCTGCCTGCGCGAAGGACCGCCTCCAGGTGAGCGGGCCCGGCGTGACGGTGGTGGGCGCCAAACCGCAGAGCGGAGGCCAGTGCCTCGTCACGGTGTCGGCGGTGGCCCTCCAGAACGGGGTGCGCGACCTCCGGGTACTGAGCGCCGACCCGGCAACCGCGAGCGGGCACGTCGGGATCACCCAGACGTTCGCGAAGTCGGTCGATCTCTCCTCGGCGATCCCGGTCGTGCCGTCGTTCCTGAAGGCGATCGGCGCACCGGCAGCGGCAGCGAAATGAGCAAAGCGGGCGGGCGCCACACGGCGCCCGCCCGGGCTCGAGCCCGCAGGAGCTACTGCGAACGGATCAGCATCTCGGCCTGGCGCTCCAGGTCGAGGTACGGCTCGCCGCTGACGTCGACCGCTACCCGGTTGATCGTGCCGCCGGTGAACGCGTTCGGGTGCTCGCCGGGGTAGTCGTCGGTCACCGGTTCTCCGCTCTGTCGGCCGACGGCGAGTCCCGAGCCTGCGATCGAAAAGGCGCCCAGCTGCGTCTTGAGCTTGCCCTCGCCGACCTTGGTGTCCCCGTGGTAGAGGGAGAGCGTCCCGGTGGCGCACGTCGGCTCCATCCCTTCCTTGTCGAACGAAGCGGAGAGGATCAGGTTCTTCCCGACGGGAATGTCCTCGGTGCCGACGATCATCTGCTCCTCGGCGCCGACGAAGTTGTTCACGTAATGGAGACGGTTGTCCTTGACGTAGAGCGCGTGCCCACCGAAGCGAGAGCCGATCGAGAAGAGCACGCCCTGCGCTCCGGGCGCCGGGATGTCGACAAGGGCCCCGATCACGAACGAGCGGCCCTTCGTGTTGACCGCCTGCCACTCGCTGACCGCTGCCGTACCCGGGAAGTACACGTAGCGGCTGCGGTCGGCCGTCAGCTGCGGCCGGGGGGTGGTCAGGATCTCGACAGGGGTGCGATCATCGAGGGGGAAGGCGCCGTTTCGGCCTGCCTCGGAGAACCAGACGTTGACGAGCTCCCGCAACTTGTCGGGCTGCTCGGCGGCAAGATTGTGGACCTCTGCCCGGTCGACGTCGGTGTGGTACAGCTCCCACTCGTCGTCGTTGAAGTGTCCCCAGCCGGCGATCGTCGGGTGCGTCGTCACCGCCTTCCAGCCCTCGTGCCAGATCGAGCGGGAGCCCAGCATCGAATAGAACTGCGTCTTCCGTGGTGACTCGGCTCCGGCGTCGTCGAAGCTCCCGCGCATGCTTACACCGTCGAGCTGCGACTGCGTGTGACCCTTGATCGCGTCCGGCGGCTCGACCTCGAGCGCGTCGAGGATCGTCGGCACCAGATCGATCGCGTGGTGGTACTGGTCGCGGATCTCGCCTCGAGCCTTCATCCCCGCAGGCCACGAGATCACGCACGGGTCGCTCGTCCCGCCGTTGAACTCGTAGCGCTTCCACATCTTGAACGGGCTGTTGAATGCCATCGCCCAGCCGTTCGGGTAGTGGTTGTAGGTCTTCGTGCCGCCGAGCTCGTCGATCATCGCGAGGTTCTGCGCCAGGTCGTCGGGGACGCCGTTCGCGAACTTCATCTCGTTGACGGAGCCGTTCGGGCCGCCCTCGCCGCTCGCACCATTGTCCGAGACGACGACGATCAGCGTGTTCTCGAGCTCGTCGTTCTCGTCGAGGTAGTCGAGCAGCCGGCCGATGTGATGATCGGCGTGCGCGAGGAAGCCGGCGTACACCTCTGCCATGCGAGAGAAGAGCCTCTTCTCGTCGTCGTTGAGCGAGGCCCAGGGGCGGGTGACGTCGAGCATCGGAAACGGCTTCCCATCCGGTCCCGTGCGTGTCGCATCGCCGATCGGGTTGATCGGCGGCAACTCGGTGTCGGCGGGAACGACCCCGAGCTTCTTCTGATTCTCGAGCGTCTGCTCGCGCACGACCTCGTACCCCATGTCGAACTGGCCCTTGAACTTGTCGATCCACTCCTTCGGGGCCTGATGGGGCGCGTGACAGGCGCCCGGGGCGTAGTAGAGGAAGAACGGCTTGTCGGGCGCGACGGCTTTCGCGTCGCTGATGAACGCGAGTGCCTGCGTGGTCAGATCGTCGGTGAGGTGGTATCCCTCCTCGGGGGTCGTCGGCTGGTCGACCGGGTGGTTGTCGTAGACGAGATCGGGATACCACTGGTTCGTCTCGGCGCCGAGGAAGCCGTACCAGCGCTCGAACCCGCGCCCGCTCGGCCAGTTCCGCCGTGTCGAGGCGAGGTTCATCTCGTCTGTCGGGCAGAGATGCCATTTGCCGACCATGTAGGTGTTCCAACCCCGCTCGCCGAGGATCTCCGAAAGCATCCCGTTCTCCGGCGGAATCGTGCCGCTCGCGTTCGGGAAGCCGATCGCCGCCTCGGTGATGCACGCCATGCTGTTGCGGGTGTGATTCCGGCCGGTCAGGAAGCACGACCGGGTCGGGGAGCAAAGCGCCGTCGTGTGGAACTGCGTGTAGCGCACGCCGTTCGCGACGATCCGATCGATGTTCGGTGTCTCGATCGGGCCGCCGTAACAGCTCATCGCGGAGAAGCCGACATCGTCGAGAACGATGTAGAGGACGTTGGGTGCCCCGTCGGGAGCCTTCGCAGGCTCGAAGGGCGACCAATCCGGTTCCGAATCGCGAATATCGACGTTGATCGTGCCTTTGAACGGCTGTCCCATGGGGGCGCTCCCTCAGATCGCGGAATGTCGGGTCGCCTGCATATCTATCACGGCCCCGACTGCTGATCCGACGCCGCTACCACTTGTCAACAGGACCGACACGCGCTCCGACACCTGAGGTGGGAACGCCAGATCGATGGGAAGACTCGTATGGACCCAGTCGGGCTCGAACCGACGGCCTCCGCCGTGCCACGGCGGCGCTCTCCCAGCTGAGCTATGGGCCCGGGAGACGAAAGTCTAGCGGCGAAATCGTAGTCCGCGGCCCAATGTACGTTGCGGCGCTGGTTGTTCCGCGTGGGCTCGAGCCGGAGCAGCACCATCGATCGGTCGACGGACATGCGCTCTGGTAGCAGGTAGCAGCTGTCTAGTTCTGCGCAGTAGGCGGCGATCGCATCAATCTCGCCGAGCTTGTAGCCAGAGTGGATTATTCCGCCGGGCCCGCGGCGACAGCGTCGGCATCGGACGGCAACGACATCTCCTTCGCGCAGCGCCCACTTGCATTGCACACGGAGCAGGCGGCCAGGTAGATCGAGAATCAGATCGTAAGGCGCATCTTGCACGGGCCGAGAAACGATGATCCCGAGCACCGCTGCCGCCTTTGCGATCGCCGCCTCAGCGATCGCCCCTTTGTGGTTTGTCGTCAGTTCGCGCAACAGCGCGAATCATAACGACCACCACGGACAAACGTGTCCTAAACAGACAACAGGCTCAGGCGCTTGCCGCTTCGTCGAGCGGCTCCTGCTCGACGTCGCCCCAGAGGTCGTCCAGGCGGTAGAAGTCCCGCGCCTCCGGGGTGAAGACGTGCAGCACCACGTCGAGATAGTCGGCGACGATCCACGTCGCCTCACGCTCGCCGGCGATCGAGCGCGGGCGGACGCCGTCGTCCTTCAGGCGCGCGTGCACCTCATCGAAGATGCCCTTCGTCTGGCGCGCGTTGTTTCCCGTGCAGACGACGAAGTAGTCCGTGTAACTGCACACCGGGCCCATGCTGAGGATGACGACATCCCTCGCGAGCTTCTCCTGTGCCAGCGCCGCAATCCGGCGAGCCTGTTCGATAGACGTCAAGCGCGCCCAGTGTAGCCGCCGCGGCCGTAGAGGCCGTCGCGCTCGATCAGCGCCCACACGGCCTCGGGGACGAGCGCGCTCACGTCGTCTCCCTCGTCGAGGCGGCGGCGGAGCTCGCTCGAGGCGATCGGCAGCGGCTCCAGGCCGAAGAACGAGACACGGTCGGGATGCTCGAGCTGCGCGAGGACGGCGTCGAGGCTCTCGCGTTGGAAACCGGGACGAGCTCCCACGCCGAGCCGCACGAGCCCTAGCACGGCCTCGGGCTCCTTCCAGCCGAGGAACCCGGCGAACTCGTCGGCGCCGAGCAGGAACACAGCACCCTCCCACTCCGGATGGTCGCGGAGCATGTCGATCGTCCGGGCGTGGTCGTCGAGCTCGACCCTCTCCCCGGGGAAGGCCACGCGGGCGAGCTCGAGCCTGACCGAGGCGGGGGTCTCGACCGCCTTGTGCCCCGGATCGGCCGTGACGATCACGACCGAATCGGTAAGCCCGAGCTCCTGCCCGGCACGAGCGAGCAACGCAACATGACCCTTGTGCGGCGGGTCGAACGCACCGCCGAAGAGCCCGATCACGGGAAGAACTCGAACGATTCCTCGCCGATCTCGACCTCGGCGCCCTTTCGCACGCCGGCCGCGGCGAGCGCGCGCTCGAGCTCTTCCTCGCTCGGCGGCGTCCCGACGACGCGGTAGCCGTCCTGTGTCCGGAAGATGCTCCACCGGCGCGCCTTCGGCTCGGGCCGGTAGACGAGGAAGTCGGCGACCGCGTCGTCGTCGCCGGGAAGCTGCGCCGGCTCGGGAATCATCGTGAAGAGGGCCTTTCGCAGCTCCTCGATCCCGGCTCCGGTCGCGCACGAGATCCGGAAGACGGCCGTGATCCGCTCGTCGGAGATCGTGAACTCCGGGTCGGGCTCGAGATCGATCTTGTTCAGGACGACGAGCTGCGGGAGCCGGTCGAGGCCGGCGCCGTAGGCGACGAGCTCGGCGTCGATCGTCTCCCACTGCTCGTCGGCCGGCTTCGAGGCGTCGATCACATGCAGGAGAGTTCGCGCCCGCTCGAGATGGGCGAGGAACTCGTGGCCGAGGCCGATGCCCTCGCTGGCGCCTTCGATCAGGCCGGGAACGTCGGCGACGACGAGCTGGCGCCCGTCGGGCGCTTCGACCGTCCCGAGGATCGGCTGGAGCGTCGTGAACGGATAGTCGGCCACCTTCGGGCGCGCGTTCGAGAGCCGCGTGATCAACGACGACTTGCCCGCGTTCGGAAGCCCGACGAGCGCCGCGTCGGCAAGCAGCTTCAGGTGCAGGTCGATCTCGCGCTCCTCTCCCGGGAACCCCACCTCGGCGAACCGCGGAACCTGGCGGGTGGAGCTCACGAAGCGGGCGTTGCCACGCCCGCCGCGACCGCCGCGGGCAAGGCGGACCCGGGCGTCGGGATGCGCGAGATCAGCGACGAGATCGTCTCCGTCGAAGACCTGGGTGCCGACCGGGACGCGAATCTCGACGTCCTCGCCGTTCGCACCGTGCTTACGGGCTCCGCCGCCGTTACCGCCCTTGGGGGCCGCGATCGACTTGCGGCGCTGGAGCGAGATGAGGTCGCGCAGGTCCCGGTCTGCAACCGCGATCACGTCGCCGCCGTCGCCGCCGTCGCCACCGTCGGGGCCGCCCTTCGGCACGTACTTCTCGCGCCGGAACGACATGGAACCGTCGCCGCCGCGGCCGGCCTTCACCTGGAACTGGGCTCGGTCCGAGAACACGGCCTACCGCCGGCCGGCGGGACTACTCCGCGTCGATGACGGCGACCGAGCGGCGCTCGCCGCTCTTGCGGAACTCGGCCTTGCCGTCGCGGATCGCGAAGATCGTGTCGTCGCGGCCCATCTTCGTGCCCGGGCCCGCCCGGAACCTGGAGCCGCGCTGGCGCACGATGATCTGCCCGGACCGAACCTCCTGGCCGGAGAAGATCTTGACGCCGAGATACTGCGGGTTCGAGTCGCGGCCGTTCTTCGACGAGCCGAGTCCTTTCTTATGCGCCATCGGGTGCCTCCTCGTCCTGCGGCTCAGCCTCGGTGTCCGGCTCCGCCTCGGCGGGCTCGGCCTCTGCCATCGTCTCTGCCGCTTCGTGCTGCTCGAGGGCCGACTCGAGCGCCGAGAGTGCACCCTTTCGGGCCTTCGTCTCGGTCTCGTAGGTGATCGCCTCGTCGAGCTCGATGACGCTCCAGCCCTTTGCCGCCTCGGTGATCTGGGCGATCGTCAGCTTCTCGTAGCCCTCGGGCGGGGATGCCAGCGGCGCTTCGATCTTCGGATGCGGCTTGTGGTCGGTCTTCGGAGTCTCGGCAACAGCCTCGACGGCGGTCTCGTCGCTCTTCTCGACCTTCGGCGCCGCCTTTGCGGCCGCCCGCTTCGCACCGCCGGCGCCGAGCGTGATCTCCACGCGCGAGGTCGCGGCGCGGAAGCCGTTGTGGCGCTTGTAGCCGGTGCGGCGGCGGTACTTGCCGATCAGGATCTTCGGGCCGCGCTCGTGGGAGAGGACCGTCGCGGTGACCGCGACGTCGCCGAGCAGGACGACCGGCTCGAACGTCTTGCCCTCCTCGGTCGGCAGGCGGTCGACGACGAGCGTCTCGCCGTCGCGCACGCGGTGCTGCTTGTTGCCGAGTTTGATGATCGCGTAGTCCATGGCGGTTCTAGAGTCCTGGGCGTACAAACGCGGGCGTTATTCGCCCGCGGCCGTTCAGTGTAGCGGCTAGACGTCTCCCCACTCGCTCATCGGGGTGTATTCCCAGTTCTCCTCATCGCCGCTCTTCCTGGTCGCCGCCGCGACCTCGGTGGGCGCCGCCGCGACCTCGGTCGGCGCCGCCGCGACCTCGGCCGGGGCCGCCGTGACCTCCGGAGCCTCCGTGACCGTCGCGACCGGTTCGCTGCCGTTCTCGGCGTTCTCGGCGTTGTCCGCGGTCGCGGCTGCCGGCTTGCGACGGCGATTGCGTCCGCCCCGCGAGCCTCGTCGGGCAGGCGTGCGGGCGGGCTGAGTCTCCCCATCGGCGGGCTCGTCTCCGTTCTGCCCGAGCTCGCGACCCGGAAGATGGATCACGGGAGCGAGCGCGTCATCGCCGTCGGGCTCGGCGTCCTCGTCGGGGACAGGCTCGTCGTCGGCAGAGCCCGAGTCCTCACCGTCCGTCTCGGCCACGGGCTTCCGCTTGCGGTTGCGGCCACCCCGCGTGCCGCGACGCGTGCGTTTGCGCGGCGTCGCGGGAGCATCGCCTTCGACTTCGGTTTCCTCGCCCTCGACGGCGTCGGCTTCGGCCTCGGGCGCGACCGCGTCGGTCTCAACGGCGGCGGCTGTGGCTGTGGGTTTGCGGGAACGCTGCCGCTTCGGCGCCGCCCCGGTTTCACCGGGGGTCTCGGCGTCGTCCCCGGCGGATTCGGCTTTGGCTGCTGCCGGCCTGCGGGCACGTGTGCTTCTGGACGGGGCGGCCTTCGGTCCTTCTTCCGGCTCGTCGGCCTGCTCGGCGTCGTCGGCCTCTTCGAGCTCGCCGTCGTCAGGCTCGGCCGCCTCGGCCTTCGTCGGCCGCCTCGCACGGGTCGGCCGCTCGGCCTCGGCTTCGGCCGTGATCGGCTGCTCTGCCTTCACGCCCGCCTCGACCAGCACCGCGTAGGCGATGCCCTCCATCACCGCGACGATGCGGACGTTCACCTTCTTGCCGACGAGCTTCGCAGCGTCCGTGACGACGACCTCGAATCCCTTCACCTTGCCGACTCCCGCGTGCGCGTCATAGAGGCCGAGCTCCCCGAGCTTCAGCTCGAGGTCCTGCCCCACCTCCAGCGGGGCTTCCGGAGCGAGCTTCTCGACGGTGCCCTGCTCGAGCAGCCGGACGTGATCGAGATGCGCGTCGGGCAGCCCGACGAAGAAGAAGCGCCGCTTCGTGACTTCCTCGAGCTCCTGGAGCCGGGTGCCGTCGCCGACGATCATCCCGGCGATCCTGGCGCTCAACTCGACCTTCAGTGCCTTCGTGCGCGAGCCCGGTGCGACGAGAGCCCGGAGGCGACGCTCCACCTCGACGGCGGCAGTGCCTTCGGAGATGATGATCCCGTCGCCGTCGCAGGTCGGGCACTTGCGGGTCATGACCTCGCGCGGGCCGTCGGTGACGTTCTGCCGCGTCATCTCGACGAGGCCGAGCGGTGAGATCTCGACGACGTAGGTCTTCGTGCGGTCGCGCTCGAGCTCCTGGCGGAGTGCGTCTTCGACCTGCTGGCGGTTCTTCGGGTTCGCCATGTCGATGAAGTCGATGACGATGATCCCGCCGATGTCGCGCAGCCGAAGCTGGCGCACGACTTCCTTCACCGCTTCGAGGTTGTTCTTCGTGATCGTGTCCTCGAGCCGGCCCGGGCCGTTTCGCTTCGAGCGCGAGCCGACGAAGCGGCCCGTGTTGACGTCGATCACCGTGAACGCCTCGGCGTAATCGAAGATCAGGTAGCCGCCGGAGGGCAGGTCGACGCGGCGGTTGAGCGTGGACTGGATCTCGGCCTCGACACCGAAGGCCTCGAGCAGCGGCTCGCGCTCCTTGTAGCGGGTGACCCGCTCGACCATGTGCGGTGAGGTCTTCTTCAGGTAGCCGACGATCCGCTTGTGCGTTCGGTCGTGGTCGACGACGAGGCCCTCGAACTCGCCCGTGAACAGGTCCCGGGTGACACGGAGCGGCAACTCGGCCTCCTGGTAGATGAGCGCCGGCGCCTTCGACTTCTTCGCGCTGGCGTCGATCGTCGCCCAGAGGCGCTGCAGGAACTCGAGATCGCGCGCGATGTCCTCGGGTGAGGCGCCTTCGGCCGCGGTGCGGACGATCACACCGCCGGTCTTCGGGGCGATCTCCTTGAGGATCGCCTTCAGGCGGTTGCGCTCGTCGTCGTCGAGCCGGCGGGAGACTCCCAGGCCGTCGCCGTGCGGGACGTAGACGACGAAGCGGCCGGGCAGGGAGATCTCGGTGGTGAGGCGCGCGCCCTTCGTCTTCATCGGGTCCTTGACCGCCTGCACGAGGACGGTCTGGCCGCGCTGGATCAGATCCTGGATCTTGCGAGCGCCCTTGCGGCCTTCGAGCTCGGGGCCGACGATCTCGTCGACGTAGAGGAATCCGTTCTTCTCGAGCCCGATCTCGACGAACGCCGCTTCCATCCCGGGCAGGACGTTGTCGACCGTGCCGAGGTACACGTTGCCGGCGATCGAGCGTTGTTCGGGCCGCTCGAGGTAGACCTCGACGACGAGGCCGTCCTCGATCACGGCGACGCGCTTCTCGCCGGGATCGACGGAGATCAGGAGCTCGCGCTTGGCCTTCGGGAGCGGCGCGCGGCGCGGAGCCGTGCGGCGCGGCGGACGCGGGGAGCGGCTCTTTCGCTCCGCGGGCCTGGTCTCGGCCGGAGAATCGGCCCGCTCGGCGGCATCGGCGGCGCGCTCTGCTGCCGTTTCGGACGCTGCGGCGGTTTCGGAGCCTGCTCTGCCTTCTGAAGCAGCTCTGGCCCCCGTCGGCTTCTTGCGCCCGCGGCCTCCGCGACTGCCGCGGCGGCGTCTTTTTGCTTGTGTGGATTGTCCGTCTGCGGCCGGTGAAGTCTCCGGCGGCTTGTCTATTCCCCCATCTGGGGTCGGCGGATCAGGTTCGACAGTCGGAACGGCGGCCTCGGAAGGCGCCTGTTCCGGTTTCGCCTTCTGTCGGCGGAACCAGGGTAGTGGCAAAGAGAATCTCCTTCGAAATGAGTACGCGCAGCCTCGCGTCGAGCGGGCGCGCGCATAGGTTTGAAGAGCTGAGGACGGATGGTGAGTGAAGCGGCATTGCCTGCCCTAAGGTTAGCAGCGCCTTCCCCGCGGGCAGAGAGCGGGTCTACGCCGCTTCACTTTCGGTCTCATCGACCGGCGCCAGGCGCGAGCGCCGCGAGCGGACGACGCGAAGCCGCTGCTGGAGGCGCGCCCAGGCCCAGGGCTCGATCTCCGCGTAGCCCGGTCCGCGTTGATCCTTGGTCGCATCGGCGTACTCGAACCAGGCGTCGGCCTCTTCGATCAGCAGGAGCTCATGGAGCTCGCGGTTCGACGTCAGGGGCATCCAGTGTCCTCCTTCCGGTTGGGAGTGAGGGTAGGACCAGGGTCGGACGGACCCACTCGGCGAGAGTTCAGTGCAGCCGGCGGCGGAGCGCTTCGCCGACGGCCCACGTGCCGGCGAGGGCGATCGTGCCCCGGGCGACGGCCCGTGGAACCGGCAGCGACTCGAGCGACCGGGCGAGCTGCCGGCAGGCGAGACCAACCCCGACGACAGCGGCGAGCTCCGGCCAGAGCACCTTGGGATCGGCATCGCGCCCTCCCGCGACCGCGATCCGGATCGCGAGCAGCGCCTCGTTGAGGGTGAGAGCCGGCAGGTCCGCTCCGGGTATGAAGACGGCCGCACCGATGAGCGCGTTCTTGCGCACCGTCCCCCTGATCAGCCCGTCGACGACGGCAGGCCGGAGAACCGGCAGGCGCGCCGCGAGCCCCGGGGCGTTTGGGCCGAGGACGCGCGCGAGCGCCCCTGCGAGCTCGGCCATCGGCAACCCCTGCCCGGGACGGATGAGAACAAGGTTCGTGTCGAGCACGTAGGGCAGCGACTCCCCCTCGGTGAGGCCGACGATCGGCGTTCCCGCGAGCGAGGCACGCCGGAGCGCCTCGCGGTCGGCCTTTCCGACCCAGACAAGGGCGGATGAGCGGCGGCCGGAGCCGTTCTCGGTCACGGAGGCCGCCTCCCCGCCGGCGCGGAGCTCCTTTGCGAGCAGGGGGACGAGCTCCCGGGCTCCGGCGACCGCGATCGGCGCCTCACTGCCTGTCGCACTTCTCACCTGACGGACGGCGCGGAGCACCGACAGCGGCACGGCTCGGTTCATGGAGACTCCCGGCTCATGCGCGCCGGCGACCGCCGCGCGCATGGATCGAGAGCAGGATCCCGACGGCGGCGAGATTGCTGATCATCGACGAGCCGCCGACGGAGATGAACGGCAGCGGGATCCCCGTGATCGGCGCGATCCCCATCGTCATCCCGACGTTCACGAACACCTGCACGAGAAAGGCGAAGACGATCCCGGCGGCGACGATCGCCCCGAACAGGTCTCGGGCGGTCGTCACGATCTTGAGCCCTCGCCAGACGATCAGGAGGTAGAGCAGGAGCAGGATCGAGGCGCCGAAGAAGCCGCGCTGCTCGGCGAGCGAGGCGAACGCGAAGTCGGTGTCATTCGAGGGCAGGAAGCTGAGCGCAGTCTGGCTCGCCCCGGAGACGCCTCGGCCGCGCACGCCCCCGGCGCCGACCGCGATCTTCGACTCGACCAGGTTGTAGGAGTTGGAGTCTGTGAGTCGATGCGTCTGGTAGGGCTTGAGCACGTTCACGCCGGCAGCGGGCAGCCACCAGAGGATGCTGAGCACCGCGATCAGTCCCGCCGCTGTGAGCAGCACGAGGTAGAGCCAGCGGATCCCGGAGACGAACAGCACGGCGGCGAGCACCGACCCGTACACGATCGCCGTGCCGGCGTCGGGTTGCAGGAACACGAGCAGGATGGGTCCCGCGGCAAGCGCGATCGTCTTGAGCGGCAGCCCGGGGCTCGACACTTCCTTCGAGTGGTCGGCGACGAACGCCGCGAGCGCGAGGACGAGCAGCACCTTGCCGAACTCCGACGGCTGGAAGGTGAACGAGCCGAAGGCGATCCAGCGGCCGGCACCGTTTGCGGTCGCTCCGACGACAAGAACCACGGCGAGCAGGGCGCAGAGGCCGAGGTAGATGACGCGCCAGAACCGCCGGTAGACCGAGGGGTCGATCAGGAACGCCGCGACGAGCAGGACGGTGCCGGCGCCGACGTAGAGCAACTGGCGGCCGGCCGCGCTCCCGCCCGGAGCGTGGCGGGTGATCCCGGCGATCGCCCAGATTCCGTAGGCGACGACCCCGATCGTGGCGGCGAGGAGAACGAAGTCGATCCGTCGGATCGAGCCGACGATCCCGGCGACATCGTCGCGAGAGCGGCCCCGGAGGCCACGCGAGCGTGGATCGACAGCTTCGAATGCCATCAGCCCGGCCTCTGCAAACGTCTGGAGTCGAACTCGGTCGGCCGTTCGGCCGGACTCCGAGGTCGGACGCTCCGCGCCCTGCAGAGTGTCGGGAGCCTTGCTCCGTTTGGTGGAGGGGCCGCAAGCGGCCCGGGGGTGCAGGCTCTGTCTGAAGGCTGCATCAGTCGGTGAGGTGGCTCGTGACGGTGCCGTGCTTGTGGAACCAGGACTCGAAGACCTGGAGGGCTGCCGGGGCGGCAGCGGTGCCGCCGTGGCCGCCGTTCTCGATCACCGCACAAACGACGATCGACGGGTCGTCGTAGGGGCCGTATCCGCACCACCACGACTGGTTGAGCAGGACGGGATGCGGGTAGCCGGGGAGCGTCACGTCCTTCTGCGCGGTTCCCGTCTTGCCGGCGACCGGCACCGGGAACTTGCCGAAGACGCCGTACGAGGTGCCGTAGACCGAATGCGTGCCCGCATAGAGCCCTTCCTGCACCGCTCTCAGGTAGTACGGATCGACCCCGGTCGAGGTCGGCTGCTGCGTCGCGAGGTCACGGAGCACCACGGGCGGGGACGAGTCGCCGTTCGACTGCTCGACGTCTTGGGCGATGTGCGGTGTCACGAGCTTGCCGCCGTTCGCGATCATCGCGTAGAAGCGCGCCATCTGGATCGGCGTCACCTCCAGATCGCCCTGGCCGATTGCGAGCTGGACCGAGTAGCCGGGCTTCCAGGTGCGATCGACCGTGTCGCACGACGGGCCGGAGCCCGTGCCGCCGTAGTACTTGCAGCGCCAGTCCGGTGTCGGGACCAGCCCTGCGCTTTCGGGGCCGATGTCGATCCCCGTGCCCTGCCCGAACCCGAATCTGGAGGCCCAGAGCTGTAGCGTCGGGCCCCGGTCGGAGTTCAGCTTGTAGAAGTTCGCGCCCACTTGGTAGAAGTAGGTGTCACACGATTCGGCGAGCGCCTGGGTGAGCTCCATCGGCTGGTTCACATAGAGATCCCAGTTGGAGAAGGTCTGCTTGTAGAACGTGTAGGTCGGCGAGCACTGGAGCGGCGTCGTAGGGGTGAGGATCCCCTCCTCCATCGCCGCGAGCGCGGTGACCGGCTTGAAGACCGATCCGGGCGGATAGATGCCGTCGATCGCCCGGTCTGTCCCCGGGGAGTTGGCAGCCTCGGCGGCCTTCGTGTTCTCGAGCGGCGCGAGCTTGTCGGGATCGCGGCTCACGAACACCGACGGCTGGTAGGTCGGGTTCGAGGCGAGCGCGAGCACGGCGCCCGTCTTCGGGTCGAGCGCCACGATCGCTCCGCCGTCCGCATAGCGGTCGTTCGGCACGCCGTCGGCCCGCGCGGCGGCGATCCCGGCGATCAAAGCCTTCTCGGCGGCCTTCTGGAGCCCGATGTCGATCGTCAGCTTGAGGGTGTTCCCCTGGAGCGGCAGGACCTTCGCCGTGATCGGGCTCGTCGGCTCCCCAACCGAGTTGACGGTGAGCTGGTCGGAGCCGTCCTTGCCCTTGAGGTAGCGGTCGTAGCTCCGTTCGATCCCGGCCTGCCCCATGTCGTCCTGGGCCGTGTACCCCTCGCCTTTTGCCGCCTTCACCTCGCTCGCGCTGATCGGACCGACCGAGCCGAGCACCTGGGCGAGCAGCGACCTGTACGGGTAGCTGCGCAGCGGGGTGCCGACGGTCGTGACCCCGGGGAACTCGAACTGGCGCTCTTCGAGGTAGTCGATCTGGTTGGAGTGGATCCCGCGCCGCAGCACGACCGGCGTGAGCGGGTCGCCGAGATGAGGCTTGATCAGGGAGACGATCTTCTTCACCGGGAGGTCGACGACGCCCGAAAGCTCCGTCAGCTCCTTGGTCCGGGCCTTCGCCGCCTTCGGCAGGTCCGCGGGCCAGACCTCGAGGCTCGTCCCGAGCACGTTCCCGACGAGGATGTGCCCGTGTGCGTCTTTGATGTAGCCGCGTGACGCCTCGACCTGGATCGTCCGGACGAAGTTCGTGTTCGCCTCCTTGCGGTACTTGGCGCCGGAGAGCACCTGTAGGGCCCAGAGCCGGAGGAACAGCACCGCGAACACGGCGAGCGCGACGAAGCCGAGAATCGCGACGCGGAGCGCGAGCTGAGGGGTGAGCCGGTAGGGCTCCTCGACTCGCGGATCGGCGGGCAGGAACCGCCGCGAGCGCGGCTGGCTAGCCAAGGAGCCGCACCTCGTGGACGCGGTCGGCCACGTCGGCCGGTGGGAAGAGCCTGCGCGCGAAGGTGTAGACGGGCCAGGTGAGGATCAGGTTCAGGAGGATCGTCGCCGGCAGGCCGGAGAGATACGGGCCCGCGGGGGCGGGCTGCCCGAGGACGAAATCGAGGGCGAGCGTGCCGATCCCGTAGAGGAGCGAGATCACGGCGACGGAGGTGTAGGGCGCGTGGAAGCGGTCGCGAGCGGTCGTCTCGCCGTAGCGTCCCGTCCAGAAGCCGGCGAGGGTGAGCAGGAGCGAGGTGAAACCGAGGATGCCCAGGTTCGCGGTGTCTATGAGATAGCCCGCGGCGAAGCCCGAGAAGGCCCCGAAGATCGAGCCGCGGAGCAGAGAGATAGCGATCAGGCCCACGAGAACGAGGTTCGCGCTGCCCCCGAACGGCTGGTAGACGTCCAGCACCGAGACCTGAACCAGCACCGCGACGAAGAGGAACGCGACGGCCTTGAGGACGTCGGCGATCATGTCTTCCGCGCCCGGTGATGATGCGCCGGCGCGGCAGGCTTCGGGATCGGGATCAGCACGAGCACGGACTCGAGCGACGAGAAGTCCACGAACGGCTGCACCTGGATGTCCTTGAAGATGTCGGTGTCGTTCTGGCTGACACCCGAGACGTAGCCGATTGCGATGTTTCGCGGGAAGAGCGAAGGCAGGTTCGAGTCCACTTGCGACCCTGCCGTGATGATCGTGTCGCCACCGTTCACGACCTTGTCCTTGCCGATCCGGTCGAGGACGAGCGAGTTGGCACCCGTGCCGTGGTCGAGGAGACCGACAGCCGCGAGGTTCTTCTCGTCCACTGCCCGCACGGCGCTCGTCGGGTCGGTGATCAGCGTCACGCGGGCCTCTGTCGGGAACACCTTCGACACCGTGCCGACGAGCCCCTCGTTCGTCACGACGACGTCCTCCTGCGCGAGCCCCTGGTTCGTCCCGGCGGAGATCGTGACGCTCTGGTCGAGCATGGACGGGCTCGACAGCACCCGTGCGCCGACCTCGGTGTAGTCCTTCGGGTAGCTCGGAGACCGAACGTAGTGCAGCTGCTTGTGCAGGTAGGCGTTCTCGTTCTCGGCTCCGGAGAGTGCCGCGTTCTTCCGCCGGAGCACGGCGATCTCGGCCACGAGCCGCTTGTTCTCGGCCTTCGCGTCGAACAGCCCGTGCGTCCAGTTCGCGGCGTCGCGGAACGGACGGGCGACGCGGTTTGCGGCGATCTCGAACGGGCGGAGTACCGAGGCCGAGAATCCCTCGACCGGATCGAGTGCGCTCGAGCGGAACGAGACGGTCACGAGCGCAAGCGAAAGCACGACCAACCCCACCACGACGAACCGGCGCCGAAGCTGGCTCGATCGGGTCGAGGAGTGGCCGGAGGCAGCGGCGCGCTGGACGGAAGATCCCAGGACCGCAACGCGGACGTTCCGGTTGCGAGGCACGAGCGAAGGAAGTCTACCCGCCTTGCCGACGGCACTCGCGACGGACCGGCTCTCCGAGTGGGAGCCGAGGCCAGTTCACCCGTTGCCGAAGCCACGTCCGGCCAGACCGAAACGAAACCGCATCTGAACCGGACCAGCCCAAAACGGCCCGGCAGTCCCGTCAGCCCCACCCGGGTGGGGCGGCCCAACCCGCCACCCACACTGGAAATTCTACGCGCGAAGCTGTAACGCGTCTGTGCCAACTTTCTGAAATTCTCGTCCACAGCCGTCCCCGTGGGACAGGGGTGAGAGGGCGGGTCGGCCGGCGGGCAGGGTGCGACTGACGGAGGGCTAGTACCGGCCGCGGCCGTTGCGCGAGCGTGACCGCGCGCGGGCCCGGGCGCTGTTTCGCATCGCCTCGAACTCCTCGAGGCTCCGCCCCGAGCCGACCGCAACGCAGGTGAGCGGCGACTCGGCGAGATGGGTCGGCATGTGCGTCTCCTGGCGGAGCCGCTGGTCGAGCCCCTGCAGGAGCGCGCCGCCGCCGGCGAGAACGATCCCGCGGTCCATGATGTCCGCGGCGAGCTCGGGCGGGGTCTTGTCGAGTGTCGACTTGATCGCGTCGATGATCTGCGCGATCGGCTCCTCGAGCGCGTGGCGAACCTCCTCGCTCGAGAGGATCACCGTCTTCGGAAGCCCGGTCAGCATGTCGCGCCCGCGAACCTCGGCCTGCACCTCTTCCTTGAGCTCGTGGGCAGAACCGACCTCGAGCTTGATCTCCTCCGCGGTCTGCTGGCCGATCAGGAGCTTGTACTCGCGCTTGATGTGGTTGATGATCGCCTCGTCCATCTCGTCGCCGCCGACCCGGAGAGACTGCGAGACGACGATCCCGCCGAGCGAGATCACCGCGACCTCGGTCGTGCCGCCGCCGATGTCGACGATCATGTTCCCGGTCGGCTCGGCCACGGGAAGCCCGGCTCCGATCGCCGCGGCCATCGGCTCCTCGATCAGGTAGGCCTGGCGGGCGCCCGCCGAGAGCGTTGCCTCCTCGACCGCGCGCTTCTCGACGCCGGTGACGCCGGAGGGGACGCACACCACCACGCGCGGGTGCGCAAAACGATGCTGGTGCACCTTCTGGATGAAGTGCCGGAGCATCTGCTCGGTCACGTCGAAGTCGGCGATCACGCCGTCCTTCAGGGGGCGGATCGCGCTGATCGTCCCCGGTGTCCTTCCGAGCATCCGCTTCGCCTCGAGCCCGACCGCGTGGACGTCGCCGGTCGTCTGGTCGATCGCGACGACCGACGGCTCGCTCAGGACGATGCCCCTTCCCCGGACATAGACGAGCGTATTGGCTGTTCCGAGGTCGACGGCCATGTCTCGGCCGCCGAAGCCCGTCAGGTAGTTGAAGATGCCCATGGTGGAAGCGCGGCTCACTGTACCCGCACTGATGCTCGCGCTCGGCTCGGCAGTGCTTCATGCCGCCTGGAATCTCCTGGTCGCGCGAGCCCGCGACGTGCAGGCCGCGGCTGCGGCGACGTTCCTGCTCTCGATCGTGATCGCGGCGCCGTTCGCCGTGATCTGGTGGAGCGCCGAGCTGTCCGTCTGGCCCTACGCACTGGCCTCGACGCTCCTCGAAACGGTCTACGTGCTCGCGCTCTCGTACGCCTACCGGACGGGCGAGCTTTCGTTCGTCTACCCGATCACACGGGGGCTGGCGCCCGTGCTGGCGCTCGGAGCGAGCATCGCCTTGCTCGGCCGTGCCACGTCGGCCGCGGAGATCGGCGGGGTGCTGCTCGTCGGCGTGGGTGTCGTGCTCGTCCGCGGGCCGGAGGGAGATGCCGACGCCCGCGCGATGCTGGCGATCGTGACGATCGCGGCCTCGATCGCCGCCTACACGCTCGTCGATCGGGTGGGGATCCAGCACGCAGGCGCGTTCACCTACTTCGTGCTCGTGCTCGCCGGCCCGTGCCTCGTGTACCCGCCGCTTCTCGGGGCGAAGGCGATCCGGAGCGAGGTCGGGCTCGCGACTCTCTGCGCGGCGGCGGCGAACGTCGGCTCCTTCATCCTCGGGCTGCTCGCGCTCAGACGGGGCGCCGCGGCTCCGGTACTGGCGGTTCGCTCCTCCTCGATCGTGATCGCGACGCTCCTCGCCGGGCGCCTCCTCGCCGAGCGCGTCTCGCCCGTGCGGCTCGCCGGATCGGCGATCGTCTTCGCCGGAGTGGCGCTGCTCGCGCTCTAGCCGAACCCGTACTCGCCGGGACACCGAACGGCGAGGAGCCTCACGAGCAGGGCGCCGGGAAGGCCGACCACGTTCAGATAGTCCCCTTCGATCGACTCGACGAGCGAGGCGCCGAGGCCCTGGATCGCATAGCCACCGGCTCGACCCTCCCACTCCCCGCGCTCGAGGTAGCGGGTGAGATCGGCGTCGGTGAGGGCGCGAAAGCTCACGCGGGTCCTCTCGCGGTGGAGCTCCTCCCAGCGCGACGTTCGAAGACAAAGTCCCGAGACGACCTCGTGTGTGTGGCCCGAGAGAATCGAGAGCATCCGCCGGGCATCGGCGACGTCGGCGGGCTTCCCGAGCTGCTCGCCCCGACATTCGACGACCGTGTCCACACCGAGCACCGGACTGCCGGCCCCGTCGACGGAACGCGCCTTGCCCGCCGCATGCTCGACGGGGTCGCCCCCCGGTTCCTCCTCGAACGCTGGCGGGCGGACCTCGAACGGTATGCCGAGCTGGGCCAGGATCGCCCGACGCTGGGGCGAGGTCGAAGCGAGGACGATCACGAGCGCTTCCGCGCCGTCCAGATCTCCTCGAGCGGCCACTTTCGTCCCCACTCGGGCGTCACGTAGGAGTAATACGGGTGTGTCTCCGCCCCTTCGGGCGCCTGGATCTCGATCAGGTCGTCGAGCTGGAAGCCGTTGCGGTGAAGGTTGCGGATGCGCTCGCCGTGGGGAAGGGCGAACTCCACGCCGTCGGGCCACTCGACACGGCCGAGACCGAACTGAGCGCGGGCGAGGCAGTCGCCGACGATCTCGTCTTCGCCCATGCAGAGCTGGGCGAGGGTCGAGCCACACAGGAAGATGAGCCTGCCGCCCGGCCGCAGCAACCGCGCTGCCTCGGGAATCCAGCGCTCGGGATCGACCCAGATCGAGGCGCCGTATTCGGAGAACGCGAGGTCGAAGCTCGCCGACGGCAGTCCCGCTCACCGGCGTCCGCCTCGACGAGCGGGAACTCGATCCCGGTCTTCGCCATCATCCGCCGCGCGGTCTCGAGCTGGGCCGGGGTGATGTCGACACCGACCGGCCGTGCGCCGAGCCGTGCGAAGACGGCCGACATGTACGCGGTGCCGCAGCCGAGCTCGACCACGTCGAGGCCGCTCAGGTCGCCCATCACTCCGAGGTCGGCATCGCGAACGCCCCAGACTCCCCACGTGACCTCGGTCTCTTCCCACTTCTCCGCGGCCTGCTTGTCGGTGTATTCGGAGTTGATCTTCGTCCAGAGCACGCGGTTGAGCGCCGCGTCGTCAGCCCAGGCCAAGGCGCACCACCCAGATCTGCTCCATCGGAAAACGCGGTGCCCAGGCCGTCTCCGCGGGCGTCCGGTAGGTGGAGACCGCTCCCTCGGGGGGCTGGACCTCGACGAGCCGCTCGATCGTGAAGCCGTTCGCGCGGAAGAGCGCGATCCACTCGCCGTGGGGGAGGACGAACTCGACCATGCCGTCGGGCGACTCGATCCGGTGTAGCCCGAACCAGTCGCGCTCGAGCGTCAAGCCGTAGGTGTCCGTCTGCTCCGCGAGCGCCACCCAGGAAAGCGGCGTCGCCCCTGAGAATGCAAAC
>CAVREC010000013.1:0-53165 GCA_963720045.1 uncultured Actinomycetota bacterium | reverse complement strand
CGTTACCTGGACGGGGCGCTCGAGCTCGACGTCGACGCGCTCTGCGACGGCGAGACCGCCTGGGTCGCGGCGGTGCTCGAGCACATCGAGCCGACCGGCTCCACTCGGGCGACTCCGCCTGCGTGCTCCCCGGGCCTTCGGTGCTTCCGGCGCTCGAGGACGAGATCCGCGAGGTCGCCGCCCGGATCGCCGGCGCTCGGGGCCCGCGGGCTGCGAACCTCCAGCTGGCCGTCACCGGCGGCAAGCTCTGCGTGCTCGAGGCCAACCCGCGCGCCTCCCGCACCGTTCCTTTCGTCGCGAAGGCGACCGGCGTGCCGCTCGTCGAGCACGCCGTGCGGCTTCTGCTCGGCGAGCAGCTCGCCGCGCTCGACCTGCCCGAGCGGGCCGTGCCGTCCCGCGCCTGGGCCAAGGAGGCGGTCTTCCCGGCGGAGCGGTTCCCGGGCGCGGCGACGCAGAGGACCGGAAATGCGCTCGACCGGCGAGGTGATGGCCGGCGCCGCCACCCCTTCCGAGGCCTATGCCCGCGCCCTGCGCGCGGCGGGCCGTCGAGGCGAGGCGGGAAAATCTGCCCGCCGCTGCAGGCGCGGGGTATCGTAGGAGCGATGCGCGAGATCATCGATGTGATCGAGGAGGCGGACGCGGTCGGCGAGAAGGTTGTCGTCGCACCGTGATCGACACGATCCGCTCGGCGCCGCGCCAGCCCGGCGCGAAGATGGTCGTCCGCCAGAGCGGCCGGTTCACCGGCTCGGTCTCGGGCGGCTGCGTCGAGGCCGACGTCGTCGAGCGCGCGAACTCGATCTTCGCCGGCGAGGACGCACGCCGCGTCCACTACGGGGTCACCGACGGCGAGGCCTGGGAGGTCGGGCTCTCGTGCGGCGGCGAGATCGACGTGTGGGTGGAGCAGGCCGACCCCGAGCTCTGGCGCGAGGTCCGCGCCCTGCTCGACGAGGACGGCTACGGGATGCTCTACACGAACACCGAGACCGGCGAGAAGCGCCTCGAGCGCGGCGTGCTCGAGAGCACGGGCCTGCGCGACGACGGCATCTTCGCCGAGGTCGTCGAAGGCCCGCTCCGCGTGATGATCTTCGGCGCCGCCGAGGCTGCCGAGCACCTCTGCTCATACGGCAAGGATCTTGGCTGGCGCACGACGGTCATCGATGCGCGCCCCGCGCTCGCGACGCCCGAGCGGGTCCCGAGCGCCGACGAGGTGATCAAGGCCTGGCCCGACGAGGTTGCCGACCGGATCGACGAGCGCACCGTCGTCGTCACGCTCTCCCATGAGGAGCGGCTCGACATCCCGGCGGTCGCCGCGGCGCTCGAGCGGAACGCCCGCTACGTCGGCGCGATCGGAGCGAAGCGCACCCAGGAGCGCCGGCGCGCCGCGCTGACCGAGCTCGGCTTCTCCGAGGCAGACCTCGACCGGATCCACGGCCCGGCCGGTCTCGACCTCGGCGGCCGCTCGCCCGCGCAGATCGCGCTCGCGATCGCGGCGGAGATCGTCTCCGAGACCTCCGGCGGCGCAAGAAGAACGAAAAGCCGCGCCGCCGCCGCGTAGCTTCTCTAGGTTCTTGCCGGCGGTGGAGGCCCGCCGGGCCCGGCCGGCCGAGCGCTTCGACCGAGTCCTTCACCCGCGCTTCGAGCCCGGCTTCGAAGCGCTGTTCCTGTGCTCGGGTGAGCCGGCCCGAGGCGACGAGCGCGGCGAGAGCCTTCTTTCGCGCGGTGAGCATCGCCGCCTCGAGGCCCGCTGCCGTCTTCTTGTTCGCCACAGCGATGGCGGCGAGTGTCTTGCCGCTCGCGAGCTCGAGCCGGAGCGTCGAGACCGGCACGCCGAGATAGGCCGCCGCCGCGCCTACCCTGTGGCCGAAGAGCCGGCGTCTGCCAAAGCCACCGCTTCGAGCGCCGCCCGCCGCGGCCGAGCCCACCGCCGAGGCCGCGCCCGCCGAGCCTGCCGCCGTCGAGCCCGTAGCCGCCGATCCCGTCGTGAACGGCGCGTCATCGCCGGCACCGAGTCGGCTCTCGACGAGCTGAACTCGAGCGCCGCCACTGCCGCGCCGACGCCTGCGACCACCGCGATCACCACGGCGCCCGCGATCAGCTTGTGATGCGACGTCATCCTCGAGCCTCAGGAGGGCTGCGCGCCGAGCGTCACCGTGACCGTCGCGGTCTTGCCGTCCGGACATAGGTGACGCTCATCGTGTCGCCCGGCTTCTTCGAGCCGATCACGGCGGAGAGGTCGGACTCGCCGGAGATCGTCTTCCCGTCGAGCTTCGTGACGACATCGCCGGCCTGGAGCCCGGCCTTCGCCGCGCCGGTACCGGGGACGATCTGGTCGAGCTCGGCGCCGAGCGGAGAGAGCGAGTCGCCGACCTGAACGCCGAAGTAGGCGTGCGCGATCGTCTTCCCGGCGACGATCTGGCCGACGATCGAGCGGACGGTGTTCGCGGGATCGCGAACCCGACGCCGTCGCTTCCACCCGACTCGCTCTGGATCTGCGAGTTCACGCCGATCACGTCGGCCGAGGCGTTCAGGAGCGGGCCGCCCGAGTTACCGTGGTTGATCGGCGCGTCGGTCTGGATCGAGTTCGAGATCGTGAAGTCGTTAGGCGAGTCGATCGAGCGATGGAGCGCGCTCACGATCCCGCTCGTCACCGTCTGCGGCAGGCCGAACGGGCTCCCGATCGCGACCACGGGATCGCCGACCTGCACGTTGTCGGAGTTGCCGAGCGCCAGCGGGGTCAGCACCGACGACGGCGCGGAGATCCGGATCACGGCGAGGTCGGTCGAGTCGTCGGCCGCGACGAGGTGCGCCCTGTAGGTGTTGCCGTTCCAGAGCGTCACGGTGATCGAGGTCGCGCCCGAGACGACGTGCTCGTTCGTGACGATGTCGCCCTTCGAGTCGTATTCCCAGCCGGATCCCTCGGCGCGCGACTGCCGGCCGGATCCCGACGCCGGATTGGTCGAGCTCACGGTGATGTCGACGACGCCCGATGGGTGCGCTGGTAGATGCTCCCGACCGAAAGGTCGCCCGTCGGCGTGGCTGCGGCGTTCTCGAGCTCGCCGCCTGCGCTCACTTCCTGCACGATGGTCGTTTTCGTCGGCGGAGCGAGCGCCGCATAGACGCCGGCACCGATACCCACGCCGGCGGCGAGCGCCGAGCACACCTGCAACAACGAGGGCAGCTCTGGCCCTGGAGCTCCCATCTCGCCCCGATCCCTTTCGATGGCCGCTCGTATGATCCCTCGCCGCGGCTTAGCCGGGGCTGAAGGGGGCCTAAGAAGCGCTTAAGAGGTCGGCTGCGGGCCAGGCAGTCTCTCAGCCAGCTCTTAACTCGCGTTTAGCCTGGCCTGGTTACCTCTCGCCAGTGACGTCCTGGGGGATTCTGCTGCGCGCCTTCGCTGGGCGTCCAATCACGTCTTGGGAGAACGACATGCCTGACGCAAGACCTCGAGTTCCGCGGCGCAACGCGGTCGTCTACGGGGCCTCGGCTTGCTCGCCGCGATCGCGATCGTGTTCGGGCTCGATTCGGTGTACGGATTCCTCGGCGGCACCGCGTCGAGCTCGGCTGCGCAGCGGACGGCGACCGTCGCCTATGGCACCGTCCAGTCGAGTGTGAGCGCATCGGGGAATGTGAGTGTGGCGACCTCGGCCTCGGCGGACTTCGGGACGAGCGGGACGCTGAGCGAGGTGAAGGTCGCCGTCGGCGACCAGGTCCGCGCGGGGCAGGTGATCGCGAGGCTCGATCCGACGACGGCCCAGGCTTCGCTCGATTCCGCGAACGCGACACTCGCGCAGGCCGAGAGCGCGCTCACGGCCGCCGAAGCCGGGCCGACGGCCGCGGTGGAGGCCACGAACAGCTCGAACCTGGAGCAGGCCGAGTCCGAGGTGACCGCGGCGAAGCTGCAGCTCGCGACCGACGAGGCCGCGGTCACCGCCGCGAAGAAGCAGCTCGCGGTCGACCAGGCGCTCGCCTGCCCGCCGGCGGGGTCGACCTCTGTCGAGCGCGGGAACGGGCTCGGCGGCCGCCTCGAACACCTCGAACAGCACGAGCGCGGCCAGCTCCTCGAACACCGTCCTCGGCGAGCTCGACGGGCACGGGGCAGGCCGCGGCGGGGTCGAGCTCGCAGACGGGGACCCGGAAAGGGCTCGAGGTGACGACGGACACGGGCCCGACCGGCGCCGGTGGCGCGACCGGCGCGACGGGCCAGGCTTCGGCGAGCGGGACGACCGGGGCGACCGGCGCGGACGACCCGGCCGGCTCGACCGCGGCGAAGAGCTCGTCGCGAGCACGTCGACGACGCCTTCGGCCCGAAGCCCTCGGTCGCGACGGGCCAGGCATCGGGGATCGCCTCGAAGTCGGCCTCGCTCTCCGGCACCGTCGACCCGGCCGGGGCCAACACGAGCTACTGGTTCGAATACGGAACGTCCGCCTCCTCGCTTCGCCTCGAAGACAGGCAAGGTCGGTGCCGGCTCGGCAACGGCGCCGTTCCGGTGACCGCGAACCTGGCCGGGCTCGGGGCGGGCCGCACCTACTACTTCCGGCTCATGGCCTCGAACGCCTCGGGTACCGCCACGGGCGCACGGTGTCCTTCGAGACGCTCGCCGCCGCCAAGCCGGTTGTCGCGACGGGCGCCGCCTCGAGCGTGCTCACCCAGAGCGCGACGCTGAACGGCACGGTCGACCCGAACGGCAGCGACACGACCTACTACTTCGAGTACGGGACGACGACGGCCTACGGCAGGCGGACGGCGACCGAGGACGCCGGCTCCTCGACGTCCGCCGCCAGTTCAGCCGGCTCGTCGGTCTGAAGGCCGACACCGCCTACCTCTTCCGTCTCGTCGCGAGCAACGGCGCCGGGACGGCCACGGGGCTCGGCGAGGTCCTGGAGACCTCCGTCGAGCTCGTGCGTCGCCGACACGGCCGCGATCACCGCCGCCGAGCAGGCCGTGACGACGCAGAAGCAGGCCGTCGTGAGCGCCGAGGCGAGCCTGACGGCACGCAGGCGACGATCAGCGCAGACCGAGACGCCGTCGGACGCGACGATCGCACAGGACAAGGCGGCGGTCATCCAGGCGCAGGCGGGCGGTGACCGCCGCTCAGAAGGCGCTCGCCGAGACGATCCTCCGCGCCCCGGTCTACGGCACCGTCACCGCCGTGAACTACTCGGTCGGGGACACCGTCGGCGGAGCGGCTCGTCGGTGAGCCGCGGTGCCGCGAACGCGTCGAGCTCGTCGGGACCGGCACGGGCGCCGGGCGCCGGCGGCAACGGGCACCGGTAGCGGCAGCAACTCCTCGAGCTCCACGCCCTTCGCCACGATCGAGACGCTGCGCAAGCTCGAGGTCGTCTCGGGCTTCGCCGAGGCCGACGCGACGAAGCTCGCCGTCGGCCAGCCGGCGACGATCACGTTCCCGGCGCTCCCGGACATCGAGGTCGCCGGCAAGGTCGACGGCCGTCTCGAGCACCTCGACCGTCGTCAGCAACGTCGTCACCTACGACGCGACGATCGCGCTCGTCAACCCGCCCTCCGACGTGAAGGAAGGCATGACCGCGAACGTGGCCGTCGTCACCGAGACCCGGGCGCACGTGCTCGAGCTGTCGAGCTCGGCGATCACGACGAACGGCACGGTCTCGACCGTCCAGCTCGTCCCGAACGGGAAGACGACCGTGACCCGGATCCAGACCGGGCTCGTCGGCGACTCCTCGACCGAGATCGTGAGCGGCGTCTCCGCGCGGCGATCTCGTCGCGATCCCGACGGTCACCGTCGCCGCTGCGACGCGGAACGGGCACGGGACCGGCGGGGCCGGGCGCCGGGGCCGCGATCTTCGGCGGCGGCGGCGGCTTCGGCGGCGGAGGGTTCGGGCGGGGCGGATGAGCCTGCGTTCGCGAAGCCGGCTCCGAGCACCCGGTGATCGCGCTGCGCCGCGTGGTCAAGACCTACGAGATGGGTGACGTCGAGGTCAACGCGCTGCGCGGCGTCTCGCTCGTCGTCGAGCGCGGCGACTTCGTCGCGATCATGGGCGCGTCCGGCTCCGGCAAGTCGACGATGATGAACATCATCGGCTGCCTGGACGTGCCGACGCGCGGCCAGTTCTTCCTCGACGGGATCGACGTGCGCACGCTCGACGAGGCCGCGCTCTCGCGCATCCGCAACCGGAAGATCGGCTTCGTCTTCCAGTCGTTCAACCTGATCCCGCGGACGACCGCGCTCGCGAACGTCGAGCTGCCGCTGCTCTACGCGGGCGTGAAGTCCCGCGAGCGCCGCGCGGCGCGCCGAAGACGCGCTCGCGGCGGTCGGGCTGGCCGACCGCAGCCGTCGCACTTCCCGAACGAGCTCTCCGGCGGCCAGCAGCAGCGGGTCGCGCTCGCGCGCGCGATCGTGACGAGCCCGGCGCTCGTCCTCGCCGACGAGCCGACCGGCAACCTGGACACGACGACGAGCGACGAGATCATGGAGATGTTCAGCCGCTTCAACGCGGGCGGGCGCACCGTCGTCGTGATCACGCACGAGGAGGAGATCGCCGCCTTCGCCAAGCGCACGGTCCGGCTGCGCGACGGGCTGATCGTCGAGGACACGACGGCGGGTTCCGGTTGCGGCGCTGCCGCCGAGGCTCGACGTCGTCCGCTCGAGGTCGGCGGCCTCGTGAACGGCCTCGACACGATCCGGATCGCCTGGCGCGGGGCGACCGCGAACAAGCTCCGCTCGCTCCTGACCGTGCTCGGCGTGATGATCGGCGTCGCCGCCGTGATCATCCTGCTCGCCGTCGGGACCGGCTCCTCGCAGGCGGTGCAGAACAGGATCAAGGCGCTCGGCACGAACACGATCACGGTGCTCAGCCGCGGCCGCTTCGGACGCGGCCCGTCGACCACCGGCACCCAGTCGCAGAGCGCGTCGCTCACGCAGCAGTCGGTCGACGCGATCGAGGACCCGAGCCAGGCACCGGACGTCGAATCGGTCTCGCCGGTCGTCTCGACGACCGAGACCGCGACCTACGGCGCCGCGAGCTACTCGACCTCGGTGATCGGCACGACGCCCGCCTACCTTCCGGCCGAGGGGTACTCGCTCGAGGCCGGCAGCCCGATCAGGTGCGGCCGACATCACGAACCGCCGCCGGGTCGCGCTCGTCGGGCAGACCGTGCTCAGCAACCTCTTCACGACCGGCCAGAACCCGCTCGGGCAGACGATCCGCCTCGGCTCGGCGAGCTTCCAGATCGTCGGCGTGCTCGCGGAGAAGGGCACGAGCGGCCTCGACGAACTCCGACAGCGTCGTGATCGCGCCCTACACCTCGGTGCAGGACGAGCTCACGGGCGAGTCGGCGTCCTTCAGCGAGCTGCTCGTCCAGGCCAAGTCGACCGCGCAAGCTGAACGACGCCGCCTCCGAGGTCGAGACGATCCTCGCGAACGAGAACGGAACGACCGTCGCCGACCTGCCGTTCTCGATCATCAACCAGGGCAGCCTGATCTCGACGGCGCAGTCCACCTCGAGCACGTTCACGACCCTGCTCGGCGCGGTCGCCGCGATCTCGCTGCTCGTCGGCGGGATCGGGGTGATGAACATCATGCTCGTCACGGTCACCGAGCGAACGCGCGAGATCGGGATCTCGATCCCGATCTCGCGCGTCCGCTCGGTGACCGTGACGAGCATGATGTTCATCACGCCGATCCCGCCGACGAGCAGCGAGATCGCAGCGACCGCGCCGAGCAGGGTCGTGAACGTGCTCGAGGTGGACTGCGCCGTCGAGATCAGGCTGCCCTGGTTGATGATCGAGAACGGCAGGTCGGCGACGGTCGTTCCGTTCTCGTTCGCGAGGATCGTCTCGACCTCGGAGGCGGCGTCGTTCAGCTTCGCGGTCGACTTGGCCTGGACGAGCAGCTCGCTGAAGGACGCAGACTCGCCGGTCAGCTCGTCCTGCACCGAGGTATAGGGCGCGATCACGACGCTGTCGGAGTTCGTGAGGCCGCTCGTGCCCTTCTCGGCCAGCACGCCGACGATCTCGAAGCTCGCCGAGCCGAGGCGGATCGTCTGACCGAGCGGGTTCTGGCCGGTCGTGAAGAGGTTGCTGAGCACGGTCTGCCCGACGAGCGCGACCCGGCGGCGGTTCGTGATATCGGCGGCACTGATCGGGCTGCCTGCCTCGAGCGAGTACCCCTCGGCCGGAAGGTAGGCCGGCGTCGTGCCGACGACGGAGGTCGAGTAGCTCGCCGGACCGTACGTCGCGGTCTCGGTCGTGGAGACGACCGGCGAGACCGATTCGACATCCGGTGCCTGGCTCGGATCCTCGATCGCGTCAACCGACTGCTGCGTGAGCGACGCGCTCTGCGACTGGGTGCCGGTCGTCGAGGGCCCGCGTCCGAAGCGGCCGCGGCTGAGCACCGTGATCGTGTTCGTCCCGAGCGCCTTGATCCTGTTCTGTACCGCCTGCGAGGAGCCGGTACCGACGGCGAGGAGGATGATCACGGCGGCGACGCCGATCATCACCCCGAGCACGGTCAGCAACGAGCGGAGCTTGTTGGCGGTCGCCCCGCGCCAGGCGATTCGGATCGTGTCGAGCCCGTTCACGAGGCCGCCGACCTCGAGCGGACGACATCGAGCCTCGGCGGCAGCGCCGCAACCGGCACGCGCCGCGTGTCCTCGACGATCAGCCCGTCGCGCAGCCGGACCGTGCGCTTGGCAAATGCGGCGATCTCCTCTTCGTGGGTGATCACGACGACGGTGCGCCCGCCCGCGTTGAAGCGGCTGAACATGTCCATGATCTCGTCGCTCGTCGTCGTGTCGAGGTTGCCGGTCGGCTCGTCGGCGAGGACGAGGGCCGGGCTCGACACGATCGCGCGGGCGAGCGCGACCCGCTGCTGCTGGCCTCCGGAGAGCTCGCTCGGGAAGTGACGGCTGCGATCGGAAAGCCCGACGGCCGCGAGCGCATCCTCGGCAAGCCGCCGGCGCTCGCGGGACTTCACTCCCGCATAGAGCAGCGGCAGCTCGACGTTCGCGAGCGCGGTCGTCCTCGGGATCAGGTTGAACGACTGGAAGACGAAGCCGATCTTCCGGTTGCGGATGCGCGAGAGCGCGGCCTCGTCGAGGGTACGCACGTCGATCCCGTCGAGGAAGAACTGGCCGCGTGTCGGCACGTCCAGGCAGCCGATGATGTTCATCATCGTCGACTTGCCGGAGCCGGACGCGCCCATGATCGCGACGAAGTCGCCGCGCTCGACGACGAGCGAGACACCACGCAGGGCGTTCACCTCCACGTCACCCATCTCGTAGGTCTTGACCACGCGGCGCAGCGCGATCACTGGGTGCTCGGGGCCGGCTTCGCGAACGCTCATCGGCTCATCCGCCCCGCCCGAACCCTCCACCGCCGAAGCCGCCGCCGCCGAAGATCGCGGCCCCGGCCCCGGCCCCGGCTCCGGTTCCCGTGCCCGTTCCCGTGGAAGCGGCGACCGTGACCGTCGGGATCGCAACGAGATCGCCCGCGGAGACACCGCTCACGATCTCCGTCGAGGAGTCACCGACGAGCCCCGTCTGGACCCGGGTCACGGTCGTCTTCCCGTTCGCGACGAGCTGGACCGTCGAGACCGTGCCGTTCGTGGTGATCGCCGAGCTCGACAGCTCGAGCACGTGCGCGCGGGTCTCGGTGACGACGGCCACGTTCGCGGTCATCCCTTCCTTCACATCCGCCGGCGGGTTGACGAGCGCGATCGTCGCGTTGTAGGTGACGACGTTGCTGACGACAGTCGAGGTGCTCGAGACAGCCGTGACCTTGCCGGCGACCTCGATCTCCGGGAGCGCCGGGAACGTGATCGTCGCCGGCTGGCCGACGGCGAGCTTCGTCGCATCGGCCTCCGCGAAGCCCGAGACGACCTCGAGCTTGTGCAGCGTCTCGATCGTGGCGAAGGGCGTGGAGCTCGAGGAGTTGCTGCCGCTACCGGTGCCCGTTGCCGCGGCGCCCGTGCCCGAGCCCGAGCCCGACGAGCTCGAAGCGTTCGCGGCACCCCGGCTCACCGACGAGCCGCTCCCGCCGACGGTGTCCCCGACGGAGTAGTTCACGGCGGTGACGGTGCCGTAGACCGGGGAGCGGAGGATCGTCTCGGCGAGCGCCTTCTGAGCGGCGGTCACGCCCTCCTGCGCCTGGATCACCGCCGCCTTGTCCGCCGCGATGGTCGCGTCGGAAGGCGCCTCGGCCTGCGCGATCGTCGCCTGCGTGCCGCTCTGACTCGCCTGAGCGCTCACGACGGCCTGCTTCTGCGTCGTCACGGCCTGCTCGGCGGCCGTGATCGCGGCCCTGTCGGCGACGCACGAGCTGGACGAGGTCTCCAGGACCTCTCCGAGCCCCGTGGCGGTGCCGGAGCCGTTGCTCGCCACGAGACGAAAGAGATAGGCGGTGTCGGCCTTCAGGCCGACGAGGCCGGTTGAGACTGCGACGGAGGAGGTCGAGGAGCCGGCGTCCTCGGTCGGCGTCCGCCGGCCGTAGGCCATCGTCGTTCCATATTCGAAGTAGTAGAGCGTGTCGCTGCCGTTCGGATCGACCGTGCCGTTCAGCGTCGCGCTCTGGGTGAGCACGCTCGATGCGGCACCGGTCGCCACCACGGGCTTGGCAGCGGCGAGCGTCGCGAACGACACCGTTGCGCCGGTCGCGGCGCCCGCGGCGTTCGAGGCCAGCAGGCGGAAGTAGTAGGTCCGACCCGGGCCGAGCCCGGCCAGGTTCACGGTCACCGGAACCCCGCTCGTACCCGAGCCGGCACCGACCTTGCCGGTCTTCGAGGGAAGCGACGAGGCCGAAGTCCCATATTCGAACCAGTAGCTCGTGCTGGCCCCGGCCGGGTCGACCGTGCCGGAGAGCGAGGCTGACTTCGAGGCGATCCCCGATGCCTGGCCCGTCGCGACCGACGGCTTCGCGGCCGAAGGCGTCGTAGACGTGCTCGCAACCGAGCTCTTCGCCGCGGTCGAGCCGGTCGCCCCGGTCGCCCCTCGTCCGGTTCGACGAAGCCTGTCCCGTCGCGCCGCTCGCGCCGCTCGGCGCCGGTCGGGCCGGTGTCTGTCGGCACCTCGAGCCCTTTCCGCGTCCCGGTCTGGGAGCCCGACCCGGCCGCGGCCTGCCCCGTGCCCGTCGAGCTCGCCGAGGACGTGTTCGAGGAGCTTTCCGTGCTCGAGCTGTTCGCGGTGCTCGAGACGTTCGCCGAGCCCGAGCCCGCGCTCGACGAGGAGGTCGATCCCGCCGGTGGGCAGCCGAGCGCCTCGTCGACCGCGAGCTGCTTCTTTGCGGAAGTGACCGCGGTCTCGTCGGTCGCCTGCTGGAGCTTCGCAGCGGTCACCGCCGAGTCGGCCTGCTCCAGATTCGAGCTGTTCGTCGCCTGGTCCGCGGCCGTCGGCCCGGCCTCGGCGGCAGAGAGCGCACTCTCGGCCTGCGCGAGAGTCGCCTGCGCCGAGGCGAGCGAAGCCTCGGCCGCCGTCGGGTCGAGCCTTGCGATCACCTGGCCCGCACGCACCCGGTCGCCGACGGCGATCTTCACCTCGCTGAGCGTTCCGCTCGTACCGAAGTCCGCCGACGCCGAGGTCGCCACGCTCACATTCCCTGACGCGCTCACACTCGACTGGACGGTGCCATACGCGACGGTCGCCGTCCGCTGCGCCGCCGAGCTCGACGCGGTACCGCCGAGGAATCCGTACACCGAATCGAGCCCGAAGACGATTGCGATCGCGGCGAGCAATCCGAGACCGCCGTAGACGAAGGCGCTGCGACGAGGTACCCGAGGTCTTGCGTCAGGCACGATCGCTCACGCAAGCCGCGATCGAGCGCCTAACCAAGGCGCGCAGCTGGAATCCCCCGAGGACGTCACTGGCGAGAGATAACCAGCCCAGGCTAAAAGCGGGTTAAGAGCTGGCTGAGAGACTGCCTTGACCGCGTCGAGCTCTTAAGCACTTCTTAGGCCCCCTTCAGCCCCGCCTAAGCCGCGGCGAGGGATCATACGAGCGACCTTCGAAAGGATCGGGGCGAGATGAGAGCTTCCAGGGCCAGAGCGGCCCTCGTGATTGCGGGTGTGCTCGGCGCCATCGCCGCCGGGGTGGGCATCGGTGCAGGCGTATATGCCGGGTTCGCTCCGGCTGGGACAACGACCATCGTGCAGGAGGTGAACGCGGGCGGCGAGCTCGAGAACGCCGCGGCCACGCCGCCGGGTGACCTGTCGGTCGGGAGCATCTACCAGCGCACACATCGGGGCGTCGTCGACATCACGGTGGCCTCGACGAATCCGGCGTCGGGATCGGGCCGGCAGTCGCGTGCCGAGGGATCCGGCTGGGAATACGACTCGAAGGGCGACATCGTCACGAACGAGCACGTCGTCTCCGGCGCGACGTCGATCACCGTCACGCTCTGGAACGGAAACGCCTACAAGGCCCACCTCGTCGCTGCCGACGACTCGACCGACCTGGCCGTCGTCCGGATCTCCGCGCCGTCCTCGGCGCTCACCCCGCTCACGCTCGGCAACTCCGACGAGGTGCAGGTGGGCGATCCCGTGGTCGCGATCGGAAGCCCGTTCGGGCTGGCGCAGACGGTGACGAGCGGGATCGTGAGTGCCCTCCACCGCTCGATCGACTCGCCGAACGACTTCACGATCTCGAACTCGATCCAGACCGACGCACCGATCAACCACGGCAACTCGGGCGGCCCGCTCCTGAATGCCTCGGGCGACGTGATCGGCGTGAACTCGCAGATCCAGAGCGAGTCCGGTGGAAGCGACGGTGTCGGGTTTGCGATCCCCGCCAACACCGTCGGCTCGATCGTCGGCCAGATCGTGGCCGGCAAGACGATCGCCCACGCCTACTTCGGCGTTCAGGTCGGCAACTCGCTCTCACCGCTCGGCGCCGAGCTCGCCCAGATCCTGCCCGGCACCGGCGCTGCGAAGGCGGGCCTCGAGGCCGGGGACGTCGTCACGAAGCTCGACGGGAAGACGATCTCCGGCGAGTCCGACCTGTCCACCGTGATCGGCTCGAAGAAGCCGGGCGAGAAGATGAGCGTCACCTATGTCCGACACGGCAAGACCGCGACGGTCACCGTGACGCTCGGCGCGCAACCCTCCTGAGGATCGAGGCATGACGTCGCATTACAAGCTGATTGCGGGCGCCGTGGCGATCGCGGTGGTCGCAGGCGGCGGCGCGGCGGTGGCGGCGATCGAGCTCAGCTCGTCGAGAGCCGACTCGGTGCCGGCGATGACGGCGCCGCTCAACGACGGGATCGGCGGCTACGGGCTCGAGGGCGGCACGCTCGGCGGGCGGGGCCTCGCGGGCGGGCTCGGCCGCGGCGGGCGGCCGCTCGAAGACGGAGGCTTTGGCAGACGCGGGCTCTTCGGCCACGGGGTAGGCGCGGCGGCGGCCTATCTCGGGGTGCCCGTCTCGACTCTCCGGCTCGAGCTCGCGAGCGGCCAGACGCTCGCCAACATCGCTCTGGCGAACAAGAAGACGGCAGCGGGCCTCGAAGCGGCGATGCTTGCCGCGCGAAAGAAGGCCCTCGCCGCACTTGTCGCCTCGGGTCGGCTCACCCGAGCACAGGAACAGCGCTTCGAAGCCGGGCTCGAAGCACGGGTGAAGAGCTCGGTCGAAGGGAATTCGACCGGGCGGCCCGCCGCTGCCGGCGGCAACAACCTAAGAAGCTGCGGCGGCCGGCTTTTCGGTCTTCTTGCCGCCGCCGGAGGTCTCGGAGACGATCTCGGCCGCGATCGCGAGCGCGATCTGCGCGGGCGAGCGGCCCCCGAGATCGAGCCCGGCGGGGCCGTGGATCCGGTCGAGGTCTGCCTCGGAGAAACCGAGCTCGGTCAGAGCAGCGCGCCGGCGCTCCTGGGTGCGCTTCGCCCCGATCGCACCGACGTAGCGGGCGTTCCGCTCGAGCGCCGCGGCGACGGCCGGGATGTCGAGCCGCTCCTCGTGGGAGAGCGTGACGACGACGGTGCGTTCGTCGATCCGCTCGGAAACCTCGTCAGGCCAGGCCTTGATCACCTCGTCGGCGCTCGGGACCCGCTCGGGTGTTGCAAGCGCGGGGCGCGCATCGATGACCGTCGTGCGCCAGCCGAGGTCCCTGCCGTAGGAGCAGAGGTGCTCGGCCGCCTCGGCGGCGCCGAAGATCATCACGCGCAGCGGGCCTTCGACCACCTCGGCGAAGATGCCGTCCTCGCGCAGGCCCGTGCTCTCGAGCACGCCGCGCTCGAGGCGCTTCTCACCGGTCTCGGTGTTCGTGTAGAGCATCCCGTAGCCGTCCTCGTCGAGGAGGGCGCCGACCTCCCGCCAGAGATCGGGGTCGGCCTCCTCCACCCACACGTCGATCTCGCCGCCGCACGAGAGCCCGACCTCCCAGGCCTCGCCGTCGGTGACCCCGTAGTGGACGCGCCGTGCGTCCTCGCCGGCGAAGATGGAGTTCGCGCGCTCGACCACGTCGGCCTCGACGCAGCCGCCCGAAACCGAGCCGGTGAACCGGCCGTTCTGGCGCACGACCATCTTCGCGCCGGGCTGGCGCGGGGCCGAGCGGATCGTGTCGATCACGGTGGCGACGACGACCTTCTCGCCGGCCGCGTCTGCCTCGTCGATCACGTCGATGAACTCGCGCATCGCTCCTACGATACCCCGCTCGCCTGCAGCGGCGGGCCGATTTTCCCGCCTCGCTTCGAGCGGCCCGCGGCGCGCAGGGCGCGGGCGTAGGCCTCGGAAGGGGTGGCGGCGCCGGCCATCACCTCGCCGGTCGAGCGCATTTCCGGCCCTCTCGTGGCCGCCCCCGGGAATCGCTCCGCCGGAAAGACGGCCTCCTTGGCCCAGGCGCGGGACGGCACCGCCCGCTCCGGCAGGTCGAGGGCGGAGAGCTTCTCGCCGAGCAGCAGCCGCACCGCATGCTCGACGAGCGGAACGCCGGTCGCCTTCGCGACGAAAGGAACGGTGCGGGAGGCGCGCGGGTTCGCCTCGAGCACGTACAGCTTTCCGCCTGTGACGGCGAGCTGGAGGTTCAGCAGGCCACGGGCACCGAGCCCGCCGGCGATCCGGGCGGCGACCTCGCGGATCTCGTCCTCGAGCGCCGGGAGCACCGAAGGCCCGGGAAGCACGCACGCAGAGTCGCCCGAGTGCACGCCGGTCGGCTCGATGTGCTCGAGCACCGCCGCGACCCAGGCGGTCTCGCCGTCGCAGAGCGCGTCGACGTCGAGCTCGAGCGCGCCGTCCAGGTAACGATCGACGAGGCAGGGGCCCTCGACGTGCAGCTCGTCGGCAGAGCGCGCGACGTGCATCCCGCGCCCGCCGATCACGTAGTGGGGCCGGATCAGGACGGGAAAGCCGATCCGGTGGGCGAGCGCGCCCGCCTCCTCGGCGTTCTCGGCCACGCCCCACTCGGGTGCGAGCTCACCTGCGAGCTGCGCGAAGCGGCCGCGATCCTCGGCGGCATCGATCGCGCCGAGGGGATCGCCGAGCAGCGGCACGCCCGCGGCCGCGAGCGCCGGCGCGAGCCGGAGCGGAGTCTGCCCGCCGAAGGAGACGGCGACCCCGAGCGGCTGCTCGAGCTCGCACACCTCGAGTACGTTTCGCTCCACCAGCGGCTCCAGATAGAGCCGGTCCGAGGTGTCGTAGTCGGTCGAGACCGTCTCGGGGTTCGAGTTCACGAGCACCGCCTCGTACCCGAGCTTCCGCAGCGCCTGGGCGGCATGGACGCAGCAGTAGTCGAACTCGATCGCCTGCCCGATCCGGTTCGGGCCGCCCCCGAGCACGATCACGGCGCGCCCTGACGGCTCGGGGCCCTCGTCCTCGCCCTCGTGTGTGACGTAGTAGTACGGCGTCCGCGCCTCGAACTCGCCCGCGCACGAATCCACCGCAAGACGCACCGGCCTTCCGTGGGGCCTGGAGCTCGAGCCTGCGACCTCGCGGAGACGATCGGCGAAGTAGGGGTGGATCCCGGGAAGCTCGAGTTCTCGCCTGGCGCACTCGAGCAGGAGATCCCAGCGGTCCGCGGTCGGCTCGGAGGCGAGGCCGACGAGCTCGGCGTCACTCTCGGGTAGCGCAACGGCGGGCACCTCCCGGCCCTCGAACGCCTTGATGAACGCCTCGTGGAAGGTCCGCCCCAGCCCGAGTGCCTCCCCGACTGCCCTCATCTCCGCCCCGAGGCGGCGGGGAAAGCCGGGGAACTTCTCGAAGTCGAACCGCGGCGCTTTGACCGCGACATAGTCGAGCGCCGGCTCGAAGGCCGCCGTCGTCTTGCCGGTGATGTCGTTCGGCAACTCGTCGAGCGTGAAGCCGACTGCGAGCAGTGCTGCGAGCTTGGCGATCGGGAAGCCGGTCGCCTTCGAGGCCAATGCCGAGGAGCGCGAGACGCGCGGGTTCATCTCGATCACACGGAACTCGCCGTTGGTCGGATGCACGGCGAACTGGACGTTCGCGCCTCCGGTCGCGACGCCGACCGCCCTCGCGGTTGCGAACGCCGCCTCGCGGAGCTGTTGGTAGAGCGGATCGGGGAGCGTCTGCTGCGGTGCGACGGTCCACGAGTCGCCGGTGTGGACGCCCATCGGATCGAGGTTCTCGATCGAGCAGACGACGACGGCGTTGCCGCGGGCATCGCACATCACCTCGAGCTCGTGCTCCTGCCAGCCCGAGAGGTACTCCTCGACGAGCACCTGGCCGACCGGGCTCGCCGCGAGCCCCTTCGCGATCGTCGCGCGCAGCTCGTCGGCGCTCCAGGC
Organism: uncultured Actinomycetota bacterium; assembly: GCA_963720045.1. Classification (GTDB taxonomy): domain Bacteria; phylum Actinomycetota; class Thermoleophilia; order Gaiellales; family Gaiellaceae; genus PALSA-600. The sequence continues at coordinate 36,470 of CAVREC010000013.1, read as the reverse complement.
GATCCCGCCGCCCGTGCCGCCGAGGGTGAACGCGGGCCTGATGATCGCCGGCACGGGGAACTCCACGTCGGGCGAGTGCGCGACGATGCTGCGCGGTGTCGGGATCCCGACGCTGTGAACGGTCTGCCGGAAGAGCTCGCGATCCTCGGCGCGGTTGATCGCCTCGAGGTCGGCGCCGATCAGCTCGACGCCGAGCGGCGCGAGCTCGATCGCAAGGTTCAGCGCGGTCTGACCGCCGAGCGTCGGCAGGATCGCGTCGGGCCTCTCGCGCTCGATCACTTCGGCCACCGTCTCCGCGTCGAGCGGCTCGAGGTAGGTCGCGTCTGCCCACTCCGGGTCGGTCATGATCGTCGCGGGGTTCGAGTTCACGAGGATCACGCGGAAGCCTTCGCGGCGAAGCACCCGGCAGGCCTGGGCGCCGGAGTAGTCGAACTCGCAGGCCTGGCCGATCCGGATCGGCCCGGAGCCGAGGATCAGGATCGAGCGAAGGTCGGTGCGCTTCGGCATGCGTCCGCCAGGCGGTCGAAGAAGGGGAGCGCGTCGAGCGGGCCCGGCGACGCCTCGGGATGGAACTGCACGCTCTCGAAGCCGTCGCCGCGCAGGCCTTCGCACGTCTCGTCGTTCAGCGAGACATGCGAGATGTCGCCCTCGGCGATCACGGCAAACCCGTGGTTCTGCACGGTGACGAGGACGCGGCCGGTCCGGACGTCGCGGACGGGATGGTTGGCGCCGCGATGGCCGAACGGCAGCTTGAAGGTCTTGTGCCCGAGCGCGAGGCCGAGGAGCTGATGGCCGAGGCAGACGCCAAAGAGCGGCACGCGGCCGAGCAGGCCGCGGATCGTCTCGATCTGGTCGGTGAGGACCGCGGGATCGCCCGGGCCGTTGGCGATCAGCACGACGCGCGGGTCGGCCTCGAGGATCGCCTCCGCGTCCCAGGCACCGGGGACGATGTAGGCCTCGAGCCCGGCCGCCGCCAGCCGCCGCGGGATCGACCGCTTCGAGCCGAGGTCGACGACGACGACGCGGGGGCCCGACCCGACCGAATACGGCTCCTGCGCGCCCACCTGCCGGTCGAGCGGCCGGCCGTCGATGAACGGCTCGGCAAGCGCACGGGCGTGGAGCTCGTCGACTGGTGCGTCGCCGAGCGCGCAGCGCAGGACACCGCCGTCGCGGATGCGGCGGACGAGGGTGCGCGTGTCGAGCCCGGTCAGAGCGACCACTCCCTTCCCTCGCAGCCAGGCCGCGAACTCGGGCCGCGCGTCGCGCATCACGACTCCTTCGCACTGCACACGCTCCGACTCCATCCGACCCTCGTCGACGCCGTAGGTCCCGATCAACGGGTACGAGAAGCAGAGCACCTGGGCGACATAGCTCGGGTCGGTGACCGCCTCCTCGTAACCCGTCATCGCGGTCGTGAAGCACGCCTCGCCCGAGGCGACGCCGGGAGCACCGGCCTGGATCCCAGGAAAGACCGTGCCGTCTTCGAGGACGAGTTTCCCTTGAAGCTGATGCATAGATTCCATCGGATGTGCATAATACGCACATCATGACGACCGTTGCGATCCTAGGCACCGCGGGCTACACCGGGCAGGAGACGCTCGACCGCGTGCTGCTCCATCCGGAGCTCGAGCTGATCGCACTCGGGTCGGATTCGCTCGCCGGGCGCCCCGCGCATGCGCTCGATCCTCGCCTCAACGGCGAGATCCCGATGTTCACCCGCAACCTCGAAGCGGCCGGAAGCAGGGCCGAGTTGATCTTCCTCTGCGTCGGGAACAACGAGGCGGCGGCCTTCACGCCCCCGGACGGCGCCGTCGTGGTCGACCTGACGGGAGTTCACCGGCTGACCGATCCAGAGCTCGCGGACAAGTGGTACGGGGTGGCGCCGGGCGCGTGGAGCTACGGCCTGCCCGAGGTTCATCCAGCGACCGGGCGGCTGGTCGCGAATCCCGGTTGCTACGCGACGGCGTCCCTGCTCGCCATCGCTCCGGTTCGCGAGGTGGTGGCGGGGGACGTGATCGTCGATGCGAAGTCGGGGATGACGGGCGCCGGCCGGACGCTGCGCGACAGCTCGCATGCGGGGGCCGTGCTCGAGAACTTCGCCCCCTACGCGGTCGGAGCGCACCGCCATGCGCCGGAGATCGAGCAGGTGCTCGGGTTTCCCGTCAGTTTCGTCCCGCACCTGCTGCCGGTGCGGCGCGGCCTGCTCGCGACCTGTTACTTCAAGACGGACGCCGACGTTCGTGCGCTCGTCGAGCGCTACTACGCCGAGAGCCCGGTCGTGCGCGTGCTGCCGGAGGGGGTCGGTCCCGAGATCGCCCGTGTCCAGGGAACCGATGCGGCGGAGATCGGCGTCTTCAGAGACAGCGGCACCGGGATGGCGATCGTGATCTGCGCGATCGACAACCTCGGGAAGGGCGCTGCGGGGCAGGCGATGCAGAACGCGAACCTCGCGCTCGGCCTCCCCGAGACCACGGGGCTGCGGCTGAGGAGCGTCCTCGTATGAGCGTCACCGCGGCGAAGGGCTTCGTCGCCTCGGGTGTGGCCGCCGGGATCCGGCGGCGCGAGCGGAAGGATCTCGCGGTCGTGCGCTCGATTCCGCGCGCGGTCGGCGCGGCGGTATTCACCCGCAATCGCGTGCAGGCCGCGTGCCTGCAGGTCAACCGGGAGCATCTCGCGCTCGCCGATCCACAGGCGGTCGTGATCAACTCGGGCGTCGCGAACGCGGCAACAGGCGAGCGCGGCAAGCTCGACGCGCTCGCGACGGCGGCGGAGGCGTCACGCCTTCTCGAGCTACCCAGCGAGGAGGTGCTCGTGCTCTCGACCGGCGTGATCGGTGCGCGGCTGCCGCTGAACCGGCTCCTGCCGGCGCTCGACCCGGCCGTCGCCGCGCTTTCCGCGGAGGGCGGAGCGGATGCGGCCGAGGCGATCATGACCACCGATACGCGGCTGAAGGAGGCCGTGGCGGAGCGGGACGGCTTCACCGTCGGCGGGATGGCGAAGGGCTCCGGGATGATCCATCCCGACCTCGCGACGATGCTCGCGCTCGTCACGACCGACTACCCGCTCGAGGCCGCCGAGGTCGTCGGTCTGCTCCGGCCGGCGGTCGACGAGCTCCTTCAACTCGATCTCGGTCGACGGCGAGCCTTCGACGAACGATTGCGTGATTCTGCTTGCGAACGGCGCGAGCGGGATCGAGCGGACGCCCGAGTCGGATGCGGCGTTCGTCACGGCGCTCGCCGAGGTCTGCGGCTCCCTTGCCCGGCAGGTCGTGGAGGACGGCGAAGGGATCACCGTGCTCGCCCAGATCAACGTCACCGGCGCCGCCGACGACGCGCAGGCGAAAGCGATCGCGCGCCGGATCGCCACCTCCCCGCTCGTGAAGACGGCGCTCCACGGCCATGACGCGAACTGGGGCCGCGTGCTGATGGCCGCCGGCTCGGCGCCGTGGAACGGAGGCTACGCGACGATCGACGCCGATCGGGTCACGCTGCTCTACAACGGCACCGTCGTCCTCGACCGCGGCGCGCCGACCGACGTCGAGCCGGATGTCTCGGGGCCGCAGTGCACGATCGAGCTCGATCTCGCCCTCGGCGAAGGGCGCGCGGGGTATCTCACGACAGACCTCTCCTACGACTATGTCCGGATCAACGCGGACTACAGGACATGAGCCTTTTCGTGGTGAAGGTCGGCGGTGCGGTGTCGGGCCGCTCGGCGGGCGCGGTGCTCGAACTGGCCGCGGCTGACGATGTCCTCGTCGTCCACGGCGCGGGCCCCCAGATCTCGGCGGAGATGGAGCGGGCCGGTGTCCCCGTGGAGTTCGTCGACGGGCTCCGGGTCACCCCGCCCGAGGGGATCGGGATCGTCCGCGACTCGTTCATGGCGGTCAACGAGGCGCTCTGCGCCGCGATCGGCGAGCGGGCCGTCGGGCTTGCCGGCGACGAGATCGGCCTGATCGCGACGCCGCTGCCGGGGCTCGGGCTCGTCGGCGAGGTCGAGCCGGCGGAGCTTCCCGCCGTGCGGGCGGCGCTCGCAGCGGGGAAGATCCCGGTGCTCGCGCCGATCGCGCGCGGCGACGGACGGATCGCTCAACGTGAACGCGGATGTGGCAGCGGCGGCGATCGCGATCGGGATGAAGGCCGACCGGCTCGTCTTCCTGACAGACGTCGAGGGCTTCTTGATCGACGGTGAGGTCGTCGACTCGGTGAACGCCGGCCAGGCCGAGGAGCTTCTCGCCGGCGGCACGCTCGAGGGCGGAATCATCCCGAAGCTCAGCTCTGCTGCCGCTGCAGCCCGCCACGGCATCCCCGCCTCGATCGGCCGGACGGCGGTGGTGGCGTGAACGTCCTTACCGGCACGCCGCTGCTCCCGGTCTACGCGCGTTTCCCCGTGACGTTCGTCGACGGCGAAGGCACCTGGCTGATCGCCGACGACGGGCAGCGCTACCTCGACCTCGTCGCCGGGATCGCCGTCGTCAGCCTCGGCCATTGCCATCCGGCGCCGCTCGCGGCAGCGAAGGAGCAGCTCGAGCGGCTCTGGCACGTCTCGAACCTCTACTCGACCGAGCCGATGGAGAACCTGGCGCGCGCCCTGTCGGAGCGCTTCGGCGGTGCCCACGCGTTCTTCTGCAACTCCGGAACCGAGGCCGTCGAGTCTGCGATCAAGTGGGCGCGGAAGTCGACGGGCAAGACGGAGCTCGTCGCGCTCGAGGGCTCGTTCCACGGGCGGACGATGGGGGCGCTCTCGATCACCGGCCAGCCGGCCAAGCGCGCGCCGTTCGAGCCGCTCGTGCCGGGCGTCCGCTTCGCCACCCCCGAGACGCTCGCCGACGCCGTCGGCCCCGAGACGGCCGCGATCTTCATCGAGCCGGTACAGGGCGAGGGAGGCGTGCGGCCGATTCCCGCGGAGGCGCTCGAGGAGGCCCGGGCGCTCGCCGACGAGTTCGACGCGCTGCTCGTGTTCGACGAGGTACAGACCGGCATCGGCCGGACGGGCGAGTTCTTCGCCTGGCAGCGCTCGGGCGTGCGGCCGGATGCGGTCACGCTCGCGAAGGGGCTCGCGAACGGCCTGCCGATCGGAGCGCTGCTCGTCGCCGACGGCGCGCCCACCGGGTTCGTCCCCGGCGACCACGCCTCAACCTTCGGCGGGAATCCCGTCTCCTGCGCCGCCGCGTGTGCGGTCGTCGAGACGATCGACGACGACCTTCTCGCTCACGTCCGCGCGATCGGCGAGCGGTTCGAGGCGCAGCTCCCCGGATGTGCGTGGCGCCGGCCTCCTGCTTGCCGTCGAGCTCGGACGGCCGGCGGGCCCGGTCGCCCACGCGGCACTCGAGCACAACCTGCTCGTCGGGACGGCGGGCGAGACCGCACTGCGCCTCACGCCGCCGCTCACGATCTCGTCGGAGGAGGCCGACCTCGGCGTCGACCTGATCCGGGAGACGCTGCGATGACGACGAAGTTCGAGCGGCAGGGCGCGATCCTGCGGCTCGTCGAGCAGCAGCATCTCTCGACCCAGGCCGACCTGGCCGAGGCGCTCCGGGCCGAAGGCATCGAGGCCGTGCAGGCGACTGTCTCGCGCGACGTGGCGCGGCTCGGGCTCGTGAAGGTGCGAAACGGCGACGGCCGGCTGATCTACGCGCTCCCGGGCGCCGCCGACCTGCGCCGGCTCGAACAGCTCGCCTCCGCCCTGCGCAACTGGGCGGGGGCGATGATCCCGACCGGCCAGCTGCTCGTGATCCACACGCCCCGCGGCTTCGCCGCCGCGCTCGCCGACGCGATCGACGAGGCGACCCTCCCCGACGTCGCCGGCACGATCGCGGGCGACAACACGATCTTCGTCGCCGTCCGCGAAGGCTCGAGCGCCGCCGAGCTCGCCGCCGACTTCACGCACTACCTCGAAGGCGACTCCGACGCATGACGGGCCACTCCAAAACGGTGCCATGCACCGGCCTTCCGCCCCTCGGTAGAGGACGAGCTGATTCCCGCAACACGCAGGGCTTTCTCCAGACAACGGCGCCGTGCACCACTACCTCTGTTCAGGCAACAACGGTGCCATGCACCGGCCTTGCGCCCCTCGACACCGAGCGCTTCGCTTTCCGCGCCTACGCAGCGCTTTTTCCAGACAACGGCGCCGTTCACCGCTGCCTCTGGTCAGGCAACAACGGTGCCATGCACCACTAGGAGATTGTGAGCGTGGGTAGCTCAGGCGGAGCGATCCTCGACTCGCTGCCCGTCGGCGAACGCGTCGGGATCGCCTTCTCTGGCGGGCTCGACACCTGCTGCGCGCTCGCGTGGATGCGCGAGCGGGGCGCGATCCCCTACGCCTTCACCGCCGACCTCGGCCAGTACGACGAGCCCGACATCGCGGCCGTTCCCGCACGGGCCCGCGAGTACGGCGCCGAGGACGCCGTCCTCGTCGACTGCCGGGAGACGCTCGCCCGCGAAGGCCTCGCGGCGCTCCAGTGCGGCGCCTTCCACATCCAGACCGCCGGCCGCCGCTACTTCAACACGACGCCGCTCGGCCGCGCCGTCACCGGCACGCTCCTCGTGAAGGCGATGCGCCGCTAGGGCGTCGAGATCTGGGGCGACGGCTCCACCTACAAGGGCAACGACATCCAGCGCTTCTACCGCTACGGCCTGCTCGAGAACCCGAGCCTGCGCGTCTACAAGCCCTGGCTCGACAGCGCCTTCGTCGTCGGAGCTCGGCGGCCGCAAGGAGATGAGCGAGTACCTCGCCGCCAAGGGCCTCCCCCACGGCAGCTCCGTCGAGAAGGCCTACTCGACCGACGCGAACCTCCTCGGGGCCACCCACGAGGCGAAGGACCTGGAGCTGCTCTCGACGAGCATGCACATCGTCGAGCCGATCATGGGCGTCCGCCACTGGGATCCCGGGGTCGAGATCGAGCACGGAGACCGTCACGATCCGCTTCCGGAACGGCCTCCCTGTCGCGGTCGGCGAGCTCGAGAGCAACGACCCGGTCGCGCTCGTGATGGAAGCGAACGCCGTCGGCGGCCGTCATGGGCTCGGGATGTCCGACCAGATCGAGAACCGGATCATCGAGGCGAAGAGCCGCGGCATCTACGAGGCGCCCGGGATGGCGCTCCTCCACATCGCCTACGAGCGGCTCCTGACGGCGATCCACAACGAGGCGACGCTCGAGACCTATGCCGACCAGGGCCGCCGCCTCGGCCGCCTGCTCTACGAAGGCCGCTGGCTCGACCCGCAGGCGCTGATGCTCCGCGCCGCCCTGCAGCCGTTCGTGGCCGCGGTTGTGACCGGCGAGGTCACGATCGAGCTGCGCCGCGGCGACGACTACACGATCCTCGACACGCGCGGCGAGGGAGTAACCTACGACCCGGAGCGTCTGAGCATGGAGCGAAGCTCGACCGCGTTCACCGCCGCCGACCGGATCGGCCAGCTTGCCGTCCAGGTGAACGACATCGCCGACACGCAGCGGATGCTCGCCGAGCAGCGGAAGCTCCGGCTCGAGCCGCCCCCGCCGCCGTCCGACCCGCTGGAGCTCGGCTCTTGACCCTCTGGGCGGGCCGGGTCGGAACGGCGCTCGCCCCGGAGGTCTGGGAGTTCCTGCGCGCGACCGACGACGAGCTTCTTCCCTACGACATCCAGGGAACGCTGATCCACGCCAAGCGGCTCGAGGGCGCCGGGCTGCTCACGAGCGCCGAGCTCGCCGAGGTCGAGGAGCGCCTCGCCGCGATCACGGTCGCCGACCTCGAAGCCGAGGACGAGGACGTCCACTCGGCGATCGAGCGCCTCCTCGGCGAGGTCGGCCGGAAGATCCACGCCGGCCGCTCCCGCAACGACCAGGTCGCCGCCGCGTTCAGGCTCTATGTCTCCCACGCGGCTGCCGAGGCGGAGGAGGCGCTGACCGCATTCGCGCGCACCGTGATCAGGCGCGCCGCCGACGAGGCCGAGACGCCGATGCCCGGCTACACCCATCTCCAGCGGGCGATCCCGGTCACGCTCGGCCACCACCTCCTCGCCTGGGTCGAGATGCTCGAACGCGACCGCGCACGACTTCGCTTCGCCGGCGCGAATGCGATCCCGAGCCCACTCGGCTCGGGCGCGCTCGCCGGCTCGACCCTCCCGATCCCACCGCCGCCCGACCCGTTGCGCAACTCGATCGACGGCGTCTCCGACCGCGACTTCGCGCTCGACTACCTCTACGCGTGCGCCGTCCTCTTCGGCCACCTGTCGAGGATCGGCGAGGAGCTCGTGCTCTGGACGACCTCGGAGTTCGGGTTCGCGCGGCTGCCGGAGGACGCGGCGACGGGCTCGTCGATGATGCCGCAGAAGCTGAACGCCGACGTCGCCGAGCTGGCGCGCGGCAAGGCCGGAACCGCGATCGGCCGGCTTACGGGACTCCTCGCCACGGTGAAGAGCCTGCCGCTCGCCTACAACCGCGACCTCCAGGAGGACAAGCCGCCCGTCTTCGCCGCGAGGGCCGACGTCCGCAACGCGCTCGGCGCGCTCACCGTGCTCGTGAAGGGCCTCGAGTTCGACCGCGAGCGGATGGCCGAGGCCTGCGCCGACCCGCTCCTCCGTGCGACCGACGCGGCCGAGGCGCTCGTCCGCGACGGCCTTCCGTTCCGCGACGCGCACGAGCAGGTCGCCGCCGAGGTTCGGGCCGGCACGTTCGAGCCCCCGGCAACCGACGCCCCGCGACTGGGCGATGTAGGGGCGGCGGCCTCCGCGGCGAAAGAGCGCTGGCTGTGAAATCGCCGCTTCCCGTCTCGCTGTCCGGCCGCGACCTCCTGAAGATCGGCGATCTCGTCCCCGCCGAGGTCGACGCGATCCTCGATCTCGCCGAGGAGCTGAAGCTCGACCGCTCGCCGCGCCTTCCCGGCAGAAGCCTCGGCCTGATCTTCGGCCAGCCCTCGACCCGCACCCGGATCAGCTTCGGCGTCGCGATCATCCAGCTCGGCGGCGGCTTCGTCACGCTCACGCCCCAGGAGATGCAGCTCTCGCGCGGCGAGTCGCTGAGCGACACCGCCCAGGTGCTCTCCCGCTACCTCGACGCCCTCGCGATCCGCGTGCTCTCGCACGAGGAGCTGGAAGCCTGGGCCGAGTCCGCCGAGATCCCCGTGATCAACGCGCTCACCTCCGTGGAGCACCCCTGCCAGGCCCTCGCCGACGCGCTCACGATTCGCCAGCGCCTCGGCGCTCTCGAGGGCGCGAAGGTCGGCTGGGTCGGCGACGGCACGAACGTCCTCGTCTCGCTCGCAGAGATCGCGAAGCTGACCGGGATGGAGGTTGTCGCCGCCTGCCCCGAGGGCTACCACCCGCCCGCCGGAACGCCGCTGACGCTCGTCCGCGATCCCAGGGAAGCCGCCGCTGGCGCAGACGTCCTCGTCACCGACATCTGGGTCTCGCTCGGCCAGGAGGAGACGCGCGAGAGACGGCTCGCAGATCTCGAGCCCTACCGTCTCGACGAGGCGCTCGTCGCGGTCGCCGGGCCCGAGGCGATCGTCCTGCACTGCCTGCCCGCGCACCCGGGCGAGGAGATCACACCGGGAGCGCTCTACGGCGAGCAGTCGGCCGTCTGGGACGAAGCCGAGAACCGCCTGCACGTGCAGAAGGCGCTCCTCGCGTTGATGCTCTCCTGAGCTCAGAGCCCGTCCGCTCGACTGCGTAGCCTCACAGCCAATGGCGCGTGTGAACGTGATCGAGCGCGGCTTCTCGAGACTGCTGCGCAAGCCGCCGACCGTGCGTGCCGCCGCGAGCACGATCGTGGTCGCCACTGCGGCGGTGGTCTTCATCTCCGGCCTGCTGATGCATCTGCTCGACCGCTCCGAGTACCCGAACCTCGGTGTTGCGTGCTGGTGGGCGATCGAGACCGTCACTACCGTCGGTTACGGCGATGTCGCCCCCAAGAACGTCTCGGGGCGAATCGTCGCGAGCTTCGTGATGCTCGAGGGGATCGCGATCCTCGCGATCACGACCGCCGCGATCACCTCCACCTTCGTGACACGGGCGAGGACGGAGATCAAGGCCCTCACCGGCGAGGACACGGCGGTCAGCAACCGGCTCGACGAGCTCGACCGCAAGCTCGACCTGATCCAGGCCTCGCTCCACCGCTCCGACAACGGCTGAGCCTCCCACAGATGAGTTTCGCCGCGTCCGCCGGTCTGAACCGGGACCTCGACAACAGCTCGAGGCGCCGTCACCAGATCGTAACCGGACTGAGAAGTCCGGTTCTGATACGTTAAGCGGACTTCGCCGTCCGGTTCGAGAGAGGGAGCAGAGCTGATGCCAAGAGAGAAGACAAATCCGTGGGTCGTTTTGGTCTTGATCTGCCTCGCGCAGTTCATGGTCGTCCTCGACAGCACGATCGTGAACGTGGCCCTGCCGTCGATCCAGAGGATCTGGATCTGAGCGAGGCCAGCCTGCAGTGGATCATCACCGCCTACACGCTCGTCTTCGGCGGGTTCCTGCTCCTCGGCGGACGCGCGGGCGACCTCCTCGGGCGCAAGCGGGTGTTCCTGGTCGGGCTCGTGATCTTCACGTTCGCCTCGCTGATGAACGGGTTCGCGAACGGCGAAGGGATGCTGATCGGCTTCCGCGCCCTCCAGGGGCTCGGCGCCGCCTTGATCTCCCCCGCGGCACTCTCGATCATCTCCACGACCTTCAAGGAGGGCGCCGAGCGCGCCAAGGCACTCGGGGTCTGGGCCGCGATCGCGATCGGCGGAGCGGCGATCGGCCTCGTCCTCGGAGGCGCGCTGACGCAGTACTTCTCATGGCCGTGGATCTTCTTCGTGAACGTCCCGGTCGGCATCGTCGCCTTCATCCTCTCCTACCGGCTCGTGCCGGAATCGAGAGACGAGGAGGCATCGCACAACTACGACATTGCCGGGGCTGCGACGGTCACGGGCGGACTGATGGCACTCGTCTATGCGATCGTCAAGGCGGAGACGGCCGGCTGGACCTCGACGGTCACGCTCGGCTTCTTCGCGATCTCGGCCGTGCTCCTGGTCTCGTTCGTCGTGATCGAGACACGCGCTGCCTCGCCGCTCGTACGACTCTCGATCTTCAAGATCCGCTCCCTCCTGACGGCGAATGTCGTGATGTTCCTCGCGATGTCGGGGATGTTCTCGATGTTCTTCTTCAACACGATCTACATCCAGAAGGTGCTCGGGTACGCGCCGCTCAAGGCCGGGCTCGCATTCCTGCCCTTCACGGCCGGGATCATGGTCTCGGCCGGGCTCGCGGCGCAGTTCGCCCCCAAGGTGGGCGTCAGGCTCGTCGCCGGGATCGGGATGGTCCTCGGCGCCGCCGGGCTGCTGCTGCTCACCCAGCTGCCGGTTGACGGCTCGTATCTCACAGACGTCCTGCCCTCGATGATCCTCACCTCGCTCGGGATGGGCGCCGTGTTCATGCCGCTGACGCTGCTTGCAACCACCGGGCTCGACAACGAGGACCAGGGGCTCGCCTCCGGGCTCTTCAACACCTCCCAGCAGATCGGCGGTGCGCTCGGGCTCGCCGTCCTGTCCACGATCGCCGCCAGCGTGACGACCTCCCGCGGCGGCGCCAAGGACTCGCAGGCGCTCGTCGACGGGTTCCACTGGGCGTTCGGGTTCGGCGCGATCTTCCTGATCGCCGCGCTCATCGTGATGCTCTCGATGCTGCGGCAGAAGGACGTGGCGCGCATCGAGGCCGAGGCCCGCGAGCACGAGCCGGCGCTCGCTGGAGCCTGACAGCCGTGTCCACCCTGCGCGCGGACGCCCAGCGGAACCACGACCGCGTGCTCGTCGCGGCCGCCGAGGCGTTCGCGGAGCACGGGCCCGACGTCAGCGCGGACGAGATCGCTCGCCGCGCCGGCGTCGGGCACGGCACCGTCTACCGGCGGTTCCCGAGCAAGGACGCCCTGATCGCGGCTGTCGTGAGTGTCCGCCTCGGCGAGCTTGCCGACCGGGCCGAGGAACTGCTCGCCGAGCCCGATGCCGGCAGCTCCTTCGAGCGGTTCGTCTGGGACTTCGCCGAGCTCTACGCGGGCGACCGCGGGCTTTGCGAGGGGGTTCCCCGCTGCAGCGAGCTACCTGAAGTGGCGACGGCAAAGGAGCGTCTTCACGGCCTCGTCGAGCAGTTCGTCTCCCGGGCCCAGGCGGAGGGATCGCTCAGAACGGACATCCGTCCCGACGACGTGCCCGTGCTGATCGGCTCGGCGATCATGGCTGCGACGCAGTCGGGCGGCGGCGATTCGTGGCGGCGCTACGTCGCGGTCGTCCTCGACGGACTTCGGCCTCCGGCCGTCTCGAAAACGTAAGCCCCAGCCTCGTCGGCGTTGTCTAAAGTCGGGTGATGACGTCGCTCGAGTCTCTTGCGGCGACGGCGCCGCTCGATCCGCCGCCCGCGTTTCCACTCTCGCCGACTCAACTCGAGCGGATCCGGGTCTACGGCGGCGAGGAGCCGGTCGCGTCGGGCGAGGTGCTGTACTCGCCGGGCGACGAGGACTGGGGCATGTTCGTCGTCCTCGAGGGCCGGGTGGACATCGTCGAGCGGTACCAGATGCCCGGCATGCGGGTCGTCGTGAGCTACGAGCCGGGCGAGTTCACCGGTGAGATCGGGATGCTGACCGGACGCCGCTCGACCCTCACGGCTGTCGTCGGAGAGAGCGGGCGGGTGCTCCGGGTTCCGGTCGAGAACGTGCGGACGATGGTGGCCGAGGACCGAACCCTGAGCGAGCTGATCCTCGATGCGCTGATGACACGGCGCGGATACCTCGTTCGCGAGGGGATCGGGGTGACGCTTGTCGGCTCGCGGTTCGATCCGGAGACCCGCCGCCTGCTCGAACTGCTGGCTCGGAACGGCGTCGCGACGAAATGGCTCGACTGCGAGAACTCACCCCAGGGAGCGCTTCTGCTCGACAAGCTCGGGGTCAGCGCGGGAGAGATGCCGGTGGTGGCGATTCCCGGCGGCGCCGTGCTTCGCAATCCGAGCGCCCTCGAGCTCCGCCGCGCGCTCGGCAACCCCGAACCGAGCAACGACGCCGGAGCCGAGGACTGCGATCTCGTCGTCGTCGGAGGCGGGCCGGGGGGCCTTGCTGCCGCGGTTTACGGGGCATCCGAGGGCCTCGCGACCACGCTCCTCGAATGCACCGCGCTCGGCGGGCAGGCCGGGACCTCTTCGAGGATCGAGAACTACCTCGGCTTTCCCGCCGGGCTCTCCGGTTCCGAGCTGAGCAACCGGGCGATCGTGCAGGCCGAGAAGTTCGGTGTCCGGCTGACGCTGGCGGCAGAGGCGGTCTCGCTCTGCTCCGAGCCGGGTCGGCACGTGATCACGCTCGACGACGGCAGCACGATCGGCGCGCGCTCGATCATCGTGGCGACCGGCGCGCACTACAAGCGGCTCCCGCTCGACCGGATCCACGACTTCGAGGGCGTCGGCGTCTACTACGCAGCGACCGCCGTCGAGGCGCAGGCCTGCGTCGCCCGCGAGGTCGCCGTGGTCGGCGGCGGCAACTCGGCCGGCCAGGCGGCGCTCTACCTCGCCGAGACCTGCGCCACCGTGCATCTCATGGTTCGGCGCGACGGACTCGAGGAGACGATGTCGCAGTACCTGATCGCCCGGATCGAACGGCATCCGAAGATCGACTTCATGCCCCGTACCGAGGTGACACGGCTCCTCGGCGACGACGAGCTCACGGCGATCGAAGTCGCGAGCTCCGGCGCCCCGGCAACCCTCGAGGTCCACGCGCTCTTCCTCTTCATCGGCGCCACCCCCGGCACCGACTGGCTCCAGGGCAAGCTCGCGCTCGACCGGGCCGGGTTCATCCTCACGGGCCCGGACATCCCCGCAAGCCGGCTCGACGGCACCGTCCCGCTGCCGCTCGAGACGACCGTTCCCGGCATCTTCTGCGTCGGCGACGCGAGGAGCGGCTCCGTGAAGCGGGTCGCGACCGCGATCGGCGAGGGCTCGATGGCGGTGCGGCTCGTCTTCGACCGGCTGCTCGTCGGCGCCACCGTCTAATCTTCGGCCCACGTGCCGATCTCACGGGGATTCCACCGCCGTCGTGAGCCTTCAGCCGACCCGGGCCGTGTGCCGCCGGGGCAGTACGTCACGCCCGACTTCCCGGTTCTCTCGGCCGGCCCGACACCGCACACGCGGCTCGAGGACTGGTCGTTCTCGATCGACGGCGCCGTGGACGCACCGGTCTCGTGGAGCTGGGAGGAGTTCAAGGCCCTGCCGCATGAGACGGTCACGGTCGACATCCACTGCGTCACGAAATGGTCGAAGCTCGACACGGAATGGACGGGCGTCTCGCTCGACACGCTCCTCGGCGACGTCGAGACGAGCGCCGAGTTCGTGCTCGCCCGGAGCGACGGCGGCTACACGACGAACCTCCCGCTCGAGGACCTGCTCGACGGCAAGGCGTGGATCGCGGTCGACTACGGCGGCGAGCCGGTCGAGGCCGAGCACGGCGGGCCGGCGCGGCTCCTCGTGCCTCATCTCTATTTCTGGAAGAGCGCCAAATGGGTGCGCGGGCTCGAGCTGCGGAACGAGGACGAGCCCGGGTTCTGGGAGGGCTACGGCTACAACAACTACGGAGACCCGTGGAAAGAACAGCGGTATCAGGGCGACTGAGCTGGCGGCTCGCGACCGTCGTCTCGACGATCGAGGAAACCTCCCGCACGAAGACCCTTCTCCTCGATCCGCCGGACTGGCCGGGACAGCTCGCGGGACAGCATGTCGACGTCCGCTTGACCGACGAGGACGGCTACCAGGCGCAGCGAAGCTACTCGATCGCCTCCGCGCCCGAAGACGAGCATCTCGCACTCACGGTCGAGCGGCTTGACGACGGTGAGGTCTCCCCGTACCTCGTCGACGAGCTTCGGGCAGGTGACGAGCTCGAGCTGCGAGGCCCGATCGGCGGCTACTTCGTCTGGCGCGAATCCGACGGCGGCCCGCTTCAGCTGCTCGCCGGGGGCTCCGGGATCGTGCCGCTCCGCGCGATGCTGCGGCACCGCGAGGCGGCGGGTAGCTCGGCGCCCGCGCGCCTCCTCTATTCGGCCCGTTCGCTCGACGACGTGATCTACCGTGAGGAACTGATGGAGGGGCAAAGCGGCGTCGAGGTGACCTTCGCGCTCACACGCAGCTGGCCCGAGGCTTTCGAGGGTCATCGGGGCCGCGTGGACGGCGCCGTCCTGGCCGAGGCGGTCTGGCCGCCGGCGACGAATCCGCTCGTCTATCTCTGCGGCCCGACAGGGTTCGTCGAGGCTGCGGCCGGAGCGCTCGTCGAGCTCGGACACGATCCTCGGCGGGTCAAGACGGAGCGGTTCGGAGCATCGGGCACATGACGGGGCTCGACGGCAACGCGGCGGCCGGGGTGCTCGAGGAGGTCTTCGGCATCGACGCCACGACGGCCGGCACCGTCTGTGCCGCCTGCAGCGCAAGCCGGCCGCTCGCGGAGCTCGTCGTCTTCCTCGGCGGGCCGGGCACGATCATCCGCTGCCGGAGCTGTACGAGCCTGCTCGTCGCCGTCGTGACGATCCGCGGACGCTCATGCGTCGATCTGAGCGGGCTCGCCGCGTTCGACCTCGGGGGCTGAGCGGGAACGCGTTCGGTTGGGCCCGGGCGGAAACGGGTAGTCACGAGGAACCCCGATGCGCGTCCAGCGAGCCCGATCCGTGCTTGTCCGGGCCGGTCGCGCTGTGCGCGACGGGTTGCTCTTCCTCGAGGAAAAACCGCTCGCGATCGTGATCGGCGCAGCCGGCGCGACGATTGCAGTCTCGTACCTTCTCGCCGCTTCGGCCGGCTGGGCGCACGTCCATCGCATCGTCTACGCGAAGCACTCATGGGCGTGGCTCGCTGTCTGCCTCGCCGGCGAGACGCTGGCCTATGCCGGCTACGTGCTCACGATCCGGGATATCGCCCGGGTCGAGCGCGGACCGGAAATGGATCTTGCCGTCTCGGCGAAGACGGTGGTCGCGGGATTCGGCGTCTTCGCCGCGACGCGTGGGTCGGGAGGCTTCGCGGTCGACTACTGGGCGCTGCGTCGTGAGGGGGCAGGCCGCCGGGATGCGGTCGGTCGTGTCCTCGCGCTCGGCTTCCTCGAATACGCGACCCTCAGCATTGTCGCGCTCCTTGCTTCGATTGCCCTGTTCGCGAACCTCGACGGCCACGCGAACGATTCGGCCACCTTCCCGGCGCTGCTCGTGATCCCGGCGTTCGCGTTCGCGCTCTGGGCGACCTCGCGCAAGCGCTCCAGGCGCCTGAGCCGGGAGCAGCCGAACGGGAACTGGTTCCGGCGGACGTTCGCAGACTCGGTCGCAGGCGCGAGAAAAGCTCGCACGCTGCTCTTGAGCCCCCGCGAGCACGGACTCGGCGTGCTCGGGATGACGCTCTACTGGGTCGGCGATATCGCCTGCCTGTGGGCGGCCTTGCAGCTCGTAGGAGGCAAGCAGATCACGATCTCGGCCCTGATCCTCGCCTACTCGGGCGGCTACGTCCTGAGCCGGCGCTCGCTCCCGGCCGGAGGGGCCGGCATCGTCGAGGTCGCGCTGACCCTCGCGCTCGTCGGGATGGGCGTCCGGTTCGCCCCGGCGCTCGTCGCAGTGCTGATCTACCGGCTGTTCAACTTCTGGCTCCCCATCGTTCCCGCGCTGATGTTGATTCCGACGATCCGTGAGCTCCGGGCCCGCTTTCAGCGTGCACAAACCACCTGAGCCGGCCTGGAAGGGCTAGCTCAGAGCCCGAGAGACGGCCCGTGCTCCTCGAGATGGGCGAGCGCATCGTCGCGGTCGGAGAACGCCTTCACGCGCCACATCAGGCCGTCCTTGCCGGTCGTGATCCAAAAGAACATCGAGTCGCTCATGTGTCCCGGCTCGGGTCGGTACTGCACGCGTCCCGACGAGAGCACGACACTGTGGGCGAGATCCTGGTTCAGCCATTCCTTCACGTGGTAGACCCCGGCGCGATAGGCGCCGCGCACGGCGGCGACCGTCTCGTCCGGGCCGAGCGGTGCGTTCGCAGTGACCGAGTCGATGATTGCGTCGTCGGTGCAGCAGGCTCGCATCGCAACCCAGTCCTGTTCGCGGATCGCCAGGTTGAACCGCCCGACGACAGCGCTGAGCGGCTCGGCGCTGATCGGTTCCGGGCTCGGGTCTGCGGGCAACAGCGACAACTCTACGTCTGATTCGAAGGATCTCGACAAACCGGCAAGGCGGGGGACCGGCACGGTGGCCATCCTTTCACTCTGAGGTGAAGGCGGACTCCGGAAAGGGTAAAGAACGAAGCGTCAACGGGAGGTAAAAACGCGCGTCACGGCTGAGCGAGCGGCGAAGCGGCGGCGTCGAGCGAGCGGGCGATGAAGCCCTGGAGCTTCGCGAGCTCACGGAGGCTGCCCGGGGTCAGCCTTGGTGTGGCGTGTGCGAGCGCCGAGGTCACGGTGATTCGGGTGCCCGGCACTTCCTTCCGGAGGGCAAGCGACTCGCCGACCGGGAAGTACTTGTCATGAGGGGCGGTCGCGATCTCGACCGGCGCCGAAAGGAATGCAGCCGTTCGCAGCGGCGAGAGCGACTCGACGACGTCTTTCAGACCTCCCGGAAGGGCCGCGAAGAGCTCATCGAAGCGTTCCGGGTCGCGGTTGACGAGCAGAGCCTGTGCGGCCGCGGCGGTCGGCCCGAGCGATCTGCAGGGCGCGCCGCGCAGCCGGCTCAACGGATCGGTGGACGCCGGATCGAGGCTCTCGACGACCTGGCCGAGGGCTCGCGCGTCAGGGCCCGGATCGAGGATCCCGACCAGTGACCGTGCGACGCCCACCTGCAGCTCGGGCGGGACGGGGTAGGTGTCCCATCCAGACGGGCCTGGATATCTCCCGGTCGTCGCCAGCATCACGATCTTCTCCAGGTCGGAGAAGGGAGCGATGCAGGCGACGACCGAGATCCGGCGCGAGAGCTCGGGCGTGGCGGCGGTGAGCAGCGCGAGCGTGCCTCCGACCGAGACGCCGAAGAGACCGATCCGCCCATCGCGGGCCTCTGCCGAGTCGGCCGCGATCAACGCACACTCGACGGCGGCCGCGAGCGTCGGGGGCGAGAGCTCGCCGGCCGCGACGCCCGGTAGCTCGGGAATGAAGACGATGTATCCGGCTCTTGCGAGCGACGCCGCGAAGCGGCGCACACCGGCGTGACTCCGGCCGTCGGGTGTTGCGCCGTTCACGAACATCACCGCGGGCCAGGGAGGAGCCGTCCGCGGGCGCACCGTCACCGCCGGCCAGGTGCCGAGAGCCCCGTCCTCGGTCCGCGCGGCCGAGCCCCGGGGGGTTCGGGCTCCCGCGAGGTCGAACGTCCGCAGGAGAACACCGGCGGCACGCATGTGGGCGCGCAGCGGCCCGAGTGCTCTACCAGGGGTCGAGCCGTACAAGGCGCCGCCGTCCAAGGGCGAAGATGATCGATCCGCTGACACCGATGATCGCAGCGACGAGCGCGGTGCTCGTCAGAAGCAGGCCCGAGGCCAGGGAGAAGTTGACCGCAGCGCGCGTCGGCACCCCGAGCGCCAGGAGCACGCCGGAGGTCGCGCCGATGCTGACGATCGCCCCGCCGGAGGTGATCGGCAGGATCGACGCTGCGGCAGCCAGGCAGAGGACGACGAGCGCGAACGCCGGGGAGAAGCCGACGCCGAGCGCCCAGAGCAAGAAGGTGTTGCCGAGTGCGCGCATCAACCAGCAGCACAGCAGAAAACCGCCCGCGGCAGCGGTCGCTCCGGTACGAGCCGCGCCTCCGCCGACGCGGTCACAGATCTGTCGCAGCCGCCTCGAGCGCACGAGAAGCGGCAGGCGGGCGATCCGCGGGCCGAATGTCAACATCGCGATGCAACCGAGGGAGAAGAGCACGACGACCGAGAGCGGCGCTCGAAAGATCCCACCCGAGGTCACGAACGCGGCGACGGCGAGCGGGAGCATCGCGACGGCATCGACCAGGCCGAGGGTCAGGATCGACAACACGATCGCCTCGAGCCCGACCGTCACGCCGCTGAGCCGGCGCAGCATCCCGACCTTGACGAGGTAGTCGAGCCGAAACGGGAGGATCACTCCGCTTGCAGCCGCGGCGCCGCAGGCCGCAAGGCACCGGCTGCGATCGGGTCGAGACGCTGCTGGAAACAGGCGCTGCCAGCCGAGCGCTCTGAAGACGAAGCTCGCGAAATAGGCCGCGCCGGCACCGAGCACGAACCCGACCTGCGCTCCGTCGAGCGGCCAACTGGTGCGAGTGATGCGCCGGGCCACGAGCACGACCGCTGCCAGGCCGATCGCGCAGACGCAGGTCGCCAGAGAGCGCTGGAGGGTCGACGGCCCTCGCCGGGCGGGAAGGGGCGGAGCGCGGGACGTCATGCTTGCGGGACGACGAAGAACGCGATCGCCGCGTACTGGCAGGCCACCGCCACGATGACGAGGGCGTGAAAGACCTCGTGATAGCCGAAGGTGCTCGGGGAAAGGATCCGGCTTCCGTCGCGCGTAGACGAGCGCACCGACGGTGTAGGCGAGTCCGCCGGCTACGAGCAGCGAGGCCGGGGCGAGCCCGATGTGCTCGACGATCTGCGGCATCACGATCACGGAGACCCAACCGAAAGCAAGGCACGTGGCGGCGGCGACCCACGGAGGCGCGTGCGGCCGGAAGAGCCTTCTCAGGGTTGCCGCAAGCGCACCACCCCAGACGATGAGGAGGATCGGCCAGCCGCCAGCCGGGGTGGATCACGAAGAGCGCGATCGGGGTGTACGTGCCCGCGATCAGCACATAGATGGCCGCGTGGTCGAGGAGCCCGATCCACCGCATGTGCTCCGGTGTCCACCGGCGGCGATGAAAGAGGGAGCTGCAGCCGTGCATGAATGCCACGCTCGCAGCGAACACGGCCGCGCCAACTGCGCGACCCCGGAGCGGGCGTCGAGCACGAACAGGACTCCTACCGGCACCGCCACGAAGAGCGCCCCGACGTGGCACACCCCTCGAAAGCGAGGCGCGACGGCTTGCGGCGGGCTCGTGGTTCGACTCTCGAACGTGCCGGCACCCAAAGATGACCTCCAGCGGCGGTAGCGTTTCGCCGGCCGCATGAGCTCCGCCGGCTGTTCGAAGCTGCAACCCGCTCACTGCTGAGGAGGCACATGAAGCGGCCCGATTCGTGCGCGCCGCCAGGGCAGGGTACCCCGGTCTAGGGCACCACCGAAGCCGAATACCACGCCGCGAGCCAAACCTTGGCTCAGAGCTTCCCTCGACCGAGCGACACGATGCTTCGCAGGCGGCATCGCGGATCGAGCACGTGACGGAAGCGGTAGCCGTCGTCGCCGGCGAGCTGGGCGCGGTCGGGGCGGATCAGCTCGCGACGCACGAGCCGGCGAGCCGAGTCGTGACCTGCGTCTCCTCGGGATGAGCGCCTGCCTGCGCCGCAGTGGCAGATCTGCCTTCGACTTAGCCACGGCCCTGGCCGAGCCGAGGAGCGGGCTTGACGGTCGCAAGCATGAAGAGCGACTGGACGACCCGTCTTCGGGCAGGGCGACGGAGCATGACCGACCTGACGCCGTCGCCTCCTGATCCAGCCGGACGCTGCGATCGAGCGCTGTGCCGATTCAGCTCCGATCAGACGCCGCTTTCGGCCGCGATCCGTCCGTCCCTGACGGCTTTTGTCAGCATCTTGTAGTCGCGTTCGTTCTGGTCTGCATACGACTCGGCGAACTCGGCGAGGGCTCGGTCGAACGTCTCGTTCGTGCCGAGGTAGCTCGCGATCGCGATCGCGTCTCCCGAGCGGGCGTGGGCCCGTGCAAGCTCCGATCCGCATGCCTTCGCGTAGACCTTCATCAAGTTGGGCTCCATCAACTCGACCAGGGCGGAGCCCTTGGCATCCCAGAGTTGGCGCACGTAGAAGTCCCGCTCGACGCCGTCGACGCCTCCGGTGCGAATCCAGCCGAGCATGATGTCGCTGGCGGCCTGTGTCAGGCGCTGACCCTCGACGACGCGCTGACCGTGGTTGGCGAACGTGCTCTTGCCGAGGAACGGCTCCAGCACCGAGGCCTCCGCCTCCTTGAACTGGAGAAACAGCGGATCGTCGCCATCCCGCCCGAGCAGGAGCATGATGAACGCGCGCGTACCGACGCTGCCGACCCCGACGATCTTCCGGGCCGTGTGGACGTAGCGGTACCGCTCGAGGAGCCGGCGACGGTCACCCTGGAGCGTCCCCCGGTAGGAGCGGATGACCTCGTGCAGTGCAGCATCCAGCCGGTCGAGGTCCTCACCTGCGACGAGCTCCTCGATCGGCGTGACGACGGGCGGGTCGCTACGGATCCGCGGCTCGCCGTCGACGATCTCGGTCAGCTTCTCGAACGCCTTGAGGCTTCCTTTCGACTGCGCCTTCGCCACGTTCCGCTCCGCCCGCTTGAGTTGGTTTGCAGCAAGCTCGCGCTGGACCTCACCGAGCAGCTCCTCGACATCGAGGCGGGTATACCAAAGGCCCAAGTTGCCCATCCCGGCGTAGCCGGCGATCGCTTCCCGATAGGCACGTCCGACTGCCAGGTTGATCGCCGCCCGCTGCTTGTCGTCGAATCCACGATCGCGGCCCGCGACTGCGAAGCTGGCGACGAGGCGCTTCACGTCCCACTCGAACGGACCGGGATGCGTCTCGTCGAAATCGTTGATGCTGAAGACGAGCCGGCGATCGGGCGCTGCAAAGGCGCCGAAGTTGGAGAGGTGCGCATCGCCACAGAGCTGGGCGTGCAGGCTCGTTCGCGGGAGCCCCGCGAGATCCGCTGCCATCAGGTACGCCGCGCCGCGATAGAACGTGAACGGCGAGACGAGCATCCGCCCGTAGCGAATCGCCACGAGCTCGGGCACGCGGGTCTGCGCCTGCTCCTCGAGCAGATCGAGCGGGCTCACCCGGTTCGGCGGCGGCTCCCAGGCTGCGTGGGACGAGCGCGGGACTTCGGCGCGAGCCGCTTTGCCGGTCGCCGCGCGCTCTGCCGCCGAATGGTGCTCAACGCGGCCCGCCTTGGTCGACCGCTTGTCGACCCCATGCTCTGCCCCGGTCTTGCTGGCCATCGAGTTCCTCCTCCTCACCGATTGAACGTGACCGGCCCCGCCTCCGGGAAGCCGCTCGCATCAGGCCCATCTTCGTCGGTGCTCACGCGCACCGCATCACCCTGATCGCGTGAAGGCCCCGAAGCCAACCGGCACCAGTATCCGTCGCGGGAGCCGACCGGGGCACATCGTCGCCGCCGGGCGCGCGTGCTCCCCCGCTCCGACCTTGGGTCGTAAGGGGGAGCACGCCCCGTCAAACCTGGTCGGGCTTCTGCTCCTCGGTGAAGAGGGCGCCCTGGGCAGCCCCCGAGCCGGACTTGCCGCCACCGGCTCCACGGAGCACGTAGGCGAACCCGACGGCGATTACCGCTCCCGTGAGCGGGCCGGCGACGTAGACCCAGTACTGGCCGAAGTCGCGGGCGACGAGATCCGGGCCGAACGTGCGGGCCGGGTTCATCGATGCGCCCGAGATCGGGCTACCCCAGAGGCCGGCGAGCGCAATGTAGGCGCCCACGCCGATCGCGCCGAAGATCCCGATGTTCTGCGCGCCGGAGGCAGTGCCGAGGATCACGCTGACGAGCCCCAGCGTGAGCAGGGCCTCCATCAGATAGGCCTGCCAGCCCGAGTAGCTGCCCGCCGGGTAGTTGGATCCGAACTTCGCCGAGACCTTGATCACCTCGTGCAGGAAGAGCGCGGCGAGAGAGGCGCCGATCAGCTGAATGATCACGTAGCCGGGCACCCGGCGCCAGGGAAAGTCTCCGCGAAGCGAGAAGGCGATGCTCACGGCGGGGTTCAAGTGCGCCCCGGACACCTTGCCCATGAACATGATGACCCCCATCACCATCAGACCCGGTGCGACGACCGCAGCCGTGCGGGTGATCGTGTTCGGGAACGCCTCCCCCATCATCCCGCCGCCCGCAGCGACGATCACGAGCAGGAACGTCCCGTAGAGCTCGGAGAAAAGGCGTCGCCACTCCTGGCTCGGGTCCTGGAAGTTCGCCATCGGCTCGGTGATGTCCCGGTCGATCCAGCCCAGAACTCCGGCCTCGGCTCGATGTATGGACTCGCTCACAGCTCACTCCTTCGTCTTGGGTGTCGGTGGTCGCAACTTCGTTGCAGAACGGGAAAATCCACCCTCGCGTGCGGATTCCCCGACCTGGCAACGGCGGTCGACACGACGGGCATCTTCAGATCATCAGTGCACGCCCGCCGGACGACATCGCCGGATCGCCTGGTTCGGAGTTGCCGCTGAGCAGGGGTTTCCCCCTCCAGTGGCCACCGACGAGCCCACCTCCCGCGGCAGTTCGCCCGGTCCCGCCCGGCGCGTGCCGGAGCGCCCGGCCCGAGCTCGAGGCCGGGCAGCCGACTTACGAGTCGATCGCCGTGGGAACGCTAGTGTCTCGCCGCAGTGTCCACGGGCCTGACACGTCTGCAGGATCTGCCTCGCCGGACCGAGTCGGCCGCGTCCGAGGGAGGATCCTTGCCGTGGTGACGGCGGAGGAGATCGCCGCGATCGAGGTGTTTGCGATGCTGGGCGCAGACGAGCACGAACGGCTGGCGCGAGTGGCCGCGGACGTCAGCCTGGTGGCGGGCGAGTACGCGGCGAACGCGGGCGACGACCGGGCGCTGTTCGCAGTGCTCGAGGGCCGGATCGATGCGATCAAGGCAGTCGACGGGGTCGACCGGGTCGTCGGCGAGCGGTGGCCGGGAGACGTCTTCGGCGAGGTGCCAATCGTCCTCGGAACCGTCTTCCCGGTCGGCTTCCGCGCCGCCGTCGCGTCGCGCGTGCTGCGCATCGAGCCCGGCGCCTACCACGCGATCGCGGCCGCGGATCCGATCATCGCCAAGTCGATCGGCGCGCTCGCGAGCCTCCGGATGGCCGGACCGCGGGGACTGCAAGGTCTCGCAGCCGAGGCGCCGCCCCCACGGGCGATCCTCGTCGGGCAGCGCTGGGATCCTGCGTGTGCGCAGCTGCGCCGCTTCCTCGACCGCAACCAGATCAGCTTCCTGTGGCTGCAGCCCGGCGCGCTGGAGGCCCCTGGGCTCTGGGAGGGGCCGCTGCCGGCCGAGGACGACTGTCCGGTGGTCCGCCTGCTCGGCGGCCAGACGTTGGTCCGACCGCAGCTTCGCAGGGTGGCCGAGTTGCTCGAGCTCGGGACCGAGCCCCAGGCGGCCGAGTACGACACGATGGTCATCGGCGCCGGCCCCGCAGGCCTCGCCGCCGCCGTCTACGGCGCGTCAGAGGGTCTGCGCACGCTCGCGGTCGAGCGAGAAGCGCCGGGAGGCCAGGCCGGAACCTCGTCCCGGATCGAGAACTACCTGGGGTTCCCCTCGGGCGTCTCCGGCGACGAGCTCGCGGGCCGGGCCCTCCAGCAGGCGCGCCGGCTTGGCGCGGAGATCCTCGTGACACGGACGATCGAGCGGATCGATGCCCAGGCGCATGAGGTGCACCTGGACGGGGGCGACGTGCTGCGTGCACGGACGCTCATCCTTGCCTGCGGCGTTTCGTGGCGGCGGCTCGAGGTCACCGGCTTCGACAGGCTGGTCGGCAAGGGCATCTCCTACGGTGCCGCTCGCAGCGAGGCGCCGAACGTGCACGGGCTCGACATCCACATCGTCGGTGCGGGCAACTCGGCCGGACAGGCTGCGATGTTCTTCTCGACCCACGCGCGGAGCGTCACCATCCTCTACCGCGGCGAGAGCCTCGAGAAGAGCATGTCGCGGTACCTGATCGACCAGCTTGCGGCCCGCTCGAACGTCGACGCGCGCTTCCACAGCGAAGTCGTCGCCGCCCACGGCGAAGAGATGCTCGAGGCGATCGATGTTCGCACCGGCGAGAGCGGCGAGACGGTCCGGCTCGAGTCCGGGGGTCTCTTCGTCTTCATCGGAGCCGACGCCGAGACCGGATGGCTGCCACCGGAGATCGCGCTCGACCACCGCGGCTACGTGCTCACCGGGCCGGACGTGAGCTCGGCCGAGGCGTGGCCGCTCGAGCGTGACCCGTACCTGCTCGAGACGAGCGTCCCCGGCATCTTCGCGTGCGGCGACGTTCGCTCGGGACCCGTCAAGAGGGTCGCCGCCGCCGTCGGAGAGGGAAGCATGGCGATCGCGTTCGTCCACCAGTACCTGCGAGACGCCGCGAGCGTGGCCGGGCCGCAGTAGCCGGCCTCGCCGCCGCCTCCCCCTACGGCTGCTCGAGCCGCTTCTGCATCGCCGCCTCGATCTCGGCGGCGATGCCGGGGAAGGTCGCCTGGAGGTGGCGGAAGTCCTCGCCGAACAGCACCAGAACGCGAACCGGCGAGGTCGTCGTCACGGTCGCCGTGCGGCGGCCATGACCGAGCAGAGCAATCTCGCCGAAGAAATCGCCGGGGCCGAGCGAGGCGAGTTCCTCGCCGCCCGCCGTGACCGAGGCCCGCCCCTGGCGGAGGACGAAGAACGACAGGCCCGTCGCTCCTTCGCCGACCAGGCGCACGCCGGGGCCGACATCCTTCACCTCGAACCGGGTTGCAACCTCGGCGAGCTCAGCCTCGGAAAGCGATCCGAAAAGCGGAACCTCCGCGAGCTCGGACGGATCGGCGGTGGGCACCGGGCCAATCTACATTCACGGAGCGCTGAAACCCTCATCAACACAGGGCTCTCAGCCACCCTCGGTAGCGTTGCCGCGAGGGCTACATACCCATCGCGGGGTTACAAACTGCGTCTGAGCAGGTCCTTTGTAACTTCCGCGGGGGCGTGGGAGCACCGTGACATCACCAATCCCACTGACCGCACCCGTGACGATCGCCACCTTGCCATCGAGGCGCTTCATCCACCCAGGATTCAGCCTTCGAACGCAAGCCGCAGTTCAGGCGTGATTCGGGAACACGCGCTCGACGAATGGCGCAGACGAGCGGCCTGGAAGTGCTTTGGTGCAGTGTCAGGTTTCGTCTGTTCTGCGCGTGTACGCTGGTCGCGCTCTGCGTCAGAACTTCTCGACCGAAAGGAAACGCCAATTCTTGTGCCTCGTCATTCCCGTTACGGCCGCCGTCGGTCTGCGCTCCTCCTGCTGTCGGCGCTGCTCCTCCTGCTAGTCGTCGCTGGTGCCTCGGGCGCAGGCTCGGGTGCTCCTGGCTCTTGGACCGTTGCCGGTAGCGGTATTCGGAGCATCTCTGGGCAGATCGGAGTCGCTCGGACGGGCGACGGGGTTCTCCACATCGTCTGGTCGCGGGGAGGGGCAGGCACGGCGTGGGCGCTGTTCGACACGGCGGTCACACCCGCCGGCAACGTCTCGGCGCCGAAGGTGATCGCGTCAGGCTGGTCGCGGATCGACGATCCAGCCGTCGTCGCGCACGGCCGCAAGCTGACGGTTGTGTTCCCCGGGGTCAAGACCGACAAGACGGGCGACCCGACCGACGGGCTCGACAGCGCGACATCGAGCGGCGGTGGCTGGTCGGTCGCGGCCGCCGCGATCGACGGGAGCGACTTCGCCGGGTCGAGCGTTCCAGCGCTCGCGCAGACGACGGATGCGAAGCTCGTCCAGGCGTGGCCGGCGAACGGCCAGGTGGCGGTGCAGGCGGGCCTCGATCCCGCCGGGACTGTGCAGCGCGGATTCGGGAAGGGCGACAACGTCGCGCTCGCGGGCTCTGACTCGGTCTGGGTCGGATGGTGTGGCACGCAGCCGGGGATCTTCGTGCGCGCAGTCAACGCGAGCTCCGCCGCCGCCACCGGGCCCGCCCTTCGGATGCCGGGCTCCCAGACGACGCGTTGCCCAGCCGCGACGCGTGTCCAGCTCGTCGCCCGCGCCGGCGGCGGCGCGTTCGCGGCCGCTTCGGTCTCCTCGGAGCGAGCCGTGCTGGTCTGGAAGGTGGGCTCGGGTGCCGCGACGACGGTCGCGGGCGACTCGGGGATCAAGCAGCAGATCGCGCTGGCCGCGGACCCGAACGGGCGCCTGTGGGTCGGTTGGCGCGACACCGCAAGCGGGCAGTTGCTCTTCCGCCGCTCCAACCGCACCGCGACGGAGTGGGGCGCCGTCGTCTCGACGAGCGTCCCCGCCTCGCAGGACGGTGGCCTCTACAACCTCGACCTCGCTGGCCAGGCCGACCGCGTCGACGCGATCGCGCGCACCGTCCAAAGCAGCTCAGGCGTCTCCCTCCTCCACACCCAGATCTTCCCCGGCCTCACAGTGTCGGCCTCGGGCGCCTCCGGGCACGTCACCGTCGCCGTCACTGACGCCGGTGACCCCGTCGCGGGAAGCACCGTCCACGTTGGAACGCACCTACTACACACAACCGGAGACGGGACCGCCGACCTCGACCTCGCCCCAGGCAGTTATGCAGTCACGGCGGCCAAGGCCGACTACGTCGGCGCCAGCACACACGTCAGCGTGAAACCGCCCAAGCACTAGGCGAAGCACCGACGCGGTTGCATCCATTCGCGTGCACACGCCAGCCGGGTAGTGCCGACCAGATGCTCAGACGTCCACAAAACGGCGGACTTCTGCCGTTCCGATCGGACCTAGATTCCGCTGTTGGCGAGTTCGTCCTTCGGGATCGCCTGGCGTCGGGGCGGCGTGACTGGTCTCGAGCTAGGTGGGCCCATACGGCCTCGACGAACCGCGGCGTTGCGCGAAATGCGCTTGCGGAGCGGCCCGCTCGACATGCCCATCGCGTGGCCTGAAGTCGCGACTGAGCAGGTATTTTCCCGGAGTATCGAGGTCGTGACAGCCCTCGCCATCACCTTCGCGGAGCCCTACGACATCGCATCAGGGTCGCTCTCGCTCGACTGATCCGGACACGACCGGTGCCAGGCACCGGTCGTGTCCCTTTCAGCCCTATGGCGTGAAGCTCGCCACGGCGATGTCGGTCGGGTCGCTCGCGTTGTTCCCGATCTGGAAGGCGGTCAGGAACGTATTCCCTGAGTGTGCGAGCGCTTCGTAGTCGCCGATCATCAAGCCGCCGGCGACCGGAGCGAACTCCTCATCGGACGTCGACAGGTTGATCTCCGATCCCCAGGAACTCCCACCATTCGTCGAGGTGATCGCCGAGTACGTGACCGGCAGCGCCTTTCCCCCAGCGAAGCGACGGAAGTCGTAGTACGTCACGGCGATCGTCCCGTTGTCGGAGACGTCGACTGAGGGTGTGAAGGCCTGCGTCAGCAGCGGGTTCGTGTTCGCGGGCGTCTTGCTGATCTTCACGGGCGTCGACCACGTGTTGCCCCCATCGGTCGACTTCGTGAAGGCGACCTGGTCGACTCCGCTGAACCGAGAGTCCTCCCAGACGGCGTAGAGTGCGCCGCTCGGGCCGAGGGCGACGTCGAAGAGGCTGTCGCCCGCCCGCAGGACGCTGGTGCCGTCCCTCGGGTCGATCGCGCCGTTCGGCTGCAGGTCTGTGACGACTGTCGGCTTCGACCAGCTGTTACCGCCGTTCGTCGACCGGACGGATTCCAGGTTCACCGTGTATCCGTTCGCACCGTTCACGAAGGTGAAGTTGGTGAAGAAGTCGACGAGCGTCCCGTCGTTGAGCACGACGAGCTGGTTGCCGAGCGTGCCGTTGTCCTTCGTGTACATCGGCTTGGCGGAGGACCACGTCTTGCCGCCGTCGGTCGTGGTCGACATGTACGCCGGGCCCTTGTCCGCGTTCTGCCCGTTTCCCGAACGGGAGTCTGGCCGCTGGTTCGAATAGCGGTCCCAGACGACGTACGCAACGCCAGGCCGCGTGGGATCGGCCGTGATCGACTCCTTGTCGAAACCGTGCGTGAAGCTGTTCTGGGGTGAGCTGACAACGACGGACGGCGCGCCCCACGTTCTACCGTCGTCGGTCGACGTGCTGACGGTGATCGCGTTCCGGCCGTCGAACCAGTTGAACACGAGCGCCACCTGATAGAGCCTTCCGTCAGGCCCGTAGGCCAGCCACACGTCGCTGGCTCGGTCGTAGTTGCCGTTGTTCGCCGGCGTGCCGCCTGAACAGGTCGTGAACGGCGCCCACGAGTTCTTCTCGTTGACGCTCGACCAGGCGACGAGTCCGTGCCCGCCGCCCTCGGCCGGATCGCCCCAGCGGTCCTCTTGCCACGCGACGGCATAGTTCCCATTCCTCGGATCGACCGCGAGCCAGGGCTCGACCTCCGCGTTGATGTTGAGCCCGGCCAGACCCTGGTTGTCGCAGGCCGCGAACGGGCTCGGGTTCGGCGACACCACCGTGGCCGGCATCACCACTCCGGCCGAAGCAGCCGTCGCGGAAACGAGCACCACTGCCATGCCTACCGTGAGCAGCAAACTCCTCATCCGTGTCCTCCCCTCACGTATCTCCTGCGCGCCGCAAACGCCCTGCCGGAACCTATATCAGCCGGGTCGCGTGCCGGGTCGGTGCGATTCCGCCGTGAGTTGGCGCGGAACGCGCCACCGAGGGACCCCCGGGAGGCACGCCCGTCCACGCGCGGTCACTCCTCCTCGCCCGATCCGCCGACTTTGCGGTCTCTACATACCCATCGCGTGGTACCCGCTGTCCACGTACAGCGTGGTACCGGTGACGTTCCGGGCGTCGTCGCCGAGGAGATAGGCGGCGGCGCCGGCGACATCGGTTGCGTCGATGTGACGGTGGAGCGGGGCGCGCTCCTCGACGATCGCCTCCATCGTGGGGAAGCCGGCGATCGAGCGGGCGGCGAGCGTGCGGACCGGGCCGGCCGAGACAGCGTTGACGCGGATGTTCTTGGAGCCGAGATCCCAGGCGAGGTAACGGACGCTCGAGTCGAGGGTCGCCTTGGCGACACCCATCACGTTGTAGTGCGGCACGGCGCGCTCGCCGCCGAGATAGGTCATCGTGACGATCGAGCCGCCGCCGGCGGCCTCCATCAGTGGCTCGGCGGCACGCGCCGTCGCGACGAGGGAGTAGGCGCTGACGTCGAGCGCCATCCAGAAGCGCTCGCGGGGCGTGTCGGTGAATCGGCCCTCGAGATCCTCGGCGGCAGCGAAGGCGACGGAGTGGACGAGGATGTCGAGCTTGCCGTCGAACGCCTCGCCGACCTCTCCGAAGACGCGCGCGATGTCCTCGTCGGAGCGGACGTCGCAGGAGGTGACGAAGCGGGCTCGAGACCGTGGCTGCGAGGTCGCGGACCGAGCTCTCGATCCTCTCGCCCTGGTAGGTGAACGCGAGCTCGGCCCCACCTTCGGCGAGCCGCTGGGCGATCGCCCAAGCGATCGAGCGCTTGTTCGCGACGCCGAGCACGAGGCCGCGCTTTCCCTCGAAAGACATGCGGCGACTCTAGATGAGGCTCGGCTACTGTCGGGGCAGGATGCGCGTCGCGGTCGTCACGGGAGCGTCGTCGGGAATCGGGGCGGCGCTCTGCCGGGCCCTCCGAGCCGACAGCTGGCACGTGATCGGCCTCTCGCGGAGCGAGGCGCCTGACGCGGCCGAGCACGAGACCTGCGACGTCTCCGACCGGACCATGGTCGACGAGGTCGCGGTTCGCGTGCTCGAACGGCATCCACGGATCGATCTCCTCGTGAACAACGCGGGGATCGCGGGCCGCGAGGAGTTCCTCGGCGCCCCGCCCGAGCTGATCGAGAAGCTGATCGCGACGAACTACCTCGGCTCGGTCTGGTGCCTGCGGGCGTTCCTGCCCGGCCTCACCACCGGCTCGCACGTCGTGAACGTGGTCTCGATCGCAGGGCTCGTCGCCGTGGGGCCGTACTCGGCCTCGAAGCACGCCCAGCTTGCCTTCTCGCGCTCGACGGCCGTCGAGCTCGGACGGATGGGAATCTCGGTGCACACGGTCAACCCTGGGCTCATCGAGACGCCGGGGTTCCCGCAGCGACACCGGCTCGGCCCCTTCCACCGCCTCGTCGCGACTCCCGAGCTCGTCGCCGAGCGCATCCTCGGCGCCGTCGAGCACGACCGGCGGGAGATTCTCGTCCCACGCTGGTACCGGCCCGCCGCATGGGCTCAGGCGGCCGCTCCGGGCGGCCTCGCCCGCGCCTGGGCGCGCTTCGGGCCACGGCGGATCTAGACTCGCGCCCTCGCCTTCGAGGGCGCGCTGGATCGCCGGGAGCAGGTCGCCGGCGACGAGCCCGCGTTGTGGAGAGACAAGGCGCGAGGCGATCCCGTGCGCGACCGCGCCGAGCGCGGCGGCCGAGCGCGGCTCCATCCCCTTGGCGAGGAACGCACCGACGCAACCGGCGAGCACGTCGCCGGTTCCGGCGGTTGCGAGCGACGGGGAGCCGTAGGCGGCGACGAGAACCCCTTCGCGCGGCGAGGCGACGAGCGTGTCGGCGCCTTTCAGCATCACGGTCGCCCCGAAACGCGAGGCGGCCCGGCGCACCGACTCGAGGCGATGGGCGTCGATCTCCCCGGCGTCGGTCGAGAGCAGTCCGGCGAGCTCGCCGGAGTGCGGGGTCATCACTGTCACGGCGGCCCGCTCGAACGGCTCGAGCGACCAGAGCGCGTCGGCGTCGAGCACCACGGGAGCCCGGAGCTGCTCGAGGAGCATCCGCACGAGGTCGCGCGTCCCGTCGCTGCGGCCGAGACCCGGCCCGAGCACGACCGCGTGCGCGCGTTCCGCAGCCTCGAGCACCGAGTCGGCGGAGCGTGGAAGCAACCGGCCGGCCGTGTCCTCGGGGAGCGGCCACTTGACGGCTTCGAGTACCCGCGCCTCGATCGCCGCAAGTGCCGACTCGGGCGCGGCAACGGTGACGTACCCGGCATCGGCACGGAACGCGGCGAGGGCCGCCAGGGCCGGCGCCCCGGTCTTCCCGGGCGAGCCGCCGACGATGAGCACCGAGCCGGCACGGTATTTGTTGCTCTCGGCGGTCTTGCGGGGGACGGCGTCGAGTGCCGAGGCCTGTACGAGCCGGTGCTCGAACGAGACGGGCTCGAGCCCGATCGGCGCCACGTGAACGAGGCCTGCGTGAAACCGTCCGGGAGCAACGGCGAGACCGACCTTCGCCGCGCCGAACGTGACGGTCGTCTCGGCCCTCACGGCCGCGCCGGGCACCTCGCCTGTCGAGGCGTTCACGCCGGAGGGAACGTCGACCGAGACGACCGGCTTGCCGGAGGCGTTGATCCGCTCGATCATCCGCGCCACGTCCTCGCGGGGAGCCTCGTCGAGGCCGATCCCGAGCAGCGCGTCGACGATCACGTCAGGGTCGCCGAAGTCGCCGAGCGCCTCGACGAGAACGACCTCACGTCCGCGTTCCCGGAGAATCCGCGCGCAGACCCGGCCGTCGCCGCCGTTGTTACCGCGGCCGCACAGCACCGCGACCCGGCCCGGGTAGCGCTCCATCACGACGTCCGCGACGGCCACCCCGGCCCGCTCCATCAGCTCTTCCATCGGCCCCTCGTGGGCCTCCTCGGCGCGGCGCGTCTCGGCGGCGGTGAGGAGCGGGAGCGTGTCCATCAGGCCGCCACCACCACGGCGACGGCAGCGGCCAGTTCGCGGGAGTGCGTCATCGAGAGCTCGATCGCGCCGGCGCCGGTCCGCTCGGCGAAGGCGGCGGTGCGCCCGGTCAGGTGAACGCCGGGCTTCGGCCGTCCGCGGATCTCGATCTCACGCCACGTGAAGTAGACCCCGGAGCCGAGCGCCTTTCCGACTGCTTCCTTCGCCGCGAACCGGCCGGCGTAGTGCTGCGCCGGATTCGGTTTCGAGTCGCAGTAGGCGCGCTCGGCCGCGGTGAAGCAGCGCTCCCGGAAGCCGTCGCCGTGCCGCTCGAGCGCGCGGCGAACGCGCTCGATCTCGATCAGGTCTACTCCCACGCGGACGGGCGTCATCCGTTCTCCTCGAGCCATTCCGGCAGATGCGCGATCGAGGAGACGATCCCGTCGGGGACGACGCGTGCGTTCTCGACCTCGTCGGGCCGGAACTTGCCGGTGCGGACGAGAACGGTGCGCATCCCGACGCGCTGGGCACCGGCGATATCTCCCTCGATGTCGTCGCCGACCATCCAGGTCATCTCGGCGTCGGCGTCGAGCGCCTCGATCGCGGCGGTGAAGTAGGCGGGGCTCGGCTTGCCGAGGACGATCGTCTCGACGCCCGCCACGTATTCGAGGCCCGCGACGAAGGCGCCCGAGTCGAGCCGCGGGCCGTCGGTCGTCTGCCACCAGCGGTTCTTGTGCAGGCAGTAGAGCTCGGCACCGGCCAGGAGCTCGAGGAACGCGCGGTTCAGGTTGAGGTAGGAGAAGATCCGGCCCGGCTCCGCGCTCTCGTCGCAGCCGCCGACGAGCACGGCGTCGGCGTTCATCCCGATCAGCTCGATCCCTTCGAGGTCGTCGAGGATGCCGGGCATCGTCAGGGCGAGCACGCGCTTTCCGGCGAGCACCTTCGAGGCGACGCTGCCGGTCGTCTGGAGCTCGTCGTCCTCGACCCCGAAGCCCATCTCGGCCAGGCGCCCGGCGAGCTCGGCGCGCGACATCGTCGTCGAGTTCGTGACGAACCGAAGCCGGTGACCGGCGCTGCGAAGACGGCGCACGGCATCGACGGCGCCGGGGATCGGCTCGCCGGAGACATGCAGCACACCGTCCACGTCGAGCAGAATCGCAGGCATGGACGCCGAGTCTATTCGGTCGGAACTCCGGTTCCGCTTCTCACGGTCGAGCGGTCCGGGCGGCCAGCACGCTCAGAAGAGCTCGACGCGGGTCGAGGCGATCTTCGACGTCGAGGCCTCGGCCGGCCTCAGCGAGGCGGAACGGCGCCGGGTGCTCGAGAAGCTCGGCCCCTCGGTTCGGGCCATCTCCCAGGACGAGCGCTCCCAGCTCCGCAATCGCGAGCTTGCGACCGAGCGGATCGTCGAGCAGGTCGCAGAGGCGGCCAAGCTACGGCGGAAGCGGCAGCCGACCAAGCCGTCGGGTGCCGCGCGCGAGCGTAGGCTCGAGGAAAAGCGCCAGCAGGCCGGCCGCAAGCAGGCGCGGCGGCCGCCCGACGTCGAGTCCTAAAGGAGCGAGCGGCGGTGGCTGACGGATTCGTCGTGCCGCGAGTCGGCGCCGTAGACGGCACCGAGGACGCAGACAGCAGCGATCACGGCAAAGAAGATGAGCGCGAACATGCGACCATTATCGGCTCGCGCTATCATTAGATCAAGTCGAGTTATGACTGCTATCCATCAGTGAATACGATAGACCCCATCATCCCGGATCCGTGGCTCGGCGTCGAGCTGAGGCATCTCGCGGCCCTCGATGCCGTCGACACGGAGGGCTCGTTCGGGCGCGCCGCGACGAAGCTCGGATACACGCAGTCGGCGATCAGCCAGCAGATCGCGACGCTCGAGCGGATCGTCGGCGAGCGGCTGATCGAGCGGCCGGGCGGGCCGCGGCCCGTTGCGCTGACCGAGGCCGGCCGGCTCCTTTTGCGCCACGCGCGGGCGATCGTCTCGCGGCTCCAGGCCGCGCAGGCCGACCTGGGCGCGCTCTCGGCCGGCGAAGCGGGCTCGCTGCACGTCGGCATCTTCCAGAGCGTCGGCGCGCGCATCCTGCCCGAGGTGATGCGCCGGTTCACCCGCGCGTGGCCCAACGTCGAGATCGAGCTTCGCGAGTCGCACTCCGACAGCGTGCTCGCCGATCTCGTCGAGCGCGGAGAGCTCGACCTCTCGTTCGTTCAGCTGCCGCTCCCGAACCCCTGGCTCGAGACCGAGCTCGTGCTCCAGGACGACTATGTGCTGCTCAGCGCCGTCGACTCGGACTTCGCCGCCGACGGTCGTGCGCCCAGCCTGCGCGAGATCGCCGAGCAGCCGTTGATCGGCTACCGCAACTGCCGCGCCACGGAGATCGTCGTCGACCAGCTCCGTGCCGGCGGACGCGAACCGCACTTCGTCTTCCGCTCCGACGAGAACGGCGTCGTACAGGGTCTCGCGGGCGCCGGGATCGGCATTGCCGTGATCCCGCGCCTGGCGATCGACCCGAACGACGAATCGGTCCGGATCACGAACCTGAGCCCACGGATCCCACGTAGGCAGATCGGGATCACGCGCCACAAGGATCGCTACCACTCCCCCGCCTCGCGCGCGTTCGTCGCCACCGCCCTCGAGGTCGGCGCCGAGACCACAGGCACCCTCGCACCGGCCCTCGCCTGATCGCTCGAAGCCGGCTCCTCCGGCCGCGCGACTCCGACGCGAACACCGGGTCTGACACCGGTCGGCAACGCTCGTCGGGCGGAGCCGCGCGGGCTAACCGACGGCGGCGAGCGGGGCGACCGGCAGCCCGAGGAACTGCTCGAGCTCCTCGCCGGTCATCGAGCGGGCGAAGTGGAACCCCTGTCCGAGCACGCAGCCGCGCTGGAGCAGCGTCCGGGCCTGGGAGGCGTATTCGATTCCCTCGGCGATGCACTCGATCTCGAGCGACTGCGTCAGCCGGACGAAGGTGTCGATGAAGCCCGGCTCGGCACCGGGATCGAGGAGCCGATCGACGAACGGCTTTGCGATCTTCAGCGCGTCGAGCGGGAACGAGTCCAGGCGCTCGAGCGAGGAGCGGCCGGTGCCGAAGTCGTCGAGGACGAGGCGCAGCCCGAGTGCTCGCAGCTCGGCGATCCGGGTGTAGGCGGTGTCGAGGTCGCGCATCACCTCGCTCTCTGTGATCTCGAGCATCAGGCTCTCCGGCGGCAGGCCCGAGTCCTTCAGGGCCCGCGCGACGTCGCGGACGAGCGTCTCGCTCCCGAGCTCGCTCGGCGAGAGGTTCACGGACACGGCGACCTTGCCATAAACCGGATGGGCCTGCTGCCAGCCGGCCGCCGTCTCGCAGGCCTTTCGCAGGACCTGGTTCCCGAGCTTCTCCATCAAGCCGATCTCCTCGGCGACCGGGATGAACTCGCTCGGGCCGACCAGGCCGCGTTCGGGCGAATACCAGCGGGCGAGCGCCTCGAACGCCACGATCCGGCCGTCGCGGAGATCGACGATCGGCTCGTACACGACGCCGATCTCGTCTCGTTCGAGCCCGCGCTGAAGCTCGACCGAAAATTCGTGGCGTCGCCGCACCTGCGCGTGCATCTCGGGCGCATACCGCGCAGTGCGGTGCTTGCCCGACTGCTTCGCCGAATACATCGCGACGTCGGCGTTCAGCAGGAGCTCGTCGGCCGTCATCCCGGCGCTCGAGAGCGCGATCCCGATACTCGAGTTGAGCCGGGTCTCACGGCCATGGAGCATGATCGGCCGCTGGATCGACTCCAGCATGCACGTGGCGACGATCTCGGCGCCCTGCCCGTCGGTCGTCTCGAGCAGCACGGCGAACTCGTCGCCTGCAAGCCGCGCGGCGGTGTCGCCCTGACGCACCGACCGCTGGACGCGCCGCCCGATCTCGACGAGCACCTCGTCACCGACCGCATGGCCAAGCGTGTCGTTGATCCCCTTGAAGTCGTCGATGTCGACGAAGAGCACCGCCGCCCCGGCCGAGCCGTGCGCGAGAGCCGCCTGGACGCGCTCGATGAAGAGCGCCCGGTTCGGTAGGCCGGTGAGTAGGTCGTGATAGGCCTGGTGGCGAAGCCGTTCCTTCAGGTCGTTCACCTGCGCCAGCG
>CAVREC010000012.1:0-48666 GCA_963720045.1 uncultured Actinomycetota bacterium | reverse complement strand
GTTAAGGCCGCGGGGGTGACATCTCCCCCTCGAAGGGCTACCCTGGACCGCAGGGTCGGTTGAAGGTGACGGAGATGCGAAGTTCGGAAGGTGGTCCTCGGACGATCCCGGTCGTTGCAGCGTTTGACTCGCGGTCGGGATGCTCGCGCTCGCTCCGCTCGCCCAGGCCCGAACGGCAGCGGGTAACGCGCTCGACGTGACCTTCACCGCCGACGGCGTGATCACGATGACGCTCCCCGACGGCACGCCCGTCGGCACGACGAGCGGAGCGCCGACGGTGATTCCGGCGGGCTCCTATGTCGTCTACCTCCAGGGGCCGGATGGCTGCGTGGATCTGCCGTTCTTCATGCTCAAGGGCCCCGGCGAGAACATCGTCGACAACCTGAGCTCCGGCGCCTCGACGAACAGCTACAACGCGAACTTCGCGGCGGGCGCCACCTACACGTGGTTCGACGACGCGAACCCGAAGGCCGTCTTCAGCTTCACGGCGGCCGGTTCCGGCGGCCCGGCGTCCTCCGGCTCGTCTGCCTCCGGTTCGAGCGCCTCGGGCTCGGTGAGCGGGTCGAGCTCCACGAGCAGCCATGCCACCTCGAGAACAGCCGGAGCCTCACTCGGAACGCTCGTCGGATCGGTCAGCTCCGCGGGCCGCCTCACGCTCTCGCTCGACGGGAAGAGCGTCAAGAAGCTCGCTCCCGGCAACTACAAGCTCTCGGTGGTCGACAAGAGCTCGACGGGCGGCTTCCTGCTCGCGCTCGGAAGCACGTGGTGACGGTCACCGCCGGCAAGTTCGTCGGCGCGCATACGGCGACCGTGAACTTGACCGCCGGGCGCTGGTCGATCGAGACGAAGTCCGGGGCCAACCGGTCTTCGCGCTCACCGTCAGCTGAGGGTCACTCCGCCAGGGTCATCCACGCGCGGCGTGAAGCCCGCACGCGCTCGAGGTCGTCCCCGAGGAGGCCGCCGAGCCGGTGGTCGATCGTTGCGAGCAGCCCGCCGCCGACGAAGATCCACGCCTCCGCGACCGGATCGCGGTCCGGATGGATCACGCCGCCTTCCTGTCCCCGGCGGATCACGTCCGCGAAGAAATCGTGGGCCTCCCGGATCTGCTCCCGCACCGCATTCGCGATCACGGGGTCGTCAGATGCCTCCGCAAGCGCCTGGATCCACATGTCCACGACCCGAAGCTTCGAGCGCTTCTCCATGTAGGCATCGGAGATCGCGCCGAGACAGCGGGCGGGGTCGCGCTCGAGCGCCTGCTCCGAGAACTCGCGGAGGATCCGCCACGCCTCGTCGAGACAGGCGATGTAGAGGTCGCGCTTGGAGCCGAAGTGCCGGTAGAGGATCGGCTCGGTGATCCCGGCCATGCGGGCGATTTCGGCGGTCGTCGCGCCGCGGTAGCTCTTCTCGAAGAAGACGCCGCAGGCGGTGTCGAGCACCGCCTGCCTGCGCTCCCCGGCCGGGAGCCGTGGCCGGGGCGTTCCGGGTGAGGCAGCGACGGCCATGGCTCAGGCCTCCATCACGACCGGTGCCGCCGCATGCTCGTGCCTGACCGGCTTGCGCACCGTGAGGACGGCGACGACCGACCCGGCGAGCGCGATCAGCGCGGCCACCTCGAGCGCCGAGTGGAGCGCATCCGTGAACACGCTCGCCGCGATCGGCGGGAGCTTCCCGGGCACGCTGCTCCCGACGGCTCCTCCGGGCACGTTCGCGGCGATGATCGCACCAATCAGCGCGATGCCCAACGAGCCGCCGACCTGCCGCGCGCTGTTCAGCACCGCCGAGCCGACACCCGCCTTGTTCATCGCGACCGCCGACATCGCGGCCGCCGTCGTGGGGGTCATCGTCAGCGACATCCCCGTGCCTCCGATCAACATCGCCGGCAGGAGCTGCCAGTAGGACGCGTGGACGCCGAGGCGGGAGAAGAGGAAGAGCGAGACCGAGAGCAGCAACATCCCCGTCCCTGCCAGGTAGCGGGAACCGAACCGGTCGGAGTACTTGCCGGCAAGCGGAGCGAGGAAGACGATCAGGACGGTCATCGGCAGGAACGCCGCTCCCGCCTCGGTCGGGGAGTAGCCGAGCACCCGCTGCATGTAGAGCGAGATGTAGAAGAAGACGCCGAACATCGCGAGCGCGACGAGCAGCATCACGAGGTTCGCGCCGGTGAAGGTGCGGTTCTTGAAGAGGGAGAGATCGAGCATTGGCAGGCGTTGGTGCATCTCGAGCAGGACGAAGGCGAGGAGGGCGAGCCCGGCGACGACGAAGGCGCCGATGATCCGGGTCGAGCTCCAGCCGTAGCTGTTGCCCTCGATCAGCGCATAGATGAGCGCGAAGAGGCCGAGCGCCGAGGTGGCGAGGCCCGGGATATCCGGTCGCTGCTCGGCCGAGTTATCCCGGGATTCGTCGATGAACAGGTACGCGGCGACGACGCCGAGGATCCCGATCGGAACGTTGATGAAGAAGATCCAGTTCCAGTTGATGTGCTCGGTGATCAGGCCTCCGACGAGCGGGCCGATCGCGAGCGCGAGCGCGGACACGCCGGCCCAGATCCCGATTGCCATGCCGCGCTGCTTCGGCGGGAAGGTTACCGTGATGATCGAGAGCGTCGACGGGTTCATCAGCGCGGCTCCGAGGCCCTGGACGACGCGCGCGGCGATCAGGATCGTCGCGCTGCCGGCGAGGCCGCAGGCGAGCGAGGAGGCGGTGAAGACGATGAGCCCGACCACGAACATCCGGCGTCGCCCGAGCAGGTCGGCGAGCTTGCCGCCGGTCAGCATGAAGGCGCCGAAGGTGAGCGCGTACCCGGCCACGATCCATTCGAGCTCGGACACCTTGAGTCCCAGCGATTCCTGGATCGACGGCAGCGCGACGTTCACCACCGTGTTGTCGAGCATGATCATGAAGAGGCCGAACGCGACCGCTGCCAGCGTCCACCACTTCCTGTTCTCGTCGGCGAAGAGCCTCGCCCTCATCGTTGGTGCCCCCTTGTTAGTCGGCGCTAAGTTAGTTCGCGCTAGGTTAGCAGGTGCTAACTAGGGTCGCAACACTCGCCGTTGGGAACGGTGTCAGACACCGCCTGACAACACGGCCCCGCCCAACCAGAACCGTGTGTTCGAGCGGCTTCGCTGGACGAACGGCGGTGTCAGACACCAGGTTTTGGCCGGTGCGAGAGGCCGCATTGCTTGTCTCGAGGCGACCCCGCCGCACGGAAGGGGGTCGCTACTCCGGATCGGAAGTGGGCGGCTCGGACGCGCTCGGCGTAGCGGCCGGGGCCGGGCGGCGCCGTCTTCGCCGGCGACGTGGCTCGGCAGGCGGGCCGTCGCCGTTGCCCGAGTGCTCGGCCGGAGCGGCCGCCTCTGCGCCGGAGCTCTCGCCGGTCACCGTCTCCGGCGCGGCCGTCGTCTCGGCGCCGTTGCGCTTCTTGCGCCGCCGCCGCCGGCGCGTGCGCGTGGGAGCGGTCTTCGGCGCCGGGAGGTCGTCCGCGAGGGCGCCGGCGATCTCCTCGATCGAGCCGAGCTGCTCGCGGGCCTCGTCGAGGAACTTGGTCGCTCTCGGCGTGTAGCCCTCGGCCGTGGCGAGGAGTGCAGCGCCGACGTCGCGCGGCATCTCGAGCGCGGCCTTGACGAGGCGGGCCGTATTCTCCTCGTGCCGGTTTCCGCGGGAGTTCGCGAGCGCTCCCAGCAGTCGTTTCGCATCGGGGTACTCCTGCGATGCCTTGCGATCGAGCGTCTTTCGTACCGCGCGTGCCAGGCGCCACGTCCAGCGCGCGAGGATCTGCTCCGGCGCATCCGGCTTGCCGTCGGCGATCGCGCGAAGCATGATCCGCACGCCTGCGGCGCGATCCTTCTCCCACGGCGGCGCCTGGGTGACGAGCGTGACGAGGTCGTCGAAGTCGGCGCGCTCGACGCGCATCGAGACGCGGTCGGCGAGGGCGATCAGGCGTAACCGCCGGTTCGCGTTCTGCGCCGCGCACGTCGCGAGGAACGTCTCGAGCGCCCCCTTCGAGGCGCCGCGCTCGGTGAACTTCTGGACAAAGGTCTGCCTCTCGTCGAAGCGCATCTGGCGGCCGGCGATCGTCGCCCAGAACCGCTGCTCGTCGTCGTCGAGGTACTTCGGATCGATTCGCTGCCACTCGCGCTGGATCACGGCGAGGCGGCGGGCGACGTCGGGCGTGACCGGGACGAGCCAGTTCGCCGGCGTCAGCTTCCGCCTGGCCCGCCGCTGCGTCCGGCGCCGCGGCGCGGGAGTGACACGGGCGCCCTCGCGATAGAAGTCCGCGCCGAGGAGCGAGTGCAGTGAGACGACGCGCTCGGAGTGCGTGGCCGCCTTCGGCACGAAGTCGACGACGATCCCTGCCTCCTTCCGCGGGTGAATGCGCATGATCCGCCCGATGCGCTGCTGGTAGACGCGCTTCGAGGCGGTCGGCGCCAGGTGCATGACCACGGTCGCGCGCGGCGAGTTCCAGCCCTCGGCGAGGAGCATCGCGTTGATCAGCACGTCGATCTCGCCGCGCTCGTAGGCGGCGAGCACAGCGGCGAGCTTGACCGGCGGGGTGCGTCCGGAGACCGCCTCGGCCTTGACGCCCGCGGCGCGGAAGGCCGTCGCGAGGTTGTAGGCGTGGTCGACGCCGGCGGCGTAGACGATCCCGGGCGCGTCGTCGAACCGTTCCCGATAGAGCGTTGCCGCGGCCATGTTCAGGGCTTCGTGGTCGAGGGCATCGGCGAGCGCGCGCTCCTCGAAGTCGCCGCCGACGATCGGGACCGAGTTGATCGCGGCGACCGGCGGGACGCGGAGGCAGCGGAGCGGGGCGATCAGACCGCGGCGGGCCGCGTCCGCGAGCGGAAGGTCGTCTACCGAGGCCGGGAAGACGTCGGAGACCTGCTTCGCGATCAGCTCCTCGGTTGCGGTCATGCCGATGTAGACCGGCTCGCTCAGGCTGCGGATCGCGGCGGAGGTCTTCTCGCCGAGGGCTGTGTGCGCCTCGTCGCAGATCACGAGCTGGTAGGCCGACCGCGAGACCTCGTCGACGTGCCGGGCAAACCACGCGTAGGTCTGGATCGTGATCGGGTTCGAGCGGGCTGCGGTGGCGCCGGTCAGGACGACGTCGGTGAAGCGGCCGCCGTAGCCGTGGTCTGTCAGCTCCCGCCGGAACTGATCGACGAGGAGGCGCCGGTGGGTCAGGATCAGGACACCCTCGGTGCGGGCGGCCTCGACGAACCCGGCGGCGGCGATCGTCTTGCCGGAGGCGGTCGGGTGCCGGAACCGGTACCGGCGCTCGGCACCGGGATCGGGGCCGACCACGGCGGCAGGGAGCTCGTCGGCGTCCGCATCGGCGTCGCCTCGATCTCGACGGCGAGGTCGTCGTCTTCTTCGTCTTCCTCGTCGACGATCTCCTCTGCGACGCCGCCGTTCCCGTTGCCGTTGCCGTTCGCCTCCCGTTTCTCGACGGCGGCGATCAGTTCCGTGAGCATCCCGGCGAGTGCATCCACCTGGTGGCGGCGGAGCTCGGTTCCCGAGGCGAGGTGCGGCGGCTTCTCCGAGAGCACCCTCTCGAGGCCGAGCATCAAGGCATAGCGCACCTTCCATTCGGAGGACGGCTCCGCTCCGCCCGGCCTCCATCTCCGCGAGCGCATCGTCGAGCGCATGCCGCAGCGCCGACCCTGGACGGAGAGTCGTCTCGG
Organism: uncultured Actinomycetota bacterium; assembly: GCA_963720045.1. GTDB lineage: Bacteria > Actinomycetota > Thermoleophilia > Gaiellales > Gaiellaceae > PALSA-600. Next base: position 42,988 of record CAVREC010000012.1, on the reverse strand, counting down.
GATCCTCGTCGTCGGGGCGAAGGAAGGGCTCGCCGGCCCAGGCTTCGGCCCGGAGAGCCGCGGCTCGAATGCCGTCGGACGTCTCCCACACCTCCGGAGATTGCGTAAGTGTCTCGTGCATGGGCGCGACACCCGATGGTGCCGCCTCTACAGGCCAACCCTCTACCCAATTCCCTCTACAGGTCGGACTCGCGGGTACCCCTCTCGCAAGCCGCACTCACAGAATACCGCATCGGGCGGCGAGCATGTGTGCCAGGCGCTGTTACCGGCCGCCCGGCCTTGCGAATGCGCGCGACTCGACGCCGACGACGCGAACGAAGTCGGCGAGCGCGATGTTCACGTCGGTCAGGTGCAGGCCCCAGCCGGGGCCGAGCATCGGGTGGACGACGGGGCGGTCGTCACCCGGGACGTGCGTCTGGGTGATCTGGAGCCAACTCGCGGTTCCCGACCGTTCGCAGCGTGCCGTGTACTGACCGGGGAACGAGACCCACGGCGTCTTCGCGCTCACGTTGCCCGAGGCGCCGACGAACCGTCATCAGAGCAGTCGGATACAGGGGCGTGACGGGCTCGGCCGCCGCCGATCCCGGGTTGGCCGGGTTGACGCAGAGGACGTGAGTCGCCGTGCTCGCGTCGCGCCCGAACATCGCGCCGCGCGGCGGCTTGCGGTCGAAGCTCGAATAGGCGATCGCGCAGCCCGTCGCCGAGGGGGACGAGCACGGGGGAACGTGCGCGAAGTCACCCGAGTCCGCGGGGCCGTTCGCCGCCAGCACCTGCCCGCCGAGCAGGATCGCCGAGACGAGCAGGCGCCGCTCGGCGGGCGAGCGGTCGATCACGGTCTTCACCAGGTGCTTCAGGATGTAGGCGCCCTGCGAGTGGCCGATCAGGACGACGCCACGGCCGTGGTTGTCGTGGGCGAGGTAGTCGCGCCACGCGGCGAGCACGTCGCCGTAGGCCTCGCGGGCACTCGGATGCAGCGACGGATTCGTGAGGGCCGGGTTCGTGATCTGGCGGTAGACCGGTGCGTAGACCTTGCAGACCTGCGAGAAGGGCGCGGCCTGCGCCTGAGCGACGAAGAGCTGCGGGAGGCCGATCCGGAGGGGCGCGTTCCCCTGCTGCTCGTTGCTGACGGTCGGGTAGACGTAGAAGCAGTCGATCGGCGGCGCTTCGCGGCACGAGCCGGCGTTCTCGACGGTTTTCGTGCCGTTCGGCGCGGATGACGGTCGTGGCGAGGCTGCCCGAGCACGGGTCGGCGGCGCGTCCGGGGAAGCACAGCCAGAGCGTCTTCCGGGCGGCGACGGGCTTCTTCACCGGCGGTCGCGGTCGTGGTCGTCTGTTTGCTGCCGGCGCTGCCGCAGCCTGCGAGCGAGAGGACGGCGGCCAGGCAAACCGCGGAGACGAGCGCTCGGCGTGGCATCCCATCCACGGTACGCGCTTCGCACCGGCCGGCCGCAGGCGGTAGAAACGTTCCGTGGACTGGGAGGAGCACGTTGCGCGCGAACGCGAGCGGTACGAGGACGGGATCGCCCGCCCGGGCCCCGAGCAGCTCGTGCGGCTCGGGAACGCCGCCTACGGCGCCGGGCTCTCGCTGCTCATGCTCGGTCGCCGCGAGGAGGCCGTCGAGTGGCTCGACCGCGCCGGGTCGCGCTGGCGGGAGAGCTGGGAGCACGCGACCGAGACGGCGTGGGGGCGCCCGATCGGGGCGATCAAGGCTGCCTTGATCGCGGGAGCGACGAGAGCGCGCCGTCGAGTACGCGCGCTGGGCGCTCGAGCTCGGTTGCGCCGAGGCCGACTCGCCGATCGGCCGCTACGCGGGGACGCTCGCGCTGCTCGTGCTCGGTCGTCTCCCAGAGGCTCGCCTCGCTCGCCGCGACGCTCGCCGGCCGCGACGACTTCCCGGCGCCGGTCGCAGGCGCGCTCGAGGCGATCGCGCTCGACGACGGCCACGCTCTGGCGGCCGAGCTCGAAGCCGTGCTCGTCTCGTTCGAGGAGCGCGACGACTATCTCGAGGGCGTGCCGGTCGCGGACACCGTGCTCGCGCTCGCTCGCCTGTGCGCGGCGGCGCGGACGGCCGTGGCACTGCAGGCCGTCGGCGGTTCTACCGCGCGTCTAGCGCCGGCGTGGTCGCCCGCCGCAGCCGGATCGAGGTAGACCCGAAGCGGCGCTCTCGCCGGAGCGCAGGAGGCTTGCGGGTGTCGCCTCGTCGATCGGCCCGAAGAACGCGCGGTCGACGGCGCCGGCCTTCTCGGCGCCCGTCACGAGGAAGACGATTTCGCGCGCGCCGAGGAGCGCCGGCAGCGTGAGCGTCACGCGTTCGACGAACGGCTCGACCCCGGCCGGGCCGTGAGTGACGAGACGGTCGCGTTCGGCGAGCTGGGGCGAACCGGGGAAGAGCGAGGCCGTGTGTCCGTCGGCCCCGAGCCCGAGGAGCACGAGGTCGAGCTCGACGCCCGGTCGAGCGCCTCGTCGTACTCGGCGGCTGCTTCGGCGGGAGGGATCTCCCCGCGAATCCGGTGGAGCTCCGGCAGGTGAGCGAGCCGGTCGAACAGCGTGCGGCGCGCCATGCCGTAGTTCGACCGCTCGTCGGAGGTCGGAACGCACCGCTCGTCGCCCCACCAGACCGACACCTTTCGCCAGTTCGGCTGAGCGGTCGCGGCAAGGGTGTAGGCCCGCCCCGGTGTCCGTGCCGCCGGTCAGCACGATCGACCCGCCCTGCGAAGCCCGATCGGCGAGGAGCCCGGCGACCGCTATCGCAGGATCGTCGGCGACGTGGAGCTCCGGCTCACTCATCGCCGCGGGCGAGTTCCTTGCTTCGCTCCATCGCGGCGTTGATCGCATTCAGGAAGGCAGCACGAACGCCGGCCTGTTCGAGCTCGCGGATCGCGCGGGTCGTCGTCCCGCCCGGAGAGGTGACCATCTCGCGAAGCTCGACCGGATGCATCTCCTCGTCGCGCAGGAGCTTGGCCGTGCCGAGCATCGTCTGGACGACGAGCTTCGTCGACACCTCGCGCGAGAGCCCGAGCAGGAGCCCCGCCTCGATCATCGCCTCGGCGAGAAGCGCGTAGTAGGCCGGGCCGGAGCCCGAGACGGCGGTGATCGCGTCCATCTGAGACTCGGGAACCTCGACCACGGCGCCGACCGCCCGTAGCACGGTGCCTGCGCGTTCCAGGTCCTCGGGCCCGGCGTGGCTCCCCGCGCACATCCCGGCGATGCCCTCGTGAACCGTCGAGGGCGTGTTCGGCATCGAGCGGACGACCGGCACGCCCGGGCCGAGGTGGCGTTCGATTCGCGTGGTGGTGATCGCAGCCGCGACCGAGAGGACGGTCTGCTCGGGCGTCAGCAGGTGCCCGATCTCCCCGAGCAGCGCGTCGATGTCCTGCGGCTTGACCGCGAGCACGACGACGTTGGCGCCGCGGATCGCCTCGGTGTTCGATGTCGTCGCCTCGACGCCGTGCCGCTCGCGTAGCTCCACGACCCGTTCCTCGCGGCGCGAGGTCGCGACGATGTCGGCCCAGTCCGAGCTACGCAGCCCGGCGAGCAGCGACTCGCCGATTCTTCCTGCCCCGAGGATCGCGATTCTCATTCTGCAAGCCTACGAGTCCGGAGTGGTATCCCGCCAGCATGTACACGCTCGCGAGCCCCGCCCACTCGCCGTAGGGCTCGAGCAGAGCGTCCGTCTCCTCGGCCTCGACGCGGCGTCCCCAGAGCGCCGAAGCGAGCTTCACGAGCCCGAGGTCGCGTGCCAGGCCTCGCTCGTAGCGGCCGAGCCCCTCGAGGCAGACGACGCCGGCCGACCACGGACCGAGGCCGCGTTCGCGCTCGAGCCGCTTCGCGACGGTTTCCGTGGCGAGCGACTTGAAGGTCTCGAGCTCGGTTCCGCGGCAGAGCCGGATCAGGGTGGCGCCGCGGCGGGCGCCGAGCCCGAGGTTCCGCAGCTCGGCAGGTGAGAAGCGTGCGAGCTCGGCCGCGGTGGGGGCGGCGTGGAGGCCGCCGAGCTCGCCGCGTCGCCGCCCGCACGACCGTCCGCTCGATCTCGCGGGCGCGACTCGCCGTGATCAGCTGCCCCGCAACGGCCCGGAGAAGCGCGTGGGCGACGGTCGCCGTCCGCAGGGGCCGGAGCCCGCGCAGGTGCCGGGTCGCGCGCCCGATCAGCGGATCGTCGGCGAAGCGGCGCAGGAACTCCGAGTGGTCGTCGTCGAGCCCGAGCACGAAGCGCATCCGGTCGATCCCCTCCTCGCTCGCGGCCTCGAGGCACACGAGGCCGTCCGGCCGCTGCCACGCGCGCGCCCGCTCGAGCTCGCCTCCGTTCACGGCCAGCGTCGTCGCGACCACGCCGTCCCGGACGATGCGTGTCGCGTCGCTCCCGTGCCGCGCGGAGAGGCGAAGCGAGTAGGGCCCTCGCGGCCGAAGCTCCACGACGATCGGTTCAGTGGAGATCGGCTCGGCCGAGATCGAGGTCACGGCGCGACTGTATCCGCGGCCCCGGAACACCTCCTCGCCCCGGCCGCTACGAGCGCAAAACTCGCGCGAATCAGCGCGCACCCCCGCCCTATGGGTGGGGACGCACCCCTCCGCCCTCACTGCCAATTCTACGGCTCTTCGGCGGCTGTGTCTGTACCAACTTCGTGAAATCTTCTCCACAGGAAGCCCGAGCCTCCGGGCGCCTACCGCTCGGCGCCGGCCGGATCGGACTGGAGGTTCGCCGCCACCTCCGCGGCCCGCTCGAAGACGTCGAGCGCCTCGAGCTCGCGGCCCCCGTCGCGGAGGAAAGCGCCCGTAGGAACGCAGGATCGGCGGCGTGCTCGCGCACGGTGCCGTGCGCGGCGAGGAGCTCGAGCGCTTCCCCGTAGGCCGCGTCGGCATCGCTCGCGTCTCGCCCGGCCTGGTGGCTCCTGGCCTCGGCGATCGCCCACCACGCGTTCCCGCGCTCGTTCGGAAGACCGTCGGCGAGCAGCAAGCGCTTCCTCGGCGAGAGCCTCCGCGCCTGCCGGATCGCCTCGCCTCGGTCGCGCACGTCGCCTGCATCCGGCGGATCGTGGCGAGGTCGTCGTCGGCCGGGCGCGGCCCGAGGAGCTGCTCGGCCCGCTCGAGATGGCGAGACGCGCCGGCGAAGTCGTCTCCGGCAGCGAGCGCGGCATCGGCGCACGCCACATGGGCGCGGGCGAGATGCATCGTGTCCTCGGTCACCTCGAGGAGCGCGACCGCGTGCCGGAAGCTGTCGAGCGCCGCGAGCGGGCTGTGCCTGCTCGAGCGCAAGGCGCCCGAGCGACCAGAGGAGGCGCACCTGGGTATAGGGGTCGGCCGGTTCATCGACTCCCGCCGCCAGCTCGCCGACGACGGCACGGGCCCGCTGGAGCTCGCCCAGATCGGTGAGCGCGTAGCTCAGATAGGTGCTGTACCGGATCCGCGCGCCGACGTTCTCGGGCTCGGTTCGCGAGACCTCCTCGAGCGCGCGCTCGAAGAGCCCGACCGCGTCGCGCGGAGCTCCCGACGCCGCGTACGCGCGGCCTAGAGTCGAGTACACGTCCGGTCGAGCCGGCGCGGTGACGAGCTCCGAGCCGACGGCTGCCGCCAGGTGCTCGATCGTGCGCGCATGTTCGCCGCTCGCCGCTGCCGCAAGCCCGAGCACGATCTGCGCGCGCGTCGCCGCCGCCTCGTCGGCGTGAGCCTCGGCGTCGCGGAGGACTGCGGTGACCGCAGCGAGATCGGCCTCTCCGTCGAGCCGCAGCCGCAGTTCCTGCTCGGCGAGCCGGAGCTCGCGCTGGGCGGAGGCGTCGAGTTCGGAGCCCGTCTCGAGGAACTCGGGCGTCACGCCGAGCTTCTGGGCGAGCATCCGCAGCGCCTTCACCGACGGCGTCCGGGCGCCTGCCTCGATCCGGGAGATGTATGCGTAGGTGATTCCGGGAGACGAGAGGTCACGTTGCGACAGCCCCTGCTCGAGCCGGAGGCGTCGCAGGCGGGCGCCGACCGTCTCCCCGCTCGGCTCCGGCACTGGGCTCACGCGGCGATCATGCCCGTCCGAACTCGTCATCGTCAACTAGGCCATGTCACTTGATGACAGGATTGACAACAAAAGAATTCTCGTGTCTTCTCTCCTCTGTCGGTGGTCGATTCCCGGAGAGGAGGTGCTTGCGATGTCGTTCGTTTCGAAGCGTGTCCAGCTCGGGCTTGTTTCGGTCGTGTCCGTCGTTGCGGCCGTGCTGCTCGGCGGCTGCCCGTGGGGTCCGTAACGGGAATGGCCCTGAGGAAGGGGCCGTAAGGCAGGGCCCGTAGGGGCTCGGAACGGCGCGGGCGGTGCGACCCCGGTCCGCCCGCGCCGTTAGTCTGCGCGGCGATGCTCAGCCGTGCGTCGGCTCGAATCTCTCTGCGGAGCCGCGAGCGGAAGCTGCGCCTGTTTCTCGAGCTCTTCCGCCCGGGGCCCGAGACATCCGTTGTCGACGTCGGCGTGACCGACGCGCCGTTCGGAGCCGGTTCGAGCGACAACTTCTTCGAGGCTCTCTATCCGTGGCCCGAGCGGGTGACCGGGGTGGGGCACACCGAGCTCGACCGCTTCGCGGCCGCCTTCCCGACCGTGAGGGTCGTGCAGCGCCGACGGTCGCGAGCTCCCGTTTGCCGACCGCGAGTTCGACCTCGGGTTCTCGAACGCCGTCGTCGAGCACGTCGCCGGCGGCCGCGAAGGGCAGCGGCGCTTCATCTCCGAGCTCTGCCGGGTCGCCGAGCGCGTCTTCGTCACGACGCCGAACCGCCTGTTCCCGATCGATCCGCATTCGCTGCTCCCGTTCGTCCACTGGCTTCCGGAGGGCGAGCGCCGGCGGCGGCTGCTCGCGGCTCGGGGATTCGACGACGTGCTCGACCCGCTCGGGCCGCGGGAGCTCGCCGGCCTCTTTCCCTACCCGGTGCGGATCGTGAGCCGGGGGATGACGCTCGTCGCCGTCGGCCCCGCGTGAGGCGCCCGGTCTGGATCCTCCAGGTCTTCGTCGTCGGCCTGGCGCTGCACAACTTCGCGATGGCCGAGCTCTGGGCGGCCGGCGTCCGCGGTCGCGCGCTCGACGTCGTCTCGGCGTGGAAGGAGCTCCTGCTCGCACTCGGCCTCGTCCTCGTTCTTCGTCGGCGAGGCTTCTCGCTGCGCTTCCACCCGACCCTCGTCGATTGGCTCGCGCTCGCCTACGGCGCCGTCGTTCTCGTCTGGGGCGTGATCCCGCAGCACTGGCTCGACGGAGGTGCCACGCATCGCGGCGTCGTTCTGGGCGTGCGTCACGATCTGCTTCCGGTTGCCGCCTACTTCTTCGGCCGGGGACTCGCGATGACGCAGCGTGACCTCCGGCGGGTCGGGGCGACGATCCTCGCCACGGCCGCGCTCGTCGCCGCGTTCGGCCTGATCGACATCTACGCGATCCCGCTCTCCTGGTGGCGCCACTCCGGCGCCCCGGGCTGGTTCACGCGAGCAGCTCGGCTTCAACTACCAGGGCCTCTCCGGCCTGCCCGAGAACTTCGTCTACAACACCGGGAACGAGCACCCGTTGCGCCGGCTCGTCTCGTTCTTCCTCTCCCCGCTTGCAACCTCCTACATGCTCGTGACCGCGCTGCTCCTCTCGGCGGCGTGGCTCGGGCGGATGCGTCCAAGGCTCCTGCTCTGGATTCCGACGACGGCGCTCCTCTACGCGGGGCTCCTCTGGACGCATTCGCGCAGCTCCTACCTTGCGCTTGCGCTCGGCCTCGTGGTCTTCGCAGCGGTGCGGCCTGGGTGGCGGCTTGCCCTTGTTGCGGCGGCCGCGGCTGTCGTCATCTCCGGATTTCTCTTCGTGCGCCTCTACCCGCACATTGCCCCGAGCACGTCGTACACGGGCTCGGAGCTCAAGTGTCAGCGCTATCACGCTCACCACCCGCAAACGCCGATGGACTGCGCGCGGCAGGTTGGAGCGGCGGCCCGTGCGCCTCGAGGCCTCCAGGCTGCCTTCGCAGGTGAGCCCGCGGTCGACGGGCTTTCGGATGCGAGCACCGAGAGCCACTGGCAGAGCCTCCGCGACGGGATCTCGACCGTCCTTCGCCACCCTCAGGGCTACGGCCCGGGCAACGCGGGTTCGACAGCCGCCCGAACCGGTGCCGCGATCAAGGCGGGCGAATCGACCTATACCGAGCTCGGGGTCGACACGGGCCTTCTCGGGGGCCTCCTGTTCGTGGCCTGGTCGCTCGCTCTGTTCGTGGGGCTCTTGCGTTGCGGTGGGTGGATCGCGGCGACGATGGCGGCGATGCTCGCGCTCGGGCTGCAAACCGACATCATCGGCGTGCCGTGGGTCGTCTTCGTCGTCTGGCCTCTCGCCGGCTGGGCCCTCTCGAGCTCCCAATCCGGCGGCGACATGTAACAGTCGCGTTCATGTCCAAAAGAGCGACTTGCGGACACGGGAATCAGCTCTATCGTAGATCTCATGCAGATTACGTTGCTCGATCTGGCAATAGGCATCCTCGTACTCGGGCTGATCGCCTTCGCCCTGCTCCACTTTTCGGGTGGCGAGGCCGGGAGCGGGCGCGGGAGCGGTTCTCGCCAGCCCCGCGTTCACGCCCGGCTCGCTCAATCCGGACGTGACGCAGGCGACGATTCGCTCGACGATCTGCGTCCGGGGTTGGACGTCGACCGTCCGGCCGCCGGTCAGTTACACCACACCGCTCAAGCTCGAGCAGATGCCCGAATACGGCGAATCCGGCCTCGCCGTCCGGTTACCAGGAGGATCACCTGATCAGCCTCGAGCTCGGCGGCAACCCGACCGATCCGAGAAACCTGTGGCCCGAGCCATATCCTCGCGCCGGCGATGTCGACAAGATCGAGAACGAGCTCAACGCGAAGGTCTGCTCGGGGGCGCTCACCCTTGCACAGGCCCAGCACGACGAGTCGACGCTGAAACACGAGCACGGCTGATGTCTCTAACCTTCGGCCATGAAAGCAGCACGGCTGCACGAGCTCGGCGGCGTGCCGCAGATCGACGAGGTTGCCCCGCCCGAGGGGCCGGGGGTCGTCCGGGTCGCGGCGGTGTCGCTCAACCCGATCGACATCTCGATCGGGAACGGGCGTTTTTACGGCGGGAGCCCCCCGCTGCCCTACGTGGTCGGCTCGGAGGCTGTCGGAACGTCCGACGAAGGCCGCCGTGTCTGGGTCCGGGGCAGGCAACTGCTTGCCGAGGTGATCCGCCCGGACGATCCGGGCGTGGCCTGGGTGTTCGATGTTCCCGACGGTGTTGACGACGCAACCGCGCTCGGCTGCGGCATCGCGGGTCTGACGGCGTGGCTTGCGGTCACCTGGCGAACGCAGGTCACGCCGGACGACACCGTGCTCGTGCTCGGGGCGAGCGGGACCCTCGGTGCCGTCGCCGTCCAGGCGGCGAAGGTACTCGGCGCCCGCCGGGTGATCGGTGCGGCGCGGCGGACAGAGCTCATTCCGGCTGCCGCCGACGAGGTGGTCGATCTCGACGCGAGGACGGCGAGCTGCCCGCGGCGTCACTGATCGTCGACGCTCTGTGGGGAGAGCCGCTCGAGCGGGCGCTCGCGGCTGCGCCGGTCGGAGTGCGCGTCGTCCATCTCGGACAGTCGGCGGGCCCTGCGGCGACGATCCTCTCGGCCTGGGTGCGCGGGAGGACGGCAACGATTCTCGGCCACTCGCTCTTCGATATTCCCTCTCGACTGCGGCGGCCACCGGTTATCGCGAGCTCTGCGAGCAGGCACGCGAGGGCCGGATCACGTTCGACACCGAGACGTTCTCGCTCGACCTCGTCGCCGAGGCCTGGGCACGTCAGGCCTCGGGCAGCCCGGGCGCGAAGATCGTCGTCGCGGTGAGCTGACCGGGTCTAGGCGAGGGCGGGCTCGACCGACCTGGCCCGGAGCGAGCCCGGTGGCGAGCGGAGGACAGCGAATGCTCCGCCGGCGGCCACGGCGAGAGCGCAGACGCCGCCGACCCGGAAGGCGAGCTCGGTCCCTCCCACGGTGCAGAGCCAGCCGATCAACGGGCTCGCCAGCGGCAGCGGCGCGGTCCAGGCGTAGAAGAAGACGCCGAGCACTCGACCCCTGATGTGGTCGGGAGTCCCGAGCTGGACTGCCGAGTTCGAGCTCGAGGTGTACGTGGTGAAGCAGATGCCGCAGATGAAGAGCATGGCGCCGACCGCGGCGACGTTCTGGAGCGGGGCGATCACAAGCTCCGCGACCCCGAAGACGGCGATCGAGCCGATGATGAAGCGCCAGCGCGCCCGGCCGAGCGACGCGGCGACAAGGGCTCCGGTGAGGGCGCCCGCCCCGAAGCAGGCCGTCACGATTCCGAACGTCTGCGGCCCGGCGTCGAGCGTGTTCTTTGCGAGCACGGGCAGCAGGACGTTCACGTTGAACGAGATCGACATCACGACGACCGCCAGTGAGGTGATCACGAGTACTCGCCGGTCGTTGCGCACGTATGCAAGCCCCTCCGCCGCACCTCGTAGGAGCGTCGGCCGGACCCGGCCGATCAGCGGGAAGAGCTCGGAAGGGCGCATCGCGACGAGGCCCGCGAGCACCGCCAGGAAGCTCAGGCTGTTGATCGCGAAGCACCAACCGGCGCCGGCGGTCGCGAGGACGATTCCGGCGAGCGCCGGCCCGAGGATCCGCGCCGTGTTGAAGAGGCTCGAGTTGAGTGCGATCGCGTTCGGGAGCTCGTCCCGGCCGACGAGCTGCATCGTCAGGTTCTGCCGGGCGGGAAGATCGAAGACGACGGCGGTGCCCGTGAAGACGGCGATCAGGTAGACCTGCCAGGGCTGCACGGTGCCGAGCAGCGTGACCGCCGCGAGCAGGGCCGAGAAGCCCATCTGAACCGACTGGGTGACGATCACCGTCCGCCGGTTGTCGAAGCGGTCGGCCACGACGCCGGAGAAGAGGCCGAGCAGCGTGAATGGCCCGAACCTCGCGAGCGAGAGGATCCCGACGGCGAGCGGCGAGTGAGTGAGGCTCAGGATCAGCCAGTACAGCGCGACGTTCTGCATCCACGTGCCACACACCGAGGTGATCTGGCCCGCGAAGAACAGCCGGTAGTTGCGGTGCCGCCGCAGGCTCAGAAAGGTGCGGTTGCCCGCGGTGCGGAGCCTCGTCATCTCTCGGCCCTCTCGAGCAGGCGCCCCAGCGGCTCGATCGCCGACTCGATCGCCGCGCGCTCGTCGTCGGAAAGCCCTTCGAGCCGTTCCGCGAGCCAGGCCGTGCGCTTCTTCCGCACCGAGCGCAGCACGCGAGTGCCTTCCGGGGAGAGCGAGATCCCGACCCGCCGCCGGTCGACGGCGCGGGTTCGGACGATGAGATCCCCGGCCTCGAGCCGGTCGAGCGAGGCAGACATGCCCGGGGGCGTCATTCCCTCGTGATCGGCGAGCTCGCGGCCCGTGATCCCCGGCCGGTCGCTGATCGCCGCGAGCAGTGATACCTGCCCCGCGGTGACGCCGAACGCGTGGCTCTCGCGCCGCAGAAGGCGTGCCAGCCGCAACAGAACAGGCCGCAGCTCGTTCGCCAAATCGAGAGAATCATTCACCACCTGAACCATTAACTAAGTGAATGATACCGCAGACGCAGTCGGTGCCGCGGGGCTCACTGATGGGCTCGGGATCGTGGCAGCCGAGCTCCGCCACCCGGGGACGGCCACTGCCACAGAACTGAGACAACGGTGGAACAAAACTGGAACATCCGGCCCGTTGACAACACGGACTTCCCTGCAAAGCGGGATCTCGCCTCCAAGGCGAAAACCGGGGTCAGGTAACGCACGAAACGGTCGTGTCTCGTTCCGTCGGGGAAGTCGGTTCGGGATGTGGCTCGCCCAGGCACTACGATCGGCCCATCTCCAGTCGCCTTCCGCTCGTGGTCGCGATCCTCGCCGCCGCCATGCTGGCCGCCGGTGCGGTGGCGGCGGGCCCGGAACACTGGACGGCGGACTACGCCGGGGATGCGATCATGAACAGCGGCCTCCCGGTCGACGCGGCGACGTGCGTCGGAGTCGGGCCGGTCGTTCGCCGCAACGGCTCGAGCCTCTTCGCAGAGCTCGCCTGCACGACCGGCGGCACAGACAGCCCCCAGCAGTTGCTCGCGATCGAGCCCGAGACCGATACGACGTTCGTCCGGCTCGACCCGGCGAAGCGTCGTCCGCCCGGGGCGGTCGTCACCTCCACCTCGCCGAACGGCCAGACCCATCCGATCGTCGCGATCAACCAGCACCTGCACGAGATCGAGTTGCTGGACGATTCCTTGTGGAAGCTCACCGATCCGAAGGGCGTCCTGATCGGCTGGCGCGGCGACGACCAGGTCACGATCCAGCCGGGCGACTTCTACAACGTCGTCGACGTGACGAGGCACGAGCTCCTACCAGCGACGTTCGAAGGCTTCACCAGTGGCCAGTCGGCGCCCGGAGTGCCGGAGCCCACAGCTCCGGGCTCTCCGGTCACGGTCGCGCTTCACGTCGTCAGGTCGGAGGTGGCCGGCAACTACGCCGCGGGCTGGGAGGCACTCGATGAAGCCGACCAGGCGGTCGTCTCGAAAGCGCGCTTCGAGGCATGCCAGGCGGTTTCACGCAAGGCCGCGGGAAACCTCCATGTCACCGACGTCAGCGAGAACATCACGACGAGCGCCACCCAGGCCGTTCCGCTCATCGGCACGACGTTCGTGTACGACGTCGAGCTGATCGTGACCTACTCGACGCACTCGAAGCTCCCGAACGGGTTGACCCAGCTCGACCTCTACTTCGTGCCGCGAAAGGGAAAGTGGGTCCAGGTGCTGACCCCGAGCGACTACCGGGCCTACAAGGCCGGCCGCTGCCCCTGAAGTCAGGCTGCCCTTGAAGTCAGGCTGCCCTGAGCCGGGATCACGTCGGTTCGCGCTGCACGAGCCTGTCGTAGGGCAGCGGCTCGGCAAGAAGCAGCGCCTTGACGGTCTCGCGGAACGCCTCCTTGCCGCGCGGGTGCGCTGCCCGCCAGCGGGATTCGTTCCAGTACGCGGTCAGATGCTCGAGGCTCGGTCGGTGGTAGTCACCCGCGATCAGCTGCCGTAGCAGGAGCCAGCCGGCGCTTGCCTCGTCGTGGCCTGGATCGACCTGGTCGTCTGCGCCCGGCGGGTGTACGGCCGCCTCGCCGGCGAGAGCAACCGGCAGCGACCGGTCGACCAGCGAAAGCGACATCGCTCCACGGATCCGGTGCCCGACGAACCATGCTGTCTTATATGTCAGCCCGAGTGCGGCCTGGAGCCGGGTCGCGGGAAAGCCCCGGTCGGCCTCGAGCATGAGCTTCACCGCCAGAAGCCAATCCGGGAGTGAGACGTGCGAGTTGTGCAGGATCGTGCCCGCGGTGACACGGAACTGGTAGTGGCAGTCCCGGCAGTAGTGCTTCTTCCGCTCCTCGAGAAACCCGACTCGGTTCGAAGTGCAGCGCAGGCACTCGACGCCGCCCGGCCAGCGAAGCTCCTCGAGGTAGGCGAGAGCGCCACCCTCGAGGCCGTGGCTCGCCACGAGCCGGCCCAGGCGCGGGTCGGCGCCCGCCAGGAGCGAGCGTTGCGATTCGGCCGCAGACATCGGTGCCAAGGTATCCCGGGCCATTCGTTTAGTCAACCTTGTGACTAAATGGATATAGGACTTGTATCGGTACGATCGGCGGATGACCCGACCCAGGCGGATCCTGCTGACCGGGACGGACGGAACCGGCAGGCGAACGATCGGCGAGCTCCTCGCGAACGAGCGCGGCTTCCGGCACGTGAGCCCGGTGGGCCCAGGCGTGGCGGCGAAGGAGCGCGAGCTCCACGAAGCGCTTCTCTCCTCCGGCGCCTCGAAGGCCGACATCGTGATCGCCTGGACCGAGGGCTGCCCGCCGCCCCGGGCTCGTGACGATTTGCTCGATCGGTTCGACCGGCGGTGCCGCCGGTGCCGCCGGGCCGCCGGCCGACGACGTGCGGTTTGTCGATCCCTTCGTGCCCGACGGCTCGTTCCGGCCCATCGCCTCCGTCGTTGGGGAGCTGCTCGCTCCCGCGACGCTGACGCGCCGCCATGAGCTATCCGCACGACCTCGTTGACATAAGACAACGATCCGGTTAGGGTTGACCTGTCTGCGGCGCCCCGTCCACCAGAAGGAGGCGCAAGATGGTCACCACCCCTGCCGACACCCACGTCGACAACCAGGTCAAGCTCGGGAAGCTTCCCGCCCGGGTCGATCCCCGCACGCTCTCGCTCGCACGCTATGTCGAGCCCGGCGTGCTCCCGGCACCGCCCTTGGCACTCGATCTCGCCGCGGCCGTCCCCGATTGGCCGATGTACGGAAACGACCGGATCGGCGACTGTACGACGGCGGCCGCCGCGCACATGATCGAGGCCTGGACGGCTGCGGCATCCGGTCGCTCGCTCGAGGTCGACGAGTCCGCCGTCCTTTCGGCGTTCGACGCCGTGAAGATCGTCGACCCGTTGACGGGCGAGGAGGGTGCGGTCGAGCTCGACGTCCTCAAGCTCTGGCGGACGACCGGCATCGGCGGCCACGCGATCGGCGCCTTCGCGGCCGTGGCGATCGGCGACCGCGAGCTCGTGCGCACGGGCGCCGACCTCTTCGGCGGTCTCTACATCGGGCTGCAGCTCCCGCTTCGCGCCCAGGAGCAGGCGGTCTGGGACTGGACGGGGCGACTCGACGGCCCGGACGCACCCGGTTCCTGGGGAGGCCACGCCGTCGATGTCGTCGGCTATGACGAAGTCAGCCTGACCGTCGTCACCTGGGGCGCGCTCCAGCGGCTCACCTGGTCGTTCTGGGAGCGCTACTGCGACGAGGCCTACTGCATCCTCAGCTCCGACTTCCTGGCCGCCGGCCGCTCGCCGGAGGGGTTCGACCTCGAGACTCTCGAACACGACCTTGCCCTTGTCACCGCCGGAGGCCAGAGGTGAGCGAGCGGGCAGCTCTCTACACCGTCGCCGTGCGCCCGCGCGGGCGCGGCGGCCAGAGCCTTCCGCTCGGGGACATCGACGGCAACGGCACGAGCCTCGCCGACGTGCTCGCCTCGGTGCTCGCGGGGTTCTCGGAGACGAGCCCGGATGGTTCGCGCATCGCCCGGACGCTTCTCGTCCAGCCCGAGGGCGCCGACCTGTTCACGATCATCCAGCACGGGCAGAACGGCCTCGCCGCGGACATCGTCGATGCCTCGGGCGGAGTGCGGCTTCGCCAGACTCCCGACGACGTCCAGCTCGTCCGCTGCGGGTGCCTCTTCCGCTTGCCCCTCGCCACGACGGCGGGGAGCCTCGCGGTGCACGTGTCGAACGGACGCGGGATCAAGGGGCTCGTCGTCCAGGGCCTCGTCTCCCGGTTCGGGGCGGCGTTCCCCGAGCTTCGTCTCGCGATCGAGCGGCTCGCCGATCCCGGGGCGCTCCGCGAAGCCGTTGCGGCCGACAGGATCGCGAAGCTGAGCCTCGTCAGGCTCGAGCCGGCCGGCGAGCGCACCGCCGATCAGACGGGGAAGTGGGTCGATCCCGGCTCGGAGGCGCGAGTCCAGCTCGATGTTGCGATCAGGACTCCGGGCCACCGGATCCAGCGTGCGCTGATCGAGCGGTACCTCGGGGGCGACACGAGCGCGTTCGCCGAGATCGTGAGCTTCGCCGGGATGACCTTCGACGAGGCGCTCGTCGGAGTGCTCCTGCCCGACGACACAACGAGGGTTTTCGACCTGGCGCGGCCGGAAGCGGGTCGCCCGGTGACGAAGAATCTGCCGGCGCTCCAGGTGGACGCCGACGGCGAGCCGACAGCCGCGAGCCTGCTCGCGGGGCTCCGCTCCGTCCTGGCGGCGGCCGGGCTCGAGTCGGCAACGCCCGCCGGAATATGCTGAAACGGTGGAGCCACTCAACATCAGGGACTACGAGCGGCTGGCCGCCGAGCTCCTCGAACCGGGAGCCTTCGAGTACTTCGCAGGCGGCGCGAACGACGAGCTGACCCTTGCAGACAACGTCGCGGCCTTCCGCCGTTGGCACCTGCGGCCTCGCGTGCTCGTCGACGTCGCGGACCCTTCGACCGCGACGACGGTGCTGGGTCAGGCGGTGGCGCTGCCGCTTCTCGTCGCGCCCGTTGCCTTCCAGCGGGTGGCCCATCCCGGCGGCGAGGTGGCGATGGCGGGCGCCGCGGCGGCGGCCGGAACCGTGATGTGCGTCTCGACGCTCGCCACCTCCAGCTGGGACGAGATCGCGGAAACGGGTGTCTCTCGTTGGTTCCAGCTCTACGTTCCGCGGGATCAGGGACTCGCCGCGGAGCTCGCCGGCAACGCCCGCGAGCACGGGTTCGGCGCGCTCGTCCTCACGGTGGACACGCCGGTGCTCGGCCGCCGCGAGCGCGACCTCAGGACGGAGTTCGTGGTCCCGCACCCGGTCGGGCTCGAGGCGCTCGGCCGCACCGGGCCCTCGCCGCTCGGCGCATTCGCGTCGATGTCCGCGTCGGTGACCTGGGCGGACGTCGAGCGGTTCGCCTCGCTCTCTGCGCTGCCGGTCGTGCTCAAGGGCGTGCTCACCGCAGAGGACGCGAGCCTCGCCTGCGAGCACGGCGCCGCCGCGGTCGTCGTCTCGAACCACGGCGGGAGGCAACTCGACGGCGTGGCCGCCACGATCGACGCGCTCCCCGAGGTGGTGGAGGCGGTCGACGGGCGGATCGAGGTGCTGCTCGACGGCGGGATCAGGCGCGGCACCGACGTCGTGAAGGCGCTCGCGCTCGGCGCCCGCGCCGTCCTCGCCGGCCGCGCCCCGCTCTGGGGCCTCGCGGCGGACGGCGAACGGGGCGCCACTCGCGTCCTCGAGTTGCTGCAGGCCGAGATCTCGCTGGCCCTCCAGCTCACGGGCTGCCGCACGCCCGCCGAGGTGACCCGGAGCCACGTCGGGCGCGCGGCGGGCTGAGAGCTCAGCGGGATCGTCTCGGCCCACGGGTAGCCTGACTGAGGGTCTATGCGGTTTCTCGTCGTACTCATCGTGCTCGCCGCCTGCGGTGTGGCGGTTCCGGGCGCGACCCCCGCCCCGGCCGCGACCACCGATACCTGCGGCGTCCCGTCGGTTCCGCCGGTGTGGGTCGACTTCGGGGGACACGACGCGCCGCTCCCGGCGAAGCCCGGCGTGACGATCGCCGTCGCCTCGGGCACAGATGTCCCGGCGCAGATGCGGAGCGCCGGCGCGGCCACCGTCCTCTTCGACCTCAACTTCAACAAGCGAGTGGGAACGACGAGCAACCCTGCCGACCCTTCGCTGATCGATGCCCGCGCGAAATCCTTCTACGACTACGCGGTCACGGTCACCGGCTGCCAGACGCCGATGATCGCCGAGAACGAGCTCGCCGGCGCCCAGACACCGACCCCGTGGACGCCGAACAACGCGCAGTACCGCGCGAACGTGCTCCAGTTCCTCACCGACCTCACGAATCTCGGGGCGACCCCGCTGCTGTCGATCGCGAACCCGCCGTACACGGGCGGCGACGCCGGCTACTGGTGGCAGCAGGTCTCGAAGGTCGCGATCCTGCTCCGCCAGATCTACTTCACGTCGCCGAACGTGGCGGCGCTCTACAAGCTCGGCCCCACGGCTGCGAGCGTGTCGATGCGCCAGAGCCTTCGCAGTCTCGTCGACCACCTGACCCAGATCGGGATCCCGTCGGGCCGGATCGCGCTCGAGATGCAGCTCACGACCTCGCCGGGGCTCGGACAGCGCGCCGGGCTCGAGCCGCCGCAGGCCTGGTTCGAGATGGTGAAGCTCGAGGCGCTCGCCGCGAAGTTCGTCGCCACGCAGTTCAAGCTCCAGGGCATCTGGTCGTGGGGGTGGGCCACGTTCAGCACGACGGCGGCTCCGGATCCCGACAAGGCCGCCGCCGCATGCGTGTGGTTGTGGACGCGCGATCAGAGCCTCTGCGACGGCCCGACTGCCGCCGGCGCGGGCTTCGACAGCTCCCTGACCGAAGGGCAGCTCGACGTCCCCTCCGCCGACCGGTGCTTGACGAGCGCGGGTGAGATCTCGCGCAACTCGGTCTCCCGCTTCACGACGCTGACCGGCGATCCCGGTTACGCCGCGAGCGCGCTCCTCGAAGAGCTCACTCTCGCCTCGCAGCAGAAGGTGGCCTATCCCGACCTGCTCTCGGCCGAGCGAGCGGTGATCGCCGCCGAGTTCGGCGGCGACCGCGCGAAGTACTTTGCCGCGGTCAAGGCCGCGAGGCTCACCCTCGGAGATGCCCGCGCGATCATCGCCGCGCGGCTCGAGCGAGACGAGATCGAGGCCCAGTTCAAGGCCCCCGCGCCCTCGCGCGCAACGATCGCAGACTTCCTTGCGACCTACCGGGACGAGGAGGTCCGGCTCGTCTCGGCGACCGCTCCGGCACCCTGGCTCGGCGGGTTGCAGAAGGGTTTCGCGATCGAGTCGCTCGCACCGGCGGAGGTGTTCACCCTTGCGGCGCCGGGGAAGATCGACACCGCGGACGGGACGTTCGACGTCACGCCGTCGGGCTCTGCGATGCCCCTTGGCCTGCTTCCGCCGGCCCAGGCGGCCGCCGCGGCCCGCCAGGCTCTCGGCCGGTTCACGCGGGAGACGATCTATCGCAACTGGCTTCGCACCCATGAGCAGGCACTCCTCGCCACCGCCTCGTGCCTGAACGACCAGGTGCCGACCGCCGAGGAGACGGACCTCTCGTCGTTCGTGCCGTTCCTCTTCCCTGCAGGGTGACACTGCTAGTAAGGCAGTAGACTACTTCCGAGCAGGACTATATGCTGCCGCTCGATGACGGAGCGCCTGAGTCCGAACGACTGGGCCGTCCTCGCGCTCGTCGGCGAGCGCTCCTCGCACGGCTGGGCCCTCGCGGCCAAGCTGGCGCGTGGCGGTGAGATCGGCACGATCTGGGCGATCAGCCGGCCGATCGTCTATCACGGCCTCGACCGCCTCGAGCGCGCGGGGATGATCCGAGCGACCGGGCTCGAGCGTGGAGGCCGGGGCCCACACCGTGTCGTCTATGCCGTGACGGCGGAGGGCCGCGCGGAGCTCGGCGCCTGGCTGCGCGCGCCCGTCCAGCACGTCCGCGACATCAGGTCGCTGTTCCTGCTGAAAGTCGTCCTCTCCGAACGCGCCGGGATCGATGTGGAGCCGCTGCTCCTCGCCCAGCGGGCGGCGCTCGTCCCGCTGATCGCCTGGCTCGAGGCCCAGCTCGACGACGTCGGTACCGAAGCGCCGGGCGAGACGACGGTCGCGGTGTTCAGGCTCGAAACCGCGGGCGCGGTCGTCCGTTTCATCGACGGCATGCTCGACCGCTCGAGCCAGAAGAGCCTGGGCCGCTCCGCCTGAGCGGCGGAACGGCCCAGTTCGAACTGGGCCAGTTTCGAACTATTTCCGGCAGCTGGGGATCCGAAGCTCGGTCGGCGGCCGGAGCACCGTGATCACGGCGCCACCCGAGACATACCGGCCGCCCTTGACGTCACCCGGAACGGTCGAGCGTGGTCCCTGGCTCGCGAGCGAGGTCCCGTTCTCGACGAGCGAGGCGAGCGACATCGTGTTCACGAGCGCAGGGTCGAGCTCGCCGAGAGACATCAACGCGGCGTACCCGTCCTGGCTCGAGGTCACCTCGACCACGAACCGCAGCTTGTCGTTCTTGTCGCAGGCGAGGAACTTCGGCTTCGCGGCCATCACGAGTGACCAGATCGTCGGCCCGCTCTCGGTCAGCGTGGTCGGGGTCGTGCCGGAGAGGAAGCTGACCGTCTGGCTCGCCTGCGTCATCGCCTGGAGCTGCGCGAAGGTGTAGGTCGTCGGGCTCGAGACGTCCCCGTTGACGAGCAACGAGCCGACGGGCGGGGTCGACACGAGCCCACTCGTCGCGCACGAGGGAGGATCGGCGATCTGGGCCGGCGCCCGGCCGACGGTGATCACGCGGACGCTCTGGAGATTGCGCGACCCGGAGTCGTTCGGCACGATCAGCCTGGCGCCCTTCGAGGTCAGGAAGTGGCCGTTCTCGGAGATCGAGAGGATGGCAGGCCTGTTCCCGAAGCCTGGGTCGATCTCGCCCGCCGTGAGCGTGACCGCCTCCGCCTTCGCGTCGGTCGCCTGGATCCAGTAGCGAAGCTCGTCGTTCTTGCACGCGGAGTTGTACTGGAGGCCGGCGAACGTGAGGAGAGCGGCGAGCGAGGGCCCTTGCTCGGTTGTGGGGGTGCCGTTGATGTTGACCGTCACGGTCTGCTGCGGCAGGACGCTGAGCTCCGATGTCTTGAGCGTGAGCAGGGTGCCGGTCGGGGTGTTGATCGTAATCGACGGCACGAGAGGCGTTGAGGATCGGGCGGCATAGGCAGCGCCTGCGCCGCAGGCGATCGCGGCGAACGCGAGCACCAGTCCGAGCAGGTACTTGTTCATTCGAGGGCCTTTCGTTCGAGGAAAATCCGAGTGGCGCACCGGGGCTGACCAGCGAAGCGTAACGCATCTCGGCGTCTATGCATATGCATTGCCTGAGTGCATAGGTCGTGCGCTGGAGTCCAGACAGCCGTTTTCTCGATGGTGCGCCATGGAAACGCCTAGGTAAGCGTGCGATCGAGCCTCGGCGCGGTCGACGGCGCACGAATCGACACCGTTGACTAGTCAGCCTCTGACGAATAAAGTCCGGCTACGCACAGCGATCGACGGTCGGCCTCGGGACAGGCTGGCCGCGTCCGAAGTGGGCCCTCACGCAGTTCCCATCCCTTCCGCGTGAGGGCCCACTGTGCTTACTGGACGACACCGCTTACTGCACTACACCGCGCGTGCGGCCGGAGTGAGCTCGTCGAGCACACCGCAGATGAAGCGCTCGACCGCGCGCGAGGATTCGAGCCGGAAGCGGAGCAGGATCGCGTTCGTGCCGATGCTCTCCGGGACACGCTCCTCGAGTGAGGCGATCGCCTCTTCGAGCGCCTCCTGTTGGGCGATCAGCATCGGCCGCGGATCGACGCACACGCGCTGGGCGAACACGAGCTTCAGGAGCAGCAGCGAGCGCCCCTCGCGAACGTGCTCGACGGGCTCGGTGAGCCATTGGCCGACGGCGGCGTGGCCGGCGGGCGTTGCCCGGAAGATCGTGCGGTTCGGCCCGCGGGCACCGGGCTCGCTGCCGGAGGCGGCGATCAGCTCTCGCTCCTCGAGGATCTCGAGCGAGCGATAGACGAGCGGCCTCGTCAACGACCAGATCGATCCCAGCTCGCCCGTCGGCGAGAGTTGTCTAGCCAATGCCCAGCCGTGGGCAGGGCGCTCGCAGAGCAGCGAGAGCACAGCCCATTCACCGGGAGCGAGATCGCGATCGCTCATTCCCGAATTCTACGGATCGCGCAACCAATTCGGTTTTTGGCACTCGGGAAGCCGCTTCGACAGCGGAGAAATTCACGGTGAAGCCTTACCTAGAGGTCGAAAAACCTTCAAGCAGCCCGAGGCGAGGCGCTGCTACCCTGACCGCGAATAAATCCGGCTGCATAGGCGTTGCAGTAGTAGGTCTCGAGTGCAGCGTGCGCAGCCGGCATCGTCAACAACCGGACAGGAGCTCGAGCGAACGTGACCGTATCCATCAGCAGAGCAGACCTCCTCGGCCGCGGGGCACGGGGCGGAGCGGCGCTCCTCGTCGCAGGCGGCGTGCTCGGCACGCTGGCCGAGACAGCAAGTGCGGACCCGCTTCCCGTTTCGGATCTCGCCTACACGAGGCTTCTCGTAGCAGCAGAGCTGCTCGCATCCGACTTCTATTCACAGGCGATTGCGGCGTCGAACACGAGCGGTGCGTTCGCCAAGTACCTGAAGAAGGCCTACCTGAACGAGCAAGAGCACTACCAGTCGATCGCCGGAATCCTCAGCGGCTCGGGCAACACGCCGGCCGTCTCGGGCGACATCGACTTCAGCTATGCGGCCGGCACCTTCGACAGCCAGGCGTCGATCGCCAAGGCTGCGATGACGCTCGAGGCGATCGTCCTCGGCAGCTACCTCGGCGCGATCGGCCAGATCCAGACGAACTCGTTCAAGACCGGCCTCGCGCAGATCGCGGCCTGCGAGGCGCAGCATTCGTCGTACTTCACGACCGCCGCGGGCGGAAAGGCCTTCAGCCTCTCGTTCCCCCCGGCACTCACCATTCAGCAGGCCTCCGACGCCATGAGCGCGTACACGGCCTAGTCACCATGGCCATGTCACGGAGTCAGAGAAAACGGAAAGGGGTTCTTTTGCAGTTCCATCCGATGCAGTTCAAACCCACAGGAAGGCGCGTCACCGCGCTCGTCGCGGCTCTCGCGCTCACGCTTGCGGTAAGCGTCGGCGCGGCGTCCGCTTCCTCGACGCATTCGACCGCGGGCATCACCGTCTTCGCCGGCTCGTCGATGACGTCGGTCCTGCCTGCGATCGACTCGGGCAACACGTACTCGTTCGGAAGCACGGGCACGCTCGCGACCCAGATCACGAACGGCGCTCCCGCCGACGTGCTGATGGGCGCGAACACGACAACCTGTGCCTCGCTCTACGCCTCGGGCGTCGCCGAGAAGCCGGTCAACTTCACGCGGAACACGCTCGAGGCCGTCGTGCCGAAGGCGAACCCGGCCGGGATCAAGTCGATCTACGACCTGACGAAGCCCGGGATCAAGATCGACGAGGCCGCTTCGTCCGTGCCTGTCGGTGCCTACACCGTCCAGGTCCTGAACCAGATGGGGATCAACTCCGCGGTGCAGTCGAACGTCGTCAGCCAGGAGACCTCCGACGCGAACGTCGTCTCGAAGGTGGCGCTCGGCCAGGTCGACGTCGGCTTCGTGTACCTGTCCGACTACGTGATCGACCCGACCGACCTGACGCTGATCGCCGTTCCTGCCTGGGCGCAGCCGAAGATCACCTACTCGATGTGCGTGATGGCGAAGAGCCCGAATCAGGCTGCCGCGACCGCGTGGGTCAACAAGATCACGGGCGCGTCAGGCCAGGCTGTCTTCGTCAAGGACGGCTTCCTGCCGCTCACGGCGCCGGTACCGACGATCGGCAAGGCAACGCCGGCCAAGGTCAAGAAGGGCGCGACCCTCACGATCACCGGCACGAACCTGAAGGGCACGACCTCGGTCACCTTCCAGGGCGTTCCTGCGAAGTTCAAGGTCGTCTCGGCCGCAAAGCTCATGATCACCGTGCCCGCCAGGGCCAAGACCGGGTCGCTGACCGTGACGAACCCGTCAGGTACCGCGACCCTGAAGCTGATCACGATCAAGTAATGCCCGATACGGCTCCGCGGAGCCGCTCGGCAACGCCCGCGGGGCGAGTGGTGGCTACGAGCTACCGCTCGCCCCGCGCCCGTTTGTTCCAGGCGCGACGCGGGAGACGGGGGGCGGATCCTCGAGCATGCTCTCGATGAAGTGGGCGACCGAACGGGTCGACTCGAGCCTGAAGCGGACGAACACGTTCTCGGTCCCGACGCTCCGCCGGAGGCGTGCCTCGAGCGTCGCGATCGCCGGCAGCGTGAGCGCAAGCTGAGCCTCGAGCAGGGGCCGGCTGTCGAGCCCCGCGCGCTCGATCAGCACGAGCTTCAGGAGCAGCAGCGAGCGAACGTCGCGCATGTGATCGACCGGCTCCGCGAGCCAGCGGGCGAGTGCTTCGCGGCCCTCCGGCGTCGCCTTGAAGAGCGCGCGATTCGGTCCCCGCGAGCCGGGCTCGCTGCCGACGGCCTCGATCAGCCCGCGGCCCTCCAGCATGTCGATCGCGCGGTAGACGAGCGGCCGGCCGATCGCCCAGACACTTCCGACCTCGCCGTTTCGAGACATGGCCTTCGCGATTGCCCACCCATGGGCGGGTGCGTCGGAGAGCAGGGCTAGCACCGACCATTCGCCGGGTGCCAGGTCGCGTCCGACCGCTGCCACGATTGCACAGGCTACTCCGTCGTGGCTTCCGTCGGGGAGAACAAGAGTCGCGGCGCAGATGGGGCGATTTGCGAGGAGGGACTTGACTGTGTAGTCAATCTGTGACTAATATGTGGCTTCGCCAGATCCTCCCGGTGCGTGATCGATTCTCGCGCACCTCGCGCGTCGGCAGCCGGGATCACGCCGCCCCCGGTTGCCGGCGCCGCGCCTAGGCACATCCCTTTCTGTCGTTCTAGCGGGTTGCTGTTGCAGGCTAGGACTTGCATAGGTACCTTTGAGCGTGGACGTGCGATCCACCGCGTGAGCGTCCACCGGGCAGGCGCCGTTGCCGTCCGGCCAAGCCCCCAAAGGGAGGTACAGGTGCCGAGGGAGTACTACAGCGTGAGCGAGGCTGCAAAGACGCTCGGGATCAGCGTCGATACGCTTCGTCGCTGGGATAGACAGGGGCGGATCAAGGCAGATCGCGACAAGAGCAACCGCCGCGTCGTTCCGGCCAGCGAGATCGAGCGCCTCCGCGGCGATGCCGGCTCGGCCCATCTCAGCGCGCGGAACCGCTTCAACGCGATCGTGACCGACGTCAAGATCGAAGGGCTGATGGCGCAGGTCGAGATGGTCGTCTCGGATCCGGTCCGGCTCGTCGCGCTCGTGACGCGCGACGCGGTCGAGGAGCTCGACCTTCGCAAGGGAATGCCCGCGACGGCGATCGTGAAGTCGACGTCGGTCATGGTCCAGCACTGACCGCCGCAGCCGAGCACCCGCGGGCCGGCCACGGCGCCACGATCTGGCCCACGCTCGGACGCTGGTGCCTGGCGGTTCTCTATTTCGGTGCGATCGCGCTCGCGTTCAGCTTCATGGTGCTGCCGATCGTGGCGATCTTCTTCCACGTGCCGCTCGGCAAGCTCCTCGGCCAGCTTTCGAGCCCGGTCGTCACCGACGCGCTGATCGTGACGTTCAAGGCGATCCTCGTCTCGCAGATCGCGATCCTGGCCTTCGGCACGCCGACCGCATGGTTCCTCGCGTCGCGCCGGTTCCGCGGCCGCGCGCTCGCGGTCACGCTCGTCGAGCTTCCGATCGTCCTGCCGCCTGCCGTCGCCGGGATCGGGCTGATCGTCGCCTTCGGCCGCTACGGCCTGCTCGGCTCGACGTTCGACTGGCTCGGGATCAACGTCTCGTTCAACCTGACCGCGGTCGTGCTCGCGATCACGCTCGTCTCCGGCCCGTTCTACGTGCGCCAGGCGATCGCCTCGTTCGAGGCCGTGGACTGGACGATGCTCGCGGCGTCACGCACGCTCGGCGCCGGTCCGCTACGGACCTTCTTCCGGGTCACGCTCCCGCTCGCTCGCGGAGGGCTCCTCGCCGGCGAGTCGCTCTGCCTGGCGCGTGGGATGGGCGAGTTCGGCGCGACGATCCTCTTCGCCGGCAGCCTGCAGGGACGCACGCAGACGCTGCCACTCGCGGTGTACAACGAGTTCGAAGCTGTCCAACTCACGACGGCGCTTACGATCAGCGCGCTGCTCGTCGTCCTGAGCCTCACAATCCTCCTCATCCTGAAGGTCGGTGTCCTTTGGCAGCCCTCGCGGCAGAGTTCGGTCTCCCCCTTCGGTCGTTCGAGCTAAAGGTCGCGCTCGAGATCGAGGGAACGGTCGCGCTTGTCGGGCCTTCCGGAGCGGGCAAGACCTCGGTCCTCCGAGCGGTCGCGGGGCTCGTCAGGCCGGCTTCGGGACGCATCGCACTCGACGGCGACGTCTGGTTCGACTCGGCCGCCGGCATCTTCCGGCAACCGGACGAGCGCCGCGTCGGCCTCGTCTTCCAGGAGTACGCGCTCTTCCCTCACATGAACGTCCGCCAGAACGTCGCCTATGCGGGAACCGCGCGGGTCGACGAGTACCTCGAGCGGTTCCGGATCACGCATCTTGCGAAGGCCCGGCCGACGGAGCTTTCGGGCGGTGAGCGCCAGCGGGTCGCCCTCGCTCGGGCGCTGGCGCGCGATCCCGGCGTGCTGCTGCTCGACGAGCCGCTCTCCGCTCTCGACGCCCACACCAAGGTGGCCGTGCGCGGCGAGCTCCAGGAGCTCCTGCGCGAGTTCGGGCTTCCCGACGCTGCTCGTGACTCACGACTACGAGGACGCCGCCGCGCTTGCCGACCATGTCGGCGTGATCGTCGACGGGGAGCTTCGCCAGTTCGCAACGCCGCAGGAGCTCGTCTCCCATCCCGCCGACGGCTTCGTCGCCGCGTTCACCGGCGCGAACCTCCTGCACGGGATCGCCCGGCCGGGAAAGGACGGGCTCACCGAGATCGTGCTCGAGAGCGGCGAGACGATCTACTCCGCCGATGCCGGCGCGGGCCGGATCGAAGCGGTGGTCTACCCGTGGGAGATCTCGATCTCCCGGGAGCATTGGCCGGATTCGGCGCAGAACGTGATCCAGGGTGAGATCCGCACGATCGCCCACGTCGGCAATCGCGTGCGGGTGAGAGTCGGGCCGGTGTCGGCGGAGTTGACGGCGTCCTCGACCGACAAGCTCGACCTGGCCGTCGGGCAGACGGTGTTCGCAATCTTCAAGGCAACGGGAACGCGCCTCGTCAGCGAGGTGAAGCTCGAGGATCGCGAATCCGAGCCGGTCGCCTAGTGACGCTTCGCACAGGTCGTGCGGCTGCCGGTGAGGGCTGCGAGCGCGCCTGAGGTCGAGACGCTGAAGGCGATCTTCATCGTCCCGGGGTGCGGCACGGTCAAGAGGGTCATCCCATCCTTGGTCTCGGTGACGCAGCTCGCGGGCGAGACGAGATAGGGCGTGTAACGGATCCCCAGGAGATAGCTTCCGGGCCTGGAGAGCCTCAGCGTGATCGTGTTCTCGGTCATCGCGCGGACGCTCGGGTGGCCCGGCCCGGTGATGATCGGCCGCGGCGAGGGAACCGCGAAGACCGTCGCGTCGGCGGAGCGGAAGACGACCGGCAGCCCGGAGCCGCCGCTCCGGAGCAGCGCGATCTCGTCCTTCGCGCTGTAGTCGGGCGCCGAGTTCGTGAGCACCACGTAGCGCACGCTGAGCTCGCGAAGCCACTCGCGGTAGGACGCCCGCGTGAGGTTGTCGTAGAGCACCTCGTTCTGCGGGAAGTCGTCCTGCCGGAACCAGCCGCGGACGATCGGGATCCCGGCCTGCGGCAGGTAGACGGCCTCCCAGTGGTTCGCCGTCCCGACCACCTCGACCCGGTAGGCGGGCCCGAGCGAGTGGTGCAGGAAGCGCGACGACGGGCTGCCAGTACGCGGCCTTCGCGGACGGATCGTTCGAGCTCGCCGAAAGGCTCCAGAGAAGCGGCGAGACATTCCAGGCGACCGCGAGGCCGAAGGCGATCACGCAGATCGGTAGCGGGCGCCAGCGGCGGAGCGAGAGCGTCAGCACCGCGATCGGCAGCGCCGCGTACCGGAGGCGCACCACGTTCTCGCCGAGCGAGGACGGGATCAGGTAGGCGAGCACGCACACCGCGGCGTAGGTGAGGAAGAGCGCATGCAGGATCCGCGCCTTCTCGAGGCGCCAGGTGAGCCCGGCGCCGAGGCCGCAGAACGTGAGCGCTGCGAGCAGCTCGCTCGTCGCGAACGGGTACACGCCGTGATCGGGGAAGAGCCGCCAGACAAACAGGCCGAGTGCGCAGATGGAGGCGGCGATCGCGGCCGGCTTTGCCGTCTCCTGGCGCGACCGCGTGACCGCGGCGGCCGCCAGCACGAGGAGCAGGAAGAGGAATGCCAGCGGGCTCGCCGCGAGGGTCAGCGCGACGAGCACGCCGAACACCGCGAGGCGATGGCGGGCCAGGGCGACGAGGGCCGTGAGCGCGAGCGCGAGGCCCAGTCCGTAGGGAAACGCGGCGGAGACCACCGAAGCGGCGGCGACGAGAGCGAAGAAGCGCGTCGCCCAGACCGTCGATTCGCCCCAGGTCTGACGGATCACGAGCGTGAACGCGGCTGTCGAGGCGGCGACGCTGAGCACGGCGAGCAGGCGAATCCCGAAGAGCGCCGCGAGCGGGTAGTAGAGGACGCTGTAGCCGACGAACGTGTAGCGGCCCGCGTACCAGTAGTTCGTCCAGAGCGCGAAGCCGTGCTGCAGGTAGACGTGCAGCTGGAAGACGTGGGCGGCGAAGTCGGTGCCGGGCGGGCCGAACCAGGCGATCAGGGCGGCAAGCGACCCTGCGAAGGCCGCGTTCGTCAGCGCTTGGCTCGATCGAAGGCTCGTCAGCGACATCTGCTCCTCGGATGCTGCCCGCCGGCAGCCCCGGCGAATCCTACGCTGCGGGGCCGTCGAGGCGGTAGCGAAGAAACACGTGGTCTTCGTCCCGGCGGATGCCGAGGAGGCTCCCCGCCAGCGGGCCGCCCGGGAGGAGATCCGCGCCCTCGACGAGAGCGAGCCGCGGGTCGGCGGCGTCCCGGCCGGCGAGCACGGGGGAGATGGTGAGGAAGAGCTCGTCGATGAGCCGGCTCTCGAGGAACGGCCCGATCGCGTGCGGCCCGCCCTCGTGCAGGATCAGCCGGTGGCCGAGAGCCTCGAGTCGGGCCATCGCGAGGACGGGATCGAGGCTCGGGCCGAGCGACGATCACCGAGTCTTCGGGCAGCGACCCGCCGAGCTCGGCCGCGCCCTCGTCGGTCGTGATCGCAATCGCGCCGGCGGCAAACGCCGGATGGGTCGGGTCGAGCCGACCGCTGCGGGTGAGCACTGCGACGTCGAGGCGCTCCGACCGGTCGAGCCGGCGTCGGAGCTCGGCGAAGGCCTCGGCGGCATCCGGGAACGCCTCCGCCGGCGACCACGTCGAGCGCGGCGAGGCAGCGAGCGTGCCCGACCCGATCACGAGCACGTCGGCGCAGGCCCGCAGGAGCCCGAGCACGAACCGGTCGGACTCGCTCCCGGCCGCGATCAGCCTGTTCGACTTCGGCACCGACGGGATCGCAACGACCCCGTCGATCGTGGAGACGAAGTTCGCGAAGACGCGCGGCTCGTCGAATCCGAGCGGACCGCCGTAGAGCTCGGCGAGCCGTTCCGGCAGGTCGAACGACGGAAGCCCGCGTGCCTCCCAGAGCCGTCGAGCGGCCGGATCGATCGTCGGCTCAGGCGTGGCCGTAAACGGGAATGACGGCGCCGGTGATCGCCAGCGAGGCGTCGCTCAGCAGGAAGGCGATCACCGAGGCGATGTCCGACGGAGCGACCGCCTGCTCGAGCGCCTTGGCAGAGTAGCGACTCGCGGTTGGCCGGCGTGTCGATCACCGAGGGCATGACCGCATTCACGCGGACGTGGCGCTCGGCGAGCTCCGCCGCGAGCACCTCGGTAAGCCGGTTGACGCCCGCCTTGGAAACGGAATACGCCGCCGACCCGGCGCCGCCGGAAACGCCCGAACGCGAGCTGACGTTCACGATCGCGCCGCCCTCCGGCAGGTGCAGCGCCGCGGAGCGGCACGACCACCAGGCCGTGCCGAGGTTCAGGTCATCGACGAAGCGCACCGACATCCGGCTCCGACTCCGACACGCGGCCGCCGCGGAAGCCACCGACCGCGTTGACCACCCACCTGGGCGCGACACCGTCCGCGGCAAGCCGGGACCAGAGGTCCTCGACGGCATCGGGGGAGGTGAGGTCGACCGCCTCGCGGCGAAGGTGCGGGACGGGCTCGCCGTCGGCGCTTCGATCTACGACGACGACCTCGTCGCCTCGCGCGAGCAGCGCATCGACGATCGCGCCGCCGAGGCCGCCGCCGCCACCGCAGACGACCGACGTCTCGCTCATCTAGCGGGCGCGAACCTCGGAGAGGAACTCGCGCCGGAGCTCCGCGTCCTCGTCGTAGGCGCCTCGCCAGAACGTCGTCACCGTCCGCGATTGCTCCTCGACGCCGCGCATCTGGGTGCAGAGATGCGATGCCTCGAGCCGCACCGCGACCCCGCGCGGCGCCACGAGCGAGATGAGCCCGTCGGCGATCTGCTCGCCGAGCCGCTCCTGCACCGTGAACCGCCGCGCGTACATCCGCACGAGCCGGGTGAGCTTCGAGATGCCGATGATCCGCTCGCCCGAGAGGTAGGCGACATGCGCCGTCCCGAAGAACGGAAGCGCGTGGTGCTCGCAAAGGCAGTGGAACTCGATCGGGCCCTCGATGATCTGCCCGGAGGACGACGAGGCCTCGACCGATTCCGCCGGGAACGTCGTCGCGAGCTTCGGGTCACCGTCGTATCCCGCGGTCGCCTCGAAGATCGCCCGCAGGAACCGCTCGGGTGTCTCGCGCGTCCCGGGTGTGTCGAGATCCATGCCGAAGGCCTCGAGAACCTCCGCCATCGACGCGCGGAAGCGAGCCCAGTCCTCGACGGCTATCTCGCGCGGCGGCAGCTCGAACCAGCACGTCCGGGCGTCCGGGCGAGCGTGCGCGGCGGCTGCGTGCGGCACGGCAGCGCTGAACTCGAAGACGTTGCTCGACTCGTCGTGCGCTTGCGGCTTCTCCATGGTGCTCCTTTCGCCGGCGGTGATAGCCGTGTAGGAGCGTCCGCCCGGTCGGCCCCTTGAACCTTCGAAGCCAGAGTATCGTCTGGCCGTGACCGTCGGGCGGAACCCCGCGCCCTTCGCCTCGATCATCGTGCCGACGAGGGGGCGGCCCGAAAAGCTCCTGCGGGCGCTCCGGAGCCTTGCTTCGCAGGACGACGGCGACTGGGAGGCGATCGTCGTGGACGACGGCGGCGGAGAGGGGCTCGCCGCCGTGGCCGAGCTCGGCGATCCGAGGGCCCGCGCGCTCCGGGGCGCCGGCAGCGGCCCTGCGCAGGCGCGCGCCGCGGGTATCGATCGCGCCGAGGGCCGTCTAGTCTGCTGGCTCGACGACGACGACTGGTGGGCCGACTCCGGCCACCTCTCGGCGCTACGGGCGGCCTTCGAGGCCCCGGGCGGCAAGCGGTTTCTCTACCGCGGCGGCTGGATCGTCCACGAAGCTGACGGGTCCCGCGAGGTCTTCGCCCACGAGGCGACGAGCGAGTCGTTGCGCGTGAACAACACGATCCTCACGAGCAGCCTCGCCTACCCGCTCGCCGCGCACGCCGAGCTCGGGCCGCTCGATCCCGAGGTAGGCGGCTACTGCGACTGGGACTTCATGCTCCGGATGTGCGACGCGGGGTACGAGCCGGTGCAGGTTGCCCGGCCCCGGGGTCTGCTACGAGGTCGGCGCCGAGAGCCTTTCCCGGGCCTATGACGCCCCGAGGACGGCGGGGCGAGTTCGAGCGGTTCCGGGCGAAGCACGGGCTCGAGATCGAGCTCTCGAACCACGAGCGAATCCATAAGATGCTCTCCGAGATGACGGAGCCCGACGGATCGATCCCTGACGGATGGAGCGAAGTGGACGGCGCGCTCGAGCGCTCGTTCCGTCTCGAGAGCTTCCCCGCGGCGATCGCGTTCGTGACCCGCGTCGCGGAGCTCGCAGAGGCCGAGAACCACCATCCCGAGATCGCGATCTCCTACCGCGACGTCACCCTGCGTTGGAGCACCCACAGCGCAGCGGCGATCACCGACCGCGACCGCGAGCTCGCGTCAGCCTCCGCCGCGCTGGCCTGATTCGGACGCCTTCTCGGCCGCTTCCGCCGCATCGGCGCGTTTGGCCGCGCGCCAGAAGATCCAGATGATGATCCCGACCAGCACCACCGGCCCGATCGCCACCACGAGCAGGAACCATTCGGCAACGGTGAGCGCGAGCAGCGTCAGGGCGAGCAGCGTCAGAACGGCGACTGGCCGCCCTCGGCGATCAGCTCGTCCAGCGAGCTGAGGTCGAACTCACGCGTCGAGCTTCCGCCGAGCGCCACGACCGCCCGTGCGGTCACGAGGTGATAGAGGATCAGGAGCTGGACGACCGCGAGCGAGTCGGAGCGGTGGAGATCGGTGCCGATCGTGAACTCGCCGAGCCGCTCCTCGCGCAGGTGCCGGGCGAAGTGCATCTTCTCCCAGATCGCCTCCTCGATCTCGGAGGCGCGCTCGTGCGGGAGCTGGCCCGGCACGTACAGCTCGACTGCGCCGGGACGCTCGGTCAGGACTATCCCCTTCCCGCCGTTGACGACGCCGGTCAGATCGGGATGCGGCAGCGAGTCGCAAAGGGTGAGCTTGCAGTCGAGGTGCTCCTGGTCCTCGCCGTCGTCGTTCGGCTGGAACGAGACGACGATGTCCGCGTGGTGGCGCTGCGGCCGGATCCAGCGCTCGGAGTCCGGTTCGCGCCGGTCGAGCTCCGAGAGCACCTGGTCGGTCGTATAGCCGCGGCGCGAGCAGTCGCGCTGCACCTTCCAGTGGCGTCGAAGCGGCTCAGGCGGATCGAGGTAGATCCGGACGTCGAAGTTGTCCGACAGCTCGCGGTTGTGGAAGCCGAGGAGGCCTTCGCAGACGACGAAGCGGCCGGGCTCGAAGTAGTCGGGCGCCCCGAACGTCCCGTCGTGGTGCTGGTAGACGGGCTTCAGGATCGGCTGCTTGGCCTTCAGGTGCCCGAGATGCTGGGCGAGGATGTCGAGGTGGTTGCACTCGGGGTCGAGCGGGGTGATGTTCCGCTCGGCGCGCTGGCGACGGTCGTAGCTGTGGTAGTCGTCGGTGCAGAAATGCGTGACCTGGCCTTCGCCGAGCACGCGGACGAGACCTCGCGTGATCGTGGTCTTGCCGGATCCGGAGTCTCCGACTATGCCGAGCATGACTGGACGTGGCATCAGTGATCACCTCGCTTCGGGCAACACAGTAAATCTGACCGGGCCGTAGAGATCAAGTGTTTCTTCGGGCCGTTTCTATAGTGTATGCTCTATATAAGGTAGTGGCTATGCCCGGAGTTTCTGAAGCAGCCAAGCGAATGCATCGCTGTAGGCCTTCGGGCTGAGTGCGTGGCCGGTCGGGTACCAGCGGACGAGCGTTCCGTGCGGGGCAGCATGGATCACGTTCTCGAGGGCCTCGTGCGGGATGACCTCGTCGTGCGTGCCGTCCTCGAGCAGGAGCGTGCCCGGGCGGGCGAGCGCGACATAGCGGATGGGGTCGATGCTGCCGAGGGCCCGGCGCGCGATCTGGCTTGTCGCCCGGCGGGGCCGCTTTCACGAACGACGAGACGGTGTCGGCGCCCGCGGAGAGAAGTGCGATCGCGCGGAAGCGCGGATCGGAGGCGGCGACGAACGTCCCGGTCTTCGCGCCGGCGCTCCAGCCGAGATAGCCGAGGCGTTTCGGGTCGACCGTCGGGCGGGATGCGAGTACGTCGGCCGCACGTCGGACGGCGACGACGTCGCGGACGGTCGTCTCGGTCGACCCGGCGAGCAGCTCGGCGACGTTCGTCGGGGCCGGCAACGGGTCGGAGGTGGACGGCGCGGTGATCGTCATCGTGACGGCCCCGCGCTGAGCCAGCTCGATCGCCTGCGGGAGAAGCTCCGAGCGATCGCCGCCCGACCCGTGAACGAGGACGACGCCGGGCTCACGGCGGGCCGCCGCGATCGGCTCGACCAGATAGGCCTCGATCGGCTCCGCGCCGCTTCGGTACTCGATGTCGTGGACGACGACCGAGCCCTTGCGCTCGATCACGCCGCGGTCGACGAAGGCGAGGATCGTCGAGGGATCGTCGGCGAACGAGAGCTGAGGGCCCTCGCCGGCGGGGGTTGTGACGGTGGTAGCCGTCGTGGTCGCGGAGGAGGGCGGCGCGGCGGTCGTCTGCGTGTCCGTCGTCTTCGCGCTGCTCCCGCAGCCTGCGACGGCGAGGAGCGCAAGCGCACCGAGGATCAGGCTCGGGCGAGGCCCGGATCTCCCGTTCGCGGCCACGTCACAGCTTAACCGGCTGGCGATCCCGCGCCGCTCCGGTGATGATGGAGCCCTCGTGACCGGCCCTCCCCAAGCCCGACGGCCCGGCGTCGGCGAGTTCCTCACCGAGCTTTCGGGCGAGTCCGGAGAGCCGGCGGCCGGCGCGGTCGCCGCGGGCGCCTCGGCGCTCGCGGCCTCGCTCGTGGCGATGGTTGCGACCCGTTCCCGTGGTTCCTGGGCCGAGGCGGGAGGAGCTGCTGCGCAGGCCGCGACGCTCGAGGCTCGCTCGCTCGAGCTCGCTCGGGCGAACGCCGAGGCCTACGCCGGTGCGGCGGCTGCGCTCGAGCGCGGCACAGAGATCGAGGCTCCGCTCCGGGCCACCGTCGAGGCGCTGCTCGGTCTGGGCGATGTCGCGGCCGACGTGGCAGGCCTCGCGGCGCTCGCCGCCGGACATTGCGATCCGCTGGTCCACGCCGACGCGGAGGCCGCCGCGCTCATCGCCGAGTCGGCGGTGAAGGTCGCCGAGGTGCTGATCCGGGCGAACCTCACCGTCGGCCCGGATGACGAACGCCTCATCCGCATCGCCCGGCTCTGCGACGAGGCCGGGCGTGCGGCGCGCCGCGCGGCGGAGACGCCGATGAGCGAAGCGCACACCGAGCGGGCCCTCACCGACGACGCCGGGCTCGTCGCCCGTTGTCGCGCAGGCGACCAGGCAGCCTGGGGCGAGCTCGTCGAGCAGTACTCCCGGTACGTGTATGCGATCGCCGTTCGGGGGTTCCGGCTACCCGTAGTCGGATGCCGAGGATGTCTTCCAG
Organism: uncultured Actinomycetota bacterium; assembly: GCA_963720045.1. Classification (GTDB taxonomy): domain Bacteria; phylum Actinomycetota; class Thermoleophilia; order Gaiellales; family Gaiellaceae; genus PALSA-600. The sequence goes on along the minus strand of CAVREC010000012.1, from coordinate 8,611 downwards.
GACACGTTCCTTCGCGTCTACGAGCGGCTCGAGACGCTCCGCGACGACGAGGCGATCCGGCCGTGGATCGCCCAGGTGGCGAGGCGTCTGTGCCTCGACCGGATCGCCGCGGCAGGGCGGGACGCCCCGGGCGACGGCGAGTTCGAGGTCGCCGCTGACGCGGGGCTCGCGGACCTCGAGCAGGCGATGGATGTCCGCGACGCTCTCGCGAGCCTCGATGAGCCCTGCCGCGAGTTGCTCGATCGCTTCTTCGCGCGGGACGAGCCCTACCGCGTGATCGCCGATCGGGCTCGGCCTCCCGATGGGCACCGTCGCGAGCCGCATCTCGCGCTGTCTCGGCAAGCTCCGCGGTGTGCTCGCCGACGGAAGAAATCTGCCCGCCCGCGAGTCTGGAGAATGAGGCGATGACCGGAGACGATGAACAGCGGATCGCGGAGCTCCTTGCGCTGCTCCCGCCCGCCCCGCCGCGGCTGGGTGGAGGCCGCCCGCGAGCTGCCGCGCGTGCGGGAGCTGATGGACGGAATCGTCGAGCGCGCCGAGACCGATGCCGAATACCGCCGGCTCGTGCTCGCCGACCTCGAAGCGGCGGTGAAGGTCGAAGGGATCGAGCCTGCCGGCCCGATCCTCGACGAGTTGCGCCGCCGCCTCCCACTCGATTCCTAGCCGGAGCCGTCGGGCTCGCCGGGCGGGCCGCCCGTGCCGCGAGCCCGTGCGTCCCACGACGCGAAAACGGCGAGGCCGGAGGAGGGTCCAACCTCGCCGCTCACCCGCATTGGTCACTGCGGAAACGACACGTGCAAGGATCGCCGCCGAACGCCGACCCGGCTGAAGGCGGCCGCGGCCACCGCAAGCGCTACTTCATGGTCTTCCCCGGATCGCGCATTGCACTCCTTATCTCATCGGAGATCGCTCGCCCCAAGAGACGGCGCCGACGAGCGTTTTCTTCCACCTCCGAAACCGCCATGTCCAAAAACCGCATGTCCGGGGACTGTCCCTGGAAGTGGCCGAAACCGACTAGTCCGGGGACAGGCCCTGGACAGTGGCCGAAACGGACTAGTCCGGGGACTGTCCCCAGCCATGGCCTGCCGGGACGTGGCTCGGAAGGACGGGAGAGGGCTAGAGCCGCGCCGCGAGCGCCTTGAACGCGGCCGCGGGGTCTGCTGCGCCGAAGACGCTCGAGCCCGCGACGAGGACGTCGGCGCCGGCGGCGCGGGCTTCGTCGATCGTGTCGAGCGAGATCCCGCCGTCGACTTCCAGCACGACCTCGGGAGGCAGCGCGCCTCGAAGCGCGGCGAGGCGCTCGGTCGAGGCGGGGATGTACTTCTGCCCGCCCCACCCCGGATTGACGCTCATCACGAGGCACAGGTCGATGATCTCGGCCACCGGCAGCACCATGTCGACGGGCGTCCCCGGATTGATCACCACGCCGGCCGCGCAGCCGTTCTCGCGGATCATCTGCAGCGCGTAGTGGATGTGCGGTGTCGCCTCGGGGTGGACGGTGATCACGTCGGCGCCCGCCTTCGCGAACGCCTCGATCTGACGCTCGGGCCGCTCGACCATCAGGTGGCAGTCGAGGATCCCGCCGCGCTCGTGGACGAGGTCGGAGATCGACGCCGCGATCAGCGACCCGATCGTGATCGGCGGGACGAAGTGCCCGTCCATCGCGTCGAAGTGCATCACGCGCGCGCCCGCGTCCATCACGAGCTCGATCTGCTCGGCGAGCCGCGAGAAGTCCGAGGCGAGGAGCGACGGGGCGATCTCGCCGCGCGGGATGACGGGCAACGGGCTCATTCGCGCCCCTCGAAGGCCGCGCGCGCCTCGGGCCCGAACGCAAACGCCAGGAACTGCTCGACCGCCGGGCGGGGCGGCACGGTCGCCGAGTGCAGCGCGTACCACTCCCGTTGCGGCAGCCCGCCCCGCACGCGGATCTCGGTCAACGCGCCCGAAGAAAGCTCGTGCTCGACCGCGACCCGAGACTGCAGAGACACCCCGAGCCCGAGCCGCACGGCCTCCTTGATCGCCCCGTTCGATCCGAGCGTCAGCGTCTGCGGCCGCAGATCGTGATCCGCCAGGAACCCGGCGACGAGCTGCCGGGTGCCGGACCCGGGCTCGCGCATCAACCAGACACGCGAGGCGAGCTCGTCGGGCCGGACGGCCCGGTCGGTTGCGAGCTCATCGCCGGGGGCGCTGATGAGCGCCAGCTCGTTCGGCAGGAACGAGTGCCCCGCGATCCGCTCGTCCTCGGGCGGGCGCCCGGCAATCGCAACGTCGGCCTCGTGCTCGAGCACCCGGTCGAACAGCGAGTCGCGATTCGCGACCTCGAGCGAAAGATTGATCTCCGGGTTGGCGGCCGCGAACGAGCGCAGCAACGAGGGGACGACGAACTCCGCCGCCGTCGCGACCGCCACGATCCGCAGCGACCGCATCGAGACGTCGGCGGCCTCCCGCGCCGCCTTCTGCCCCTGGTCGATCAGCCCGAGCACGTCGGCGGCGTACGGCCGGAAGGCAAGCCCGGCGGCCGTCAGCCCGACTCCGCGGCCGACCCGCTCGGTCAGAGGCACGCCGAGCTCCGTCGAGAGCGCCGACACGGCCGCCGAGATCGACGGCTGCGAGACGTACAACTTCTCGGCCGCACCGGACACGGATCCTTCGCGCGCGACGGCGAGGAAGCTCTTCAGCTGATTCAGGGTAACGGCCATCGCCTCAAAGGGTACATAGTGCGGAGTCTATTAGAAACCTACGACTTTTCGATTGGCAACGATGCCCCGCGGCCGGTAGCCTAGCGCAGCGCGCAACTCCCCTCGCGAGGCATTGGCTTCTGGGCGAGAATGCGTTCAGGTTCAGTCGATCGAGCGGGAGGAGACGGCAATGCCACTTGCGACGTTGCGGCAGGTGCTCGACGAAGCAGCCAAGGGCGGCTACGGCGTCGGGGCTTTCAACGTGAACAACATGGAGCAGTTGCAGGGGATCGTCGATGCGGCGGTCGAGGCCAACTCGCCCGTGATCGTCCAGGCCTCGCGCGGCGCGATCGCCTACGCGGGCCCGAACTACCTGCGCCACCTGATCATGGCGGCCGCCGAGAGCGCCCCCGAGATCCCGATCGTGCTTCACCTCGATCACGGCGACAAGCCGGAGACCTGCCACATGGCGATCGAGCTCGGCTTCACGAGCGTGATGATGGACGGCTCGCTCCTCGCCGACGGCAAGACCCCGTCCGACTACGACTACAACGTCGCGGTCACCCGCGAGGTCGCCGAGGCCGCCCATGCCAAGGGTGTCAGCGTCGAGGGAGAGCTCGGCACGCTCGGCGGGATCGAGGACGGCCACGGCTCCGGCGAGGTGCACCTCACCGATCCCGACCAGGCCGTCGACTTCGTCGAGCAGACCGGCGTCGACGCGCTCGCGGTCGCGATCGGCACGAGCCACGGCGCCTACAAGTTCACGGCGAAGCCGACCGGCGATGTCCTCGCGATGCACCTGATCGAGGAGATCCACGCCAAGCTGCCGGAAACACACATGGTCATGCACGGCTCCTCGAGCGTCCCGCCGGAGCTCGTCGCGCGGATCAACGCCGCCGGCGGCAAGCTCGAGGAGACCTACGGCGTCCCGGTCGAGGAGATCCAGCAGGGCATCCGCCACGGCGTGCGCAAGGTGAACGTCGACACCGACGGCCGCCTCGCGATCACCGCGGCGCTCCGCGAGTCGCTGCAGGCGCACCCCTCCGAGTTCGACCCGCGCGCGTTCTTCAAGCCCGCGCGGCAGGCGATGAAGGAGGTCGTCTTCCAGCGTCTGACCCAGTTCGGCTCGGCCGGCCACGCCGGCGACTACACGGTGCTCTCGCTCGAGGAGATGGCGAAGACCTATGCCGGGAGCCCCGTCGGTGCCTGACGCGGCGCTCGACCAGCTCAGCATCAACACGATCCGCACCCTCGCGGTCGATGCCGTCCAGGCTGCGCAGTCGGGCCATCCGGGCGCCCCGCTCGCGCTCGCGCCGACCGCGTACCTCCTGTACTCGAAGATCATGAAGCACAACCCCGCCGACCCGCTGTGGCCGGACCGGGACCGCCTCGTGCTCTCCGCGGGCCACGCCTCGATGCTGCTCTACGCGAGCCTGCATCTCTCGGGCTACGACGTGAGCCTCGACCAGATCAAGCAGTTCCGCCAGCTCGGCTCCGAGACGCCGGGCCATCCCGAGCACGGCGACACGCCGGGCGTCGAGACGACCACCGGCCCGCTCGGCCAGGGGTTCGGCAACGGCGTCGGGATGGCGATGGCCGAGAAGTTCCTCCGCGAGAAGTTCGGCCCGGAGGTCTGCGACCACCACATCTTCGCGATCTGCTCCGACGGCGACCTGATGGAAGGCGTCGCCTCCGAGGCAGCCTCGCTCGCCGGCCACCTCAGGCTCGGCAAGCTCGTCTACGTCTACGACGACAACAGCATCACGATCGACGGGCCGACGAGCCTCTCGTTCGACCAGGAGAACGTGCCCGAGCGTTTCCGTGCCTACGGCTGGCACACGCTCGAGGTCTCCGACGGAAACGACACTCGAGGCGATCGAGGCCGCGATCCGCGAGGGCATGGCGGAAGAGGACAGGCCGACGCTGATCAGCCTCAAGACCGTGATCGGCTACGGCTCCCCGCGCGCCGGCACCCGGAACGCGCACTCCGACCCGATGCCCGACGAGATGGTGCGCGAGACGAAGGAGGCGCTCGGCTGGGATCCGGACGCGTTCTTCCTGATCCCGCCGGAGGTCTACACCCACTGGCGCGAGCCGACGAAGCAGCGCGGCGAGGTGCTCCAGGGCGAGTGGGAGGCGCGCTTCGAGGAGTGGGCGGGCGAGAACGACGAGCTCGCGGCCGAGTGGAAGGACGCCTGGGCCGGCAACGCCAAGGCCGGCTTCGAGAAGGCGCTCCCGGTGTTCGAGCCCGGCGCCTCGCTCGCCACGCGCAAGTCGGCCAGCCAGGTCATGCAGGGCTTCGGCCCGTTCGTGCCGACGATGATCGGCGGCGCCGCCGACCTGATCCACTCCACCTTCACCGAGTTCGAGGGTGACGAGTGGTTCACGCCGCAGCACTCCGGGCGGAATGTCGCCTGGGGCGTCCGCGAGCACGGGATGGGCGCCGCGGTCAACGGCCTCACCCTGCACGGCGGGATCGTGAAGCCGTTCTGCTCCACGTTCTTCGTCTTCACCGACTACATGCGCCCGCCGATCCGGCTCTCGGCGCTGATGAAGCTCGACTGCGTCTGGATCTTCAGCCACGACTCGGTCGCAGTCGGCGAGGACGGCCCGACCCACCAGCCGGTCGAGCACCTCGCGGCGATGCGGGCGATCCCGAACCTGATCGTGATCCGCCCCGCCGACGCGAACGAGGCGTCGGAGGCCTGGGGCTTCACGCTCGAGCATCGCGGCGGCCCGATCTGCCTCGTGCTCTCGCGCCAGAACATCCCGACGCTCGACCGCACGATCGTCGCGCCCGCGGCAGGCCTGCGCAAGGGCGCCTACGTGCTCTCCGACGCCGACTCGCCCGACGTGGTGCTCGTCGCCACCGGCGCCGAGGTCACGACGGCGCTCGGCGCCCGCGACCTGCTCGCCGAGAAAGGCGTTCAGGCCCGGGTCGTCTCGATGCCGAGCTGGGAGCTCTTCGAGGCGCAGCACGACGACTATCGCGACGAGGTGCTGCCCCCGGGCACGCCGAAGATCTCGGTCGAGGCCGCGACCACGTTCGGCTGGTCGAAGTGGGTCGACGCCTCGATCGGCATCGACACGTTCGGCGCGTCGGGCAAGGGCGACAAGGTGCTCGAGCACTTCGGGATCAGCCCCGCAGGGGTCGCCGACCGGGTGCAGGAACTCGTCTCCGAGCTCGCCCGGTCGTAGTGCACATAAGCGTCGGTTTCACACCCGGCGACCATGTCGCCGCGCCCGTCGGGATCGTCATCGACGTCCTCCGGGCGACCTCGACGATCTGCCAGGCGCTCGACGCCGGGTACGAGAGCGTGACGTGCGTCGGCGAGATCGAGGACGCCCGCGCGCTTGCCGGACCCGGGGTGAAGCTCGCGGGCGAGCGGCACAACGTCCTGATCGAGGGCTTCGATTTCGGCAACTCGCCGCGCGAGCTCGTCGACAGCGCCCGCCGAGCCGGCGCGGCTCGTGCTCACGACGACGAACGGCACCCGCGCCCTTCTCACCGCCGCCGCCCGCTGCGAGACGGTTCTCGTCGCCTCGCTCATGAACCTGGCTGCGGTCACCGAGGCAGCTCGCGGAAACGACGACGTCGCGATCTTCTGCGCAGGCGTCGAGGGTGCGTTCGCCGTCGATGACGCCTACGTCGCGGGCCGGATCGCCTCGGGCCTCGGCGGCACCCCCGACGACGCCGGGTTCGCCGCGATCAAGCTCGCCTCGGCGTTCGCCACCACGGAGGCCGGGATCGGCGGCGGTTCGAGCGCCGAGAACATCCGTAACGCGAACCTCGACGAGGACATCCCGTGGTGTGCCCGAGAGAGCGTGCTCGACGTCGTGCCGCGGGTGGTCGAGCGATCGGCGAGCGCCGTCGTCATCGCCTAGAACAGCGCGAGAAAACCTTAACCTCCGCTTCACGAAATGCCTGGACGCTGGTATCGTCCGGTCTGTACACGGACGAGTATCGGTTGCGCAGTTCCGCGCCACCTCTGCCCGTTCTTGAGTTAGGCAGAAGGAGGTGTTTTTCAGCAATGGCAACCGGCACCGTGAAATGGTTCAACGACGCCAAGGGCTTCGGGTTCATCACCCCCGCCGACGGCGGCAAGGACGTGTTCGTTCACTTCAGCGCGATTCAGTCAGAGGGCTTCAAGTCCCTGGCTGAGGGGGCGAACGTCGAGTTCGAGACCGAGGAGGGCCCGAAGGGTCCCCAGGCTCGCAACGTCCAGGTTCTCTAGGGAGCCTCGTTTTCCGCCGGGCGCGCCCACGGGCGCGCCCGGCCGTTTTCTCTCGGGGCATCTCCGCTAGATTGCGGCCTTCGTGGCCTTGCAGGAACGGAGCGAGCTCGAGAGGATCGCCGGGGCGCGAGAGCGGTATGTCGCCCGCGGGGTTGCGACGCCGGCAATCGTGGTCTCTCATGCAGCCGGCGCGCTGATCTGGGACGCGGACGGCAACGAGCTGATCGATTTCGCCGGCGGCATCGGCAGCCAGAACCTCGGCCACGGCCACCCCGCGATCCTCGAGGCGATCCACGCCCAGGTCGACCGCTACCTCCACCAGGCATTCGCGGTCGGCACCTACGAGCCGTACGTCGAGGTCTGCCGGCGGCTCGCCGAGATCTCCCCGTGCCGGGGCTCCGAGCAGAAGTCTCTGCTCCTGAACTCGGGCGCCGAGGGAATCGAGAACGCGGTCAAGATCGCCCGCCAGGCAACCGGGCGCCCCGCGGTCGTCGTGTTCGAGCGCGGCTTCCACGGTCGCACGCTGCTGACGATGACGATGACCGAGAAGCTGATCTACAAGGCCGGCTTCGGGCCGTTCGCCCCGGAGGTCTACCGCGTACCGGCGCCGTACCCGTTCCGCGGGATCACGAGCGACGACGCAATCGCCGCCTTCGAGCGGCTCCTGAAGGCCGTTGTCGATCCGGCCTCGGTCGCCTGCGCGGTGCTCGAGCCGGTTCAGGGCGAGGGCGGATTCATCCCCATGCCGCCCGACTTTCCGCGCCGGCTTCGCGAACTGCTCGATCGCCACGGGATCCTCTACGTCGACGACGAGGTGCAGTCGGGGGTCGGCCGGACCGGCAAGAACTGGGCGATCGAGCATTACGACGGCGTCGAGCCCGACCTGGTCGTCGGCGGCAAGTCGCTTGGCGGCGGCCTCCCCCTCTCGTCGGTCACCGGCCGCGCCGAGCTGATGGACTCGCCGCCCGTTGGTGCGCTCGGTGGGACGTTCGGCGGCAATCCGGCTTCCTGTGCGGCTGCGAACGCCGTTCTCGAGCTGCTGCCGGAGCTGCTGCCGCGCGCGGTCGAGCTCGGCGGCGTGGTTCGCGCTCGGCTCGAGCAGATGGCCCCGACCGGCTCCGAAGTCCGCGGCCTCGGCCCGATGCTTGCGCTCGAGCTCCCCGAGCGCAGCCCCGACCGCGCCGCGGCCGTCGTCGCCGTCGCACGCTCGAACGGCCTCCTGCTTCTCACCTGCGGGCTCGACGGGAACGTGATCCGGCTGCACGTGCCGCTCGTGATCTCGGACGGCGAGCTCGAGCGCGGGCTCGAGATCCTGGAGCGGGCGATTGCCAGGCCCGGCAGCGACGCCTAGCCCTGCGGCCGTCGCCGACGTCGAGGTCGTCGGGCTCCGCAAGGCCTACGACGCCGTCGAGGCGGTCGCGGGAATCGACTTCGAGGTGGGCGCCGGGACGTTCTTCACGCTGCTCGGGCCGTCGGGGTCGGGCAAGACGACGACCCTGCGGCTGATCGCCGGATTCGAACGCCCCGATGAGGGCCGCGTCAGCCTGGCGGGCCGCGAGATCACCGATCTGCCGCCGTATGCCCGCGACGTCAACACCGTCTTCCAGGACTACGCCCTCTTCCCGCACATGACCGTGGCGGAGAACATCGGCTACGGCCTGCGCGTTCGCGGTGTCGCGCGCGTTGAGCGCCGAAACC
>CAVREC010000011.1:0-319045 GCA_963720045.1 uncultured Actinomycetota bacterium | reverse complement strand
AGAACCGAAAAGCAGTCGCCATGGGCATCGCAGAGATTCTCACATGGTCGTCGTGTCGTCTCGCGGCACGTCTTGGGGCCAGTGACGACTGGTCTTCTGACCGCTGCGACCCGGCTCCGACATCGAGGTGGTCCGGATGAACGATGACCGTGACATTCAGCTATCGCGCGCGGTTGGCACCCTGATTCGTGAACATCGCGAGTTCGCCGGGTACTCACGTTTTCGTCTGAGCGAGCTCGTCGGTGTTCCAACCTGACGAGCTCGAGCGCTGGGAGCTGACCGGTGTTCCACTGCCGCCGTCGGAGCACGCTCTCGCTGTCGCTGCGTTTCTCGACATCGAGCCGGAACGTATCGACGCCGCGATATCCGGCGAAGAGGGCGGAGGTCGACGTCGGGGCATGACCTCCCGTAATCTCGATGAGGAGTACGGAGCTGTGCCCGAGCTCGACTACGCACTCGATACTCGTGGCTTCACGCCTGAGGAGCTCGCCCAAGCACTCGACACATCCCCGACCAAGATCCAGGCTTGGAGGCTTGGTTCGATGGAGATGACAATCGCCGAGCGACTCGCCTTGACAGGCCTCATCGCGCGCAAAGACGAATCGACCGACGAGTAACGAACCTCGATCCAGCGCAACGATCCGCGATGTTGAGCGCGGCTCGTATTTTCATTCCGGGCTGGGGCGCCACCGCCGGCTTGTATGAAGCGGGGATCCCCGATGGCTGGGAAGTACTCGAGCTCCCCACGTTCCGAGACACAGACGGCATGATCGACGTATATCGCCAATACGTGCGAGACGAGCTCGAGCGGAGGGATGCGCCGCTGACGCTTGCCGGCCATTCGATGGGCGGTGCGCTCGCCGTTCTTGCCGCCGCCGATCAACCTGAGAGGATCCGCGAGCTGATCTTGATCGCGCCGGCAGGGTTGCCCCTGACGAAGCCTCTTCTCGCAAGCACGATGACGTTTATCAGTCAGGTCATGCGTCGGTGCTATCCGGCCCATGAGCTCTATCTTGCGGTTGCGAACACCGCGGGCGCTCCGCGCGCTGCACTGCGCCTGGCACGGCAGTCGCATGATCTCGACCTCACGCCCGAGTTCGGTCGCGTTCGCACCGGCGGAATCCAGTGCAGGGTCGTCGGCTGCAGCGAGGACGGCCTCGCCACACCGGAGCACTGCCGACGCGTCGCGACCCTTCTCAACGCTGAGTACCGGGAGATCCACGCGCGAGACGGACACATTTGGCCGATCACGAACGCCGAGCGTCTCAAAGTGGAACTAGCGGCCTAGAACACCGGAAAGAGCAAGCCCGCGTGAGTCGCGGGCTGCTTGTTGCTAGTACCTCCAGTAGATGACCGAGCGTTCGTCGTCCGGAAGTGCATCCTCGATGCTCGTTCGCGCGAGCTGGAACCAGTCGACGCGCGAAAGCGCGAAGCGGAGGAGGTCTTCCTGGAGTTGCTTCGCCTCGCCCGCCTGGACCGCCCGCTCGACGAGCGTTCGCATGATGCGACCGAGCCTCATCGCCGCGGCATCGGCGCTGTTCCCCTGCATTTCAGATGCGACGTGCACCTTGAGAACCTCGCGCCACGCGGACGGATCCTCCCTCATTGCATAGCTCACCCTCTCGGTAGGCCACGTGTTCCATCCGTCCTCGGTCGTATCCGGTCTCAGCATCTCCAACATCGGACTGCTCCTTTCTCTCGGGTATGAGGCCCGAGCGTAGGAGCCGCGACCGGGGTTGATTTGAATCAAGCCGCCGGGAGCGCGTCCGCTACTCGCCTAGCGAGCGTCATCAGATGCTCCGGGGCTAACTCGCCCGATCCTCGAAGCCGTTCGCCGAGCGCCTTCGGCCAGCCAATCCAAACCTCGTCGAGAGCAAACGGCTTCGCGAAGAGCGACCATTCCCCGTTGACGAAGCACAGAGCGGCGCGCGGTTGGACGCCGAACTCCTGCATCAACGGCTCACCGAGAGCCACCCGAATCGCGGCGAGCTGCTTTGCCATTCCGCCCACGAGCTTCGTGCAATCGCGCCGGCCCACGTAGAGGCGGAGATCCGTAGAGAACCAGCCGCCCTTGTCGATCTTCTGCACCTTTCCCGTGTAGTTCTTCGCGTCGATCGCCCAGATCGCGCCGCTCCGCGTGACTGCAATGTGATCGATGTTCGCCCGCGTCCCCGGGATGCGCCGATCATGGAGGACTATGACTGTTCGCTCGTCGTGGATCTTCTCCAGGAAGCCGCCGAGGAGTCCCTCGCCCCGACTGCCTTGCGCCCACGCCACCGTCGATTGTGGTTCGTCCGTGAGCGCGAGATAGATGCCGCCGAGCCGTCCGTATCGATCGCGCATGCGCTCCTCCCGGCGGGAATGGAGGTGCTCGTATCGCCGTCTCGCAGACGCCCCGGCGGTCCCGCGGTCGAGTGCGGGCGCTGCGGGCTCGACGATCGCCTCAGCGGTCTCGGCGTCCCTGTCTGTCGTGACCTTGGTCTCGAGACAGTCGAGACACGTGACGCTCTTCGCCTCCGCGTTCCAGTAGGCCACGGTCCCAGCAGCCAGAGCCGACTCGCAGACCACGCAGGCATCCGGCCGACGAAGCTTCAGACGGCGGGAATCAGACATCGTCGATACAGGCTAGCCCGCGGCTCGGCCCGATTTCTTCCTGAATGACAACGCGGTTGGAAGCTCAACCCGATCGCCGGTTTGGGCCGCCTTCCAAGGCGTTTGACACGGCGTCGACGCCAGCTCGGTCATCCAGGAGATGGATGTAGGTCTCGAGCGTGAACGAGGCCGAGGCATGCCGAAGTCGCCGTTGAACGGCGCGAACATCACGTGTCGCAGCAGCCACGATCGTGCCGTGCGTGTGACGCAGCACGTGGAAGCCGATCGGGGCAAGACCGGCCCGAGCGCACGCCGGGTCGAGGACTCGCCGCCGATAGTTCCCTTCATCGACGCGGGTGCCGTCCGGGTTCGTGAAGACGAGCGTCTCCATACCTGGCTGCCCTTTGCGGAGGCGATGCGCCTTCAGCTCCCGTGCAAGTTGCGGAGTTATCGGGACCACGCCAGAGCTCCGCTCGCTCTTCGTCTCTTGCTCACCATCGAGCAGTCGATGACGTCGCATTACTCGGACAGCTGGCTCGCCGTTGAAGACGAGGTCGTCCCAGCGAAGCGCTTTCAGCTCCGAGACCCGCAGACCCGTCTCCGCGAGGAACCGAACGAGCAGTCGGTCACCGGGAGTCGGCATGACGGCAAGAAGTCGCCCGAGCTCCTCAACCGTCAGGTGGCGTCGCTTGAGCGGATCCCGTCGCGGCGTCGGGAGCCGCGGCCATGGCTTGGCGGGGATCACTCCGTCTTCAGCCGCCGCGCTCAACATCACCGAGAGCGGCGCGAGAATCCTTCTCACCGTCGACCACGATCGACCCTTTGGCGCCCGCGATGTTTGTTCCTCGCGAAGGTCGTACGCAAGGCGCCGGACCCTCCGGGCGTCCAGAGATCCCATCCGCGAGGCGCCGATCCGGGGTAGGACGTACGTTTCGAGGTCGCGCCGGTACTCGCTCGCAGTCGCCGGTCTCACTCCCGCGAGCATGCCCAACCACTCATTGGCGTACTCCGAGACTGTCGGCCCGCTTCTCGGCGCTCCTGCGGCCGGATTGAGCGTTACCTTCGCGCGGAAACGTTTCGCCTCGTCGAGCGTCCGACAGGTCTTTTGCCGTTGGCGGCCACCGTGGTCCCTGTAGCGGACGATGTACGTGGCTTCTGCCTCGTAGATTCCCGGGTGCCTGGTGCGCTTGAGTGCCGAAGTCATCGGTGCTCCTCCTCCACGAGCCGTTCGATGTCGGAACGTCGCACTACTGCCCGTCCGCCTTCGACCGTCCGCGGGAGACGACCCGCACTACGCAAGTCGTACACGCGTTGTGGCTTGCATCGCAGCACCGAGGCGGCCTCGACAACGCTTAGGAGCTCTGTGCTCGGCGCCCCTTCACGATTGCCGAGTCGGAGCGCGACTCGCTCCGCGACGCGATCGACGAACTCGTCGAGCAGTGCGTCCAGGGCGGACATCGATACGAACCCGCTTCTATCGGTCAGGGTGCCAACGCCGGCTCTCAACTCAGGACCCCCGTCCTCCCATGTCACGAAGGTTACGCCCGACGACGTCCATCAGCGAAGTCGCGACGGGTATCCCACGACCTGCATAGTCCAGTCTCCCGCGACGGATTACGGCATGGGGTTCTTCCGCCGGTTGACCGGCGCGCCATGCCGTCCGCGCGTCTCGGAGAGCACCGAATGTCACCGAATAGTCGTGACTCTTCGTAAGGGTGTGGCCGCCATAGCCGAACTGATGCGCCCACCGCCGGGCGCCCCCGAGACCGGGGAGGCCGCCAATGCGCCACGCAGCCTCGACGAGCCGTCTTGCGTGTTCCGGTGCGTCCAACGCAGCGATGTCGCGATGACCGTGCACTCGCGGAAGGAGCAGCCCGTCGGCAACGACCTCGGTCGCCTTCGTTGCGTACTTGGCGATGTATCCGGCAGCCCTTCCAACCTCGGCCAGGTCGAGAGGCATGACCTCAGCCTCACGTCCCCACGTGACCCGACGTCGGCTGTCGAGCAACCCGTTAGCCCGCGGCACATCCACAGACACGGTCCGGGCCGAGTTTCTAACGATCTGCTCGAGCAACTCGCGTGAACAAGTCGGCGGTGGTTCCGAGCCAGGTCCATCAGGCCCATCGAGACGAACGATTGCGTGGTAATGGACGACCCCACGGCGCTGGAATTCGGAGGCTTTCACAAAGCGGACTCGCACAATGGCGCCGAGCCGGTGCCGCGGCACACCAAGCTCGTGAGCGATCTGCCGGCGAATCTCCTGGACAGTTCGCTTCCAGAGAATCGGAGCCAGATGGTTCCACATCGCCTGGTCCCGGTAGCGATACGTCCCCAAATCCACCGCGGCTCCCAAAACCTCGTCTTCATGCGAATGCCGAGCGCCACAAGGACACGAGCCATCCTTGTCGCGGATCGTGTGCACCCGACCGAACGATGGCGCGGTGAGAGTCACCATCACCGAAGGATTCGAGGACACAGACTCCGGAACGCCTTTTCCTCCTCGGAGCCCAGACGCGACGAGATGGAACGCGTCGTGGCGATATGTCTCTGCGCAGGAAGGACACACCGCGGCTCGACGATCGCCACACGCGACCAGAATCACGCCTCCAGGTTCGCGGGCGGTTACGACGCGAGCGAGCAACTCGCCGGTCATCCCGTCAATCCGCTCGTGCCAGCCCCGCAGGCGAATCGGATGCGAACACTCGGGCACGACGTCATTCCTCGTCCAGCGACGGTCGAAGGTGTGATCTGGTCAAGGCCCTGCTGGTACACGGGAGATACGTCCGCACGCGCGCGACCCTGATCGAGCCAGGCGACCTGACAGACGCTTGGTCGAGGATCGCCAGAGAAGCCAATGCAGATCCCGCGACCCGGCGTCCCATCGAGCGCGAGAGCAACGGGATCGTTCGCCGAGATCCCGAGCATGCGAAGCCCGTCCGCATCGAGACTCCCGAGCGCAAGCCGTGCCCCGAGATTGTTACGAAGTGCACCGCCCTGGTCGCCGAGCTGCGCGGTCTCAGCCCGCTGAATCGCAACGAGAAGGTGGATGCCCGCGCTGCGACCCTTGCGCGCGAGCTCCGCGATCAGCTCACCAGCTTTGAGTTGGAATGCCGCTCGAAGCTTGTCCTCGCCGCTCTTTCCCTTCGTGGTCGCAAGTAGGTCGGCTGCCTCATCAATGACCACAAGCACGGGGCGCCAGCTCTCGAACTTCTCGCCTTGCAGATGGAGCCAGGTATCGGCGCCGTGCTCCTTGACGACCACCTGTCGGGCACGACGCACGGCGGCCAGGTACTCGAGCGCGTCGACCTGCTCGCGCAGTTCCGTGACGACTGGCACGCCAAGCCGCTCGAGCCACCTGAACTCGCCGGCCTCCTTTGGGTCGAGGACGACGACGTGCCAGCCACCCAGAAGTGCGGCGGCCGCTGCAGCTCGGATCGCTCCACCTTTCCCGCTTCCGGTGGCGCCCGACAGCAAGACATGGGGCGTCGACCGCGGATCAAGGACGAGCGGCTCGCCACCGTGCCGACGTCCGAGCACCAACCGGCCTTCATGACCATCATCGGATTGCCAGGGAAGAAAATCCGGAAGTCCTACGCGCCCGACAACAATTCGGAGCGTTCCGAACGACTCTCGCCACTCAACACTTGCTCCGCCGACGAAGCGACGGAAGGCATCGGCCATCGCGTCCCAGGAGTTCGCGAGCTGTTCGGGCAGCGGCCGAAGCTCGACGGCGACGCCGACGCGGTCCTCGCGCCAAGTAAGGAGCTCAGGAATCAACAACGCGCCCTCGTCGAGCTTCCGGTACCAGCGGAGCCCCGCGCAGACGTTCGGCCAACGGCGCTGGCGCCGGTGCGTACGGCTCCGCTCTCGACAGCGCCGCGGTGCTTGAACGACGAGCGCCGGCCGAATCAGGAAGGTGATCGCCGCCGCGCCCAGCAGCAGCGCGCCGGTAAGCGCGACGGCGTCACCTCCCCCGGCTGACGCGAAGTACAGCGCGGCACACGGGATCGTGAACTCCCGCCAACGCCACAGCCCGACGACACGATCGCGGAGGAGGACGAACAGCTTCCCCGAGAGCGACAACGCCGGGACGAGGCGGCCTGCTGCACCCACTCGCGCCATGGCACGTCCTACGACTCCGCCGCCTGTGCCGCGGAGCTCGCGGGCCTACGCCCACTGACAGGGCCGAGCCGCTCGGCACGGAACGACAGTCCGGCCGCAGCCTCGCCGTTTCGTTCCATGCCCCAGAAGAAGACGACGAGCCCGGGCGCCTCGACACGCTCGCCGAACTCGACCGCCGGCGCCTGGTCGGTCGGGACCGTGACCTGCACGATCTCGCTGCGGCTCTTCTCGCCGCTCACCGCCAGCATGCACGGCACCTTCCAGAGCCGCTTGCCGTCCGGTGAGCGCCGCTCCGTGATGCGATCGTCTTCCAGCACCACTCGAGGCTCGCCTGCGCAGATGAGACGGACTGCGTCGGGCGAGACCGGTAGCGCTGGGTACTTGGGGAATCCTCCAGATGCCATCGCCGAACCTCCTTTCATGTCGACTGTCGGCGATCACCAGCCATCGAACCCGAGTCGGGCGGACGTCGGAATGGCTCCTCGGGACACCTCCGGACGCGTAGGGACGTCTCAAGACGTCCTATGCTGTCGGGATGAATGAGCGGCTTCGGCACGCTCTGCAAGAAGCGGGCCTCGACGTCGACGACGTCGCCCGCGCCGCAGGTGTGAACCATCGCACTGTCGGACGTTGGATGGGCGGCCGAGTGCCGTACCCGCGCCACCGGCATGCGATCTCTCAGCTCGTGAAGCGCGACCAGGGCTATTTATGGCCCGGAATTGCTTCCCGCGATCCGGCTGCCTCCGCAACAGGAGAGATCGTGAATGCCTACGCGCACCGCGCCGACGTGCCAGCCGATGTCTGGTGGGATCTGTTGTGTGGAGCGACCAGCCACATCGATTTCCAGGCCTACGCCCTATTGCACGTTCCGGAAAACCACCCTCGACTCGTCGACCTCCTCCAGGAGAAGGCAACGGCGGGCTGCGCGATCCGGATCGCCGTCGCGGACCCGGAGTGCGCGAACGTCGCCGCCCGCGACGAGGAGGAAGGCCTAGGAGGTGCGTTGAGCGCGCGGATCCGCATCGCGATTCGCTACCTCGAGCCGCTCCGCGATTGTCCAGGAGCCGAGCTTCGCATGCACGCTGTGCCGATGTACAACTCGGTTTTCCGTTTCGATGACGACATGTTCGTAACGCCCCATGTCTATGGCCGACCCGGCCGGCTCGCGCCGCTTCTTCACCTGCGCCGCCGCCGCGAGGACGGAATCTTCGACAACTTCCTCACGCATCTCGAGGACGTCTGGGCGACTGCCGTGCCAATCGCCAAGATGAAGTCAGCCCGATGAGCCGCCGCGATCTCCTCGACGACCCGAACGCACCGAAGGCGAACCGACTCGTCCCGGCCGCTTCAGCGATCGTCGCCGACGACGAGGGACGCATCCTCCTTATCAAGCGCACCGACAACGAGTACTGGTCGATCCCGGGCGGGGGAATGGAGCCCGGCGAGAGCATCGCCGAGACGGTTGTGCGTGAGGTGCGCGAAGAGACCGGTATCGAAGCGCGCGTCGAGAAGCTGCTCGGCGTCTACTCGAACCCGAATCACGTTTCCGTCTACGACGACGGTGAGGTTCGGCAGCAGTTCTCTGTCTGCTTCCTCTGCCGCGCCGTGGGGGCAGCCTTAGGACGTCCGAGGAGTCATCAGAGGTGCGTTTCGTCGAGCTCCCCGAAGCAGAGCATCTCTCGATTCACCCATCTATTCGCCTGCGCATCAAGCACTACGCGGAGAACCGGTCCGAGCCCGTGATCGCGTAGTCCGGGCGTCTCGTCAGGGCCTGCCTGCTAGAACCAGCTCCATCTCGCGGACGATCGCCTCAAGGCGAGTCGCCTCGCGCCTTACCGCTCGGACAGCGGAATCATCTTCGCCGAGACGCTGAGCGATTTCCGCAAGCCGTGCTGAAACCTCCACACGCTCCCCCTCAGGCCCCGTCGTGAGGTCGCAGTACGTCAGTGCGCGCGCAACGAGTGAGTCCTCCTCGGGGAACTCCGCGAGCTCCGCGCTGAGGTGACGCTCTTCCGCCTCTGTTGTCGACGCCGAGTGATGAGCTATTAGCCTGGCCAGTCGCTCGTGCCCTGCGTCGCGAGCGAACCGCGCTCCATCGAGGGGATGGAATCCTGTCTTGGCGAGCTTCGGTGAGTAGCCGATGTCGTGCACGTATGCCGCGGCCGATAAGACCTCGAGCTCGTCTGCCGGCATCACACCGCTGAACGAGCGCGTCCGGTCGACGACGCGGCACGTGTGCCGCCAGCGTTCCCGGAGCGGCTCGAGCAGTTCACGAGAAACGCGCTCAGCCCAGAGTGCCTCAGGTTCGGCCTGGTTCGCCATCGACCTGCTCATGGTTCCAATTTTCTCTACAGGATCAAGGGCCGGCGCGCAAGCGCGCCGGCCGTGAGTTGCAGGCACTCGGGCGCACCAACGCGCGTTTCCCTAGCCCAGGGCGAAATACCGGTCGAAGAACGCTGCGAGTCTGTCGAGCACGGTCTGCTTCTTGATTCCGTAGCTGTCATCTGCCAAGAAGCGCGAGGTCGGAGGGAGGATCCCCGTCACCGCCGCGCCCGTCGTCGGGATCGCACCGTTACGGAACGCTCTCTCGACGAACGCCCGCGTCGCATCGGGGTCGAGCCCTTCGTCCGCGATGAGGTGCTCGAGCTCCTCGTCGCGCCTGGCCTCGACGAAGCGGCGCCAGTCTTCCTTGACGTCCGAGTCGACGGACACCCGGTCGACGAAAGCGAGGATCAGGTCGCGCTTGTTGCGCAGGGAGATGCTCGAGTCGATGGCCCGCCGGATCTTCGCCAGTGTCTCGACCTCGCGGTCAGTGCCGTCGCCGCGCTCCTCGCGATACTGCTCGACGAGCATCAGGATGTAGTCGACGTTGACCTCGACCTGCTTCACGAGCTCGATCTCGAAGACGACGTCGTCGATGATCGACTCCTTCTCGGAGTCCGCGGCGCGGCGAAGTTCGGCGTAGATGTCGAGGTAGATGCGACTGGTAGTCCTGGTAGTCGCGCTCGCTGAGGATCTCGTTGCCGGCGAACTCGTCGAACGCCGTCAGGATGTTGCGTAGCCGCAGGATTGACCCGAAGAGCTGGATGAACATCTTGGTCGCGCTCTCCCCGCGCCACACCTCGCTGAGCGGGAAGAGCTCCTCTAGCTCGGCAACCCGCTCAACGTACTCGTCGTAGTAGTCGGCGTACGGTTTGAGCAGGACGATGCCGCGCGCATCCTCGTTGCCGAAGAGCGCGAGCGCGTCGTTCGTCTGCTGCTCCAGGTCGCGGAAGGTCACGATGTTCCCGTAGGTCTTCACGGAGTTGAGGATCCGGTTCGTGCGCGAGTACGCCTGGATGAGACCGTGCGCGCGGAGGCCCTTGTCGACCCAGAGCGTGTTGAGCGTGGTCGCGTCGAAGCCGGTCAGGAACATGTTGACGACGATCGCGAGGTCGAGCTCGCGGTTCCGGAGCCGCAGCGAGAGGTCCTTGTAGTAGTTCTGGAACCGGTCCGACGAGGTGTCGAAGCTCGTCCCGAACATCGCGTTGTAGTCCGAGATCGCCCCCTCGAGGAAGTCGCGCGAGCTTGCGTCCAGGTCCTCGGTCTCGAACTCCTCCTCGGCGAGGAAGTCGGGATCGTCCTCGTTCGCCGCGTAGCTGTAGATGAGCCCGATCTTGAGTCGTTGCGCCTCCGGCAGCCCGGCCTGCTGCCTCGCGAACTCGGCGTAGTAGCGCTTCGCGGCGTCGATCGACGCGGTGGCGAGCAGCGAGTTGAAGCCCGCGAGCCGCTTGCCCGCGAGCGTGTAGGCGAAGCTGCGCTTGGTCTTCTGGTCGAAGTGCTCGCGGATGTAGCCGACGACCTGGCCGATCCGCTCGGGCGCGAGCAGTGCCCGCTCGGTGTCGATCGCGGAGACCTGCTTGTCGGCGAGGTCGGCTGGCAGCTTGATCGTGTTGACGTAGTCGAGCCGGAACGGCAGAACGTTCCTGTCGTTGATCGCGTCGACGATCGTGTACGTGTGCAGCCGGTCGCCGAACGCCTGCTCGGTGGTGCGGAGCCGGGGGTTGCCAGAGGTGCCGGCGTTCTCGGCGAAGATCGGCGTGCCGGTGAAGCCGAAGAGGTGGTACCGCTTGAACGCCTTCTCGATCGCGACGTGCATGTCGCCGAACTGGCTGCGGTGGCACTCGTCGAAGATCAGCACGACGTGGCCGTCGTAGATCGCATGGCCCTTGTTCTGATCGACGAAGCGGGCGAGCTTCTGGATCGTCGTGATGATGATCCGCGCGTCCGGGTCCTCTAGTTGCCGCTTGAGGACGCTCGTCGACACGTTCGAGTTGGCGGCGCCCTTCTCGAACCGCTCGTACTCGCGCATGGTCTGGTAGTCGAGGTCCTTGCGGTCGACGACGAAGACGACCTTGTCGACGTCCTGCAGCCGGCTCGCGAGCTGGGCGGCCTTGAAGCTCGTCAGCGTCTTGCCCGAGCCGGTGGTGTGCCAGACGTAGCCGCCGGCCGCGATCGAGCCGAGCTGCCGGTGGTTCGTCGACGTCTCGATCCGCTGAAGGATCCGCTCGGTCGCCGCGATCTGGTACGGCCGCATCACGAGCAACTTGCGGTCGGCGTCGAAGACGCAGTACCGCGTGAGAATGCTGAGCAGCGTGTGCTTGGCGAAGAACGTCTTCGTGAAGCCGGTCAGGTCGGCGATCGCCCTGTTCCGCGCGTCCGCCCACCAGCTCGTGAACTCGAAGCTGTTGGACGTCTGCCGCCTGCGCCGCCCGCCCACCTGCTCGGCCACGTGCGAGTCGCGCGTCGTGTTCGAGTAGTACTTCGTGTGCGTGCCGTTGCTGATCACGAAGAGCTGCACGTACTCGAACAGCCCCGAGCCGGACCAGAAGCTGTCGCGCTGGTAGCGGTTGATCTGGTTGAACGCCTCCCGGATGGCCACGCCGCGCCGCTTGAGCTCGACGTGCACGAGCGGCAGGCCGTTGACGAGGATCGTGACGTCGTAGCGGGTCGCGCGCGCTCGCAGCGTCGACGCCGACCTCGTACTGGTTGATCACCTGCAGCCGGTTGTTGTGGATGTTCCGCTTGTCGATCAGGAGGACGTTCTTGAACGTCCCGTCGTCGCGGACGAGCACCTGGACGTGGTCCTCCTGGATCCGCGCCGTCTTCTCGACGATTCCCTCGTTGGCGCCCGCGATCTTCTCGGCGAAGAACCGCTGCCACTCGTCGTCGCTGAACTCGATCGCGTTCAGTGCCTCGAGCTGCGCGCGCAGGTTGGCGACCAGCGCCGACTCGCTCGGGATCCGCAGGTACTCGTAGGCCTGGCTCTGGAGGAGCTCGATGAACGCCGCTTCGAGCTCCGCCTCGCTCTGGTACGCGGTCTCCCTGGAGCGCGTCGGGAACGAACTCGGCGACGACGGTGCTCTGGTCGCCGACAGAGATCGGCTCGTAGCGAGGCGCCGCCGGCGCCTCGCTCATGCCGCTTCCGGGAAGGTGAGCAGCCGGTCGCGGTAGTGCTCGTACTGCTGTGCGGCGGGCATTCAGTTCGGCCGGGAGGCCGACCGAGAGGTCGTTCACGAGGGCTTCGAAGCTGTCGAGGATCGCGACGATCCGACTGCTGCTCATCGAGCGGGGGACGGGGATCGCGAATCTGTCGAGGCCCTTGACAGACGGTTACCTGTGCGGACGCAGCCGACGTACTTGCGCTTTCTGTTCGTTGAACGTGCTCGACTGCAGACAGTACGCCGACGAACTTCGGATTCAGTCGAGTGCGGAAGATATAGCAATCGTCATGGACAGCGACGTCCTCGTCGACCTAGCCACGCGACGGCCTTGCAGACATCCTCGACGTTCTCGCCAATGCTGCGATTACGACATCACCCGTCTCAGCCATGCGAAGGTTGTCGCCAGGTCGGGGCGCAGGCAGACTTGTCTCGTCGCCGACGTCCCGTAGTGCGTGTAGATCTCTCCGTAGTGGATGCAGCCGATTCCTTCCGACGAAGTCCCGCTGGTGAACCGCCGTCGACGCGTGAACGTCCGACCTCACCTAGCTGCTTCCTTTGGACGTCCTCGCTGCATGGCGAAGCGAGGAGCAGTCGCGGTAGTACTCGTACTGCCGCTGCCGCGCTTCCAGCTCCGCTTCCAGCTCCGCTTCCAGCTCCGCTTCCAGCTCCGTGAAACTGTCCAGGACTCTCACGATCTCGCGCTGGACTTCCAGTGGCGGAACTGGAATCTGATCTTCGCGAGGTTCGCTCCGAGACATCGACAACCGTCGTACGTCGGCTGCGACGCTGATCTGCTGTCGACTGAGCAGCGACGGAAGAAGTACGAAGTGAATTCGGTTCGAGCACGTGTCCGTAAGCGTAGCAAATCAGTCTGTCAGTCGCGATCTCGCGTCGCCGAACCACGGCGACAGCCGCACACGTCGTCGACGGTCTCGCGTGAGCTCGTGAAGATGATCACGTCTCCGCCTGGAAGCGAAGTCTGCCGCTTCAGCTCCGCGGCGAACGAAGGATCGGTCTCCGTGGTCGACGTCCCATAGTGCGTGTAGATCTCTCATGTAGTGCGATCAAGCTGCCGTCCCGAGTCGACGATAGTCCTTGGACTTCGGTGAGCGCCGCCGTAGAGCTCGCCCGATTTCGCCGAGCGCCTTGAACTCACTCCGTCGCGGGCACAGCTTCGCGATGAGGTCGTCGATGCGGCTCACGGCGTCGCCTTCGAGGTCGGCGACGATCGCGTCGATCTTCCGCCGCAGCTCGGCCTGCCGCGCGACGATCCGTGCGATCTCGGCATTGAGCGCCTTGATGTCGACCGCCTCGCGGGTGTCCTCGGCCTCGACATAGGACGAGACCGCGATGTTGTAGCCGTTCTCGGCGATGGCACCGTTCTCGACCAGCGTCGCGAAGTGTTCGGTGTCGGCGCGCGCCGTGAACGCGTCGAGGATCTTCTGCCGGTTCGCCTCGGTGAGCTTGTTCTTGTTGCCCTGGCGGACGAACTCCTTGGAGGCGTCGATGAACAGCGTCTTGTTGTCCGCCTTGCTCTTCTTGAGCACGACGATGCAGGTCGCGATCGTCGTGCCGAAGAAGAGGTCCGGCGGAAGCTGGATCACGGTTCGACGTAGTTGTTGTCGATCAGGTACTTGCGGATCTTCTGCTCGGCGCCGCCGCGGTAGAGCACGCCGGGGAACTCGACGATCGCGGCCGTGCCGTTCACGGCCAGCCAGCTCAGCATGTGCATCGTGAAGGCGAGGTCGGCCTTCGACTTCGGCGCGAGCACACCGGCGGGCGCGAACCGCGGATCGTTGATCAGCAGCGGGTTCGCGTCCCCGTCCCACTTGATCGAGTAGGGCGGATTGGAGACGATCGCCTCGAACGGCTCATCGTCCCAATGCTGCGGATCGGTGAGCGTGTCGCCGTGGGCGATGTCGAACTTCTCGTAGTTGACGTCGTGCAGGAACATGTTGATCCGGCACAGGTTGTAGGTCGTGAGGTTGACCTCCTGGCCGAAGAACCCCAGCCGCACGTTGTCGCGGCCGAGCACCTTCGCGAACTTCAGCAGCAGCGAGCCCGAGCCGCAGGCTGGGTCGTAGACCTTGTTCACCTCCGTCTTGCCGACGACGGCGATCCGGGCGAGCAGCTCCGACACCTCCTGCGGCGTGAAGAACTCGCCGCCCGACTTGCCGGCGTTCGAGGCGTACATCGTCATCAGGAACTCGTAGGCGTCGCCGAAGGCGTCGATCGTGTTGTCGGCGTAGCCCAGGTCGAGGTCGCCGATCGCGTCGAGCAGCTTGACGAGCTTCTCGTTGCGCTTGGCCACCGTCGGCCCGAGCTTGCTCGAGTTGACGTCGAGGTCGTCGAAGAGCCCCTTGATGTCGTCCTCGCTCGCCGTACCGACCGCGGAGCCCTCGATGCCGCGGAAGACCTTTGCGAGTGTCTCGTTGAGGTTCTCGTCGTGGCGTGCCCTCTCGCGCACGTTCGCGAAGAGCTCGCTGGGGAGGATGTAGAAGCCCTTCTCGGCGACCGTCTCCCGCCGCCCGCGTTCGGCCTCGACGTCGCTCAAGGCCGCGTAGTCGAAGTCCGGGCCTCCCGCCTTGCGCTCCTGCTCGTTCAGGTACGCGGTCAGGTTCTCCGAGATGAAGCGGTAGAAGAGCGTCCCGAGCACGTACGTCTTGAAGTCCCAGCCGTCGACGCTGCCGCGCAGATCGTTGGCGATCCGCCAGATCGTCTTGTGCAGCTCCGCCCGCTGCGCCTCTTTGCCAACCGTGGCCATTCGGGCAGTCTTTCAGGGAGGGCTGACGGCGGTGGTCGAGGGCATAGCTTCGGAAGATCCCAGAGGGCGTCGAGTCGTCATGCCCACGCCCTGCCCTCTTGTCTTCGATTCATCCGCTGTACGCCGCCTCACCACGCCGAAACCGGCTAGGACAAGTGGCGCCCTTTGGCCCTACCGGTCGCTCCGCGACGTCGGCGCCAATTTGAGCGCGCTCGGGTCAGCACGACCACAACGCATGAGCAGGGGTCGTCGGACTCGTCGACTGCTCGATAAGAACTTCAAGGTCATCGCTGCTCAGTGCGCGAGGCTGGGTCAGGCTTGCCGTTGTCGCGCGCTACTGTTGAGCCCCCGCGCTCGCCACCCTAAGCATGAGATTCCTCCCGCGACTCACCCGCCTCGAAATTCGAAGGGTACCGAAATCTTACCCCGGAACGGCCGCCGCTCCTGTCGTTGATCTACTCCCGGGATATCGAGCCTGGAATGACGCTCGTGGTCGGAGCCAACGGTCTTGGAAAGACCACCTTGGTGACCCTGCTTCGTCACATGTGCGCCGGACCGGCTCGTCTCGGCAACCGCACCGGCGGGACGTTCGACGCTGGCCGGCTGCGGACGACCTCAGTCGATATCGAAATCTTCGCCGACCGTGTCGGAGATCGTGCCGGCAATGCATCGGCGCGGCTGACCATGCAAATCGGAAGTGTCGTCCTCGACATCACGCGTTCATTAAAGAACCTTGAAATCAAAGCTCTCCGCGTCGACGGGACAGACCAAAGTGCTTCCGAGACCGTTTTTGCCGACGCCGTCGTGACCGCATCCGGGGTTACGGACTACGCAGACTGGCTCCTTCTCGTCGACTATCTCGTGTTCGTAACCGAAGATCGGACGCAACCGTTTTGGGATCGCAACGTTCAGCGCCAGCTGCTACGGGTGCTTACGCGCGACTCCGCGTCGGCGCGTGCGTTTCGGAAGCCGAGAGCCACCATATCTCCGCTGACAGCGAGTTTCGCAACGCCCGCGCACAGCTCACGAGGCACAAGCAGCGCTTTGCGGTTCTCGCTGCGAAGGTGTGCCGGGACGGGCGATCTCAACGATGCGCTCTTGAGGCTCTCGGTTGAGGAGGATGCTCTCGACTCGCGAATAGCCAGTCTGGATGGAGAACTCGAAGAGGTGCAACGCTCGAATGCCGAGGCGATACGAGAGCATGAACTTTCTGCAGTCGAACATCAGCTTGCGCTTGATCAGCTAGAAGCAGCACGTTTCGCCTTGATCGAGGCAGCGCTTCCGACTCACGACGACGTGGTTCGGTATCTCGCGGCCCGTCTCGCGACAGATCGGATCTGTCCTGTATGCGGTAACGAGGGCGACACTCGCGCGCGTCTCGAGAGCACGACCTGCTTCCTATGCGGTCTGTCCGTCGGAGGCCTCATCGGCGGAGGCGAGTCGACCCTTGGCGAACTGGAATCCGAAGTCGAGCACGCGGAGCGAGCCGTGCAGGCGAATGCGATCCGACTCCGGGAGCGAACCGAAATGCCCGCACTTTGAGACGTCCATGGCGGTAGAGCGCACGAGGCGAGGAGAAGTTGAGGCCCGCATGAGGGCTCTTCGAGCTCAGTTGCCAAGTGGCGCCACGGATCTCGGTAGCCAGGCCGGCCTAATCGCCGATCTTGAGTCTGATCTGGAGGTCCTCCGGGAGGAGCTCGACGGAAGCCGGCTTGCGCTCCAGGCCCAGCTTGAAAGCGGCAACGAAGCGGTGCGGCTGCGTCAGGATGACATCAAGCAGGTTTTTGACGAAGTCGCAACGACCTTTCTTGTTGAGAGGTGCCATCTCGTACCACATCTGACACAAATTCGGATTGGACAGGAAGGAGAACGATTCGATATTCAGGCGTTGATCTCGATTTGAGTTCCTCGTCTGAGGTTGGCGAGACGCTGCGACGCAAACGAGTGACGATGTCTCCGAGAGCCAGAGAGTGTTCATCGACATCGCCTTTCGCATAGCACTAATCCAGGCATGTATCACTGATTCCTCGGGCACTATCGTGATCGACGCGCCAGAAGGCTCACTTGATGCTGTGTTTAGCAGCAACGCGGCAACTCTTCTCTTCCGCTTTGTTTCAACACTAGATGCGGACAACCGCATGATCGTGGCTTCGAATCTGGTCGAAGGTTCGATGCTTCCGACGCTTACACGACTCGCAGGGATTCATACTCTAGATAACCCTCGACTGGTCAACCTGCTCGCGGTCGCCGCGCCAACAGCCGCCGTAAGTCAACGAGGTGATGAATACCGGTCCGTCCTCACCGACGTGCTCGACAGCTTCCCGGAAAATGCAAATGGCGACCGCATCTAATACAGCGGCGACAGTGCGTGTTCTTCTCATTGTTGACGCGGTTGGTCGCGCGGGGAGCCGCAGAGTTTCGGATCTCGATTTGACGCGACTTGCGTACTTCGTTGATGCTTTCTCGCCTCTATTGGGGATTGGCGCCACTCGATCGCTACCGCCGAAGGTCGAGGAACCACGCTCCGACGCGGTGCGACGTGCGCTCAATCGTCTCGTATTCTCCGGAGTCATCGAGCCATCCGAGCTCGCGATCGTCGAGGAGCCTCGGCCGCACCTAACGGCACGCTATCGAGTGGATGCCGGGAGAGCTCGGCCGATCCTTGCGGCCATAAGTCCACCGGCAGGGGGCGACGCGAGGCAGAGCTCGTAGAAGAGGTCGTTTACGCCGCTGCCGGCCTCCTGGACGGAAACCTCTCCGACGCGGTACGACGCGACGCCGCCTACAGCGATCCCCGGATAGGGCCCGCCGATGTGATCGACCTCGCGCGACCGTTCGGCGGCACCACGGAGGCCGCGCGACGGTTCCAACCCGGAGCCAGTAGCACTGCCTGGATCGAGGCCGAGCTCACCCATCTCTACATGGCGCATCTCGAACGTCTCATCGGCCGTGCCTGAGGGCGACTGGGCAGACGACCAGGTCTCCGCCACGCTCCGCGAGGTCGGGCTGAGCGCCGGAGCCGACTCCGAGTTGCCTGACGAGGTCAGGTTCGTCCGTCGAGTCCGGCGAGATCCTGACTGCCGCTACGGACCATCATGGACCCGTCTCAGCTCCAACCGTCTTCTTGTTGGCGCCTTCATGCGACGAAGCACTCGGGGGCCGGGCTACGTTCCATCCCCGGATACATACGGGCGCTGCAATCCGGCCGGGTGTGTTTGGTTTGTTGGTGCAGCTGCGCGTAGCGGCTATTCCGTATCTCTCGATGACCGTTCAACCAACGAGATCTTTGAGTTCTGCGGAAGCGCTCGGGCTTCAGCCCGCGATTGTTCGGCGGTTTACTGCGACACCACGTCGATACCCGCGCTATTTGCTTGGTATCCGAGCGGTCTGGGAGACCAGATGACGTCATCGAGGGTCTCATTCACCAAACCACCACACCGACACTCGATGAACTCATCGAGGTCGTCGATCCGCGTTCATCGCACTCGGCTCTTGACCTCGCTAAATCAGAGCGACGATACGACTCTCTGGGCGAAACGGTCCCATCATTGGGCTTATCAGCGCGCCGAGAAGCGCGTCCAAGACGCCCTAATGGGGGATAGGTGGTGCGTTTGGAAAACCGTATTTTGTCGAGCAGGAGAAAACCGGCGATGCGGGTAGGTTCGATATCGGTTTCCGCGAATCCCTCGGTGGAGGAACTACCACGCTGCACGCGATCCTGGAGTTGAAAGTAGCTCGAAGCTTCGGCAGCGGCGGCGCAGAGGTCTCATTGCTGATACGGAAGCGCACGTGTTTGGTGTAGTCGAGCAGGCAAGAGCATATGCGGACGAGCACGAGGCACAAGACACCGCGTGTCTTGTATTCGATCTTCGCACTGAAGAAGGACAAGTGTCACCAGAAGCAGCGCGTACTCGGGCGTCGTTACTCCAGGTCTTCCTTAGGATTTGGCGCTGTTTTCCGGCAGCAGAAGATTACAGAACGTTCAGACTTCCAAGGCCGCCTCAATCCGGGCCATAGCCTCGTCGCCCAGTCTTCTAGTCATCGTCTCGGCGGGTCAAGGACTCGGTGCTGCTGGGCGTACAGTCGCTCGTTGAGTCGGTTCGCCGTGGACCACCGCGCGCCCCACGTCGCCGCCGCGGGACTGGCTTCGGTCGAGAGCGCCTGAACCAAAATCGCCCAGGGCACGCGGGTTTACGAAGGATGACCCGCCGGCCCCAGACTGCATGGGATAGGTACGAGACATTGGCGGCTGACCGTCGGGTCGACGAGCTCACGGCGGCGCCGGCGGGATAGGCAAGAAGCGCAGGTATCGCCGCCGCCGCCGTCAAGAAGCTGCTCGCAGACCGCGAAGCGTGTGGACGTGGTCGAGGCTGGCTTCCGGCGTGGCGCGGATCGAGCGCGTCCGCACGCGCTCTCCTTTCACGCGAACGAGCAACGCAGCACTCCAAGCGGCTGAAGAGTCCAGCGGGCAAGCTGTCTATCGTTCGCATGCAAGCTCGGAGTCGGTCCGTGCCTGGGCAGACGCAGCTGGAAGGCAACGGTAGGCACGCTTGCATGACACTCGCTCAAAGGACACCTCGCTCAGATACGACCTGAAGGCAGGCAACACGCCATGAATACTCGAAACGTCCGCCGGGACTCACCGCTCGGTAAGCATTAGAAAAGCTTCAGAAGAACCTCAACGTTTCGGAGGATTCAACGCTCCCCTTGTCGTGCCTAATGGGAACGCGACTAGGAATTCACCGCTGGTTCCATCTCGAAGAGAGTTTCTCAGCCGAACTCGTCTCGTCGCTGTTGCCTCGCCTCGGGCTGCACGACAAGACTGGACTTGGTCTAATCGATTATTCGCCGGCGTTGCAACGTCGCTCGTCAGTGCTCTGTCCAGCATCAACGTCGGCGGCGAGCCTCACTTCAACCGCGTGTTCGGCATTGAGCGCAACCCTTTCCTGCACCTGGTGGCCGCCACCAAGGTCAGGTCGCTCGTCGAGGCTGCGCCCGCCCTGAGAGGCTTCGTCGAAGGAGTGCTTGCCATTTACAGCAGCCGAGACAAAAACCTTCACCACGCCCGCGGCTTTCCACATTTGCAAACTCAGAGTATTCCCGCCGGCTCTACTACGCGAATTGCCGCGCATCAAGACCGCGATCGAGACAGCGGACGGCGATCAGTTCTCGCGCGACATCGCGCGTATTTGTCTCGCAGGATGTCTGGAGCCACTGAGCGATCTCAGCGCGATGGCCGCGCGCTCAGGTACGAGCTACGTAAGTCGCGGCCTAAACCCGTCGACGAGTTCAGGCGCCGGCTGGAGCTTTATCGTGCGAACCTAGACATCGGAGCCAATAAAGGCGCAGGCGCGTGTCGCACTTGGGGACGGGACGCACGCCTCAAAAACATGCCCGTGGAGAGGGACCGCTTTGACCTAGCCTTATTTTCGCCTCCATATCCAAATAACATTGATTACACCGAGGTCTACAAGCTTGACAATTGGTCTCGATCTGATCGGATCGGAGGCGGAGTTCCGTGCACAACGGCTTCGCACTGTCCGTAGCCACCCGAGCGTTGCGTTCGAGGAGTCGTACCGCTGAGCGCGAACGGCTTCAAGCGAGACGTCGCCCGGACGCTGGATCCAGTGCTTGCTTCGATTCCACCCGACCGTTACCGCCACCAACGACGCCGACTCGTGAACGGCTACTTCGAGGACATGCTGCAAACCATGACTGGTCTCTACGAACTGCTCGAGCCGGGAGGAAGAGCAGTCTACGTCGTCGGTAATTCCGCCACGGCCACGGCGCAACGAGCTTCGTCATCGCCTCCGACGTGATCATCGCCTCGTTGGCGAAGGTCGTTGGGTTCAACGTCGAGGAGTTGATTGTCGCTCGCTTCCCATCACGACGGAACATTCCCTCTGCCAACGCCCCGCCGGCCTTCCTCAGGGAGAGCATCGTCGTACTCCGAAAGTAGTTGGACGCGTCGATCCCCCAGCCCTGAACGAGCGACTTTGAGGAGTCCAGTCTCGAAGCACGAAGCTGACGCAGTAATGGAACCCTTGTATTTCGACCTGCAGCTCGCCTCCAGCGCTTTCTGGGCCGCGAGCTGATCGCCGACCCGAATCTGGCCGTCGGGGAGTTCGTCAAGAACGGGTATGACGCAGGCGCGTCGAGCGTCGTCATCGAGTTCGAACTGCTCGGGCAGGAGCATCCCTCGGAGCAGGTCGTCCGCATCAGCGACGACGGCGTCGGCATGACGTCGAGGAGTTTCGCGACAACTGGATGCGTCCGGGCTTCAGTGCGAAGGCGGGTCGTCTCACCGCGACACCGAACCCTGACGCACACACCGCGCATCAGAGGATGCGGCGCGACTCCCGATTGGTGAGAAAGGAATCGGGCGCCTTGCCGCTGGCCGACTGGGTGATTTGCTCGATGTGTGGACGCGCAAGCGGAAGAGCGACCGCTGGTTACACATCCGATTGACTGGAACGACTTCGATGACTACACGCCGCTCGACGAAATCGAGATCAACGCCGACTACGAGACCGATCCCTCCGACAGATTGGCCGGAAACCGGCACGATCATCGAGATCGGCCGCTAAGCCTAACTGGACAGGCCGCGTCCCGGGACGCCGCGCCGCCGGCCGACACCCGACAACACGCACTGGGCGGCTGCGCCGAGGATCTTGAGCTCATCCTTTCTCCTCTGGAGGCCACCGAGCAGGAGTTCGAGATCGACCTGCGCAGCGACTGGCCGGAGCATGAAACGTTCACCGGGCCGGTCCCGCTCCGGCCGTGTTCACGCTGATCGACTACCGCTACGAGTTCGAAATGAGCTGGGACGACAGTCGTGGCGTACGGGTTCACTCGGAGGTGCATCGCGCAGCTGACTTCGCACGCGATCTACGTGAGCGCGACGACCAGCAAAACGGTGTACTACGCCCCGGGAACAACAGTCGATGACGATGATCCGCATCGCATCCCGGGGCCATCGCCTCAGGACCGATCCGCGGCAGGATGTACTACGCGGCGCGAAAGGGCACGAGTCGTGCATGCAGGAGCTCGGGATCCAACCAGGTGTCCGCGTCTACCGGGACGGTGTACGTGTCGAGCCGTACGGCGACCCTGAAGACGACTGGCTCGGCGTCCAAGCTCGCAAGGCGAGTCGTCAAGGGTACGCCGCTATCCGCCCCAACCACCTCTACGGCTTCGTCGCCATCTCAAAGGTCAGGAACCCCGACCTTGTCGATATGACGAACAGACAGGGCCTCGTCGAAAACGAAGCGTACGACGAATTTGCGTCTCTAATGCGGGCTGAATCTCGACGGTTCGCAGATGTTGTCTTCCACGAGTTCGTCCAGCCCGAATGGGCCCGAAGACGAGGACCGTCGAGAGCCTCGCAGAGCGGACAGTGACGCATCAGGACGTTCTGATTCGTGACATTGTTCACGAGCTGCGCCAACCCGTCTCATCCCTGGGCAGTGAGATGCGAAACCTTGACTACGTGATCGAAAACGCTGCGTTCCCTGAAGAGACGAAGACGCAGCTACGACAGATTGGCAGCGCGCTGGCGTCATCTCAACCGCATTGCGAAGGCGGTGCGGGACGCGCTTGAAGAGCCAGTTACGGCCCCGTAGAAATCGAACCAGTCTCGATTGAGGAAGTCATTAACCAGGCTGTGGAATCTGTGGAGAGCATCGCTGCTTCGACCGGAACCACCATCGAGCAGAGCGTCGACGATCGGATCGTGATCGCGCGCCAGGTACTGCTTCGCCGGGCGATCTCAGAGCTGCTGCGCAATGCGATTGAGGCTCCGCGGTCGAGCGACGCAGCGGAACGTTCGGTGCGTGTAACGAGCGCCGGCGGAATGGCGACGTCGTGATCACCATCCAGGACAACGGCCAGGGGATCGACCCCAAGACCGCTGAAGGGGCTCTTCGATTCGCCGGTATCTAAGAAGGGGCGTCAGGGAGAAGGCTTGATCAGTGTCCGCAACCTCCTCGCGACGTTCAACGCCCGGGCGAGACTCACCGACGCCTGGGCGAGCGAGGAGCGAGGTTTGAGATCATCATCCCGTCGATGGGCGAGTTGCGCCGGAGCTGACGCTAGTGCGGCCGTTCGTCCTTCTGATCGATGACGAGCTCGTTCGCCGAGACCCTTCGGGCGTCCTTCGAGCTGCGCGGCATCCGACTTGACGTTGCCCATACGTGGAGCGAAGGACTGGCGCTGTTCGGTCTCACCACGAGCTCGTGATCGCCGATTACCAGCTTCCTGACTCAGAAAACGGTTCGCGCTACTGGCGGCGGCGAAGCAGCATCGGCCAGGAACGATGCTCGTTCTGATTTCCGGCGTGCTCTCCTCGAAGGCTGTCGAGGTCCTCGACGGGTCGCAGATCGTCGATGCCTACTACCCAAGGAACCCGAGCTCCTCGACCAGTTACTTGTCCACGTTGAAGAAGCTCAAGAGCGTGCTCCCGCTCCGCCTGAATGGCCGCGGATCGCGGCGAACTGGCTGCGCCGGAACCGCGCTACACCAGAAGAGATCACGAAGGTAGATGAACTCCTCCGAGACCAGCTAGGCATCTGAGTGGGCCTCTTGTACCTCGACTCAAACGCTCTCGTGCGCTGGGCAGAGGGACAAGCCGCGTCACCGACCGCCGATCAGGCAGCTGCGGCCGCTCAGTCGTCGCAGTCGTCGACGCATCCAGAATACGGTGGCGGTTTCTCAGAGCTGACGTTCATCGAGTCCCACGACCAGGCTTTGAGGTATCGAGCAAGCGGCAAGGCCGAATGGACCGACGAGTGGGGTTGACGGGGCTCAAACCCAGCTGATGGAGTGGATTGAAAGTCAACTGTTGCACAGTTCAGCCGCAGGCCCCAAAAACCGTCGATGTCGCAATGTCGTACATCTCGATCGCGCGCGACGCCGGCCGCTCGCTCAAGGCGGCTGATGCCATACATCTCGATCGTGTGATCGAATGGGCGCACGATTCTGACCGGGGCCCGTGACTCTCGTTACGGGCGATCGGGCATTCTTGAACTTTCTCGATGTCATCCCAGCGGCGACTGGTTTCGTCGTCATCGAGGAGATCATCGTCGTACTCCAGCCATCGGCCCCCGGTACCGACGCAGACGCCCGAGGCGAGTAGCGTCGCCAAGACGTCGCCTCGACGCCCACACGAGCCGGCCCGCTCGATCGGCTGATCTCAGGCCGCCGCCAGCTCATTCCGAGATCGCTTCGGCGGTGCTTCCCGTGCCGGCTCGTAAGCCGCTCGTCGCCGAAGGTCGCAGCGCGTCGTCAACCCGGGTCAACAGCCGCACCCGACCCAGCCCGATGCCAACCAAGTCGATTTCGCTCAACTACGCCGGTCCTAGAGCACTCCCGAAGGCTTCCGAACCCATCGCCAACCACTCTTAATCCCAAGGTCGAAGGTTCGAATCCTTCACGGCCCACTCGAGAATCCCTGCAAATACGGCAATCGGGAGCCGTGAACCTGGGGTTCACAGTCGCGGAGTCAATATCCGGTTGTTGACCCCGGCCAGAACACCCAAGAAGACCCGAGTGAGGGCCTGTCCGTTCGTGCTGGGTCAATACCCTTTGCTCCGTGAAAGCGAGCGGAGACGCGACATCGCCGCTACTTCGAAAGGCTGTACCTCGTCGGAGCCGAAGGCCACCTCGAGGGCGCGACAAAGCGCTCCCCGGCTACTGGGGAATCTGGGCCGTACGAGCCCACACGAGCGGAATCCACATCATTCGCCGCACGCCCGCCGGCCCGCTCGCCACGAGCCAACACGCACCAGAAAGCAGCACCCCTCGCGGCACTCATGCGTAAACAGGAGTTGCTCGACGTACTAGGGACGGTCGATCCCGCTCCAACCCTCGACAACCTCAACCGCACGCAGCTCGCGCGGCTCTGCGCTGAGCGGCTTGCCATCCGCGACATCGAGCGCCACGTCTTCGATGCCCTTCACGCCCGACGCCAAGGGGACAGGCCCAAGTAGGCGGCTGCTATCGACCCTTCACACGTCCACTAAGAATGCCTACAAAGAAACCAGGCGGGAGGCCGTGCACTCAGAGTAACGGTCGCGGAGTCAACATCCGGTATTGACCCGTGCCAGCACACCGAGCCGACCCGAGTGCTCCTGCAGCGCACACGTGCCCCTCGGTTTCACGGGGTAGCCTCTGATCTGGTCGTTCCGGCCGCTCGCATTACGACGCCTGCGACCTCATCGGCTAGGCGCTCCACCTGCCGAAGGAGGTCCTCCGGCTCGAGTTCGACGTCGAGCGCTCGCACGACGATCCGCTGCTCACTGTTGCGGACGATGTGCGTCCGCGGCTCGGTGCCGCTGTCCTTGGCGTAGACGAGGTAGCCGCGGTCGAGACCGTACGCCGTGCAGTAGGCGAGCATCTGGTACGCGTCGTCGTGACGCATCAGGCCGTCGTCGATCGCCTTGTACTTCGCGTCGAGCACCGCGAGGCAGCGGTCGCCGTCCCACCAGCCGATGTCCGGCCGGAGCCTCAGATGCTCGCCCTTGTCGAGCGAGTACTCGCCCACCTGCGGGCGCAGGCTCCCGCCGTGCTTCCGCATCGCCGCGGTGAACGCGGCCGTGACGAAGTCCTCGAACACCTTGTTCATGTCGAAGACGAACGTGGACGAGCTGAGCTCCCCCGTCTCCTCCGCGAGCGAGAGGTTCCGCAGCACGAGCTCGGCGAGCGCGAGCGCCGGCTTGTAGTGCTCGTTCAGTCGCGTGATCGCGGGCGCGCTGACGCCGCGCCAGTCCCGCAACGCCCGCACTCCCTCGAGACGCGAGCGCACGTGAAGGAGACGGCGGCGCGCGAGCGGCGCCACGCGCGGCATCCGGAGAAGTAGCGTCGCGGCGGTGACGAGCATCCGGTTTTCGAGCACGTCGGCGGTGTAGTCGGCGTACGAGATCTCGAGCGGGATCGGGAGACCGCCGCCTCGCGCGACCTGGTCGGCGAAGCGGATGCGCCCGCGGAGGTCTGTCGCGTCGCTCGTCGCGTCGCTGGTAGCCGCGGATCGGCCCGCGCTCGACAGCGCGCAGGCGCGTGCCACGAGAACCCGCTTGCCACGGCGGCCACCTCGTCCGGCTCGTCCTTGAACGGCGCGAGGATGTCCCGCCACCCGCGTTGATCGGCGGCATAGGCAAGCAGGAACATGAGCCGGGGCACGTCCAGCCGCGGGCGGATGCGAAGCTCCCAGCCGTCGCCGACGAGCACGCCGACGCGGGAGTCCGCCTGGATCTTCCAGCGGCCAGCGCCCTGGGGCGTCACCTGGACGACACGCCGCGACGCCAGGTCCGCCGCCTGCTCGTCGTTGAGCTCGAGCTCGATCGACTTCCAGGCGCGAACGGTTGCTATGACGATCACCGTCTCGTCGCCGTCGGGCTCCTCCGAGCTGTCGCGTCGCCGTCGGGACAGCTACGGCGCCGGCCGGGCTGAGCGAGTCCCGAAGAGCGGCCAAGCCGAACTCGGTCGCGACGACCCGGCCGCTCCCGTAGAGGTGCTCCTCGAGCACCGGGAGGATCGCGTGCTCCCAGACGCGGTCGAGATCGGGAGCATCGCCGTTCTTAGTCATGAGGTACGACGGGCCGATCGCGATCTCGTCGCGAGCGATCTTCTCGTTCAGCGCGTCGAGGAGCAGCGCCGGCTCCTCGTCGAGGCCGTGCCGCAGGAGCCAGCCGCGCAGGACACCAGGTTGACAGGCTCGTGTCTGGGCGAGAGCTCGATGAAGTAGAAGCGTCGCCGCAACGCCGCGTCGACGAGCGCGATCGACCTGTCGGCGGTGTTCATCGTCCCGATCAGGAACAGGTTCCGCGGCAGCGAGAACGCCTCCTCCGGCGAGTACTGGAGCTGCACCTGCTCGTCGCGGTACTCGAGCAGGAAGAGCAGCTCACCGAACACCTTCGCGGTGTCGGCCCGGTTGATCTCGTCGACGATGAGCACCGACGGCTTGTCGGGCTCGTCGAGCGCCGCCTGCACGGCCTGCCGTAGCGGGCCCTGCTTCAGCTCGTACGCGAGCGCGTCGCCGACAGTGACCGGCCGGTAGCCCTCGAAGAAGTCCTCGTAGGCGAGCGACGGGTGGAACTGGACGATGTTCATCCAGCCGCCCTGCGATGTGAGGTGCCGGGCGAGCGCGCGCGCGATGAACGTCTTGCCAGTGCCGGGTGGCCCGTAAAGCACGATCTGCCCCTTGTCGCCGAGTAGATCGAGCGTCCTCTGAAGCCACTCGCGGGGCACCAGGAGCTCGTCCGCGAGCGCGTCGGTAGCGGGCATTACGAGCGTATCCGGAGGAGGCGGCGGTGGTGGAGGCGGCACGAGCCCGACGAGCGCGGCGACCGACCTCACGTCCTCCTTGAGGTCGGTGACCGTGAGCCTCGCCCGCATCCGCGCGTAGAACGTCGGGTTCGTCTCCTGGATCGCAGCCCGGCTCGCTGGCTAGCCGCATTTAGCCACTCGATGCGACGTCGGCGGACGGCTCCGGGGAGACCTTCGCTCTCGTACGCGAGGTCGCCCACGACACGCCCGACGTAGAGCGCGTCGCCAGCGACCGTCAGGACGAGATGCCCCGGCTGCATCTGGTTCACGAAGCGGTCGAGGTTGCCAGCCGCCGTGTACCAGGCCCCCGGCGGATCGTCCGGATACGTGTCGCGAATAAGCTCGGTGAGCTCATTCCGCGTCGCCGGCAGCTCCTTTCCGAGCTCGGGCCACCCGATCGAGACGTAGCCCTGCTCGATCCATTCGGGGACGAGGTTGACGCCCTCGACGTTCGCGCCTTTCACGAGCCACGCCTTGTCGGGAACAGTTCCCGGACGAGGGGGAGGTGGTGGCGGCGGCGGCTCTGCTCCGACAAACGTGCGGAACGCAGACTTGTCCTCTTCGCTCCATGCGTCGAGCGGGTCGCGCTGGGCGAGCATCCAGACGATGCTCTGAGCGTCGAGCCGGTCGCGCAGCGGCGACGTTGCGGGCGAGGAGTCGCACGCGCAGCTCATCGAGCGTGACCAGGAACGCCGCGTACGTGTCGGCAGCGCCGGTCCCCTCAGACGACTCGTCGACCCCCGCGGCGTTCTCCTCGTCATCCGCCCACTCACTCTCCTCCGGATCGCCTACGGGAGCCTGCACCGAAGGACTCGCCTGTCCTTCGCTCGCGCCGACGAGCGTGCGGAACCGGTTGAACACGGTCACGCGATACGGCGGGAAGCTCCGCACGTCGAGGCCCGCCAACAGCGCCGCGCACACGGTTACCCGCGCAGACGGGCCGGGGAGAACCTCCGTTGGCATCAGCTCCAACGCTTCCGAAACGCCACCGGACATCGGATCCGCACCCCACAGCGAGCGGAGAAAACTGGCGGCATCCTGAGGTCTTTCGTCGCACCAATCGAGGAGTCGCGCCTTCTCGAAGTTCGGGTGCAGCAGATTGTTCGGCGCTGCGAACGCCGCTCGCAGCACAGATTGCCACTCCGGATCGTCGCGCTCGACTGCTTCACGCGCAGCTCTCATGCGCTCACCGATCAGGAGCTTGTAGTCGCGTTCCTCGGACCCGAACTCATCGGACTCGTAGAACCGCCGCCGCCCACTCAAGAGCCTCGGGCCACCGTCCCTGGGGTGATCGCCACAAGCCCGTGAACCACGGCGCATAAAGATTCAGCGGACGCCCCAACTCGGCCTCGACCATCTCCCGCACGACGACGAGCGCCCGGTCGTCGTCTTCGGCCGCCGCGACTCTCGGCAGGCTGTTGAAGGCCTTGCGGATCCTCGTCTTGTCGGAAACCGCGAGCGCGTACTCGAACGTCTCGGGAAAAGCAAGGTGAAGGATCGCCTCGCGCTGCATGAGCGGAGGCAGCCCGAGTTCGTGCACGAATGCCCTGAACTGCCAAGGATCGCTGAGAAGACGATCGCGGTCGTCGTCTCCGAGGCTCACCCAAGCCTGCGCGAAGCTGACGAAGCACCTGACCTGCTTATCCCGGCGCGTCAGAGCAGCGCCGAAGTTCGCAACTCCGCCCTCGAGAGCATCGACGAGATGTTCCGGAACCCCCAAGGCTCTCGTCTCCAACTCAACGTCTTCTCGACAAGCTCAAGTTTCGCCGGAACTCCCATGTTGTCGATGGCGAGAACGTGCATGTAGAGGAGCTCCGCAGCGAACGTGAGCGCCTGATCCGAGAGTCCAGCCAGTTGATCGCGGTGCTTGGTGAGAAAATCGCGTGAGCTTGTGTCCTCGACGAGCAGCCGTTCGGCGGCTTCATCGACGACCGCCTTCGTCCACAGTCGCTCACCCGACCCGAAGAGCGAGCCCTGATTGCGAAGACACGTCTCGACCCACTCGGCCGCGGCGTCGTACACGCGATCAGACGCCCAGGGTGCGCGCGCCATCGATGCCTCCGTCCTCGTTGCTTCGATTCGTGGACGTCATCGCGTTCTCTCCTGCCGAGCGGCCTGAGTCGCTCCACCGCAGCCCTCTCGGTCTGTCTTCGCCGTCCGGTCATCGACAGTACGGCCATCCCCGCGACCAGCCTGCATGATGCCCATGCCAAGAAGCCCGCCTCCAAACGAACGATCAACTCGGGGTAAGGGGTAAACCGTTGGCGCCAATCGGTGCGACCAGAATGCCCTCGTTTCGCAGCTGAGCTGAACGACGAAACCGGCCATGACTGTCAGTTGAGGCGAAATCAGGGGTCAACGAAAAGGTCAACAAGGCTGACCCCAGATCGCCCGAACAGAGCCCGAGATAAATTTGGCTCAGACCAAGAGGCCATCTAGCGGAGCAAACGCTCCAGGCCCCACGAGGGGCAGACGTCCACTCTTAATCCCAAGGTCGAAGGTTCGAATCCTTCACGGCCCATTGCAGCGGCGCGGCTATTGCAGCGCCAGACCGGTGTCTGTCCAGCATCGCTCGCCGGGCGCGGTTCCTTCGGCGAGGCAGGCGACCTGGAACTTGCTCTGCAGGAGGCCGATTTCTGCGGTTCGCATGTAGCCGACGCAGGTGAAGCTTCGTGCGCCGGTCTGAGTGCAAGTCATGGAGGGCTCATAGTCGTACCCCTGCCCGAGGAGCTGGTAGTGGTAGGCCCTGGCGAGCTCGGTTGCGATTGTTGATCCCGAAATCGCTTGGCCCCGGGCGTCGGTGCGCGGCGCCTCGAGAAGCACACCGACGAGCGCCAATGCGAGGACGCCGAGGGCGATCGCTCCTAGTCGGCGCAGAACTCGAGCTCGGGTCATCGCGTGCCCCCTGTGGTGCGTGTCGCCCATTTGGTTGCCGACCGCCGGTCGGTTAGGCTCACCTTGAGTATGCATCCTGGCGACGTCAACGGTCCGAAGCGGCTCGTTCCGTCTGGAGTACGCAGGGTCTCTTCAGTGATGGTCGTCGCGGTGCTCGTCGTTTCGGTGTCGCTGTTCAGCGCGGTCACCCATATTCGGTTCTTCGCTGGCGTGGGATACAAGAATCTCCGAGGGCCGCCTCATCTGGTTCGCGATGCCGATCTTGATCCGTTCGCGTTCTTCGCCCCCACGCAGTCGCTTGTGGCCGCTCAGCGGATCATCCCGAAGAACGCCAGCTACACGATCGTGATCGGGCACGAAGCACCCGGGCCGCCAGCCGGGATCGCCGACGACATTTTCAGGTTCTGGCTGGTACCGCGTCGATATACGACGAACGTTCGAGAGGCCGACTGGGCGATCACCTACAACGCATCGTCTGAATCCCTTGGTGTCCCGTTCACAAAGGAGCTCGGGCTCGGGCCGGGCGTGAACGCGGTGAAGCTGGGCGTGGCTGGTGGATGACCCGTATCGACCTCGGTCTGATCACCGAAAACCTGATCGTGCTCGCGGTCGGTTGGGCGTTTCTTTACGGCATCGGGCTCGCATCAGCGGGTCGCGCCGATGCCGCACTTGTCGGGCTCAGCTATCTCGTCGGCTGGGCTCTGCTGGGCTCGTTGCTTTCGTTCTCGCTGATGCTCGGTGTCCCGTTCGGGATCGCGACGATCGTCTCGGTCGCCTGCGTGACCATCGCCGCTGGTGCGATCATCGGTCGTTCCCGCCATCGGGAGCGAGAGCCGGGACAACCGAGACCGAGCGAAGGCGCGCTGGCCTCCGCGGTTGCCTGGTTCGCTGGAGCGATCGTCGTAATCGCATCCGCGGCGGCGCTCGTTACCGCAGCCAAAAGCGAGTGGGATCCGAACCTCGACCTCCTCACCTCATGGTTGCCGCGCGCCCACCTGATCTATCTCACCCACGGATTCGACCCCTCGAACTGGTCATCGTTCCTCGACCCCTGGTATCCGCCACTCGCTCCGACCATGTACGCGACCACGTTCGAGTTCGCCGGAGGGTTTCACCCCTCGCTGCTCTCGATCCAGCAGGCGTTTCTCGGCGTCGCCTTCATCCTCTCGGTTCCCGCCGTGCTCGACCGATTCGCGCCGCGCTGGATCACATTTCCATCGCTCGCGCTCCTGGTCACGGCGCCCTGGTTCTGGTGGCGGCTCACCTCCCTTCTCCCCGACCAGACTCTCGCCTACATGCTGGCCGCAGCCGGTCTCGCCTCAGTGCTTTGGCTTCACGAGCGTCGGGCCGCCTGGCTGGGGCTCGCACTCGTCTTCCTCACCGCGACCACGCTTCTCAAACTCGAGGGGCTTGCGTTCGCCGGGATCCTCGCCCTCGTTGTCGTGGCGGCCGCGTTCGTCGTGCACAGACAAAGCGCGTGGCCCGCGCTGATCCTCCTCCTCGGCCCGCTCGCGATCCTACCCTGGCGGCTCTGGCTAGCCACGAACCACGTCGCCGCGACGAACCCACAGCTAATCAGCTCTCACGCGCTCAGTCCCGGCTTCCTCATCCACCGTGTCCACCGGCTCACATACGCGATTCGCTACATGCTCGAGGCGCCATGGACGCGCGACTACCGAACAGCCGCCATCATCGTGACCACGATCGCCGTCGCGGTTATCGTAGGCCGACGGATCCCGACACTCACGATCACCGTCGCGATATGGCTGACCGTTTCGTTCCTCGCACTCGCATCGAGCTACTGGACGGCCAGCATCGACCTGCAGTTCTACGTCGCCACCTCCGCGAGTCGAGTCGGAGGAGCGCTGATTGTCGCGGCCGCGACAATCACGCCGCTCCTACTCGGACTCGCGCTTCGTCCACATCGCGCGGAAACCGAATAGGCGGTTGAGAGTTCACGCGGTTTTGGATAACCCTCCTGCGTGCGGTCGGGTGATTGCCGGGCCGCCATGGGCGCTGACCCAACTCGCTCGCGCGTCCTCCGTTTGGTGGTTCGATGTCTCCCGGCGCATCGAGCCCCTGCGTCTCGGGCCAACACGGTTCTCCTCGTCTGGCGTGGGGGGACCCTTGTCTCCGTGGAGGAGTTGTCGTAAGGTCCCGGCTGAAGCGAGCGAATCGAGGTGCCTTCGGCGTGAGCAGGGCTCGTGTGGCAGGACTGGCTGTCGTTGCGGCTGCCCTGATGCTGTTTCCCGTGTCGAGCGCTTCCTCGACGCCGAATCCGACGTCCGTCACGATTGCGGGTGACCTCCAAACTGCGGTCGGCTGCGCGTCGAGCTTCGATCCGACCTGCGCCGCGACGCACCTCGCCTACGACGCGAGCGACGACGTCTGGCAGGGAACGTTCTCTCTCCCGGCCGGCAGCTACCAGTACAAGGCGGCGCTGAACGACTCGTGGACCGAGAACTACGGCCTGCACGCCCAGGCGGGCGGCGCGAACATTCCCCTGAATCTGGCGGCGCCGGCGAGCGTCAAGTTCTATTACGACCACAAGACCCACTGGGTGACCGACAACCAGAGCTCCGTCATAGCGACGGCCGTCGGCGATTTCCAATCGGAGCTCGGCTGCCCCGGTGACTGGCAGCCCGACTGCCTGCAGTCCTGGCTCGAGGACCCGGACGGTGACGGCGTCTACACGTTCGTGACCACTGCGCATTCCTCACGGCAGCTACCAGGCGAAGGTCGCGATCGACGAGAGCTGGAACGAGAATTACGGCGCGGGCGGCGTGCCCGGCGGCGGGAACATCTCGTTCGACGTCCCGGTCGACCACCTGGCGACGACCTTCACCTACGACTCGACTACGCACGTCCTGACGGTTTCGGTCGCGAACCCGCGCGGGCGCGCCCGACGGGCCGGGGACGCTCTCGCACTTCGACCTGGCACGGAAGGACTGCCTCGGCACCGCCGAGAACACGACCTCGAAGGTCTGGTTCACCGTCGCGAACGGGGTGCTGAGCGACGTCTACTACCCGACGGTCGACAACACGAACGTCGAGACCCTCCAATACGTTGTCAGCGACGGGTCGACCTTCACCGACCTCCAGACCCGCGACATGACCTACGCCGTCGCCCCGATCGACGGCACGGGCGGGATGGGCTGCGAGGTCACCGCGACCGCCAAGAGCGGCAAGTACTCGATCGTCACCAGACTACATCACCGACCCGGGCAGCAACACGCTCCTGATGCAAGTCAGGCTCAAGGTGAAGTCAGCCGCCGCCCAAGGCTCGCACCTACCACCTGTATGTCCGCTTCGACCCGACGGTGAACGGAAACGGCGGCGGCGGCTCCGGCAACGGCGGCGCCGACTCGGCGACCGTCGACACGTCGACCGGGCATCCGATCCTCGTCGCCGACGACACCTCGACGTCTACGAACGCGGCGAACCGCGACTACGCCCAGCCCGTGTACGTCGCGCTCGACGGCTCCTTCACGCAGGCCGAGAGCGGCTTCGCCGGCGTACCGAGCGACGGCCTCGTCCAGCTCGACGCCTCGCACGCGCTCACGCCGAACTACACGCAGGCCCTGGGCGGGAACGTCGTCCAGACCGCGCAGCTCGCGCTCCAGCCGGACGGCAAGGCCACGATCGCGCTCGGCTTCGGAGCCTCCCAGAACGAGGCCGTGAGCGCGGCCGAGGGCTCGCTGGGGACCCCGTTCGACAAGACGCTCGGCGACTACCGAAAGGGCTGGAGCGACTACGACAACTCGCTCAACAAGCCCCACACCGAGAAGCTGCCCGGGCTCAAGCCGCCCGACCGCAAGCAGCTCGAGGACGAGTACTACC
The DNA here is from genome assembly GCA_963720045.1 of uncultured Actinomycetota bacterium. Taxonomy (GTDB): domain Bacteria; phylum Actinomycetota; class Thermoleophilia; order Gaiellales; family Gaiellaceae; genus PALSA-600. The sequence goes on along the minus strand of CAVREC010000011.1, from coordinate 285,028 downwards.
TGAGCGCGAACGTGATCAAGGCCTCCGAGGACAAGACGTTCCCGGGCGCGATCGTCGCGAGCCTCGCCTCGCCGTGGGGGCAGGCGATCTCGGCCGGCGATCCGAGCAACACCTACTTCGGGTCGTACCGCGAGGTCTTCGCGCGCGATCTGTACGAGGCCTGGACCGGCCTGATGGCCGACGGCGATCTCGCGACCGCGCGCGACGCGACGCTCTTCCTCTTCGACCGGCAGCAGCAGGCCGACGGCTCGATGCCGCGGAACAGCCTCGTCAACGGCAAGACGGCACCCGACTCCTTCGGCACCCAGCTCGACGAGGCGGCCTATCCGATCCTGATGGCCGACCAGCTCGGGATGACCGATCCGATCGCTCTATGCGGATCACGTCAAGCCTGCCGCCAACTTCATCGTCGCCCACGGCCCCGCCTTCGGCGTCGAGCGCTGGGAAGAGCAGAGCGGCTACTCGCCCTCGACCATCGCTGCCGAGATCGCGGGCCTTGTCGCGGCGGCCGACCTTGCGAAGGCCAACGGCGACACGGCGTCGGCGGCCCTCTGGCTCGGCGTGGCCGATGACTGGCAGCGCTCGATCAAGGGCTGGACCGTGACGACGACGGGGCCGCTCGGGCCGCGCTACTTCATCCGGCTCTCGAAGACCGGCGATCCCGAACGCGGCGATCTCCTACAACGTCGGCAACGGCGGCCCGACGCTCGACCAGCGGCAGGTGATCGACGCCGGGCTTCCTCGAGCTCGTCCGCCTCGGCGAGCTCCCCGCCAACGACCCCGACGTCCTCGCGTCGCTGCCGATCGTCGACTCGACGATCGAGTCGACCACGCCGAGCGGCCCGGGCTGGCACCGCTACAACGGCGACGGGTACGGCGACGGCTCGACCGACGGGCATCCGTGGGCGCCGAGCGGCCAGGGCACAGGCCACCTCTGGCCGGCGCTCTCCGCCGAGCGCGGCGAGCAGGACCTCGCCTCGGGCGACCCGGCGCCGCGGCCTCGCTGCTCCTCGGGATGAGCAAGTTCGCCTCCGGCGTCGGGCTCATCCCCGAGCAGGACTGGGAGTCCCCGGATCTCGCGGCCTCCCCGTTCGGGACAGACCCCACCGTCGCCTCGATCGGGTTCCAGGACGGCGGGCCCGCGGGCTCGGCCGCCCCGCTCACGTGGTCGGCGGCGTCGTTCGTGCGGCTCGCTGCCGACCTCGCCGCCGGGCGGAACGTCGTCCTGCCGCAGGTGACCTACCAGCGCTACGTGGCGCACACCCAGGGCGCCACGACCCTCACCGTGACGAGTCCCGCCGACGGCTCCGCCGTCTCCGACTCCCCGGTCACCGTGACAGGCTCGACGGCGCCGGGCAACACCGTCTATGTCTCGGCAACGAACACCGACACGACCTTCGCGACGACGAGCGCCTCCGCGGTCGTCGGCCCCGGTGGGGCGCTTCAGCATCCAGGTGCCGGTCTCCGGTGGGACGAGCGTGCTCAACACCGTCGCCGTGAGCCCGAGCGGCGAGACCGCACACGACCAGCGGAGCGTCTTCTTCGACTTCGTGCCCGGCACCAAGCTCCTCGACGTCACCGACCCGACCGGCGACGACAACGGCCCCGGAAACTACGCCTATCCCGACCGCGAGCGACTTCCACGCCGGCGCCTTCGATCTCCAGGACTTCCAGGTCTGGGACTCGGGCTCGAACGTGACCTTCCGGGTCCAGACCCGTGACCTGAGCCCGACTTTCGGGAGCCCGCTCGGCGCCCAGCTCGTCGACGTCTATGTGCACGAGCCCGGCGCGAGCCCGACTTCGACCGCGGCCGCCAACGGCACGGCCACGCTCCGCAACTTCACGATCGCCCCGGCGTCCGCCTGGAGCCGGCTCATCCAGGTGCAAGGCTTCGGGCAGCGCTACGTCGACGCCCAGAACAACACGGTCGGGACCGTCGGGATCACCGCGAACGCACTCTCCCGCTACATCACGTTCACGGTCTCGAAGGCCTCGCTCGGCGGCACGCCCGGCTCGGGCTGGAGCTTCGTCGTCGTCCTCACTGGCCAGGACGGCTTCAGCAACGACCAGGCGCGCGCCTTCCAGGCCGACCCCGGCGCCCTTCAATTTCGGCGTCTGCGCGACCGCGAGCTCGGATCCGCACTGCACGGCGAGCCCGTCGAGCGTGCCCAAGGCGATTGACGTGATCACGCCTCCGGACGTGTCCCAGTCGACCGAGCTCGACTACACGCTCGGCCCGGTCGTGCTGCAGGGCGTCACGATCCCGTAGCGCGTCGGCGCACATTCCTCAGCAGGGAAGAGCGTGTGGCGGGTGTCGGCCAGAGCACGCATCCCGAGGTCGAAGGTTCGAATCCGCATCGCTATGCGAAAAACCGCATGGTTATGCGTTGCTCTTGCGCGCTCTCGAGATCTACGAGCAGTGCCGCATCCACTTCGGCGGGCCGTACTGGCGGCCTGCGCGGAGCTCTCCGGCGTTGGTGTCGTCGCGTCGTTCGATCGGACCTTCGACCGCGTGCCTTCGATCCGGTTCGGGCGCTTGACGAACCTGAGTCGTCTGCCCTAGGGTCACGGCATGGAGTGCCGGGTCGTGAGTGTGTCCGGGCCGGACGGGGCCCAGATGCGCGAGATTGCTCGAGGCGTGGCCGAGGCGCTCGGGTTCGCGCTCGTCGATGAGGAGATCATCGTCAGCGCCGCGGTCGGGGCAGGCCTCCAGCCGGAGGTGGTGGCCGATGTCGAAAGGCGGCGCTCGTTCATGGAGCGCACCATCAAGGGGTTCGCGTCGGGCGTTGACGCGAGCCCGTTCGCCTACGGCGGCGTCGGCGGGCTACGCCAGGGTCGGCTCAATCGAGGCGCCGCAGTGGCCGAGCCGGCAGGGGAGAAGCTGCGCGATCTGATCCGCTCGGCGATTGAGGAGTTCGCCGCGCAGGGCAACATGGTGATCGTCGCTCATGCGGCCTCGCACGCCCTGGCGTCGCGGCCGGATGTTCTGCGGGTACTCGTCACCGCTTCGCCGTCAACCCGGCGGGGGCGAGTCGGCTCACAGCGGGAGTTGAGCGAAACTGACGCCGCCCGTGCGGTCGATCAGTCCGACACGGCGCGAAGCGACTACCTGAGGCGTTTCTACGGCGCCAAGGCCGAGCTCGTGACGGATTACGACGTCGTCGTCAACACCGACCGGCTGCCGCTCGCCGAGGCCGTCGCGCTCGTCGCGCTCGCAGCCGGCCACTGACCGAGCAGGCTCGGCTCTTGACCGTCCGGCCCTTGGTCGTCCGGGCCAGGGCGAGAGGAAGGCTCTCAACTCTTCCGCTTGGACCGGGTCCTTTGACGGTGTTCGGGCGCTCCCGTAGCCTCGTCGTGTGTCGTCCAATGTTGTGTGCCTGTCTGGGCCCGATGGAGCATTGACACGCGAGGTCGCACGCGGTCTCGCCGAACGGCTCGGGTTTCTGTCGGTTGACGAGGAGATCATCCTGCGCGCTGCAGCCGAAGCAGGGGTCGAGCCAGGAGCGATCGAGGATGTTGAGCGGCGGCGCTCTCTCATCGACCGAGCGCTTGCGAGTGCGCGGACGACGGCGATCACCGGCAGCGGCGACACTGGTCCCGGGGGTGTGGACAGCTTCTACACGGGGAGCGTCGCCGCGTCGCCGGCATACGGCGGCGCTGGATTGGGCGACTTCATCCGCGCCGCGGTCGAGGAGGCCGCGGATCGCGGGAGTGTGGTGATCGTTGGCCACGCAGCTTCCCATGCGCTCGCGGAACGGCCGGACGTCCTTCGCGTGCTTGTCACCGCCTCGCGAGCAACCCGTCAGGCCCGGATCGCCTCAGAGCAGAATCTGACTTCGGACACTGCTGCACGCACGCTGGACTCCTCCGACGCGGCGCGGGCTGATTACCTGAGTCGGTTCTACGGCGCGAAGAACGAACTGCCGACCCAGTACGACATCGTCCTGAACACCGATCGGCTCTCCTCCGGCGAGGTCGTCTCACTCGTGGCGTTCGCTGCGAGCAGCTGAACGTCCCTCGGCAGGAACTCGTGTGGCCCGCACCCAGCGGAGGCAGGCGGGCCCACCTGACTCCCCTCGGGGGGTGACGGCTCTCAGTCCCAGCGGCTCGGCCATGACGATCCTGGCGGGGGCAACGCGGTGGTCGAAGGCTCGAATCCTCCACGGCCACAAAGGCCCATCGATCTAACTGGACTTGGCTTAGATAGGCGAGTCTTCTCTGTCTGCCGTGTCTGATTGGGACGCGTGTTCTTGCACGGGTTCATACGCGATCGCGGCGTTCCTCCTACCCGCCGATGGCCAGAACGGGCGATAGCCGGTCAACGAGTGAAAGCCACCAAGGTCACGACCCCGAAACGACTGGGGGCGGCCCGAAGGCCGCGGCTAATGTATGCGCGCGATGCGCAGGCTCGAAGCCGAAGAGCTGAGGGTTTTCCTGCTCGCCGGCACCCGCACGGCGAAGGTCGCGGTCGTACGTAGGGACGGTTCACCTCTCGTGACGCCGGTCTGGTTTCTCCCCGACGAGGACGGCTCGATCATGTTCGAGACGGGCCGCAGCTCGGTGAAGGGCCTCGCCCTCGCTCGCGATCCGCGGGTTTCGATCTGCGTCGAGGACGACGTGCCTCCGTTCGGGTTCGTTCGGATCGACGGGATCGCCGAGCTCTCAGACGATCTCGACGAACTGCTCGCCTGGACGATGAGGATTGCCGCCCGCTACATGGGCGACGAGCGGGCAGAGGAGTTCGGTCGTCGTAATGCAGTTCCAAGCGAGATGCTCGTGCGGGTGCGACCCAAGCGGGTCATCGCGCAGGTCGAGCTGGCCGACTGAACCCGGATCGAGCAGCTCTTCGCCCGCATAACTGAGAGTTCGGCGGCCGTCGCTGAAATGCCGCCGGCCATAGCCAGTCGCGTCAGGCGTCCCGGAACACGGCAGAGTGACGATCCGGGGTGGACATAGTGGAGCGGATTCCTTTAGGGTCGCCCGGAGCGCGTTGCTGTTGTTTCTAGGTCAACTCCGGCGAGGAGAGCGGCATGACGGAACGATCGAAAGTGGTGGGGGCTGTAGGAGTACTGGCGGGCTTCGCCTTCTGTGTTTACGGTGCGACGAATGCGATGGGGAGCATGACCGCTCCCAAGCCAACGACGGCTGCTCCCAATCTGGTCGCGAACGGCGGGTTCGCAATACCGGCTTCCGAGTTCAGTAACGAGCTTGCCGCCTTTATCTCACCGCAGGGCTACGCGGTGAACAAGCTGCCGGTCAAGAGGATTCGAGGATGGTCGGTCGGCGAAGGCTCCACGAACGGCGTTCCCTCCCCGAACGCGGGCGGCGTCGTCGTCTTTCATGCGCCGCGCGTGCAGATGCCGAACGGGGCGCTGCAGGCGCTCCAGTTGTCCGACAACGGCCCCGGGAACATCTCCGGAAGGATCAGGACGACCCCGGGAGCGAGTTACCTGCTGACCTGGTACGGCGCGGGCTACCCGGACGCGATAGCCGGCAAGGTCGTCGACGTGTCCTGGAACGGCGCTCAGATCGCTGCACCGTCGTTCAAAGACGGCACCGGCCTGGACATGGGCTGGAAGGTGCATAAGGAAATCGTGAAAGCGACCGGGTCAACCTCCACGCTCGAGTTCGCCGACGGAACAAGCCCAACCGATCCCTACGGGCCCTTCGTAGGAGAGGTCTCGATAACACGACAAACCGCCTGAGCAAACGCCGACAACAAGATATTCGCCGCCGCTGCCCTGTTCAACCCGCTGCGCCGGCGGGTGCAGCACGCGGTTGACCGCCGCTTCAAGCGGGCCCGCTACGACGCGGAGGCGAGCGTTCAGCGTTCAGCGTACGGCTGCGTGATGCGATCGACCTCGACACCGTGCACGGCGAGCTGCTCAACGCGGTCGATCGCGCGGTTGAGCCCGCGCACGCCTCGCTCTGGATCAGGACGGCCGGCCCGGGCCGGGTAGCCTGAGGCCCGACGCCGGCCGGCCGGAGCTCCTACACGGTGCCAGGCTGCGGGACGGGCCGTCGAGCAGGACGACCTGGCAAAGGATGTGCCAGGCCCTTCGTAGCCGATTCGCTTGCGCCCGCGGGCCGCCGTGGCCACAATCCGGGATGTGGGTCGCGGCAGAGCCGCCAGGGAGACAACGCCAGCTCCTCTCGTCAAGAGCTTGGGGCCGGACGTGCCGACCCCGGCCGAGCTCACGAAGCCGGAGGTTCCGTCGGCCCGTGCGCTCGCCGAGCAGTTCCTCGACGCTTCGGGGGTGCTCGGCCTCCAGGACGCGCTTGGCAACGCCGCGACGAGCAGGCTGCTCGGGGCTGGGCCGCCTGCGCTCGCGCGGGCGCCTCTCCAGCGCGACGTCCCGAGCGGGGAGGAGTACGACAACGCGCGCAGGGCCAAGCAGGACTGGGTCGCCGACGGGATGCGGGGCCCCGAGAACTTCCGCTCCGCCACCGGGCTCGGTGGGTTCAACGTCGGCTACGGCCCGAATAGCCAGGCGCTCTGGGTCAGCCTCAACGGCGGCGTCGACTTCGAGGACGGCATCGAGCTCTTGCTCGGCATCTACGCCACCGCGAACCAGGGGACGGGCCCGGTCCAGGCGGCGGCGCGGTCGATCAACCGCCTCCCCCGAGCGCAGCGCGCAGCCGCGGTCGCTCCGTGGCAGTGGTCGGGCGGCGACAAGACGGCGTTCATCCGCGACTTCGAAAGCGCGGTGCACGACGCCTGGAACGCGCGGTACGAGTTCCACTGCACGAAGCACTACTGGGAGGATCTCGGGTCGACCGTGAACGTGGAGGTCAACATCCACGAGGGCGGCAAGGGCGACGACGACCACATGAAGCTGAAGACGTTCAAGATCGCACCGAACGCGGCGGCGGGGGGCGTCGGCCTGGTCGAATCGGGCATAGGAGGCGCGCAGGACAACACGATGACGATCAACTCGAACGACGTGACGGCCCGGAGCGACATCATGCTCAACGCGAGCGCCGTCTTCACGCCAGGGCAGGCCGCGATGGACCCGGCGAACACCCAGATCCTGAACACCTTCGGCACCACGTTCACAAGCGGCGGCGGCCCGCGCTGCGGCACGTGCGGCAAGGAGATCGCAGGGCTGGCCGGAACCCCGATCCACGCCAAGATCCAGGGAAGCGGCGACGACGCTCAGGCGAGCGCCCAGGCGCGGTTCACGTTCATCACGGGGATCCTCCAGCCGCTGATGAACACAGCGCCGGTGTTCGAGTTCGACGGCTCGGGCGACCGGATCTCGCTCGTCGTCGGAAGTGGAGCGCAGCAGGTCGTCGCGGCGCACGAGGCCGGCCACATGTTCGGGCTCGACGACGAGTACGACCAGCAGTTCGGAGCCACGCGCCCGGCGGCCGGAGGGGCCCTCGCCGACACGACCCTCGGCACGAGCCAGGGTCTTCCCGGGCCCGTCGCCGAGAACACCGACTCGATCATGTCGGTCGGCGCAGCGGTCAAGCCGCAGCATTACATGACCTTCCTCGAGGCGCTCAAGCACGTGACCGGGATGCAGGAGTGGGCTCTCGGGCCCGCGACCGGGGTCCTTCCGCCTGGCGTCGATGGGCCCTCACCCCAGGAGAACCAGGGCACGCCGGGCACGCAGGACACGCCGGGATCGCGGCCGGCTGAGCCCGCGACGGCGATGGCCTAGCGAGATGAGCGACTCTCCGAAGGGTGAGCTCCTGGTCGAGCTCCGCCGGGAGGATTACGCCGAGCGCATCTACCGCGACGGTTGCGTGTCGGAGCTGACAGACGTCTCGGCCAGGTTCGAGGGCGGCGAGTGGCATTTCGACGCTCAGCCCCGTGAGTGGCGCACGGTCGTCACGCTTCCGCCGACGGCTGTGAGCTCACTCGAGGAGACGATCCGCCGCGACCGGATCATGGACGGCCCCGAACGGGTCGAGCCCGAGGGAAAGGTCAGCGACGCCCGGGTCGTCACCTGGGCGTTCGAGCTCGACGGGACACGGCACACGGTCGAGGTGCTCGTCGGGGCCGAGCAGCCGGAGCCATTCGCCTCGCTCGAGCGGGCGATTCAGCTCGCCGTCGCGGAGGCGATCGACCGGGAGAGCAACCCGCCGTAGCTGCGCCGGCGCCGGCCTGCATCCTGTGGTCCCGCACGTTGGTTTACCCGCGCGGCGTGGCCGATCCGTCATCATGATCGGTGACCACATCGATCCTCCGGAGAAACACGATGGATGAGACAATTTCATCTTCGGCGTCCCTCGATGGTGAGGAGAACCCGCCCCACGCCACAGCCCCCGGGAGCGAGGACGCCGACTCGGCGGGAACCCACGACTCACGGTTCGCGAGCGGCACGCCGCACCTGCGCGTCCTGATCGCCAACGAGCGCCGAGACCGGCTGGAGCTACTCGCGCAGGTGGTGATCGGGCTCGGTCACGACGTGATCGCGCGCGAGATCTACGTCAAGGAGGTCGGATCGGTGACCGCGCGCGAACGGCCGGACGTCGCCCTGGTCGGGCTCGGCCTCTCCTCGGAGCACGCGCTCGACCTGATCGGCGAGATCGTTCGTGAGGCCTCCTGCCCCGTGATCGCACTGCTCCACGCCAACGATCCCGCCTACATCCACGAAGCTGCAAAGCGCGGCGTGTTCGCCTACATCGTCGACGGCTCACCCGAGGAACTGCAGAGCGCGATCGACATCACGCTCCAGCGCTTCACCGAGTACCAGAACCTCCAGGGGGCGTTCGGAAGGCGCGCGACGATCGAACAGGCGAAGGGAATCCTGATGGAACGGAACGGGATCACGGCCGACAAGGCGTTCGACCTCCTGCGCAACCACTCCCAGACCCACGGACGGAAGCTGGTCGACGTTGCCGAGGCGATCGTCGAGAGCCACCTCCTGCTCTCCAACCCCCTCGAGGAGAGCGGGCAGCGAGACTAGACGGGCGAGTCCTCAGCCCATCTCGATGGTCGCCGGCAGACCGAGCTGTCCCATCCGGCGCAGGTGTCGGAAGTGTGAGCGGAGTGCGACGGTGAGCGACGGCTGAATCGTGTAGCGCACCCCGTGCGCGACGCAGTTTCTCTCCACGATCCGAGCGATCTGCGGGTAGTGGGTGTGCGGCACCCGGGGAAACAGGTGGTGCTCGATCTGGAAGTTGAGCCCGCCGAGAACCCAGGTGAGAACGCGGTTTCTGGGACAGAAGTCGACCGTGGTCTCGACCTCGTGCACGGCCCAGACGCGTCGCTCGGCCGCCATCTCCTCGTGAGCGGTGAAGGTTGCCTCCTCGACGCAGTGAGCAAGCTGGAACGTCGTGACCATGACGAGGCTCAGGATCATCGAGAAGCCGAGGTAGCCGGCGAGGACGGCCCACCACGGGTAGAAGAAGAGCGGCACGACGATCGTCCAGCCGAAGAACGTCGCCTTTCCGGCCACCAGGGCAAACAGGGTCCAGCCACGGGGAAGGCGGAGCGTGGTTTCCGCGAACCGTCCCTTCACGAGCGAGAGGATGTCGCCGAGGGTCTGCCAGCGCACGCCGACGAGCGTGTAGAGGGGCCAGATGTAGTAGTGCTGGAACCGGTACCAGGGCCGGTGCTGCTGTGACGGGGCAAACCGCGCCAGCGGAACCTGGCTCACGTCGTCGTCGTGCCCGTCGACGTTCGTGTAGGTGTGATGCGCGACGTTGTGCTTGACCCGCCAGGTGTAGCTGCTGAATCCAAGCAGCGCGTCGGCGGTCCAGCCGAGAAGGTGGTCGTAACGGGCCCGTCCGAAGAACGCGCCGTGATTCGCGTCGTGCTGCACGCAGAGCGCCGTCATCACCACGCCGACCGAGAGCCCCACGAGGCAAGCACCGGCCGCGAGGCCGGAGGGGCCCACGAAGAGCAGCACGCTCCAGCAGGCCAAGCTGAGACCGATGGCGACTACCGCCTTCACGTAGAGGCGCCGAACGCCGGATCGGCGCGTCCGCCGATCGGAAAGGTAGAGGTCGACCTCGCGCCGCGTGTCGCGGATGAAGGCGCCGCCGCCGTCGAACACGACCTTGTCGGCGCGGGTCAAGCGGGCGCCATGACCGACGCCGCCGTTCGTTGGTGCATCCGAGCTCCATCTCCCGATCATAAACCGGCTTGTTTTGCCGGCACTCTCCGACCGAAAGGGCTACGGGCGGCATGACAGAGCCATTCCTTCAGGCTCCAAAACGGACGCGCTACAGACTGAACGCGACTGCTACAAGCGTAGCATCGGCTTTCCCGGCGCGATGTCCCCACAGACCGGTCGGGCTCGCCACGGTCGCTCGAGCCCTCGCGCCTTTCGATACTGCGTGACCTGCCGGGCTGGTAGGGCGGCGCCCCTGAGGACGCCGCCCTCCGCCAGAGCGGTTCAGGCGGCCGCCAGCGCCGCCCGCACGTAGCCAGGCGTCATCGGATAGCGGTAGAGCCGCACGCCGGTCGCGTCGTAGAACGCGTTTGCGATCGCGGCCGGAACCGCAGCCGTCGTCGGTTCGCCCGAGCCTGACGACGCCTCGTCGAGGCGCTGGACGACGAGGGTCGTCACGTTCGGCGACTGCTTGAAGCGCAGCGTCGGGTAGGTGACCCAGTCGAGGCTCGTCTGGCGCACCTTCGTGAAGTTGACCTCCTCGAGGAGCGCCCGGCTCGTCCCGTGGACGAGGCAGCCGACCATCTGGTTCTCGACAGACGCCGGGTTGACCGTCGTCCCCGCGTCCTGCGCGGCATAGAGATGGTCGACGGTGATCGCGCCCGACTTCTTGTTCACCGTGATGTCGGCGATGACCGCCGGGTACGAGTTTGCGAAGCCGCCCATCGCGATCCCGCGGCCGGTCACGACGTTGCCGCTTCCCAGGTTCGACGCCGTCACGGCGGGCTTCCAGGTCGCGGCCTGAGCGACCGTGTTCAGCACCGGGATCCACCGGGCCACCCCATCCTTCTGGGTTGCGTCGATGTTCTGGATCCGGAAGGCGATCGGGTCCATGTTCGCCGCCTTGGCGAGCGCGTCGATCGTCTGCTCGGAGGCGAACACCGCCTGCGGCGCCCCGGGGGCCCGCAGCCAGATCCCCTTGAAGAACCCGGCGTAGCCGTTCACGACCTTGCTCGTCACCCGGCGGTTCGGGATCCTGTAGAAGGAGCCGGAAGCGGTCGTGTCGACCTGCCCGCCCGGCGCGGCCGGGAGCGGTGTCCCGGCGAGCTCCGCACTCGACTCGATCACCTGCGTCCAACCGTGGTTGTAGGCCGTGTAGTCGTAGCCGACGATGTTCCCGCTCGCGTCGATCCCGGCCCGAACATCGGTTGCCTGAGCCGGGCCGAACTGATCCCAGCCGTGCTCGTCCCAGCGCATCATCTGCACCCGCACCGGCTTCCCGACTGCCTGCGACATCAGCGCCGCCGCGATGCTGCAGTCGTCGTAGGTGCTGTGACCGTAGGTGCCCGAGCCCGGGAAGACCTCCACTCGCACGCTCGTCGCCGGCACCCCGAGGGCGTTCGCGACGGCGCTCCGGGTCAGGATGTACGGAGCCTGCGACGGCGCGAAGATGAACGTCCCGCCCGGGGTCACGTCTGCGACCGAGCAGTTCGGGCCGAGCACGCCGTGGAGCTGGTAGGCCGAGAAGTAGCTCGCCGAAACGGTCTTCGCCGCGCTCGCGAGCCCGGCGCCGACATCTCCCGTGTTCACGGCGAGAGCACTCGACTGGAGGTTCGCCGGATTCCTGAGCGCCGCGTTGAGATTGCCGGCGCCGGGGAGCTTCGGTGTGTCGTCCCAGGTCACCTTCAAGAGCGACGCCGCCTGGATCGCATCCCATTCGAGCGGAGCGACAACACCGAGGAAGTTGGCCTTCTGCACCACCTGGATGTTCGGGATGTGGCTGATCGAGCTCCTGTCGATGCTGAGGATCGTTGCGCCCTGGGTGAGCGCCGCCTGCCCGCGCGGCCGGACGACCCGGCCGTGGAGCATTCCCGGGAGCCGAACGTTCTGGGCGTAGGTGAGCTTGCCCGTGACGATGTCCGGGATATCGATCCGAGGCACCCGAGTGCCGATCAGCTTGTAGTTCGCCGGGCTCGTGAGCGTGGCGTTCGCCGCGGCGATCGTGCTCCCGAAGAGCTTCCCGGCCATCAGGTCCGAGTACTTGACCGTCTTCCCGCCGCCGGAGACGACGCCGTTCGAGACCGTCAGGCTCCCCACCGGAACGCCGAGCTGGGTCGAGGCCATGTTCAGGAGCAGCGTCCTCGCTGCCGCGGCCGCCCCTCTCATGCTGGTCGCGCCCATCGCCGTCGAGGTCGACGTGCTGCCCACGGTGAACGCGGAGAGCGACACGTTCGTATCGACCTGAACCGCCGAGATCTGATCCATCGCGAGCCCGAGTTCCTCGCCCGCGATCATCCGCACCGCCGTGGGCGTTCCTTGCCCGAGCTCCGTCCACCCCTGGAACAACGTCACTGTGTTGTCCGGATTCACCTGGAGCCACGAGTCGATCTGCGTGGCATCGGGCGGCCCAGGCAGGGCTCCCGTATGCGACGTGGATGTCGCAGCGGGATCGTTCGCAGCGTGCGCGCCGTGGGTCGCAACGCCGGTAAGTCCCAGGCCGATCACGAGGGCGCCGCCCCCACGAAGGAACGACCTGCGTGAAACCTCAGCTTCGGTCAGGAGGCTTGCGGCCGGACGTGCTGCGGCTGCCTCACCCGAGGTGGTGACATCGGTCATCACACACCCCGTTCCGGCCCTGATCCGCTGCCGACCCTGTGCTCGAGACTTGTCATCACTTTCCCATCCCCCTTCAAGTGATTGCCTGCGCAACTGGTCTACTGCAGACTAGCGCTGCCCGGTTTGTTGCCAGCGTGGGCAAAAGAGAGCGACTCCGTCGGGGCCGGTCGCTACGGTCCGGCCCGTGCTGCTGGCTGTCAGCGTTCTCTCGGACCTCCTGGTCCCGATCGTCCTCGCATTCACCGGGACGGCCGTTGCCGCGCTCTGGCCCTCGATCCAGGCCTACCGCCGCCGCCGCCGGCTCACCGCGCTCGTCAAGCGCGAGCTCCGCGAGATCGGGCCGCTCGAGCCCGCGGAGGGAAAGGACTGGTGGGAGCATCTCGACAAGCGGTTCATCCACGAGGAGTTCTTCCGCCGCGAGAACGTCGTCGCGAATCGCGACTTCCTGCTCAGCCTCCCACCGAGCCTCGTCTACCACGCGAGCCAGCTCTGGATCGCCTACGACAAGCAGGATCTCGACGAGTGGCGCTGGCACCTGCGGCGGCTGATCGAAGACAAGGAGCTCGCCGGCGCCCTGTCGACCAAGGAGTCACGGCACGCGCTCGAGCGCTGGGACCATTTCGCCAAGGCCGGCCCTACGGTTAGCGAGGCCAAACCCGCGAGCAGCTGACGCACGACATGTGGGCGACGAGTGGTGGGCAGGAGCAGTTCCCTGCTCCTGCCCACGGTGAGGTTCGGACTGCTCGTATCGGCGATGTTCACGTGCTGGGCTATCCGGCAGTCGGATCGGTGCTGGTCGTGGTGTCGCTCGTGGTGGCGGGATCCGGCTGTGCAAACGACGGAAGGCTGTCGCAGTTCTCGCCCCAGTACTCGCAGGCCTGCTCGTCGGTGCAGTTCGTTCCGCTGTCCTGGCACTCGTTCGGATCGATGACGGGCGGCGTGGGGTACGAGGGCACCGGGACGTAGATATACGGAACGGTCCGCGGCGGGGTCGGCTTGACGGGCTTGACCTTGGCGACCGTCGTGACCTTCTTCACCGGCTTCGACGTCTTGCCGGTCGCGCCGGTCTTGTGCTTGATGACACGGTGGCCTGTGAGGTGATTGGCCGGCCCGACGTGGCGAGCCGACTTGTTGCCGGCGGCGCCGGCGGCGGGGGCGAGAAGCGCGAACGCTGCTGCTCCCGCGACGATCAGAGTCTGAATCTTCATCAAACGCTCCTTGTCTCTCCCGGCGCCGTTTGCGACCGGTGGAGAGAAGAGGGCTCGGTGTCGCTCCTGATACATCGAGTTCGAAAAGATGCGTCAGGAGGGGGCTCAGCCGGAGCCGAGACAGACGAACCCCGCGACGTCCCTGCCGCCCTGCGCCTGGGCAAGAGCGGCAGCAGGCGCTACGCCGCCGACGAGCAAGCGGTGGAAGGCGAGCATCAGCCTTCGTGCGGCTCCGTCCGGAACCGGAGCCACGCTCGCCACGATCGTCCGCGTGCCCATCCCGAGGAGCGCAGCCGAGAGCCCGAGTAGCTCGTCGCCGGGGTGAACCGTCGAAACGGCGAGGTCGCAGGCCGAGAGGACGACCAGGTTGGGTGGCCGTCTGAGCTGTTCGAGCTGATGGACGTTCAGGGCGCCGTCGAAGAGCTCCAGCGAGGAGAAGAGCGGGCTGTCGGTGCGGAACCGGCCGTGACAGGCCAGGTGGGCGATCGCTGCCCCGTCGAGAGCAGCGAGTGTCGCCTCGACAGTCGCCGACGTCCCCGTCAGCACTGTTGCTCCCGGGTGGAGCCCGGCCAGTTCCCGGACTTCCGCTCCCGCCTGGCGGAGGCGTGGGCCTGCGATCAGAGCCGTTTTGGGTGACCTGGTCCTGGGACGTCGTTCGAGATCCATCCAGAGCGTCAACGACGGAGACACGAGGACCGCGCGTTGCGCGATCGAGGGCAGCGCGCCCCACGGGACTGCATGCAGCCCGCCGGTCGGGACGATCACGAGCGGGGCGTCGCCGACGGCAGGGAGAACCGGTTCGATGAGAATCCGGTCGAGACTCGCCGCCGGAGCTCGTACGGCCTCGCGTGCGTGTTCGCGGGCCGTCCGTTCACGGCCGATGCGCGCAAGGCGGGCGAGCCCGAAGCGGAGCCACTCGAGCTCGGCCTGGCTCGTGTCGGCTCCGAGCTCGTGCCTGCCGATCCGGCCGTCGACGAGCGTGAGCGCAATCAGCCGCCCCTTCAGCTCGACGTACTCGATCAGGGCGCGATCGGCGAGGGCGCCGGCCGCATCCCCGATTCGCAAGTTTGAGATTCCGGCCCGCGACCCCCTCGCCAGGCGCGACTGCGAGCGAATCGCCGCTTCGAGAGCCGCCTGTCGCCGACTCCCTCCGTCCCTTGGGATCCGCCGCAGTTCGGTCTGAAGGCCCGCGAGCTTTGCATCGGCCGGAGGGCGGATCGGCGGCAGACGGAGGGAGTTTCCGCGCAGGCGCTCGGCCCAGGCGAGGGCCTTGGCCGGCGATTCGGTGTCGAGCGCGATCTTCAAACCGAGCTCCGAGAGCTCAGCGCCGATGCTCGACGCGGTGGCGCGGAGCTCGGGGGCGCCGAATGCCCCGCGGTAGTCGTCGAGGAGCCGTAGGGCATCCGTCAGCTGTCGCTCCGCCCGCGCGGGCTTGCCGTCTGCCAGGCTGAGGAGCGCCCCGGCGTGGGCGAGCTCCATCCGGTCGGCGACGCTGCCGCGCCGGCGAAGAGGCCGAGCGAGGCCGAGCTCTCGACGCGCCACCGGCGTCGCTGCCAGGCCCAGTGCGATCCGGGCGGCGAGAACGCGGACGCGAAGCGAGTCGAGTGACCAGCCCGCCCGCTCGAACAACGCAGCCGCCGCGAGCGCCGATCGAAGCGAGGATCGACCGGCGGTGCCCGACTGGAGCTCCGCGCGGGTTGCGACCATCCGGGCAAGCGCGGCATCGACGGGCTTCCCTCTCGCGGCAAGCGAACGTGCCGCTCGAAGAGCCAGTTCCTGGGCCACGCTCGGCTCCCCGTCCATCAGCGCGAGCGATGCGAGGTCGGAGAGCAGGACAACGGCGCCGTCGCGCTGGCCGTAGTGTGCGCAGAGCTCGGCGTAGGCCTCGGTTGCTGCTCGAGCTTCACCGATCAGCCGAGCCTCACGAAGCGCTCTCACGCGGCAGGAGATGAAGCTGTTGTGGAACTCGCCCGGCGTGAGCGTCGGCTCGATCTCCTCGAGGAGCGACAGGCAGTCGACGACCTTCCCCTGTAGGAGCGTCAGAGCCGCGATCTCTGTGAACGCGTCGCCGGCTGCATCCGCCGCGCCCTGCTGCGCATAGAGATCGTGTGCGCGCCGCAGGTCCCGCTCGGCCCGTCCGAACTCCCCCCGGTCCGAGAGAAGGATCCCGCGGTTGAAGAGAAGGCGCGCCTGCCAGAGCTCGTCTTGCTCACGGGCGAAGAGGCGTAGCGCCTTCGCGGCTCCGTCGAGCACGGCTCGCTCCGCGTCCCGGTCGTCCGACTGCGTCCGGCGATGAATCTCGAGGCGAATCACCTGAGCTTCCGCGTACTCCCTTCCGTCGGCGACCGCGAGAGCCAGGTCGAGCTCGCGCTTCGCCGACCGCATCTCGCCGGCGAACGCGTGCGATGCCGCGAGGCTCCGTCGCAGGCGCGAGACGCCACGGCGGTCGCCGATGCGCTCCGCGATTCGGACTCCCGCATGGAGCGTCGCGCGCGCATCGGGGTCGCCGAGAACCTGCTGGGCCCAACTGAGCGCGTGGAGCGCGAGGACCTCCGCCTCGGGGTCGGCGGCCACAATCGACGCGGCCCGGGCCCGAGCGGCGGCCCCCGCCGCTCGCCGCGGATCGACCTGAACGAGCTCGTAGGCCTCCTGCGCGAGGGCGAGTGCCTGCCGCCCATCACTAGACATCGTGCGCGACTTGTATCAAGCTAGCCCCTCAGCTCTCAGAGTGATGCACGGCGAAACCCCCAACGCCAAAGGAGCATCAGATGCCGGCGGAATCGGAAACCTCTCCTTTCTCGGAGCGTGTCAAGGCACATCCCCGCATCGCCCATGAGGGCGGTATCGGTGTTACACCGTTGTTGCTCGCAGTCGTCGACCAGCTCCTCGTGTGCTCCGACCTGTTCGAATCGAGCAGCATGGTCAAGAAGTGGCTCAGCTCGCTTCACGCCGAGCGCCTGACGACGATGCTCGCGGGCCTCGGAGCAGCGGGCGAGGACGTCCTGCTCTTCAAGGTCAATCTGCCGCCCCACGACTCGATCTTCGACGTGGTACGACACATCCGCGGCGGGCTTTCGGGCCATGAGAGGCGCGGTGTCTCGCCGAACCACGTGCTGATCGCCGCACCGGCCGTCGGACACATCTGCCCCTCGGGGCCTCCGGCACCCGCACCGCCGGGCGTGATGCCCCCGGCGCTCACCGGCAACCTCATCCCGGTGACCGTCATCGACACCGGGTATATCTCCGATCCCGCCAACGGCCCCTACCCGCTCGACCAGCGCGGCAGCGTCGCGACCGCCGACGTCGAGTGGTTCGACGGTGTCGACTGGAGGGGGGTCGATCACGACGAGCCGGATGAGAACAGCGACGGAAAGCTCGACGCGCTTGCGGGTCACGCAAACTTCGTTGCCGGCGTGCTCGCGAAGGGCTCGCAGAACGCCGACATCACGATCCGCAGCCACTCGAGCGGCTTCGATCCGAACAGCGACGACTTTCCGACCGAGATCGCAGTGGGACGATCGCTCTGGCAGAGCCAGGGTGCCCAGGTCGTCAGCGTCGGCTTCGCGTTCACCGCGCTCGATGACACCGTCGGCTGTGTGTGGGACCTCGCCGTCGAGGCGCTCGGGCCGGACACGATGGTGGTCGCGCCGGCCGGGAACCAGGGTGACGACCACGTACGCTTCCCGGGCGGACTGAAGACCGTCAAGACCGTCGATCAGGGTCTGTTCGCAAACGTGCTCGCGGTCGGCTCGTCGCGGGAACGGCCGGTGTTCGGCGGGGGTTTCCACCACTCGCCCCCGCTGGGAGGGACCCCGCCGCCGCCGGCGCCGCTCGCAGGCCCGCAGCGGGAGCTCGTGCGTTCGAGCTTCTCGAACTACGGCGGCTGGGTCTCCTGCGCCGCCGACGGGAACGACGTCGTCTCGACGTTCATTCACGTCACGCTGCCCGTCGAGGATGCCGATCCGGGCCCCCCGGCTCCGCCTGCCCTTGCGTTCGACGGTTGGGCCACCTGGAACGGCACCTCCTTCGCCACGCCCAAGGTTGCCGCAGGCATCGTGAACACAATCGCCGCGACCGGTGCCGTCGCGGTCGATGCCTGGCAGGCTCTCGAGGCAACTGGTGAGGCAGACGATCTGAACCACCCGCTCCACACCGGCGTCGTGTTCAGGAATCTCTGATCGGCGATGGACCTCGACGAGCTCGTAGCCGCGGCCGGGGCCGGCGACCAGAAGGCGTGGAACGCGATCGTCGCTCGGTTCGAGCGGCTCGTGTGGGCCACAGTTCGTGGGCACAGGCTGTCGCCCGACGATGCCGCGGATGTCGCGCAGACGACGTGGCTGCGGCTCGTCGAGCACCTCGACCGGATCAGGGAGCCCGAGCGTCTTGCCGGCTGGATTGCGGCGACGGCCCGGCACGAGTGCCTGCGCCAGCTCAGGCTGCGAGGCCGGGAGGTGGCGACCGACTCGGCCGACGTCTTCGAGGCGCCGGCCGAGCACGGGTCCGAGCCGAGGCTGATCGCCGACGAGCGCGACGCCGGGCTCTGGCGCTCGTTCGCCAAGCTGAGCGAACGCTGCCAGGCCTTGCTGCGTCTCCTCGTCTCGCAGGACGAGCCGAGCTACGAGGCGATCGGGGCCGCGCTCAGCATGCCGATCGGCGCGATCGGCCCGACCCGGGCGCGGTGTCTCGAGAAGCTCCGCGCCTTCGCCGACATCGATCCAGCATTCCAGGGAGGGGTGGCATGACCGACGGCACGCCGCTCGATCGCGACGACGAGCTCCTCAGCGAGCTCGGCGCCATGCTCGACCGCGTTGACCCGGTGCCGCCCGAGGTCACAGGGTTCGCTCAGGCAGCACTCGGCTGGCGCCGTCTCGAGGCCGACCTCGCAGAGCTTCTCGAGGACTCGCTCCTCGAGACCGGTGCGTCCTCGCGCACGCGGGCGGGAACCGGTTCGCGCTGGCTCGCCTTCCGCGCTGGGGAGCTGACGATCGCGGTCGAGATCACGTCCGATGCGAATCGGCGGCTCATGCTCGGCCAACTCGAGCCCGCACCGCCCGAGGCGGCCGTTCAGGTACAGAACGAGACCGGGGAGCCGATCGCAACCGCCGAGGCCGACTCGCTCGGACGCTTCCGGCTCGAGCTCGCCCTGGGCGGGCGTGTCCGCCTGCGCGTCGTCCTGCCGGCTCCCGCCGCGCCGATCGAGACGAGCTGGCTCGTCGTCTAGCTACGCGGCGCGACGCGTTGTCGCGAGCAACGCGTCGAGCGCATCCGAGCAGGCGGCATCGAGGAGCCTCGTCGCCTCCTCGCCCGCATCGAGCCGTGCTGCGGCGAGCGCTCCCGCCTCGTCGCCGCGGTCCTCCCAGATGAACTCCTCGAACGCAGCGACCGCGCAGCGCTCGCACCGCCAGAGTGCCTCGTCGATCGACGCCGCGAGCATCGCCTCGGCCCGCTCTGCGAACCGCTCGACCGAGCGGGCATCCCTCTCGCCGCCCGTGACCGCGCGCCAGGCGAGCTCACGAGCTAGGCCCTGCCAGCTCGTGCCGCGGCAGCGGTGGCGAACGGCCGCCGTGAGTGCCTCCTCGGCGATCTGCTCGCCGGCCCCTTGTGGCATCGGAACCGCTGACACGCTCACGGCACCGGATGATCGCCACCGCGTCGGACGGAACCGGCCGCCGGAGGCCGGATTCGCGGCGGAGGCAGCCCTCTTTTCCCTACCCAGATCGTGACTACGTGACGATTGAGACAACCAAAGCGCTGATTCGACGGTTCGTCGAAAGCCGTTTGTGACAATCGAGTAGGGTTCCGATCGGTGCGCCGGGGCTCTATCTTCCAGCTTGTCCTGATCGGCGTCGCAGCAGGTGCGATCGCTACCTGTGTCGCCGTTTTCATCCCATGGCTGCCGACTCCGGCGTCCAAGCAGGCCGGCCGCATCGACTTCGTCTACTGGTTCACGACCTGGATCTCGCTGTTCATCTTCGCGGTCGTCGTCGCGATCATGGTCTACGCGATGATCAACTTCCGCGCGGCCTCGCCGGACGACTGGTCGGACGGCCCGCCCGTGCACGGGAACACGAGGATCGAGATCATCTGGACGATCATCCCGGCCGTGCTCGTGACCGCCGTCGCGGTCGTGAGCGCGGTGGTGCTCGCCGAGAACGGCAAGGCAGGCACCGACCCGCTCGTCGTGAAGGTCACCGCCGAGCAGTTCTTCTGGCAGTTCACCTACCCGAACAAGAAGACGTACCCGATCCTGCGGCTGCCCGTGAACCGTCCCGTGAAGCTCGAGATCACCGCCGACGACGTGATCCACTCCTTCTGGGTCGCCGAGTTCGGTCAGAAGCAGGACGCGGTTCCGGGTCAGACGAACGATCTCGTGATCACGCCCGACCGGAATAACTGCACCCCGGCGCATACCTGCACCTATGCGGTCATCTGTACCGAGCTGTGCGGGCTCGGGCACTCGCTGATGCGCAGCCAGGCCGTGGTCATGGCTCAGGGCGCGTACAACTCCTGGTATGCGAGCACGCTGAGCGCTCCGACGCCTCCGCCCGGCGCGAGCGCCGGCGGCGGAACGGCGATCGCGACGGCGGTCTTCAAGAACAACGGCTGCTCGGCCTGCCATACCTTCAAGGCGATTCCGGGCGCGACCGGTACTCTCGGCCCGTCGCTCGATGACCTGTCGACCTCCGCCAAGGCCGCGGGACAGGCGCTTCCGGACTTCATCAAGCAGTCGATCGTCGATCCCAATGCCGTGATCGCCAAGGGCTACCAGCCAAACGTGATGCCTCAAGACTTCGGAACCACGATGACCGCAACCCAGATCAACGCGCTCGTCGTGTATCTGGCGGCCAATACGAAATGACGAGGAAGCTCAGATGACAGACACCGAGACCATCGCCCACGCACCGGCCGAAAGCCACTCTTCGAACGGCCACCACTCGCCGCCCCCGCCGCCGACCGGGATCCACCGGTTCACGGGCCCGGGCTGGCTGAGGGCTCTCTGGACGACGCCGCTCGTCGGCTTCGCCGGGCTCGGCCTCACCGTCCTCATCCGTTACCTGGCCCACTGGCAGCCCTACTGGTACAGCGTCCCGCTCGTCACCGTCGCCACGGTCACCTTCCCGTTCGGCCTGCTGATCGGGATCGGCAGCTTCGACTACTGGGCCTACTACTTCTCGGGGAAACCGACGCGCGTCGACGACCACGCGGGCCACGGCGCGCGCAAGTGGCAGGACTACTTCCGCCCGAACACCGACCACAAGGTGATCGGCGTCCAGTACCTCGCGACGACGATGACGTTCTTCGTCATCGGCGGCTTCCTGGCGATGCTCTTCCGCGCCGAGCTCGCGCGGCCGGGCGACCAGTACTTCAACCCGCAGACCTTCAACGTGCTCATCTCGGAGCACGCCGCGCTGATGATCTTCGGCGTCGTCGTGCCGGTCTTCGCCGGCCTCGGCAACTTCGTGATCCCGCTGATGATCGGCGCCGCCGACATGGCGTTCCCGCGGCTGAACGCGCTCTCCTTCTGGCTGCTCCCGATCGGCGGTGCGGTGATGCTGATCGGGATGGTCACGCCCGGCGGCGGTCCCTCCGCCGGCTGGACGTGCTACGCGCCGCTCTGCTCGCACCAACCGCTCGGCCAGATCTTCTTCAACATGGGCGTCCAGTGGGCCGGCGCGAGCTCGATCCTCACTGCCCTGAACTTCCTCGTGACAATCATCACGATGCGCGCGCCCGGAATGACGTTCTGGCGGATGCCGCTGCTCGTCTGGGCGAACTTCTCGACCTCGACGCTCGTCGTGCTCGCGACGCCGTTCATCGCCGGCTCGCAGTTCTTCGTGCTCTTCGACCGCGTGATGCACACGAACTTCTTCGAACCGGCGGGGGGCGGTTACGCGCTGGGTTACCAGCACATCTTCTGGTTCTACTCCCATCCGGCCGTGTACATCATGATGTTGCCCGGCTTCGGGATCATCAGCGAGGTCGTCGCCGTGATGGCGAGAAAACCGATCTTCGGCTATCGCCTGATGGCGCTCAGCCTGCTCGCGATCCTCGTGCTCGGCTTCTCGGTCTGGGCACACCACATGTTCGTCGCCGGAATGGCGCCGTGGCTGCGCGTCCCGATGATGGTCACGACGCTCCTCATCGCCGTGCCGACAGGGATCAAGATCTTCTCGTGGGTGGCGACGCTATGGGACGGCAAGATCCACTTCACGACACCGATGCTCTGGGCCATCGGCTTCATCGCGATGTTCACGATCGGCGGCCTCTCGGGCATCTACCTCGGCTCGGTGCCGATCGACATTCACGCCAGCGACACGTACTTCATCGTGGCCCACATCCACTACGTGCTCTTCGGCGGCTCGATCTTCACGGTCTTCGCGGGGATCTACTACTGGTATCCGAAGATGACAGGCCGGATGTACAACGAGCGGCTCGGCAAGCTCCACTTCTGGCTCACGTTCATCGGCTTCAACCTGACGTTCTTCCCGATGCACTACATCGGGCTCCAGGGGATGCCGCGCCGCGTCGCCGACTACGCGGGCCGCTTCGCCGACTACAACCTCTTCATCTCGATCGCCTCGTTCGGGCTCGGCGCCTCGACCGTCGTCTTCCTCTACAACATGATCTGGTCGTGGAAGTACGGCCCGGAGGCCGGAGACAACCCGTGGCACGCGCTGACGCTCGAGTGGCAGGTCAGCTCGCCCCCGCCGATCTTCAACTTCGACGAGATCCCGCAGGTCGTGGGCGGCCCGTACGAGTACGGCGTTCCCGGCGCCCGTCACGCGATCCTGCACGGCGCCAACGTTCCCGAGCCCGTCCCCTCCGGGCACTGACGGCTTGATCAACGTGCTCGTGATCGCGAATGAGACAGCCGCTTCAGCCGCCGTGCTCGACGCTCTGCGCGAGCGCGCGGCGAGCGACGAGGTGTCCGTCACGGTGATCGCGCCCGTGACGGTGCCGCAGCATGGCTACGTCGTCTACCAGGACACGCGCCGCGCATCGGCGGGCCGTCGCCTCGAGAAGACTCTTGCCGGACTGCGCAGCGCCTCCATTCCCGCTCACGGCTTCGTCGTCGAGACGAGCCCCGTTCAGGCGGCGAAGGACGCGCTCGAACAGCTCGAGCCGAAGCCGGACGAGATCATCGTCTCGACCCACCCCGCTCAGCGCTCCGGCTGGACCCGTCGTGACGTTGTCGAGGAGATCACGAAGGCCGCGGGCGGCCTGCCGGTGCGCCACATCGTCGCCGGCGACGACGATCCCGTCGAGCTCGAGCGAAACGTCCTCGTCGTCGCCAACGAGACCGTGATCTCGAAAGAGCTTCTCGACAGCGTCCGCGAACGGGCCGCGAAGGGACACGCGAGCTTTCTGATCATGTCCCCGCAGTCGAGCGACGTTCCGAGCCCCGAGGCCGCACGCCGGCTCCGGCGCGCGCTCTCCGAGCTCCGTTCGGAGGGGATCGACGTCCACGGCCAGGTCGTGCATCCCGATCCGTACACCTCCGCGATGGAGGCAACGCACGACGAGCGCGTCGACGAGATCATCGTCTCGACGTTCCCGAGCGCCCGCTCGGGCTGGCTGCGGCGCGATCTGATCGAGCGGCTGCGCGCGGACACCGGCGTGCCCGTCGAGCACGTCGTCTCGGAAGGGACTGCCGAATGAGCGCGCACGCCGAGCCTCTCGGCCACGGCCCGGCCGCAGCGCATCACGGCGGCACCGCGAACGAGCATCCGCCGCCGATCCACTACAGCTCGAGGATCCACCCGGTCATCGTCGGGATCTTCCTCTTCATCGGCTCGGAGATCATGCTCTTCGGCTCGTTCTTCACGGCCTACTTCTTCGTCCGGGTCGTCTATCGCCAGGCGAATCCCGGGCCGTGGCCGCCCTACATGCCGGGCACGCACATCCAGTTCGAGCGGCCCTGGTTCCTCGCGCTCGTGAACACGTTCATTCTCGTCACCTCGAGCTTCACGATGCACTGGGCGACGACGGCGTGCAAGCGTGGGAACCGCGCCGGGCTCTGCGCCGGCATGGTGCTGACGCTGCTTCTCGGCTCGACCTTCCTGCTCACCCAGGTCGTCGAGTACCACCGGATCGGCTTCAACACGGGCGATACGGCCTTCGCCGCGACGTTCTTCGGACTGACCGGCCTCCATGCCTGCCACGTCTTCATCGGGCTCACGATCCTCCTCTGCATGACGATCCGAGCCTTCCGGGGTCATTTCAGTCCCGAGGCGCACGAGGGGCTCGAGGTCGGTGGGATCTACTGGCACTTCGTCGACGTGATGTGGATCGTCGTCTATGTGACGGTCTACATCCTGTAACCGCCTCGCTGTAACGCCGTTTTTCTGTAAAACGCCGTTTTTCTGTAAAACTCTGGGCGGGCATGCGAAACCCGTTCAAGACCGAGGAGGCGGCCTTCCGCTTCCTGATGTTGACGATCGGCTACTTCGGGCTGATCGGAATCGCCTCGGTGATCAACAAGTGGGCGGGCCTTGCCGTGTTCCTGCTCCTGACAGGCGGCGTCGTCACCTGGTGGTTCTTCGCCCGCAGTGCTCGCGAGCAGCCGGTGAAGCAGATCCCCGCTCCCCATGCGACCGGCGGGAAACGCCTTCTCGTGGTCGCGAACGAGACGGTCGGCGGGGCGGAGCTCCTCGACCTCCTGAAGCGCGATGCTGCCGGAGCGAACACCGAGGTTCTCGTCGTCGTGCCCGCGCTGAACTCGCCGCTCAAGCACTGGGTCTCGGACGAGGACGGCGCCCGCAGCGCCGCGAAGGAGCGGCTCGAATCCTCGCTCGAGGCGATGCGCGCCGCCGGGATCGCAGCGCGCGGCGAGATCGGCGACGGTGACCCGTTGCAGGCGATCGACGACGCTCTCCGCACCTTCGCTCCCGACGAGCTCGTGATCTCGACGCATCCCGAGGGCCGCTCGAACTGGCTCGAGCGGGGCGTCGTCGAAGCCGCCGAGGAGCGATTCGACATCCCCGTCACCCACGTCGTCGTCGACCTCGAGGCCGCGAACGCCGCCGAGTCTGCACCGACGGCAGACGCGGGTCAGCCTTCAGCCTGAGCCGCTAGTTCTGAATGTGGTAGGTGCCCGGCGGGATCTGGCACTTCGGCTCGGCCGAGCAGAGCGCTACGTAGACCGCGATGTCCTTCGCGTCCTGGCCGTGGGCGAGGTTCGCGGTCATTCCCGGTACCCCGGTGCTCGGCTTCGTGTCCGGGTAGGCGATCTGGCCACGGACGGTGTCGGCGATCGTGGAGATATGGAAGCCCTGCTCCTTGTCCGGGCCGAACGCGTAGTCGAGGTCCGGGCCGATCGTGCCGATCGTCCCCGCATTCGCCATCACGTGGCAGGAACCGCATCTGCTCTTGAACAACACCTTGCCGTTGGTCGGGTCCCCCTGAGTCACCCGGGCGACGGCACCGCAACCCGCGGCGATGACCACCGTTGCGGCGAGAAGTGTCAGGATGGCTGCGCGCACGTCGAAGTGTGTGTCAGAGCGATACCGAAGGCCCCGGAACGGGGACCTGTACCACGGCGCTGAGTCTAGCCAGGCACCCCGGCGCCCGTCCGGGGAACCGTCCTAGAACCTCCTCTAACTCAAAGCCACGCGTCCAGGCGGCATCGTGCTGAATGAGTTTGAGGTTCTCAGCCCGAAGTCGTCGTCGTGGTCGACCCGGTGGTGGTCGACTTCTTGCTCTTACCCTTGGCCGCGCTCGTCACGGTGGCCTTGGTGTTCGTCGACGCGCTCGCGGTCGGGGTGCTGGCCGCCGCAGCTTTCGCCTGGGCCTCCGCCGCCTTCAGCGCCTTCCGGGCCGTGGGCGCCTCGGAGTCGGTCGGCGCGAGCTTCAGGAACGCCTTGTAGGCCGCGATCTCGGTCTTCGTGTCGGACGCGTCCGTGGCCGCTCCTGCGAGATTCAGCTGCGACGAGGCATCTAGCGGGTTGAGCTTGACGAGCTGCTTGTAGACGCCGAGCCGCTCGGTCAGGTAGTTGACGATCTGGCTGTACTCGTTGCTCGTGGCCGCCGAGGTCTGGCTCGAGACGGCGCTCGCGAGCGGGCTCGTGATCGTGGCAAGGGCCTTGCCGAGCTTCGAGGTGGATTTGGGCGTGAGGATCGGGCTCGGCGAGAGCGCCTGGGTGCGCTGCTGCGAGGCGCTGTAGAGCGTCTCCCAGTCCTGCGCACGCTGCGTATAGATACCGGCGAGTTGGTTCAAGGCATCCGGATTCTTTGGCCTCAAGGTCGTGTACGTCTTGAGCGCCGCGGCGGCGTTGTCTGGCTGCTTGTCGGCCTGGAGCTTGTTCGCGTAGGCGAGCCATGCCGCCGCGTCCTTCGGGTGCTCGACGGTCTTCTTCTGGAGCGAGGAGAGCGACGAGCCGCTCGAGGAGGTGCCGCTGAAGAAGTTCTGCACGATCTGGCTGATCCCGGTCGAGCCGGAGCCGACCCCGAGGAAGACGAAAGTCAGGACGAACACCGCGGCCATCAGCACGAACAGCACCTTGGCGTGCGTGCGAAGCCGGCCGAAGAAGAGCTGATCCTCGTACGCAGGCCGCTTGTGGCGCTTCGGCGCGGCGGCAGCGTGAGCTACCCCAGCATTTGCCGGCGGGCGACGCTTGCGATGCTGCGTACCTCTTGCCACGGGCTCTCCTCTTGACGGTAGCGAATCTGACCCTCGACGACGCTCAAGAGCACGCCGGCCGGTGAACCTGCGTAAACGGCGGCGACGGACGGATCTTCAATGGGATCGTACGGGCTTCCTGCAACGGAGACGACAATCAGGTCGGCGCGCTTGCCGGGAGTGAGGCTCCCGAGCTCGTTCTCGAGGCCGAGCGCGGCCGCGGAGCCCAGGGTCGCGAGCCGTAGAGCGGATGCTGCGCCAAGGGCGTCCGGGCGCCGCTCGAGCGCCCGCGCGGCGTACACGGCGGCCCGCATCTCGTCCCACGGGTCGAACGACGGGGCCGAGGCCGGGGAGTCGGTGCCGAGGCCCACGCGGATGCCGGCACGCATCAGCGCGCCGAGCGGCGCGACGCCGCAGCCGAGCAGCGCGTTCGAGCGGGGGCAGTGGGCGACCGGCACGTTCGCCTGCGCGAGCACGGCGATCTCGTCGCGCTCGAGCGCGACGCAGTGGGCGCAGAGGAGCTCCGGGCAGAGCACCTCGGCCAGGGTCGCGACGGCCCGCTTGCCCGTGGGCGCGACCAGCACGTCGCGGGCCGCCTCGAGCGAGCCCGTGCCGTGCTCGAGCCATTCGTTCTCCCCGTCGCTCTCGGCGAGGTGCGTGCCCACCGGGATCCCGAGCGAGAGGCAGTAGCGGTAGACCTCGAGCGAGCAGGTGTAGGGCGCGTGGGGCGAGATCCCGATCCGGACGAGGTCGGACTCCGAGACGCTCGCGCGAAGGTTCTCGAACCGCTCCGCGGCCGCAGCAGGGTCGCTGCCGAAGACCTCGAGGTAGACGATCGCGCGTAGGCCGAGCTCGTTCGCCGCATCCGCGGCCGCCCCGGAGAAGCTGTAGTCGGCAGTCGTCGTGATCCCGGCCGCCAGCGAGTCGGCGGCGCCGCGGCGGGCGATCGCGACCATGTCGTCACGATCGAGCTTCCGTTTCCGGGCGATATGCGTTCCGAGCCATGAGCCGAACGGCTCGCCGTCGCCGAAGCCGGCGTAGACCGAGTACTCGAGATGCGAGTGGGCGTTCACGATGCCCGGTAGGACGATCGCGCCCTCGTGATGGTTCTCCACGCGCCCGTGGCCGACCTCCACGATCCGGCCGTGTTCCCAGGCGACGAAGGCGTCCTCGAGCGGCGGGCCGTCGACCGGGACGACCCAGCCGCCGGAGACGGCCTGCCTCAAAGCTCGAGGGCGGGCTTGACTAATCGCGTCGCGCGGCGGTCGAGCATGGCGCAGAGGATGATCGAGCCCTCGAACAGGACGAAGAGTGGTAGCGCCTGGAGAACCGTCGTCACCGGATCGACGCTCGGCGCGACCGCCATCCCGACGACGCCGAGCCCGAAGTAGGCGATCCGGCGGTTCTTTCGCAGCTTGTTCGTCGTGATGATGTGGAGTCGTGTGAGGCCGATCAGGAACACCGGCAGCTCGAACACGATCATCATCGCGAACAGCACGTGGACGCAGAAGCTCAGGTACTGCTTGGCCTGCGGCACGTACGAGAGCTGGCCCTTGTTGAAGTTCGTGAGGAAGGTGAGCGCATGCGGGAGCACGATGAAGTACCCGAACGCGAGCCCGCACACCGCGAGCACGGCGGCCAGGGCGGCGAGCCACTTCAGGAGTGTCGTCCTCGCGCTTTGGACCGCCGGGATGAAGTACGCCCAGACCTGCCAGAGGATGATCGGCAGGGCGAGCGCGACACCGAAGTAGATGGCCACCCAGAGGACGGTCGTGAACCCCTCGACCGGCGAGAGGTAGATCAGGTGGCGCTCCTTCTTCGGGAGCTCCAGGAGCAGCCAGTTGATCAGCTGATGGTGGATCGCAAAGCCGATCACCGTTCCGATGACGACCGCGCCGATGACGATGAAAAGCCGTTGGCGTAGCTCGTCGAGATGCTCGACGATCGACGCCTCCTCACCGTGATCGAGGCGACGCGGAAGCCTGAGCCGCGGCACCCTTACCCTCCCCGAGCCGTCTTAGGAGACGGGCTCGGTCTCCTGCTCAGGGGCTGCCGGAGCCGGAGCTGCGACCTCCTGAGCGGGAGGAGCAGGTACGGCCTGTGCGGGTACCGGCTGTGCAGGTACGGGCTGGGCCGGTACGGGCTGAGCTGGCATCGCAGGAGCGGCTGCCGTCGGCTGAGGCGGCGGAAGCTCCGAGTGCGTCTCGACCTTGGTTGCGTCCTGGATCCCGGTGACGGAGTCCTTGAACTCCCTCATGCCGACGCCGAGTGAACGGCCGATCTCAGGAAGCCGCTTCGCCCCGAAGAGCAAGAGCGCGAGGACCAAGAGAAAGAGCAGATGAATCGGTTGAAGTAGTCCTGTTCCCATGCGAACGATCGTACCACACCCCTCCTCGCCGCTCGCGACGCGCGCCTGGGCATTTTGTCAGGTCCCCCTGAGCCCGCAGGAGCCCCGAAGCGGGCTACCATGAGCGTGTCGCTCGCAGAGCGTGCCAGGCCGTATCCGGGGAACGGCAAGCGTTGCCTGGGTATTAACGACAGGCTGGCGAACTATTCGGAGGAGTCTCTTTGCCACTACTGGAACTGAAGAATCTGCACGTCTCGCTCGAGGATGGAACCGAGATCGTGAAGGGAGTCGACCTCGCCGTGGACACGAACGAGGTGCACGCGATCATGGGCCCGAACGGCTCCGGGAAGTCGACGCTCTCCTATGCGATCGCCGGCCACCCGGCCTACAAGGTGACGGAGGGCCAGATCCTGCTCGACGGCGCCGATATCACCGAGGCCGGCGCGGACGTGCGCGCCCAGCAGGGGCTCTTCCTGGCGTTCCAGTATCCGCAGGCGATCCCGGGCGTCAGGGTCACCGAGTTCCTGCGCACCGCGATCAACGCGATCCGCAAGGCCAAGGCCGGTGGCGAGGATCCGATCCCCGTGCGCGAGTTCCGCGAGGAGCTCTTCAAGCAGATGGACAGGCTCAAGGTCTCACGCGAGCTCGCCTCGCGCTACCTCAACGACGGATTCTCCGGCGGCGAGAAGAAGCGCGTCGAGATCCTGCAGATGGCGATGCTGAAGCCGCGCATGGCCGTCCTCGACGAGACCGACTCGGGGCTCGACATCGATGCGCTGAAGGTCGTTGCGGGCGGGGTCAAGGAGCTCGTCAGCCCGGCAATGGGTGCGGTCGTGATCACGCATTACAAGAGGATCCTGAACTACATCGAGCCGGACCACGTTCACGTCTTCGTCGACGGGAAGATCGTGAAGTCCGGAGGGCCGGAGCTCGCGGATAAGCTGGAGGAGTTCGGCTACGAGGAGTGGGGCGCCAACGGCGCCCACACGAACGGAGGCGAGACAAATGGCAGCCATTGAGGACACGCGTATTGAGAGCGGAGAGCCCGACGAGGAGCGCTCCACCCTCGAGAATGAGAACGAGGTCGTCCGCGAGATCGGCTCCGACTACGCCGAGAAGTACGGATTCTCGAATCCCGACGCTGCCGGTGACTACTTCTTCAAGTCCGGCCGCGGGCTCTCGCACGAGCTCGTCGAGGCGATCGCGGAGCACAAGAACGAGCCCGATTGGATGCGGAAGTTCCGCCACACCTCGCTCGACTACTTCCTTGCGCGCGAGCTGCCGACGTGGGGCGGCGACGTCTCCGGCATCGACTTCGAGAACATCTTCTACTACATCAAGCCGACCGAGAAGCAGGTGAACTCCTGGGAGGACCTGCCGGCCGACATCAAGGACACGTGGGACAAACTGGGTATTCCAGAAGCAGAGAAGAAACATCTGGCTGGAGTCGGTGCCCAGTACGAGTCAGAGGTCGTCTACCACAAGGTCCAGGAGGAGCTCGAGAAGCAGGGCGTCCTCTTCCTCGACATGGACTCGGGCCTGCGCGAGCACGAGGAGCTCGTGAAGCAGTACTTCGGGACGATCATCCCGCAGAACGACAACAAGTTCGCGGCGCTGAACTCGGCCGTCTGGTCGGGTGGCTCGTTCATCTACGTGCCGAAGGGCGTGAAGATCGAGCTGCCGCTGCAGGCCTACTTCCGGATCAACGCGGAGAACATGGGCCAGTTCGAGCGCACGCTGATCATCGTCGACGAGGGCGCCTACGTGCACTACGTCGAGGGCTGCACCGCGCCGATCTACTCGTCCGACTCGCTTCACTCGGCAGTCGTCGAGATCATCGTCAAGAAGGGCGGCCGCTGCCGCTACACGACGATCCAGAACTGGTCGACGAACGTCTACAACCTCGTCACCAAGCGCGCCGTCGCCTACGAGGACGCGACGATGGAGTGGGTCGACGGGAACCTCGGCTCGAAGCTGACGATGAAGTACCCGGCGATCTGGCTGATGGGCCCGCGGGCCCACGGCGAGGTGCTCTCGATCGCCTTCGCGGGCGCGGGACAGCACCAGGACGCAGGCGGCAAGATCGTCCATGTCGCGCCGGACACGACCTCGGTGATCACCTCGAAGTCGATCTCCAAGAACGGCGGCCGGGCAGGCTACCGCGGCCTCCTCCAGGTTGCGAACGGAGCGACCGGGTCGAAGTCGAAGGTCGTCTGCGACGCGCTGATCCTCGACGAGGACTCGCGCTCCGACACCTACCCGTACATCCAGATCGACGAGGACAACGTCGACATCGGCCATGAGGCGACCGTCTCGAAGATCGGCGAGGAGCAGCTCTTCTACCTGATGTCGCGCGGGCTCACCGAGACACAGGCGAGCGCGATGGTCGTCTCCGGGTTCGTCGAGCCGATCGTGAAGGAGCTCCCGCTCGAGTACGCGATCGAGATGAACCGGCTGATCGAGCTGCAGATGGAGGGGTCGGTTGGCTAAGGCGGAGGCGGTAGCCCGCTACGCGGAGCTGCCGGTTCCCGACACGACCGAGGAGGCCTGGCGGTTCACGGACCTCCGCGGCTTCGATCCGGACTCGTTCACTTCTAGCCCGAACGGCTCGGTTTCGACCGAGGCTCCGGCGCAGCTCCTCGACCTCGACGTGGCCGGGATGGCCGTCGTCACCGAGGCGGGAATCGAGATCGAGCGGGCGCCGGAAGGCATCCGCTTCGAGGCGCTGACCGAGGACGATCCGCGGCTCTACTCGCTCGTGGGGTGGGACGAGAAGTTCGCCGCCCACAACGCGGCCGTCTGGAAGCACGGGTTGCTCGTGCACGTGCCGAAGGGCGTCGAGCTCGAGAAGCCGCTGTACGTGCGGATCGCGGGCTCCGTCGAGAACGGCGCGCTCTTCTTCCGGCTGCTCGTGATCGCCGAGGAGCGCTCGCGCTTCACGCTGATCGAGGAGTACGCGTCATCTCGGCCCGAACTCTCTTCCTACTCGAACGCCGTAGCCGAGCTCTTCGTCGGCCAGGCCGCGAAGCTCGAGTACGTCTCGATCCAGAACCTCTCCCGGGAGACGTGGCACTTCGCCTCCCACCACGCGCGCGTCGAGCGCGACGGCGAGCTCGACTGGGTCGCCGGCGGCTTCGGCTCGAAGAACGGGAAGATCCGGATCCAGAACGACCTGAACGGGCCCGGCGCGACCTCGCGCGTCACCGGCGCCTACTTCGCCGACGGCAACCAGCATCTCGACTATGACACCTTCCAGGAGCACATCGCCCCCTCGACCGAGTCGGACTTCGCGTTCAAGGGCGCGCTGCGCGAGCATGCCCATGCCGTCTGGCGCGGGATGATCCGCGTCGAGGAAGATGCGCAGAAGACGAACGCCTACCAGGAGAACCGCAACCTGCTGCTCTCCGAGGACGCGCACGCCGACTCGATCCCCGGGCTCGAGATCCTCGCGAACGACGTCCGCTGCACCCACGGCGCGACGATCGGCAGGGTCAACCGCGAGGAGCTCTTCTACCTGATGGCGCGAGGCCTTCCGCGGGCCGAGGCAGAGCGGCTGATCGTGCGCGGATTCTTCCAGGACATCCTCGACCGGATCGAGCTCGAGCCGGTTCGCGAGGCCCTCGGCGCAGCGCTCGAGGCTCGCATCCCGCAGCCTTCCTAGGCTCGACGAAGCGCTCCACCCGCAGTTCGGCACCCGGCCGAACCTGCGGAGAAACTGGTACCCGCGCGTCACACCTTCCGCGGTAGCCTCGACGGCATTGGGGCGGGAGGTGGGTACCCGAAATACAGTCAGCCTCGCGCTGTCAGCCGCCTTTTTCCGCGGAGCGAGTCTCGGCGGCGACAGGGCCCTAGAACGGGAACGTTCGCCGGGAGGCGTCGATCCACGTCGCATCCGCCTCGGCATCGTGCGAGGAGTAGAGGATCCGCGCGAACTCGAGCGCGGTGAGATCGATCACGACTCCGGGCGAGGCTCCGTGGAGGGCGACGAAGTCCTTGCCGCCGGGGAAGCGCCAGGTGCCGACGGCGAGCGACTTCCCGAATGTGATCCCCGGCGAGCGCATCCCGCGAAGCTCGGCCCACGGATCCTCGACCGTCCGCACCGCCCGCACCGCGCTCAGTGGAATCCGCGCGTCGCCGCGCACGAAGCCGCTTCGGCGCTCGGCGAACGAGAGCCGCAGCACGAGCGTTCCCTCGTAGATGTCGATTCGCGCCATCGTCTACGGGCTCGGGTGTGGCGGGGTCGGATGGACGCCCTTCTGCATCGACGGGTAACCGCAGGCCGGGGCGATGCCGACGCCGCCGAGCCCCTGCATCACGCCGAAGCTGTGCAGCTCGGTCCCGTTCGGGTGGACGTAGATGTCGACCGACACGATCCGGTCGATCTTCTTCCGGCGGGCGAGGCCGATGATCTGGGCCGGGGTCGGGTTGTCGAAGGTGTAGGTCAGCATCTTGATGATCGGGTCATCGTCGATGTCGGAGGGGGGCGGGTTCGGGGCGAGATATCCCCCGGGCATCCGGAACCAGAAGCCGCTCTCGGCCTGCCAGAGGGTCGAGTCGTCGCGGAACCCCCAGGGGAAGATCGCGACATTGTCCCCTTTCTTGAAGCACGTCTTGTAGAGGCCCTGGGTGAAGAACGGCCAGCGCTCCGGATGGTTGCGGTAGGCCGCCTGGGAGAGGTCGGGGACGAGGACCGCCACGGCGAGCGCCGGGAGCACGAAGCGAACCCAACCGCGCCGGGCCGCCGTCCAGAGCGCCACGATCACCGCCGCCGCGAGTGAGCCGTAGAGCGCGAACCGGGCCGGCAGGATGTTGTCGAACACCGGAAGCCTTGCGACCTCGCGCCATGGGAGCCACGCATCGATCCGGCCCCGCCACACGACCCCGGTGCCGAGCGTCAGGACCACTGCGACTGCGAGCGCGGCGAGCAGGTAGCGCACGAGCCTGGAGCGCCGCGCGCCCATCGCATACCAGAGGATGATCACGAGAGTCGGCAGTCCGAGGTAGGCGCCGGCTTCGGCGTCGTCACCTCGGAAGTGGTACGAGATCGAGGTGAACGACGACCCTCCGAACCAGATCAGGTGTGTGGGAAGCAGGAAGTTCGCCACGTCTCCGTCGAAGATCGCCGGGTCGTTGATCGACTGGCCCTGGAAACCGGTCACCGCGTAAAAGAGGAGCGGTGCCGCGACGAGGACGGCAATCCCGATCGCGGCGAGCAG
This sequence comes from uncultured Actinomycetota bacterium, assembly GCA_963720045.1. GTDB lineage: Bacteria > Actinomycetota > Thermoleophilia > Gaiellales > Gaiellaceae > PALSA-600. Next base: position 250,955 of record CAVREC010000011.1, on the reverse strand, counting down.
CGGCCTGAGGCAAGCACGCAGCGGCCGGCGCGTCACCGGGAGGATCCAGTAGGCGAGCACGAGCGCGAGGGCGAGCACGAGGGCCGCTGTGGCTACGAGCTCTGTCGAGAGCCAGAACTGGAGGCCGAAGAGCAGGCCGAGGCGCCACGCGAACCCTCTCCCGGCGAGCTCGCCCTCGAGGTAGCGGATCGTGGTCAGCGCGATCAGCGGCAGCAGGAACACCGCTGTCATGTGCAGGTGTCCCTCTTCCTGCCCGAGGATGTAGCTCGAGAAGCCGTAGAGATAGCCGCCGACGAGCGAGGCCCAGAGCGAGCGGGTCACATGGCGGCAGAGGAGATACGCGGTCCAGGCGGAGACAGCCGGAGCGAGCAGGGCCGCGAGGTTGTACGAGACTGCGGGCCCGAAGATCGCGGTGAACGGGGCGAAGAGGAACGAGAGGCCGGGAACGGTCGTCGCCCAGACGAGATTGATCCCGGTCGGTGCGTAGATCGCGTGGCTGAAGAACGGGTTCTGCCAGGTCTCGAGCGCGTGGAGATACCAGGCGAACGACCAGACGAAGATCTGCGGGTCGCGGCCGTAGCCGATCAGGTAGCGCCCGGGATGCGAGGCGATCGGCCGCCCGAAATAGAGGAACGAGACGGCGAGATAGCCGAGCAGCACGATCGCGCTTCCCACTGCCCGTCTGCTCACGGGGTCGATGCTACGGGAGCCGGCCGGCAGTGCCGGTCAGGCGCGCGTCAGCGGCTTGTACTTGATCCGGTGCGGCTCGAGCGCCTCGGCCCCGCGGGTCTCCGTGACCCACTCGGCGTACTCGCCCCAGGTGCCTTCGAACCATGTCACCTGGGAGTCGCCCTCGAAGGCGAGGATGTGCGTGGCGACGCGGTCGAGGAACCAGCGGTCATGGGTGATCACGACGGCGCAGCCGGCGAAGTCGAGGAGCGCCTCCTCGAGCGCGCGGAGCGTGTCGACGTCGAGGTCGTTCGTCGGCTCGTCGAGGAGCAGGACGTTGCCTCCGCTCTTCAGGAGCTTCGCGAGGTGGACGCGGTTTCGCTCGCCGCCGGAGAGCTGGCCGACCGGCTTCTGCTGGTCGCCGCCGCGGAAGTTGAACCAGCTCGTGTACTGACGCGAGTTGATCTCCTTCTTCCCGAGCTCGATCACGTCGTGGCCACCGCTGATCTCCTTCCAGACGGTGTTCTTGGGGTCGAGCTCGCCGCGGGACTGGTCGACGTAGGCGAGCTGCACGGTGTCGCCGAGCCTGAGCTCCCCGGCGTCGGGCTGCTCTTCGCCGGCGATCATCCGGAAGAGCGTCGTCTTGCCGGCGCCGTTCGGGCCGATCACGCCGACGATCCCGGCCGGGGGGAGCGAGAAGGAGAGCTCGTCGAAGAGGAGCCGGTCGCCGAAGCCCTTCGCGAGCCCGTCGGCCTCGATCACGAGGTCGCCGAGGCGTGGGCCGGGCGGGATGTGGATCTCGACCCTGTCGAGCCTCACGTCCTGCTCGTCGGCGAGCAGCTTCTCGTAGGCCCCGAGCCGTGCCTTCGACTTCGCGTGGCGCGCCTTCGGGCTCATGCGCACCCATTCGAGCTCGCGGGCGAGCGTGCGGCGGCGTGCGGATTCCTGCTTCTCCTCGACGGCGAGGCGAGCCTGCTTCTGCTCGAGCCAGGAGGAGTAGTTCCCCTGGAAGGGAATGCCGCGGCCGCGGTCGAGCTCGAGGATCCAGCCGGCGACGTTGTCGAGGAAGTAGCGATCGTGGGTGACCGCGATCACGGCGCCCTTGTACTCGGCGAGGAAGCGCTCGAGCCAGTAGACGGACTCGGCGTCGAGATGGTTCGTCGGCTCGTCCAGCAGGAGCAGGTCGGGGGCCGAGAGAAGCAGGCGGCAGAGCGCGACGCGGCGGCGCTCGCCACCCGAGAGCGTGGTCACGTCGCGGTCGCCTTCGGGGAGCCGCAGCGCGTCCATCGCGCGGTCGAGCGTGGCGTCGAGCGACCATGCGTCCCGGCGGTCGATCTCGTCCTGCACCTTTGCCTGGTCGGCGAGCAGCACGTCGTAGTCGGCGTCGGGCTCGGCGAAGGCGGCCGAGATCGCGTTGAACCGGTCGAGCAGGTCGCGCAGCTCGCGCACGCCGTCCTCGACGTTCCCGCGCACGTCCTTGGCCGGATCGAGGTCGGGCTCCTGCTCGAGCAGCCCGACGGTCGCATTCGGGCGCGATCTGGGCCTCGCCGCTCGAGGTCTCCTCGCGTCCCGCCATGATCCGGAGCAGCGTCGACTTCCCCGACCCGTTCGGCCCGAGGACCCCGATCTTCGCGCCGTGGAAGAACGAGAGCGAGATATCGGCGAGCACCTGGCGATCGGTTCCGAAGAACTTGTTCGCCTTGTACATCGAGTAGACGTATTCAGACATTTGTGTGGCGAGCCCTTCCGCGTTTCGACCCGGGTCAGGTTACGCAACCAAAGCGAGACGACCGTCGGACGTCGGCGCAGCGGTTCGAGAGCCGGTATCCGGGGCGCAGAGGCGGCTCGATACAGTGGTTCCATGGCGGTTAGGGTGCAACCGGTGCTGGATGCGGCGAAACTTCGCGCGGATTTCCCGATCTTCGAGCAGAGGTTCCATGGAAAGCCGCTCGCGTACCTGAACTCGGCTGCAACCTCGCAGAAACCGCGGCAGGTGCTCGACGCGATGACCGAGTTCTACGAGACCTCGTACTCGAACGTCCACCGCGGCGTCTACGAGCTCGGCGAGCGCGCGACCGCGGGCCTCGAAGGCGCCCGCGAGAAGGTGCGTGCCTTCGTGAACGCCCCGACCGAGCGCGAGATCATCTTCGTCCGGAACGCGACCGAAGGCCTGAACCTCGTCGCCTACGCCTACGGGCTCGCCCGCCTCGGCCCCGGCGACGTCGTGCTCGCAACCCAGCTCGAGCACCACTCGAACTTCGTCCCCTGGCAGTACGTCGCGAATCGCACCGGCGCCGAGTTCCGGATCATCCCGATCGACGACAACGGCGACCTCCAGCTCGACGCGGTCGCGGACGTAGAGAACGTCAAGGTCGTCGCCGCGAACATCGTCTCGAACTCGCTCGGCACGATCGGCGACACGAGGCGCCTTGCCGACTGGACGCACGAGCGCGGGGCGATCCTGACCTGCGACGCCGCCCAGGCCGCCCCGCACGTCCGTCTCGACGTGCAGGCGCTCGGTGCCGACTTCATCTCGGTCTCCGGCCACAAGATGCTCGGCCCGAGCGGCATCGGCTTCCTCTGGGGGCGCTCGGAGATCCTGCTCGAGATGGAGCCGTTCCTGCTCGGCGGGCACATGATCCGCAACGTCGGCGACGAGAAGACGACCTGGGGCGAGCTGCCCGTCGAAGTTCGAGGCCGGCACCTCGCCGGTCGCCGAAGCCGTCGGCCTCGGCGCCGCGATCGACTATCTCGAAGCGGTTGGCCTCGAGGCGATCGAGGCGCACGAGCACAAGCTCGCGGCCTATGCGCTCGACGCCCTCGGTGAGATCCCAGGGATCACGCTCTACGGCCCGCCGGCCGACCGCCGCGCCGGGATCGTGATGTTCAACGTCGAAGGCGTGCACCCGCACGACATGGCGCAGATCCTCGACCTCGACGGGATCGCGATCCGCGCCGGTCACCACTGCTGCCAGCCGCTGATGCGCAAGCTCGGCGTGGCGGCGACGAACCGCGCGAGCTTCTACCTCTACACGGTGCCCGAGGAGATCGACCGCCTCGCCGCCGGTGTCCGCAAGGCACAGGAGCTGATGAGCTGATGGCCGAGTTCGACGATCTCTACCGCGAGGTCATCCTCGACCACTACAAGAATCCGCACAACTACGGGCTTCTGGACCCTCACGACGCTCAGGCGGAGGGCCAGAATCCACTCTGCGGGGACGAGGTCACGGTCTCGATCAGGTTCGCCGAGGACGGCGAGACGATCGAGGAGATCGGCTTCGAAGGACGAGGCTGCGCAATCTCGCAGGCAGCCACCTCGATGCTCACCGATCTCGTGAAGGGAAAGACTGCAGGCGAGGTCGCGGCGCTCCCGAAAGAGGAGATCCTCGACGAGGTCGGGATCCCGCTCACCCCGGTCCGGATGAAGTGCGCGATCCTCGGGCTCGGGGTGGTCAAGGTCGCGCTCAACCGCTCGAAGGGAACGCCGCTGCCGGTGGAATGGCAGGGCCTCGAAATTGCCTGAGCTCACGGTGGCTCCGCTCGAGGAGCTGCCACCGGGGGCGATGAAGCTCGTCGAGCACGAGCCGTATCGCGTCGGCGTCTACAACTGCGAAGGAACGTTGCACGCGATCGAGGACCGCTGCTCGCACGACGACGGGCCGCTCTGCCTCGGCAACTGGGACGAGGAGAGCTGTACGGTCGCCTGCCCGCGGCACGGAGCGAGCTTCGACCTCGAGAGCGGAAGGGCGCTCTCGCTCCCTGCATACCTGCCGGTGAGAACCTTCCCGGTACGCGTCGAGGACGGCATGGTCGTGGTCGAGCTTGGCGATTGAGCCGATTCGCTGCTGGCCGACCACGGACGCGGAGTACATCCGCTACCACGACGAGGAATGGGGTCGCCCCGTCCGCGACGAGCGCGGCATCTACGAGCGGCTTTGCCTGGAGGGGTTCCAGTCCGGCCTCTCGTGGCTGACGATCTTGCGGAAGCGGCCGGCGTTTCGCGAGGCGTTCGCGGGGTTCGACCCGGAGCGCGTCGCGAACTTCGGCGAGCCCGATGTCGAGCGGCTGCTGGGCGACGCGGGGATCGTCCGCCACCGCGGGAAGATCGAAGCCGCGATTGCGAATGCCGGCGCCACGCTTGCGCTACGTGAGTCCGGCGAGCCACTCCATGCGGTCTTCTGGGCTCATGCTCCGGCCGGCGCGAGCGTTCCTCGGTCCGCCACCGAGTGGCACGCAACGACGCCGGAGTCGGTCGCCCTGGCCAAACGCCTCCGCCGGGCGGGGTTCAGGTTCGTTGGCCCGACGACCGTGTACGCCGCCATGCAAGCATGTGGGGTCGTGAACGACCATCTCGCCAACTGCTGGGTCCGGGCCGACGTCGAACGCGAGCGCGCTTGATCGACGATCGCGTCCGCGTCGTCCTTCGCCGGCTCGAGCAGGAGACCGAGGCCGAGGAGGGCAAAGGCCTTCCCGTCGAGGAGCGCTCGCTTCAGGTCCCTCCGTCGAGCGGGGCGTTCCTCTTCGCGTTGTGTTCCGGCCAGCCCGGATGCGAGGTGCTCGAGATCGGCGGCTCCCGCGGGTACTCGACGATCTGGCTCGGCGCTGCCGTGCGCCTGCACGGGGGGCACGTCACCTCGCTCGAGGCCAACCCGGTCAAGCTGGAGGCCTCCGCGCGCAACATCGCCGACGCCGGCCTTGCGGAGTGGATCGAGGTGATTCCCGGCGATGCATTCGCGAGCCTCGAGCGCCTCGAGGGGCCCTACGACCTCGTCTTCCTCGACGCGTGGAAGGACGACTACGAGGCGCTCTTCACGCTCGCGCGGGCCCGGGTCGAGACCGGCGCCGTGGTCGTTGCCGACAACGTTCTCTCCCACTCTGCGCTCGCCGCATATTCTGCGGCCCGCCAGGCCGATCCAGGGCTCGTGAGCGTGACGATTCCGATCGACAACGGGTTGGAACTGACGTCCGTCTTGACCGAAGGGCTACTATCGGATTAACCGCGGAAAGGAGGTGGTCCGGTAGATGGAGATTTCCAGTACGGGCAGTGGAGGTACTGGCTCGTAGGGGCGTATCCCCGGGACCTGAGGGGGAATCGTCTAGCCAGCGTGGGGGATATCGCGCTATGAGATATCGCACGAGCGCGCCGCCTGTCTTTGAGTGACTCGGTCTTTGAGTGACTCGGTCGAGTAGCTCAATGGAACGGCCGGAAGCGCCCCTACGAATACCAAGTCAGTAACCGAGATGAGGCCGCCCGAGCAGGGCGGCCTCATCTTTTTTCGGCCGCGTCCAGGAGCGCCGACTGTGGAGAAACCGTTCCAAAGTTGGTACACACCTAGCCCCGCCGACTCGTAGAATTGTCATTGAGGGTGGCGGGAAGGCCTCCCCACCCATAGGGCGGGGTGCGTGCTGAGGGCGGTTGGTGGGCCGTGCCGACAGGAAGCGGCCGGTCGATTCGGGGCGAGGTGGGGGAGGGTGCTCCGGGCCGGTTCGCTAGGCTGCCTCTGTGGCTGTCACGCGCGCGATCGAGCTCAAGACGGAGGTTCCGGGGCCGCGGTCGCGGGAGATCGGCGTGCGCATCGCGGCAGCCGTGGCCAGTCCCCTCGCAATCACCTTTCCGATTGTGGCCGCCTCGGCGCGCGGCGCCACGCTGACCGACGTCGACGGCAACACCTTCATCGACTTCGCCGGCGGCGTCGGTTGCCTGAACGTCGGCCACAGTCATCCGGATGTGGTCGCGGCTGCGCACGAGCAGCTCGACCGCTTCGCCCACACCGATTTCACGATCGTCCCGTACGAGTCCTACGTGACGCTCGCCGAACGGCTCGCCGAGCGCGTTCCGATCTCCGGCCGAGTCAAGGCGGCGTTCTTCAACGCAGGCACCGAGGCCGTCGAGAACGCCGTCAAGTTCGCTCGGGCCTACACCGGCCGGCCGGCGGTGATCGCGTTCGAGGGCGCATTCCACGGCCGCACGATGCTCTCGCTCTCGCTCACCTCGAAGGTGCACCCTTACAAGGCCGGCCTCGGCCCCTTCTCGCCCGAGGTCTACCGCGTCCCGTTTCCCCATCCCTACCGGGGCATCTCGGTCGAAGCTGCCCTCGCCGCGCTCGAGCGTGCACTCACGACGATGGTCGCTGCCGAGTCGGTGGCGGCGATCGTCCTCGAGCCCGTTCAGGGCGAGGGCGGCTTCATCGTCGCCCCTCCCGAGTTCGTGGCCGGGGTTCGCCGGCTCTGCGATATCCACGAGATCGTGCTGGTCGCCGACGAGGTTCAGACGGGCTTCGGCCGCACCGGCCGCTTCTTCGCGATGGAGCACACCGGAGTCGAGCCCGACCTGATCTGTGTCGCGAAGTCGATCGCGAACGGCCTCCCGCTCTCCGGCGTGCTCGGTCGAGCCGAGATCATGGATGCGCCCGTCGTGGGCGGAGTCGGCGGCACGTACGTCGGCAATCCGGTCGCGCAGGCGGCCGCCCTGGCCGTCCTCGACGTGATCGACGATGAGGGCCTCGTCGAGCGCTCGGCGACGATGGGCGAGACCATCCGCGGCCGGATGCTCGCCTGGCAGGAGCGCTGGCCGGCGATCGGCGAGGTGCGTGGCCTAGGCTCCATGCTCGCGATCGAGCTCGTCGCCGATCCCGCGACGAGGAAGCCGTCAAAGGAGCTCGCGAACCGAGTGACCGAGGAAGCTCTGAACCGGGGGCTACTCCTCATCACCTGTGGTGTCTACGGCAACTGCATCCGTGTGCTCGTGCCCCTCGTGATCGCCGATGCGGAGCTCGCCGAAGCGCTCGGTGTCTGGGAAGAGGCGCTCGAAGCCGTGCTCGGCTGAGGAGGTTCCCACGACCCTGATGGCCGGCGACGTGGTCGCGGACCGCTACGAGCTCAATGAGGTCGTCGGGTCCGGAGGCATGTCGAGCGTCTATCGCGCCCACGACAGGGTGCTCGAGCGGACTGTCGCGTTGAAGGTGCTCCACGACCGGCTGGTTGCGCAGACGGACGTCGTCGAGCGGTTCTCCCGTGAGGCGAAGCTCGTGGCCGGGCTCTCGCACCACAACATCGTCGCCGTGATCGACCGCGGCGAATACGCAGGCAGCCCGTTCATCGTCCTCGAGTACATCTCCGGAGAAAACCTCAAGCAGCTCCTCGTCCGTCAGGGTCCGCTCTCGGTCGAGCGAGCTCTGGAGCTGACGATCGAGATCGCGGACGGCCTCGCGTTCGCCCATCAGAAGGGGTTCGTCCACCGAGATGTGAAGCCGCAGAACGTGCTCCTGAACAACAAGGGCGAGGCGAAGGTGACCGATTTCGGGATCGCCAGGCCGCTCGAGGCGCAGGAGGGCGAGACCCAGACCGGCACGGTGCTCGGTACCTGCGACTACATCTCGCCCGAGCAGGCACAGGGCCGGCGGGTCGACGAGCGCACCGATGTCTACTCGCTCGGGATCGTCCTCTACGAGCTGCTCACAGGGAAGGTGCCGTTCACGGGCGAGAACTTCGTCGCGGTCGCGATGCAGCACATCAACGCGCCGCCGCCTCCCGTATCGCTCGATCGGCCGGAGGTGCCGCGGCGCGTCGAGGCGGCGATCGACAAGGCGCTCGCAAAGGAGCCCGAGGATCGGTTCGAGACGATGGCCGCCTTTGCCGACGAGCTCAGGACGTCTTTGGCTGAGCTCCGGCTCGGCGAGAACACCGGCGCCACGGGAGTGCTCCCGGTCGTCAACCCGGACCGGTCAAGCCCGCCAAAGCCGCCCCGGCCGCGGAGACGCCGGCGTCTGTTGATCGCAGCCGCGTTGCTTGTGGTCGTCGCGTGCATCGCCGCCGGCGGAATCCTGATCGTAGGGGACAACGACAGCGCGAAGGGTGGCGGTGGCGGTGGCGGCGACGGCGGCGGCGGCGGCTCGACTCCGATCCGGCTGCGCGGCGTGAGCTCGTACGACCCGGACGGGAACAATCACGTGGAGAATCCCCAACTCGTGCCGCAGGCGACGGACGGCAACGAGTCGACGTTCTGGTCGACGGAGACCTATCGGTCGTCTCTGGCCTCGCTCGGCAAGCGCGGCGTCGGGATCGTTCTGGACGCCGGCGCCGCAAGGGACGTCCACCTGATCACGGTGACCTCTGACACGCCTGGTTACACGGCCCTGATCCAGGCCGGCGATGCCGAAGGCGGCCCGTTCCGCGTTGACTCCCCGTCCGAGACAGGTGAGGCCACGACCACGTTCCGCCTCGACGGGATGACTGCGCGGTACTACGTGATCTGGATCACGGACCTCGGCGACAACGGCGCCGTGCATGTCAACGAGGTGACCGCGAGGTAACGCGCCGGCCCGGGCCCCTCGACTCGGTCACGGGGCGCGGTTGTGGACGAACCGTTCCAGAGTTGATACAGACGCGGGGCCCTGAACCGCGTAGAATTGGCAGTGAGGGTGGCGGGTTGGCATCCCCGCCCTGGGCGGGGGTCAGCGGTTCCCGGCTGCTTTGGACATGGCCCGCCCGGAGGGCTCAGTACTCGAGCGCCGCGCGGCGTTCGTGCCGTTCGAGCGCAAGCTCGATCAGGCGCTCGAGCAGGTCGCCGTAGGCGATCCCGGAAGCGTCGAAGAGCTTTGCGTACACGCTCGTCTCGGTGAAGCCCGGGATCGTGTTCAGCTCGTTGACGAGCACCTCGCCGTCTGACCGCACGAACATGTCGACCCGGGCCATCCCCTCGCACTCGATCGCGACGAACGCACGCACGGCCAGCTCCTGGGCCCGACCCAGTTGCTCGGCCGAGACGCGCGCGGGCACGATGAGCTCCATCTGGCCCTCGTCGTACTTCGCCTCGTAGTCGTACCACTCGTTGTGCTCGACGACGATCTCGCCCGGAACCGACGCGACCGGATCGCGGTTGCCAAGCACGCCGACCTCGACCTCGACGCCGTCGACGAACTCCTCGACGAGCACCTTCTCGTCGTGGCGGAACGCAAGCGCCACCGCTGCTGCGAACTCCGCGTCGTCGTGGGCCTTCGAGATCCCGACCGACGAGCCGAGCCGGGCGGGCTTCACGAAAACCGGATACCCGTATTCATTCCGGGGCGAGTCGCCCGAGCGGAGCGTCGTATTGCGGGTCACGGGGATGCCGTTGTCGCGCATCACCGACTTGAAGAGGTCCTTGTCCATCGCGAGCGCGGAGGCCGTCACTCCCGCGCCGACGTAGGGGACGCCTGCCAGCTCGAGCAGGCCCTGCACGGTGCCGTCCTCGCCGAACGGGCCGTGCAGGACGGGGAAGACGACGTCGGCTTCGGCGAGGCTTGCGACCACGGCCCGGCTCGGGAGCCCCTCGAGCGCCATCCCTGGAGCTCCGTCCGCCACCTGCGGCGCGAGCTCCCATTTGCCGGAGCTGCCGATCTCGATTGCGAGCACCTCCGAGCCGTCCGCTGCGAGGGCTGCGGCGACGCTGCGGGCCGAGGCGATGGACACCTCTCGCTCGCTCGAGCGTCCGCCGGAGAGGACGGCTATCCGTCGTCTCACGGAGGCGTGGGGGAGGTCGCGCCCGCCGCGGGTGTCGTGGCCCCCGGAAGCGGTGTCGTCGGGGTGGTGGAAGTCGTGGAGGTGGAGGTGCTCGGCGTCGTGGTCGGCGTCGTGGTCGGCGTCGTGGTCGTGCTCGTCGTGGTCGTGCTCGTCGTGGTCGTCGTCGTGTTGGTCGGCGGCGGGGGCGCGGTCACCAGGTGACCGACGTTGATCGTCACCACGGAGTTCTGCTGGGCCTTCGTTCCCGCCGGTGGGTCCTGGGCGAGCACGAGCTTGTCCTGCGTCGGATCGGTGACGTCTTGCTCGACGACCGCGACCGAGAAGCCCTTGGACTGGAGATACTGCGTCGCGTTCGTCTGGTCGGACTGGGTGACCGAGGGAACCGCGACAAGCTGCGGGCCCGTCGAGACTTGCAGGGTCACCGTCGAGCCCGCTGTCGCAGAGGTCCCGCCCGACGGATCCTGCGAGATCACGTTGCCGGCGGGCTCCGAGCTCGGCGTATCGACCCGCACGACCTTGAAGCCCGCCCCCTTGAGCGCGCCTGAGGCGTTGGCGTACGGCTCGCCGGTGACGGTCGGCACCCCGCTCTCCTTCGGCCCGGTCGAGACGTTGAGCACGACCTGGGAGCCGACGAGAACCGTCGTTCCGGCCGGGGGAGACGAAGCGGTCACATCGCCGGGCGGCACCGTCCCGGACGTCTGGTTGTGAACGACCGATTTGAGCCCGTTGTTCTGGAGCTCCGCCTGGGCCTGCGACGCGGGCAGATTCACCACGGTCGGAACCGTCGTCTTCGGCTTGCCGGCCGAGACCGTCAGGGTCACGGTGGTCTGCTTGACCACTCGCACACCGGGGCCGGGGTTTTGGCTGATCACGAGCCCCGCAGCGACCGTCGAGCTCGGGCTGTGCACGACGGTCGTCAGCAGCTCCTGCTGGTGAAGGATGTACTCGGCATTGTCGACCGGCGTCTGCACGACGTTCGTTACGGCCACGGTCTTGTTCGTGTCGATCGCGGTGTTGACGCGCTCGTAGATCAGGTAGCCGCCGACGGCGAGCACCGCAATCGCAAAGAGACCCAGGATCATCGGCCAGCGCGACCGTCGTCGCCCTCCGTCCTCGTAATAGGAAGGCGGCCTGTAGGGCGGCGGCGCCGGCGGTGGGGTCAGCGCCTCGCGCGGGACGATCGAGGTCATCGCCGCCGAGATGCCGCTGCCTGCGAGCACGCTCGTCATCGCCTCCTCGGTCTTGTGGGAGACCGAGGCGCCGCGCGCGACACGCGCGAGGTCGGCGTCCATCTCCTCGGCCGAGGCGTAACGATCCGCGGGATCCTTCGCAAGCGCGCGCATCACGACCGCGTCGAGGTCGTGCGAGACCTCGGGCCGGAGCTTCGACGGCGGGTCGGGGATCGCCGAGAGGTGCTTCATCGCGATCTCCACCGCGGCATCGCCGGTGAAGGGCACCTTCCCCGTGAGCATCTCGTACAGCACGATCCCGAGCGAGTAGAGGTCGGAGCGCTGGTCGACCGGCTTCCCGCGCGCCTGCTCGGGTGAGAGGTACTGCGCGGTGCCCACGATCGAGCCGGCCTCGGTCATCTGCGAGGCGCCGGAGCGCGCGATCCCGAAGTCGGTGACCTTGACGTTCCAGTCGGGGCTCACGATCACGTTGTGCGGCTTGATGTCTCTGTGCACGATGTCGTGCTTGTGCGCCTCGGCGAGCGCGCTCAGGATCTCGCGGGCGAACTTGATCGCGGTCAGCGGCGGGGTCGGGCCCTTCCGGACGAGCAGCTCTTTCAGCGTCGGCCCGTCGAGGTACTCCATCGCGATGTAGTAGGTGCCCTCTGCCTGGCCGCGGTCGTAGATGCGCACGATGTGGGGATGGCTGAGCCCGGCGGCGTTGCGTGCCTCGCGCTTGAAGCGCTCGACGAACTGCTCGTCGCGGGCGTGGCGCTCGTCGAGCATCTTGAGCGCCACCTTGCGGCCGAGCTCCTCGTCCTCTGCGAGGTACACCTCGGCCATTCCCCCCGAGCCGAGTTTGCGCACGATCCGGTAGCGGTTGTCGAACCGGGTGCCGATGAGCCGATCTTCCACGTCAGTTGCCATTCTTTCCCTCCTTCGACGCAACGGGAAGGATCGCCTGCATCAGGCGCTTCGCGATCGGTGCCGCGACCGCGCCGCCAAATCCGTTGTTCTGGTTCTCCACCAGGACGGCGCCGGCTACGACCGGATTGTTGGCCGGGGCGAAGAAGATGAACCACGCGTCGTACACGGTGTTGCACGAGCAGGTCTCTGCCGTGCCGGTCTTGCCCGCGACGACGACTCCCGGGATCTGCGCCTGCGTGCCGGTGCCGGCCTGGACGACTTCGACCATCATGTTCTTCAGCGCGCCGGCCGTCGAGGGCTTCGTCGCGATCCGCCAGACGTGCGGGTGGAGTTGCTTGATCGTCTTCCCGCTCGGGGAGAGGATCTTCTGGATCAGCGTCGGCCGCATCTCGACGCCCTTGTTGGCCACCGCGGAGGCGACGAGCGCCATCTGGAGCGGGGTCGCGAGCATCTTGTCCTGTCCGAAGGCGAGTCGGCCCGGGTCGACCAGCGAGTAGCCCGCCGGTGTCTTCGGGTCGAACAGGTGCCCCTTCACGTAGAGCCCCGACGCCGAGATCGCGTCCGACGGCACCTCGAGCGGGGGCACGGAGTAGAAACCGAAGTCCTTGGCCTCGTCGAGGATCCGCTTCGGGCCGAGCCTGATCCCGATGTTGCAGAAGACGGCGTTGATCGAGTGCTGGAAGGCCTCGACGAGGTTCACGATCCCGAAGGCCTCCGGGCCGCTCTGGTCGAGCGCGTTGTGCACCTGCTTGCCGTACTCGGTGCAGTAGCCCGGATCGTCGAAGGACGAGGTCAGGTTGTAGAGATGGTCGTCGAGTGCGGCTGCTGCGGTGATCACCTTGAACGTGGAGCCCGGCGGGTAGAGCCCCTGCGTCGCCCGGTTGAGAAGCGGCGAGGCCTGCTCCGGTGGGCACGGGCTCTTCGTCGCCTGCACCCGCGCATAACCGGCCGGCTTCTCGATCAGGTTCGGGTCGAAGCCGGGCGAGGAGGCCATCGCATCGACGGCTCCGGTCTTCGGATTCAGGAGCACGGCCGCGCCGCAGGTCGATTTCAGCAGGTTCTGGGCGAGCCACTGCACCCCGGGGTGGATCGTGAGCTCGACGTCGTTCCCCTTGATCGTCGTGCCCTTCAGCCGCGAGCCGACCGTATCGAGGACCGTCCCCAGGTCGGTGTTCGCGCCCGTGAGGTAGCTGTTCTGCGTCTCCTCGATCCCGGTGCGCGAGCGGCTCTGGGTGGAGTAACCGACCACCTGCGAGGCGAGGCCGTGGGTCGGGTACACCCGGAAGTACAGCGTCTGGCCGCCCGAGCGCTTCTTGATGTTCGTCGCAAACACCGTCTTGCCGTTCGAGGCGAGGATCTTTCCGCGGTCGATCGAGAACTGCGCCACGCGCTGGATCTCGTTGTCCTCGCGCGCCGCGAGGCCGGCCGAGGCCCACGTCTGCCAGTAGGTCGTCGCGACGATCAGCGAGGCGAGCAGCGCCAGCGCGACCAGGGCGACCTGCGAGATGCGGCGGTTCATGTTCACTTGATGACTTGTTCCACGAGATCGTCTGCTTCGGGGCGCGAGCTGGGCGGTCTGGGGCGCCGCGGCGGTGACTCTCCAATACCGGACGTACTGGTGAGGCACCGCCGCGGTGAAGCGCAGGCCTCACGGAAGCCAGCCTCACCGGGTTCCATGAGGCCGGAGCGGCCCAGGCCGGTCAGATCGTGCATCCGGACACGCGAGATCGTGGAACAAGTCATCTAGACGGAGTTGGCCCTGTGGGAGACGAGGAGCAGCCCCGCGAGTAACAGGAAGTTCGCCACGATCGAGGAGCCGCCGTAGGAGACGAAGGGCAGCGTGATCCCGGTCAGCGGGATGATCCGGTCGATCCCGCCGACGATCGTGAAGGTCTGCAGTGCGAAGCCGAAGGTGAGTCCCGCGGCGAGAAGCTTCGAGAAGCCGTCGTCGACGCGAATCGCGACCTTCATCCCGCGAGCGGCGAAGACCATGAACACGAGGAGCAGCGCCGACACGCCGACGAGCCCGAGCTCCTGCGCGAGCGCCGAGAAGATGAAGTCCGTGTTCACGTCCGGGATCAGCGGCGTGCCGCCGGTTGTCGTGAATGTTCCTTTCCCGAGGCCGGTGCCGCCGAAGCCGCCGGCCGCGATCGAGTAGAGGGACTTCACGAGCTGATAGCTCTGGCAGTCCTGCCGCAGCGCCAGGGTACCGGTGGACGGGCAGAAGACCTTCTGGGTGGACCACGGGGTAAGCCAGTTCGTCACCCGCTCGGCGACATGGGGGATTCGCTGGTCCGCGACGAAGCCGCCGGCCGCGAACAGGCCCAGCCCGAGCAGCACGTACCAGAGCCGGCCGGTCGCGATGTAGAGCATCGCGATGAAGATCCCGAAATAGAGCAGGGCCGAGCCGAGGTCGTTCGTTGCGACGAGCACCAGCATCGTCGCGGCCCAGATCGCGAGAAGCGGCCCGAGATCCTTGAGCCGTCCCTGCGCGAGCACCTCGCGCTTCTCGCGCAGGTACCCGGCGAGGAAGATGATCAGGAAGACCTTCGAGAGCTCGCCCGGCTGGAACTGGAGGCCGCCGACATGCACCCAGAGCCGCGCGCCGTTCACCGTCTCGCCGATCCCCGGAACGCGCGGCAGGAAGAGCAGTGCGATCGCCCCGATCCCGAAGATGTACTTGTAGGACTCGAGCACGCGGTAGTCACGGCGAAGGCCGATCAGCGCCGCAGCGAACACCGCTACGCCGATCACGACCCACAGGCCCTGCTTGAAGGCGTCGCTCGGCCCGAGCCGGTAGATCTCGGTCAGCCCGACCGCGGTGAGGAGGCCGGTCATCGGCAGCAGGTAGGGATCGGCCCTGGGGACGGTCGCACGGGCGACCAGGTGGGCGACGAAGTACAGGCCGATGAAGAGGCCGGCGTAGGTGAGCGACCCCCAGCCGATCACCGCCTGCCGCGCGATGTAGACGCTCGCGAAGCCGAGGGCGGTGAGTGCGCCGACGGCGACGAGGTAGCCGAGTTCCCTGTTTCTCTCGGTCATCATCAGGAGCCCGCCACAACGATCGTTGTAGCGATCGAGGTCATCTCGGGAGTGCGTCGAGTACGAGCAGGACGATCGCCACGATCAGCAGCACGATCACGAGCAGGGCGATCGCGACCCGAACCGGAGAGGCCTTCTCTTCGGGAACGGCGTCCTCTTCGGCCGGCGGCTCTGCGTCCTCGCCTTCGCTTGCGCCTGGGGCGGCCGCTGCTGCGATCGCTGGCCAGGCGGTGGTCAACCCCGGATCGGTCTCGGTGTCACCGTCCGCCTCGGTCGGCGCAGGCTCTGAGGTTCCCGCCTCCGGAGCGACGGACTCGCTCTCGGGTGCAGACGGGTCCTCCGGTTCGGAAGCGGCTGCCGCGACGCCTGCAGCGCCTGCCGCGGCTGCCGCCGCGGGCCGGCCGGACTCGTTGGCCTCGAGCGCCTTCTGGAGCTCCTCGGCCGTGACGACCATCGTCACCTCGGCCGGCACTGTGTCCGGGAGCCTCACGTTGTCCTCGGGGTGGAGCGTGTCTTCGAGATCCGGGTCGGGCACGGGAGCCGCCACCGGGAGCGGCGCGGTGTGCTCGCTCTCGCCGTCTGCGACGGCAAAGAGGATCGCTGTGATGTTGTCGTCGCCGCCGCGGTCGTTCGCCGCCTTGATCAGCGCGCTTGTCGCGGCCTCGAGGTGCGTGCCGTTTCGTCGCAGGATCGCGGCGATCGTGTCCGGGTCGACCATCGTCGTCAAGCCGTCGGAGCAGAGCAGGAAGATGTCGCCGTCGTGGGCCTCGACCGTGAATACGTCGACGTCCACGTCGGCCTCGGTGCCGAGGGCGCGCGTGATCACCGAACGCTGCGGATGGACCGCAGCCTCCTGCGGCGTGAGCTCGCCGCGGCGCACGAGCTCGCCGACGAGCGAGTGGTCGTCGGTGAGCTGCTCGAGCTCGCCGTCGCGCAGCCGATAGGCGCGCGAATCGCCGACATGGCCGATCGCGAGCATCCCGTCCGGCTGGAGCATCGCGACGGTCATCGTCGTGCCCATCCCCGACGCGCTCGCATCGACCGCCGCGCGTTCGTGGACGCGCAGGTTCGCGGCTTTGATCAGGGCGACGACGCGCTCCTTGCCGGTGACCGAGGGATCGAACTCCGTCTCGCGCACCGTGTCGGCCGCGAGCTCCGAGGCGACCTCGCCTGCCTGAGCGCCGCCCATGCCGTCCGCGACCGCGAACACCGGCGGCGCCGCGACGAAGTTGTCCTCGTTGTGCCGCCGTTTGCGACCGACATTCGACTCCGCCGAGGATCCTGCGACTCTCATCCCGGAGACAGCCTTTCAGACCCGAGGGACGTCGGGAGGATCATCTCTCGAACCTCAGATCGGTCTCCCCGATCCGGACGAGATCGCCGGGTGCCAGGCGCCTGCCGCTCTCGAGCCGGATCCCGTTCACGAACGTGCCGTTCGTGGAGCCCACGTCCTCGACCCAGACACCGTCGCGGCGGGGCTCGAAGCGGGCGTGCCGGGACGAGGCGAACTCGTCACCGTCGAGTGCGAGGTCGTTGTCGTCGCTTCGTCCGACGGTGAGCGCGGTCGAGTCGATCGTGTACACGTCGCCCTCCTCGAGCGCGTGGCTCTCCACCACCACGAGGCGGCCGTGCTCGCGGGCCACCGGCTGGGCGAGAAGGGCTGAGGCCTGTTGGGGCGAGAGGATCATCGATTCCTGGGGTAGCCGGAGATCACGTGAGGCGGAACGGACGATCCGCCAGATGAACAGATACAGGAGAACGAGGAAGGCAAGCTTGAGGACAAGGAGAGTGGTCTCGACTCCAACGGACGCCACCATCTAGCGCGGCCTCTCCAAACGTTCGACGTGACACGGGCGTTCGGTGTCGGCCGCGCTGGTCATCTAGATCGAGGTCGACCGCTCCGCGGCCGCTGGATTGGCTGGGCGCCAGGCTCCGCTTCGCGGAGGGGCCGCAAGCGGCCGGTGGCGCCGGGTTTCGTCTGCTGACCCTCGACCGGCCACACTACGACAGCCTCTGCGAGTAGCCGAGCTCGGTGGTCCCGATCGTGAAGTGCATCCCGTCGGTCAGCGCCAGCTCCTTGACGCGCTTCCCGTCGATCTCGATCCCGTTCGTCGAGTCGAGGTCGAAGATCTTGTAGCCCGCGCCGTCGGGACGCACCTCCGCGTGACGGCGGGAGACGTTCGGGTCGGAGAGGCGAATGTCGCAGTCCTTCGAGCGGCCGATGACCATCGTGCGCGCGCCGAGGTCATAGGTCTCGCCGTCGGCCGTGAGCGAGGCGATCTCGTGCGGGGTGTCGTCCTCGATCGGCGGGGGAAGCGGCGGCGCTTTGTAGACCATCGTCCCGCTTTCCTGGGAATCCTCGGGCGGTGCGCCCGCCGGCGGCCGAGGCCCCCGGACAAGCCGAACCGCGATCCCGAACTCGCCGACGTCGAGGTCGTCGTCGGTCTCGAGCTTCACGTGCGGCGAGGTCAGCAGGACGTACCGCTCGCGCCGCGCGTGCTCGGTGAGATAGTCGCCGAGCTCCTCGCAGAGCTTGTCCTCGTAGTCCTCGAACTGCGCGTGATCCGAGGGCGAGAGGTAGATCGTGTACTCGTTCGGGACGTACACGCGCGACACCGAGACGTTCCGGTGGTCGTCCATCTCCTTGACGAGCTTGCGCGCCAGCTCGACCGGCTGCACGTTCGAGCGGAACGCGCGGCCGAAGACCCCCTCGAAGAGGGACTCGAGCTTCGATTCGATCGAACGCAATACGCTCATCTCAGCAACCCATTTCCTCGGCGACCAGTGTAGAGGCGCCATCTTCGGCCCCGGTTACGCTGCGACCTTGATCAAGTACATCGGGTCGAAGCGAACGCTCGTACCATTGATCCAGAGCATTGCCGCGGAGCTGCCGGTGCAAACCGCGTGCGACCTCTTTGCGGGGACGACCCGGGTCGGGCAGGCACTGCGAGGCCTGGGCCTCCAGGTTCATTCGAACGACCTCGCCACCTACTCCGAGGTCATGGCGCAGGCCTACATCGTCGCGGACGGGACGCTCGACCGCGGCCGGCTCGCCCGGATCGCCGCCGAGCTCGAAGCGCTCCCAGGGCGCGAGGGCTACTTCACCGAAGCCTTCTGCCGGCGGGCGCGGTACTTCCAGCCGGAAAACGGCGCCCGGATCGATGCGATCCGCGAGGCGATCGAGCTCTACGAGCTCTCGCCGGTCGAGCGAGGCGTACTGCTGACGGCGCTCCTCGAGGCCGCAGATCGTGTCGACAGCACGACCGGCCTGCAGATGGCCTACCTGAAGGCCTGGGCTCCACGCTCCTACAACGCACTCTCGCTCCGGCTCCCGCCCGCGGTCGACGGCCCGGCCGGCACCGTCTCGCGGCTCGACGCCAACGTGCTCGCACCGCAACTCGATGTCGACCTCGTCTACGTCGACCCGCCCTACAACCAGCATTCGTTCTTCTCGAACTACCACGTCTGGGAGACGCTCGTCCGCTGGGACGCGCCCGACACCTACGGCGTCGCGAACAAACGGATCGACTGCCGGGAGCGTCGAAGCGCCTACAACTCGAAGCGCGCCGCGCCGGCGGCCTTCGCCGAGTTGCTCTCTGCGCTTCGGGCGCGCTGGCTCGTCGTCTCGGTTTCGAACGAGGGCTTCCACGACGTCGAGGGGCTCGGCAGGTTGCTCGGCGAGCTGGGGTACGTCGGGCGCGTCGATGTCGACTCGAAGCGCTACGTCGGAGCCCAGATCGGGATCTACAACCCCTCCGGCGAGAAGGTCGGCACCGTTTCGCGTCTCCGCAACAGGGAGTCTCTCTTCCTCGTCGGGCCCGACCGCTCGCTGGTCGAGACCGTGGCGGGGGGCGTCGTTGCGGGCGACGTGCCGATCAGGAAGGCGGCGGTGATCCAGGCGGCGGCCGCCAGGGGCAGGAGCGAGGCCTCCGGAGCTCCGAACGCGGTTGCCGCCAGCAGCGCCGCACCCGCGCCCACGGCGATCCAGGGACCCCGTCCACGCAGGTAGGGCAGGGCGACGGCCGCGGCCGCGAGAACGGCGGCCTGGCCGAGCACGACCGGATGTGCCTCGAGAGGCCGCCAGAGCGCAAAGGCCACCGCGGTCGGGCGGTTGCTCCCGGTGATCCCCAGGCCGAGTGGCGCCGGTATCCCGACGAAGGGGAGCCTCTGATGGCGCAGCCCGGCCACGAGCACGGCGAGGAGAGCGCCGGCCGCCGCCTGGACGGCTCGCCGTGTCGGTCCGCGCGCGAACTGCGCGGCGATCGGGAGCAGCGCGAGGCCCGCCAGGGGCCCGAGAAGGGGGGCGAGGACGAGGACGATGTTGCCGCGGGGATCTCGCCAGGTGAGCGCGATCCACGCCGCGCCGAGCACGGCAAAGAGCACTGCGAGCCCAAGCGAGATGTTCGCGAGCGGGAAGAACGTCACCGTCAGCGCGAAGGCAAACGCGGCGCGGGGAAAGGCGAAGCCGAGGGCGGCGGCGGCGATCGTGAGCCCGAGTGGCCAGCCGGCCGGATAGAAGGGCATGACCGAGGCGACCCACCCCGTCCACGCTGCCGCTGCGACGGCCGGAGCGAGGCGCTCCTTCGCGATCCCGAGCAGACGACGTGGATCGGGCAGCTCCGAGCTCGAGCGCTTCTCCCGCTCGCCCGGGTGCCGCTTCCGCTTGCGCGGCCCGCTGCGCAGCTCGGCGGCGAGCCTGCCGGCAGAAGGCCGCTTCTCCGGGTCGGGATCGAGGGCGCTTGCGACCGCGGCGAGCACCGAAGCCGGCAACTCCGGCCGAAACTCCTCGAGCGACGGGGCCCCGGCCCGGATCCGCCGCGAGGTGCCGGCGGCGTTGCTGCTCCGGAACGGGTGCCGGCCCGCAAGTGCCTCCCAGAGCATGACCCCGACGCCCCAGACGTCGGCGGCGGCCGTCGCGGTCTCCCCCGCAAGGCGCTCGGGGGAGACGTAGGTGAGCGTCCCCGGGACGTCGCCGACCGCTGTGAGCGTGTCGAACTCGGCCATCTGGGCGAGCCCGAAGTCGAGGAGGCGCATGTCGATCCCGTCGGACTCGGCGAGCAGGACGTTCGAGGGCTTGACGTCTCTGTGGACGATCCCCTTGCGGTGGGCATGCGCCAGCGCATCGAGCACCTGTGCGGCGGCCTCGACCGCCTCGGCGTCGCTCAGCTCGTGAGCGTCGAGCGCGTGGCGCAGCGTCCGTCCCGGCACGTACTCGTAGGCGATGTAGATATGGCTCGAATCCCGCGCCAGCGCATAGATCCGCTGGCAGCGGGGATGACGCAGCGCAGCGGCTGCACGCGCCTCCCGCTCGGCGCGTTCGGCGACCCGGCCCTCGCGCACGACCATCTTCAACGCCACGTCGAGCCCGTTTCGCTCGTCCCGGGCGAGCCACACGTGGCCCATGCCACCGGACCCGAGCGGCCGGAGCGCGCGGTATCGTCCGAGTATCAGGTCGGTTGCGAGAGCAGTCGAAGCCACTTCCGGTTCTACTTCGCGCCGAGGTGAACTCCTTTCGCGGCCGAGCCACGCGGTAGATTCGACCTAGGCATGAATCCCCCTGACGGCCCACCCGACGACGACATCCAGTTCGACTTCTTCGACGAGGAGCCGCCGACGGCCGAGAGCGCCTCGCAGACGGGGGTTCGCTCGCCGCAACGAGCGCGCCGCCGGCTGAGCGCACCGGGTGGCACGGGCGGCTCCCCCTCGTCGCTCGGGCCGCTCGGACGCCTTGCGTTCGTCGTCTTCGTGATCATCGGGATTGCGCTCCTCTTCTCGCTCCTGATCTCCTCCTGCACGGAGTCGAAGCACGACGGGTATGCGAACTACATGAGCGATGTCGACACGATCGCGACGCAGTCGACGAGCAACGGCAAGCAGACGATCTCGACCCTGACGACGCCGGGCCTCACCGCCGCCCAGATCTCCACGAAGCTCGCGAACATCGCGTCGGAGGAGCAGCAGAACGTGGACTCGGCGCAGAAGCTCTCCCCGCCCGGGAAGCTGCGGAGCGAGGACGCGAACATGATCCAGGCTCTACAGCTCCGCGTGAGCGGGGTGAACGGGCTCTCCAAGGCGTTCGCGAGCGCGGGCACGGGAGCCAAGCAGAGCGTCGTGGCGCTCGACATCGTCCAGCAGACCTACCGGCTGCTCGCAAGCGACGTGATGTGGGACGACCTCTTCCAGGCGCCCTCCGAGCAGGTCCTCGTCGACGAGAACGTGCGCGGGGTCACCGTTCCCTCGTCGCACTTCCTCGCCGAGCCCGAGCTCGTGATCACGGCGCACGCCGTCTCATCCCTGCTCTCCCGGATCGACAACAATCCGGGGTCCGGCCCGTCGGGCACTGCGGCCGGCCTTCACGGGACGAACATCGCCTCGGTCGCCGCGCTGCCGAACGGTGTCGGGGGGAGCTCCGAAACGCTCAGCGAGGGAACGCTCAACACCGTGACCTCGAGCTCGAGCCTCGTCTTCCAGGTGACGATCCACAACGGCGGGATCTCGCAGGAGGTCCAGGTGAAGGTCACGCTCGTGATCAACCGGCCGTCGCCGAAGTCCCCGATCACGAAGACCGAGACGGTTCAGCTGATCGACCCGGGCCAGGACCAGACGGTCACCTTCAGCGACCTCGGTGACGTTCCGTTTGCCTCGCAGACGAAGGTCACGGTGGACGTTGCGGCGGTGCCGCACGAGACGAACCTGACGAATAACTCGGCCCAGTACCAGGTCATCTTCTCGCTTCCGTAGAGATCGTGGAACCACTCATCTAAATGCACCTCTCGGGGAACGCCGCCGCCCTCGTCGCCGTTCTCGGGATCCTTCTCGGGGCGGCCGGGCTGATCGTCGCGGGCATCGCCTGGGTGCGCGTTCGGCGGCTGCGCGACGCGCAGCGGACGCTCGTGGGCGGCGGGCGCAAGGATCTCGTCGAGTTCACGGTCTCACTCCAGGCGAGGATCGACGACCTCCACCGTGCGGTCGACGAGGTGGCGGCCGGGCTCGCCCGGGTCGATCGTCGTGTCGACGACACCGTTGCGAACACGGCGATCGTCCGCTACGACGCCTACGAGGACACGGGAGGGCACCAGTCGGCCTCGCTTGCGCTCCTCGATGCAGCGCGCAGCGGGATCGTGATCACCGCGATCCAGGGGCGCGACTACGCGCGGATCTACATGAAGGAGATCGACCGCGGCGCGCCGGCCGTTCCGCTCTCGCCCGAGGAGCAACAGGCCGTGGAACGCGCGATGGGCCGGTGATGCGGCCTGAGGGCCGCATCAGAGATCCGGTACTTTTCAGAGGCGGTGCAACAGGTTCTCGTGCTCAACGCAAGTTTCGAGCCGCTCAACGTGTGCTCGCTGCGCCGCGCGCACGTGCTCGTCTACAAGGGGAAGGCGGAGGTGGTCGAAGAGCTGGACCGACCACTCTGCTCGGCCGCGGCGCGGTTTCCGTGGCCACACGTCATCCGGCTCCTCTCGTACGTCCGGGTTCCGCGGATCGTCCAGCGCAAGATCTCGCGCCGCGCGCTCTTCGCGCGTGACGGCTGGCGCTGCGTCTACTGCGGCACCGCCGGCGGGCGCCTGACCCTCGACCACGTGATCCCGCGCTCCCGCGGCGGCGGCTCGGTGTGGGAGAACGTCGTCACCTCCTGCGCGCCCTGCAACCTGCGCAAGGGCAACCGGCTGCTCCACGAGGTGCACATGGCGCTCCCCCACCCGCCGCGCCCCCCGGCGCCGGTGCTCTTCATCCGCCTTGCCGCGCCGAAGATCCCGCAACGCTGGGAGCAGTACCTCGCCGCCTACGGCGCAGCCGGCGCCACGGCCGCCTAGAAGCCCTGACTCAATGAGCACGTTGCCGCCTGGACGCGCTGGGCACGCACTCCGACTGCGTCCTCAGTCGCCCGGGTAGGACTACTACCCGGGCTCCCTGCGTCCTTGCGGATCACGCTCCCATCACGCCCAGTCGGCGAGTGGCATCGAGACAGTGCTTCTAAGCGCCGCGCGTCCGCGCTCGGCGAGCTCGCCCACCGGCACCGCCCAGAGCGAGCCTTCGTGGTCCATCCCGAACGTGCCGTCGTCGGAGAAGATCTCCAGGTCGTAAAAGCCCCGCCAGCCCGCAGCGTCGAGCGCACGGATGATCGGCGCCGAATCGGCGATGCCGTCCCCTGGTAGGAGGCGATCGGCGAAGCTGCGGGTCGGGTCGCGGACATCGCTCACGTGGACGCCGACGATCCGGTCGATGTGGTCAGCGATCTCGGCGAGCACCTCGGGGCTGTTCCACAGGTGCCAGACGTCGAACTGGAGTCCCAGCGAGCGCCCCCCGCCGGCGGCGTCGATCAGCTCCATCGCCTCGCCGATCGTCGAGACGATCGACCACTCGGCGGAGTCGTCTCGCTGGTAGGGCTCGACCGCGACTCGTACGCCTGCGCGCTCGGCGGCCTCGGCGAGGCGCTTCAGGCCATCGACGACGGTCTCGCGGGCTCTCGCCGGCTCGAGGCCGAGGCCCGAGCCGGTCAGGCAGACGATTCCCTCCGCGCCGAATGCCGCCAGGCGGGGGATCGAGGCGAGGAGCGCTTCGACGCGCTCCGCCGGATCGATTGGGCCGCCGAGGAGCGGGAGGGGAAGGATCGAGGGGATGACCGGGACGGCGCTCGCCGAGCCGAGGCCGCTCCGTTCGAGCAGCTTCAATGAACCGGCGTCCGAGCCCGTGTCGCCGAGCTTCAGCTCCCAGATCCCGATCCCGTCGAGGCCGGCAGCGGCGTAGGCGGCAAGGTCCTCCTCGAACGACGCATGCAGCGTCGAGATCTCGGAGATCGAGAGGAGCGGCCCGCTCACCGGCCGAATCTTCGCGCGATGCGGTCGGCCGGGCTCGGGCGAAGCAGCTCGGAGGCGACGAGCGTCCCGGACCCGGCGCCGAGCCCCGGGCCCGGCCAGGTGCTCGCCCCGATGTGCCAGAGCGCCTCGACCGGCGTTCGGTGCCCGGGCTGCCCGGGAAACGGCCGCCAGAGGAAGTTCTGGTCGAGGCCGAGCGAGCCGGCGTACGGGTCGCCCCGTTCGAGGTTTCGGTTCGCCGCCTGGAGGTCGGCCGGCGAAAGCGCGGTCCGCGCGAGAACGGCGGAATCGAGGTTCGTGATGTGCTCCGCGAGCCGCGCCTGGATCCGGTCGGCGTAGGCCTCGCGGAGCTCCTCGGTCCAGCTGCCGTTTCCGGTGTCGAGCTCACCGGCGGCGTCCCCTTTGAGCTGCCACGGCAGCTCCTGCAGCTGGATCCAGAGGAGCCCGGCGCCGTCGGGCGCCCGGCTTGGATCCATCGTCAGCGGCTGCCCGCAGACGACGGTTGCCTCGGCGGGGAGGAGGCCGCGCTCGGCCTCGTTCACGGCCCGGGAGACACCGTCGAGGCCGGGTGTCAGGTGCACGATCGCGGTTCTCGAGAGGCGCTCCTCGCCGCGCCACACCGGAGGCTCGGAGAGCGCGAAGTGAATCTGCATCTCCGAGCGTCCGAAGCGAAAGCGCCTCCCCGAAGCGGCAACCGGATCCCGCGGACTGCCGAGGAGCCCTCCGTAGAGCTGCGTCGGGGTGACGCCTGCGATCACCGCTCGCCCTGCCGTCACGAGCTCGCCCGCTGTTGTCCGCACACCGGTGGCCCGCCCCGACGCGACGGCGACCTCGGCGACCTCGGTCTCGAGCCGGCACTCGCCGCCGTTGTCGCGGATCAACTGGACGAGCGCCTCGGGGAGCTTCGCCCCTCCGCCCCGGGGAACGGGCATTCCGCCCTCCTGCACGGCGAAGGCGATCACCTGGGCCATGAAGCCGGACGTCGCCGAGTCCGGGCCGAGGCCCGTGTGGAGCACCCAGGGGGCGATCAGGCCGCGGACGGCGTCCGACTCGAACTCGGCCGCGAGCCAGTCGCGGGCCGAGATGAGGATGTTCCCGGCGAACTCGTGCAGGCCACGGCGGCCGAGCCTCCGAAGCGCCTTCGCGAAGAGGGCCGCGCCGGCGCGCGACCAGAGCTCGGTCCCGAGCGTGCCGAAGGCGAGATCGACATTCGGCACGAACCCGTCGAGGAACGCCTGCCAGGCGGCGCCGTCGCCGGCGGCGTGACGCTCGAACTCCTCCTGGTTCGCCGTGGCGGAACGCAGCAGGAATGCGGCTTCGCCGTCGCCGGAGACGCTGGCGGTCGGGAGGTCGGTGTTCAGGTACTCGAGGCCGCGGCGTCCGAGGTCGTCGGCGAGGAGGGCGTGCGCCGGCCCGCCGGCCCACAGCGGATGCCAGGCCGAGAACACGTCGTGCTGGAAGCCCGGCACCGTCAGCTCGGCTGTCTTGATCGCCCCGCCGAACCAGTCGTTGGACTCGAGCACGCAGACGCTCCAGCCCGCCCGTGCGAGGAGTGCCGCGCAGGCGAGGGAGTTGATCCCGCTCCCGATCAGGACGGCGTCGAACCGGGCCTGGGGCGAGCCGCTCACCGCTCTACCCTAACCGCCCTTTTCGGCGGTTCTCAAAAACCGCTCCGCTCACTCTTGCGGAAGAGGTAGGCATGAGCGCCTCCGCCAAGCCGTTTCCGCCACGTCGCGTCACCTCGCGCGCCGCGTCGCTCGGTGTTCTGGCGGTTGCCGGGCTTGCAGTCCTCTGCACGACCTCGGCCGCAGCTCCCGTGACGCAGACCGGTACGACGGTCGTCGTCACGGTAGGGACTCCCAAGGAAACCTCGGTGAAGCTCTCCAAGTCGTCGGGGCTCCTCGCCGGCTCGGTCGTCTTCCAGGTCACGAACCGCGGCAAGGCCCAGCACACCTTCGTCGTCTGCTCGAACCCGGTGTCGGGCCTCGTGAACGCGTGCTCGGGCAAATCGGTGACGCTCACCAAGACGGGGCAGACCGCGAAGCTCACGGTGAGGTTCAAGAAGGGCAAGTACGAGTTCCTCTCGATCGTCTCCGGGCAGAGCGTCTCCGGGACGAAGGGCGCGATCGGCGTCGGGCTCTCCGTCCCGATCGCGATCTCGTCGATCCCGAAGTCGGGAGGAGGATCGACGACGACGGGTACGGGTTCCGGCTCGGGCTCGGGTTCCGGGGCCGGTACGGGCTCGGGGAGCGCCGGGGGCCTGCCGGTATTCCCAGCGGGGAACGCCAAGAACGGCCCGGCGGTCTTCGGCGTCGCAGGCTGCGGAACCTGCCACACGCTGAAGGACGCGGGCTCGACCGGCGGCGGCGGCCCGGACCTCGACGACCTGATGCCGTCGCTCGGCGACGTCGAGAACCAGGTCTACAACGGCGGCGGCGGGATGCCACCGTTCGGTGGTCAGCTGACGAATCAGCAGATTGCCGACGTCGCCGCCTACGTCTCCTCGGTCACTTAGCGGGCGGGCCGAGCCGCCGCCAGAGGTTCTCGACCATCCGACTCACTCCGGGATCGTCGGCGGTCCCGCTGAAGTTGAGAACGCCTGCGTCGAAGACCTCGGCCCCGTTTGTCGCCTTGTAGTGCGTCATCTGGCCGGTCTGGCCGGGCCCGAAGATGTTCTTCGCCTCCGCGAGCACCTGAACGCCGTGCGGCGAGGCCGGATCGAGCGCGTCGACCTCGATCCCGTAGGTGCCGAAGCTCGAGCCGTTCCGGAAGCCGGTGCCCTCGAAGAGCCACGGCGCGTGCTCGGCGCCGGTGACCGTGAGCGGCATGTTCTTGTAGCGCCCCTGGTACCAGTTCAGGTACTGCGAGCCGATCATGCGCGCCTCCGGGCGGCCGAGGTCGCGCCAGCGCCAGCGCCCGTGCATCGTGTCGCCCTGCTTCTCGACCTTGTAGAAGAAGTTGTTCGCAGAGAGGAACATGAGGTTCCCGCCAAGGGCCTGGTAACGCTCGACGGTGTCGTAGGTGTGCTCGGTGACATATTCCTCGTGGCCCGAGAAGACGACGAGGTCGTAGAGCCGCCGGAGCTCATCGCCGCTCGGCATCGCCTCGAGGTCGTCGTCGGAGATCACGTCGGCGCGGTGGCCCGAGTGGGCGAACCAGCGCATGAAGCCCATGTCGTAGTCGCGGTAGTGCGGCGGGGGGCCGCCGAGGAACGGCCGCGTGAGATCGACGTGCTCGACCTCGACGTTCGCGTACCAGGTGGCGCCGTAGCGGAAGTTGTAGGCGCCCCAGGTGTTCGTCGGGTGGACGACGAGGGTGCGTGCAGCCCCGAGCTTCGCCGGGCGAACGACGAACGGCGCATATCCGGCCTGCCCGTGGCGATCCTGGAGGTAGACGAAGTGGAGGCCCGTGTGCAGGGAGTCCACCCCGATCTGCAGGGCGCCGCGCCCGCCGTGCCAGCGAACGGTTTGCGGCGGGCCCACAGGAACGCCGCCCATCCCCGAGCGCGCCTTCGTCGGCTCGAGGCCCGCGCGCATGAGCTGAAGCGAAAGCCCGCGGGCGGCGGTCTGGACGACCAGCTCTGCGGTCGCGCCGGGGGCGTAGCTGCGCTTGAGGAAGCCGGCCTCGATCGTGCCGGGCGGATCGAGGTAGCGGGCGGAGTCGGCGGCCTCGCTCGTCGCTCCCGCCTCGAGGACGACGAGCCCGGAGACCGCGAGCGCGCCGGCCAGGAACCCACGCCGGCTCAGCTTTTCCACTGCACCGGTGCCTGCTGCCTCGGTCGCTTCGGAATCCATCACACTTCCCCCGGAAAACCCTAGCGCGGATCGGTCGGGCCAGGCTAGGCTCCCCTCAGACTGACGAAGGGAGAGCCATGGGTTTGCTCGTAGTCACCGGCGGGATGCTCCAGTGCACGATGGGGGCGATGCCGGCAACGTTTGCGGCCACGGGGGTCACGGTGCAGGGAGGGAGCCCGGCCGGGGTGATCACCGACATCTCGATGGCGAGCATCCCCACGTTCGGGATGTGCATGTCGCCGGCGAATCCTCAGGTGGCGGCTGCGACGAGCGCCGCGATGGGGGTGCTCACACCGCAGCCGTGTATCCCGGTCATCGCCAGCCCGTGGGCGCCGGGATCGCTCAAGGTCAAGATCAACGAGGTCCCCGCGCTCGACAGCAGCTCGACCTGCATGTGCACCTGGGCCGGCACCGTCACGGTCAGCTCGCCCGGCCAGATCTCGGTCACCGTTTAGCCGCGTTCGGCGGCGATTCCCCGGCCCGCTGCCCAGAGCCGGAGATCGCGGCCCTCGATCGCAGCGGCCGGCGCAGCCTATCGCCGCGCCCGGCGACCGACTAGGTTTTCGCCGGTGCGCAATACGTGGATCTTCGCTTCCTTGACCGGGATCGTGACCGTTCTCGCCGGGATCTCGCACTACGCCCATGCGACCACGGTCCTCACGTTCGCTCTCTCGACGCTCGCGCTGGGCGGGCTTGCCTGGATGGTCTCGTTCTCGACCGAGCAGGTCGGCGAGCGCTTCGGGCCGGCGGTGACGGGCGTCCTGCAGTCGACGCTCGGCAACCTGCCCGAGTTCTTCGTCGTGATGTTCGCCCTCTCGGCCGGCGAGATCGTGATCGCCCAGACCGCGATCATCGGCTCGATCTTCGCGAACGCGCTGCTCGTGCTCGGGATCGTGATCGTTGCCGGCTGCCGCGCGAGCTCCGACGGGATCATGCGCTTCTCGGTCGCGCTGCCGAAGGACAACGCGATCCTGATGATGCTTGCGAGCTTCCTGATCGTGATCATCGGCATCTCGGCCGCGAGCAACGATCCGGCTTCGCATCACATCGAGGCGATCTCGATCGTCGGTGCGATCGCGCTGCTCGCGACCTACCTCGTCTGGATCGTCCACTACATCCGCGGGGACGAGCGCGGTCTCCCCTCGGAGGGCAAGCCCGTGATCTCGATGACCGTGTCGCTGATCCTGCTCGGGATCGCGGGTGTCGGCGCGGCGCTCGTCTCCGATTGGTTCGTCGACTCGCTCGCGCCCTCGATGGCGAGGATCGGGATCCCCCAGGCCTTCGCGGGTCTCGTGATCGTGGCGATCGCGGGGAACGCCGTCGAGAACACGACGGGGGTCGTGATGGCGCTCAAGGGGAAGTCCGACCTCGCGATCTCGGTGGTGAAGAACTCGGTCGCCCAGATCACCGCGTTCCTCTTCCCCGCGCTCGTGCTCGCCTCGCTCTTCTTCGCGACGCGCCTCACCTTCCAGCTCGCCCCGGTCTTCATCGGCGCGCTCGCACTCACGGGGATCGCGCTCTGGCAGATCACGAGCGACGGCGAGGCGACGCCGTTCGAGGGCGTCGCGCTCGTCGCTCTCTACGTGATCCTCGCGGTCCTCACCTGGTACGAGTAGCGCGCAGGCGCAGGTCAGGGGTCCGGAACGGCGCCGTACCCGCCGCCGCCCGGCGTCTCGATCGTGATCTGCTCGCCTGCTTCGAGCTCGAGCGTGACCTTCGCGGGGAGCTCGACCCCGTTTCGGAGGTTGCGGCCCGCCTGCCCGTCGCCGCCTCCTGCGAGCCCTCGGGGAGCGTGCGCTCGGCGCTCGGTGAGGAGCGAGCAGCGGCAGTCCTCCAGCGCGCGGATCGTGCGGAGGATGCCGTCGCCGCCCTTGTGTGCGCCCACGCCGCCCGAGCCGAGCCGGAGCTCGTAGCGCTCGACGCGCAGCGGGTAGGCGAGCTCGAGCGCCTCCACGGGAGTGTTCAGCGTGTTCGAGATCGCGACATGAACGCCCGAGGGGCCGTCGGCGCGTGACGAGGCGCCCTGCCCGCCGCCGAGGGTCTCGTAGTAGGTGAAATCGCTGTTTCCGAAGGTGACGTTGTTGACGGTTCCCTGGCCCTGCGCCGGAACCGGGGCGAGCGTCGAGAAGGCCGCAAAGACGACGTCGACGATCCGGCTCGAGGTCTCGACGTTGCCCGCGACCACCGCGGCAGGCGGCAGCGCGTTCACGAGCGAGCCGGGCTCGGCGAGGACGGTGACGGGGGCGAAAGCGCCGCCGGAGGCAGGCACGTCCGGGTCGGTCAGGCAGCGCAGCACGAAGTAGCAGGCGGACCGCGTGACCGAGAGCGGGCAGTTCAGGTTGCCGGCGTGCTGCCCCGCGGTGCCCGCGAAGTCGAACACGATCTCGGTGCCACGGATCTCGACAGAAACCCGGAGCTCGAGCTCGCCGTCGACGGCCTCGAGCACGTCGGTCGCCCCGCCGCGGCCGTCCGGCAGCCGCCCGATCGCGTCTCGAACGAGTCGCTCGGAGTAGTCGTAGAGCTCCTCCATCGCGGCCTCCACCCTGCCGAGCCCACGGCGTTCGACGAGCTCCGTGAGCCGTCGCTCTGCCAGGCGGTGCGCCGCGATCTGCGCCCGCAGGTCCCCGCGCCGCTCGTCGGGGTTGCGGGTGTTCGCGAGGAAGATCCGGACGACGTCGTCCGTCAGCTCGACCGGAGGCAGCACGAGGCCCTCCTGGAAGAGCTCGCGCGAGAACGCCGGCAGGCTCGCGGGCTCCATGCCGCCGACGTCCGCGTGATGAGCCCGGCTGACCGCGAAGCCGAGCGGCGTCCGCGAGACGAGGGTGACATCGGGCAGGTGCGAGCCGCCGGCGTAGGGGTCGTTCAGGATGTAGAGCGCCTCGCGCTTGGGCCCGAGCCTCATCACCGCGGCGACCGAGTCGGGCATCGCGCCCAGGTGGATCGGGATGTGCTCGGCCTGGGCGATCATCCGTCCGCGCTCGTCGAAGAGGGCCGTCGAGCAGTCGCGCCGCTCCTTGATGTTCGGCGAGAACGCCGCCCGGACGAGCGCAGCGCCCATCTCCTCGGCGACCGCCCGGAGGCTCGCCCCGATCACCTGGAGCTCGACGTTCACCGTTCGAGCACCAGCGTCCCCGAGGCGTCACCGCGCCCGCGCCAGCCCTTCGGCACGAAGCAGCTCGCCCCGGGGAGCGCGACGATCGTCGGCCCGCTCACCTTGCGCGTGTCGAGGCTCGAGAGGTGGAGCTCGGGCCCCGGGGCGACCTCTGCCGTGCGTACCGCGACGAGCTCGACGGCCCGCTCGCGATCGGCGTAGCCGTACCGCTCCGCATGGGCGGCATGGAAGCGTTCGTGCAGGTCCGGGCCGAGCGGAACGGCCAGCTCGAAGGACTGGCCCACGTAGCGGAGGTCGGCCTCGCCGGGCTCCGGAAGCTCGCCGGCCTCCTCGAGGGGGCAGAGGAAGGAGCGGACGTGGTCGTGGCGTTCGTCGCTCCCGGCGAGACCGACCGCGGAGAGCACGCCCGCGAGAGCCGGAACGAGCACCTTGCGGATCTCGAGCTCGTCGGCAAGCGCACACGCGTGCAGGGGGCCGGCGCCGCCGAAGGCGACGAGCGCGAAGTCGCGCGGATCGTGGCCGCGCTCGACCGAGACCACCCGCAGGGCACGGAGCATCTCGGCGTTCACGACCTCGATCACCGCGAGAGGGTCGATCCCGGCGAGCGCGCGCTCCGCTGCCTTGCGGTCGAGCTCGAGCCCTCCGGGAAGCTCGGCAGGCAGCCGGCCGAGCATGAGGTTCGCGTCGGTGACCGTCGGCTCGGTCCCGCCGCGGCCGTAGCAAGCGGGTCCTGGATCGGCGCCCGCGCTCCGGGGACCGACGCGCAGCGCGCCGCCGCCGTCTCGCCAGACGATCGAACCGCCGCCGGCCCCGATCGTGTGGATGTCGAGCATGGGCAGCCGCACGGGGAAGCCGCCGACCGAGCGCTCGTGCGTGCGGCCCGCGTCGCCCCCGGCGATCAGGCAGACGTCGGTCGAGGTACCGCCCATGTCGAGCGAGATCGCGTTGTCGACTCCGGCTGCCCTGGCAATCCGCGCGGCGCCGATCGCCCCGCCCGCGGGCCCGGAGACGAGGATCAGTGCCGGGTGAGCGGCAGCCTCCTCGATCGAGGTGACGCCTCCCGAGGAGCGCATCACGAGCGGTTCGGGGAGCCCCGCCCCGGCGCAGGCAGTGCCGAGCGAGCGGAGGTACCGCGCCGTCGACGGGCCGAGGTAGGCGTCGGCGGCCGTCGTCGAGGCGCGCTCGTACTCGCGGAACTCGGGTGCGAGCTCGTGCGAGGCGACGACGTGCGCGGCCGGATAGCGCCGCCGAAGCTCCTCTGCGACCGCGCGCTCATGGCTCGGGTCGCGGAAGCTGAAGAGCAGGCACACGGCGATCGCCTCCGCTTCGATCTCCGGCAGCGACCCGAGCTCGAGCGGGGAGAGGACACCGTCAGGCCCGATCCGTTCGCTGACCCCGTAACAGCGCTCGAGCGGCACGAGCGGCTCGGGATGCTGCTCCTGCAGCCGGTAGAGATGCGCGCGGTCCTGCCGGCGCAGGTGCAGCAGGTGCTCGAATCCGTCGGTCGTGACGAACGCCGTGCGGGCGCCCCGCCGCTCGAGCAGCGCGTTCGTCGCGACCGTCGTCCCGTGCGTGAAGCGGTCGATGCTCTCCGCACCCAACTCGACACCCAGCGCGGCCGCGGCCGCCAGTACCGACTCCTCCTGCCGCGGGGCCGTCGGCACCTTGACCGCCGTCACGCGGCCTTCGTCCACGAGCACCGCGTCGGTGAACGTGCCGCCGACGTCGATCCCGAGGAGCCTCATCCCGTCCCTGAGTCTAGGCAGGGCGCAGCGTAGGCAGGTCCGTCACTACGCTCCGCGTGTGGCTGGCGGGGGAACGCTCGGCGTCTGGCGCGGTGCCGCGCTGTACATCGGCGCGCTGATCGGTCCGGGCGTGCTGCTCGTCCCCTCGCTCGCAGTCGCAGCGGCTGGGCCGGCCTCGATTCTCGCGTGGGCCGGGCTACTCGTTCTCTCGGCGCCCCTTGCAATCGCGTTCGCAGCGCTCGGCGTCCGCCATCCGGTGGCGGGCGGCGTGTCGGCCTACGTCGGCGAGGGGTTCGGGGCGGACGCGGCTGCGGTGACGGGCGCCTGGTTCCTTGCGGCGGTGTTGCTCGGCGCCCCCGCGGTGTCCCTGATCGGGGGCTACTACGTCGCCGATCTCACGGGCTCCGGTACCGCCGTTGCTGCGTCCGTCGGGCTTGCGATGTTCGCGATCGTGCTGCTCGCGAACACGCTCGGGCTTCGTGTGACCTCCGCGTTTCAGCTCGGGCTCTCGTCCGTTCTCCTCGGCGTGATCGTGGTCGCGATTGCCGTGGCCCTGCCGTCGCGTGCCGGTGACAACTGGAGCCCGTTCGCGCCGCACGGCTGGTGGGCGGCAGGCACCGCGGCGAGCATCCTCGTCTGGCTGTTCGTGGGCTGGGAGGCGGTCGCCCAGCTCGCCGGAGAGTTCTCGAATCCCGCCCGCCAGCTGCCGAGGGCGATGGCGATCGCGTTCGGGGCGGTCACGTTCGTCTACATCGGGCTCGCGGTGGCGACGATCGCCGTCGGCGGGGTGGGCGGATCACGGGTCCCACTCGCGGACCTGATCGCGGTCGGGTTCGGGCAGGCCGGACGCGACGCCACGGCGGTGCTCGCCGTCGCGCTGACGATGGGGACGATGAACGTCTACATCGGCGGTGCGGCCAAGCTCGCGGCCGCGCTCGCAGACGATGGGGCGCTGCCGCGGCTCCTCGGCGCCGGCGCTCGCGAGCGGAGCATCCCGCGGATGCCCCTCGTCGCGATCGGGCTCGTCGGCTCGGTGCTCCTCGGAGCGCTCGTCGCCGGGGTCGGCAGCACCGACGATCTCGTGCGGGCGACGTCGGCGTGCTTCGTCGCCGTCTACGTGCTCGCGCTCGGCTCGGCGGTGCGGATCCTCGACGGGGGTGGCCGCGTGGCCGCGGCGACCGCACTCGCCCTCGTCCTGGTCGTCGCCGTCTTCTCGTCGTATTTCCTGCTCGTGCCGGCGCTCGTCGCCATGTTGGCGCTCGGCCTTCGCCACGTTCTCGGCCGGGCCCAAACCCGGTCCGATGCCGCAGCGATCGGCTGACCCCGAGATACTCCCGCGCGTGCACCGGGTCGAGCTCAGCAAGCGGTGGTCGCCGCTTCGCGCCCTCCTCGTGGCGGCGTTTGCCGTCTTCGCCGTGATCGGCTTCATCGGGGTGACGACGGTCGGGAGCGAGGGAGCGATCGACTCGGGGGAGCACCTCGCATACGCCGAGTACGTCGATGCCCACTGGAGGATTCCGACGAAGGCGGAGAACTACGAGTACGCGACCCCCCCGCTCTTCCAGGTGGCGGCGATCGGAGCCGAGCACCTGGTGACCGTGCTTCCGTCGGTTGCTCTCGAACTGCCCTGGAACCTCGTCACTCGGGCCGTCTGGCTGCTCGTCCTCGCGGGCGGCCTGGTGGCTCTGACCTCCTCCCGCCGACGCCTGCGGATCGCCGGCGTCGTGGCGCTCGGCCTCGCTGCGCTCTGGGGCCTCGACGAGGCAATCTCGCTCGCGAAGTCGGAGCCGTGGTCCGCCGGACGCCTGCTCGCGCTCGCCTGCGGGGCAGGGCTGATCGCCGCCACAGGGTTGATCGCCCGTGAGGTCTGGCCCGGGAACACCGGCCGGGCGATCGCGGCCGGCGCTTTCGCGGCCGCCTACCCCGTCGTCTATCGGATGAGCATCCTCTTTCATCCCGAAGTCCAGTTCGCGGTCCTGTGCGCGTTCGCCATCTTCGTCGTGCTTCGAGGCTTCCGCTCGGGCTGGCCCGTCCGGCTCGGCTGGGTGCTCGGTGCCCTCTTCGGCGCCGCGGCGCTGACGCGCCAGCCTGCCGTTCTCGTGATCGTCACCCTGGGCGGCGCGTGCCTCTGGCTCGGCAGGCGCAGTGCGAGAGGGTTCCTGGTGCGCGCCGCCGTCGTGACCGTGCTCCTTGCCGGGCCCTGGTGGGGCTATGCCTACCACCTCTGGGGCAATCCGCTCCAGTCGAATCTCGTCCCGCGCGCCTCGGCGATGATTCGAGACCAGCCCGGCGACTTCTATTTCGGCGCACCGCTGGAGCGGCTCGTGCTCAATCCCTACAGGCCGTATTTCTCGGACGATCTCCTGGCCAAGCTGCACGCAGAGCTCTGGAGCGACTGGTTCGGCGGCATTCACAACTGGCAGAGCCCCACCCAGGCCGAGCGCGACACCGCCTCGACCCAGAGCGTCCTCGGATTCTTCGCGGACGCCCTCGCGATCGGAGGTCTCGTGCTGCTCGCGCTCCCGGCGCTCGTGCGGGTCGTCCGCCGTCGCGAGCCGTCGCCGGCGGACGTCGGTCTCGCGCTCCTCGGGCTGCTCGCGCTCGTCGCGTTCGCCGGCTTCGTGACGATGCTGATCAGATTCCCGCAGCAGTACGACGACCCGATCAAGTCGAGCTATCTCCTCTTCACGACGCCCTGCTGGGCGGTCTTTTCCGTTGCGGCGTGGTCGGCGATCCGCCGTCGACACAGGTACCTGAACGCGGTGCTCGTCCTCGTCGCCTCCGCCTACGTGGTGAGCTACGGATCGGATCTCGCGGCCGCGCTTACGCAACCGACGGGCCCACCCCCCGCGCCGGCGTCGTTCATCGATCTCGTCACGAGCATCCAGCAGGACTCGCCGAACGTGCCTCTCGGGACGGAGGTCGACTTCTTCACGAGCGTCGACAACGTGGGCAACCAGACGGCGGGCGGGCTCGTGCTCACGATCGTCCTGCCACCGGGGATGCACCTACTCGGCGCTCCCTCCTATGACAGGGGGAGCGGCTGCAAGGGGCTCACCGGGAGAGTGGTGTGCGACCTCGACTTCCTTCCGGCGCAGACATCGACCGGCGTCCGCTACGCACTCGAGGCGACGAAACGCCACGACCTGACGATCACGGCGAACGCACGCTCGAACACCCAGGACGAGACGCCCGCGAACAACAGCGCCGTCTATACGCTCACGCCCGCGCCCTAGCTTCCAGGGCGCGACGCTCGGCATCGGAGTGCGCTCCTCGTTCGCCCCGGGTCCTACCAGAGCCCGAAGCCGTGCTTCCAGCTCGTCTCGGTGAGCCCGAGCGCCCGGTGGGCCAGGTCCTCGTCCTCGCCGACGAGCTCGGAGTCGAGCTGCTCGACGCCTGCGCGGACGTCGTCGCCGGATCCGGGCCGGTAGTGGCGGCCGAGCTCGGCGACGATCGCCCGCCGGTCGGCGCGCTTCACGATCAGGTCGGAGATCATGTGCTCCTCCCACTCGGCCGTCTCACCGTCCATGCACTTGTAGATCAGCCGCATCGCAGTGACCTGCGCCGTCTGCGCGTAGTAGTGGTCGCGGAAGAGATTGCGAAGCGTGCTCGCGTTCCCGAGATCGAGGGCGTACATCATGTCCCACGCGTCAGCGCCGTCGAGCACCGTCACGAGGTCGCCCGCGGTGACGGACTCGTTGAGGATCCGCAGGATCAGGGTCTCGTCGTTGCCGATCGTCGCGCCGGCGAAGAGGGAGCGGAGGTACTGGACGCGCCGCACTGCCGGGAGCGCCCCGATCCCGCCGGGTGGGAGCGGATCGAGGGCGGTGTGCGCGTCGTCGTCGTCTCCGGAGTGCATCGGCGCGTCCATGGACGGACGCAGGGAGGGATCCGAGAGCGAGCCGATCGCCGCGAGGTTTCCCTGGCCGTCGGCGCCCGCGACGACGTTGCCGGAGCCCTGGATCCCGTGAGTGGTCGGATCCTCGTGATAGGGGCCCGCCCCCCCGGAGCTTCCGAGCGCCGTCGCCCGCGCCCAGGTGTCGGCGCGCTCGGTCGCCATGTCGGCCGAGAAGATGTAGCGCATCGATGTGTCCTGCATGAGCTGCGGCACGAGATCGGTGGGCACGCCGATCGCGTGCGCCATCTCGGGCGCGAAGTCACGGGCGGCCTGGTCGAAGACGCCGCTCATCGAGAAGAAGTCGCTCTGGAAATCCTGCTGCCTCGTGCCCGGCATTCCCGCGTAGTCGCTCGCGAAGACCCAGGCTTCGGCCCGCGGCAGGTCGTAGCGGATGTGGGCCTTCATCGAGATCGTGAGCGCCTCCCCGGCCTGCATGACCTCCTGGACGAGCAGGTTCGTGGCGGCGCCGCTGCCGTCGTCGTCGCCGAAGCTGGGGTGCATCATCAGCTCCTGCGCGTCCCGCACGGCCTGCTGGGAGCTCTGGCACTGCTGGAACGCGCGCCGCCAGTGAGCCTCGACCGGCCCGCCGGCGTCGAATGCGCGGAAGTTGTCGTCGTAGATCTGGTCGAAATAGAGCACGCAGCGGAGGACGTAGCTCGGGTAGTAGTAGGCACCCTCCTCGCAGAACCGGATCTCATTCTCGGTCACGTGCGAGTAGACCTTCGCGAAGAACCAGCGGAAGTCCGTGATGTCGTGCGTGCGCGGATCGATCAGCGCGTCCGCCCGGGCCCGCTGCCGGACGAGGGCGCCCTGCGCCTGGCCGAGGAGCGCTCGATAGATGCTCTCGTCCTCGACGACCGCCGTGTTCGGGGGTGTGTGCCGTTCGCGGACGGGAGGGCGGCCGTGGAGGTTCGGCGTCTGCTCCCAGTCGGTCGTTCCCGCGGCTCCCGATGCCGTGGTCGTCCCTGGTGCGCCACCGGATGCGGTCGTTCCGGGCCCTGCGGCCGGATCTTGGGGGACGGTCGCCGTGCCTCCGCCGTCCGGATGATCCTGGCGCAGGAGCTGTGCTCCGCCGCGGCCCGCGTCTCCCCGCCGGGCGTGCGTCGGCCCGGGCGGTGCGATCCCGCCGGAGCGGAGCAAGTGGGAGAAAGCCGAGTTGCCGACGGCATGAGCCACGTCGCGGGCAGCCCGATCCAGCGAGTCGATTGTCCGCTCGCCCGCCGGCGCGCCGCGATGCCGAGTTCTCTCCGGTTGCGAGACGGTCTCCCGCTCGGCCTTCATTGCGCGGCAAAGATTACTCGACCTGGAGGTATCCGCGCCGGCGTCTCCGGCGGAGACTCCATGCCGGCTGCCGCGATCCCAACAAGCGATTTAAGCCTCTCGTAAGCACTCTGAAACGCAAACGCAAGTCGTGTCGGTGAACCTCCGGAGCGACTTTCGACGAATGGAGGAGTGATGAAGAGGTTTGCTTTCGGGATGGCGACAGTCGCGGCGGCCTGCGCGTTCGAGCGCGGCTGCAAGCGGCGCCATGATGCATCCCGTGCTCGCGGCCAAGCTCACGGGGATGGGCGAGCACGGGGTGGTCAACTTCCAGTCGAACGCCGGCAAGGGCCAACTCTGCTGGA
This sequence comes from uncultured Actinomycetota bacterium, assembly GCA_963720045.1. Taxonomy (GTDB): domain Bacteria; phylum Actinomycetota; class Thermoleophilia; order Gaiellales; family Gaiellaceae; genus PALSA-600. Next base: position 212,654 of record CAVREC010000011.1, on the reverse strand, counting down.
CCTTCGACGTGATGACGGACGGCGTCACCGGCGCCTCGATCCGTGACGGCGGCGGAATGGTCGTCGCGAAGCTCGGTCCGACCTTCAAGTCCAAGAGCTGCGCCGCAGTTCCGGCGAAGGCGCTCGCCCTGATCGAGTCGAAGCCCGGCTCCTACAAGGTCTGGGTGGACACGAAGGGGCATCCGGGCGATCTCAGGGGCACACTGTTCGTCGGTATGGCCCACATGTAGGAAGGGATGCGATGGTCGAGATGAACGCCGAGGATCGGAGAACGATGAAGGTCGGCCGCGCCGTCTTCCTCGGCACGGTCCTCGGCGGCGTCTCGGCGCTCTACTGGGGCAAGACCGGCTGGGGGAAGATCTCGGCGGCGATCGCGCCGTTCGAGAACGCGATCCCGCTGATCCCGAACGGCGGCTGGCGGATCTACACGGTGTCGGGCTCGATGCCCAAGTTCGACCCGACCACCTGGAAGCTCGCGATCGGCGGTCACGTCGAGAAGCCGATCTCGATCTCCTACGAGCAGTTGCGTTCGCTCCCGAAGGTCGAGCAGGTCTCGACGTTCCACTGCGTCACCGGCTGGACGGTGAAGAACGTGAGCTGGGGCGGTGTCCGGCTGAACGACGTGCTCGCGCCCGCCTCTCCGAAGCCCGATGCGCACGGCCTCGAGTTCGTGTCCGCCGAGATCCCCTACGTGGACTCGCTGACGACGCAGCAGGCGGGCCTGCACGACGTGATGCTCGCCTACGAGATGGACGGCAAGCCGCTCCCGCGCGTGCACGGCGCCCCCGTCAGGCTCGTGATCCCGGAGATGTACGGCTACAAGAACGTGAAGTGGCTGAAGGGGATCAACCTCGTCCCGAAGCCTTCTGACGGCTACTGGGAAGAGCTCGGATACGACCGCGACGCGTGGGTCGGCCGCTCGAACGGCTACGGGACATGAAGCACGGCTACCGCCGCCGGTTCTCGCGCACCGAGCGGACGCTCCACTGGGCAAACGCCGTGTTCTTCTTCTTCCTGCTCGCGACCGGGCTCATCCTGTACCTGCCGAGCCTCGCCGTCGATGTCGGCCGCCGGCCGCTCGTCCAGAGCCTGCACTTCTGGTCGGGGATCGCCTGGGTCTGCGTGCTCGTCGCTGATCGTGCTCGCCGGCGACCGCCGCGGAATCGCCCGCACGGCGCGCGAGATCGACGGCTTCGATCGCGACGACCTGCGCTTCCTGACGGGGCGGAAACCGGCGCCGCAGGGCCGCTTCAATGCCGGCCAGAAGCTGAACACGGTGCTGAACGCCGCTTTCGTCGTCCTCTTCCTGGTCACGGGCCTCCTGCTCTGGTTCGGCGAGCGCAACACCGAGCTGCGGTTCGCGAGCACAGTGGTGCTCCACGACGGCCTGATGTACGTCTCGCTCGTGCTCCTCGCCGGCCATCTCTACCTGGCCGTGCTCCACCCGGCGACACGCCACGCGCTGCGCGGAATCACGGTCGGGACGGTCAGCGAGGAGTGGGCGGCCGACCATCACGCCAAATGGAAGCCAGAATAGGAGCGTGAAGGTGACCGTCCTCGTAGTCGACGACGAGCCGATCGTGCGCGACGTGATCGTCCGCTACCTCCAGCGAGACGGCTTCGACACGCTCGAGGCCGGCGACGGCGACCGGGCGCGCGAGCTGATCGAGACCGCGGATCCGACGCTCGTCGTGCTCGACGTGATGATCCCCGGCACCGACGGCCTCGAGCTCTGCCGCTGGATCCGCAGCCGCTCCGACCTGCCCGTGATCATGCTGACCGCCCGCGGCGAGGAGTCCGACCGGATCGTCGGGCTCGAGCTCGGCGCCGACGACTACGTCACGAAGCCCTTCTCGCCGCGGGAGCTCGCCGCGCGGGTGCGGACGGTGCTGCGCCGCACGAACGGCAGCGCCGAGCGTGCCGAGCGGCTCGAGTTCGGCGACGTCGTCCTCGACGGGGCAAGCCGCGAGGTCGACTCGCGCGGGCCGTCCCGGTCACGCTCACCGCGCGCGAGTTCGACCTGCTGTGGTTCCTCGCCGCGAACCCGCGCCGGGTCTTCTCCCGCAGCCACATCATGGACAGCGTCTGGGGCCATTCGCCCGCGCTCGACACGGGCACCGTCACGGTCCACGTCCGCCGTCTGCGCGAGAAGCTCGAAGCGGATCCCGCGCACCCGACGCATCTCCAGACCGTGTGGGGCGTCGGCTACCGGCTCGATCCGTGATCCTCCTCGGGCTCATCGTCGCCGCTGCGAGCCTCGCGATCGGCGTTGCGGTGGCCTACGCGCTGCGGGCGGCCCCGACCGTCAGGCTCCAGCTCGCCGGGCTCGCCCTCGTGTCCGTCTGCGTCCCGCTCGTCGCCGTGCTCGCCTCGGGCTGGGTGATGTTCCACATGGGCGCAGACCGCAAGGTGCTCGCCGTCGCAGCCGGCGCCGCCACCGCGGCCGTCGGCGCCGGGCTTCTCCTCGCGCGCTGGATCTCGCAGTCGATCCAGCGTGTCGGCGATGCCTCGGCCCGGCTCGCGGCCGGGGATCTCTCGGCGCGCGCTCCCGTGGGCGGCGCGAACGAGATCGCGGGCCTCGCCGAGTCGTTCAACACGATGGCGACGAGCATCGAGCAGCTCTTCGACGCCCGGCGTGAGCTCGTCGCCTGGGCGAGCCACGACCTGCGGACGCCGCTCGCCTCGATGCAGGCGATGATCGAGGCGATGGAGGACGGGCTCGCGACGCCCGAGGACTACCTGCCGACGCTGCGCGACCAGGTTCGCACGCTCACCGTCCTCGTCGACGACCTCTTCGAGTTGGCGCGGATCGACGCCGGAGCGCTCACCCTCGAGCTCCAGCGGCTTCCCGTCTCGGGTCTCGTCGACTCGGCCGTCAGGCTGCTCAAGCCGGAGGCGGTCGCGCGGAGAGTGGAGCTCGTGGCGCATTTCGACGGCGAGACGACCGCGTCCGTTGCCCCCGACAAGATCGAGCGCGTGCTCTTCAACCTCGTCACGAACGCCCTCCGCCACACGCCCTCCGACGGCTCCGTCGCCGTGAACGTCGCAAGGCGCGAGAACGAGGTGCTGGTGTCGGTCGAGGACACGGGCAGTGGGCTCGAGCCCGAGGCGGTGAGCCGGATGTTCGAGCGGTTCTGGCGCGCCGACCGGGCCCGCTCGCAGGCCGGGATGGGACTCGGCCTCGCGATCGCCCGCGGTCTCGTCGAGGCCCACGGCGGCCGGATCTGGGCCGAGAACCGCGACGGCGGCGGCGCCCGGGTGTCGTTCACGCTCCCGGCCGCGTGACCGCCTCTCGACAGTTCGAGGCAGAAGGCGGAGGAGCTCTGCGACGAGACCTCTCCGAAAAAGCTAACGAACCATTCACATTCGAAGGGCTGACAGGTTCCCATCGACGCTAGTACCTTGTTGCGGGAATGAGACAGTCGATCGCCGCAGCCGTTTTGGTTCTCGTTCTCGCCGTCGTCGGCGTGAGCACTGCGCTTGCCGCCGGTACCCCGGTGCGTGCGACGCTGACCGGCCAGTGCCTGGAGGTGAAGCACCTCGACCGGCTCGGCGCGCTGAAGTCCCTGAGCTACACCTGCACGGCAAAGAACGCGACGTTCGTCTACGACGCGAAAGCGGCCGAGCCGGGAACCGGCGCCGTCGGGCCACGAGTTCGGGACGCTCGTCGCCTCTTCGCCGGAGGGGTCGGTGACCCTGGACTTCAAGGGCACGCGCACCGCCGACGGGGTGAGCAAGGGCACGTGGCTCATCGGCAAGGTGACCGGCTACAAGGGCGTTCGCCTCACCAGGCACGGGACGTACTCCTCGACCACGGCGGTACTCTCGACGACGATCGGAACTCTCGACTCGTCGGTCAAGATCACCGCCGTCGTCGGCTGCTGGCACTGCTCGGGCGTCTGACCCGAGAACGGCGCGGCCCGCGCTACCGTCGAGTCGTGGACACTCGACTCCGCGCTGCCGGCCTCGTGGCGGTCGCCTCGCTCGCGGCCTGCGGATCGTCGAGGGCGCCCGCCCCGGCCAGGGCGCCGGCCTCGGAGCGCGTGTGGATCGACAACGCGCGGCGGTTCGTCGCCACTCTCGATTCCGACCTCGGCTTCACGACCGGCGGCGGGCCGACGCTCGCAGATGCCCGGCGCGCGATGGCCGGCTCGGACGCCATCTACACGATGCTCGTCGCCTACGGCCTCTTCGGTGATTGCGGCCATGCGCTCGCCGCGGTCGGGGCTCCGGCTCCGAGGGCCCACCGGGTGGTGGCGACGCTCATCTCGGCCTGTGCCAGGCTCGAGCACGCCTCCGCGCTCTTCCAGCGGTCGATGACGCGGAACGACCCGAAGGTGCTGCTCGCAGCCACCCGGGTCTCGCTCGGTGTCGCTCCGCTGCTTGTCCGGGCCCGGCTCGAGCTCGCCGCCCTCGCCGCGCCGTAGCCGCACGCCCATGCGCCGACCCGGCAATACTCACCGCGGTGGTGATGCCGTACTCGCGCGACCGGACCCTCCGTCTCGTCGCGGGCGGGGCGATCTGGGCCTTCGTGCTCGGGAACCTGGTCGCGATCGTCTGGATCTGGATCGCGAATCACAACCTCGACTTCAGCTTCGCCCCCGACTACTGGGCGACGCTGATGGCGCGCCTCGGCGGGCTCACGGGCCTGCTCGCCGCGTTCACGGCGCTCGTGCAGGTGCTCCTGCTCGCCCGCCTGCCGTTTCTCGGGCGGCTCATCGGGTTCGACCGGCTCACCGTCTGGCACCGCTGGAACGGCTACCTGTGCCTGCTGCTCGTGCTGGCGCACACGGTGATGGCGGTGCTCGGGTTCTCGCTCGACGGCAACAACTCGTTCTTCCGCGAGTTCTGGAAGCTCGTTGCGGACAACATCCTGACGGGGATGGTCACGGCCACGATCGGGCTCGTTCTCTTCGTCGTCGTCACGGTCTCCTCGATCGCCGTCGCCCGGCGGCACCTCCCGTACGAGCTCTGGTACGCGGTGCACCTGACGGGGTACGCGGCGATCGCGCTCGCCTGGTTTCACCAGATCCCGACCGGCGGCGACATCAACCCGACGTTCCACCCGAACGCTGCGACCTACTGGCGGATCCTCTTCTTCGGCTCGCTCGCGCTGCTCGTGTTCCGCGTGCTCAGCCCCATCGTCTCGGCGCTGCGCTTCCGGTTGAGAGTCGCCGAGGTGATCGCCGAGGGGCCGACCGTCACGACGATCCGGATGACCGGCCGGCGGCTCGACCATCTGGGAGCGCGCCCGGGCCAGTTCTTCCTCTGGCGCTTCCTCACCGGTGGGTTCTGGTGGACGTCCCATCCGTTCTCGCTCTCGGCCGCCCCGGACGGGCGGTCGCTCCGGATCAGCGTCAAGGCCGCCGGCGACCACACGGCGAGGATGCGCTCGATCCCGGTCGGGACGAGGGTCGTGGCCGAGGGGCCGTTCGGGTGCTTCACGGCAGCCGCCCGCCGGCGTCCGAATGCGCTCCTGATCGCGGGCGGGATCGGGATCACGCCGGTCCGCGCGCTGTCCGAGACGATGGAAGGTGAGCTCGCGGTCATCTACCGCGTGCTCTCCGAGGAGGACATCGTCTTCGCCGACGAACTGGCGGAGCTCGTCACGAGGCGCGGGATCAACCTCAGGTACGTCGTCGGCGACCACCTCTCGACCGAGGGCAGGGACCTGCTCTCGGCGGCGCATCTGCGCGAGCTCGTCCCGGACCTCGCCGACCGAGATGTCTACCTCTGCGGCCCGTCCGGGCATGGTCACCGCGATCGAGCACGACGTGAGGCGAGCCGGAGTGCCCCGCCGCTCGCTCCACGTCGAGCGATTCGCGCTCTGAGCGGTGCGGAGGACTACTCATCTAAGTGGACGAAATCCGCCAGACGGTCTAGAGTCTTGCCTAGGTATGAGATCGAGGGTCACCTGGGGCGTTCTCGCCCTGCTCGCCATCTCTATGCTCGTGATCTTTTCGCCGGCTGCGTTCGGTGCTGGGAATCATCGTGCCCAGCCGGGTAACATCGCCACCGGCAAGAAGGTCTACATCGCCTTCTGCGGCAAGTGCCACGCGCTCAAGGCAGCCGGAGCGCAGGGAACGCTCGGGCCGAACCTCGATCAGGACGCCGTCACCTACACGCGCGTCGTGACCGCGATCGAAGAGGGCGTCGGCGGGATCCAGGCCGAGTACGTGCTCCGCAGCGTCACCTTCAAGGAGGTCTACGACGTCGCCAAGTACGTCGTGACCGTCCGCGCTGCCGGTGGCACCAAGGGCGAGTACTCGTAGCGCCCTGAGCTCTTTCGATCACATCGAGCTCAGTCTCGCCGCAGCAGATCTGGGAAGGCGTTGTCGGGCGGTCCGATTCACGGCGAGCGGATGACGCTCGTCGTGATCGAGCTCGAGCCCGGCGCCGAGGTGCCCGAGCACAGCCACGACAACGAGCAGCTCGGCGTGCTGCTCCAGGGCTCGATGAGCTTCACGATCGGCGGCGAGCAGGGCGAGGTTCGTCCGGGATCGTTCTGGCGGATCCTCTCGAACGTCCCGCACTCGGTCGTGGCGGGACCGGACGGTGCGGTGGCGGTCGAGGTCTTCGCGCCGCCGCGAGCCGAATGGGCGGGGCTTCCCCCGGCCGAGCCCGGCGCCGGCCGGTGGCCCTAGCCTCGCTCGACAGCGCCAAGGCACGCCTCGACACGCTCGAGCTGTACCCACGTCCCGTCCGGATCGACCGGGTCAGGGTGATCGTCTCGCCCCGGCTCTTCCGGCTGCCCTGGTTCCGCCGCTTCGACGGCTACGCCGCCTGGGGCACGATCCTCCTGCGTGAGCCGGCGGGCGGCCCCGCCGACGACCTCCTCTGCCACGAGCTCTGCCATGTCTGGCAAATGCAGCACCATCCGGTCGCGATGCCGCTCTCCTACCTGCGCACGGGCTACGAGCGCAATCCGTACGAGGCCGAGGCCCGCGCCGCGGTCGACGCCACCCGCCCGGCGTGACCCGGCAGCTGATGCATCCAGTGCGGTCACGCGACCCAGGGGCTCCAAGCCGGTGTCTGACACCGTCTTGGGCCGAGGATCCGTCTGAGCCGGTTCCGAGCCGTCCCTCTCTCTCGGGCGCCGAGCTGCGAGTCACGACGCTCGGGACGGCGGCTGTGATCTGCCTGAGCGGCGGCCGGGCGCAGGAGGTTCCCGGAGTCTGGGGCTCGTCGCTCGAGTGGCTCGTCGGGCGGCTCGGACAGCGCTTTCCCGAGCTGGCGTTCGCGGAGGTCCGCTACCGGATCCGGTCGTGGCGCCGGCTCGACGAGTGCATCGAGGACTGCCGCGCGGCGATCGAGGCGACCGGCGAGGGGCCGAAGCTCCTGCTCGGCTTCTCGATGGGCGGGGCCGTCGCGATCGCGGCCGCCGGCGACCCACGCGTCACGGGTGTCCTCGGCCTCGCACCGTGGATCCCCGAGCGGCTCGACGTCTCGCCGCTTCGAGGGCGGCGGCTCGATGTCCTGCACGGCTCGCTCGACCGGGGCCTCCCGGGGATTCCCGGTGTCGCGCCGTCGGTCTCGCGCCGCGGCTTCGAGCGAGCCCGGGCGCTCGGCGTCGAGGGCAGCTACACGCTGATCCGGGGCGGCGTTCACGGGCTCTGCGTTCGTGTCGGCGAGCACCGGTTCCTCGAGCTTCCGCGCGCCCGCACCTGGGTAGAGCTGGTGGCGGCTCGGCTCGAGGTGTTTTCGGGCACGCTCTCGGAGTAATGAAGGTTCCGTTTCTCTACCGGGCCCTGTTGGCGACGGGATTCCGATTCTGGTTTGCCCGTCTCTATCGCGTCGAGACGCAGCATCCGGAGCTGATCCCCGAAACCGGCCCCGTGATCCTCGTCGCGAATCACGAGTCGATGATCGACCCGTTCCTGCTCGGGCTCGCCACGCCGAGGCCGGTGAGGTACATGGCGAAGGCCGAGCTCTGGCGCTCGCCGTCGATGGGGCGGGTGATGGACGCGCTCGGCTGCTTTCCCGTCGAACGGGGAACCGGCGACCGGCTCGCGCTCGGTCGCGCGGTACATCTCCTGGAAGAAGATCAGGTGCTCGGGATCTTCCCGCAGGGAACCTGCCTGCCCTACCGCGATCGTCCCTGGTTCCGCGGTGCAGCGCGGCTCGCACTCGCGACGGGCACGACCGTCGTCCCCGTGTGCATCGTCGGGAGCGAGCGGGCGCTCCGGCCCGGGAAGTTCAAGCTCGGCCTGCCGCAGATCAAGGTGATCGTCGGCGAGCCGATCCCCGTCGAGCGGGTAAAGCCGTCGGTCGCAACCGCCAAGGCTCTCACCACTCGGATCGCAGAGGCGGTCGAGGCGCTTCAGCGTCCGTACGGCCCGCCTGCGCATGCGTGGTATCCGCCCGGGGCGACACGCAAGGCGGCCTAGTCATCCAGTTCGCGCGCGACCCCTCCGCGCCGGTACGTATTCTGTTTTCTGTGGCCAGCAAGAAGGATCGGACGCCGACACCGCCCCGCAACGTTCAGGCACCGAAGCGGCGCGACTCGAAATCCTCACATCCGCTCGCCGAGGTTCCCCACTGGGTGTGGTACGCGAGCGTCGCCGTCCTCGCCGGCGCGGTGATCGTGATCGCGGTGCTCGCCTCCGGCGGTTCCGGCTCGAGCAGCACCGGTTCGACGAGCGCGAAGGCTGCGATGCTCGCGGCCGGCTGCACCTACCGTGACGTCAAGCCGCTCCCTGCCAAGAAGGACCCGACGAACTACCACGCCGACGTGCCGTCGCTCACGACGCCCACGAAGGGCCTCTGGAGCACGAACCCGCCGTCAGGCGGCGCCCACTACGGGCTCTGGGCGATCTGGGACTTCTACACCGATCCCGTCAATCCGCGGCAGGTCGTCCACAACGAGGAGCACGGCGGCGTGATCATCTGGTACGGCCCGGACGTCTCGCAGGCGACCGTCAATCAGCTCCGGGCGTTCTACAACGAGCAGACGACGGGCGTCCTCGCCACGCCGTACCCGGGCCTCGGCAGCAAGATCGCCCTCACCGCCTGGACGGGCAACCCGACCGACTACTACCAGAAGGTCAACGGCTCGATCTACTACGGGATCGGCCACATCGCCGTGTGCCCGGGCTTCAACGAGAAGGCCTTCGCGGCGTTCCGCGACGCCTACCGCGGCAAGGGCCCGGAAGGCATCCCGCTCTCGTCGGACACTGCAGGCAGCGGCCCGCAGTAGCCGGACGAAGCCGAGTGGCAGAGAGCGCGGGGAGCGCGGGCTGCCCCACGCTCCCCGCCCTTACTTCGCTTTAGCTCTTCACCTCGCCGAGCGTCACCTTGGCGTTCTGCTTGGCGCCGCTCTGCAGCGTGTAGTAGACCGTGACGGTCTGGCCCGGCTTCAGGGCCGCGAGGGCCGTGCCGAGGTCGGACGACGTCTGCGTCTTTGTGCTGTTGACGGCGGTGATCAGGTCGCCCGCCTTCAGGCCCGCCTTGGCGGCGGCCGTGTTCGGGAGAACCTGGGTCACGAGGACGCCGGTCTGCTCGCCCGTGTCGGCGGTCTCGATGCCGAGGTAGGCGCGGTTGGAGTTCGTGACCTTGCCGGTCTTGATCAGCTGGCTTGCGATGTTCGTGACGGTGTTGCTCGGGATCGCAAAGCCGATCCCGGCGGCTGCACCGCCGAGTTGCGGGTCTTCGGCCGCGAGCGTCGGAATGCCGATCACCGAGCCGTTGATGTTCACGAGCGCCCCGCCGGAGTTACCCGGGTTGATTGCGGCGCTCGTCTGGATCGCGAAGGGCAGGATCACGCCGTTGCCCTCCGGCTCCTGCCGGTTCAGCGCGCTGACGAGGCCCTCGGTGAAGCTCGAGCTGAGCCCCAGTGGGTTGCCGATCGCCATCGCGATGTCGCCGATGCGGAGCTTGTCGGAGTTCGCGAACGACGCCGGATGAAGCCCCGAGCCGTTCACCCTGATCACCGCGAGGTCGTCCTGGACGAACGCGCCCACGAGCTTGCCCGTGAAGTTCTTGCCCGTCGAGGTGGTGACACTGAAGGTCTTTGCGGTGCCGACCACATGGTCGTTCGTGACGATGTCGCCCTTCGAGTCGAAGACGATGCCCGAGCCGAGGCCCTCGCTCGTCTGGATCTGCACGACTGACGGTGACACCTTGCTGTAGACGTTTGCAAACGCGTTCTGAAGAGCGGTCGCGGCCGGAATCGATGAGGCCGTGCTCGTCGCAGCCTTGCTCGAGGCAAAGCCCACTCCAACGGCCACGAAGGCCGAGACGACGAGAATCGCAAGAGGAATCCTGAATCGTTTCATGCGACCCTTCTACCCCGCGATTCCGGGTGGAATCCTAAGAATCCGGCTAGATGGTCGTCAGAACCGGAACTTTCGACTGAGCGAACGGCGTCGTCGTCGGCTGCGGCGAGCCGCCGGCCGGTTCGACTGTCACCGCGACGACCGAGCCGCGCTTCACGGAGCCCTCGATCGGGACGAACGTCGTGCCCGGGCCGCCCCGGAACAGACCTGCTGGAACCGGTGCGTTCGAGCCGCGGATCACCCAGGCCTCGTAGGTCTTGCCCGGCGGCGCGGCGTCCAGGCTGTCGAGGACGAGGGCGGCGGAGCCGTTCGAGGAGACGACCATCGAGCCGGAGGCTCCCGTGACCGGCACGCGCGTGAGCGCCTCGTTCTTCGAGCTCGAGAGCTGATTGTGGAGTGAGACGTTCCAGAGGCCGAGAACGAGGGCGGCACAGACCGCGATCGCCGCGACTGCGACGAGCGGCCGCTGCCAGCGAGGCCGAAGCGGCACGACGTTCGGCCGTTCGGCGCGTGCGGCATCGAGGATTCGGTCACGCAACTCGGGCGGCGGCGAGGCCGGAGTACCCGCGAGCGCGAGCTCGGCCGCGACCGAGCCGAAGTCGGCGACCGCCTGGCGGCAGCTCTCGCACGTCGCGAGGTGCTCCTCGAAGGCGTCCAGCTCCTCCGGCTCGAGTGCATCCAGCGCGTAGGCGGCGCTCAGGTCGTGGATTGTTTCTTCCATGAATCCTCGTCAGTCGAGTTGTCGAGTAGCTCGCGGAGCCGGGAGAGCCCCGTGAACATCCTGCTCTTGATGGTGCCAAGCGGCTCGCCCAGGCGCTCCGCCAACTCCGATTGCGTGAAGCCGCCGTAATAGGCGAGCTCGATCGCCTCGCGCTGCTGGTCGGGAAGCTGGCGCAGGGCCGCCTGCACGCGCTCCCGCTCGAGCCGCAGCCAGACGATGTCGGCTGCCGACGGCTCGCCTGACTCGAGCTCGATCTCGGGCAGCGGGTCGGCGCGCCGGCGCTCCTCGCGCCGAACGAGGTCGACGGCTCGGCGATGCACGAGCGTCATGATCCAGGTGCTTGCCTTCGCCCGCTCCGGAATGAACCTCGAGGCGCCGCGCCAGACCGCGAGGAAGGCCTCCTGGACCGCGTCCTCTGCGAGCGCATCGTCGCGCAGCACCCGGAACGCAAGGCCGTACGCGGCGCGCCCGTAGCGGTCGTAGAGCTCTGCGAGCGCGACGTCGTCCGACCGTGCGGTCAGCGCGACGACGGCCTCGTCGGAGAGATGTGCCAGGTCGCGGCGCGGCATGTAATCGCTCCGATCGGAGCTCGTCCAAGACCCTACCAAGCAGAGAGCGGCACTCATGACGTTGTGATTCGCCCAGGCCCTCGGTTTGGTTCGTGGGAAGCCGGTCAGGCGGTCCGAACCGGATGGGCAGAGCCTGCGAATAGCCGGCACGCTCGCACCCCCAGCGAGCACCGACCAAGGAGGATCCACCGATGAGCGCTACCACTCGCGCACAGTTCCTGAGCCGCGGCGCGAAGGGCGGGCTTGCCCTCGTTGCCGGCGGCCTCGTCCTCGGCGTCGCCGAGGGAACGGCCTTCGGCGCCGTCACTGCCGACTCCGACATCGCGAAGCTCGCCGCCACCGCGGAGCTGCTCGCGATCGACTTCTATTCGAACGCGATCGCCTCGGGCAAGCTGAAGGGCGACGAGCTCTCCTATCTCGTCGGTGCCAAGGGCAACGAGGTCGCCCACTACGACGCGCTCAAGGGCGTGCTCGGCAAGGCGACCCCCGCCGGCCTGAAGTTCAAGTACCCGGCCGGGTCGTTCGGCTCCCGCCACTCGATCGGCGCGCTCGGGATGGCGCTCGAGACCGCGTTCGTCGGGGCCTACATGGGTGCCGTCACCGCGTTCAAGAGCAACGAGCTGAAGGGCGTCGCCGCCGAGATCGGCGCCTGCGAATCCCGGCACCTGAGCGTTCTCACGAACATCGGCGCGAACGCGATCGTGCCCGCCCCGGACCTCCCGAAGGTCTTCACGGCTGCGCAGGCAACTGCGGCCGTCACGCCCTTCGTCGCGTAGCGACCCTCCCACCCGCCGGGCGCGCGCGCCCGGCGGGTTAGATGCGGAGTTCCCCGATCTCGCGTGTCCGGATGCACGATCTGGACAGCCTGGGCCGCTCCGGCCTCATGGGAAGCCGATAAAGCCGGTTCCCCGTGAGGCCGCGGCGCCCCAGGCCGCCCAGCTCGCGCCCCGAAGCAGACGATCTCGAGGAACTCCGCATCTACTTCGGCTTCACGATCAGCAAGGCCTCCATCCCGAGCTGCCCGGTGGTTCGCGATGCTGCACCAGAGCTCGTACTTGCCCGGCACGAGCTTCAGGCTGAGGTTGTAGATCTGGCCCGATTGCATGATCGGCGTGCCGTAGATCTTCGTGCCGCCGACGCGCTGCACGCGCATGTCGTGCGGATCCTCGCCGTAGTTCACGAACTGGATCACGGCCGGCCCCGACTTCACGGTGCGGCTCGACAGGGTGTAGTAGTACTCCTTCGCCGTCACCTGGATCCGGGTCGGGAAGGTCCGCGCGGAGACCTGCGCGGGCAGGAGGATCGCGAGCGCCGCGAGCGCGGCAGCGGCCCTCACTTGAGAAGCTTCGGGCGCTGGTAGCCCGAGACCGCCGGCAGGATCTGGTTCGCGTCCGCGGAGAGCCACTGCTCGAGGATCGCCGAGTAGATCGCCCGGAAGTCGGCCGTCGGCGAGAGGTTGCCGAGGTTGTTCAGGCCGCCGGTGATCCCGGGGAACCCGCCGATCTCGGTGCCGAGAACCTTCGTGCCGATCAGGAAGCCGAGCCCGGCCGAGCCGTGATCGGTTCCGGTCGAGGCGTTCTCCTGGGCGCGGCGCCCGAACTCCGACCAGGCGTAGATCATCACGCGGTCGGCGACCCCGCGCGCCTCGAGGTCGCGCTGGAAGGCAAGCAGCGAGTCGGAGGTGAGCTGGAGGCCGCTGTTCAGCGTCGCGGTCTGGCCGGCGTGCGTGTCGAAATGGCCCGGCGAGGTCACGGTCGCGACCTTCAGCGGCAGCCCGCCCGCGATCATCGCCGCAAGGCCGGCAAGCCGGTGGGGGAACGGATCCGTCGTCGCCGGGTAGGCGACAGGGCTGTTGAAGCCGTACTTGAAGTTCCCGAGCTCCGAGTAGAGGTGGTGGGACTCGAGCGCGGTTGCACCGGCGGTCGAGAGGCCCGCGTCGGGCGAGACCGCATGGAGGGCGCCCAGGTTCGCCGCCTCCTGGAACATCGAGGCCTCGAGCGGATGGGCGGGGATCCCGGGCGGGATGAACGTGTACTGGTCGGCGGCGGTGAGTGTCGCCACCGGCATCTTCGTGGTCGCGAGCGCCGGCTGGAGCGCTGTGTCGAGCGAGAGGCCCTGGAGCGGGTTGTCGCCGGCACCGACGACGTCGAGGTAGCGGCCGAGCCAGCCCGTTCGGAGCGTCGCGTCGGTGGCACCGACCTCCCAGTAGTGGCGCGAGGTGAAGTGCGACTCGTCGTTGTTGACATAGCCGATCGCGGGGATCATCGAGACCTTCCCCTCGTTGTGCAGGGTCGCGATCCCGTTCGCGGTCGGGTTCCAGCGAAGGCGGCTGTCCTCGCTGTAGGCCGAGCCCGCGGTCTGCGCGAGCGCGATGTTCGGCCGCAGCGAGTAGTACATCGGATCCCCCGCGGGAAAGAGCACCGAGAGGCCGTCGATCCCGCCCGAAAGGTAGACGACGACGAGAACGTTCCCGGGCGGCGTCGCCGCGGCGGCCGCGATCCCGTTCTCGAAGGCGCGCCCGGAGAGCATCGCGCCGCCGTAGATGCCGAGCGCGAGCCCGGCGGTGCGCGAGACGAAGTCGCGCCTCGTGAGCCCAGTCCCGGCCGGAATCGGCATCCCGGGCTCGATCCCCGGCAGCCCCCGTCCCGCTTCGGCGACCGCCCGGCGGAGGATCTCGGTGCGGTTGCAGTCGCGGCAGCTGTTATCGGTCATCGAGGCCTCCGCTACGCCGTTTGCAGGTCGGGAGAAGTTGCGATCAGGCGGTACAGCGCCGTTTCGATGTCGGCGGGATTCGCATTCCGCTTCAGCTGGGCCCTGGCGAATGCCGTGAGCAGGGTCGTCGTCTGTGGCGAAAGCGTCGGGTCGCCCCAGAAGTCGGCGGCCTTCTGCACGAGCTGCGCCGGGTCGCTCGGACTGCCGGTCGGGTTCTGCGTTCCGATCACGAGAGCCGCGATGAACCAGCGGGCGCGCCACGTCGCGGTGTCGAGCCAGCGGGTGTAATCCCAGCCGCCGACGTCCGGTGGGTAGAAGAGCTGCTGTCCGGCACCCGCGTCCTGGGTGTACCAGGCGGCCGTGTCGATCGGTCGGCCGATCGTCCGCAGGAGCCCCGCGGTCAGGACCACCGGCGACTTCACCATGCGCGGGCTCGAGTAGAAGCTCGGATGCTGGAGGATCGCCTCGACGACAGGATGCACCTTCCAGCCGTTCTTCACGTACAGCGCCGAGAGAGCCGTGAGCGTGGGCGCGTCCGGCGGGGTGGGGATGAAGTAGCTCCAGAGCTTCCCCACGAAGTACGAGGAATGCAGCGGATGGTTGACGCAGAGGCTGCACGAGTCCGTCCAGCTGTAGGTGCCTGTGTGGCCGAAGATCGTCTTCGACCCCGAGTCGTGGAGGTTCGCGTTGAAGACGAAGTTGCCGATGATCCCCTTGTTCACGCTGCCGGTCCAGCCGGTGAGCGCCCGGGCGTTCTCGCGCACGTCGGTCTCGGTGTAGGCGCCCCGGTCGGCGCCGAGCGTGAAGAGCTCCATCATCTCGCGCCCGTAGTTCTCGTTCGGGTGCGCCTTCACGTTCTGGTTGCCGTTCAGCCAGATCAGCATCGCCGGATCCTGGGTGACCGCGACGAGCAGATCGCTGAACGAGCCGAACGCCTGGCCCCGGAACAGGTCGTTCTGCTTCAGCATCAGCTGCTGGGAGGCGACGCCCTGGTTGGAGGTCGCAAACCACGAGTGCCAGATCAGGGTCATCCGCTCGATCAGCGGCGCGTTCGTTCGCACCATCTTGTCGAGCCAGAACAGGTGGTCGTCCCCGACGACGGCGGCCGGCGAGAGCGGCCGGCCCTTGTCGGCAGTCGGCGCGGGCCCGTTCAGCGCGTAGGACGGAGGGCGCGTGAGCGCGTGCACCGCGTGCTTGAACCCGAGCTTCGCGAGCGCCTCCGCCTCACCGGGCTTGGCCCCGAAGCCGGCCCGCCAGAGCAGGCGCTCGGCCTGAGCCTTGCCGAACGGCCCCTTGTACTCGGCGATCGCACTCATAGCGTCTTACTCTGCACCCTTGGTCAGGATCTTGCGTGAAGTGAACAGTCCAGACGTAAAATTCTCGCAAAGGCTGAGCCGAACCGCGTACCATCGAAGGGATGGCTACGCGGCTTGCGGCGCTCCTCGGCGCACTACTCCTCCTAGGCACGGTGCTCACCGGTGCGGCGCTCGCAGCGAAGCCGTTGACCGAGGCGCAGGCCGATGCCGCGGCGCTGAAGAAGTCGATGGTCAAGAAGTTCAAGGCGACTCCGGCCCTCCACGGAGTGAACATCGGCAAGGTCGTGTGCGTCCTCCCGAAGAACGGTGTCGTCTTCCACTGCACCGTCGACACGAACGCGCCGGCATCCCGCGAGAACATCGTCTTCAAGGTCGCGGTGACGCTTCACGACAACGACGCGACCTCGGTCACGTGGCAGATCACCTCGCAGGCCTGCTCCGACTCGAAGACGCACGCGAAGATCGCGTGCTGAAGCCGAGAGCGGCGCTCGTCGCCGTGTGTGCGTGCGCCGCGCTTGCCGCCCCAGTCGGCGCGGGTGCAGCAAGCCCCGCGGCAGGGCTTGCAAAGCAACTGAAGGCCTCGATGCAGACCTACTACAAGAAGGCCGGCCTGAAGATCACGACGGCCACCTGCAAGATCGCGGTGAGCGGCTCGTCGGCGCGCTGCAACGTCCACTTCGCCGCTCCGGCCGCGCGGGCCGTCGGCGTGTTCGTCGTCAGCGTCACCGAGACCTCGAGCGGAGAGGCGCGAACGAAGACGCTCAGCGTCTCGTGCAAGGACTCGAAGACCGGGGCGAAACTGAAGAACTGCGTCTAGTGCGCGTTCTCACAAGTGGGTGTGGACGAGCTGTCACCGTTTCGAGGCAGTGCCTGACCCCGCTTTTCGTCCCTCGGGCGCGGCTCGGCGGCAGCGGTTCGGCGTTTTCTGTTGCACGGTCGTTGCAGGTTTGGTGCTCCCGTTTGGCCGGGTCTGAAAACGTCCGGCGGGCCGTTGTCCACAGGCTCTACCGCGCCTTCTCGCACTGTTCGACCCGAATCCCGGCACGCCCGGGCCGTTGGCGGCCTCGGGTGCCAGGCTTAGTTCGCTGCAGCTAGCTCTGGCGCGTCGAACGTGTCGGCATCGCGGGCCGCGAGGGCGGCGAACCGGCCGCCGAGGGCGACGAGCTCGTCGTAGGTTCCCGTCTCGACGATCCGGCCGCCGTCGAGGACGACGATCTGGTCGGCGTCTCGAACGGTGGAGAGCCGGTGGGCGATCGCGATCGTCGTGCGGCCCTCGACGAGAGCGGCGAGCGCCGCCTGCACGGCGCGCTCGGTCTGGGTGTCGAGCGCCGAGGTTGCCTCGTCGAGCACGAGGATCGGCGGATTGCGCAGGATCGCGCGGGCGATCGCCATCCGCTGCTTTTCCCCGCCGGAGAAGCGATAGCCGCGCTCGCCGACGACGGTCTCGTAGCTTTCGGGGAGCGACGAGATCAGGTTGTGGATCTGGGCCGCCTTCGCCGCCTCCTCGACCTCCTCGTCGGAGGCGCCCGGCTTCGCGAAGCGGAGATTCTCCCGCACGGTCGCGTGGAAGAGGTAAGTCTCCTGCGAGACGACACCGACCGTGGCTGCGAGCGACTCGAACGTGAGCTCCCGGATATCGACGCCGTCGATCCGCACCGCGCCCTCCGTCGCGTCGTAGAGCCGAGAGACGAGGTAGCCGAGGGTCGTCTTGCCCGCGCCCGTCTCGCCGACGACGGCCGTGGTCGTCCCGGCCGGAATCGTGATCTCGATGCCGGAGAGCGCCCAGACGCCCTTCGGGCCGTAGCGGAACGAGACGTCGTCGAAGCGGACGTCGCCGTGAACATGCTCGAGCGTGCGGGTGCCCGGGACGATGTCGACCTCGAGATCGAGGTACTCGAAGATCCGGTCGAAGAGCGCCAGGGAGCTCTGGATGTCGACCGAGATGCTGAGCAGGCTGCCGATCGGCGCGAACAGGCGCACCTGCAGGGTGGTGAAGGCGACGAGCGTGCCGATCGTCGAGTACGGCGCCGGGCCGCTCGAGTGCGCCACCGAGAGCCCGCCGAAGAGGTAGATCAGCGCCGGCATCACCGCGAAGGTGATCTGGATCGACTGCATCAGCCAGCGCCCGGTCATCCGGCTCCTCACCTCGAGCCCGGCCAGGCGGGTCGATTCGTTCTCGAACCGCTCCGCGAGCTCGGGCGAGCGGCCCATCGTCTTCCCGAGCAGGATCCCCGAGACCGACAGCGACTCCTGGACGAGCGAGGAGATGTCGGCCATCGACTCCTGGCGGGTCGTCGCGATCTCGCGGCGTGCGCCTCCGACCCGTCGCGTGATCAGGACGAAGATCGGCATCAGCCCGAGCGCGACGATCGCGAGCTCCCACTGGATCAGGAACATCGCGATCACGGTTGCGATCACGGTGGTCACCGTCGACATCACCGAGGTTGCGGTCGAGGTGAGGACGTTGTCGACGCCGCCGATGTCGTTGGCGATCCGGCTCTGCACCTCGCCCGTGCGGGTCTTCGTGAAGAACGCGAGCGACATCCGCTGCAGGTGGCGATAGACCGCCGTGCGCAGGTCGTGCATCACGCTCTGCCCGACCTGGGTCGAGAGATAGGACTGGAAGACGCCGCAGATCCCGTTCACGAGGGAGATCGCGATCATCGCGATCACGAGCCCCGCGAGCAGCTTGAGGTCGACGGTGACGTACTTGTTGTGGATGCCGGCCGGCTTGAACGCCTCCGAGAAGACGGCCCGCTGCAGGAATGCCGGCACGACGCCGAGCGCCGAGACGAAGACGATCAGGAAGGTGACGACCGTGAGCTTCGCCCAGTACGGGCGGAAGAGCCTCCCGATCCGGCGCAGGTTCGCCTGGCGCACCGCCTTGTCGGCCGGGCGCTCGACCTTCTCGCGCGGCCCGAAGCCGCCTGACCTTCCCCCCGGCACTCTAGTGCGGCCTCCGCGAGCGCTTGCTGCGGACGCCGGCCGGTACTGTCGGCCGCACTAGGGAAGGTCGGGCGCTGTGCGGCCGCAAGCGGCCGGCGGCGCCGGGATCGGGGGTTGTGCACACTCCCTCTTACGGTACCGGGCGGGTGTGCCGCATCGCTACGTCGCGGCGGCGTTTCTGAGCTCGGCGAGGAGCAGGGCGTCTGGTTGCTCGCCGACCGCCGACCAGGCGATCTTCCCGTGCCGGTCGATCACGTAGAAGGTCGGGAACGCCTTCAGCCTGTAGGCCTTGGCGACCGGGCCGGGGCTTCCGGGATGGCTGAAGCTTCCAGGGCTCGAGCTCGGATCGAGGAGCGCCGGGAACGGCTGGTCGAAATAGATGTGGTAGGCGAGGACGCTCGCAGGATCCTCGCCGTCGGCGTTCACCGCGACGAAGGCGTAGTGCTTGGGCGAGAGCTTCTCGTCGAGCGCTTTCAGGTGCGGCGCCTCGGCCGCGCAGTGCGGGCACCAGGTGGCGAAGAGCTCGAGCAGCACCGTCTTGCCGCGGAGCGAGGCGAGGCTCAGCTTCTTGCCCTCGGGGGTGCTGAGGTCGAACGGGGGCGCCGGCGAGCCTGGCGTGAGCAGGCTCGAGTCGGCTGGCGGGGTCACGCCTTCGATCGGCTGGCCCTCGATCTGGCCGGCGCCGGCGATTCGGTGTGGATAGAAGTTCACGGCCCGGGCGGCGGCTCGGAGTGCGATCGAGGCGCTGCGGTCGGCGACCGGGAGCGCGGTCGCGTGCGGGGCCGGTGTCTTCGTCGTGACCGCCGCAACGACCGCGACGGCCACGACGGCGAGGACGGCGCCCGCCAGGCCGAGTGCCATGAAGCCGCGGGTCCGGCGCGAGTAGCCCTCGCGGCCCGGACCGAGCTGCACGCGCGAAGCCCGGACCGGTTCCTCGACCGGTGTCTCTTCCTCGGGCGTCATGCCGTCCTTCGTCGCCGCAAGAGGAGCCAGATCCCGCCGCCGAGCAGACAGAGCACGACGGCGCCGCCGGCAATCTCCGCCCGCTCGGTCCACACGGAGCTGCCACCGGCCTGGCCGGTGCTCGTCGCGAGCGTGAGGCCGCGCCGGGCGGCAAGCTTGGTCACGGCATCCTCCACCGCGGTCATCAACGCCGGGCCCGTCGCCTTGGGCGAAACCTTCAACTTGGCGATCAGGGCCTTGTCGGCCGCAGGCAGCTTGTTTGCCTTGTAGATCCCGAAACCGTACGGCGTGAGGACGAGCACCTCGGTCTTCCAGTAGTAGAAGTCCTCCTCGGCGAGGAAGTGCGCATAGGTCTGCGGGGTCTTGAACAGGCTCGGCACGGAACCGAGGTCGTACGGAGTGGCGATCACGGCGACCTTCAGCGGGAAGCCCTGCTTCTTCGCGCTCGCGAGCATCGCGACCAGCTTCGCCTGCTCCGCCTGCGGGATGTGACTGTCGAACGGCGAGAGGTAGGTCGAGCCGCCGAGCAGGTAGTCGCTCGCCGGGTCGCCGTCGGCGAGCGCCGCCGGGGCGCCGACGAGGAGCCCGAAAAGGACGGCACCGAGGACGAGGGAACGCCTCAGGCTCATCCGAGTGCCGTCCTCAGGAGGAGGATCGCGATCACGACCGCCGTCACGCCGGCGCCGAAGCCGACGGCCGAGGCGAAGAGACGGAGTGCGGGCGCGGTCGTCATCCGGTGGCGTGGTCGACGACGAGGGCAGAGAACGGCTGGCCGTTCTTGGGCGTGACGTTGAAGGTGAGCCCCCAGTGACCCACCATCACGAGCGCCGACGCCGGGTGCGAGTAGATGCCCGGTGCGGTCTCCGTGAGCTGGAACTCCTGGTTCCCCATCTCCATGTCGAGCATCGCAAAGGTGACGGTCACGTTGGCTCCTGTGACCGGCTGCCCGTTCTTCGTGATCTGGAGCGCGAAGTCGTTCGGCGCGGCCGCCTTGTTCGGCTTGACGAGCACCTTCAGCGTATACGGGCCCTGCTGCACGGTGGCGGCAACGGGGCCGGGGCCGACCTTGGCGAGGGCGGAGCCCTCCTCCCCGAGGTACTTCGAAGGGGGCGCGAGGCTCGAGAGGAGGGCCGCGGCGAGGACGGCGCCGATCACGAGCACCGCTTCCACCGAGACGGCGAGGCGCAGGAGCCGTGCCGCGGACGGGGCGGGCTCGGGATTCCCGTCTGCTGCTGCGAGACGGGGCTTCGTCCGTAGGAGGTTGACAGAGGCGACGAGCATCGCCAGGGCGAGGATCGAGGCTTTCAGCAGGATCACCTGGCCGTACGAGGTCGTCCAGAGCGCCGAGAGCAGCGGCAGGTGCAGGATCGCGGCCCAGATCCCGGAGGCGAGCAGGAGGGCCACCGAGACGAGAGCCACGTTCGAGAAGCGCGGAACGACGACGGTCAGGACGGGGATCCGGGTCGCGGCGGGTGTCGCCGCCCAGAGGACGAGCAGCCCGACGAGGCCGCCGAGCCAGATCGAGCCCGAGCCCACGTGGAGCCAGTCGAGCGCCACCGCGAGGCCGCGCGGCGCCGTCTGCGCGGCGTGCCCGGACGCGCCCGGGACGACGAGCACCGCCGCGGCAGCACCGACAACCCCGATCGTGGCCAGGAGCTCCGCGATCGAGCGGTGCTCGCGCTCGGGCCGGTCGACCCAGAGGGCTATCCAGGCGGCGGCGGTGAAGAGCGCGAAGCAGATCAGCAGGTCGACGTAGCCGCGGCCGAACGCCGTGGTCCGCCAGAGCGGTACGAGCGCGTTCAGGTCGAAGAACGAGTGCAGCGAATCAACCGCGGTCGACTCCTCGAGATAGATCGGGATTGCGACGAGGCCGAGCGTCGAGGCGACCGCGAACGCCACGGTGATGCCTCGCAGGCTCGTCCCCGAGACGCGCCGCACCGCGGGTCGTGCGATCGCGAGTCGCAGTGCGAGCAGCCCGATCGCGGTCATCACCGTCAGGAACACCGCCCAGCGCGCCGCCACGAGTTGCGGCGTGGTCGCCGTCTGCGCGATATGGGGGATGACGAACTCCGGCGCCGGCCCGGGGTTCGGCCCGACCGCGAAGGTGAACGCGCCCTGGACAGGGTGGCCGTCCACCGAGATCGCGCGCCAGTAGACGAGGTACCAGCCCTCCGAAAGGTGCGGCTGGAGCGGCACGATCAGCGTGTCCGGGTTCGCCGGAGAGCGGCTGATCGACCCGTCCGTCACCTGGCGGGCGTCCTTGTCTGTGACCGAGATGATCGCGAACCGAGGCTCGACCGCCTCGTCGAAGGTCAGCGCGACGTACTTCGGCGCGGAGTCGAGCGTCGCGCTCGCCGATGGGTAGGTCTTCGTCAGGTAGGCGTGCGCCGAGGCCGCCGCAGGCAGGAGCAGCGCGACGAGCGCGATGGCAAGAACCGCCGCCGGACGAAACCTCCTGATCAAGCGAGCTGCCGTTTTCCGCCGCCCGCGAGCAGGGCGACCGCGCCGAGGATGACGCCCACCGCGCCCACCGCGAGAGCGATGATCGTGAGCAGCGAGCTGCTGCTGCCCCCAAGCGTGCTCTTGGCCTCGATCGTCGGCGCCGGGTCGGCGCCTGACTCGGCGTCTGTCCAGTTGACGATCTCGTTGTCGGAGTAGGTCTGCTGGACCTGGAAGGTGTAGGTGCCGCTCTTGGCCGGTTGGGCGAGGAACCAGAACGTCGAGTCCTCACCGGTCGGCACGTTCCCGCCGGTCCAGGTGACCTTCTGGATCACGGCTTCCTCGCCCGAGCCGGTCTGTGCCAGAACGCGCGTCCAGCCCGGGTTCGGGACGAACGAGTCGATCGAGAAGCCCTGCGGCACGGTCAGGACGATCTTCGTCGTCGTGGCTCCTTCCTTCTCGGTCGGCACGGCGAGGCTGAAGAGCTGGAGCTTTCCCGAGACGGCCACCGGCGGGCTGACGCGGGCGTGGGCGAAGGCGGAGGACGCTGCGACGAGAGCGACGACGAAGACGGAGGCGAAGACGAGGGCCGTCCGCCGGGTGAGTGATCTGTTCATGACGTTCTCCTCGTTCTCGGGGCGGTCAGTGGACATGGAGGGTGAACGGGGCGGTGATGACCTTCCCGTCGATCTGGGTTTGGATGAAGAGCCGCCAGGTGCCGGGGGCCGGGACGAGCACGCCGACCTTCAGCTTCCCGGGCGTTGCCGACGTGCCCGTGACCTTGGACGGGCCGAGCACGCTCGTGCACCCGCTCACTCCGGGCGCGCAGACGTGGGTGTGGAAGTAGTCGAGGCTCCCCTTGCGGAAGAAGATCGCGTGCGCGAGCGCTCCGAACCAGGGCGTGAACGACGGCTTCTCGCCGCCGGGCCCGGTCACGTCGACGGTGACGAGCTGCGCCTGGATCGCCTTCAGGTTCTGTGCGCCGTGGAGGGTGAACCGGTAGCCGTCGGCGACCGTCGAGCTCGCCGTCGGCGGAAGCGGCTTCGGCAGGTAGTGCCCCTTGACGTTCACCTTCCCGAAGAGCTGGAAGTTCACGTTCTGCTGGGAGGCGCTCCGCGGATAGACGTCGAGGACGAGCCGGTAGGGCCCGGGTGCCGGGAAGGTGACGACCTTCGAGATCGTCGAGCTCTTCCCGACCGGCGGGTGCTCGTGGATCAGGTAGGCGAGATCGTCGCGCACGAAGATCAGGTGCACGCCCGTGTGCGGCCCCGGTCCCGTCTTGAAGTGGACGAGCGGTGTCCCGTCGGGCTGTTCGATCGTGAACGAGACCTTCACCGGCTTGCCCGCGACGACCGGGCCGGACGGCTTGAACTTGACGATCTTGTAGTCGGCCGCCGGTTGGATCGCCGGCGTGGACATCGTGGTCGAGCCGCCGCCGCAACCTGCAGCTGCGAGAACGAGGCCTGCGGCTGCGGCCAACACAGGAATGCGGAGCAGCTTCAAGAGTCACCTCCGGGGAACAGGAAGAAGGAATGGGGCACGACGTACGCGCCGAGCTCGAGGACGATCTCCGCGTGCGGCGTGAGCGGGATCGAGCCGACGGGGCCCTGGACGAGCCGCCCTCCGACATACGCGCGCACCGGGCGGGACGACGAAAACGAGGCGAGCCCCCGCAATGTGAGCGGCTGGCCCCAGATGCGGAAGATGTCGGCCACGTGGAGCCTCGCGCCGCGGGCGATCTCGAGGACCCCTCCGGGGCTCGTCGAGCGCACCGGATAGACGCAGCGTCCCGAGACGCCGATTCCGGCCGGGACGACGACGACCTTCCGGTTTGCAAAGACCTCCAGATGGATCCGGAACGCCGAGGTCGCCGGCCCGCAGCGAAGCCCGCCGACGGGCTTTCCGGCTGCCACGTCCGCGGTCCGGGCCGGTGGAACGAAGCGCGGCCCGGCCCCGATCGGCCACGGATGCACGGACGGTGGCAGGACGAGCGCGGCGGCGGCGAGCAGGGTCCTCATCGGCTGACCGCCCGGATCCGCACGGGCTCGTCGAAGTCGGGCAGGAAGCTCAGGGCCGCGGCCGCGATGCCCGCGGCGATCGCGAGCCCACAGACGGCGCGGGCCAACGCTCCGGGAAGCGCCGAGATCACGACGCCGTGCCAGAAGATCGGGAGAGAGCTGAGGCTGACCGCCGCTGCGACAGCGCCGACGACACCCGCTGCGTGCACCCGGGCGCGTCCTCGCAGCCGGATCAGGAGGCCACCGAGCACGGCAGCGACGACGACGCCCGCGATCAGCTGAAGCCAGGCGACCCCGCCGGTCGGCGCGTCGCGCACCGCGAAGGTCGTCACCTCGACGAGCGCCGCCACTCCCGCGGCCGCTCCGAGCCCGATCGTGAGCGCTGCCCGCGTCGTGCGGCGACGCACTGCAAGGAGGACGCCTCCGCCAAATGCAACGCCTGCCAGGAGCCACGGCCAGAGAGCGGGACTCGCGACCCGAAAGAACGTGCCCGAGATCGAAGCGGGCCGGCCGTTCACGTCGAGCGCGATCGTGAACCGGCCGGCCGGCCCGGAGTGGGTCGCGGGCGGGGGCGCGAGCCGGTGGTCGTGCCAGACGGCTGTCTGGCTGCGCGAAAGGTGGATCCAGCCGTGTTCCTTGCCCGACACGAGGAGATCCGCGGTCGCGGTCGGAGAGCTCGCGTTCACCCACACGCCGGAGGAGTCGATCCGCAGGAACGGCTCCTTCAGCTCCCCGCGCACGAGCACTTCGACGCCCGGGTTGGCCTTGACCTGGAAGTCGCGGTCACCGTCGAGCACGCGAACGTGCACCCCGGGCAGGGCGCGAGTCGCGGGGGAGAGCGTCAGCCGGTAATCGAGCGCGACAGTAGGGCCGCGGCCGTGGGCGGCTGCCTGCCCGGGCAGCGTGAGCGCCGCGAGCAGGGCGGGTGCAACGATGCGGAGCCTGAGCGGCCCGCGCATGAGCTCTCCTTTCGTGCGGGATCGGGAAACTGTCTCTCTAGGAGAAACGGAGTTCCGGGGGTGCACGGCCCGCCGAGCGGCGGGCGAGAGGCGAGGAGAGGACGGCCGAGAAGGCCGCCGGGCGAACGGTTGCGAACGCCGCGCCGAGGAGCGGGCGGGAAGCCGCGAGCCGCGCCACGACGTCGACCGCGGCAGAGGCGAAGCGAAGCAGCGCGGCGACGAGGAATCCAGCGAGCACCGAGAGCGGAACCGCCCAGTAGCCGCCGTGACCGAGAATGCCCTCGAGCCCGGCCGGATGTCCGACGGCGAACACGCCTTCGAGCCACTCCTGGGCGGAGTACGTAAGAAGCAGCGCGACCGAGGCGAGCCCGGCGAGCCCGGCGAAGGAGCGCCGCGGCCCCAGGTCTGCGCGACCGCCCGCGGCGCGCGCGAGCCGGGTCAGGAACGACCCGAAGCCGAGCGCGAGAAGCACTCCGAGCCAGGGCGCCATCGAGTCCAGGTACCCGTGCCCCTGTGCCGCGAGCGCAGCGCTCGAATGTGACCCGTAGGCGAGCTCGTAGCGAAGCTGATGGACCGCGAAGGCAGCAACCGGCAAGAGCACGAACCCGCGGCCTGCAAGGACCCTACGCATCCGATTGACCCTCACAGAGGAAGCTTAGCTCGCCGCAGGTTCGGCAGGCGTTGCCGCAATGGGCGGCGCGATGGAGGCGACGATCCGTCGGCCGTTCAGGGAGAAGACGACGTCGATCGAATCGTTCTTGCGGTAGGTCCCCGCGATCCCGAGGCCCATCCGCAGCCAGCGCCAGAAGCCGATCTGCCCCTCGCGCGAGAGGGTCTCCGCAAAGAGCAGGGCCGACCCCACCACCTCGAAGTCCGTCCCCTCGGTCTGCGCTACGCCGTTCACGAAGACCTCGAAAGGTCTCGACACATGCGCGGGCAGGTCGATCCGTGTCCTGGCCTCCATCGACTATACGATGCCAGGAAGCGTGCGAAGCAAGGCCTTACGACTCGGAATCGCATGCATGGGGGCCCTGGTGTTCGCCGCAACCGTGCTCGCGGGAGGAGCCCTCGCCGGGAACGGCGGGCTTGCTCCGCAACCCTCGGCATCGCCCGGTGCTGGGAGCATCCGCGACAGCTACTTCTTCGTCGCGATCTTCGCGGTGATCGTTCTCGTCGGCGTCGAAGGCGCGCTGATCGCCTTGATCGTCAAGTACCGCCGCGGAAAGCGTGCTCGGTATGCCGACGGGCTCCAGCTTCACGGCTCGACGCGCCTCGAGATCCTCTGGACGGTCGTGCCGGTGCTGATCCTCGCCACGATCGCGGGGTTCATCTTCATCAAGCTGCCCGACATCGCCAATGCCCCGTCGGCGAATGCCGCGAACGAGACTCTGATCAAGGTCGAAGGCCGCCAGTTCTACTGGATGTTCCACTACCCGAACGGCGCGATCTCGGTGGGGACGATGATCGCCCCGGCGGGCGACGTCGTTCACGAGGACGTGTTCGCGCCCGACACCGACGTCCTGCATAGCTGGTGGGTGCCGAAGCTCGGCGGCAAGATCGACGCGGTTCCGGGGCGCACGAACCACACGTGGTTCCAGGCGCCGGCCGGCGAGTACCCCGCGCGCTGCTCGGATCTCTGCGGGATCCAACACACGGTCATGCTCGCCACGGTCGACGTCGTTCCCCGCGATCACTACGAGGCGTTCATCAAGGCGCGCGCGGCCGACCCGACCGGAACGGGCCTCGGTCAGGAGGAGTGGGTGCATGTCTGCTCGACCTGCCACAAGCTCGACGAGAAGTTCGTCGGCCCGGCGCTCGGACAGAACCCGCTGCTCACGAACGCGAAGGACCTCTCGACGATCCTCCGCAACGGGGTCGGCATGATGCCGGCGGTCGGCAGCGACTGGACGGACGCGCAGATCGAGGCGCTCGTCGCCTATACCTCGACGCTCGTGAAAGGGCAGTCGAGTGGCGGCTGAGACTCCGGTGATCGCGTACCGCACCGATTGGAAGCGCGGCCGCGTCACCTCCTGGCTGACGACGGTCGACCACAAGCGGATCGGGATCCTCTACCTCGTCACGGCGCTCGTCTTCTTCGGGCTCGGCGGGATCCTCGCCCTGATGATCCGCTACCAGCTCGCCGTTCCGAACAACCACTTCCTCGTCCGGAGCGCCTACAACCAGGCGGTCACGATCCACGGGACGACGATGATCTTCCTCGTCATCGTCCCGATCCTCGGCGGCTTCGGCAACTACCTCGTGCCACTGATGATCGGTGCGCAGGACATGGCGTTCCCGCGCCTGAATGCGCTCTCCTACTGGTTCTATCTCCTCGGCGGCCTGATCCTCTACGCGAGCTTCGAGGCCAAGGGCGGCGCCGCGGAGGCCGGCTGGACGTCGTATGCCACCCTCTCGACGCTCCACTCACCGGGCCGGGGACAGGACCTCTGGATCCTCTCGCTCCACGTGCTGACGCTGTCATCGCTCGCCGGGGCGATCAACTTCATCGTGACGATCACGAACATGCGCACGCGCGGGATGACCTGGACGCGCATGCCCCTCTTCGTCTGGACGATCCTGACCTACGCCTGGCTGCTCGTGCTCGCGCTCCCGACGCTTTCGGCGGGGATCACGATGATGCTGCTCGACCGCCACGCGGGCACGCACTTCTTCGATCCGCTGCACGGGGGGAGCCCGATCCTGTACCAGCACGTCTTCTGGTTCTTCGGGCATCCCGAGGTCTACATCATGGTGCTGCCGGCGATGGGGATCATCTCGGAGATCATCCCCGTCTTCGCGCGCAAGCCGATCTTCGGCTACAAGGCGGTCGTCTACTCGACGGTCTCGATCGCGTTCCTCGGCTTCCTCGTCTGGGGCCACCACATGTTCGCGGTCGGGCTGCCGACGGGGGTCGACTCGTTCTTCATGGTCAGCTCGATGGTGATCGCGATCCCGACCGGCGTGAAGATCTTCAACTGGCTCGCGACGCTCTGGCGCGGCAACATCTCCTTCGACACGCCCATGCTGTGGGCGCTCGGGTTCATCGGCCTCTTCACGATCGGCGGCCTGTCGGGGATCTTCCTGGCGGCGTTCCCGGTGGACTGGCAGCTGACCCAGACCTACTACGTCGTCGCGCACATCCACTACGTGCTCTTCGGCGGCTCGATGTTCGCGATCTTCGGCGGTCTGTATTACTGGTGGCCGAAGTTCTTCGGGCGCATGCTCGACGAGCGGCTCGGGAAGCTCCACTTCTGGCTCGTCTTCATCGGTTTCAACCTGACGTTCATGCCGCAGCACCTCCTCGGGTTGCTCGGGATGCCGAGGCGGATCTACACGTATCCTGAGCATGGACTCTGGGAGGTCTACAACCTGATCTCGTCGATCGGTGCGTTCACGATGGCGCTCGGAATGCTCGTCTTCGCCTACAACATCATCAGGACGTCGAGGACGGGGAAAAGGGCGGTCAACGATCCGTGGCTCGCCGACACCCTCGAGTGGTACACGACCTCCCCGCCGCCGCCATGGAACTTCGACCGCGTCCCCTACATCATCTCCCCGAGGCCGCTACGCGACCTCCGTCGTCGTCTGA
Source organism: uncultured Actinomycetota bacterium (assembly GCA_963720045.1). Lineage (GTDB taxonomy): Bacteria > Actinomycetota > Thermoleophilia > Gaiellales > Gaiellaceae > PALSA-600. The sequence goes on along the minus strand of CAVREC010000011.1, from coordinate 184,148 downwards.
CGCAGGAAGGACGGCTCTGACCGCCGGCCCGTGGGCCCGCCTGCTCGCGGCGTCCGCCGTCGCTGCGACGGCCCTGGCCGTCGTTTCGGGGGCGGCGGGCTGGCATACCGCTCACCGCTTGCTCGCGGCGGTTGCGCTGCCGCCGCTCGTGGGCCTCCTGGTCCTCGCGGCGATGGCGATGCGGCGGCTCCTGCCGGCTTCGATCGCCGCGCTCGCGTTCTTCGGCGCGGCTGCGCTCTTCACCGGCCGGGATCTCCACATCGCGATGGCGTGCCTCGCGTTCGCGGCGACGACGGTGCTCGCCGCACAGGCATTCCGCGGCGAGCCCGGATCGGCCGGGAGCCTGCGCGACCTCGTGACATTGACGAAGCCGCGCGTGATGTCGCTGCTCCTCCTCACCGGCGGTGCCGCCATCTTCGTCGGGGCCGAAGGCGTGCCCGCGTGGGGGATGTTCACGGCGACCATGATCGGCCTTGCGCTCGCCTGCGGCGGAGCCGCAACGCTGAACCACTACCTCGACCGCGACATCGACAAGCTGATGGGCAAGCGCACGGCCGGCCGCCCGGTCGCCTCGGGCCGCATGGCACCCGAGCGCGCGCTCGAGTTCGGGATCGCGCTCTCGGCGGCGTCGTTCGTGCTGCTCGACTCGCTCGTCAACCTGCCGACCGCGCTGCTCGCGCTCCTCGGCAACGTCTTCTACGTCGTCGTGTACACGCGCGTGCTCAAGCGCTCGACCCCGCAGAACATCGTGATCGGCGGAGCCGCGGGAGCCGTGCCGCCGCTCGTCGGCTATGCGGCGGCGACCGGCCACCTCGGCTGGGCGGCGCTCGTGATGTTCGGAATCATCTTCCTCTGGACGCCGCCGCACTTCTGGGCGCTCGCGCTGATGATCCGCGAGCACTACGCGAACGCGAGCGTGCCGATGCTCCCGGTCGTCAAGGGCGAGCGCGAGACCGCCAGGCAGATCACGCTGTACACGATCGCGCTCGTGGTCGCGACGCTCGTGCCGGTCGGGTTCGGCATCTTCGGCCTCTTCTACGGCGTCTCGGCGCTCGTGCTCGGGGTCGCTCTGACGGCGCTCGCCGTCTCGCTGTGGCGGCAGACGACGCGCCCGCACGCCGTCAAGCTGTTCCACTTCTCGATGATCTACCTCGCCCTGCTCTTCGTGGCGATGGCCCTGGACGCAGTCGTCTGATGGCGGAGCCGCTGCCGCCTCCGGGTGCCTCGCTGTCGCACCCGCCCGACCTGATGCACGACGCCGTCGGGCCGAGCCCGGAGCTCTCACGCAAGAATGCGCGGCTCGCGATCGGGCTCACGGTCCTCGTGCTGCTCCTGTTCGCGGGAACCTGGGCCGTGGCGCTGTTCTACAACAGCGTCAACTAGTGCCACTGGACGGCGTCTTCATCACGGAGCTCGCGCCGTCCTCGGGCGGGATCCGGCTCGCCGTGAAGGATCTCTTCGACACGGCCGGGGTGCGGACGACCTACGGGTCTGCAGTGTTCGCCGAGCACGTCCCATCCGAGACGGCTCCGGCCGTGCGGCTGCTCGAGGAGGCCGGCTACGCGAATGTGGGGAAGGCGAACCTGCACGAGTTCGCCTACGGGACCACCTCACAGAACCTGCACTACGGCACGGTCCCGAACCCGGCGGCGCCCGGCCGGACCTCCGGCGGCTCGAGCGGCGGCTCGGCGGCCGCACTCGCCGCAGGGCTCGCCGACGCGGCGCTCGGAACCGATACCGGCGGGTCGATCCGGATCCCCGCGGCGTGCTGCGGGATCGTGGGCTTCAAGCCGAGCTACGGCCTCGTCTCGGCCGACGGCGTCTTCCCGCTCGCCCCGAGCTTCGACCACGTCGGCCCGATGGCCCGGGACGTCGCCGGTTGCGTCGCGATGATGGAGGCGCTCGTGCCAGGCTTTTCGGTGGACGGGGTCGAGCTCGGCGAGCTCGCCGTTGGAACCGCATGGTTCGACGCCGCCGACCCCCTCGTCGGGGCGCGGCTCGACGAGGCTGCGGCGCGTTTCGGCCGGCGTACCGCCCTCGATCTTCCCGATGCGGACGGAATCCAGCCGCTCTTCATGCGGGAGGTCGGCGACGTCCATCGCGAGCTCTATCCGGAGAACGCCGAGCTCTACGGCGAGAACATCGCACCGAAGATCGAGCGGTGCCTAGCGATCGGCGAGGCCGAGGCGGCGGCGGCCGCCGTCCTTCGCGAGACGTACCGGCGTGAGATGCTCGCGGCGATCGCGCCGTTCCAGCTCCTGTTGGCGCCGACGCTCGCGTTCGTCGCGCCCGTCGTTGCCGGCCTCGACGAGCTCGCAGTCCGGGCGAGCTTCGTGCGCTTCACGTTCCCGTTCAACGCCCTCGGCTGGCCGGCGCTCGCCCTGCCGTGCGGCACGGCCGAAGACGGACTACAGGCCTCGATCCAGATCGTCGGCCGGCCGGGCGACGATGGGTGCGTGCTCGCCGCAGGCCTGGCCCTGGAGAGTGCGTTGCGCGGCGACGTGGCCCGGGTCTAGCCGGATTAGCCGTGTCCGAAAGGGCACGCCGACCGGCGGCACGCTGACTCTATTCGGGGACCCACCTCCCGCCCCTGATGCCGTCCAGGCTATCGCGAAAGGTGTGACGTGTCTGTACCGGTTTGTCCACACCAGGGGCGCTCGGAATCGGTGCCTCGGCGGAATCGTCAGGGGCGTTCGCTGCCGGTTTGCGGTGCGAACGAGGGGGGCCAACGGGTGTGAGCGGCGCCAGCCCGTCGAGCACCGCGAGGGCGTTCCTCGCCGCGAGCATGGCCATCGCGGTTCTCGTCTCGATCGTTGCCGAGCCGAGGTGCGGAAGAAGCACGGCGTTCTCGAGCACGAGCAGGCCCGGATGAACGGCAGGCTCGTTCTCGAAGACGTCGAGCCCCGCACCGGCGATCTCGCCGGACTCGAGCGCGCGCACGAGCGCCTCCTCATCCACCACGGGGCCCCGGGTCGTGTTGACGAGAAACGCCGAGCTCTTCATCAGCTCGAGCTCGGCTGCGCCGATCAGGTGGCGCGTCTCCTCGCGGAGAGGACAGTGGAGCGAGATCGACGTCGGCCGTCGCGAGCAGCTCGGCGAGCGGCAGGTAGGTCGCTGCCAGCTCGGCTTCCACCTCCGGCTCGGCCCGCCGGGGGCTCGAGTAGGCGATCTCCATCCCGAACGCGCGCGCCCGGCGGGCGGTCGCGCGGCCGATCTGGCCGAGCCCGACGACACCGAGCCTCTTTCCCTGGATCCCCGTCCCGAGATGGAAGAACATGCTCCACGACCACGTGCCGCCCGGAACGGACGAGCCGCTCCGCTTCGCCGAGCCTTCGCGTCGCCATCAGGATCAGCGACATCGCGATGTCGGCGGTCGCGTCGGTGAGGACGCCGGGCGTGTTCGTCACGATCACCGAGCGCGAGGAGCAGGCCGGTACGTCGATGTTGTCGTAGCCGACCGCCACGTTCGCGACGATCCGAAGCTGCTCGCCCGCAGCATCGAGGAATGCGTCGTCCACTCGGTCGTGAAGGAGCGTGAGGACCGCGTCGGCGCCGTTGATTGCCGCGTACAGCTGCTCCGGCGGGAGTGGCGCGTCGACCGGCGAGACCCACAGCTCGGTCTCGGCCCCGAGGAGCTCGAGCGCGGGTTCGGGGATCCGGCGGGTGACCGCGACCCGACGGCCGCTCACGCGACCGCGGGCTCCTCGAGGAGCGAGCCGATCGCCGCGAGTGCCTCCTCGATGTTCTCCAGCGAGTTCGCGTACGAGAGTCGCAGGTATCCCTCACCGTAGGCTCCGAAGGCAGTGCCTGCGAGCACTGCCACCCCCGCTTCGGCAAGTAGTCGGTCGGCGAGCTCCTTGGCGGCAAATCCCGTCTCCGAGATGTTCGGGAAGGCGTAGAAGGCACCGCGCGGTGTGATGCAGGAGACGCCGGGAAGCGCGTTCAGCCCGGCCACGACCGCCTCGCGGCGGCGGCGGAACTCGGCGAGCATCTCGTTGACCTCGGCGCGCGGGCCGGTGAGCGCGGCGACGCCGGCGAGCTGGACGGCGGGCGCCGTGCAGGAGACGGAGTTGATGATCAGGCGCGTGACCGGCTCCACGAGCTCCTTCGGCATCGCGGCATAGCCGAGCCGCCAGCCGGTCATCGCGAAGGTCTTCGAGAAGCCGTCGAGGAGGATCGTCCGCTCGAGCAATCCGCGGTGGCCGGCGATCGTGTCGTGCTCGGCGTCGTAGAGCATCTCCGAGTAGACCTCGTCCGAGAGGATCCAGCAGTCGTGGCCTTCGAGCACCTCGGCGATCTCGGCGTTCAGCTCGCGCTCCACGATCCCGCCGGTCGGGTTCGCCGGCGAGTTGAGGATCACGAGCTTCGTGCGCGGGGTCAGGCGATCGGCGAGATCCTGGGCGCTGAACGCGAAGCCCGACTCCTCGGTGAGCGGCAGCGGCACCGGCGTCGCGCCGGCCCAGCGGATCACGGACTCGTAGATCGGGAAGCCGGGATTCGGGTAGATGACCTCGTCGCCGGGATCGCAGGTCGCGAGGACGCCGAAGAAGAGGAACGGCTTGGCCCCGGGCGCGATGAGGACGCGGCCAGGCTCGATCTCGAGGCCGCGATGCTCGGAGAGGTGCGCGGCGCACGCCTCGCGGAGGGCCGGGATTCCGGGAGCGGGGCAGTAGTGCGTGTTCCCGTCGAGAAGCGCCTGTGCGCCCGCTTCGATGATGTGGCGCGGAGTCGTGAAGTCGGGCTCGCCGATCTCGAGGTGGATGATGCGGCGTCCCTCCGCTTCGAGCTGCGCGCGCGCGGGCGAGCACCTCGAATGCCGTCTCCGTGCCGAGACGCTGAAGCCCGGCTGCGAGCGTGTCGGCTCGGACATCCTGTCCCCTCGGACATCCGGTACGAGGCATCGCGCGGCCGCGATTGTCGACTACCGTGGCGGCGCGTGCACCCGGAACCTCTCCTTCGCCGCACGAGCTGGCAGACGCGGCGGACGCGATCACGTTGGCGCGCTTCGGCGCGCTCGACCTGCGCGTCGAGACGAAGCCGGACCTCACGCCGGTCTCCGAGGCCGATCGCGCCGCCGAGGAGGCGATCCGCGCCCTCGTCGCCCGCGAGCGTCCGGGCGAGGGAGTGTTCGGCGAGGAGTTCGGGGACGAAGGCGGCGAGGTGCGCTGGATCGTCGACCCGATCGACGGGACGAAGAACTACGTGCGCGGCGTTCCCGTCTGGGCGACGCTGCTCGCCCTCGAGCGCGGGAGTCGTGTGGACGTCGCGGTCGTCTCGGCGCCGGCCCTCGGCCGCCGCTGGTGGGCGGCACCGCGGCGCGGGCGCCTGGACGGCGCCGGCCGCTGCTGATCAGCGGAAGGGCGGCAAATCCACGTCTCCGGAGTCGAGCGGCTCGAAGACGCGATCGTCTCGACCACCTCGCCTCGGGAGATGCCCGCGGGCTGGGCGGCTCTCGCCGAACGCGCCTGGGCAACCCGTGGCTTCAGCGACTTCTGGCAGCACTGCCTCCTCGCGGAGGGCGCAGTCGAGATCGCCGCCGAAGTCGGGCTCGAGCTCTGGGATTACGCCGCGATCAGGCTGATCGTGGAGGAGGCCGGCGGCCGCTGCACCACCTTCGCAGGGCGCAGAACCGGCGCCCGGGCACTCGTATCTCTCGGCCAACGAGGCTCTCCACCACACGGCGGTCTCGCTCCTGGCATGACCGGCGACTCCAACCGCTCCAAACCGGGGTCAGACCCCTTTACGTTCGAAGTGTCGCGCGGATCTGGCCGTGAGAACACGAGAAGCGCGCATTCAACGGCTCCTGACGCCAGGCAAAACCCCGGTCCCCGGTCTCAGCGCCGCCGCGGTTCGTAATGGGGTCAGACCTCTTTACGGTTGTAACGAGAGTGCACCAGTTGATCCACAGCCCTAGCGGTACGGCTTCCGAGCGCGCACACTGGTTTTCCATGGCTCGTCCGCTCCACCACGAGGAACCCGACGCGATCTACCACGTGACGATCCATTCGGTCGCCGAGGCGACGATCGTCCGCGACGATCGCGACCGCCAGGAACTCGTCCGCGCGATGCACCGAACCGTCAAGCGCTTCGACTGGCGCTGCCTTGCCGTCTCGGTGCTCGACACTCACTACCACATGCTGCTCATCGACTCCCCACGCGAATCTGGCGGCCGGGATGCAGTACCTGAACGGAACCTACGCGCAGGCGTTCAACCGCCGGCATGGTCGGCGGGGACATCTCTTCCGCGAGCGGTACCGGCGGAAGCGCGTGAAGACAGACGCGCACCTCGTGCTCACTGTTCGCTACATCGCCAGAAACCGCGCGGAAGCCGGAATCGTCCGCGACCCCGGGCCGATACCTGGAGCAGCTACCCCGGCGTGATAGGCAACGCTCGTTGCTGGCCTTTCATCGCCCGCGGCCAGTTACTGAGTTATTTCGGTCGGCCGGAGCGGGCCGAGGAGCGGCTGGCCGCGTTCGTCGAGGCTCAGCTCGTCGAAGCGACCGCGGCCTCGTAGATCCGGTCGCGCGAGAGCCGGTCGAGCTCCGCGCTCAGCAGATCGCTCGCGGTGCGCGGCTCCTCGTGGGGCGCCGGCACTTCCTCGCCGTCCAGTCGAACGCCGAGCTCCCCGGCCGGCTCGGGAGAGGCCACGGTCCGGTGGAGGCGCGACGAAAGCCAGCCGCGGAGCAGTTCCGCCTCGGCGCGCGGCCCGCGGATCGCGATCTCCTGTCCTGCGATCGCGGGCCAGCGCGAGGCGAGCTCGATCCGCCACGCATCCGTTCGCGCCCAGGCGATGTCGGAGATCGCGGTGCGCTCGAAGTCCTCTGCCAGCGCGTAGTAGCGCAGCTCGTTCCACTCCGACGAGTCGACGATCACCCGGTCGGCGACCGTCACGAGCTGCTCCCACTGGGCCTCACCGAACGGCGGCTCGCCCCGCCAGCGCAGGAACACCGGCAGATCCGAGATCGCGAGCGGGAGCACGATCGACGCCGGCGCGAGCGAGCGGTCACCGCGAAGCGAGAGCTCGATCACCTCTCCGACGACGGCCCGTTCCCCGACCGGGAACACCCTCACCGAAAGCTCCGCGTCGATCCCACCCTCGAGGCCGGGACAGGGCACGAGGATCACCGTGCGGGACGGATGCCGCTCGCCCATCCCCTCGAGCGTCCGCTCCGCCGCGTCGAGCCACTGAGCCGGGACCCACGCGACGTGGGTCATCACGCTCGTCCGCTGGGTCGGCTGGTCGATCTCCCCCGCCGACTCGCCGCGGAGCCGTGCGAGCTCCGACTCGACCTGCGCGAGCGTGACGTCGACTCCGGACCACGCCTCGACGACGGGCGCGGCCACTACAGCTCCTCTCCGACGTTCGTCCCCCGAACCGGCATCCCCGGGCCGCGTGCGGCCGACAGCCCACGCAGAGCCTGCTTCAGACGTGCGCGAGGCCGCACTTAGTGCCGCCGCCAGGAACGGCCGTCGCGGTTCAGCAGCTCGTCGGAGGACGGCGGCCCCCACGTTCCGGCCGAGTAGTTCGGGAAGGCCGCCCGGTCACGCGACCAGCCCGCCACGATCGCATCGACGATCGCCCACTGCTCCTCGATCTCGTCGGATCGCGTGAAGAGCGTCGCATCGCCGAGCATCGCATCGAGGATCAGCCTCTCGTACGCCTCGGGCAGCCCGTCACGGAACGCGCTCCCGTAGAGGAAGTCCATGTGAACGGTGCGGATCGACATCCCCTGCCCCGGCATCTTCGCGCCGATCGCGAGCGACAGGCCCTCGTCCGGCTGCACGTGGATCAGGAGCACGTTCGGCCGCAGCGCCTCGACCGCCGTCTCCTCGAACGGCGGGTGCGGCGCGCGCTTGAACTGGATCGCGATCGTCGTCTCGCGCCGCGGCAGCCGCTTCCCCATCCGGACGTAGAACGGCGTGTCGGCCCAGCGCCAGTTGTCGACGAAGAGCTTCGCGGCGACGAACGTCTCCGTCGTCGAGTCCGGCGCCACCCCTTTCTCCTCGCGGTAGCCGACCACCTCGAACCCCTCGACGAAGCCGCGTCCGTACTGTCCGCGCACGACTGACTTCGGGCCCGGCGTGTGCAGCGAGTGCAGCACCTTGACCTTCTCGTTGCGCACCGACTCGGCGGTGAAGTCGCTCGGCGGCTCCATCGCGGTGATCGCGAGCAGTTGGAGCAGGTGGTTCTGGAAGATGTCGCGGATCGCACCCGCCTGCTCGTAGAAGGCGGCGCGTCCCTCGATCCCGATCGACTCCCCTACCGTGATCTGTACGTGGTCGATGAACTGCCGGTTCCAGATCGGCTCGAAGATCCCGTTCGCAAAGCGCAGCGCCAGCAGGTTCTGCACCGTCTCCTTGCCGAGGTAGTGGTCGATCCGGAAGATCTGGTTCTCGGCGAAGTGCTCGCCGATGAGCGCGGTCAGCTCCTTCGCCGAGGTGAGGTCGTGCCCGAACGGCTTCTCGACGATGAGCCGGTTCCACCCCTGCCCGGAGGGAACCGTCGCCACCATCGAGACGAGGGGCTCGAAAGCTCCAGGTGGGACCGCGAAGTAATACAGCCGGTTGCCCGTCGTCCCGCGTGCCGCCTCGACCTCCTCGAGGGCGTTCGTGAGCCTCGACCCGGAAGCCTCGTCGGCGGTCGGGTCGAGCATCAGGTAGCGCATCCCCTCGGCCAGCTCGTCCCAGACCTCCTGCCGGAACGGGTCGCGGGCGTAGTGCTCGACGGCGTTCCTCATCGCCTCGCGGAAGCCGTCGTCCGTCCAGTCCGACCGCGAGACGCCGACGACGGCGAACTGCTCGGGAAGCAGCCGTCGGAACGCGAGCGAGTAGAGCGCAGGCATCAGCTTGCGCTCGGTCAGGTCGCCCGAGGCGCCGAAGATCACGAGCGTGCACGGCGCCGGCCGCCGCCGCAGCGGAAGCCCTTCGAGCAGCGGGTTGAGCTCTTCGATCGCGGCGCTCATTCGGCCGACTTCACCGCGTGCCCGCCGAACTGGTTGCGCAGCGCCGCATTTACCTTCGCGGCAAACGACTCGTCCTGCCGCGAGGCGAACCGCGCGAACAGGGCGGCCGAGATCACCGGAACCGGGACATCCTCGGCGATCGCCTCGGCGATCGTCCACCGCCCCTCGCCCGAGTCGTCGACGTAGCCCTTGATCTTCTCGAGCTTCCCGCCCTCGAGCTCGAAGGCGTCGACGAGCAGCTCGAGGAGCCACGAGCGCACCACCGACCCGTAGCGCCAGATGCCCGCGATCTCCGGGAGGTCGAGGTCGAACTCCGACTTCTCGAGCACCTCGAAGCCCTCGGCATAGGCCTGCATCAGCCCGTACTCGATCCCGTTGTGGACCATCTTCACGAAGTGACCCGCGCCCGAGGGCCCCATGTAGGCGTAGCCGTCCTTCGGCGCGAGCGTGGTGAAGACCGGCTCGAGCCGGGTGACGGCGTCCTTGTCGCCGCCCGACATCAGGCAGTAGCCCTCGGTGAGCCCCCACACCCCTCCCGAGACGCCGACGTCGACGAAGTGGATCCCGCGCGTGGCCGCCTCGGCGTGGCGACGCTGCGAATCGCGGAAGTTCGAGTTGCCGCCGTCCACGATCGTGTCGCCCTCGGCCCCGACCCGCAGAAGCTCCTGGAAGGTGTCCTCGGTGATCTTCCCTGCCGGCACCATCATCCAGAAGGCGCGCGGGGTGTCGAGCTGGTCGCGCAGCTCCTCGATCGTCGCCGCGGTCGACTCGACTCCGGGGTCGTAGGTCTTCATCTCGTGGCCGCCGTCCGTGAGCCGTTTCGTCATGTTGCCGCCCATCCGGCCGAGACCGATCATTCCGAGCTGCATTACTGAACCTCCTCGAGTTGGACGCGGGCCACGCGCCGTCCCCGGTCGCGTAGCGACTCGAAGTCGCCTGCCGCCTGGGCACGGATCAGCCGGGCGAAACCGAACGGCTTTCCGGGAATCGGCAACTCGGCGCCGTAGTCCTCGACGATCTGGATGAAGAGGCCGGTGTCAGGGCCGCCCTTGTGCAACTGCCCGGTCGAGTGAAGGTAGCGGGGGCCGAAGCCGTGCGTGACGACGCATCCGGTTCGCTCGCCGAGCGCTCGAGCGAGCGCGTCGATCCGCTCGCCGTTCGCCCGCGTCGGATCGACGAACGCCTGGATGCAGACGTAGTTCGGCGGCGCCGCCCCGTCGAGCAACTCGTCGATCGAGCTCTCCGGCGCGAGCGACGGCTCCCCGGCGGCCAGCACCTCGTTCGTCTTGTCCTTTGCGGCCTGGACGTCGGGCTGGTCGAACGGGTTGATCCCGAGGATCGCCCCGGCGACCGCGGTCGCGAACTCCCAGCGGAAGAACTCCTGGCCGAGCTCGAGCGGGTCGGGCAGCCGTACCTCCTGCGCCTGGCGGTCGGGGCCCTCGCCGGACACGCCGGGCGCCGGCACGAGGCCCTTGCCCTCCTTGCCGGTCGACTCGGCGATCAGCTGCTCCACCCAGAGCCCGAACACGCCGGCGTCCGGGAGGCAGACCTTGTCGCGACCCTCGCGCCAGCCCTCGCCGAGCGCGAGCCCGAGCTCGAGCCCGGGGTTGCCTGCATCGAGGCGGCAGGCATCGGCCATCTCGATCGCCCGGTCGAGGAGCCCTTCGAGGTCGACCCCCATCATCGCCGCCGGGAAGAGCCCGAACGGCGAGAGCGCCGAGTAGCGGCCGCCGATCGTCGGCTCTCCCGGAACGACCGCGGCGAAGTTCCGATCGTGCGCGAGCGTTGCGAGCGACGAGCCCGGGTCGGTGATCGCGGCCCACTGCTCGCCGCGGGGCACGAGCTTCCAGAAGTAGTCGGTATGCGAGCGGGTCTCGAGAGTGGAGCCGGACTTCGAGGCCGAGATGAAGAGCGTCCGGTCGAGATCGAGGCTCGTGGCGAGCGCCCTGATCGCCGCCGGATGCGTCGTGTCGAGCACCTGGAAGGCGTCCGCGTGGAACAACGTCCGCAGCACCTCGGGCGCGAGCGAGGAGCCGCCCATCCCGAGGAGGACGACCGCGGTCATCCCCTCGGTCACGTCTTCGGCGAGGCGCAGGATCGGGCCCGCGTCGTCCCGCATCCGGCTCGGCTCGTCGAGCCAGCCGAGCCACCGGGCCTCGTCCTTGCCGGTCCAGACCGTCGGATCGCGCGACCAGATCCGCGAAACGAGCTCGCGCCGCTCGGTCGTCAAGTCGCCGCCAGCTCCCCGCGCCGGGCCTCGATGCCGGCGATCAGGTCGTCGAACGCGTCCGCGAACTTCTTGACGCCCTCGTCTTCGAGCACCGCGACGAGGTCGTCGTAATCCACGCCCGCGGCCGCGAGCTCCTCGAGGAACCTCTCTGCCTCCTCGACCCCTTCGCGAATCGTGTCGCCGCGCACCTCGCCGTGATCCTGGAAGGCCTCGACGGTCTCGAGCGGCATCGTGTTCACCGTGTCCGGCCCGATCAGCTCCTCGACGTACATCGTGTCGCGGTAGGCGGGATTCTTGGTCGAGGTCGAGGCCCAGAGCGGCCGTTGCTTGGTCGCCCCCGCCGCGGCGAGTCGATCCCAGACCGCGCCGGAGAAGGTCTCCTCGAACGCCTTGTAGGCGAGCTTCGCGTTCGCGATCCCGAGCTTGCCCTGGAGCTCCATGTTCCCGAGCGCCTCGAGCCGCGCGTCGCCCTCGGTATCGAGGCGGGAGACGAAGAACGAGGCGACCGAATGCACCTTCGAAAGGTCGCCTCCCGAGGTCTGAAGGCGCGCGAGACCGCGCACGTAGGCGGCGGCGACGTTGCGATAGCGCTCGAGCGAGAAGATCAGCGTGATGTTGATCGGGATCCCCTGCGCGATGCAGTCCTCGATTGCCGAGAGGCCTTCGACGGTCGCCGGGATCTTGATGTAGACGTTCGGCCGGTCGACCCTGCCGTGCAGCTCGACGGCCTGCTCGAGCGTGCCCTTCGTATCGAAGGCAAGCGTCGGGTCGACCTCGAGGGAGACGTAGCCGTCCGCGCCGTTCGTCTTTTCCCAGACGGGCCGGAAGACGTCGCACGCGGCCTGGACGTCGGTGACGGCCAGCGAGGCGAAGATCGCCCGCGGGTCGTCTGTCTCCTCGAGGCACTCCCGGATCTGCGCGTCGTAGTCCCCGCCGCCCGAGATCGCCTTCTGGAAGATCGACGGGTTCGAGGTGAGCCCCGTCACCGCGTCCTCGTCGACCATCCGCTGGAGCTCGCCGGATGCGACGAACTCGCGCGACAGCAGGTCGATCCAGACCGATTGTCCACGAGCTGCAACCTTGTCGAGTCGCGATTCAGTCACTCTTCATGCTCCTCTCCATCGAGGCCACCTTCTGGAGGCGCTCCACGTACCGTTCACCGCCGTCGAACTGAGCTCCGAGGAAGACCCCGACGAGCTCGCGGGCCACAGAGGCGCCGATGATCTCCGAGCCGAGGCAGAGAACGTTCATGTCGTCGTGCTCGACGGCCTGGTGGGCGCTGTACAGGTCGTGGCAGATCGCCGCGCGAATGCCGGCGATCTTGCAGGCGGCGATCGCCGCTCCGGCACCCGAGCCGCAGACGATCACGCCGCGGTCGGCCCGCCTGTCGAGAAGCGCGTTTCCGACCTGCAGCGCCTTGTCCGGATAGTCGACCCTGACCTCGGCCGAGTGGGTGCCGAGATCGACGACCTCGTGTCCCTCGAGCGCTTCCATCACCGCATCGCGTAGTGCAACTCCGCGATGGTCGAACGCAACAGCTACCTTCATGCGCCGATCTCCTCCTTGGGGCGAGTTCCCGACTCCGTGCGTTAAGAACGAGGCGGGCCGAGTGGATCATGCCAGCCGCCGCTCCTCTTGAATACAGCCCGTGCCCATTCTCATCGCATCCAATCTCCGCAAGGAGCTAGCGGGAGCTCCGCTCTTCGACGGGGTCTCGTTCAAGGTCGAGCGCCGCGACCGTCTCGCGCTTGCGGGAGCGAACGGCGCGGGGAAGACGACACTCCTTCGCGCGCTGACCGGCGAGGTGACGATCGAGGGCGGTGAGCTCGCGTGGGAGCGTGGCGCGAGGGTGGCGCTCCACGATCAGCGCCCGCCGGCCTCGAGCAACCGGCCGCTGCGTGAGTACGTGCTCGCCGGGACTGCCGACCTGATCGGCTTCGAGGAGGAGCTGCGCGCGCTCGAGCGCCGGATGGCCGACGGCGATCACGAGCCGAAGACGATGGCGGCCTATGCGAGCGTCCAGGCCCGGCTCGAGCACGCGGGCGGCTACGACTGGCGCGACCGGGCTGCCTCGGTCGTGCGGGGGCTCGGCTTCACCGAGGAGGATCTCGACCGGCCGCTCTCGACGTTCTCGGGCGGCGAGCTGACGCGCGCTTCGCTCGGGCGGGCGCTCGCGGCTCAGCCCGATCTGCTCCTGCTCGACGAGCCGACGAACCACCTGGACATCGAGACGCTCGAGTGGCTCGAGGGCTTCCTCGGCACGATCGATGCCGGCGTGATCCTCGTCGCGCACGACCGCTGGTTCCTCGAGGCGGTGACGACCGCGGTGCTCGAGCTCGATCGCGGCCGCTCCGTCTACTTCCCGGGCAAGTGGCACGTGTGGCGGCGCGAGCAGGCGGCGCGCGCCCAGCACGCCGCGCGCACGGCCGAGCGGGACTCCGAGAAGATCGCCCAGCTCGAGCGCTTCGTCGAGCGGTTCGGGGCGAAGAACACGAAGGCGAAGCAGGCGAAGTCGAAGCAGAAGCAGATCGACCGCCTGAAGGCCGGGATGCCCGAGGCGGCCGCAGGGCCGCGGCGGACGCTCGGGTTCGAGTTCCTCAAGCCGGCGCGGTCCGGCCGGGTCGTCGTGGAAGCGGACGGTCTCGAGGTCAAGGCGGGCGACAAGGAGCTCGTGCACGACGGCTCCTTCGCGCTCGAGCGCGGCGAGCACGTTTCCCTCGTGGGGCCGAACGGATCGGGCAAGACGACGCTCCTCGAGACGGTGCTCGGGCGGCTCGAGCCGGCGGCGGGCCGGGTGAAGCTCGGTCACGGGGTGGAGGCCGCGTACTTCTCCCAGCACGAGGCCGAGCTCGACGAGCGCGGCTCCGTGCTCGACGCGACGGTGGCGGCGACCGGCCTGCGTCGCCCCGAGGCGCAGAAGCTCCTCGGGCGGTTCCTGTTCTCGGGTTGGGAGGCGCACGAGAAACCGGTGACCGCGCTCTCGGGCGGCGAGCGGCGGCGGCTCGCGCTTGCGCTCGTCGTCGCGAGCGGCGCGAACCTGCTCGTGCTCGACGAGCCGACGAACCACCTCGACCTCGAAAGCCGCGAGGCGCTCGAGGATGCACTCGCGGCGTTCCCGGGCACCGTCCTGCTCGTGACCCACGACCGGGCGCTCCTGGACGCCGTCTCGGGCCGGCTGCTCTCGATCGAGAACGGCAGCGTCGTCTCCTACGCGGGCGGCTGGGCCGAGTACCTGCGGCGAGGCGATCCCGAGCCTCGGCCGGAGGTCGCGGCACCGAAGGCGCCGAAGCCGCGCCGCGAGAAGCCCGCCCGCCCGAAAGGAGCGACCCCGATCGAGCTCGTCGAGCGCGAGATCGAGCGAACCGAGGAGCTCGTCACCGAGCTCGAGCGCCGGCTCGCAGCCGACTGGACGAACGTCGACCTGGTCGCCGCCCACCGCCGCGCCCGCGAAGACCTCGCAGCGCTACTTGCGAAGTGGGAAACGCTCTTCGAGGAGGCTCAGGCCTGAAACCGACTCGTAAGCTCATCGCTCGAGGGGAGCCATCGTCAGGCCGAAACCTTCGAGCTGCCCGTGATAGAGCTCGGCAGCCTCCTGGTGGCCCGACCAGACGATCGCCTGGCCCGAGTTGTGGATCTTCGTCGCGAGCCGCATCCCGCCGTCGTAGTCGACGCCCGGGATCGTGTTCGCGAGGGCGAAGGCGACGCCCTCGAAGGTGTTGTGGCTGTCGTTCAGGACGATCACCCGCCAGGCGTCACCGGTGCCGGAGCCCCCGGTGCGTCCGATGCGCTCCTTCGGAGGTGTGGCGGTGGTCATGACGGCTCAAAGGTATCGATCACCGCGTCGGCAATCACGCGCAGCGGCCTGCCGGAGACCTGGCTTGCCTTGCGAAGACGCGCGAACGCGTCGGCTTCTGTGAGCTTCTCCTTTTCCATCAGCAGGCCCTTTGCCCGCTCGATCGCCTTGCGGTCCGCAAGCGCCTCGGAGAGAGAGTCGGCTTCGGCCCGCACGGCGACGAGCTCCTCGTGGCGGGCCTTCGCGGTCTCGATCGCGGGGATCAGGTCCTGCTCGCGAAACGGCTTCACCAGGTACCCGTAGACCCCGGCCTCCGCGGCGCGCTCGACGAGCTCCCGGTGGCCGAAGGCGGTGAGCATCACGATCGGGATCGGGCGCTCCTCGAGGATCCGCCTCGCCGCATCGATCCCGTCGAGACGCGGCATCTTCACGTCGAGGATCGCGAGATCGGGCTCGTGCTCGCGCGCGAGCCGGATCGCCTCCTCCCCGTCGTGAGCTTCGGCGATCACCTCGTAGCCGGCGCTCTCGAGCAGCCCGCGGAGATCCAGGCGGATGATCGTTTCGTCTTCGGCAACGAGGATGCGCATCGCGGCGAGTGTAGATCCCTCGCCGTTCTTCCCGTGCTCCGTCGAGCGAGCGGTCATAGGCCAGTCGTCGGTTGGACGCTCATGCGGGGAAGCGCACCTCGGCCCGCGTCCCGGCGTCTCCGCGCAGCTCCAGCGTGCCGCCGAGCTCGTCCCGGACGAGCGCGCGGACGATCGAGAGCCCGGTTCCCTTGGGAGGCTCGGCCGGAATGCCGGGGCCGTCGTCGGCGATCGTGAGCACGACATCCCCGTTTTCGCCGAGCAGCGAGACCCGAACGTGCTTGCCGCCGTGCTCGAACGCATTCCCGAGCAGCTCCGAGAAGACGAGCGCGAGCGCTGTTGCACGATGCCCCGCGAGCGTGATCGGCTCGAGCTCGGCCGTGACCTCGTGCCCCGCCGCGCCGACGTCCTGGACGAGCATCGCGCGTAGACGGCCGAGCAGGTCGGCGAGATCGATGTCCTCGTCCCGCTGCTCGGTGAGCACCTCGTGGACCGCCGCGATCGCGAGGATGCGGTTGACCGAATCGTCGAGCGCCTTCCGCGGATCGATGTTCTCTGCGTCCCGCGCCTGGAGGCGCAGAAGGGAGGCGACAGTCTGGAGGTTGTTCTTGACCCGATGGTGGATCTCCTGGGCGAGCACTCCGCGCATCACGGCCCGCCCGTGTTCGAGCGCCACAGCCGCCTGCTGGGCGATCGAGCCCAGGAGCACCTCGTCGTGCTGGGTGAACGGCACCGGGCGATCGGCGACGAGCTCCCCGATCTGGCGGCCGCGCCAGCGAAGCGGCTGGCGGATCGCGTACTTATCGGCGCAGCCCTCAGGCCAGGCGATCGCCCCGTCCTCGAGCACGAGCGCGGCCCCGGTCGCCGAGAGCGCATCCATCGTCGTCTTCACGATCGCCTCGAGCGACTCCTCGAGATAGAGCGCCTCCGAGACGGCCTCGGAGATCCGTGCCAGCGCCTCGAGCTCATGGACGCGGCGCTGCGCCTCCTCGTAGAGCTTCGCGTGCTCGATCGACTGGGCGACCTGGGCCGCGATCGCAAGCAGCAGCTCGATCTCGTCCTCGGTGAAGTTCCGCGGGAGGCGCGTGCGGATGTTCAACGCGCCTTCGAGGCGCACGCCCCGCGCGAGGATCGGCACGGCGAGGATCGACTCGTATTCGTCTTCCGGCAGGTTCGGGAAGTTCTTGAACCGCGGATCGACGTTCGCCTCGGCCGCGATCATCACCGGGGCGCGCTCTTCGGCCGCGGAGCCCGTGATCCCTTCGCCCGGCCGCATGCGCGGCCGCTGCGTCATCTCCTCGACGCGCGTCCCGTGGGTTGCCCGCAGCACGAGCTCGGCCGACCGCTCGTCGTAGAGATAGACGAAGCAGGCGTCGGCACGGAGCGCATCGGCGACCTTGGTCGCGACCTGTGAGAGGACCTCTTCGAGGTCGAGGGTCGAGTTGACCGCTTCGATCGTGTCGGTCAGGAGCTTGAGGTGCCGTTCCCGGGCGTCCAAGCCGAGAGCGTACGCTTCGCGCCCGTGACCACCCTCCAGTGGCTCCTGGCGCTCCATGTCACGGGCGCGTTCCTATTCCTGGGCGGAACGGTGATGGCCGGGATCCTCGGCGTGCTCGCGCAGCGGGCGAAGCGGCCGAGCGAGGTGGCGGCGTTCCTCGGGCTGACCCGTCTTGCCCTGCCGTTCATCATCGTCGGGGCCGTGATGGTTCTCGGGTTCGGGCTCTGGCTCGTCAACTGCGCCGGTTACTCCTACACGGCGCCGTGGCTTGTCGCCTCGCTCGTGCTTCTCGTCGCCTCGTCGATCGCGGGCCGCCAGGGCGGCGAGCGGGAAGGCGAGACGCGGCGCCTCGCGCTCCGGCTCGCCGCCGACGGGGATGCTCCGAGCCCTGAGTTGCGGGCGAGGATGCGGGATCCGCTCACGCTCGCGCTCTCCTGGGGAGCCGGGCTCACCGGGATCGCGATTCTCGCGCTGATGATCTGGAAGCCGGGCGCGTGAGGCCCGAGCTCCAGCTCTTCCTGCACGTTCTCGGGGCGATCGCGCTCTTCGGGGCGATCGCGACGCTCGCAGTGCTCGGGCTCGCCGGGCGGCGGCTCATCGATCGGGCGCCGCTCGCGAAGGCGGCGCTGATCACGACGATCGCGGTCGGCGTGCCGGCCTGGGTCGTGATGCTGAGCTTCGGGTCGTGGACGAAGGCGAACGAAGGCCTGCCGGGAACGATCGGCTGGATCCGGACACCGAGCGCGATCGCGTTCGCAGGCATGTTCGTGCTGCTGGCCGCGGCGGCGATCTCCTATTCGTGGCTGCGCCGGCCGGCGGGCGGTTGGCAGCCTCAGGTCCTGAGCGCGATCTCGGTGGGCTACATCGTTGCGCTCGGGGTTGCGTGGTGGATGATGACGGCGAAGGTCGGCTGAGGCGCGGCTCGGTTAAACTGGCTGCATGTGCTTGCGCGGTCTAGCTTCTCGTGGCGTGGTCGTCGGACTTGCGGCCGTCGCGCTCGCGATCTCGGTCGTCGCAGGCAACGCGGCCGTCAGCCCGATCTTCTCCACCGCGGTCGTGATCCATGTCGCCTACGCGCCGGACTGCACGTTCACGATGACGATCGACGGCGGGATCACCGTCGACAACTCGGCCGCTCCGGGTGTGACGATCCCGCCGGGCCCCTACCAGGTCGCGATCAGGACGCCGCTTCCTGACGCGCCGTTCGACACGACGGCGTGCATCGGCCCCGTCTTCTCCCTCACCGGCCCCGGCGTGAACGACGTTCCCAACCTGGCGGCCGTGAACTACATGGGCACGACCCAGAACGTGACGTTGCTGCCCTCCTCGACCTATGTCGCGGTCGATGCGAACCACTCGCTGCTCCAGAAGTTCGTGACGACCGCCGCCACCGGCTCGAGTAGCTCGCTGCTGCCGCCGATCCCGGCCGACACCGCCTCGGGCAGCTCCACACAGCCCGACGTGGTGGGCTCGGGCGTGGCACCGCTCCGGGGGTCGCTTCACGCCTCGGTCACCCCGGCCGGCTCGGCGAGCCTCGACATGGGTACCAAGCCGGCGGTGAAGCTGAAGGCAGGGCGCTATTCGTTTGTTGTCGTCGATCGCTCGTCGGAGCGAGGCTTCTTCGTGGAAAAGCGCGGCAAACGCGCGATCCCGCTCGCCGGAGTGCGGTTCATCGGGAAGAAGACGGTGACCGTGAACCTCACTCCGGGCCCCTGGACGTTCTTCGCTCAGAGCCGGCATGCAACGACCTTCGCCGTCGTCTGACTCGATTTCGCCGGCAGGGTCGTGGCCCAGTGAGCCACAGGGATTTACAAACTCATTACGCGGCACAGGGGAATCCCAAGACAAAGCGGGAATAGGTTCCCGAGACATGAGCGCACTGGCCCTCGACCTCCGCTACACGACCGGGTATCTCGTCGCCGATGCGCGCGGGCGGATCGTCGGCAAGGTGGAGTGCCCGATGTACGGCACCTCGCCCGAGATGCCCGATGCGCTGTCTGTCCGTTCGGGGTTGATCATGCGCAAGCGCCGCCTCGTGCCCGCCGAGACGATCGAGCAGATCGACGGCGGCTCGAAGGTGATCGGGCTTCGGATCGACCGCGAGTCGATCCGCACCTTCCTGTAGCCGCTCCCGACCGCGTGGTCGCTGTTTCGCAGCCGTCGCGCGGAACCGTTTAGGGTCACGGGACACAAACGCGCGGGAGGCCGGATGTCGGACGAGAAGCAGTACCTCACGAAGGGCGGCGACAAGCCCGCGACAGCGGCCGACGCCCTCACCTGGGCGCGCAAGTCGGGCGTCCAGCTCGTCGATCTCAAGTTCACCGATCTCCTCGGGTCGTGGCAGCACATGACGCTGCCGCTGACGACGCTCGAGGACGACCACTTCGAGGAGGGCCTCGGGTTCGACGGCTCTTCGATCCGCGGCTGGCAGGGGATCTCGGAGAGCGACATGCTGCTCGTCCCCCAGGCGGAGACCGCGATCCTCGATCCGTACACCGCGCATCCGACGATGTCGCTGCTCTGCGAGGTGATCGACCCGGTGACGCTCGAGCCGTATGCGAAGGACCCGCGGCGGCTCGCGAAGCGCGCCGAGGCCTACCTGCAGTCGACCGGAGTCGCCGATACCGCCTACTTCGGCCCGGAGAGCGAGTTCTTCATCTTCGACACGGTCTCGTACGACATGACCGTGAACCACGCCCACTACGAAGTCGACTCCGCCGAGGGGCACTGGAACTCCGGCGCGCCCGGGCTCGGCTACACGATCCGCCCGAAGGAGGGCTATTTCCCGCCGTCCCCGTCGGACACGCTGCACGACGTGCGCAGCGAGATGGTGCTGACGCTCGAGGCGCTCGGGATCCCGTGCGAGTTTCATCACCACGAGGTCGCGACGGGCGGCCAGTGCGAGATCGACATGCGCTTCGGGACGCTGACGCGGATGGCCGACCAGGTGATGATCTACAAGTACGTGGTCAAGAACGTCGCGCGCCTGCACGGCAAGACCGCGACGTTCATGCCGAAGCCGCTCTTCGGCGACAACGGCTCGGGGATGCACTGCCACCAGTCGCTCTGGAAGGACGGGGGCACGCTGATGGCCGATCCGGACGGCTACGCAGGCCTGTCCGAGCTCGCGCGCCACTACGTCGGGGGGATCCTCGCGCATGCCCCGGCACTGCTCGCGTTCTGTGCTCCGACGACGAACTCCTACCGCCGGCTCGTCCCGGGCTACGAGGCGCCGGTCAACCTCGTCTACTCGCAGCGCAACCGCTCGGCGTGCATCCGCATTCCCATGTACTCGCAGTCTCCGAAGGCGAAGCGGATCGAGTTCCGCTGCCCCGACCCGACCGCGAACCCCTACCTGGCCTTCTCGGCGATGCTGATGGCGGGGCTCGACGGGATCGAGCGCAAGCTCGATCCGGGCAAGCCGGCCGACTTCGACCTCTTCGAGGAGAGCCACGAGGAGATCGCCCAGGTGCCGGGCTCGCTCGACGAGTCACTCGACGCGCTCGAGGCGGACAACGACTTCCTGACGAAGGGCGGTGTCTTCAGCCAGGAGCTGATCTCGACGTGGATCGACTGGAAGCGGACGAACGAGGCCGACGTGGTGCGGCTTCGCCCGCATCCCGCGGAGTTCTTCCTCTACTACGACGCGTAGGACCCGCGTTTGCAAGGCCCGTAGGATCTCCCGTGCGCACGGTTCGGGTGCGTCGTTCAGCCGGCGTCCCGCTCGACCGGAAGCTCCGGGTGCTGCTCCCACTCGGACCACGACCCCGGATAGAGGCGGCCTTCGCGCCCGGCGAGATGGAGCCGATGGAGGGGAACGCACGCGGTGACTCCCGACCCGCAGTAGACGACGAGCTCTCCGCCGGGCAACTCGGGCGGCGGCTCGGGCCAGGGTGCGTTCAGCGCGCCGGGGATCCGGCCGGGGATCCGGTCGACGGGATTCGGCTCACCGCGAAAGCGGGCGGGCAGGCGAGCATCGACGACGACCAGCTCCCCGAGCCGCGAGGCGAGCTCGTCGAGCTCGATCGTGTCGTCTGAACGCGGCCGCGGCCAGAAGCCGGCGGGCTCGGCGGTCTCCACCCCGGAGCTCAGAGGCCCGCGCCAGGAATCGAGGTCGGTCACCGCGCACGCCTCGTGTCCGAAGTGCCGCAGCAGCCACCACAACCGCTCGGCGCCGCCAAGGGAGCCGTATGCCACGACGAACACCCCGTCCCCGATCCCGGCCTCGCCCATCGACCGGGCGAAGTCGTTCTCGGCAGGGAGCGGATGACGTCCCGCGGGCCCCGCAGCCGCACTGAGCTCGCGCTCGACATCGACGAACACCGCTCCGGGGATGTGCCCCTCCTGGTACTCCCGCCGGCCGAGCAGGGAGTCGTCGAGGGCCCAGCGGCAGTCCGCGAACAGGTAGCGCATTTCCCAAACCTAACCGCACTGCCATAGACGGGCGCAGAAACGCTTAACGCGCTACCGAAATCTGTTGCGGCGGCTCGTCCACGTCCGCCCCGGCGTTGCCCCTCAGCCGAACCAGCGTGCCTTTCGGCTCGAGCCGAAGTGCTCCTTCTCCGCCACGATTGCGGCTGATGGCTCGGCGAAGGTGCCGATGGGTCTCGGGCCGGAGTAGAAGTCGACGTCGACGCGGGCGACCTTGTCCTCGCCGAACTCGATGTAGCACGAGCCGCGACCGTCGTAGCCCTCGGTGTCGCCGCCTCCACGCACCTGCGCGATCAGCGCCCTTGCGACCGCTCTGGCAGCACCTTCGGCGAAGACGCCTGCCTTCGGCACGCCGACGGTCGAGACATCGCCGATCGCGTAGACCCCCGGGTATCGCGTCGCGAGAGACCGCGAGTCGGCCGGGACGTAGCCGTTCTCGGTCATCCCGCTCGCGACCACGACATCGGGGGCACGGTGCTTCGGCACACCGACGAAGAGGTCGAACGCCAACTCGCTACCGTCGTCGAGCGCAGCCACCTTGCGCGCCGGGTCGATCGAGCCCACGCAGAGGGTCGGAATGAACTCGATGTCGCGCTCTCCGAACGCCTCGACGAGCGCCGCCGAGGTATCGGGCGAAGGCGGCACCGGGGTGGCGAAGGGGATCACGATCTTCAACTCGACCTCGCCCCGGATCCCGCGAGCAGTGAAGAAGTCGTGCAGGAGGAGCGCGCACTCGCTCGGCGCAGGCGGGCATTTGACCGGGGTGCCGCAGACACCGACGACGACCCGTCCGCCCTCGAACGCAGGCAGCGCCTCCCGGAGCGCCAGGGCGCCGGCGATGGAGTAGAACTCGTTCGCCCCCTCCGCGAGCCCCGGTGTTGCCGCCAGGTCGTAGTCGGCGCCGAGTGCGATCACGAGGACGTCGCCCTCGTGGACGCCGCGGTCGGTGGTGACCGAGCGCGTCTCCGGGTCGATTGCCGTCACTGTCTCCTGCAGGAACCGGACGCCGGGCTTGGCGAGCGCGCCTGTAGGGCAGCTTCACCGAGTCGAGGGTCTTTCGCCCGAACATCACGTCGAGCTTGGAGTAGCCGAAGATGAACGCGTCGCTCCGGTCGATCAGCGTGACCTCGACCTCGTCGCCGAGCGCCTCCGACAGCAGCGTTGACAGCTCGAGCCCGCCGAAGCCTGCTCCGAGAATGAGGACCCGTGTCTTCAGCGTCAGCTCCCTTCGTGGTTTCTTGCGGAGCGTAAACGTCCGGCCCGCGTGAGCGATCCTTCGACACGATCGCTTGACCGCACGACGCGCAGGTCTTCCCGCCCACGCCCAACGAAAACCGGCGGCAAAACCGGTACCCGCGCGTTACGTCTCGACCGCTAGCCTCGACGGCATTGGGGCGGGAGGCGGGTCTCCCGATTAATACAGTCACAGCGCCGCGGCGGAGCACGTCTCGGGCCTCTGAGCTCCGGCCTGGGCGCGCTCGAGCACGACCGGCAGGCCTTCGAGAATCGCGCACGACTCCTCGAGTCGCACGAGCGGCTCTCCGCACTCGCCGAGCGTGCACGGCGCGAGTTCATCGCGGCGGCGCTCGCTGCGTCCTGGTCCGCGAGCGCCTACGATCGGCGGCGATGCCGCAGAACGCCGATCTCGCCCGCCTCATCGTCTCATGCCGCGACCGCCATGGGATCGTCGCGGCGCTCTCCACCTGCCTCGCCGAGGCCGGGGCGAACATCGTCGGCTCGGATCAGTTCTCGACCGACCCCGAGGGCGGAAGCTTCTTCCTGCGGATGGAGTTCCACCTCGCGAACCTCGAGCGCGAGCGAGGCGTCCTCGAGGCGCGGCTTGCGGCGATCGCCGGCGAGCTCGAACTGGAGTGGCGCCTGACTCCGAGCGACGTCCGCAAGCGGGTGGCGATCTTCGCCTCGAAGACCGACCACTGCCTGCTCGACCTCCTCTGGCGCAGGCGGCGGCAGGAGCTCCAGATGGATGTCGTCTGTGTCGTCTCGAACCACCCCGACCTCGAGCCCGAGGTGCGCGCCTTCGGTGTGCCCTACCACCACATCCCGGTCACGCCGGAGACGAAGGCTGCCGCCGAGGCGCAGCAGCTCGAGCTGCTTGCAGGCAAGGTCGACCTCGTCGTGATGGCGCGCTACATGCAGATCCTCACCGCCGAGTTCCTCGAGCGAATCGGGGCGCCGGTGATCAACATCCACCACTCGTTCCTGCCTGCCTTCGCCGGCAGCAACCCGTACCGCCGGGCCCACGAGCGGGGCGTGAAGCTGATCGGCGCCACGGCCCATTACGCCACGGCGGAGCTCGACGAGGGCCCGATCATCGAGCAGGACGTGAGCCGCGCCTCCCATGAGGCGAGCGCCGAGGAGCTCGAATGGATCGGCCGGGACGTCGAGCGGACAGTTCTCGCACGGGCCGTGCGCTGGCACCTCGACGATCGCGTCTTCGTCGACGGGCGGCGGACGATCGTCTTCTGATCAGGCTTTGGCCGTCGAACCCAGTTTCTGGTGCTCGGGCGGGTCTCGTGTGCCATTTACCAGTCGGTCGGGCGGTAGTCCTTCAGGAACTGGCCCCAGACGTGCTCGCCCGTGTTGAAGCCGTCGATGATCGGGTCGAGAATGCGGGCGGCGCCGTCGACGATGTCGAGCGGCGGGCGGAAGCGGTGTTCGGCGGTCTTTCGCTCGGCGATCGCGACGGGATCCTCGTCGCTCACCCAGCCGGTGTCGACGCTGTTCATGTGGATCCCGTCGCCGAAGTAGTCGGCGGCGGACGTCCGAGTCATCATGTTCAGGGCCGCTTTGGCCATGTTCGTGTGCGGGTGCCGTGTGGTCTTGAACCGCCGGTAGAACTGCCCTTCGACGGCCGAGACGTTGACGATGTGCTTGTCGCGCTCGGGCGCGGCCAGCATCAGCGGCTTCAGCCGGGCGTTCAGCAGGAACGGGGCGACGGCGTTTACGAGCTGGGTCTCGAGCAGCTCGACCGTCGAGACCTCCGCGAGCAGGAGCCGCCACGAGTTCTTCTCGCGCAGGTCGACCTGCTGGAGATCGGCGTCGAGCGCGCCGGCCGGGAAGAGGCCGTCGCCGCCCGTCAGGTCCTCGGGCAGGAGCGGCACCTGAGAGAGCTCCGCCGGCCGGGTCATTCCCGGCAGCCCACCTGTTCCGTTCAGGGCGAGCGCCGCCCCGTTGCCGCGCAGTTGCTCGTACTCCCCGAGGAGCTGCCGGACATGCGCCGGCATCGAACGGCCCGCGGTCGTCTCGTTCTCGAGCATGTGACGGTAGAACTCGGCCGGCCTCCGTACCGTCTGGCACGCGTTGTTCACGATGAAGTCGAGCCGTTCGCGCGTGGCGACGAGGTGCGCGCAAAGCGCGTCGACGCTCGGCGTGTGCCGCAGGTCGAGCCCGAACACCTCGAGCCGCTCTCCCCAGTCGGCGAAGTCGGGCTCGCTCGCATAGCGGGCGGCGCAGTCGCGCGGGAACCGGGTCGTGACGATGAGCTCGGCTCCGGCGCGAAGCAGCTTGATCCCGGCCTGGTAGCCGATCTTCACCCGTCCGCCGGTGAGCAGCGCGACGCGCCCGGCGAGGTTGGCGCTTTCGGCGCGCTTGCTGTAGTTGAAGTCGCCACACGAGCTGCAGAGCTGGTCGTAGAACGGGTGCACCTCCACGTAGTGCTGCTTGCAGACATAACAGTGCTGAGGCTCGATCACCTCGCGCCGCTCCGGCTCCGGGCCGTCGGCGTCCTCCTGCACGAACCCAAGCGGTAGCTCGGCGTTCGGCGTCGTGAAGACGGGCTTGTCCCGAAGCACCCGCAGCCCGGTCTCGGCGAGGACCACCTCGTCGCGCGCACGCCGGTCGGCCTTCTCCCGCCGTCGCACGGCCTTCACTCCCTGGCGACGAGCCTCGAGGTTGGGGTTGTAGAGCTCCCCGGCCGCCGAGAGGAGCCGGGTCCGCTCCTCGACCGAGAGGCCGCCGAGCAGCCCGCGGTCGCGAACGATCGCCTCGAGCGCTTCGATCGCCGACTGGAGGTCGGCGATCGCCGCGTTTGGAGCCTCCGGCTCCGGATCGACCTTCTCGGGGCTCACGCGCGTCATCCTCGAGGTGGACGGTACCGCCGGGGGCGTCTGAGGTCGGCTCGAGAAGCTGAGAGAGTCGAGCGGAACCGCGATCGGTTGCTCGTTACGATGACGCCGAACGGGCGGGTTTTGGTTCCTCGGCGGCCGGCTGGGGGCGCAGGCCGGTCATTGCCCACACGCCGTCGACGCCGATGCCCGTGAGGTCGATCGGCAAGACGATCGCAAGCCTGTCCGAGCTCTCCTCGACGACCTCGATCTGAAGCGCCTCCGGTAACGGGAAACCGAGCTCCTCGGCCACGGCCTCCCGCGGGCTCTCGATCAGCCGTGCGCGAAACTCGGGATCTTCGAGCGCGCGTCCGACGATCCTTCGCTCGAGCGCCGGCCGCTCTGCCGGTTGGCCACCGTACGACACGGAGAGACGATAGCCGCGTCGAGCAACGCCCGACCGAAGCCCTAGTACCCGAATCGGGAGGCGAGCTCGAAGCTCGCGAGTTGCAGCCACGGCTCGAGGATCCACTCGGCCGGGGAGTCGAATGAGGTCGGGACCTCCGCCGTTCGCAGCACCGGGTCGCGCATGAAACCGGCGTCCCAGCCGCCGAGTGCGCCCTTCGGGCCCGTGCGGGCATAGGGCGAGCGTTCCGGGTGGCGCATCGCCTCGAGAACCTCCGGGCCGCTCTCGATCCCGATCCAGCGGCAGATCCGCCGAAGTGCCGGCGCCGGGTCGTTGAGGACGTCTTCGGAGCGCACGCGCAGACCGCGGTCGGGTGGGAGGCTCGCGATGAACCGGTGGATCCGTGCGTGCTGGTAGTACCAGACGCCGAGGCAGAAGTGGTGGAAGAGCTCGGGTGGGACCCGCCAGTAGCCCTTATCCGACCAGGCCCGGTGCATCGAGGCGACGCTCGGCACGGGATGGCGGGTCAGGTGCAGGAACCGGGCGCGCGGGTAGGCGGCGCTCAGCCGCACGAGGTACTCCTCGCGGCTCGAGTTCTCGGGAGACTTCTCGAGCCCGATCCGGGGCGTCGCGAGGCCGAGAAGGTGATCGAGCAGGTCGGCGACCGTCCAGGAGCGGCGTGCTTCGACCCATTGGGCCGCCGCCTCCACCGTTTCCGGCGTCTGGTCGCCGTCGTGATGCTCGGCGAGCGCCCGGAAGCAACCCGCGAGACGCAGACCGGTGGCGGGTCCCTTCCAGCCCGGCGGATCGGTGAGGAGCTCGTCGACCGTGTCCTTGCGAAAGAGGGCCAGCTCCGGGAAGCCGCAGAGCTCGGGATGCTCGCCGAGCATCGCGGTGACGACCGAGGAGTTCGAACGCGCGGGAGCGAGCACGAAAACGGGGGAGAACCACAACGGATCGCGTTGGGGCGGTGCAGCGACGGCGGCCGCGGGCGCCGGAGCGATCGTCGGCGGCTCGCTCTCGGATGTAGATGCAGCGTGGCTCTCCATCGGCTCTCGGACGCTCCCTGAGGTTCGCCTCTCGAGGAGCTAACTTATCGCCCCGGCCCGGCCATGCGCACGGCCCCGAATCCGTGGGAGGGCCGTGGAGCTCACCGACGACGATCCCGATCAGAACACGAAGAGCGGCTACTGCTACTTCATCTGCTCGACGCGGACCTTCAGCACGTTCGACACGCCGGCTACCGAAGTGCCCGGCAGGCTCGCTGAACGACGAAGTATCACGTCGGCAACTACTACGGCCCGACTTCGTCGCGGACGTCGTCACGATACCGCCGCTCCCCCACTGCAAGGCGACGACCTGCCGGTGAACACCGCGCGCTATGCTCCAACCGCGTTACCCGCGCACCTCTGCTCGGAAGGCTGATGGAGAGAGTTCGGCTCACTCTTGTTTTGCTTCTCGTCGCGTCGGTTGCATGCGCCGGGGGTGCCGCGCTTCGAGCGCCGCGGGCGGTCGGGGCCACCGGCCCGTGTGGCCTGAACCTCCGGCCTCCGCAGCGCGGCGAGCTGGCGTTCAGGGTCCCGTCCGGTGGCCGGGCGGTGCGCCGTCTGCTCGTCGGACGGTTCGCGGACTGCACGCTGCTGCGGCGTGACGGCAGTCGGTTCGCCGAGCTGCACAGCGATTCCGACAATCGTGTGCTCGGGGTGGCGTTCTACCGGCCCTCCGGCAAGCTCCTGAACGCCGTCGACTCGTCCTACGCCGTGTCGGCGCAAGACGCGGCGCACGTGAAGTGCGGGAGCTCCTCCCAGGCGGCGATCGGGGGCGACTACTGGAAGAAGCCGAGGAAGTGGTGGATCGGCGCGACCGCTCCGGGGCTCAACCGCGACGCGGTGATCAAGGCCGTGCGGAACGCCCAGAGCGAATGGACGAACGACATCAACTGGTGCGGCATCAAAGACCAGGCGAGCCCGCCCGCGTCCTACGCGGGAACGACCTCGGCCAAGGCGGTCAACGATGACGGCAAGAGCGTCGTCGACTGGGGGAGCCTCGCCAAC
The DNA here is from genome assembly GCA_963720045.1 of uncultured Actinomycetota bacterium. Lineage (GTDB taxonomy): Bacteria > Actinomycetota > Thermoleophilia > Gaiellales > Gaiellaceae > PALSA-600. Next base: position 156,124 of record CAVREC010000011.1, on the reverse strand, counting down.
GACCAGGACTGCGAGCAGGCGCTTGCGTGCACCTTCACCTGGTACAACGGCGACGGCGTACCGCTCGAGTCGGATATCAGGTTCAACACCGCGTTCAAGTGGTCGACGACGGGGGCGTCGAACGCGGTCGACATCCAGACGATCGCGGCGCACGAGATCGGCCACGTCCTCCAGTTCGACCACGTCACGAACTCGTCGAAGGATGACGACACGTCGCTGATGTGGCCGTACTTCAGCGCCGGGAACACGAGCGGCCGCAAGCTCGGCCACGGTGAGGCGCTCGGGGACAACAGCCACTACTGAGGAAGCGCCCACCGCAGCCCCCGGAGCCGACCGGTCAGGGGCCCGGGCTTCGGGCTACTCTCACAGGATGTCCACCGTATCGCCACGGCAGGCCGAGCGGGCTCCGCTCCGCAGAGGCTCCTTGTTGCGTCTTTCGGTCGTGATCGCCGTGGCACTCGTCGCCGGCCTCGTTACCTGGCTCGTGCTTCGCGACGACGGCAACTCGTCCGCGAAGACGCCGATTGCGTCGGGAGTCTTCGCGATCACGCCACAGGATCTGGGAAAGCTCGCGATCTCGATCGACCAGCCGATCTTCTGGCTCGGCCGGAGGGCCGGCTACACGTATGAGCTCACCAGAGGCCAGGGCGGGAAGATCTATCTCCGCTACCTCCCCCCGGGAGTCGCCGTGGGGAGCGCGAAGGCCTACCTCACGGTGGCGACGTACCCCTTCCCCGGCGCGTACGCGGCGCTCGAGAAGCAGGCGGCCGTGAAGGGCGCGGTCACGGCGAAGCTCGCCGGTGGCGGCATCGCCATCCTTGACACCAGCTATCCGAAGAGCGTTCATCTCGCCTATCCGAACGTCGGCTACCAGGTCGAGGTCTACGACCCGACCCCGGCCAGGGCGATGCAGCTCGTCTCGGCCGGGAAGGTCGCGAGCCTCGGCAGCCTGCACCCCGAGAGCCAAACCGCTGCCCCAAGCACCAACGCTCCGGTCGCTGCCTCCGCCGGGGAGCTGAGGACGCTCGCCGCCCGGCTCGGCCATCCGATCTACTGGGCGGGGCCCAAGCCGGGCTACACCTACGAGTTGACGCAGACGCCGTCCGGCAGAGTGTTCATCCGCTACCTGCCGTCGGGGACGAAGGTCGGCGATCCGAGGGCGCAGTTCCTCACGGTGGCCACGTATCCGTTCCCTGGTGCCTACGCCGTCGTTGCGAAGATGGCGAAGGGCTCGGGGAGGATCGGCCTCGCACACGGAGGCGTGGCGGTCGTCGACAGCGCGTATCCGAAGAGCATCCACCTCGCCTTTCCGGGAGTGAGCGACCAGGTCGAGGTCTTCGACCCGTCGCCGAGCACCGGGCGCAAGCTCGTGGCGTCCGGCGCGATCAGACCTGTCCCGTAGTCCGTGAGCGTGCCTACGGCCCGAGGATCTGGGTTGTGATCTTCTCCTACGCTTCTCTGCTGATCGCCAACGGCCTCAACCTCGCATTCGTCGGCCGCCAACTCGGACACGCGAATCCGACCATCACCCTCAACACTTACGCGCACCTGTTCGCTCAGGCAGACCACGCAGACACAGCACGGGAAGCATTGGAGGCCAACTAACAGCAGGCATGTAGAACACGCGTTCGTGGTAACAGCGTTGGTAACACCCGGCGCTGTTCGCGAGCGCCAACCTCAGTTCGGTGCGCAGATCGCGTAAGCATCGTTGTTCGGGTCTGCGGTCAAGAAGAGCGCCGTCCAAGCCGGGGGATTTGTGTCGCCCGTTCGCGACGCAATGCCGAGAGCGTTCGACGGGAAGCTGCTCTGGAGGTTCGGGCTCTGGTTGACTCCACTGCCGTTTATGCGAGTGGTCCGCCCCCGCCGCCGATCGCGTGCGTGCCGGGAGGGCAGACAGCGGTGGCCGAGATTGCATTGTTGGAAAGTTCGACGACGGTGACCGTCCCGGGTCCTGTGGGACCCGTAGCCCCGGTCGGGCCAGTCGATCCGGTCGGCCCTGCCAGGCCGGTCGGGCCGGTCGTCCCCACGCCAGTTGGGCCGGTCGCACCAGTCGGCCCTGTATCACCGGTAGCACCGGCTGGCCCTGTGTCGCCGGTAGGACCGCTGACGCCTGCAGCTCCGGTCGCGCCTGACGGCCCCGTAGGCCCGATAGCGCCTGTGGTCCCAGTCGGTCCGATCAGGCCCGTCGCTCCGGTGAGGCCCGTGGCCCCCGCGGCGCCGGTTTGGCCCGTCGTGCCGGTGGCCCCATTGGCGCCGGTCGCACCGACGGCTCCCGTAGGGCCGGTGAGTCCGGTCGGGCCGCTGGGGCCACTCGGGCCCGCGGATCCCGTCGACCCGGTTGCGCCCGAGTCACCAGTCGAGCCCGTGGCTCCAGTCGGGCCAGTGGGACCGCTCGGCCCCGTGGCCCCGGTGGGCCCTGCGCTACCTGCCTGACCCGTGGCACCGGCCGCGCCCGTCGAACCGGTCGGGCCGGTCAAACCGGTGGGGCCTGCCGGCCCGGCGACTCCCGTGGCTCCTGTGGACCCGGACTGACCGGTTGCCCCGGTTAGGCCGATCGGGCCGGTGGGTCCTGTTGGGCCGGCCGCGCCTGTGGCTCCGGTTTGGCCTGTCGCTCCGGTTCCGCCGATTTGCCCGGTGGCACCCGTTGCTCCGGTTTCGCCAGTTGCTCCTGTTGATCCGGTAGCGCCGGTCGCCCCGGTCGCGCCGGTCGCGCCGGTCGCGCCGGTGGGACCTGTTGGGCCTGCGGCTCCCGTCGCGCCGGTCTGCCCGGTGGCGCCGGTTGCACCGTTAGCACCTATATCCCCTGTCGCTCCGGTCGCTCCGGTCGCTCCGGTGAGGCCGGTGGCCCCGTTGGCGCCGGTCGCACCGCTAGAGCCGGTGGCGCCGGTCGCACCGACAGCTCCCGTCGGGCCCGTGGCTCCTGTCGAGCCGGACTGACCGGTTGCCCCGGTTGCCCCGGTTAGGCCGATCGGGCCGGTTGGGCCTGTTGGGCCGGCTGCGCCTGTGGCTCCGGCTGCGCCTGTGGCTCCGGCTGCACCTGTGGCTCCGGTTTGGCCTGTGGCTCCGGTTCCGCCGGTTTGCCCGGTAGCGCCGGTTTGCCCGGTGGCGCCGGTTTGCCCGGTCGCGCCGGTCTGCCCGGTCGCGCCGGTCGCGCCGGTGAGCCCTGTTGGCCCGGCGGCTCCCGTTGCGCCGGTTTCGCCAGTCGCGCCGGTTGCACCGTTAGCACCTATGTCCCCTGTCGCTCCGGTCGCTCCGGTGAGGCCAGTGGCCCCGTTGGCGCCGGTCGCACCGCTAGAGCCGGTGGCGCCGGTCGCACCGACAGCTCCCGTCGGGCCCGTGGCTCCTGTCGAGCCGGACTGACCGGTTGCCCCGGTTAGGCCGATCGGGCCGGTGGGTCCTGTTGGGCCGGCTGCGCCTGTGGCTCCGGTTTGGCCTGTCGCTCCGGTTCCGCCGGTCTGCCCGGTGGCGCCGGTTTGCCCGGTGGCGCCCGTTGCTCCGGTTTCGCCAGTTGCTCCTGTTGATCCGGTGGCGCCGTTCGCGCCGGTCGCCCCGGCTGCTCCGTCGCGCCGGTCGCGCCGGTCGGGCCGGTGAGCCCTGTTGGGCCTGCGGCTCCCGTCGCGCCGGTCTGCCCAGTGGCGCCGGTTGCACCGTTAGCACCTATGTCCCCGGTCGCTCCGGTCGCTCCGGTGAGGCCGGTGGCCCCGGTGGCGCCGGTCGCACCGCTAGAGCCGGTGGCGCCGGTCGCACCGACAGCTCCCGTCGGGCCCGTGGCTCCTGTCGAGCCGGACTGACCGGTTGCCCCGGTTAGGCCGATCGGGCCGGTGGGTCCTGTTGGGCCGGCTGCGCCTGTGGCTCCGGCTGCGCCTGTGGCTCCGGTTTGGCCTGTCGCTCCGGTTGCGCGCCGGTTTCCCCGGTGGCGCCGGTTTGCCCGGTGGCGCCCGTTGCTCCGGTTTCGCCAGTTGCTCCTGTTGATCCGGTGGCGCCGTTCGCGCCGGTCGCCCCGGCTGCTCCCGTCGCGCCGTTCGCGCCGGTCGGGCCGGTGGGCCCTGTCGGGCCTGCGGCTCCCGTCGCGCCGGTCTGCCCAGTGGCGCCGGCGGCGCCGGTTTGACCCGTTGTGCCGGTGGCGCCGGTCGCACCTGCGTTGCCGGTGGCGCCGGTCGGCCCCGTCGCGCCGGTTTCGCCGGTTGTTCCCGCAGCACCGTTGGCGCCGGTGCTACCGGTTGCACCCGCAGCACCGGTGCTGCCGGTTGCTCCCGTAGTACCTGTGGTGCCCGTGGCGCCCGTCTGACCCGTCGCGCCGCTGGCGCCGGTCGCACCTGTGGCTCCCGTGTTGCCGGTTGGGCCCGCTGCTCCGTTCGCGCCCGCCTCGCACCGCTCGCGCCCGTGGCACCGGTTGCCCCGGGAGCGCCGGTTGCTCCAGCCGCGCCGGTCTGACCCGTGGGTCCCGCGATGCCGGCCGGCCCTGCGGCCCCCGCCGGACCCGCCGAACCGTCTGCGCCGGTAGCGCCCTTCGGCCCAGTGGGCCCAGTGAGCCCAGTCGGGCCGGCGGGACCGCTCTCAGATGGAGGGAGCAACGTCCCGGTCGGCGGCCACGCGATCTTGCGCTCGTTTTTTGCGCAGTGGGTCTGGCGCAGCTTGAGGTCTCGGAACGTCTGCGGGTTGCCCGTCAGCTCGATGCAGGCTGTGTAGACGATGGGCTTGGCGTGCGGGACGGCTGCTGCCGTTCCCGAACCAGACAGCGCCAGAAGGGACGCCAAGAATGCCGCGAGCAGCAGGCCGAACGCCGTACGATCGACTCCTCGCATCTTGCTCCCATCTTCCAGACCCCAGCCCTACAGGCAAAGCATAGGTACGAGCGCCCGAATACGCAATCTGCTACTTACCTATTCGTATCCGCTCGCGCCGCGAGTACTCTGGCCGCTCCGCGCTACCTTCGGGAGCTGCCTACTGGCAGGGGGACTCGGTCGCAGCGGTCAGCGCGAACCCGTAGATCGTGCCGTTGGCGGAGTAGAACGAGGTCGTCGTATTCCCGATCCGCTCCGTGAGCGCGCTGTAGCCGACGCAGTTCGCCGTGCCGGGAGTGCCGAAGATGTTGTAGACGTTCGAGACCGGATCGCCCATCATCAGGCCCTTGAGCCCCCACCCGACGGGCGAGCCGAGCGTGAACACCGCGATGCTGACCCCGCCCTTCGTGCTGCTCGCGAGAGCAACGGCCTTGGCGGCTGCTGCCTCTGCGGCCCTGGCGTTCGTCGTGGCAGCGTTTGCCGCTGCGGCTGCTTTCGCTGCGGCCGCTTTGGCCGCCGCGGTGCCCTTCGTCTTGGCGGCCTTGGCTGCCAGCGCGGCGGCCGCCTCCGCCTTCGTCTCCGCAGTCTGAGCCAGATCTGCCGCCTTCTCCGCCTTGATCGCAGCCTTGGCGGCGGGGCTCCCACCGGATTCGGGGCTCGGAGCGTTGAACTTCACGGCGGCGCCGAGCGGCTCGGGGCCCGGGTACACGTAGAGCCACACGAGGTTCTTGCCGCAACTCTGGCAAACCCTGAAGTTGTTCCCCCAGCGCGCCCTGATCTGGTCCTGGCTCATCCCGACACCGACGCCACCGATCGACTGCCCAGGCACTACCAGCCCGCGCGACGGGAAGTTCGTGCCCCGCGTCGCCGCGGTGGTGTGCGCCGTAGAGGCCGCCCCGTGGGACACGGTTCCGATCAGGACCGAGAGGACCAGCGCCAGCATCGAGATCATTTTAGCGTCGAAATCACACCGGTCGCCGGTTCATCGAATGGGGTGCCTGGCAAGAGACGAAATCCGTGCACGCGGGCTCCAAATCGATGAGGCTCTCACGCGAGTGCAGCGACCCGGGAAGCGAACTGCTCGATCTGGTCGCCTCCCTCCAGCGCCCCGAGCTCGAGCTCGTAGGAACGGCTTTCCCCGGGGCCGAGCTCGACGAGCTCACCACGCGCCCTCGCGTCGAGACGACCCGAAGGCCGGTTCGTCGAGGGCTCGATCCCGACGACGTATGTTCCCTCGCCGAGCATCCTCCAGATGAAGTGATGCGGAAGCTCGTCCTGGCGGAAGACCTGGTACGCCCCGAGGCCGATCTCCCGGTTCACGACCGCGACAGGAACCGAGCCGTCGGTCTCGGGCGTCAGGTCGTGCTCGAAGACCTGTTCGACGTACCCGGAGACCGGTCCGTGGAGGAGGCCGTAGCCGTCCGCCGGATACTCACCCAGGGCGCGCACGGCTGTCGCCGGCGCGAGCAGCTCCGAGCCCTCGTCGACGACCGGCCAGCCGACGTTCACGTGGTACAGGAGCATGTGCGGCGTCGAGTCGTAGCCGACGTTCACGACCTGATCGCGGATCGACAGCCTCGACTCCCCGACACGGGCCTCGATCCGCCGGCGGAGGAGCAGTTGCTCGCCGAAGACCGCCGCCTGGAGCACCTCGCCCTCGGCATAGAGCACGCACTCGTCGCCGCGCCACTCCTCGCCGTATGCCGAGAGACGCGCCGGGATGCCGGAGATACGGCCGTGCAGCCCGTAGCGCTCGCGCGGCTTGGCCGGATAGTGATACTGCTCGGCCGTGTCCTCCGCGGGGGCGAAGGCATGATCGAGGCCGCAGGTCGTCAGCAGGCCGGCACCGAAGCCGCGCAGAAAGCCGAGTCCCTCCGGCTCGTAGAGCCAGGGCCCTGCGAATCCCGGCTGTCCCATCCACGCGAGCGACTGTCCGTTCTGCTGGCAGCGGCCGATATCGAACGCGCGGTCGACGATGACGTCGAACTCGAAGCCCGAGCCGGTCCGGAACTCGAGCACCCGCACCCCGCGCTCGCTCCCGTCGCCGAGGGTGGTCAGCCGTACGCCGGCGACCTGTTCGAGGCGACCGACCCTGCGGAGCAGCTCTTCGCGGGAATAGAACCTCCCGTCGAGGTCAGGCATCGGGATCCACAGCCTCCAACTGCGCAGCCTCGAGCTCCTCGCAGATCGCCGCGAGGAAGCGTGCGCCTTCCGCACCGTCGACGGTGCGGTGATCGACGGTCAGGGTGAGGTCGAGCTGCTTGACCGCGGCGATTCCGGCGTCGGTGACGGCCGGCCGCTCCACGACCCGTCCGACCGCGAGGATCGCCGTCTGGTCCGGGTCGACGATCGCCTCGAAGCGATCGACGCCGAACATCCCGAGGTTGCTGACCGTGACCGCCGCCGGCTCCGTGAACGCGGCCGGCAGGCGCCCCGCGCGACCTTCGTCGACGGCGCGCCGGGTCGTCCGAACGAGCTCCTCGAGGCTGAGCCGGCCGGGCTCGGGAATCGTCGCGACGATCAGGTTGTCGTCGGAGGCGATCGCCAGTCCGACGTTGTTCTTCTCGAGCGCACGCAGGCGAGGGCCTTCCTCGACCCAGATGCGATTGACGTCCGGGAACCGCCCGAGCGCCAGGCTGACCGCCCTGAGCAGGAGATGGGTAAGCGTGACGCCCTCTGTCCTGCTCGACGAGCTCGAGGGCTGCCCGGGCGTCGATCGTCCTCGAGAGCGTGAACTGGGGCACGCTCGTCGTCCGCGCGAGCCGACCGGCGATCGCCTGTCGATTCCTGGTGACCGGTTGCTCGAGGCCGCTCGCGGGCTCCGCCTCGACGTCGCGCCGTTCGATCCGGCCTCGCGGCCCGCTCCCGGTCACGGCGGCGAGGTCGATGCCGAGCTCCTTCGCAAGCGTTCGGGCGGCGGGCGTTGCGAGGACGCGATACTCCGCGGTGCCTGACGCCGGCGGCTCGGGTGACGCCGCCCGTGCCGGCGAAGCAGCGGGCTTTTGCCCGGTCTCGTCGGTCTCCGGAATGCGTTCGCCCGGCTCACCGAGCCAACCGACGAGCGTTCCGGCGACAACGGTTTCGCCCTCCGCGAGCACCGTGCAGAGCAGTGTTCCCGAGACGGAGGCCTCGACCTCGAGCGTTGCCTTGTCCGTTTCGACCTCGAGCAGCGGCTCGCCCTCAGCCACCGTCTCTCCCTCCGACTTCAACCAGGCGGTCAGGCGCAGCTCGTCGCTCGTCTGACCGAGCGGTGGCATGCGGATCGGCGTCGCCACGCCTACTCCAGCATGTCGTTCACGACGGCCACGATGGTTGCCACCTGAGGGAGGACGGCTTCCTCGAGTGCGGGTGCGGCCGGCGCCGGCACGTCCGCGGTGGCGACCCGCTTGATCGGCGCCTCGAGGTAACCGATGCATTCGTCCGCGACGCGCGCGGCGACCTCTGCGCCCCAGCCGCCGGTCAGCGTGTCCTCGTGGACGATCACGAGCCGGCCCGTTCGCCGGACGGAGTCGAAGATCGTCTCGTTGTCGAGCGGGAGCAGCGTCAGCGGGTCGATCACCTCGCACTCGATGCCGCCGGCGGCGAGCTCCTCGGCTGCGGCGAGCGCGCGGTAGAGCGAGACGTGGGTGGCGACGATCGTGACGTCGGTTCCGGGCCGCTTCACCACGGCCTTCCCGATCGGGAACGTGTACTCCTCCGTGGGCACCTCGGCGGTGAGGTCGAGGCCGCCGGCTGCTTCGCGGCCCTTGCTGCCGTAGAGCAGCTTGTGCTCGAAGATGAGCACCGGGTTGTCGTCGCGGACCGCGCTCTTCAGGATTCCCTTCGCGTGGTAGGCATCCGACGGGGCGACGACCTTGAGGCCGGGGACGTGGACGAAGTAGCTCTCCGGGCACTGGCCGTGCTGGGCCCCGCGCAGGGTCGCGCCGACGGGAGCCCGCATCACCATCGGCACCGAGAGCTTCCCGCCGGACATGTAGCGCAGCTTCGCCGCCTGGTTGACGAGCTCGTCCATGCACTCGAAGAGGAAGTCGGAGTACTGCATGTCCGCGATCGGGCGCATCCCGAGCACGGCCGCCCCGACCGCCGCCCCGGCGATCGCCTTCTCGCTGATCGGCGTATCGATGATCCGTTCGTGGCCGAACTCCTCGACCAGTCCGAGGTAGACGCCGAAGGCGCCTCCGAACCCGCCCTCGACGCCGATGTCCTCGCCGATCAGGAAGACATCGTCGTCGCGGCGCATCTCCTCGGCGATCCCCTCGCGGAGCGCCTCGGAGATCGTCAGCCGCCGGACCTCGGTGGCCGTCTCAGGCATAGACGTCCTTGAAGGCATCGGCCGGGTCCGGGAACGGCGAGTCGCGCGCGAACTCGACCGCGTCGTCGAGCTCCGCCCGCACCTCACCCTCGAGCTGCTCGAGCGTCGAGTCGGGCAGGGTTGCGCCGAGAACGGTCAAGCGGGTCGCGCGCGGCCCACTCTGCTTCCTCCTCGCGCGTGCGGTACCCGCGCGCGTCGCTGCGGCTGTGGCCGGTGAACCGATACGTCTTGCATTCGAGCAGCGTCGGGCCGTTCCCGGCGCGAGCTTCCGCTACCGCGTCGGCCGCCGCCCGGCGGACGGCGAGGACGTCCATCCCGTCGACGATCCGCGCGGGCACCCCGTAGGCCGAGGCGCGGTCGGCGACATTCGGCACGCGCGAGACCCGGGAATAGGTGGTGGAGGCGCCGTAGAGGTTGTTCTCGCAGACGAAGACGATCGGGAGATACTCGACCGCGGCGAAGTTGAGCCCCTCGTGGAAGGCACCTTCGTTCGTGGCTCCCTCGCCGAAGAAGCAGGCGGCGACCTGATCGCTCCGGCGCAGCTTCATCGCGAGCCCGAGGCCGGTGACGACCGTGTTGCCTCCACCGACGATCGCGATCGCCGGCAGCATCCCGACCGCGGGGTCGCCGAGGTGCATCGAGCCGCCCTTGCCCCCGCAGCAGCCGGTCGCCTTCCCGTAGAGCTCGGCCATCGCGGCGCGGGCACTCACGCCCTTTGCGAGCGCGTGGCCGTGCGGCCGGTGGGTCGAGGTGATCCAGTCCTCCCGTCGAAGGACGTCGCAGACGCCCGCGGCGACCGCCTCCTGGCCCTGGTACTGGTGGAGCGTGCCCGGGATCTCACCCTCGAGGAAGAGTCGATAGACGCGGTCCTCGAAGCGGCGGATCAGCAGCATCGTCCGGTAGAGCTGCGGGCTGTCGGCGGGGCCGGCCTCGATCGGGCTCCGGTGCGGCTCGGCGATCATGCTCGGAGCGGATGTTCGCAAGAGATCACTCGGCCCGCCCCGCTGAACCATAGAGGCGCATGAGCGAACGCACTTTGCCCACCAGGCCGTCCGTCGCCTTCTCCAGGAGATCCGTCTCCCGGTGGGAGCCGACGAGTTCGTGTGGGCCGAGCTCCGGATCCGGCGAGGCGGCGCCTTCCCTCAGCCCCTCGAGGAAGGTTCGCTTCAGGACGGTGCCGACGTTGAACTTCGCCACGCCGCGCTGGATCGCGCCGGGCACCGCCTCGGGCGGGAAGGCCGTGCCGCCGTGAATCGCGAGCGGGACCTCGACCGCACGATGGATCTCCTCCAGCAGTTCGAGGTCGACCGGTGCGAGGCGTCCTTCCAGGGTGTGCACGTTGCCGATCGAGACGGCCAGCGCATCGACCGCCGTCGCCTCGAGAAACGCGACTGCTGCCGAGGGAGTGGTCAGCACAGCGTGTGACTCGTCGACCCGGCCACGGCTGTCGCCGTCGGGGAGCCTCCCGAGCTCACCCTCGACCGCGACTCCGCGCGCGTGCGCGACTCGCGCGAGCTCTGCAATCGGCTCGACCTCGCTCGAGCAGAGCATCACGGCATTGAATCCGGCGTCGATCCCTCGCAGCGCCTGCTCCAGGGTGTGGGCCTCGTTCAGGAGGAGCGAAACGGGCACTCGGCTGCGCTCCGCAGCGACCCGGCCGATCGCGCCGAGTGACTCGATGCCGCCCCGGTCGAGCCAGTTCTGGTCGATGAGCAGACAGCCAAACCCGATGATCGCCGGGGAGCGCTCGAGCTCGGCGGCTCTCACGACCGCCTCGAGCGAATAGCCGTCCCATGCTTCGAAGTACCCGACGGCGTACCCTCCCGCGAGCGCGGTGGAGAGCAGCTTGGGAAGGGGGCGGAGCGGCACTGGATTAGGCGCGGGCTTCGGCTCGCGTCGGCAACGGATGCACGGCGAGAAACGCATCGGCCTCCGGACGCGTGAAGACGCCGTCGGCGCAGCCGAGTGCCCTGCACGCCGACGCGCCCATCACGCTGGCAAACCGCGCCGTGCGCTCGAGCTCCCAGCCTTCGAGCATCCCGACCGCGAGGCCGGCGGCGAACGCATCGCCGGCCCCCGAGGGCTCGACCACGTGCACGGGCGGCGCGGGCAGCTCGAAGGAGCCCTCCCCGCTGCGAACGTAAAGCCCGTTTTCGCCGAGCTTGATCATCACGGTGCGCGCATCGTGGGCGATGAACTGCTCGGCCTGCAGCTCCGGCTCGGCTCGGCCGGTCAGCGCCCGCGCTTCGTCGAGGTTCGGGATGAAGTAGTCGGCTAGCGGAAGGAGCCGGCTCATTGCGGCGAGCGACTGGTCGTTGCGGGAGGGCGAGACGACATCGAGGATGATCCTGGCGCCGCGCGCCCTCGCTTCTTCCAGTCGCCGGGCGAGCTCGTCGTCGCGCAGGGAGGGAAGAATCAGGTAACCGCCGACGTAGATCACCTCTGCCGTTGCAAACGCTGTGGCAGCGATGTCGTCAGCCGCGAGCCTGGCGTTGGCGCCGAACGTGTGGAGATAGCGCCGGTCCTCGCCGACGACCGGGATGATCACCGTCTTCGAGGTGCCGATCCCGGACGTCGTCAGGACGCCGCTCGTGTCGACTCCGTGCGCAGCGAGATCCCGCTTGACGAGCTCTCCGAAGACGTCGTCCCCGACGCGGCCGCCGACTGCCGCGGGCACGCCGAGCTTGGCAAGCGCGACGGCGACGTTCGCGGCGCAGCCACCGGGCTCGATCAGGAAGTCAGCGGTCGTCAGGAGCTCGCCCGCCGCGGGCAGCCGCTCGAGCGGCGGGACGAACACATCCGCGACGACGACCCCGAAGCAGACCACGCGGGGACTGCCTGCTGGGATCGGCCCGGTCACCGCGCACAGCCTATTCGGGCAGGGACGTCAGGTCTGCGAGACGATGACCGGCGCGCCCACCGGCAGCCAGTTGTAGAGCCAGGACATCACCGAGTAGGGCACGTGAACGCAGCCGTGACTGGCATAGGCGCCGTAATTCGAGCCCGCGCCGTAGGCATCTGACGGCTCGCCCGGGTCGTCGTGCAGGAAGTCGTTGTCGAAGAAGTACATAGCCCAGGTGACTGTCGTCGGCGGGTAGTAGTAGGCGCTTCCCTGAGGCCACGGTGAGGTGAACGTGTAGGGACTGGCCCGGTAGTGGACGAAATAGCTCCCGACCGGTGTCGGCAGGGCCGGGCGGCCGGTCGTGACGGGCGTGACGCGGATCGCTCGCCCGTTCAGGTACGCCGTCAGCGACTGGGAGCCGATCCGGACGACGACCGCCTTCTGCGCGAGGCTCCCCGACTTCGGCGCCGGCTTCCGTACGACCGCAAGCGGGATCGGTCCCCGGTTTCCCGTGGTGAGTTGACGGGTGATCAGGCCGACCATCTTCTTCGTCTGGATCGAAATCGACTCCTGTACCGGCGTGATCACGGCGTGGCTCCCCGCCAGCTTGACGCCGGCCGCGGCGCCGGTGCGACTCCAGCGCTTCTCGAGCGAGGACACATACGCGTTCACGCTTCCCGGGTCGACTGCAACCTTCAACGGCGGCAGCAGCGCGCCGGGCGAGGCGGTGAGCGCGGCTGTCAACGTGGTCCGGAGGTCGAGCCGGGCTCCGGCTTTCGCGCGGCTCACGCTCCAGTAGGCACCGGCGTAGCTCAGTCGGAGGCTCGCCGCGAGCGGCCGGCCGAGGACTGCGCGGGCTTGATCGCTCGACATCCCTCCGACCGCCACCGAGCCGACCTTCACTCCTTGCGGGACGTGCCCGGCCGCGAGCGTGTGGAACGTCCGTGCGCGGCCGACGACGACGCCGGCTCGGGTCTTCGCGACGACCCGGAACCGATAGATGGTGTCGGGGAGAAGCCCTTCGACGAGCAGGTCGTCCCCGGTCTGGGTGACGCTGCTGCAGGCAAGAAAGGAGCTCCCTCTGCCGTACTGGACGACCACAGCCGCTCCGGCAGCCGGTGTGACGTGCACCGTCACCGCCGCTCTCGTCGGCCCGACGGCTACTCCCCGCAAGGGGTAGGAAACCGAGGCGCTTGCTTTCGCCGGCGGGGAGGCGACCCAGAGCGGACAACGCCGGTAGGCAGTTCCTTCGGCCCCCGACACCGGCGCGGCCACCAAGACTGCCGAGACGGCGAGCAGGCTCCCGACGTACGCCGTTGCGCCGATCTTGAACGAACGTCTTGCCATCAGCGCATCTTCGCGATGAAGCGCCGTCATCCTCGGTCGAACTGAACGAAACGTGAGGCGAGGCGCGCGCACCGGCGCGCGCCTCGCCTCCGACCGCGGGTTACGCCCCCTCAGCGCTGCGGCTGGGTCGGGTCTGCCGGATGTGGATCGATGACGTGGACGTAGACGTATCCGCTCCGGGTCGGCCGGGTGATCCGCGCCCGGTAGCGGCCGACCTGCGACGGAAGCCACGTGAGGCCGGCGGTTCGCCCGGCGAGCACGGGGAGCTCGTACACCCGGGCGAAGACCCATCCCTGGATTGGGTCGAGGCGGTCGAGCTCGAGCGTTACGTGCCGTCCGGTCGGTCTCCCGACGCTGCTCGCGAGGAGCACCGAGGTCCCTTGCATCACGGTCCTCGAACTTGTCACGAGGCGGCTGACCTCGTGGACGCGCAGCGCGAGCCGGTATCCAACCGCGGCGCGCCCGGGACTATCGAACACCGAGACTGCGTAACTCCCCGCCGGAAGCGGGCGCCGGATCGCCTGGCCGAGAGCGATGCTCGTCCCGTCGTCGCCCATGAGCCGCAACTCGATTCCCTTGCTCCTCGGCCGGCCCAGGGCGAGCAGGATGTCGCTTCGGGCCGAGAGCTCGAACCGGTACATGTCGACAACGTCGACGCCGCGCGGATCGAGCTCGCCGCTGAACCACGTACCGGCGTGGAGGAGCCTGCCCGGTCCGGTGTCGTCCAACCTGGCGGGCTCGACTCGATAGGAGTAGCGGCTGAGCCCGTCTCGGTAGCCCGCGGTGACGTGGATGAGGTACCGGCCACCGCCGGATGGGCCGGGCGTGAACAGGTGGTACCCGCTGCTGTAGAACCGGCTGACCTCTTCCCCGGTCACCGGCGAGAACATCGTCGCCTCGTCGCCGTCGCCCTGAAACCGCAGCCTGTAGGTCTGCCCGGCGCGGAGCTGCACGTTCCAGATGTCCTCGGAGTCGAGGTACTTCTCGACCGTCGAGCGCACTCCGCTGTGCAGGGGCTGCCCCGGGGCCCGTTCTGCCGGCTGCGGGACGAGCGTCAGGAGCCGGAAACGACCGGCTTCCGAGCCGGAGACCTGCCCGACGAGGATGAGGTCGCCTTCGTGGGCCCGGAATCCGATCGTCGACACCCCGTTCTCGCCGGCGGTGTCGCAGACGATCGATCGGAGCTTGCCGTCGACGAACCGGTAAGCCGCGAGGGTCGCGTCGAGCCATCCATGGGCCACGAGACGGAGCACGAGGTCGGTGGAGGGCGGGGTGTCGACCCGGTACCAAACGGTCCCGGCGAGCTCGCGCCCGCATGCATACCGCGGGTCGTTCCATCCCGCCGTCGACTCGGTCGTCCTCCCCCACGTCGAGGCATCCCCGGCGGGGACAGGCAGGGCGTGACCGCGCGAATCGTTGACCGGCGCGGGCACAGGTACCGGCACGGGCGCCGGGATGGATGAGGGGACAGTGGCAGCCGCCGGCGCGGGTGACTGCGCATGACTCGACGTGGAGACCGCGGCCGCGAGGACGGCGAACCCGATGAACAGGATCGCGATCCGGGGCCTGAGAGCGGCGAGGACTGACGGCGACATAGCGAACTCCTTTCCCTCGATTGATCGACCGTGATGTTCGGCCGAGGGTCAGAGGATTCGGCCGGCCTCTAACGTCGCCCTAATCCGGCTCTAATGGGAAAGGAAATCGGTGTTCGGTTCCACGACCTCAGCCGCAACGGTCGTGTACAAACACATTGACGTGCTCGATTTTCGGATTCTCGGTCCCGCTCGACGTCATCGAGAACGGCATCGCGGTCGCGCTCCCGAGCCAGAAGCAACGCGCGCTCCTGGCCCTGCTCCTGATCAACCACGGAGAGGTGATCTCGACGGAGCGGCTGATCGACGAGCTCTGGGGCGAGCGGCCGCCGAAGACGGCGCCGAACGTGCTTCAGAACCTCGTCTCGCAACTTCGCAAGGTCATCCCCGGCGGGCTGCTCGTCACGCGAAGCCCGGGCTACCGGATCGACGTCGAGCCGGATCAGCTCGACCTCCGGCGTTTCGAGCGGTTGGTGGCAGAAGCCCAGCGACAGGATGCCGGGTGCGCGTGCAGAGCTCCTGCGGGAGGCGCTTGCAATCTGGCGCGGGCCTCCTCTTGCCGATCTCGAGTTCGAGGGCCTGGCGGGCGGCGAGGTCCGCCGGCTCGAGGAGCTCCGGCTGCAGGCGGTCGAGGAGCGGATCGACGCCGACCTGGAACTCGGCGGCGGGCGTGAGCTCGTCGGCGAGCTCGAGGCTCTCGTCGCCCGCTGGCCGCTCCGCGAGCGCCTCCGGGGCCAGCTCATGCTCGCGCTCTACCGTGCGGGCAGGCAGGCCGAAGCGCTCGGCGCCTACCACGATGCGCGCCGGGCTCTCGTGGACGAGCTCGGGATCGAGCCGTCACCCGCGCTCCAGCAGCTCTACCGCTCGATGCTGCGGCAAGAAGCGGTCCTCGAACATGCGTCACCGCCGGCCCGCGCGCCCGAGGATCACCTCGACGAGGTGGTCAAGGCACTCCTTGGCGGGCGCCTCGTCACCGTTGTCGGAGCCGGCGTGAACGCGATGGTGAGCGGCGGCGTACCCGGTCACGCCGAGGTGGTCACCCACCTCGTCAAGTCCTTCGACTGTCCGCCGGAATACGCCCGTGACCTCGCGCATGTCGCGGAGTACGTGACGTTGACACACGGCGTCGGGCCGTTGTACGACGAGCTTCACGCGCTGTACGCGCGGGAGGTTGCTCCTCGCCCGGTCGACCGGGCGCTCGCTCGGATCGCGGGCGTCGTGCGTGCTCATGACGGGCAGCACCAGTTGATCGTGACGACGAACTTCGACGACTGCCTCGAACGCGCCTTCAAGGAGGCAGGCGAGGACTGTGACGTCGTGACCTATGTCGCACTGGGTCGGAACCGCGGCAAGTTCCTGCACCTGGGGGCCGACGGCGGGGCGACCGTCGTCGAGGTGCCGAATGCGTACTCCCAACTCTCCCTCGAGTCGCGCTCGGTGATCCTGAAGATCCACGGCGGTATCGACATGCAGCCCGAGCGCGAATGGGAGAGCTTTGTCGTCAGCGAGGACGATCACATCGACCACCTGGCCCAGGCGGAGATCTCGGTGACCCTGCCGGTCGCGGTGGCGGCGCGGCTGCGGCGGAGCCACGTGCTCTTCCTCGGGTATCCGCTCGAGGATTGGGGTGTTCGCGTCTTCATGCACCGCGTCTGGGGCCGCGAGCGGGTCGGGTACCGCTCATGGGCGATCGGACAGGCGCTCACGACCTTCGAGCAGCAGCTCTGGAACGAGCGAGGGATCGAAAGCTTCGGCGTGCCGCTCGACGACTACCTGGACGACCTGGTGACGCGCGTCACGGCGAGGCTCGCCCGATGAGCACAGGCGCGCCTCTTTCGCCGTACAAGGGCCTGACGCCGTTCGAGGACTCCGACCTCGACGTCCGGTTCTTCTTCGGCCGCGAGCGAGACCGCGAGCTGATCGAGGCGAATCTGATGGCGTCGCGCCTGACTGTTCTCTACGGCGAAACGGGCGTCGGCAAGAGCTCGGTGCTGCGGGCGGGTGTCGCGCACCATCTCCGCGCCACGGCGGAGCGCAACCTGCGGGCGCACGGCGAGCCGGGCATCGCCGTGATCGTCTTCGACGCGTGGCGGGACGATCCGCTCCAGACTCTTCGCGCCGCCATCGCCGAGGCGGTGACACATGCTCTGGGTGGCTCGCTTCAGCCTCCCGACGAGGAGGTCTCGCTGATCGAGGCACTCCGCACCTGGGGCACGCTCCTCGACGGCGACATTTACGTCATCCTCGATCAGGTCGAGGAGTACTTCCTCTATCACCCGGGCGAGGACCGGCAGGACAGCTTCGCCGTGGAGTTTCCCGCGGTGGTGAACACCCCGGGTCTCCGTGTGAACTTCATCCTCGCCGTTCGCGAGGACGCAATCGCCAAGCTCGATGTGTTCAAGGGCCGGATCCCCAACGTGCTCGGCAACTACCTTCGCCTGGAGCATCTGGACCGAGTCGCGGCGCGGCAGGCGATCGTCGAGCCGGTCCGGGCCTACAACGAGCTCGTCCCGGAGGGCGAGCGCGTCGAGATCGAGCCTCGGCTCGTCGACGCCGTGCTCGAGCAGGTCGTCACGGGGAAGTTGGAGCTCGGGCAGTCCGGGCGTGGGACGGTCGCCGTGGGAGAGGGCGAGGTCAGGATCGAGACCGCCTACCTGCAACTCGTCATGTACAGGCTCTGGGACGAGGAGCGAAACGGCGGCTCGCGGGTCTTGCGTCTCGAGACTCTGCGTCGGCTCGGCGGAGCGGAGCAGATCGTGCGGGATCACGTCGACGAAGCGTTGACCGGGCTGACAGCCGAGCAGAAGGACTTCGTCGCGCGGATGTTCGATCACCTCGTGACACCGTCCGGCGCGAAGATCGCTCACGGGGTGGACGACCTCGCCGAGTACGCGGGCGCGCCCGAGGCTGACGTCCTGCCTGTGCTCACGAAGCTCGGCAACGAACGGATCCTCCGCTCGATCGCCGCCAACGGCGCTCACGGGTCCGGTTACGAGATCTTCCACGATGTCCTCGCACAGCCCCTCCTCGCGTGGAAGGCCGGGCACGAGCGCGAGCGGGAGCGTGTTGAGGCAGAGCGCCGTCAGAAGCGGTTACATCGCCTACTGGCGCTCGCCGCTGCCGCCGTCGTCGTCATGGCCGCCGTGACGGTCTTCGCGGTGATCCAGTGGAGCGACGCGCGGTCGCAGGCCAGGCTCGCGCACGGCCGCGAGCTCGCGGGAGCGGCGCAGTCGGAGCTCAACGTCGATCCGTTCCGAAGCTTCCTGCTGGCGCTCCAGTCCGCGCATCTCCGGCACACGAGCCAGGCCGAGGACGTACTCCGCGCGGCCCTCGCCGCGAACCGCGAACGGGCCATCCTGCCGAGTAACGGCGCCGTTCGGACGGTTGCGTTCAGCCCGGACGGGTCGCACGTGCTGACGGCGGGCGCGGACGGTACGGCGCGACTCTGGCGCCCCGACGGCACCCCCGTGCGGACGCTCGCTCACGGTGGGCCCGTCACAGCGGCAACCTTCAGTCCCGACGGGTCGCTCGTGCTGACGGCCGGCGCCGACCACACGGCCCACATCTGGAGAACGGCGAACGGGTCGACGGTCGCGATTCTTCCACACCGCGGGCGCGTCACGGATGCGTCCTTCAGCGCCGACGGGACGCGGGTCGTGACCGCGAGCGCAGATCGCGCCGTTCGCGTCTGGAGCGTGCCGTCCGGAGAGCTCCTCCGCGTCATCCCGCTCTCCGGTACGCCGAGATCGGCTGCGTTCAGTCTCGACGGCCGAACCCTGCTCACGACGAGCGGGGAGCCAACCGGAGGGCACGTGCATGCGCGGTTGTTCGACGCTGCCACCGGAAGGCTTCTGCGCACGCTTCCGGTCGACGATGTGAGCACCGCGTCGTTCAGCCCCGACGGGACGTTGCTCGTGACCGGCCGGAACGACGGGAGCGCGGTGCTGTGGCAGGTGCGCGGCGGCCCCAGGCTTCACACCCTTCCCGGAATCGGCGGGAAGGTCACGGACGCGGTCTTCTCCCCGGGAGGCGCGCTGCTCGCGGTGACGCACACGGGCGGCGCCACGGGCATCTGGTACACGGGCTCCGGGACACGGAGCCAGTTGCTGCGCGGGCACGCCACCGCGGTCAACCACGCCTCGTTCAGCAGCGACGGAAAGCTCCTCGTGACTGCCGGCGCCGACGGCACGGCGCGCATCTGGCGGACCGGGGACGGGGGCGCGGTGGCGGTCCTTCGCGGCCCGCCGGGCACGAGCGTCGCCGATGCCGTGTTCAGCCCCGATGGAAACACCGTCGCGACAGCGAGCTCGGACGATGGGGCGCGGCTCTGGGACGCGACCGACCTTCGCGTGCTCGCGATGAGCCGGAAACCGGAGCGCGCCGCGGCGTTCAGCCCCGACGGCCGTCTGGTCGTCACTGCCGGCGACGACGGCACTGCGCAGATCCTCACCGTCCAGGGCCGGCGCCTCCACGTGCTTCCCCATCCGGCGCCGGTGCGCTCGGCGACGTTCACGACGAGCGGCAGCCGCGTGATCACCGACGACTCCGAAGGCACCCTCCGGGTCTGGGACGCGTCGACCGGGAAGCTCGTTGGGCTGGCCCGCAACGTGTCGAGAGGGCCGCTCGCCGTCAGCCGGGACGGTCGACTGCTCGTCGCCCCGACGTTGCACGGCTCGCTCGGCGTCTGGAGCATCTCGGACCTCGAGCGGGCGCGACTGTTCAAGCGCGGCGGCCCATATACCGCGGCAGCCTTCAGCCCCGACGGGCAGCTGATCGCCGCAGCGGGAGAAACTGGCCTCACGAGGCTCCTCGACGCTCGAACCGGCGCCGTCATGGGCGTGCTTCGCGGGCACACGGACACCGTGACCGGGGTCAATTTCAATGACGATGGAAGCCTTCTCGTGACCTCGAGCCGCGACCACGACGCCCGGATCTGGGATCTCGCGACCGGCAAGTCGACGGTGCTGAGCGGCCACTTCGGGCCGGTGCTCGGCGCGTCCTTCAGTCCCGACGGCCGGTGGGTCGTGACGGCGGGGCCGACGAGCGCGGGGCTCTGGGCCGTGTCGACCGGCGACCGTATCGCCTTCCTCGTCGGGGACACGAATCAGCTGACGTCCGCGTCGTTCAGCCCGGACAGTTCACGGATCCTCACCGCGAGCCTCGACAAGACGGCCCGCATCTATGTCTGTGACCTCTGCGGTGGGTTCGGGGAGCTCGTGGCGGCGGCAGACGCGAGACTGGCCGCCATCTCCGGGCCGCTCACGCCGGCCGCGCGAGAACGCTTTCTCGGGTCCCCGTAAAGCAGGGGCGCGTAGAAGCCGTTGTCGGCTCCTGCGCGCCCCGCCGGCTCAGTTGAAGAGCGCGAAGAAGGTTAGGGTCGCGGCGGTCCGGCACCTAAACGGCAGCGAGCCGGTCGCGTGATGCCCGCTCGAGTTGCGCGCGGAAGCCGGGATCGGACTTCAGCAGCTCGTTGACGAGCACCCAGTCGAGAACGAGCAGCCTGGTCTGCATCGTCGCGGTCACGCTTGCCGTCCGGGTCCGCGCGAAGCCTGCTCCCCATTCGATCGCAGCGATCTCTCCGAAGAAGTCACCGGGGCCGAGGACGCCCTTGAGGCTGCCGTCGACGGCGACGGCGACCGCGCCGCTCAGGATGACGTAGAGGTCGCGGCTGACCTCCCACTGCTCGAGGATCTCCTCGCCCGGGACGGCGTGGTCCTCGTGCACGGTCGCGAGGAGGCGGTTTCCCTGTGCGTCGTCGAGCGTGCCGAAGAGCTCGATCGACCTGAGTGCCGCGAGGTCCAGCTCGGCGCGGCCAAGCCAGCCTGCTTCGATCGGCGGGTAGCTCTCGCGAGCCGGTGTGGATGGTCCCGGGCTGGTGTCGACGCCGAGGGTCGCCGCGAGCTCGAGCGCACGGTCGACCTCTGCCCGGGAGGTCGAGTGGTTGAGGATGCACAGACGCAGCACGAAGCGGCCGCGAACCCGCGCCGTCGAGAGGAACACCTCGCCTCCATGTTCGATCTCCTCTGCCAGCTGCGCGTTGATCCGTTCGAGTACCGCCTCGTCGTCGACTCCGGAGGGATGGCGCCTGAAGGTGACGATGCCGAGCGAAGCTTCGGACATGAGCTCGAGGTCGGCCGAGCTCTCGATCGAACGCTGGGCATGGAGGGCGAGGTCGATGCAGCTCTCGATCGCCTGCCGGAAGGCGCTCACGCCGAAGTACCGCAGCGAGATCCAGAGCTTGAGCGCGCGGCAGGACCGTGTGAGCTGGAGTCCCCGGTCGGAGAGGTTCACCTCGTCGTCGACAGCCTCGACGTCTTCGAGGAAGTCGGGGGTGACCTTGAATCCCTCCCGCAACGAGGCGCCGTTGCGGACGAGGAGCGCGCCCGCTTCGACCGGCTGATAGAGCCACTTGTGCGGGTCGAGCGTGATCGAGTCGGCAAGCTCGATGCCGTCGAGCGCTGCCCGT
Source organism: uncultured Actinomycetota bacterium (assembly GCA_963720045.1). Classification (GTDB taxonomy): domain Bacteria; phylum Actinomycetota; class Thermoleophilia; order Gaiellales; family Gaiellaceae; genus PALSA-600. The sequence goes on along the minus strand of CAVREC010000011.1, from coordinate 134,781 downwards.
CCCCGCTCGCTGAGGCATGCGAACGCACCGTACGCGCCGTCTACGTGGAGCCAGATGCCGTCCTCGCGACAGAGCGCCGCAAGTTCGCGGAGCGGGTCGACGGCGCCCACCGCGGTGGCGCCCGCGTTTGCGACGACGATCAGCGGGATCAGTCCGCCCGACCGGTCCGCGGCGACCGCGGAGCGCAGGGCGTCGACTCGGATACGCGCTCGCTGGTCGGTTGGGATCACGCGCACCCGGTCCGGGCGGAATCCGAGCGCACGCGCTGCACGCGCCACCGAGGAATGCGTCTGGTCCGACATATAGGCGACCGCGTTCGCGTCCATCGCCCCGACTCGCGCCTCTCGCGCGAGTGCGAGTGCCGTCAGGTTGGCCGCGGATCCACCGGAGACGAGCAATCCCGCCGCGCCGTCCGGATAGCCGAGCCACTCTCGGAACCAGTCCAGCACGGTCAACTCGAGCGCACTCGGCCCGGATGCGCCGAGCCACCAGCATGTATCGAGGTTGAGCGCGCTCGCGATCAGGTCGCCGAGCGCGCCGGGCCAGGTCCCCTCGCCCGGGATGAACGCGAGGTAACCCGGATGGCTGATCCGGGCGACGAAGGGCAGCACGTCGCGTTCGAGCTGCTCGAGAATCCGGTCGTAGGGAACCGGCGCCTCCGGCGGGCCGCCCGAGAGGCGCTCGCGGAGCTCGCCGGGCGAAGCCGACCGCACGACCGGCCCGGGCGCACCTGTGATCCGATCGACGAGCATGTCGACCGTCCGGTACCCGAGCTCGCGCATCAGCTCGGCGTCGAGAGCGAGCGGCGAGGTCTGGCCCTCGTCCGACGGCCCGCCTCCGCTCGTGTCCGATCGCTCTCGCATTTCCATCGACGCAGTCCTGCTCGTACTCTGACGCCTCGGCCGAGCCGGTGTCGCCCGTACGAGAACTCGTGGAGCGACGTGGATCTTTGGCACGCGGGCTTGAGATCGTGGTCGAACGGGCCTTCAGCCACTTGGTCGCACTTCCGTAACCACGTCGTAACGAGTGGCCTGCCTAGCTTTGGCGGGTCAGCGAACGAGACAGGAGGGCGAAGATGAAGAAGGTCCTGGTCGGCAGCGTGCTCGCGATGTTCGCAGCGGGGCTCTGGCTCGCGATGTTCGCGACCGGCGGCGACGGAAAGGGAAACCTGCGCGTGGGCGGAGACGGGCCGTTGACGATGGCCGTGTACGGGGACAGCCCCTACAGCCAGGTCAACGCCGACTACACCAAGCCGGCGCCCTACGCGGTCGATTCCTCGGAGTTCGACGGCACGCCCGCGTTCATCGACGCGATCAACAACGACAGCAAGGTGAAGCTCGTTGTCCATGTCGGGGACATCCACTCCGGGCACGAGCCCTGCACCCTTGCCTACGACGCCTCGATCTACAACCTCTGGACTGCGTTTCGCGACCCGCTCGTGTACACGCCGGGGGACAACGAGTGGGCGGACTGCAACAAGTCCGGTCAGGCCGGCAACGTGAAGGACACGAGCGGCAACTACATCGACTATGCGAACGGCGATCCGGTCGCGAACCTGGGGCTCGTCCGCCAGCTCTTCTTCTCGCAGCCCGGCGACGCGCTGGGCGGCGGGAACATGAAGGTTCTCTCGCAGGCCGAGGCCTTCGATCCGAGTCACCCGACGGACGCCGAGTACGTCGAGAACGTCATGTGGGAGCAGGCCGGCGTGATGTTCGTGACGGTCAACATCCCCGGCGGCTCGAACAACGACACCGACGTCTGGTACAAGGCGGCCGCCGAAACCGGTGAGCAGACGCAGGAAAGGACCCAGCGCACCGCCGCGGACATCCGCTGGCTCGACGCCGCATTCGCGCAGGCCAAGGCCGATGATCTCAGTGGGGTCGCGATCCTCACCCAGGCGGACATGTGGGACCTCGACAGCAACCCGCCGGCGTCCGCAGTGGCGCGGCTCGGCAACCTCGACGGGATCATTCAGGACATCGCTACGAACACGACCGATTTCGGTAAGCCGGTCATTCTCTTCAACGGCGACTCGCATGTGTACCGCTCCGACAACCCGATGGTGAACGATCCGGGCGGGGCCCACTGCCTGATCGAGACCGGCCCGACCACGACCGCTCAGTGCACGGACGGGACCACCCTGGCAAATGCCTGGGCCACGCATCCCAACCTGAGCACGCTGAACGTTCCGAACTTCCATCGAGTCGTCGTCCACGGGAACACGAAGCCGCTCGAGTACCTCCGACTCACGGTGAACACGAAGCACCCGCCGGCACCCGGCCCGACCTCGTTCGGCCCGTTCAGCTGGGAGCGTGTGCAGCCCTGAGGCAAGCGGTTCTCCGGCACCGGGCGGGCTCGCCCGGTGCCGGACGCGCCTCGCAGCTCTGAGCGTGTGCACCGGCGTGCGACGCTGGAGATCTAGACGACCTGGCAGGCCCGGTGCTAGCGAGAGCCCCCGACAGGAATCGAAGTTGTGCACGCGGTTTCGAAACGCTGCGAGAACGCGCGGCCTCGAGGTGCCTGGAGGAGATCTACCGCGAGGTGCGCTCGAGCCCGAGGCGGCGTAGGGAGCTCTCGAGCTCGGGGACATCTCCCCGGATCCGCTCGAAGTCCGGGCCGGAGAGCGCGAGGAGCCTCATCGGCGTCCTGGCGGCGACCGTGGCGGTTCGTTCTCCCGCTGTCAGGAGAAGCGCGATCTCGCCGAAGGTGTCGCCCGGCCCGAGGGTCACGGGTGTCGGGCCGCCGGCACCGAGTACCTCGGCCTCGCCCTCTTCGATCACGTAGACGGTTGATCCCGATTCGTCGACCGTGACGACCTCGGTGCCCGCTTCGACTTCGGCCTCTCCCATCGCCGCTGCGAGCACGTCGAGCTCGGCAGCCGGAAGGTCGCCGAACAGCGGTGCGCTCGCAATCCGCGACACCTCGATGACGGCGGCCGGCGGGATCGGGTGATTGGAGACGAACAGCTCGCCGGCGTCGTGATCGGCCCTGATCTTGCGCAGCCGCTGGTAGGTGTAGGTCTTCAGTGGGTAGAGCCGCGCGCCCCCGACCTGCCGCTCGGCGAAGTTGAAGTAGGTTCGCGCCGACTCCCAGGGGGCGAGACCGGCCTTGACCCGATCGACTGCCTGATGGACCGCCGCGGCGACCTCCGGGCTCGGCGCCATCCCCACTGCGAAGGCCACGTAGCCGGCATCGAGCGTGCCGACCGCGCCGTGGCGCTCCGTCGGGCTCGCCATCGCCCCGCCGAGCTGCCGGAACTCGAGCGAGATCAGCGGCGGGACGGCGTTCTGGACGAACGAGTCGATCGCGTCGTCGGGCAGCTGTTCCAGGAAGAGGCCGTCGCCGACGCCCGGAACGGGATGGGGCGGGTCCATGTGCAGGTGCTGAAGCGCCGTCGCGCCCACGGCGGCGAAGGTGTCCACCGCCGGACCGAGCTCTCGCAGCGGCGCGACGAGCGCGGCGCCGTCGCTCTCCGAGCCGACGAAGACCGCTTCGAAGATCACGAAGCTCTTGCCGCGCATCGGCTCCGGCACATCAGGGAAGGGCGGGAAATGAAGGATCCGGCCGACCGACGTGACCTCGTTCGGCGCCGTCTCGGACCAGTCGCGCCAGGCACGCAACACCTCTGACTGCCCGCTCGACGGGCCAGAACATCGCGCCTGCGTACAGCTCGGGGGTGGGGTACAGCTCGAGCTCGAGCGCCGTCACGACCCCGAAGCTGCCGCCGCCGCCCCGGACGGCCCAGAAGAGATCGGGCTCGTTCTCGCTGTCCAGCCGCACGAACCTGCCCTCGGCAGTGACGAGCTCGACGGCGGTCACGCTGTTGGCCGCGAGCCCTCGGCTCCGCGCCAGCCAACCCATGCCGCCCCCCAGCGTGTAGCCGACCACACCGACATCGGGAGAGGAGCCATGGAGAACCATGAACCCCTGCTCGGCAGCGGGCTCGACGACATCCTCCCAGAGCGCTCCGGCCTCGATCCGCGCGCGATGGGCGCCGGCGTCGATCTCGACGCCGCGCAAGCGTGTCGTCTTCACGAGGATCGTGTCATCGAGCACCGCGAGCGCCGAGGCTCCGTGGCCGGTTCCCTGGGGGGCGATCCGAAGACCATGAGCACGCGCGAACTCGACGACCTTGACGACATCCTCGACGGACTCGACCAACGCGACCGCGAACGGCCTCTGATCGACCGCGAGATTCCAGGCCCGGCGAGCCTCGTCCCACTCGGGATCGCCGGGAAGCACGAGCTGGCCGGTGAGACTGCCTCGGAGGGCGTGGAGACCGGCGACGCTGGCGTTATCTGCCGGGTCAGAAGAAGGAGGGCCGTCGCTCACGACGCGTGATGGTATCCGGTCGATGTCCTCGGTGTTACGGACTGAGTTTCGCTCAGTCTTGAACGCATGTGGCAGGCTCCGCCGGTGCTCCTTCCCGCTCCCCGCAAAGCGGGCGGCGGCATTGGTTTGGACGGCACCGGAGCGGCTCCGAGCTCACCGGCGCGCGCCCTGACGCGGACTCGACCGACAGACGAGGAGTCAATCGCGATGTTGGGTTTCGGGAAGAAGCACATCCGCGCCGAGCTCCCGGCCAAGCGGGTGGCCGCAGAGCCCAATGTGCTGATGATCGACTGGGCGGCCGCCTGAGCCCGACCGGCCGGAAGGGGCAATTCGGCGTATCCTCTGCCGCAGCGACAGGGGGAATGGGCAGAAGTGAGGAATCGCCGATGACGACTGTGCCGGACGCGCCGAAGGCACCCGCGTCCACGGATGCTTCGCTTGCGCATCTGCTCGGCCGGCTGGCCGTCGTCGAAGAGGTCGTCAGGCAGGCTGTCGAGCGGCGGAAGGCGGAGGATCCCGAGCCGGCAGATCGCTTTCGTGGGCTCTATCTCTCCCCCGAACGGGTTGAGCGGCTTGTCCGTCCGCCGGCGGAGCGGGTGGCGGCGGCGGGCGCGGACGAGCTCCGTTCCCATGTCGAGGCGGATGCCGACGCGGCGGAGGCCGAGGGTCGGCGCGTTCGTCTCCGGGAGCTCGCGCGCAACTTCGAGCTGTCGGAACTCGACGTCGAGATCCTCCTGATCGCGCTCGCGCCGGACGTCGATCCGCGCTACGAGAAGCTGTTCGGCTACCTGCACGACGACGTCACCCGCCGACGTGCCAGCGTCGGCCTGGCGCTCGAGCTTTCCGGCGCGCATCCCCTCGCCGCTCCGGCGCGCGGCCGTTTCCGGCCCGACGCACCGCTCGCAGCGCATTGTCTGCTCTCCGTCGTCGACGACGACCGCCCGTTTCTCTCGCGCCCGCTCCGGGTTGCGGACCGCGTGGCCGCGCACCTCCTCGGGGACGACCGGCCCGATCCACTGATCGAGCCGCTCCTCGCACCATCCTCGCCGAGCCTCGCGGGTGACCCGGGTGCGCTTGCCGAGGCCTTCAGGTCCGGGACGACGATCGCCTATCTCCAGGAGCGTCGCGGTGCCTCCGGGCGCGCGCTCGCAGTGGCTGCGTTCGAGGAGCTCGGGATGCCGGCAGTCGTCATCAACCTCAGGCTGCTCGGCTCCGTGGACGTCGCCGCCGCCGGGCGCGCCGCGCGCCGCGAGGCTCGGCTGCTTGGCGGCGGGCTCGTCGCCGGGCCGATCGAGGAGCTCGCCTCGCGCGGCGCGGACGCCGTACGGGCGTTCTGCGACGAGCGCTGGGCCATGGTGTTCGCCGGCGAGCGCTCGTGGGATCCCGACTGGGTCGAAACGACGCCGTTGATCGTCGAGGCGCCCACGCCGAGCCCGGAACTGGCCTCGGAGCTCTGGGGCGCACTCCTCGGCGACGCGGTCGAGACGGAACTCGACGTGGCCGACGCAACCTCGACCTTCAAGCTCGCACCGGAGCAGATCGCGCGTGCCGTCTCCTCGTCGCTCTCTCAGGCGTCCTATGCCGGTACGGCGGTCGGCGCCGAAGAGCTCCGGGAAGGTGCGCGCTCCCAGAATGCCTCTGGGCTCGAGCACCTTGCCCACAGGATCAGGCCCGGCGTCGGTTGGGACGACCTCGTGCTGCCGCGCCAGCCGCTCCTCTACCTGCGCGAGCTCAGCATCCGCACGCGCCTTCGGCCCCACGTCCTCGACGACTGGGGCATGCGCGAGAGCGGTCGCCGCGGCGAGGGGATCTCGGCGCTGTTCGCGGGCCCGCCCGGTACCGGAAAGACGATGGCCGCCGAGGTGATCGCGAACGACCTCGGCTTCGATCTCTACACGATCGATCTCGCGACGGTCGTCGACAAGTACATCGGGGAGACGGAGAAGAACCTCGACCGCATCTTCGGCGAGGCTGAGCGCGTCAACGGCGTGCTCTTCTTCGACGAGGCCGACGCGCTCTTCGGCAAACGCTCCGAGGTCAAGGACGCCCACGACCGCTACGCGAACGTCGAGACCGCCTTCCTGCTGCAGCGGATGGAGGCCTTCGACGGGGTGGCGATCCTCGCGACGAACCTCCGCTCCAATCTCGACGAGGCGTTCGCGCGCCGGTTGACCGCAGTGATCGACTTCCCCATGCCGAACGTCGAGCAGCGCCGCCAGCTCTGGGAGCGGGGTCTCCGACCCCGTGTGCCCCGGGACGAGGACGTCGACTTCGAATTCCTGGCCGACGACGTTCGACCTCTCGGGCGGGCACATCCGCAACATCGTTCTCGCTGCCGCGTTCATGGCAGCGGCCGAGGACCGGGTCGTGACGATGGCCGACCTGGTCCGCGGGACGCAGCGCGAGTTCCTGAAGCTCGGTCGACTCTGCCTCGAGTCCGACTTCGGCCGCTACTACAGCCTCCTGACATGACCCCTGCAGAGCGCGCTGAGACGCTGATGGTCGAGGCGCGCGACCGGCTCGTCCGCGGCGAGGTGACGGAGGCGGAGGAGCTCCTCGATCAGGTGGCGGCAATCTGGCACGACGAGGGAAACACGGTCGAAGAGGCGCGTGCGCTCCGGCTGGCAGCATCGCTCGCAAGGCACGAGGGCCGGCTAGACGACGCGGGGATGCGGGCGACGCTCGCCGTGACGATCGCACCTGAGGGCCAGCCGCGCGCAGCGGCCGAGGCGGAACGGGCGCGCCTTGCGGCGGCCGAAGGCGATCTCGCGCAGGCCGCGGCGGGGTGGCAGCGCGCCGTCGAGGGGGCTGAGGCCGGGGAGCTCCCGCTCTATCTCGACGAGCTCGGCCAGGCGCTCGCGCGCAGCGGCCGCGGGGCCGATGCCGCTGCCACGTTCCGTCGCGAACGGGACGAGCTCGCTGCTGCCGGGGAGCCCGCCCGCGCCGCGCGGGCTCTGCTTTCAGGCGCGACGGCTCTTCAGACGGCCGGCGACGGAACGCTCGCGGCGGAGCTTTCGACGGAGGCGGAGCAGGCCGCGACCGGGGCCGGAGACCATGACGCACTCGCGCAGCTCGCCCTGCTCGCGTCCGCCCGCGCGCTCGAGGCTCGCGATCTCGACGAGGCGCGGCGACAGGCCGAACAGGCTCGCTCGGAATCGCTCACCGCACGCTCGCCTCTGACCTACGTCGGCGCGGCGCTCGCCCTCGCACGGATGGCCGAAGCGGCTGGGCGACCGGCTCGAGGCCTACGCATCGCTCGCCAAGGGCTGGGCGACCCTCTCCGATCTGCTCGGCAGCGACCAGGCACGCGGCTCCTTCGAGCCGGCGCTCCTCGACCTGAAGACTCGTTGGGGCGACGAGGCGTTTCTCGCTGTCAAGGCGAAGTACGAGGAGTCCCGTCACTAATGGGCGACCGAGATCGCATGCTCGACTACGCGATAGATGCCGTAGCCGGTCAGTGCGACTCCGGCGATGGTAACCACGAGGCCGATCAGGAAGGATGTCCGGTGTAGGAGATGCTCGTCGGCCGCATCGGCCTTGCCCGCGTGGCGGCGCACGAGCGGTGCGATCACGAAGCCGACGCCGACGGCGAGGAGCAGCAGACCCCCGATCAGCGTGAGGACCGCTCCGAGCTGATCCCAGACGAAGAAGAGCAGCGCGAACAGGGCGGCGAACCACAAGACCACGCGTACCCACCGCTGCTTTGGCCGGAGGCGAGGTTGCGCCACACCGCGTAGGATATGGCGCACTCGCGATGGGCCGCCTCAGGGATCGTCAGCGCGCCACCGAGCCGGCCGGCCCGGTTGCAGTGGCAGATGCCCCGCAACCGGAGGTCGGAGGCGAAGGCGGTGGCCTGCTTCAGCTCCAGGCGCTGATCGGAAACGAGGGGATGGCGGAGCTCGCGGCAGGACGCGCGCCGCCTGGGGTTCTGGCGGACTTCGGCTATCCGGTCGACCCGCCCGAGACGGACGCGTTGATTCAACGTTCGATCGCCGACGAGATGACCGGCTCCGCCGAGGCTGCGGCAGTCGGCGGCGCCGCGGCTCTCGCCGATCCCGCAGGTGCCGCCCTCGCCTCCGGTGCGGCGGGGGCCGAAAAGGGCGCGGCGATGGCTGACGGGATGTCGGCTGCCCAGACCGGCGATCTGCATGCTGCGGAGCATGCGGCGACGCTGAGCCCGGCCGGGCCGGCTCTCGGCGGCGCTGCCGGGGAGCCGTCGCTCAGCGAGCTCGGCGCCGGTGCCGCGGCCGGTGCCGGAGGCCTGTCGGGAGTCACGCTCGGCGCCGCCGCGGGAGCTGCGGGTGCCGCGGAAGGCGCGGGCGGAGGAGCAGCCACCCTGGGCGGAGCGGGGGGCGCGGCCGCTGCGGGAGCTGCGGGAGCTGCGGGTGCCGCTGCCGGCGGTGCGGCCGGGACAGGCGCGGCCGGCGGCGCGACCGATGTTCTTGGCGGGGCGGGAAGCACCGGTGCAGCGGGTGGCGGTGCCGGTGGGGTCGGCGGCGCGGCTGCTGCCGGAGCTACAGGAGGCGCTGCTGCCGGCGGTGCGGCCGGGGCAGGCGCGGCCGGCGGTGCGACCGATGTTCTTGGCGGCGCGGGTGCCGCCGGCGCAGCGGGGGGCGGTGCCGGTGCGCTTGGCGGCGCGGGTGCTGCCGGAGCCGCGGGTGCTGCTGCTGCCGGCGGTGCGGCTGGGGCAGGCGCGGCCGGCGGTGCGAGCGATGTTCTTGGCGGCGCGGGTGCGGCCGGCGCAGCGGCGGGCGGTGCCGGTGCACTGGGAGGCGCAGCCGCCGCCGGAGGCGCTGCGGCCGCCGGCGCGGCAGGGGCACAGTTCTCGTCGTCCGCCGGGGGGGCTGCCGCGGCCGCTGCGGCCGGTGGTGCCTCGGGTGCGGCGGGCGGCGGCGCGGCGGCAGCGGCCGCCGCGGGAGGCGCAGCCGGTGGCGCGCCGGCGAGCCTCGCCGCCGGTGCAAGCGCTGGTGCCGCTGCTGGTGCCGCTGCTGGTGCTGCTGCTGGTGCTGCAGGCGCGAAGGCTCCGGCTCATGCCGGCGGAGCAGGCGGCCCGGGCGGTCACGGCGGTTCTGGTGGCGGCGGCGCCGGCGGAGCCCCGCATGGAGCCGGTGGCGGCGGCGCAGCGGGAGCCGCGCACGGTGCGGCAGGCGGTGGTGGCGGCGGAGCGGGGCTCGCGCAAGCCGGAGGCGGCGGTGCTGGGGCCGGTGCGGGTGGAGGCGCTGGAGCTGCAGGCGGCGGAACCGGTGCCGCCGCTGCTTCCACGGGCGGTCTCGCGCTCGTCGACGAAGAGCTTGCCGAGCACGAGCGCTGGTCGTCGGCGTCGGCCGAGGTCGGCGGCGCGGGGTCGGAGCAGCGGGCTGAGTTCATCGCGCAGCAGGTGGGCCAGGGGGTAGGCGAGGGCTTCGCCACCGGCTTCGTGATGGGCCTGATCACGACGCTCGGGATCCAGGCGGTCGAAGCGGGCGTCGAGGCGATCGCCGGCACCGCGATCCCCGGCGTCGGTCAGGTGATCGGCGGGGTGATGGCAGGCATCTCACTCGTCGAGAACTGGGACAAGAACATGGGCGCGATCGGGAAGATCGGCGAGGGCCACTCGACCTACGACGAGGCGGCCAACGACATCGAGGGCATCTGCGCGATCCTCGACATCATCTCGAACGTCGTCAACGTGCTCGCCGGGGTCGCGGGCGCGGTTGCCGTCGTCGGCGCGATCGTCGCGCTGGCCACCCTCGGGGCGCTCACGCCGCTGCCGATCCTTGCCGGGGAGATCGCGCTGGCACTCGGCGTCGCAGGGATGGTGATCGGCCTCGTCAAGATGGCGTTGCAGCCTCTCGTGCTGCTCTTCCGCGCGCTGGACTCGTTCACGAGCCAGGCAGATCCGCGAGAGATCGAGGCGCAGGGCGGCGCGCTGAGTGCGGCCGGCGGCGAGATGGGAGGCGCGCTCGGCGGCCTTGCGGGAGCAGCGGCCGGCGGGGCGATGACCCACGAGGAAGGCGCACCGCCGGGAGCGGGCGAGGAGCCGCCTCCGGGCGGCGCCCCCGCCCCGGCGGGGAGCGGCGAGCCGATGACGGTCGAGGGCGAGCCGAGCACCGGCCCGGTCAGCGAGCCGCCTCCGACCGAGATGCCTCCCACCGAGATGCCGCCGACGGAGATGCCGCCGACGGAGATGCCGCCGACGGAGATGCCGCCGACGGAGATGCCGCCGACCGAGATGCCGCCGACCGAGATGCCGCCGACCGAGATGCCTGCGACAGAGCCGGCCCCCGGTGCTCCCGGTTCGAAGACGATGGTTTCGCCGGGAGCCGAGCCGGCGCCTGCCGCAGGGCCGGCGCCGACCGCCGGCGCAGGCGAGAGCCCGCCGACGGTTCGCTCTCCCGGGGTCGAGCCTCCACCCGTGAGCGAGCCGCCGTCGACGCAGATGCCGCCTACGGAGATGCCGCCAACAGAGATGCCGCCGACGGAGATGCCGCCTACGGAGATGCCGCCGACTCAGCCCGGCGGGCCCCAGACGCTTCCGGAGGGCCAGGGCACCGGCGGCTACAAGCCGGAGCCGCCAGGCACGCCCGGCCCAGCGGGCCCGCCGTCGGACAATGGCAGAGGGTTCATTCCGGAGGCGGACGAGCCGTCGATGCAGCCGGGCGAGATCCCGTACGGCCCGACCGAGCGGGCGCCCGGCGGCGCGCCCACTCCGGAGCAGCCGGCTGGGCCGGCTCCTTCACCGGAGCAGCCTCCCGTGCCTGCGGGGCCCGCGCCAGGTGAGAGCCCGCCGACCGTTCGCTCACCAGGGGTCGAACCGCCTCCGGCGAGCCAGCCTCCGTCGACGCAGATGCCGCCGACCGAGATGCCGGCGACGCAGATGCCGCCGACCGAGATGCCGGCGACGCAGATGCCGCCGACCGAGATGCCGGCGACGCAGATGCCGCCGACCGAGATGCCGGCGACGCAGATGCCGCCGACAGAGATGCCGTCGACCCAAATGCCACCGACCGAGATGCCTCCGACCGAGCCGGCCGGCCCCAAGACTCTGCCCGGACTCGGGCCCGAGAGCCCTGCCGGGCCGCAAACGCTGCCGGGCCTCGGGCCTGAAGGCCCGGCCCCCGGCGCGCCGACCCCCGGCGACGCCGTTCCCCCGACGATGCGGTCGCCCGGGACACCGGAACCCACGGGGCCGTCCAGCGAGATCCCATCGACGCAGCCTGCGCCCACGCTTCCGGAGGGCCAGGGCACCGGCGGCTACAAGCCGGAGCCGCCGGGCACGCCCGGCCCAGCGGGCCCCCCGTCCGACAATGGCAGAGGGTTCATTCCGGAGGCGGACGAGCCTTCGATGCAGCCGGGCGAGATCCCGTACGGCCCAACCGAGCGGGCGCCGGGCGGCCTCCCGGCCTCGGAGCAGCAGCCCGCAGGGCCGGCACCGTCGCCCCAGCCTGGGCCTCCTGGAAGTTCGCCGCCGACGATGCAGTCGCCCGTCTACCCGGAGGCACCCCCGTCCACGCAGATGCCTTCCACGCAGATGCCGACACGAGATGCGTCCACGCAGATGCCCGACACAGAGATGCCGTCGACCCAGATGCCCGACACCCAGATGCCCTCGACGCAGATGCCGGCGACGGAGCCGGCGGGGCCCGGCCAGGTGCCGCAGCCTGCGACGGCCGGGAGCCCGGAGCAGGGACCTTCGACGCAGCGCTCGCCGACCGGATCGGACCCGAATGCTCCGGCCCCCGCAGGCGGGCCAGCTCGGGGCACCAATCCGCGGCTCGAGGACGTCCCCGCCGACATCAATGACGCTGTCGACCAGGCGTTCGCGAACGCCGACACCGGTCAGTCGCAGCTCCGCTCCGGCATGGGTGCCTCGCTTCCGGTGGGCCCGGACGAGATCGGCCCGGTCCAGCAGGGTGAAGTGAGGCGGCCGGCGTGGGGTGTTCAAGACATCGAGACGGCGGTGCCGAGGAACGCCACGACCCAGAGACCGACTGAAGGCGGGATGGAGGTCACGAGCTGGAATGGGCCCGCCGCCGGCGAGGAGAACCAGATTGCTCACCACGAGATCTTCGAAGTCCAAGGCATCCGGGGCGGTGACCCGCAGGACCAGATCCGCGTCGTCCAGGGCGACCAGTTCATCTCCGGGCCGAACGAGGATCAGTGGACGAACGCACCGCCCGGCGGGGCGCCGCTGCCGGGCCAGGCCAATCGTGCGCGGTTCCGCGCCCACAGCAGCGATCCGAATCCGCTGATCCCCGACGACGAGCGGTACCCGAGCGCTCTCGTCGACGCTCAGAGGAATAGGCAGAACTTCGTGCCCGGCGAGAACGGCGCCCAGGGACGCTTCGCTCCCTTCGACCGTAATAACCGCCCTCAGGTACGCGCGTCGCACATGCCGCTCTACGGCGAGGGGCCGGATGCTCCGGCCGGGGGCGGCCCGCCGGGTGCTCCCCCTGCCGGCGGAGCACCACCAGCGCCCGGGGCGCCTCCCGTACCCGGTGGCGCTGGACCAGTGCCTGCCCCCGGTGGCGCTGGGCCGGCGCCCGCGCCAGGTGGCGGACCTGCGCCCGCCTCTGGGAGCGCCGCCGGGGCCGCGAACAGCGCGCTCGGCCCAGTTGCGACGGGAGCGGGCGCGGGCGCCTCGGCAGGTGCTGCGGCGACCAAGGCCGGGCCGGGCGGCGGTGCGTCGGTCGTCGAGGCGGTCAACCCGAACTACAAGTCTCCGCCTGGGACGAAGGCCCAGATCGCGCAGCTCGAGAAGGACATCGAGAAGGTGCTCGCCGCGCGAGCCGCCGCCGAGCAGCGCGAGGCGAGCGCGACAGCGGTTCAGGGCAAGCTCACCGCACAGAAGGGCCAGATCACGTCGGCGCAGAAGGGCGTCCAGAAAGGGGTCTCCGCGACGCAGGCTCACCAGCAGGCGATCCAGCACAAGCAGCAACTGAACGAGCAGAGCCAGAAATCACAGCAGGAGACCGGCGGAAAGGTGAGCGACGCAGCCTCCCAGCTTGCGGGGATCGCCACTCTCGAGACGCTGCTCGCGGGGTGGACCGGGTTCACCGGTCTCGTCCTGAAGTTCTCCGACGTGCTCCCCGGCGGCATGGTGAGCCAGTTCCAGCAGATGAACTCGGACGGCGCGAAGTTCATGGCGAGCCTGGTCAAGTCGAAGGCCGCGATCGCGGGGCAGCAGGCGCAGACCGGCGCGCAGGCGGCGGACATCGCGCAAAAGGGTGGGCGCATCACCGCGACCGGGGCGGCAGCGGGCGCGACCGCCGGCAAGTTCACGCAGGCGTCGACCGGCGCGACCCAGCTTGCCCAGGCGAACGAGCAGCAGACGGCCTACGTCGGCCAGCGCAAGGCGAAGGCTTCCAAGGACGTCGCGCAGACAACCGACGGCCAGCACAACCTGCAGACGAAGAAAGAGACGCTCCAGACGAAGATGGAGACCTGGGCGAACGAGCACAAGTCCGACCGGCAGAAGGCGATCGACGAGACGGTCAAGAAGATGGAAGCGAAGGGCGTCAAGGTCACGAAGAAGCCGACGAAGTAACCGCTCCGCCACGCGCCGTCCGGGACCGTCCTCGTCGCCGATTCGGCTTCAGCCGTGAAGCGGCGGGCGGGTTCTACCGCGAGGTGCGTTCGAGCCCGAGGCGCCCGCTGGGTCAGGAGAATGAGCGCCGTCGACCACGAGCGGGATGCTATCCCTCGATGTTCGAGGCGTACGGCTTGAGTTGCGCTCAGGGTCTACGTGGGTTGTATGCCCATGTGGTCGTCCGTTGCGCTTCTCGGGATCGTGCGCCGGTCCCCGTGCTTGACTGGGCGAAAGAGCAGCCGCGACGTGATATTCGTACCTCGTGTCGGTGACCCCGTCCGAAGAGACGGTCGCGCTCCGTGATCGCTACCGCGCCTTCATGGAGGCATACGTGTACCCGAACGAAGCGGCGATCCACCGTGAGGATGACGCGGCGATGGAGCTCGTCGACCAATTACGAGTCCGGGCGAAGTCGGAGGGGCTGTGGGCCCCTCACCTCCCTCCGGAGGCCGGTGGAACCGGGATCGGGTTCCTCGCCTACGCCTATTTGAACGAGGAGATCGGTCGCGCGATGTACGCGCAGCGGGTCTTCAACTGTCAAGCCCCGGACGCGGGAAACGGCGAGATTCTCCATCTCTTCGGAACGGACGAGCAGAAGGCCCGATTCCTGCGGCCGGTTGTCGAGGGCACCGCACGCTCGTTCTTCTCGATGACGGAGCCGGAGGTGCCGGGGTCCGATCCGACCACGCTTCGGGCTCGTGCCGTGCGTGACGGTGACGATTGGGTGATCGACGGGCACAAGTGGTTTTCGTCGGGAGCCGAGGGAGCGGCCTTCGGGATCGTGATGGCTGTCACCGACCCCGACGCCGATCCGCATCATCGTGCGTCGCAGATCATCGTTCCGGCCGATACGCCCGGTGTCGAGGTCGTCCGTCCGCTCGTGGTCATGGGACATGCCGGGCGTGGGTGGTCGACGCACTGCGAGATTCGGTACTCCGGCGTGCGGGTCCCGGTCGCGAACACGCTGGGCGAGCCCGGTGAGGGGTTCCGGATCGCCCAAAAACGCCTCGGGCCCGGGCGGATCCACCATGTGATGCGCTGGATCGGACAGATGCAGCGCGCATTCGAGCTGATGTGCACCTACGCGCTCGAGCGCGAAGCTTTCGGGGGGCCGTTGGCCGAGAAACAAACGGTTCAGAACTGGATCGCCGATTCTGCAGCTGACATCCAGGCCTCCCGTCTGATGACGCTCGACGCGGCCCACAAGATCGATCAGGGCGACGAGGCGCGCGTCGAGGTCTCGCTCGTGAAGTTCTTCGCAGCGCGCGTCCTGAACGAGGTGATCGACCGGGCGATGCAAACGCACGGCGCGCTCGGCCTCACGGACGAAACGCCGCTGGCCCTGATGGCGGTGCAGGCGCGGGCGGGCCGGATCTATGACGGCCCGGACGAGGTGCACCGGATGGTCGTCGCGCGGCGTATCCTCCGCTCGTTCGGCGACGGCGCAGGTTGGCGTTTCAGATGAACGGCTCGACCGGAAGGGAGAGGTGAAGCACCTCACCAACGAGAGCCGGCTTCTCTCCGTGCTCGATCTCGACCTCCACCCCGAACTTGCAGAGGACACCGCCTGCCTTCTGCTCCGCGTTCAGAAGCTTCACCTTGGCCCGTATGCGCGAGCCGGCCGCGACGGGAGAGATGAACCTCACCCTGTCGATCCCGTAGTTGATCGCCATGGTCGTGTCGGTGACGGAGATGACTTCGCCGATGAGCGAGGTGAGAAGCGCGAGCGTCAGGTAGCCGTGGGCGATCGTCCGGCCGAACGGGCCGGTTGCCGCGCTCTCCGGGTCGACGTGAATCCACTGATGGTCATCGGTTGCATCCGCGAACAGGTCGATGTGTCGTTGCTCGACCGTCCACCAGCCACTGACGCCGAGCTCGCGCTCACCGAGCTCGAGCAGCTCTCGTGTTGTCAGATCCAAGACGAAGAGGATACGCGGACACCGTCCCCTCCTGGCCGGAGCGAGAGTACCGGCGTTGTTCGCTAGCGCGCTCGTCACGGGCGGCGCGTCCGGCATCGGCGCCGAGACGGTCGCTCTCCTGAGAGCCCTGGGGACCCACGTTCAGGTGCTGGATCTCGCAGATGGCCACGACGTGACCGACGAGGAGATGTGGTCCCGGGTCGGAGCCGTCGATGCGGCCTTTCTGAACGCCGGCGTGATGACCGGCGAGAGCGACCTCGCCCGGGTTTCATACGCCGACTATCGCCGCACCGTCTCGGTCAACATCGACGGCGTCGTCCTGGGAGTGCGCCGGATGGCGCGCCTGATGGAGGCCGGCGGGACGATCGTTGCGACGGCGTCGCTCGCAGGGCTGACACCGATGCCTGAGGATCCGATCTACTCTCTCACCAAGCATGCCGTCGTCGGCTTCGTGCGGTCGGTCGCACCACAACTTGCAGAGCGTGGCATCCGCATCAACGCCGTGTGTCCGGCGACGGCGGACACGCCGATCGTCGACGCGGCGTGGCGAGCAGTGATCGACGAGAGGCGGTACCCGCTCCTCGATCCTGCAACGGTTGCGGAAGCGATGCTCGAGGTCGCTCAATCGGCCGAGACCGGCAGGGCCTGGGTGGTCCAGGTGGGACGAGACCCGATCCCATACGAGTTCCGTGGGGTTCCGGGCCCGGGATGAGCATCCACGCGCTCTTCGACATCTCCGGCAAGAACGCGATCGTCACCGGCGGCGGCTCCGGCATCGGCCGGCAAATGGCCGAGACCCTCGCCGAGGCCGGTGCAGACCTGATGTTGTGCGCGCGCGACGTCGCCCGCTGCGAGGAGACCGCGCGCAGCTTCCAGGCGGAGCACGGGGTGCGTGCACTCGCGATGGCCTGCGACGTGCGGCGTCCGGACGAGATCCAGGCCGTCGTCGATCGCACGTGCAGCGAGCTCGGCTCGGTGGACATCCTGATCAACAACGCCGGGACCTCCTGGGGAGCACCCGTCCTCGAGCATCCGCTCGAGGGATGGAACAAGGTGATCGGCGTCAATCTCACCGGTGTCTTCCTCTTCGCTCAGGCGGCCGGACGGGTGATGGTGGCGCAGCGTTCCGGGAAGATCGTGAACATCGCTTCGATCGCGGCGTTTCGCGGCTCGCCCGAAGGCACGATGGACGCGATCGGCTACAGCGCCTCGAAGGGCGGGGTGGTCTCGCTCACGATCGAGCTTGCCGCGAAGCTCGCCGGCCACGGGGTCAACGTGAACGCGATCGCGCCTGGATGGTTCCCGTCCGAGATGAGCAACACGGTGCTCGACAGGGCGGCCGACCAGATCCTCGGGCGTATCCCGGTCGGCCGCTTCGGCGGTCCGGAGGATCTCAAGGGCGCCGTGCTGCTGCTCGCCTCGAGCGCGGGGGATTTCATCACCGGACAGACGGTGTTCGTCGACGGCGGTCAATCGGTGTCATGAGCGAGGTCGTCGAGCGTGCGGCGGACGCCGCCGCTCTCGAGAAGCCGCCGTTGCTCGTCGTCGAGAACGTCGAGGCCTTTCTCGACGAGCACGCTCTCGGCCGGGGCCCGCTGCGCATCAGCCGTATCGGCCGCGGCGACGGGTCGAACGTCGCGTTCCTCATCGAGCGCGATCAGGCCAGGTACGTGCTTCGCCGCCCGCCGCGCCCGCCTCTCCCGCCGTCGGCGCACGACATGGTTCGTGAGGCGCGCCTCCAACGCGCGCTTGCGGAGCTCGGGATCCGGGTGCCGGCGATCGTTGCGGTCTGCGAAGACGACTCGGTCCTCGGCGTGCCGTTCTACGTCATGGACTTCCTCGAGGGCCACGTCGCCGACCAGGTTCTGCCGCCCGGGCTCGAAAGCGAGGCACAGCGGCGCAAACTCGGCCTCGAGCTCGTGGACAGGCTCGGGGAGATCCACGCGGTCGACGTCGACACGCCGGCCCTCTCGTCGTTCGTCCGTCCGGGCTCCTACCTCGAGCGCCAGGTCCGGCGCTGGTCGCAGCTTTGGCTCCTGAATCGGACCCGAGAGCTGCCGGCAATGCAGGAGGTCGAGCGCGCGCTGAGCCGGGAGCTCCCGGAGCCTCTCCGGCCAACCGTGGTTCATGGTGACTACCGCCTCGGGAACATGATGCTCGGGGCGCGCGATCCATCAGAGATCATTGCCGTCCTCGACTGGGAGATGGGCGCGATCGGCGATCCCCGCGCCGATGTCGGCTACCTGCTTGCGACCTACAACGAACCGGGCGCTCCGCCGAACGCGATCGGGCTCACCGGCGTCACCGCGATGCCGGGGTTTCCCTCGAAGCTCGAGCTCGTGCAGCGCTACGTCGAGGCGACCGGCCGCGACGTCGAGCCGATCGCGTGGTTCGAGGCGCTCGCGTTGTGGAAGACCGCCGTCTTCTGCGAGGCGATCTACGGCCGCTTCATCCGCGGCGAGCTGTCAGGGAACCTCTCGTGGGCCGCGACGCTCGAGACCGGTGTTCCCGCGATGGCTGCCGCGGCGCTCGAGCTCCTCGGCTGATCCGGGCGTTATTACTATGGCGTCGAGATGGCGACCGGCACCGGCGAATCGGCCGCAGAGAAGCGGGCCGGCGCCCCGGTCACGGTGGTCGGCGCGCTCGCGAGCGCGATCGTCGCCGAAGGCGTCTCGCTCGTCGCGACCGTCCCCGACGACATCACGATCCTGATCGGCGAGTCGCTCAGGGAGCAGGGTGTCCGGATCGTCCGGCCCCGGCACGAGCAGAGCGCGATCGTGATCGCAGACGGCTATGCCCGCGCGACTCGCGCTCCCGGCGTCTGCGTCGTCGGCCCAGGCCCTGGGATCGCGCAGACCGGCACCGGGCTCGTCACCGCCCAACGGCGCCGCTCTCCCGTTCTGCTGATCGTCGCGGAGCCGCCCTCTCCGCCCGGGGAAGGCAAGTGGCTGGACATCCGTCGTTTCGTCGAGAGCGTCGGCGCTCAGTACGTCGGGGTGCGGAGACCCTCGACGCTCGCCGAAGACGTCCACGAAGCGTTCCGGCAGGTGCGCCTGCGCCGCGGGCCGGTGGTGCTGAACGTCGGCGACAAGGGCACACTCAACGCTCCGGCGCCGAGCCCATGGCGGTACCTGCCCACCAGGGACATCTCGCGGGACGGTCTCGAGCTCGATCCCTCCTCGCCGCTGATCGACCAGGCTGCGGGCCTCCTCGCCTCGGCGCGCCGTCCACTCATCGTCGTGGGGGGCGGAGTCGAGACAGCGGCAGCCGGACGCGAGATCGAGGAGCTCGCCGACCGGATCGGCGCGCTCCTGGCAACGTCGATGCAAACCCGCGGGCTCTTCGGTGCCCATCCGCGTTCGATCGGGATCCTCGGGAGCCTCGCCACCGATGCTGCGGTCGAGCTCGTGGCCGAAGCCGACTGCATCCTTGCGCTCGGGATCAGCCTCAACATGCATCAGACCGGCGGCAGCGATCTCGGGTCCCACGCCAAGCTGATCCAGATCGACAACGAGACCACTCGGGTCGGCCGGCACGCCACGCCGGAGCTGACGATCGTTGCCGAGGTGGGAGCCGCGGTCAGGGCGTTGAACAGTCTGCTCGGCGAGGCGGAGATCTCCGGGCAGGGGAGTCACTGGACGGCAGAAGCCTCCCGGCCGCGGATCGACGCAGCCCGCGCCCCCGCTCCGCACGTTGTCGTGGCCGCGCGCCCCGGCACGCTCGACCTGACCGTTGCGCTCGGATCGCTCGACGCGATGCTTCCCCAGGATCGGGTGGTGATCGTCGACGCGGGCCTGTGCGTGCCGTACGTGTTCGACCTGATCACGGTTCCCGCACCGGATGCGTGGGTCTGGACCGCCGACTTCGTCTCGATCGGGCTCAGCCTCGGGGTCGGGATCGGGACTGCTCTCGCGCGGCCCGATCGCCACTGTGTCGTCTTCGCCGGGGACGGCGGGCTCTCGATGAGCCTCCAGGAGCTCGAGACGGTTGTGCGCGAGCGGATCCCGTTGACGATCGTCGTGCTCAACGACGGTGCGTACACCGCCGAGATCCGAGCCCTCGGCGACAGGCCGAAGGACCTCGCAACCTTCGGCGACGTCGATTTCGCAGCCGTCTTCCGCGCACTCGGCGGCGAGGCGGTGACGTTCCAAAGCCTCGCCGACAGCGCGTCCGTCTCCGAACGGATCGCAGGCCGCGTCGGGCCGCTCCTCGTCGACGTCAAGGTGACCGAGAACGAGAAGCATCGCCTGTTCACGGCACACTGAGCCTGAGTGCCTGGCTAGCCGCCGTCCGGCCGGTACTGCGCGAACAGGCGCTCCATCGTCGTCTCGCGCGTGGCGGTGTGGACGAGGTCGTACGGCGTCACGTTCACCGCCCGGACGATCCAGCTCTCGCCGACCTCGATCACGTTGATGCAGCAGGGTGCCTGCTCGAAGCCGCCGAGGAAGCAGCGCCCGCCGGTCAGCGCGTAGGACAGGATCGCGCGGTTGACGCCCCCGTGGAGAACGGCGAGCATGAGGTCCCACGATTCGTCGGCGAGCACGAGGCCGAGTGCCGGCAGGACGCGGTCGAGGAGCGAGCCGATGCTCTCGCCGCCGAGAAAGGCGCGGGACTCCGGAACGACGCCGCGGAACACCCCGACGAAGGCTTCTTCGAGCTCGCCGGCCGGGATGTCGCTCAGACGACCGCCTTCGATCTCCCGTAGCTCGGGCACCGACTCCGGCTCGATCCCGGGAGCGACGAGCCTTGCCGTCTCGACCGTTCGCAGCAGCCCGCTCGTCACGACCCTGTCGAAGCGAACACCGTCGAAGACAGCTGCTGCCGCCCGCGCCTGCTCTCGGCCCGCCGGCGTGAGAGCCACCTCATCCGGCCGAAACGGCTTTCCGCCGTCGTCGAAGTAGGCCACGTCGCCATGCCTCATCAGATAGAGCCTGCGCCTGCTCACCCGACTAGAGCTCTCTGCCGACGATCGCGACGACGAAGCGGCGGGCGCGCGGCGGCACCCCGGTGATCGTGACGTCGAGCCCGGCGCTCTCGGCGTCGACGATGAGGCTGCGCAGCGCATAGGCGCCTGCGACGTCGATCCGGCCGACGCCGGCGAGGTCGATGTGCAGCTTGCGCGCGTCCGGATGGTCGGCGAGGAGATCGAGCGCACTGTCCTCGAGCCCCTGGGCGCTGCCGAACCACAGCACCCCGCGCGGCCGGAGGACGAGAGTGTCGCCGCTCGCGATCTGCTCGAGATCGACCGGATACTCGCGGATCAGGTGGTTGCCGATCGAGAGGCCGACGCCGATCAGCACCCCATATTCGATGTGCGGCGCGAAGGCAAGGGTGGACACGAAGGTCACGGTCGCGATCGTCGCCTGCGCGCGGGAGATGCGCCAGAGCGTCACGAGACCGCCGAGCCGGACGAGCCCGGCGACCGATCCGATCACGATCGCGGCGAGGACCGCAAGCGGGAGCGGGCTGAGGATCGAGGTGAACGGCAGGACCGAGAGCGTCACGATCCCGGCCAGCGCTCCGCTCCACTGCGTCTCGCCGCCCGCCAGGCGGTTGAGCCGTGTCCTCGAAAACGAGCCGCCGACCGGGAAGCCCCCCGACACCGCAGAGGCGACGTTCGCCACACCCTGGCTCACGAACTCGCGGTTGGGGCTCCAGCGGTCCCGATCCTCGGCCGCCATCGTTCTGGCGATCGACGCCGGCTCCGCGAAGCCGAGCAGGGCGATCACCGCGCCGGGGATGAGCAGCGCGCCGGCGGAGTGCCAGGGAAAATCGAGCGAGAAGGGCGGCAGGCCCGATGCGACCGTCCCGACGACCGGTCCGGAATAACCCGTCACGCGACTGAAGACGATGCCCAGCACGACGGCGAGGAGGATGGAGGGAAAGAGGCGCGAGATGTGCCTCCCGCCCACGATCAGCGCCCCGGTCGCCAGCCCGAGCCCGATCGCGGCGAGGCTCCACATCCCGGCGTGCTCCACTGCCCAGCGGAGACCGCCGAACTCGCTCCGCCCGTGCGGCGCGGACACGCCGACGAGCGCCGGGAACTGCGAGATGCAGATCAGCAGCCCGGCGGCGGGCATGAAGCCGGTGAGGAGCGGAGGGGAGAGCAGGTAGGCGAGGGAACCGAGCCGCAAGGTCCCGACCCCGAGCCGGATCGCCCCGACGATCAGCGCGAGCAGCATCGAGAGCGCGATGTATCTCGAGGTTCCCGGGATCGCCAGGCTCGAGAGCGCTCCGAACGTCAGTAGGGCGGTGACGCCGACCGGCCCCGTTTGGAGATGCCGGGAAGAAGCGAACGGCGCCGCCGCAACCGGCGGCAGCGCCGCGGCATAGAGCCCGCGCACGTTCGGCAGCCCTGCGACCTGGGCGTAGGCGAGTGACTGCGGGATCACGACGAGACCGACGCTGACCCCGGCGATCACGTCGCCGGGCCGGGCGCGCGGAAAGCGGGCCCGAAAGGGGCGCGAACCGGGCACCGGCTCGGCCGGGTTCGCGGCGGAGCTCACGGGGCGCATGATAGGAGGCCGACTGAACGACCATCCCGCCCGAGCCGGGGAGCGTCGGCTTTCTGCTACCGCACGAATCCGGCTTCGGCCGGCCGCGTCCTCGCGAGCTTCTTGCCCGGATTGAGAAGGTTCTTCGGGTCGAAGACGCGCTTGATCTCCTCGTGGAGCCCGAGTGCGCGGGGCCCCCACTGCCGCGCGAGCTCTCCGCCCTTGAAGAGCCCGAGGCCGTGCTCGCCGGACACCGATCCACCGAGGCGCGCGGCGAGCTCGAACAGGTCACCCGCCGCGCCCTTCGCCGCCGTCACGTGTGTCTCGTTCGACGGGTCGAGCTCGAAGCCCGAGTGGAGGTTTCCGTCGCCCGCATGGCCGAAGCAGAACCCGGTGAGCCCACGCCGGGCACCGATCGCCACCGTCTCGTTCATCGCCTCCGCGATCCGGTCAAGGGGCACTACGATGTCCTCGGCGAGCATCCCGCCAAGTGCCGCCCGTAGCGTGAGACCGACTTCCGCGCGCCAGGCCCAGAGCGATCGGAGCTCATCCGCGCGTCGCGGGGCGTGAACTCCCAGCGAGCCGGCGCCGGCGATCTCCACCAGCTCCTCGGCGATGCGCTCCGCCTCCGCGCGCGACCCGTCGGCCTCGGCCAGCAACAGGAAGCCGGCGCCGTCGGGCAGACAGCCGGGGAAAGACGGGCCGCCACAGCGAAGTGTCTCGGCGTCGAGGACGTCGAGCGCCGCGACGACGAGGCCGCTCCCGACGATGCGAAGCAGCGCGGCGACGCCGTCTTCGACCCCTGGGTAGAAGATCGCGATCGGGAGCACGACCTCCGGCGCCGGCAGCAACTTGAGCCAGGCCGCGGTGATGATCCCGAGCGTCCCCTCCGAGCCCACGAGCAGGCGCTTGAGGTCGTAGCCGGCGACGTCCTTCCGAATCGGGCCGCCGACCGTGATCAGCTCGCCGGGCGGGACCGCGGCCTCGAGGCCCGTGACCCAGTCGCCGACGACCCCATAGCGGAAGGCATGGGGACCCCCGGCGTTGGTCGCGATGTTGCCACCGATCTGGGATTGCCCGGGCGCGCCCGGGTCGGGCGCGAACATCAGGCCGCTGCGGCGGACGAGCTCCTGGAGGCGCGTCGTCGTCACGCCCGCCTCGACGTGGATCCGCCAGAGCTCGGGATCGAACGAGCGGATCCGATCGAGCCGGTCGAGTGCGAGCAGGATGCCGCCCGACGGGACGGCCCCGGCAGCGAGCCCTGTGCCACCGCCGCGCGGCACGACTGCCAGATCGCGTTCGTAGCACCAGGCGAGCACGGCCGCGACCTCCTCTGCGTCTCGAGGGAGCACGACGGCGTCGGCGTGACCCCTGTGCTTCGTGAAGTCGGTGAGGTAGGCGGCCGGCGTCCCGTCGGCGACCGCATCGCCGAACTCGGCGCGCAGCTCGAGCTCGATGCTCAGCTCACCCACGCGCGCGTCACGACGTCGCGGCGTCCCGCAGCTCCCGCCGAAGGATCTTCCCGGCGGGTGACTTCGGCAGCTCGTCGAGGATCGTGATCGCCTGCGGCCGCTTGTACGCGGCGAGCTGCACGCGGCAATGCGCGGTCAGCTCCTCATCCGCGATCGCGTGGCCCGGCTTGAGGCTTACAAAGGCAAGCACCGTCTCGCCCCGGTAGGGATCCGGGACGCCCACCACCGCCGCCTCGCGGACGGCAGGGAGCTCATAGAGCACGTCCTCGACCTCGCGCGGCCAGACCTTGAATCCCGACGCCACGATCATGTCCTTCATCCGGTCGACGATGTACAGCCACCCCTCATCGTCGATCTTGCCGACGTCGCCCGTGAAGAGCTCCCCGTTCCGCAGGACGCTGCTCTCGTCGGCGTTCTGCCAGTACCCCGGAATCACCTGAGGGCCGGCGAGAACGACCTCGCCGACCTCCCCTGCTGCGACCGTCGCGCCCGACTCGTCGACGATCCGAGCAGAGGTGTTGAAGATCGGGACGCCTGCCGCAAATGCGCCGGTCGCCGAGTCGGCGGGTGTCCGCCGTCCGAGCGGAGTGAGGTGCGAAGGCCCGGTGGACTCGGTGAGGCCGTAGCCCCCTCGGATTCTCACGCCGGTCCGCTCCTCGAACTGCTCGGCGACCGCGGGCGGGATCGGTGCGCCTCCGCTGTAGGCCTTCTGGAGTGAGGTCAGGTCGTGCTTCCCGCTCTCTTCGCAGTTCGCAATTGCGAGGTACGCCGTGATCGCTGCGAGCCCGAACGTGATCCGATGGCGCTCGATCAGCCGGCACGTCTCGGCCGCATCGAAGCGGTACGAGAGAACGAGCGGCGCCGGCACACAGAACGAAACCCCGATGAGCGCGGTCATGCCGGTGATGTGGAAGAGCGGGGCGATCCCGAGGATCACGTCGCTCGCGTCAAGAGACGCCCAGTCCCGATAGCCCTGAGCGACGAAGACAAGGTTCGCGTGGGTGTTCATCGCACCCTTCGGCGCCCCGGTCGTGCCCGACGTGTACTGGATCAGCGCCACGTCCTCCGGCGACAGCTCGACCTCGCGCGGTCGAGCGCCTCTGTGTCCGCGTGCGAGCTCGAGCAGGTCATGGGTGCCCGGCGGGCGCTCTCGGGTCGATCGCGCGAGCTGCGCGGGCCGCTCGTCGAGGAAATCGAGCTCCGACGTGGTCACGGCGACCCGGACGCCCGTCTCCGGGACGACTTCCGCCGCCGTTTCGAGGTAGAGGCTCTCGAGCGAGACGAGCGTCGTGGCCCCGGAATCGTCAAGCACCTTCTTGAGCTCCCGCTCCCGTAGCATCGGGTTGCACGGGACGGCGATCGCACCGAGCTTCCAGCTTGCGAGGACGGAGATCACGAACTGAGGGACGTTCTGGAGGTAGAGCGCGACCCGGTCTCCGCGCTCGACGCCGAGACTGTCGAGCCCGACCGCGAGCGCGTCCGAGAGCTCGTCGACCTCCTTGACCGTGAGCGACGCGTCAAAATAATGGATCAGGTGCTGGTCCGGCGAGCGGAGGACCGACGCGCGGAACATCGAGAGCGCGTCGGGGTGCTCGGCCGTGATCTCGGCGGGAAGGCCGGGGTCGTAGAGGGCGAGCCACGGTGCGCTCGCCTCCGTCGTCGGGCGCGGGTCAGGGGGCAAGGACGACCTTCCCCTTCTGCCTGCGTTCCTCGATCAGCCGGTGGCTTGCGGGAGCCTCGGTCAGGGGGAAGCAGTTGCCGACGACCGGCGCGATCTCTCCGGCCGTCCAGAGGCGAATCAGCTCGACCGCGGCCTGCCTGACGATCTCGGGCTGCCGCTGCATCAGCCGGGCGAGGTAGAAGCCGACGACCGAGACGTTCCGGCCGACGAGGACCGCCGGATCGAGCTGTTCCCACCAGCCGCGCGGCGACCCGACGGCGATCAGCGATCCGAGCGGCTCCAGCACCCGAAGGCTCCTCGTGAACACGTCGCCTCCGACGAGATCGAGGACGGTGTCGGCTCGGACCTGATCCGCGAACTCGTCGTACGAGTACGCGGCGTCTGCGCCGAGCCCCATGGCGATCGCACGGCGTTCTTCGCTGCCTGCGGTAGCGACGACACGCGCGCCGAGCCAGCGCGCGACCTGAATTGCGGCGGAGCCGACGCCCCCGGCCGCTCCGTGCACGAGCACCGTGCTTCCGCGTGTGACGCGCGCCTGTCTGGTCAGAGGGATGTACGCACTGAGAAAGGCGATCAGGAACGCCGCCCCCTCTTCGAACGTCGAGCGCTCAGGCAGCGGAAAGACCCAGGATTCGCTCGCGGCGACGCGCTCCGCGTAGCCTCCCTGCTCGATCAGCGCGATCACGCGACGTGAGCCTACCTCTCCGGCGACCTCGCGTCCGAGGATCGTCGGGAGTGGAGGCGCCTGGGGATACTGACCTTGCCGGATCAGCACGTCGACGTAGTTGACGCCCGCGGCACGGACCTCGACGACCCGCTCTCCGTGAGCCGGCTCGGGGTCGGGTGTCTCGACCAGCTCGAGGCGGTCGGCCGTGCCGGTCTCGTGCAGGACGACCGCCTTCACGAGGTCCGCGTCATGCGTACCGGTCGATGAAGGCGAGCACGCGGTTCCACGCGTCGGCTGACGCATCGGCGTGCTTGACGTAGGTGCGGTCGAAAAAGCTGTGCGGCGAGCCCTCGTAGGTGATCACCTCGTGCTCGACCCCCGCAGCCGTGAGCGCCGCGTCGAACTCCGCATTGTGTTCCGGCGTGATCCAGATATCGCGGCTGGCCTGCAAGGCGAGGATCGGCGCCGCGAGCTTCGAGGCGAGCTCGGTCGGCCCCGGCCGGTTGGGCCGAGTGGCCGGCATGCCGTAGAAGCCAATCGCTCCGGCGAGCCCGTGACCGGCGGCGGCGGCGAGCCAGGAGTGCCTGCCGCCCATGCAGAAGCCCACCGTGAAGATCGACCCGCAACCGTGGTCTCGCAGGTAGCCGACGCCGGCTGCGACGTCGGCCTGGATCCCCGCGGGTGTTGTCTGCTCCACGTGCTCGCGGAACGGAAAGTCTTCGTCGCGCTTCGCAACCCCGGCCGTGCGGCCGAAGTAGTCGATCGCAACCGCAGCGTAGCCCCGTTCGGCGAAGCGGAGCGCGAGCTCCTCGTAGAAGCGATAGAGGCCGCGGACGTCCGGGAGGATGACGACACCGCTCCCGACGGGCTCATCCGGCGCGGCCGCGAAGGCCGCCAGGCGGTTGCCGTCGGCGGCCTCGAGCTCGAGCTCGTCGTGCGAGACGGCGGCCCCTGCGATCGCGGGGATCGGCGGCAGAGAGTCGTAGTCGAAGCACATGCTCGGTTCTTACCAGAGGAACGCGGCAGGGTTGGTCGCGGCCGACCGAAGCCCGGTTCACGAGTCGCGGCGTGAGCCTGAGAACCTCTAACTCAATGAGCACGTTGCCGCCTGGACGTGCTGGGCACGCACTCCGACTGCGTCCTCAATCGCCACGCCCAGTCGACGCGTGGCATCGAGGTAGAGGTTCTAAGATCGAATCGTGCAGTTCGTCGTCTACGGAGCCGGGGCGATCGGAGGCATGCTCGGCGCGCAGCTTCACGCGGTCGGCCATGAGGTCGTGCTGGTCGCTCGTGGTCCGCATTTCGAGGCAATCCGCGACCACGGGCTGCGTCTGGTCGAGCCCGACGGATCGAGTGCGACGTTCGACGTCCCGGTCGTCGACCGGATCGGCTCTGTCCGCCTCCTCGACGACGCGACCGTGCTGCTCGGGATGAAGTCCCAGGACACCGAGCTCGCGCTTCGTGAGCTGGCGGAGTTCGCGTCGCCCGAGATCACCGTTGTCTGCGTGCAGAACGGCGTCGACAACGAGCGGATGGCGCTACGGCGATTCGCGCGCGTGTACGGCGTCGTCGTGATGTGTCCCGCGGTGCATCTGGAGCCGGGCGTGGTCGAGGCAAACGCAGCGCCGCTCCGTGGCATCCTCGACCTCGGCCGCTATCCAGAAGGGATCGACGAGCGGGCCGAGGCGCTCGCGTCCTCCCTCCGCGGCGCGGGCTACCTGTCCGAGACACGGCCGGAGATCATGGCGTGGAAGCACGCGAAGCTCCTTGCCAACCTGATGAACGCGGTCGTCGCGCTGAGCGGCGCCGACGCCGCGCGCGGCGAGCTCGGCAAGCTCGCTCGGTCCGAAGCCGAGCATGTGCTTCGCACGGCGGGGATCTCGTTCGTCGAGCTCGAGACCCTCCGAGCGCGCCTGGCGGCTCTCCCGAGAACCCCCCGGGACGGGAACAACTCGTCCTGGCAGAGCCTTCAGCGCGGAACCGGGACGATCGAGGCCGGCTACCTGAACGGGGAGATCGTGTTGCTCGCGCGTCTGCACGGGATCGAGGCGCCGGTGAACGCCCTCGTCCAGCGCATGGCGGACGAGCTTGCGCGCACGCGGGGAGAGCCTGGCAGCGTGCCGGCCGAGGCGGTCGTTCGCGCCGTGTC
The DNA here is from genome assembly GCA_963720045.1 of uncultured Actinomycetota bacterium. Classification (GTDB taxonomy): domain Bacteria; phylum Actinomycetota; class Thermoleophilia; order Gaiellales; family Gaiellaceae; genus PALSA-600. The sequence continues at coordinate 106,499 of CAVREC010000011.1, read as the reverse complement.
GGGACCCGTTCCGGTCATCTAGCCCGATAGCGTCTCAGCCGATTCCGGCTTGACCGGCGCTCGCCGCGTCCAGCCGCTCGAGCATCCCCTCGGGCTCGAGCCCGTCCGGGAACCGCTCGAGGAGCGCTGCGAGGAGCTCTGACGGCTCCCAGCGCGCGTTCTTGACGACGAGCTCGCCGCTCTCCCACGGGCTGAGCACATTCACGGCCCCGCCGCTCAGGAACAGGCACTGGCCGGTGATGTGCTGGGAGCCGTCCGCGCAGAGCGCGACGAGCGCCGGCGAGATGTTGGCCGGGTCGAGGACGTCGAAGCCTTCTCCCGCGGAGAGGTCGCCGAACGCCGCCTCGGTCATGCGCGTCCGGGCGTTCGGAGCGATCGCATTGACGGTCACGCCGTAGGGGCGGAGCTCCATCGCCGCGATCGCCGTCAGGGCGCCGATCCCGGCCTTCGCGGCGCCGTAGTTCGCCTGCCCGACGTTCCCGAACAGGCCCGAGAGGCTCGAGGTGTTGACGATCCTCGCCTTCACGTCGATTCCCGCCTTCGACTGGGTGCGCCAGTGGGCGGCGGCGTGCCGCATCGGCGCGAAGTGGCCCTTTAGATGCACTCGGATCACGCTGTCCCACTCCTCCTCGGACATGTTCACGAGCATCCGGTCGCGCAGGATCCCGGCGTTGTTGACGAGGATGTCGAGTCGGCCGAAGCTCTCGATCGCGGTCTGGACGAGCCGTTCGGCCTCGCCGAAATCCGCGACGTCGCTGCGGTCGGCAAGCGCCGAGCCGCCGGAGCCCTCGATCTCGCGGACGACCTCCTCAGCGGGCGAGATGTCCGCTCCCTCGCCGTGCAGCGAGCCGCCGAGGTCGTTGACGACGACGGCTGCGCCCGCCCGCGCGAGTGCGAGCGCGTGCTCCCGGCCGATGCCGCGCCCCGCCCCGGTCACGATCGCCACCTTGCCCTCGAGCAGGTTCATCTAGTGGATCCGCTCGACGATCGTCGCCATCCGCCGGCCGCCGCCGTGTCGGCAAAGCCCGCGAGGAGCGCCGGGCGGCGCGCGATGTTCACCCCTGGCGCGCTCCATCGGCGAGCGCGTCGTGCCGACAATCACGCTTTCGGCCGTCATTCGTCTCGCAACCCTAGCGAGCGGCCGACGAGCTCCTTCATGATCTCGTTCGAGCCGGCCCAGATCCTCGTGACGCGGCCGTCGGCCCAGGCTCTCGCCACCGGGTACTCGAGCATGTAGCCGTACCCGCCGTGCAGCTGGACACAGGCGTCGAGCACCCGGTTCTGGACGTCGCTGCTCCACCACTTGGCCTTGGCGGCATCGACGGCCGCGAGCCGCCCCGCGACGTGCTCGGTCAGGCAGCGGTCGACGTAGGCCTGCGTGATCTCGAGCTCGGTCGCGAGCTCCGCGAGCACGAATCTCGAGTGCTGGAAGGAGCCGATCGAACGGCCGAAGGCGCGACGCTCCTTGACGTACTCGAGCGTCGCCTCGACCGCGGCTCCGGCGTGCGCAAGGTTCACGCAGGCGGCATGGAGCCGCTCCTGCGGCAGCCGCTCCATCATGTGGCGGAAGCCGGCGCCGACCTCCCCGAGCACATCTGCTTCGGACAAGCGGACCTCGTCGAAGAAGAGCTCGACCGTGTCGACCTCATGCTGGCCGACCTTCTCGAGCTTTCGGCCACACGCGAAGCCGGGCAGGGTGGAGGCGACCGCGAACATCGTGAGCTCGCGCTTCTCCTCGCCGGTGCGCGCCGCCACGACCACGAGGTTGGCGTTGGCGCCGTTCGTGGTGAAGGTTTTCGAGCCGCTCAGCACCCAGGCGCCGCCCCGGCGCACGGCGCGCGTCTGGATTCCGCTCAGGTCAGAGCCCGCGCCGGGCTCTGTCATCGCGATCGCCGTGACAAGGTCACCGGTGCAGAACGCCGGGAAGCAGCGGCTCTTCAGCTCGTCGGTCGCGAGCTCGATCAGGTAGGGCGCGACCACATCGGTCTGGATCCCGATCGACGACGCGAGCGCGAGCGCGACCCGTGCCAGTTCCTCGACGAGGATCGCGTTGAAGCGGAAGTCGACCCCGCTACCCCCGAGCGCGGCAGGAACCGAGAGTCCGAGCAGATCCCGCGCGCCGGCGGCCTGCCAGAGCGCGCGGTCGGTCTGCCCGTCGGCCCTGTACCGCTCGAGGTTCGGGCGGACCTCGGAGCCGATGAACGCACGGACGGATTCCCGGAAGAGCTCGTGCTCGGGCGCGTAGACGTCGCGTTTCATCGCGGCGACACTACCCTGGAGCAACGAGCCGAACAACGCGATTCGGATGAGGTAGCCTCGGCTCCCGTCGCCGCCGAGCCTCTGAGCGGCGAGCGCTCGATCAAGGGAGACTCCATCCGTGTGCGCGGAGACGTTTCGCACCACCGACGATTGACCAGCCAGGCGCACGGCTCGACGCTCGCGCCACCGCATCGAGTCGTCTACCGGCCGGTCCGAGGTGGAGCTCGCGCGTGACTCCTGAGCAGCGGCCCCCGAACATCCTGCTCTTCATGCCGGACCAGCTCCGATGGGATGCGCTCGGCGCGTACGGAAACGAGAACGCGAGCACGCCGTCGATCGATGCGTTCGCGTCGCGCGGCGTCCGCTTCGACCAGGCGTTCTGCCAGCACAGCGTCTGCTCGCCGAGCCGCGCCTCGCTCCTCACCGGCTGGTACCCCCACGTCGCCGGCCACCGCTCCCTCACCCATCTGCTGAAGCCGTGGGAGCCGAACTTCCTTCGTGATCTCCGCGAGGGCGGCTATCACGTCGCCTGGGCCGGTGAACGCGGCGACACGTTCGCTGCCGGGGTCACCGAGTAGAGCGTCGACGAGTACGGCTGGACGGAGCCGCCGGAGCAGCGGCTCGGCCGGAGGCGCGATCCGAGCCGTCCGTTCCCTACCGATCCGATGGGCCGGGCCTTCTACACGGGCTCCGCCGGCGACGAGCCCGTCTACGACTTCGACGAGGCGGCCGTGCGATCGGCCGAGGCGTGGCTGCGGGCGAAGCCGCCGGAGCCGTGGCTCCTCTTCGTGCCGCTGATCTCTCCCCACGTTCCGTTCTCGGTCGAGGAGCCCTGGTTCTCGCTGCACGACCGCTCGCGGATGCCGGCCCCGCTACCGCCCCCACAGGTCCCGCACCCGGGTACATGGCCGAGCTGCGCAGTCGGCACGGTTGGGACTCACTCGACGACGCGCAGCGCGCCGAGATCAGCGCCGTCTACTACGGGATGGTCTCGCGTGTCGATGCGCAGTTCGGCCGCGTCCTCGCCGCGCTCGGCGAGTCGGGCGCCGCTGAGCGCACGGCGACCGTGTTCTTCACCGACCACGGCGAGTACCTCGGCGACTACGAGCTCTACGAGAAGTTCCCCTCCGGGCTGCACGACTGCCTCGTGCACGTCCCTCTGCTCGTCTCGGTTCCGGGCCACCGCGAAGGCCGCTCGACCGACGCCCTCGTCGAGCTCGTCGACGTCTTCCCCACCCTGCTCGAGCTCGCCGGAGTCGAGGCCTCGCACACGCACTTCGGCCGCTCGCTCGTGCCGCTCATCGAAGGCGCGTCCGACGTCCATCGTGAAGCCGCGTTCTCGGAGGGAGGGTTCACCGTCGCAGAGCGGCACCTCTTCGAGGGACCGTACCCGCCGCCGTACGACCTCAAGGCCGCGCTCCAGCACGAGCTCCCCGAGCTCGTCGGCAAGGCCGTCGCGATGCGCACCGCCGAGTGGACCTACGTCTACCGTCTCTACGAGGGCGACGAGCTCTACCACCGGCCCGACGATCCCGGCGAGCTCGTGAACCTGATCGGCCGGCCCGAGCTCGCCGCGACCGAGGCCGAGCTGCGCGGACGGATCATGCGCTTCCTCGTCGAGACCGGCGACGTCTTCCCCTGGCAGGAAGACGAGCGCTTCCCGGCTGTCGAGGGCCGCGGCTTCGGGCTTGCGAACGAACGAAAGGAAACGGCATGAACGACGAGATCCAACTTCAGACGAGCGGCAGCCGGATCGTGACGCGATCGGGCATCCCGGTGACGCTCCGCGGGGTCGCGATCGGCGGCTGGATGAACATGGAGAGCTTCATCCTCGGCTACGCGGCCAACGAGACGCAGATGCGGGCGGCGCTCAGGCGCGTGCTGGGTGAGGAAGGCTACGCCCGCTTCTTCGACCGCGTGCTCGACGTCTTCTTCGATGACGAGGACGCCGCTCTGATCGCCTCGCTCGGCCTCAACTGCCTCCGGATTCCGGTGAACTACCGCCACTTCGAGGACGACGCCGCGCCGTTCGAGCTGAAGGAGGAGGGCTTCCGGATTCTCGACCGCGCGATCGACCGCGCGCGCCCGGCACGGCCTCTACTCGATCATCGACCTGCACGCGGCGCCGGGCTTCCAGAACCAGCACTGGCACTGCGACAACCCGACGCACTGGTCGTTCTTCTGGGATCAACGCCACTTCCAGGATCGCGCGATCCACCTCTGGGAGGCCTTCGCCCGCCGCTACCGCGACAACCCCTGGGTCGCGGGCTACAACCCGCTGAACGAGCCCGGCGACGTCGAGGGGAAGACGATCGGCCCCTTCTACGCGCGCCTCCACGAAGCGGTGCGCGCGATCGACCCTGACACGATCCTCTTCCTCGAAGGCAACCGGTACGGGCTCGATTTCGGGATGTTCGATGAGGTGTGGCCGAACACCGTCTTCAGCTGCCACCACTACGAGCACGCCGGCTATGTCACCGGCGGCGTCTATCCGGGAGCCATGGGCGGCGCTCCGGCGACCGTGGGACGGTCGAGCAGAGGTTCCTCGAGCGCACGGCGTTCATGCGCGAGACGGGGACGCCGATCTGGGTCGGCGAGTTCGGCCCGGTCTACCCGCAGGGCGAGAGCTCGCATGACGCACGCTACCGCCTGCTCGCCGACCAGCTCGAGCTCTACGAGGCCCACGGGGCGAGCTGGTCGATCTGGACCTACAAGGACGTCGGCCACCAGGGGCTCGTGTACGTCGATCCGTCGTCGGTGTACCTCGAGCGGATCTCGCCGGCGCTCGAGAAGAAGCTGCGGCTCGGCGCCGACTGGTGGGTCTCGCGCGACACGAACATCCGCCACATCATGGGGCCGCTCGAGGAGACCTTCGCCCGCGAGTTCCCCGGGTTCCAACCGTTCCCCTACGGCGCACAGAACTGGCTCGAGTTCATCGTCCGCTCGATCGTGCTCGCCGAGCCGCTCGTCGACGAGTTCGCGGCCTGCTTCGCAGGCGCTTCGGGCACGGAGCTCGACGAGCTCGCCGATTGCTTCCGGCTCGACCGCTGCGTGAAGCGCGAGCGGCTGCTCGAGCTGCTCGCCGGGGCGGCCGGCGGCGGTAACGTCTGACCTGGGCCGCGCTGCGCACGCACGCCGATCGTCTGGCAAAGTTGAGCGATGGCGACCGTTCCTGCCGACTCCGGCGTCGAGCGCCCGGCGCGGACGCAGCTCGGCTATGTCGACACCGACGTCCACCACGGGCTGAGCGACAAGTCGGATCTCGCGGCGTACATCCCCCGCCACTACCGCGAGCGGTTCGAGGAATACGGGATCGGCGCAGGCGGTGGCTACGCCGCGAACGGCGGCTACCGCGGCTACCGCATCGACGCGATCCCGGACGGCGTCCCGAACGCGCCGGGGGTGGGGGCGCCGAGCGTCGAGCTGACGCGGAAGCAGCTCCTCGCCGAGTGCGGGATCGAGTTCGCGCTCCTCACCGGCGGGGCGGCGCTCGGTGCCTCGTCTCTGACCGACGTCGACTACGGCACGGCGATCGGGCGGGCCTTCAACGACTTCTCGGTCGAGCACTGGCTCGCGGCCGACACGCGCTTTCGCCTCGCGCTGAACGTCAACGCGCAGGATCCGGCGGCGGCGGCGGAGGAGATCGAGCGGCTCGCCGGGCACCCGCAGGTCGCGGCGATCGTCGTCCCCGGCGGGGCGCAGAAGGCCTACGGCGCCCGGGTCTACCGGCCGATCCACGAGGCGTGCGTCGAGCACGGGCTCGTCTTCGCGATCCATTTCGGCAGCGAGGGGAGCGGCGTCAACCCCGCACCGACGGCGGCCGGCTATCCGAGCTACTACGTCGAGGCGCGCCAGAGCCGGCCGTCCTTCTACCAGGCGCACCTCGCGAGCTTCGTCTTCGAGGGCACGCTCGAGCGCTACCCGGAGCTGCGCGTGGCGATGCTCGAGGGCGGGTTTGCCTGGGTGCCGAGCTCCCTCTGGCGGATGGACGCCGACTGGAAGGGCCTGCGGCGTCAGGTGCCGTGGGTGAAGCGGCTCCCGAGCGAATACGTGATCGAACAGGTCCGCTTCGCCTCGCAGCCCGCGGATGAGCCCGATCCGCCGGAGGCCCTCGCCTCGATCCTGGACTGGATGCACGCCGAGCGGACGCTGATGTTCGCGAGCGACTACCCCCACTGGGACTGGGACGACCCCGCACAGACGTTCATGGGCCTTGACGACCGCCTGCGCGCGCGGGTCATGGGCCAGAACGCGCGTGAGGCGTTCCGCTTCTCGTAGTGGAGGCGCAGGTCGTCGTCTACAGGGTTCGCATTCAGCAGACGCAACGCCCGGAAACGTCAGACCGTTGCGCGTATCATGGACCCGATCTTCGCCCGGAAGGGCGCCACTCTGGATTCTTCCAAGCTGGATTCTCTTCAACCAAGGAGGAGCGCGATGACGGTTGCAGTCGCTGAGCGGACGGCGTACACGACGAAGCAGGCGAGGGTCGATCTCGCGGCTGCGCACCGGCTGGTGGTGCGCCAGGGCTTGAAGGATCTCGGGCTCGGGAATCACTTCACGCTCGTCGATCCGGAGCGCCCGGGGCAGTTGCTCTCGACGCCGGAGTACGAGTCGTGGGTGATGGTGACGGCGTCGAATCTGACCACGATCGAGTCGGAGGAGCAAGCCGCCGCGGATCCGAAGCTCTGGATCAACTACCGGATCCACTGGCCGATCCACCAGGCCCGTGAGGACGCGAAGTGCGTGATGCACCTGCATCCGCCGTACCTCACCGCGCTCTCGATGATCGACGCGACGCTCGGCCGGGCCCATCAGGGAATGACGTTCCTCGACGGTCGGGTCGGCTACACGCAGGAGTACGACGGCAAGGTCGGCCACCAGGGAATGGAGCAGGGCAAAGTGGCGGCCGAGGCCCTCGGCGAGACGAACGTCGCGCTGATCATGCGGAACCACGGCGTGCTCGTGGTCGGCCCCTCGGTCGCATCCGCCTACACGCTGATGTGCGCGCTCGAGAGCCAGGCGCAGTACCGGATCCTCGCGCTCTCGACCGGGCAGCCGATCCTCGAGGTGCCCGACGAGGCGTTGCCGGACCGCGAGAACTTCGGCCGCCCGCCGAAGCAGAAGGGCGCCGGAGTCGACCAGCGGCAGGCGAACTTCGACGCACAGAAGCGCGTGCTCGACCGCTTCGAGCCCGACTACTGCGACTGACCGCTTCGCCCGGCCGTCACTCGGGCCGGCGGCCGAGATGCACGACGACGTTCCCCTCCTCGACCGTGACCGGGTAGGTCGGGATCGTCGGGTCGGGCTCCTCGTCGGTCTCGACCGTCACCGGGTAGTTGCGCACGCGAACGCGGTGTGGATTGAAGACGGAGCGGCCGTTCGTCAGGTCGAACTCCCAGCCGTGCCACGGGCAGCAGATGATCTCGTCCTCGCGAGTCACCTCGAAGCGGTAGGGCTCGGGTGCCGTGACGAGCCCGCGCTGGACGCCGAGGCAGAGCGGCGCCGCCTTGTGCGGGCAGCGGTTGTGCAGCGCGTAGTAGCGGCCCTTCACGTTGAACACGCCGATGCTGATCCCGTTCACCTCGACGATCCGGCGCTGCCCCGGGGGGAGCTCGGAGGTGTGGCAGATCACGTGCCCCGCCGAGGAGCGCGGTCCCTCGCCGCTCACGCCGCGGTCCCCGGTTGGGTTTCGAGCACGTCGTATCCACCATACGCCTGCGCGCTCGACAGCCCTGTTGCCGCGGTCCAGGCCCGCTCGTGCTCCGGGCTCGCGACCCAGGCGAGGCGATCGGCTTCGCTTGCGAAATCGAGTGTCATCAGGAGGTTCAGCCCGTGGTCCGTGCCGCCGAGCTCTGCTTGATAGGCCGTCGGATACGACCGTGAGAGCGAGGATCCGAGATAGCCACGCTGGCGCGCGAGCAGCGGCGCATAGAGGTCGCCGTACATCTCGCGGAAGGCTGTCTCCTGCTCATCCATAACGGCGAACATGATCAGGAGCCTGATCACCCGGCGGTGTCGGGGTCGGCCGTCGCTTCGGGCTTGACGGAATCGCTCGTCTCCCCGACGAGCTTCCAGTCTCCGGTCGCGCTCACCGCGAGGCTGAGCCGGTCCGATCTGAAGAGCAGCCGGCCGAGGGCGAGGAGCGAATCGTCGCGGCCGAAGATCTGCGTCCTCATCGCGAGGATCGGCCAGCCGGCCGGTAGCTGGAGGGCCGGAGCGAGCTCGTCTGAAAGGGGCTCGGCGGCGATCTTCGCCTCGACGTGCGAGATGCGGATTCCTTCGTCCTCGAGGAACGTGACGATCCCGTCGGTGAGATGCTGGATCTGCAGCGGCGGGCCGCCGAGAGACGTCGGCAGGACATGCTCGAGATGGGCCGCCACAACGCCGTCGATCTCGTAGACGCGAGTCGCGACGTACACGTCGACGTCCGGCGGGAGACCGAGCAGCAGCCGCGTCTCCTCCGGAGGCGTCTGCCTGAGGATCCTCGTCTCGCGCACGAGGAAGCTCACACCGGCTCCGCTCAGGAACTCCGACAGCGACAGCACGAGGTGCGCCGGGTACCAGAGGGGTTGATTGTCGTCGCGCGTCCGCTCTGCGAAGGAGTTGATCACCGTGCCCGACCGGCCGCGCCGGGTGATCTCGCCCATCGCCTCGAGTCGAGCAAGAGCCTCCCTGAGCGTCGAGCGCGAGACCTCCAGCCGGCTCTGCAGTACGACCTCCGTCGGAAGCCGGTCGTCCTCGCTCTCACGGATGAAGCTGCGCAGCGCCGCCACCGTGTCGTCGACACGGGTGTGCCTGCGCGCGACCTCTCCCTTGGCTACCACACCCGCATCAGATCTCGTCCGACCGTGATCCGGCCGTCGTATCCGGCCTGCACGTGCTCGAGCCACTTCTCGTCCGGGAGATGTCCCGGCAGGAGGTGCGTCAACGCGAGGTGCTTCGTGCCGACGGCCGTCGCCACGCCGCCGACCTCGGTCGAAAGGGTGTGGTATTCGGGGATCCCGAATCCGGGATAGATCGCCTCGTGGATGAGCAAGTCGACGCCCTGGCAGCTCTTGACGAGATTCTCGCATGGTCGCGTGTCACCCGAGATGCCGACCGATCCCGACGGGAGGTCGAACCGGTAGCCGAAGGCGCTCCGGACCGGCGCATGATCGACCTTGAACGCGACTGCGGACCACCCATCACCCCCGAGTGTCGTGCCGTCCTCGACCTCGACCACCGAAGCGGCGAGCCGTTGGGCGTCATAGCCGTGGAGCGCGCGCACGCGGAGGTCGTACTCATGGAGGCCGAGGAGGAGATCGACGAAACGGCGAGTTCCCGGCGGCCCGACGATGAGCGGCGCCTTGTAGTCGTCGCGTTGCTGGACCCACGTCGAGATGAGCAGGTATGCGAGGTCGGAGTTGTGGTCGATGTGGTGATGGGTGATGAAGATGTGGGTGATCTCTCGAGGTTCGAGGTCGAGTGCCATCACCTGATAGGCGGTGCGGTTGCCGCAGTCGACGAGCAAGAGGTCCGACCCAGCCTGGAGCAGCGTTGCCGGCCCGGCTCGATCCGGGACGAGCGCAGGCGTGCCGGTGCCGAGGAGCCAGACCGCCGGCGGGGCGACCCCGTTTCCCGAGCTGTCCCCGTGCGGCGGCGCCGTCGATCGTGCCGAAACGAGCCGGTCGGGGGAGAGGTAGGCGGCGAGGTCACGATCGTCCTCCGCCTCCCGGCTGACGGTCGCTTCGGAGCGAGCGGATCCCGCAGCCGTCCTCGCCGCTGGTTCTGTCGCTTGGTCTGACAAAACGATTGAATGTAGCAGGAGCCCCTGGTATTCTGCCTGACCGAACGGATGGATGCGTCAGACGTGAAGCATCTCGAGACGACATGGTGCTCGTTCGAGGCCCCTCGGTGGGCGCCCGCCGAGAGCCGCGGGTCCTCATCTGGAAGCGGGTGTCTTGGCCGGTAGCGGTCGTTCGCAAAGCGAGCTCGTGGTCGGGCTGGTCGGCGCGGGCCGGATCGCGGTGACCGCGCACGCGCCTGCCTGGGCCCGAATCCCGGACGCGAGGATCGCCTGGGTCGTCGACGAGGACGCCCAGCGGGCGGAGGCGCTTGCTCGTGAGTTCGGCATCGAGCGCTGGACGGATGACCTCTCCGAGGTTCTGTCCGACGAGAGCGTTGCGGCCGTCGACATCTGCACGCCGCTCGTCTCGCACGTGGAGCTTGCGCTCGCAGCTCTCGCGGCGGGCAAGGACATCCTGCTCGAAAAGCCTCTTGCCCCAAGTCTCGAGGACGCCGCTCGACTGCTCGACGCGGCATCCGCCTCGGACCGAGTGCTGATGATTGCGGAGAACTGGCCGTATTCCGACGTCTACCAGTACGTCGAACCTCTGCTGCGCGACGGGGTGATCGGCCGGCCGTACATGTTGAAGGTGAAGCACGAAAGCGCCACCTATGCGTTCGATCGGGAGTTGCCAGACCACCTTCAGCCGCATGAAGCCGTGGGTGGGAACACGCTGACAGCCGGGATCCATGCGATCAACCTCAGCCGGTTTCTGATGGGCGAGTTCGCAGAGCTCTGCGCCTTCTCGAACGATCCTGCGCCCAGCAGCGCGCCGTTCCTCGACCGCAACGTCGTCGTTGCCGCCACCTTTGAGAGCGGCGCCACGGCGAGCATCACGATCACGGGCACCTCGAAGCATCTTGGCGAGCGGCACCTCGGGTTCACGGTTTTCGGGACCGACGGCGTACTCGAGTTCGACATCCTCTCGGGGCTGATCGACTGCACGAGCGGGGGGAAGCGCACCCAGGTTGAGCTGAACCCGTGTTCGTTCGGCTGGAATGAAGAGGTCGAGCACTTTCGCGATTGCGTCAAGAGCCGCGAGCTACCTCGCACGAACGCTCCGGACCAGCTCCGCACGCTGGCGGTCGTCGACGCGATCTACAGATCCATCTTCTCCGGGAGCTCGACCCGGCCGTTCGAAGCCTCGAAGGCCGGTCTCGAGAACGGTGCGGAGGGGAGATGAGCCGCCGCCTTCGGGTTGCACAGCTCAGCTTCTGGTTCGTCCATGCGGACGGGTTCTGCGCGCGGGCACTCCTTCGCGACGACATCGAGCTCGCGGCGGTCTGGGATACGGACGCCGACCGAGGCCGCAGCAAGGCCGAGGCGTTCGACGCACCGTTCGTCGCCGACCTCGACGAGTTGCTGTCGGACGATTCGATCGATGCCGTTTTGATCTGCGCGGAACCGCACCTCCATCCCGAGCTTGTCGCGCGTTCCACGGAGGCGGGCAAGCACGTTCTCGTCGAGAAGCCCATGGCGGCAGATCTCGCCGGGGCCAAGGAGATCGCCGAAGCCGCCGAGCGAGCGGCTTCGAAGGGAGTCCAGGTCATGCCTGCCTACAACCTGAGGTTCCACCCGGTCGCCCAGTATGTGGAGGAGCTCGTCTCGAGTGGAGCGCTCGGCGAGATTCTGCGGGTGCGCTATCTCCACGGGCACTACCGGGAGTACGAGAGTGCCGGGTTTCGAGCGGACGAGATCACCGCGACCTGGGGGGACCCGATCGAGGAGCGCCGCGATTCGCTTTTCTACGCGGGTTCCCACGTGACCCTGTGGTTCGAGTGGGTCTTCGGGCTTCCCATCAGCGTGATGAGCATGTGCAGCTTCGGTGTCCCGGAGCTTCCGGTCGAGGACAACTCGACGACGCTTTTGCGCTACGACGGGTTCCACGGCTCGATGGAGGTCAGCGAGACACTCAGCGCTCAGTCGTCGGTGACCGAGATCTACGGAACGGAGGGGGTGGTCGTCCAGCAGCGGGGAAACCTTCCGAGCACCCGGGTCTCGAACCCGACACACGTGCCCGTTGCGGTCTTCTCCCGCGCCGCGGACGAGTGGCGGTACCCGGACTTTCCGCCGAGCTTCGCTCGTCACGAGGAGGCGTTCAGCAGCGTCGATCAGTTCTTCGGCGCGCTGCTCGACGGCCGCCCGGTACCGACGACTGCGAGCTCCGGTCTGTCCTCGATCGCAATCCTTGCCGCAGCAGAGCAGTCGGCACGCGAAGGTCGCGAGGTCGCGCTCGCTGACATCCTCCTTCCGGCAGGCGCGCTCCCGGCATGAGCACCGACTCGATCGCGGTCGAGGTCTGGGCCGCCGAGGACCGGCGGGACCGCTACCCCTCCGGCGCGGCCCGCCTTGCCTCCGGGATCTCGATGCGGTTCTTCGAGCCCGGCGAGACGGGCGAGACACCGGATGCGGTCATGGTCGACCGCCCCGCGGCGGGGGAAGAGACGGCGCTCGGGCGGGCACCGTGCTCGTTGATCTCGCTCGGCTCCCTTGCGGCGCTCACGCTCGCCGGGTGGTCGGAGGCCGATGGGGGCTGGCTGCCGCTCGTGCCTGCGGCGGTTGCCGAAGACGTCGGCTTCGCGCGCCGACTCGTCGGGGGCGAGCTCGGTGCGGCTCAGCTGGTCGAGCTCGTCACGTGCTTCGGCGAGCCGCCGAGTCGCGTCTGGGAAGAAGATAGCTATTGCCCGTTCGACCGGCACGAGGCGATCGCTTTCGGCCTCCAGCTCCTCGAGACCGTGTGTGGCAACGACGTGGTGGAGACCCGGACGATCGTCGTCGGCGGGGTGGCCGACGCGTTCGAGCACCGGATCGGCTCGTGCACGGCGCTCCAGCTCGTCGTTTCGCGCGCGATGACTCGCTCGCAGGGGTTCAAGGCTACGGCCTATTGCGAGCAGGGACGGATTCTCCTCAGGGACGAGTTCGCGGTTGGAGCCGTGGGCTACTCGCTCCAGAACGGTGAGCTCATGCGCTTTCCCGAACTCCCCCGAGCCAGGCCGAGCGGCCTCGGGCCGGAGACGATCCAGGGTGGCTGGGAAACGGTCCGGCTGCTCGAACGGGCGCTCAGCCCGGGCGAAGGGGAAGAGGCGTTGCGCGTTCAGGCGCTTCGCCTGCTTTCGCATCTGCGTGATGCCATCGCCGCCCACGACCTGGAGCTCGAGTCGCGGTGAGCATCGACATTCGAGCCGGACGCCTGGAAGGCGTCGTCGCGTCGTCGAGCGTCACGCAGGTCGGCACCGGTTTCGGCTTCCTCGAGGGCCCGGTATGGGACGGAGCTGCAGGGCAGCTCGTCTTCAGCGACATACCCGGCGACCGGATGCTCCGCTACCTGCCCGGGGTCGGCGTTTCCACGTATCGCGAGCCGAGCAACATGGCGAACGGCAGCGCGTACGACAGGGAAGGCCGGCTGATCACGTGCGAGCACGCGACAAGCCGTGTCGTCCGAGAGGAACACGACGGCTCGCTCACTGTGATCGCTGCTGCGTTCGACGGCGCCGAGCTGAACAGTCCAAACGACGTGATCGTCCGGGCTGACGGGGCGATCGTCTTCACCGACCCGATCTTTGGGCGCAACCCGTTCTTCGGTGTCGAACGGCCGCCGAGCCAGGACTGCCGGGGTGTCTATCGGATCGATCCTCTCGATGGCCAAGTCCGGCGTCTCGCGGGCGATTTCGACCAGCCGAACGGGGTTTGCGAGTCGGCGGACGGTCGCTACTTGTTCGTCAACGACACGGCTCGAGCCCACATCCGCCGGTTTGCGTGGGAGCAGGACGGCCTCGAAGGCGGAGAGGTCTGGGCCGAGGTGAGCGGCGACGCGCCGGGTGCGCCGGACGGCATGAAGCTCGACAGTGCCGGCAACCTCTTCTGCACGGGACCCGGCGGACTCCACGTGTTCGACGGCGACGGCGGCCTGCTCGGGGTGATCGGTGTACCCGAGAGCCCCGCCAACTTCAACTGGGGCGGCGCCGATCTCCGTACGCTCTTCATCTGCGCCTGCACGTCGCTCTACAGTCTCGAACTGCACGTGCCCGGCCGGGGTAACGCCAAAGCAGCGACCCCTGACGGGCCCTCCGCCGAATGACCCCTAACCCTTCGAGCGCCACGGCGTCTACCGATCTGTGCCTTGCTTGCGCGTGGGCCGGGCGCCCCTGCCCTTCATGAGCGAAGAATGAGCAACGAGATCAGCGATACCGTCGCGGCGCCCGCGAGCACGCTCGTGGCGATCGAGCATCTGAACCTCGAGTTGCCGTCACCCTCGGGCAGCCTGACCCTGCTCGACGACGTCTCGCTCACGATCGGCGACGGCGAGATCGTCGGGCTCGTCGGCGAGAGCGGCAGCGGCAAGACGCTCACCGGGCTCAGCATCCTCGGGCTCGAGCCGCCAGGCGCCGTCGTCACCGGATCGGTCCTCTTCCGCGGCGAGGACCTGCTCACCGTGGATCAGTCGCGCCTTCGCGAGATCCGCGGCCGCCAGATCGGGATGATCTTCCAGGAGACCCGCGCCGCGCTGAACCCGTGCTTCACGATCGGTCGCCAGATAGCCGCAGTCGCGCGCGCACACTACGACATCTCGCGCGGGGAGGCTCTGCAGCGCGCCGTCGACCTTCTCGAGCGGGTGCAGATCCCGCAGGCGAAGGCTCGAGCGAACTCGTATCCCCATGAGCTGTCCGGTGGGATGTGCCAGCGGGCGATGATCGCGATGGCGCTTGTTTGCGGCCCGTCGCTCCTGATCGCAGACGAGCCGACGACGGCGCTCGACGTGACGATCCAGGCCCAGATCGTGAACCTCGTCCGGGAGCTCGCTGACGACAATGAGATGGCGGTGCTGCTCATTAGCCACAACCTCGGCGTCGTCTGCGACATCGCCGATCGCGTGGTGACGATGTATGCCGGGGAGGTCGTGAACGACGACGAGACCCATCACCTCGTCCACAGCCCGTCTCACCCGTACACCTGGGGTCTCGTCAGGTCGGCGACCCACGAGGGCAACGCCCTGGGGCTCCGGTACGGGATCGGCGGCCGCCCCCCCAGCGCCAGGACCCGGCCGGCGGGCTGCCGCTTCCATACCCGCTGCGAGTTTGCGACGACGATCTGTGCCGAGACGCATCCCGAGCTCGTCCGCCTGCCCGACGGCTCGCTGACCCGGTGCTTCCTGAGCGAGAGCCTGAAGCTGGAGGGCGTGCCGGAATGAGCGTCCGGGCTCTGGCAGACGAGACGCTCGTCGAGACCGAGAACCTGGACGTGATCCTCGGTCGCGGCAAGTCGCGGACGCATGCGGTCGTGGAGGTGTCGGTCTCGATCGCGAAGGGAGAGGTGTTCGGTGTGATCGGCGAATCCGGCTCGGGGAAGACGTCGCTTGCCCTCGCGATCGCAGGGTTGGTGCCCGCGGCGGGCGGTCGGATCTCGTTCCTCGGCGACGCCGCCGAGGTGTCCGGCAGGAGCCGTGTCCAGATGGTCTTCCAGGACCCGCTGCGCGCGCTCAACCCTCAGGTCGCGGTATGGAAGAGCGTTGCCGAGCCGATGGCGCCCAGGCGCTTCCGCATCCCAGCTTCGCTGCGCTCCCCGGCGCTCGACGCGCTCGGCGAGGTCGGGCTGCACGCGAGTGAAGCCGATCGCCTGCCCTCGCAGCTCTCGGGCGGGCAGAGACAGCGGGCGACGATCGCGCGGGCGCTGGCCTCGCGCGCGCCCCTGATCGTGTGCGACGAGCCTGTGGCCTCGCTCGACGCCTCGATTCAGGCCGACGTCCTGAACCTGCTCGCCTCGCTGCGCGCCGAACATGGGTTGACCTACGTCTTCATCTCGCACGACCTCAACTCGGTCTCCGGCCTCGCGACCCGCGTCGCGGTCATGTACCTCGGCCGCGTGATCGAGGAGGGCGGCGTCGCAGATGTCTTCGCCAACCCAAGCCACCCGTACACGAAGGCGCTGATCGCCACCACGCCCCGCGTGCAGCGGCGGACTGGAGCGCGCCAGGCGCAGCCGGCGATCCTGGGAGAGATCCCGGATGCACGCCGCCCACCCAGTGGCTGCCGCTTCCGGACCCGATGCCCCCATGCGAAGGACTGGTGCGAGAAGGTCGAGCCGGTGCTCGAGGAGATTCCCGGAACGACCCCCGCTCACCGGGTCGCGTGCCATTTCTGGCGTGACCTGGGCGGTGTCGCCCCAGGCGGCGGCCAAGGAGGTGCGTCATAGGGCGATCACTGCACGGATCGGCATCGTCACCCCCCAAAGTACGACTGAGGCAAAAGGAGGACTACGCAACATGAACGGCATGGGAACGCTAAGGAGTTCGAAGCGACTGAGGCGCAGAACGGCGCTCGGGTCGCTTGCCATCGCTGCGCTCGTGATCGTCGGCGTGACCGCCGGCGCCGGCGCGGCAAGCCGCTCGACAACTCGTTCGGCGCCTGCACCGAACCCCAACGCGACGCTGACGGTCGCGGAGTCGGCGCCGCCCGTCACGCTTGACCCCGCGCTCAACGTCGGGGGCAACGACTACGCCTGGCTGAACCTCATCTACGGCAGGCTGATCTACCAGGATCCGTACACGCTCAAGCTGTCGCCCGGGATCGCGACGAAGTGGGGATACAGCAAGAACAAGATGCAGTTCCGGATGACGCTGCAGAAGGGCGTGACCTTCCAGGACGGAACGAAGCTCGACGCCGCGGCCGTGAAGTACAGCATCGACCACTGGCTGCAGACGAGTCCCTCCGCTTCGTGGCTTTCGTCCGTGAAGTCGATTCACATCATCAGCAAGACGAACCTGACCTTCAACCTGAAGTCGCAGGACTCGGCGATGGCGTACTACTTCTCGAGCCTCCCGGGCTACATCGAGTCCCCGACGGCGCTCCAGCAGGAGGGAGCCCAGTTCGTGAACCATCCGGTCGGCGCGGGGCCCTATCAGCTCGTGAGCTACACGCCGAACCAGCAGCTCCAGTTCAAGCGGTTCGACGGCTACGCCGCAGCGGGCGAGCCGAAGCCCATGTTCTCGGCGATCACGGTCAACATCATCACCGACCAGACCGCTCTGACGAACGCGATCACCTCGGGCCAGGCGCAGTTCGCCTACGGGCTGAACCCCGTCAACCTCCCCGTGCTCAAGGGCGACTCCGGCATCGCCACGAAGCTGCTCACGGCGACGGGCAACTGGGGCCAGCTCAACCTGAACCTGGCGATTCCGCCGCTGAACAACCGGCTCGTCCGCCAGGCCATCGCCTACGGGATCAACCGTCAGGCCCTGGCCGACGCGGCTGAGGGCGTGGGCGTCTCGACGCCGGCCTGGCAGCCCTACCCGAAGGGCACGGCGTTCTACGATCCGGGCTCGGACAACCTCTGGCCCTACGACCCGGCGAAGGCCAAGGCGCTGCTCGCGCAGGCCGGTTATCCGAACGGGCTCACGATCAACGGGTTGGGTGTCTCGAACAGCGCCCCGGGCGTCAGCGACGCGAACGTGATCCAGTCTGAGCTCGCCCAGATCGGGATCAAGGTCAACTGGACGATGGAGCCGAACACGCAGGCGAACCCGGACTACAACATCAAGAAGGCAGCACCGATGTGGTCGAACGCGTTCCTGCTGTTCCCCTCGCCCGAGATCACCTACTACGACCTGATGGACTACGCGTCGCAGTACAACGCGGGTCACGCAGCGGTCACCGGTGTCGACACGCTGCTGAACCAGCTCAAGCGCGTCTACACCCAGACCGGCCTGCTGAACTACATCCACAAGCTGAACGCGATCAACCAGAAGAACGTCATCTACATCCCGACCTACCGTCGGCCGAACCTGATGGCGTACGCCACGAACATCTACGGCTGGCATGCCACCCTGCAGCCGTATCCGGACCTCGACTTCCTCTACCAGGGCCAGTAAAAGGAACGAGTGGCAACGCGAGAGACACGAGATAGGGGCTTGTGAGACGGCTCGTCATCCGGCGCGGAGCGACGCTTCTTCCGACCGCGCTTCTGGCGAGCACCCTGGTGTTCTTCATGATCCGGCTGATCCCGGGAGGGCCCGCCGCGGCCTTCCTGGGTCAGTCCGGGGCGGTCACGCCTGACGGCATGAAGATCGTCAACGCCCGCCTGGGCCTCAACCACCCGGTCTACGAGCAGTACGGGATCTGGATCGCACACCTGCTGCGAGGCGACCTGGGCGACTCGCTGCAGACGGGCCAGGCGGTCGAGCCACAGCTGTGGCGCAGGCTGCCCGTCAGTATCGAGCTCGTGTCTCTCGCCGTCTTCTTCACCGTCGTGGTCGCGCTGCCCGTCGGCGTGATCTCGGCCTACAAGGCGCAATCGAAGCTCGACGGCGCGCTTCGCAACGCCTCGGGACTCGCGCTCTCCGTCCCGAACTTCGTGGTCGCGATCGGTTTGATCGCGATCTTCGGGGCGCGGCTTCACTGGTTCCCCGAGCTCGGCTGGGCCTCGCCCGTCAACCATCCCTGGCAGAACGTCCGGCATGTCGTCCTGCCGGCAACGGCCCTTGCCCTCGGGGCGTCGGCGATCATCGTCCGGCAGGTGAGATCGGCGATGATCGAAGCGCTGAAGAGCCCGTACGTGCGGACCGCCCGGGCGATGGGGATCCGGGAGCGTCAGATCGTCTGGGGCTGGGCCCTCCGAAACGCCTTGCCGACGGTGCTGAACGTCTACGCCGTCCTGATCATCGCGCTGCTCGGCTCGACCGTGATCATCGAGCAGATCTTCTTCGTCCCCGGGCTCGGCAGCGCCATCGTCGCGGCGATCAACGCGCTCGACTACAACATGCTCCAGGGCGAGGTGATCTTCTTCGTCGTCATCGTCCTCCTCGTGAACCTAGCGGTCGACGTCGTGAGCGGGCTTCTCGATCCCCGGCTGCGCAGCTGACAGATGGCCGAAACCGACGTTGTCGACGCGGCCGTCCCCGATGCTCTCCGCCCCTGGCGCGTCAGGGCACGGGCGGGCCTGCGCAAGAAGCTGCACCTGCCCTCGCTCCCGGTGAGCGTCTGGGTGGCGGTCTGCGTTCTCGGTGCGTTGATCCTGGCGGGGATCTTCGCTCCGCTGGTCGCCCCGTACAGCCCGATCGCCCAGAACATCGCGAACGGACTCAAGGGGCCGTCGTCAGCTCACCTGCTCGGGACCGACCAGTACGGACGTGACGTCTTCAGCCGGTTGATCTACGGGGTCCGCTCCTCGATGGAGGGCGCGGCCGTCGCCGTTTTCATCGCGCTCGCGATCGGTGTGCCCTGGGGCCTCATCTCGGGGTACTCCCGCGGCTGGGCCGGCGACATCCTGATGCGGCTCGCCGACGTCCTGCTCTCGTTTCCCGGTCTCGTCCTCGCGATCACGATCACCGCGATTCTCGGGCCGAGCCTCCTCACCTCGATGGCGGCGGTGGGGATCGTTTACTCCCCGTTCATGGCCCGCCTGACCCGGGTCGGAGTGCAGAGTACCCGGGACATGGAGTACGTCCTGAGCGCCCGGCTCAGCGGCTGCCCGACCCCGGTGATCATGACGCGGCACATCCTCCCGGCGGCCGCGCCGCCGATCATCGTGCAGGCGACCGTGTTCGCCGGGATCGCGCTGATCGTCGAGGCGGCTCTCTCGTTTCTCGGCCTCGGAGTGCAGCCGCCGACCCCGAACTGGGGTGGCGACCTGGCAGCGGCCTACCAGTTCATCCTCGTGAAGCCGGGGCAGATAATCCCCCCGAGCGTCGTGATCGCGATCACCGCGCTCGCGATCTATCGGATCGGTGACCACCTCCGCGACGTGGCGTTCAAGGGGCGGGTCGTCGAGCACGGCGACCACGACGAGGGCATCCTGGTCGGCACCGCGAGCCCGACCGTCTGAGCTGGGCTTAGCCCGCCGCGAGCCGGGCGAGCAGCTCGGCGAGGCGCTCCCGCTTGACGCACCGGTCGAGCCGGAACGAGTCGGCCATCTCGTCGAGGTCGGCCGCGGCCGCTCCCTCGAAACAGAGGCCGAACTCCTCGGCGAGCGGCTCGGCGAGCATGATCGAGCGGACGAGCAGCTCGATCCACGCCTGTCTCCCGAACGGGAACGGGTCGAAGTCGGGGAACTCGAGCGCGAACGTCTCCTCGAGCGGCGTCATCACGTGCCGGATGTTCGCGTCGGTCGAGCCCCACCAGTCCGCGCCGAGGCGGATCTTCTTCTCCAGTGCCGGGCGGATGCGCTCGAGATAGGGGCTGGCAGGGTCGGTGTAGACGAGCCCCATCACGCCGACGTCCTTGTAGGTGAACATCGACCAGCTCGCACCGTGCTCCGCTGCGAGCTCGATCTGGTCCTCGAGCATCTGGTAGCGGGTCTCGATGCTGCGCTCCTCGCCGACGAATACCGGGCCGAACTCGCCGAGCCAGATCGGGCTGCCTGTTTCGCGCATGAAAGCTGTCCGCTCGAGGAACTGCTCCTCGATCACCGAGCGGTCGATGTACTCCCCGCGCGTGTGGCCGGGGTACTCGCCGCCGTTCACTCCGCCGCAGCGCGGGTAGAGGTGGAAGCCGTAGACCGTATTCGGCCAGGGCTCGCGGAAGATCGTGAACTCGCGGGCAAAGCGGTTGCCCTCGACGAAGAGGATGTGGTCCGGGTCGACGGCCCAGACGGCGTCGCGCAGGCGCTCGTAGTAGGGCCCGACGGTCTCGCCGTCGACATCGCCGGGCTCGTTCATCAGGTCGTAGCCTGCGACCCAGGGGTTGCCGCGGTAGCGCTCGGCGAGCGCCTCCCAGAGGTGGACGACCCGGTCCTGGAAGTGCTTGTGCTCCCAGAAGAGGGCCTTGTGCGTGGGGTTGTCGGTGATCCAGTACTGGTTGTGGAAGCCCGGCAGCGCGTGCAGGTCGATGATCGAGTAGAGCCCGTGCCGGGCGGCCCGTTCGATCGCGCGGTCGAGGATCCGGAAGCCCTCCTCCTTCAGCTCGAACGGCGCCATGTCGTCTTCGAAATGACGCCAGCTGATCGGCAGCCGCACGTGGTTGAAGTTCAGCGAGGCCATATACGCGGCGTCCTCGTCGGTGAAGAAGACGTCGAGGAAACGATCGAAGAAGCGGTGGTAGAGCTCGTCGCCGAGCGCGCGCCGCACGGAGGCCCGCATCTGGGACTCGGTGCCGGCGTAGCCCGTGATGTAGTTCTCCATGTTCATCCATCCGCCGAGCGCGGTCCCCTTCAGGATCACAGGCGTGCCTGCGCGCGTCACGATCTCGGCGCCCCTCGTCTCCAGGAAGAGCTCGGCCTTCATCTACTTCCCTTCGCTCGCTCGGTCATTGTCGTGGTGCCGGTCGCGAAGGTCGACCTGGGCAAACCGCTCCTCGTACGAACCAGGATCTCCCGTGTCTTCGCCGACTGTCACGAAAATATCAGGCGCCGGTCCGGCGTACAGCCAGGCTTCCTTGGGCTCGTGAGCGGCGCCGTGCTCCGGGTAGGCGGTCGCGGCTCCGGCGTAGGGCCAGGCCGCGTCGAGTGCCGCCCGTGCCACCCTCCGATAGTCGGGGTGCTGGCGAAGCATCGGCGTCGGGTCGACGGTGATCACGAGCTCTGGGCGTAAGACTCGGATGTGCCGGACGAAGGTGGATCTGAGCTCCTCGGGCGCCGGTAGCTCGAGAGGGCGATGCCCGAGCAGGACCGTGTCTGCGAACCCGAGTCCGTCGACGATCGCTCTCATCCGCGCCTCGATGCTCGCTTCGCCCGGAGAGACGGCGAGCAGCCTCACCTCGACACCGCGCTCGAGAAGCAGCCGCGCGGTGCCGGCGCAGAACCTCTGCACGTCCACGAGGTCCGCCACGATGATCAGCACATGGCGCAGCCTGCGATCGCCGGCACCGTTGTAGAGCGTCTCGTACTCGGCTTCGCCCGCAGTCACCTGGGTCGCAGTCACCTCAACGCCGGCCTCTGAGGCTGACGAGCACCCGTCCACCCCGGACGCTCACGTCGTAGCGGACGATCCGATCCTTGACCTCCGGTACGAAGAGGGCGCGACCGGTCTCGAGGTCGTATTCGTATGCATGCCAGGGACAGCGGATCACGCCGTACTCGAGCCCGTACTCGAACTCGCCCGGTGCCGAGGGGAGATACGTTCCGTCGACGCGGCCGAGGCAGAGCGGACCGCTGTGATGCGGACACGTGTTCTTGAGGCCGACGAACGTGCTCTGCGAGCGGCGGAGGACGTAGATGTCCTTTCCCGGAATCTCGACCTTCTGCAGCTCTCCGATCGCGAACTCGTTCACTGCGCCGACATCCACGTCCGTCGGCTCGACGTCCGTCATCAGATCGGGCGTCAAGTCCGCAGCGTCGTTCGCGCATTCTCGCAGAAGAGCTTGCGCTTGACGTCGTCGCGAAGCGTGCGAAGGACCGAGCCGGGCCGGTCGTTGTCCCAATGCGGGTAATCGCTCGAGTAGCAGACGATCTCGGACAGGTACGTCGTCTCGAGCTCGATCTGCCGGTAGAGCTCGGTGGCGTCGGGCGAGTCGTCCAGGGGCTGGCTCGAGAGGCGGATGTGATCGCGGACGTACTCGCTGGGCCACCGCTTCAGCCACGGGACCTCGAAGCGATTCCGTCTCCAGCCGGCGTCCATCCGCCACATCAACGGGACGACCCAGGAGAAGCCGTTCTCGAGGATCATCACCCTCAGCTCCGGGTAGCGCTCGAAGGTCCCTTCGAAGACGAGGCTCGTCACCTGGGCCGAGGCCCCGAGCGCGAAGTTGACTCGATCCTCGACGTAGCTCCCGCTTGGAGCGTTGATCGATTTCCCGACGCTGTGCGTGACGACAGGCAGGCCGTGCTCGACGGCGGCTGTGTAAACCGGGAAGTAGTGCTTGTCTCCGAGGGAGCGGCCCGGTGTGGGGTGGATGCAGACCGAGCACACGCGTGAGTCCGAGCCGAGGCGGTGGATCTCGGCGGCCGCGAGCGCCGGATCCGTTGTCGTTACGAGCAGCGCGTGACGCATCCTGGGGTCGATCAGCCAGTGGTCGAGCATCCAGTCGTTGTAGGCGGAGATGATCGCCGCCGCCAGCTCCGGGTCGGCGCAGTAGCGCGTGGGCGAGAAGGCCTCGAGCATGATCAGCTGGGCGATCCCGACGTCGTAGCGGTCGAAGAAATCCTCGACCATGAACTGCGGATCCGAGCCCGGGTACCCCTCGTCGGGCGGCGTGGCATCCACCGCCAGCGAGTTCTCGCCGAACGGGAACGGGCTCGTGAGCAGCGAAGGAGCCGCGATCGGGGGCAGCGCGCGTAACACCTCCTGCCAGGCAGCGCTCATGTACGGAAGCAGGATCTCGATGCCGTGAGACTGCGTCGGATGGACGTCGACGTCGATCAAGGTCTCGTAAGGGCGCGACCGCCGGGCCGGCCTGGCCTCCGTGGACTGGGGCGTGTCCGCTCGCGTCATAGTCTCAGCACCTGCTGGGCATTACCCCCGAGTATCGCCTGCCGGGCGTTCTCTTCGAGACTGTCGAACGCCGCCGAAGGCCGATCGTCACGGACACGAGGATAGTTGCTCGCGTAGAGGAGCACGTCGGGCAGAAGGGAGCCGTCCTCGGCGATCGTCCGGCAGATCGTGACCGGGTCGCGGTCGTCGTCGGCCGGGGCGGTCGTGATCCGAACGTGCTCGCGGACGATCTGGCTCGGCGGCCGAACGAGGCCGGGAACGCGCCCGTTGCTTGCGCGCCAGGCCGCCTCCATCCGCGCGACGAGCGGATCGAGCCACGAATACCCGCACTCCGCGAACACCACCTGCAGCTCCGGATACCGCTCGAAGACCCCCGACGCGACGAGGCTCGTGATGTTCGGCCAGGCCGCGAGCGGGGCGTTCATCCGCGCGTTCAGCACGACCGCAGGAGTCGCAAAGCCTCCTCCGCCTGCCGGATGGCTCAGGATCGGCAGCCCGAGCTCCAGCGCCGCCTCGTAGATCGGGAACCAGCGCGAGTCGCCGAAGCGGACCTCGGTCGTGGGAAGCCAGACGGAGGAAACTCGCCGATCGTCTCCGTGGCGGCGGATCTCGGTAACCGCCGATTCGGGATCGCCCGGAAAGACGACGAGGGCGTAGCGCAGCCGCGGCTCGACGATCCACTGGTCCAGGATGTAGTCGTTGAAGGCACCGACGAGATGTGCGCCGATACCGGACCATCTCGCCGAAACCGAATGGGTCACCGCCTCCGGCACGACGAGCTGACCGAGCCCCATCCCGTCCCCCACGAAGACGGCGTCTGCAAGCGGGCCGAGATCGGGCTCATGCGCAAGCTGGAGCTCGGTCGCCGCCTCGATTCCCACGGCATGGGCGCCGCCGAGGAACGTGTAGGAGAGCGGAGGTGCCGCGATCGGGAGCTTCCCGAGGAACTCGAACTTCTTACGCCATGCCTGCGGCAGATACTCGAAGATCGCCCCGAGGTTCGTCCGCAGGGTCGGATGGATGTCGGCGTCGACCAGGAGCCGCTGCCTCTCGCCGGCGTCTGCCAGCCTCAAAGGCCCTCGGGATCGATCGGATCCGCCGCCACGACTCCGGTCTCGTTCAGCATCTGCACGGTCGCCTCATCGAGGCCCAGAAGGTCGCGCAGGACGTAGTCGTTGTGCTCGCCGAAGCACGGTGCGGCGCTCCTCATTCGGCCGGGCGTCCGTGAGAGGTTGAACGCCAGCCCCGGATACTCGTGCCGCCCGGCCTCGCTGTGTTCCAGGGCCTCGAAGAAGCCTGACGCACGCAGAGCTTCGTCCTGCGCCACGTCAACGCCGGTCTGCACGGGCGCGGCGGCGACCCCGTGCGCCTGCAGGAGCGCGCTCGCATCTGCCTTCTCCCTCCGGCTGGTCCACCCGCTGATCTCGGCGTAGAGCTCGTCCTGGTTGACCCAGCGGTCCGGCAAGGTTCGGTAACGGCGATCGGTGGTCAGGTCGGGCCGCTCTATCACCGTGCACAGAGCGCTCCATTCGGCGTCGGTTCGCACCGCGATCGCGATCCATTGATCCTCGCCGGAGCATGGGTAGGCATCGTGCGGAGCGGCGTAGCTGACCCTGTTTCCCTTCGCCGGTGGCGGGTCGTCGCCTTCGGCTGCCGCGAGGACGTATTCCCCGATCCAGTGGCTCGCGCCTTCGGTTTGTGCGACCTCGACATAGGAACCGTGCCCGGTGAGCTCGCGCAAGCGGAGCGCGGTGAGAGTCGCCGCCGCGCCGTTCAGCCCGCCGATGGGATCGAGGTAGGCGGGCCCGGTGAGAACCGGCGGGCCGTCGCCGTACCCCATCATTCCGCCCATTCCTGCCGCAGCCTCCATCGTCTTCCCCATCCCGGCGTGATTGGCCATGGGACTCGAGGTTCCGAACGACGGCATCTCGACCACGATGATGCGCGGGTTCAGCTTCTCGACCTTCTCGTAGCCGAGCCCGAGCCGGTCGAGGACACCCGGCGGGAAGTTCGCGATGATCACGTCCGAGCGGGCCACCAGCTTCTGGATCACGACCTCCGCCTCCGGGGCCTTCAGATTGATGCCGACCGAGAGCTTGTCGTGGGCCTGCGTGTTGAAGAGCGCGTTCCGGTTGTAGGGTCGCGAGGTGACCTCGCGATCCGGAAAGCGATCCGGTAAGCCGCCGTTGAATGCGCCCCGCCACGAGTCCAGGCGGAAGGGTGACTCGATCTTGATCACTTCAGCCCCGAGGAACGACAGCGATCTCGACGCCATCGGGCCCGCCCAGGCCGTGGTCAGGTCGATCACGCGGATGCCGGCCAGCGGCCCCTGAACCGGCAGCGACTGCCCCTCGCGAGTGCCCTGCTCGCCGGGCTTCGAGTCCACGCTCAACGTTGTTCCTTCATCCCGTGGATCGCCTCTTCGCCTTGGCGCCCCCCGGCGGCATCCCGCAGAACCCGGCTGTCGTCCTCGCCCAGGGTCGGGCTGGCGCCCTCGCTCATCATCTGGGCGTCGGAGATCCGGAACACCGGCCCCAGGGCCGGCTCCCGTCGCAGGCCGTCTGCCGACTCCACCGTCCGGAGCATTCCTCGCGCCTCCCACTGAGCGGAGCCGACGAGCTCGTCGAGCGACACGACCACCGCCGCGGACACCCTTCCGGCCTGGCACTCCGCGACGAAGTCGTGCTTGGGCTTCGTGATCGTCCCGGCCTGGAGAAGCGCAACCGCCTCCTCCCAGTTCCGCAGTCTCTCGGCGCTACCCCTGAATCGTTCGTCCTCCGCGAGCTCCGGCAGCCCGGCGGCGGTGCAGAGCTCCCGCCAGTTCCGGAGCGCAAAGATGACAGCCCACCCATCCGCGCATTTGAGCACGGCAACGCTTCCGGGATACCGTCCACGCGTCAGGAACGAGCCGTTGTAGTTGTAGTGAGTGACGAGGTTGTTCGCCATTGCGGCGGTCGACTCGAAGACGGTCGTGCTCACTTCCTGACCGAGGCCGGAGCTCTCGCGCTCCAGGACGGCGGCCATCGCGGCGACGTACCCCGTCGTGCCGGCGGCGTAGTAGGCGCGCTGACCGACTCCATAGAGCGGCGGATCCTCCAATCGACCCGTCTGGAACATGTTCCCACCGAGCGCGTGGTGGATCATCTCGGTCCCGTTCCAGTCCGCGTACGGCCCTTCCGCCGGGAACTCCCGGAAGCCGCACGTGATCACGCGTTCGTCGAGACCGTCGGGCGGCTCGTTCGACTCGTCGTGGATCAGCAGATCCACGCCAACCGACACCTTGCGGAGCAGTTCCGTCCCGGTCGGTGTCTTCGTGTCGATCACGACACTCTGCTTCCCCTGGTTCAGGTGCTGGAAGAGGAACGAGCGCTCGAGTGCAGGTCCTCCGTCCTTGAACGGAGGCAGCCAGCGAGTCGGGCTCCCGGACGGTGGCTCGACGAGCGTGACGCTTGCACCGAACGAGGCGAAGAGCCTGCCGCAGTACTGACCCGCGATTCCGCCGCTCAGATCGACGACCCTGAGTCCCTGGAGAGGACGTTGCATTCCCGTCCCCGCCCTTCGCTAGCGCGAGTCGGCGCCGTGGAGCTGGCGCAGCGCCTGGTCGACCGCCGGCAACCGGTGGGTTCCCTCCGGCGGCATCATCATCCCGGCGAGCCGTGTGACGAGATGTGCGTTGTGCGCTGCGCGGATCGAGGTTCGGTACCCCATCGCGTCCTCCGCGTCGTTGATCGCCTGCTTGGCGAGCCGAAGCAGAAGCGGGTCGGATTCGGCGATCGAGTTCGCGAGCTCGAGCGTGGCCTCGTCCAGCTCGGCTCGCGGGACGACGCGCGTGACGAAGCCCACGTCGCGTGCTTCGTCTGCCGTCATGAAGCGACTCCTGAACACGAGCTCTTTCGCCTTGCGGGGGCCGACGTCCCACGGGACGCTGAACTCCTGCAGGAGACCGGGCAGGAAGAGGGCGTCATCCGAGGCGACGATCAGGTCCATCGCGGCGGCGACGATCCAGCCGCCGAGGATGCAGTAGCCCTGAACGCTTGCGATCGTCGGCTTCGGGAGGTCGCGCCAGCGCAGCGAGTTCTCGACGTTGTAGCGCCACGAGTCCCGGACGATGTCGTGCTGGGAGGGCGCACGTTTGCGCACTGCCTCCACTACCTCCGGGCTGATGTCGTGTCCGGCGGAGAAGTGCTTGCCGGCCCCGGCGAGGACGATGACCCGTACCTCGTCGTCTGCGACTGCTTCGTCGAACGCCTGGTCCAACTCGTCGCGTAGGAGCCGGGACAGGGCGTTGTAGCTCTCCGGGCGATTCAGCGTCACGTGGCCGACCGGGCCGCGTCTCTCATACGTGATTTGTTGGTAGCCCACGCTCTCTCCCTCGGTCTCCTCGCTTCACTCCCCGCGTGAAGCACTCTATCGCGCGGCAGCGAAAGGCCTTTCGGTCTCGGAAGGGCCACGAATTCGCGCGGCCGTTAGTATCTGCGGTACTGATGTGGGCCTGGTCCGAACCGCGTTGCAGGAGTAGCCGACCGAGAGGCGAGGCCGATGTCGGTTGAGGCTGTACGAGAGCCCGAGACACCGGGGACAGTGCTCGGGGCGCGGGATGCGAGCGTCCGCCACGGCTGGCAGAGCAGGCTCGACATCTACCCGTATCTCGACACGGTCCACCAGCAGCGGATCGACGACTGGGGCATCGGCGCGGCGCTCCGTCGGGGAAGCGACCGCGGGCTGCGCGGCTACCGCGAGGACGCCCTTCCGGACGGAAAGGTGCCGGTCGGGCCGGTGGTCGCGTCGCCCAGCGTCGAGCTGACGCGCGCACAGCTCCTCGACGGCTGCGGGATCGACTGGGCGCTCCTCACGGGCGGCCCCGTGAGCATGGCGACGGCACACCCCGACCTCGATTTCGGGAGCACGCTTGCCCGTGCGTTCAACCAGTTCTCGGTCGAGCATTGGCTCGCGGCCGACCCCCGCTTCCGTCTAGCCCTCTCGATCAATGCCCGCGACCCGGCCGGGGCGGCAGCCGAGATCGCCCGTCTCGGCGACGATTCCCGCGTCGTGGCGGTCACGGCACCGACCGGAACGATGATGCCGTACGGCCAGCGCTACTACGCACCGATTTACGAAGCCTGTGCCGAGCGCGGGCTCGTCTTTGCGATCCACTCCGGCTACGACGGGCAGGGCGTGAACCCGCCGCCGACCGCAGCGGGGTACCCGAGCTACTGGGCCGAGGACGCGACGGCCCGGGCGAGCGCCTTCCAGGCACATGTCACGAGCTTCGTCTTCGAGGGGGTGTTCGAGCGCTTCCCCTCTCTGCGGGTGCTGCTGCTCGACGGCGGCTTCGCCTGGGTGCCGGCGCATCTCTGGTACATGGACCAGACCTGGGAGGACGTGCGCAGGCAGACTCCGTGGGTGCGACGCCCGCCGAGCGAGTACGTGCTCGAACACGTTCGCTTCGCGACGCGTCCGCTCGAGCAGGGGATGCTCGACGGCCCGGTCGGCGAGATCCTCGACTGGATGCGGGCGAGCGAGACGCTCGTCTATGCCAGCGGGTATCCGGCCTGGGACTGGTCGGACCCGCCGTCGACGCTGGCAAACGCGGAGGGCCCTTTGCGCGAGCGGGTGATGTCCGGCAACGCGGGCGAGCTGTTCAGGAGTTGACGACCGCGGGCACCGCCGGTGTCCGCGCAAGGAGGTGAGCGGTCGAGATGGCGGTTCAGGAAGCACGTGAGGTTTCCGAGCGGAAGACAAGGCTCGCGGTCTACGACACGGACGTCCATCACAGCTGGCAGTCAAGGGACGAGATCATCGCCTACCTCGACGGCGCGAACCGTGAGCGGTTCGAGCGGTACGGCGGCGACGTCCCGCTCGTCGACATCTCGAGCAACGGTGGTAACCGCCCCGACCTCTTCAAGCCGGGGAAGCTGCCGGCGGGCGGCGCCGCTCCCGATGCGGAGTTCACCCGGGTCGAGTTGATGGACCGCTTCGGGATCGAGTGGGCGCTCCTCACGGGCGGGCCGATGGGCGCGGCGACCTTCCATCCCGACCTCGACTACGGCAATGCGCTCTGCCGCGCCTTCAACGAGCACACGGTCGAGCGGTGGCTCGACGTCGACGACCGCTACCGCTACGCGATCGCGGTCAATCCGCTCGACCCGGTCGCCGGTGCGAAGGAGGCCGCGCGCCTCGCAGCCCACCCGGGTTCCGTCGGGGTGATGCTGCGCGGCGGCGCGACACTGCCATACGGTCACCGCCACTACCAGCCGCTCCACGAGGTCTGCGCCGAACACGATCTCGTCTGGACGATCCACTTCGGCTCGGAGGGGAAGGGCGTGAATCCCGCTCCGACCGGAACGGGCTATCCGTCGTACTACGCGGAGATGCGGATCTCGCGCGCGGCGTCGTACAAGGCGCACATCGCGAGCTTCGTCTTCGAGGGCGTGTTCGAGCGCTACCCGAACTTCAAGGTCGCGACCATCGAAGCGGGCTTCGGCTGGGTGCCGGCGTTCCTCTGGAACATCGACCACTACTGGCATGAGTCACGCCGCCAGCTTCCCTGGGTGACGCGCCCGCCGAGCGAGCTGATCGTCGAGCGGGTGCGCTTCGCCTCGCAGCCGGAGGAGGAGCCGACGCCGCGTAACGGGCTCGCGAAGACGCTCGAGTGGATGCATGCAGACAAGACGCTGATGTTCGCGACCGATTTCCCCCACTGGGACTGGGACGACCCGACCGAGAGTTTCAAGGACGTCCCGCTGCCGCTCAAGCGCCGGATCTACTCCGAGAACGCGAAGGAGTTCTTCCGGTCGTAGCCCGGTAGGCGATCCGTCGTGAGCGAGTTCGCCACCCAGCGGGACGTGCTGCCGGTTGCCGCCCCACCGAGGCCGGGGCCGTCGGCGGTGGACGTTCGCGAGCAGTCGCCGGAGTACCGGTGGATGCCTCCGGTACGGCCGCCCGCGGGTGCGCCGAATGTCCTCGTGGTCCTGGTCGACGACATGGGTTTCGGTGCGCCGTCGGCTTTCGGCGGGCCATGCGAGATGCCGGTGGCCGATCGACTTGCCGAAGGGGGCTTGCGTTTCTCTCGCTTCCACACGACCGGCCTCTGCTCGCCGACGCGGGCGGCGCTGCTCACGGGTCGTAATCATCATTCGGTCGGGATGGGGATGATCACGAATCTGGCGACGCCGCCACCCGGTTATGACGCACGGATGCCCGCGAGCGCAGCGACGATCGCGCGGGTGCTGCGCGGAAACGGCTATGCGACAGGGGCGTTCGGGAAGATGCACGAGCAGCCGCGGGACGAGCTGACGCCGGTGGGGCCGTTCGACCACTGGCCGACCCACGGTGAAGGGTTCGAGAAGTTCTACGGCTTCCTCGAGGGCGCGATGGATCACTGGTTTCCGGCGCTGTGGGACGGGACGACGGCAGTCGAGCAGCCCGCACTTCCCGAGGACGGCTATCACCTCTCCGAGGATCTCGTCGACCGCGCGATCAGGTGGATCAAGGACGTGCGCACGGTGTCGCCGGAGCGGCCGTTTTTCTGCTACCTGCCGTTCGGCGCGACGCACACGCCGTTCCATGTCCCCGCGGGATGGGCCGAGAAGTACCGCGGCCGCTTCGATCACGGTTGGGATCGCCAGCGTGAGCTGACGCTCGAGCGACAGAAGGAGTTGGGGGTGGTGCCGCCGGATGCAGAGCTCGCGCCGTGGGTGCCGGGCGTCCCGCACTGGGACGAGCTCGGCGAGCAGGAGCAGCAGGCGGGGTGCGCGCTGATGGAGCTCTATGCCGGCTACGCCGAGCACACCGACGCGCAGGTCGGACGCCTCGTCCGGTCGCTGGAGGAGCTCGGCGAGCTCGAGAACACGCTCGTCTTCTACGTCCTCGGCGACAACGGCGCCTGCGCCACCGGCGGCCTGGCCGGGACGCGCAGCCAGCATCGGATGATGAACAGGCTGCTGGACACCCCGGAAGAGATCCTGGAGCATGCGGAGGAGCTCGGCGGCCCCGAGACGTGGCCGCAGTACCCGGTTGGCTGGGCGCTCGCGATGGATACGCCCTACCAGTGGCACAAGCTGATCGCGTCGCACTACGGGGGAACGCGTAACGGGCTGATCGTGCACTGGCCGGCCGGGATCGCCGAGCGGGACGGCGTGCGGCATCAGTGGCACCACGTGATCGATCTGTTCCCGACGATCCTCGAGGCGGCGGGCCTACCGGCACCGCGGATCGTCGACGGCGCGGAACAGCAGCCGGTCGACGGGACCGCGATGAACTATGCGTTTGCGGACGGCGACGCGCCCGACCGCCATACGACGCAGTACTTCGAGATCAACGGCTCTCGAGGCATCTACCACGACGGGTGGGTCGCCTGCACGGTGCACGCGCGACCGCGCTGGGTCCCGCTCGACGACGAGCCTCGTCTCAGTAAGGATCGCTGGGAGCTCTACGACACGACGGTCGACTGGACGCAGGCGCGCGATCTGGCGACAGAGCAGCCCGAGCGGCTCGAGCGGTTGAAGGAGCTGTTCCTGGTCGAGGCGGCGCGCAATCAGGTGCTCCCGATCGACGACCGCCCGGCTCCGGAGCGCTCCCACGACGCCAGGCCGCGGATTGCGTCCATGACGTTCGACGCGGGGATCCGGGAGCTGCCTCACGAAAGCGTTCCGAACGTGATCGGCACCTCCTTCACGATCGCTGCCGGCGTGCAGGTATCCGACTCCGGCGCGAACGGCGTGATCTACGCGCAGGGCGGGCGCTTCGGCGGCCACAGCCTCTACTGCGTCGACGGATACGTCACGTTCTGCATCAACGTCGCCGCCAGCGTCTACTCGTACGTGCGCGCGGAGAAGCCACTCACACCCGGGCCGCACACGATCGAGTTTCGTTTCTCCTACGACGGCGGCGGGTTCGGCAAGGGCGGCACCGGCAGCCTCTACCTCGACGGTGTCGAGGCGGGCACTGGTCGAATCGAGCGCACCCTGTTCTTCACGTTCCCGGGGCACGACACGCTCAACATCGGCCGAGATCCCCGGACCTCGGTCTCCGACGAGTACCCGCAGCACGAGAACGCGTTCAGCGGCGAGATCGACTGGGTGCGCATCGACCTCGGCGACGGCGTGGAGATCCCGTTTCAACAGGAGCGCGCGGAGCTCGCGACCCAGTGACCGCCAACCCAGCGACCGGCGACCAGGTGACCGGCGACCCAGTGACCGGCGTCGTCGACGCATTTGCCCTCCACGAGTGGTCGAGTGCCTCCGACCTCGAGCGGTATCTCTCCGACGGCTGGCGCGAGGTCGTGATGCGCCCCGGATCGATTGCCGGGCCGGCGCGGCTCCGCGGCTCCTTCCTGTACGAAGACCCGCGCGGACCGTGGGAGCCGGGCGAGGACGGATCGAGCTGCGAGCTCCTCTGCGAGCGGCTGTTCGCCTGCGGCGCGCGCGACGCAGTCGTGCTGGGCTCCCACGACGGGCTCCTCGCGACCGTCGGCTCGAACCACTGGCTCGCGCGAGAGGTGGCGCGCGCGACGAATGACTGGACCGTCGAGGAGTGGCTGGAACGCGACCCGCGGCTCTACGGCACGGTGACCGTGTCCACGTCGAACCCGCAGGCGGCAGCCGAGGAGGTGCGGCGCGCGGGCGCGAATCCCCGCATGGTCGCGGTCGCTCTCGGCGGCAACGCGCTGGCGGCGCCGTTCGGGAACCTCCTCTACCACCCGATCTACGAAGCGGCCGCCGAGCTCGGCCTGCCGCTCGTCCTCCAGCTCGGCTCGGACGGAAGCGCCGACCTGATCACCCCGCCCGTCGCGGGCGGCCTGCCGGCGACGTACGCGGAGTACAGGATCCTCTCCGTCCACTCGCACATGTCGCACGTGGCGAGCATGATCCTGCACGGCGTCTTCGACCTCCATCCGTCGCTCCAGGTCATGCTCGTCGGCGGCGGGATCGGCTGGATCCCCAGTTTCCTCTGGCGGCTCGACTTCTGGTTCAGGGAGGCGAGGCACGAGACGCCGTGGGTCGAACGGCTCCCGAGCGAGTACTTCCTCGACCACTTCCTCGTCTCCACGCACGGGCTCGATACGCCGCCCGGCGGCGACGGGCTCGAGCGCGTGCTCTCGGTGCTGCCGGGGTTCGAGCGCTCGCTCGTCTATGCGAGCTGCTACCCGGCGCGTGGCTTCGAGCAGCCGGACGAGATCGCGGCCCGCCTTCCCGAGAGCTGGCGCGGAGCGGTCCTGGCCGGAAACGCGCGTGACTTCTTCCGGTGGCCGGCCGACGCGCCCAAACCCGTCGAGGCGGCCGCGCGCGCAGGAGCGAGCTGATGGCGGCGTACGACGGGCCGATCGTCGACATCGACATCCACCACAAGCCGCGGACCGAAGCCGAGCTCATCCCGTACCTGCCGCAGCGCTGGCGTGAGCGATTCGAGGACGGCTGGCTTCCCGCTGCGCTCGCCGTACGGTCGAACAACAACCAGTCGCTCCGCAACGTCGGCTCGCGGCGGGCGGACCGCGACACCGAGGACGGGACGCTTGCCGGGACGCAGGGAACCGACTACTCGCTGCTCCGCGACGCACTCCTCGACAAGTACGACTACGAGCGCGTGCTGCTGACGCACAACCTCGGCCCGTACGGAGCGCACACGAATCCCGAGCTCGCGGTCGCGCTCTGTCGCGCCACGAACGACTGGAACCTCGACACGTGGCTGACGCGCGACGACCGCCTGTCCTCGGTGATCCTCGCGGCGAGCGCGTCTCCGCTCGAGGCCGCCGCCGAGGTCAGGCGTCTCGCAGGGAATCCGCGCCTCGCGGGGGTGCTGCTCGCCGGGAACCCGGTCGGTAGGCCCTTCGGCGACCCGTGGTTCGACCCGATCTACGATGCGGCGGTAGAGGTCGGGCTACCCGTCGGCCTTCACGTCGCTGCCGACCGGCCGAGCTACCAGGTGAAGTCGGCAGGCGGACGCAAGGCGACGATCGTCGAGGAGCTCAGCCAGTTCCCGCAGCAGGCGATGCACTACGTCTCGAGTTTCGTCACCCGCGGCACGTTCGAGAGGTTCCCGTCGCTGCGCGTGGTCGTCCTCGAGTACGGCATCGGCTGGCTTCCATGGCTGCTCTACTCGCTCGACAACGAGCTCGAGCTGTTGCGCGAGGAGTCGTCGTGGGTGAAGCGGCTCCCGAGCGAGTATGTCCTCGAGCACCTGTCGTTCACGATGCAGCCGGTCGAGGAGGGACCGGACCGGAGAGCGCTCGTACGGTTGCTCGAGCTCTACCCGGGGATCGAGGACACGCTCTGCTTCTCGAGCGACTACCCGCATCCGTCGATGGACGACCCGATGTTCGTCGCCCGGCTGATGCCGAAGGAGTGGCACACGAAGTTCTTCTACGGCAACGCCTGCCGCTGCTTCGGCTGGCCGCTGCCCCAGCGAGCCGCGCCGGCGCTTGCGTGAGCGAGCTCGTCCCGCTTGTGCCGTTTCGCGACCTGCGGGAGGGCCTGCCGTTGATCGTGAAGACCGGCCGTCAGGAGCTCGCCGTCGTCCTCTGGCGCGGCGATGTCTTCGCTGTGAAGAACATCTGCCCGCATCAGACGCAGTCGTTTGCGGGCGGCTACGTGCACGGCAACGTGTACTGCACCGGCGAGGTCGGAGCGCTCGCCGTTCGCGCGGACGAGCCGGTTCTCGAGTGTCCAGTCCACACGTGGACGTTTCGTCTCAGTGACGGCGTATGCGTGCCGGACCCGAGCCTACGTGTGAAGACATACGAAACCGAGGTCGTCGAAGGGACCGTCTTCGCACGGCTCGACGAGACCTGACCGCTCAGGCGCGCCCGGTCAAGTCCGTCCGAAAGCCCTGGCTTCGGCGGCCGCCCGCCACTGCTGCACCATCTCACGGGCGATCACGAGGCGCTGGATTTCGTTCGTCCCTTCGTAGATCTGGGTGATCTTGGCGTCGCGCATCATTCGCTCGACCGGATACTCCTTCATGTAGCCGTAGCCGCCGAGGATCTGAACCGCCTCAGTGGTGACCTCCATCGCGACATCCGAGCAGAAGAGCTTGGCCTGTGCTGAGGCCTTCGTGAGTGACGGCCCGTCGACGCCCGCATCGACCATCTCGCCGAATCGATACAGGAGCCCGCGCGCCGCCTCGCATTTCGTCTCCATATCCGCGAGCTTTGCCGCGATCAGCTGATGCTCGGCGATCGGCTTGCCCATCGTCACGCGACTCGCCGCGTACTCGAGCGCATAGTCGGTGGCACCTTGGGCGATCCCGAGTGCCTGCGCGGCGACGCCGGGGCGCGAGCGATCGAGGACCCGCATCGCGATCCGAAAGCCCTCGCCCTCTGCGCCCAGCCGGTTCCCCACCGGCACCTCGACGGCGTCGAACGCGAGCTCGCCCGTGGTCGAGCCGTTGATCCCGAGCTTCTCCTCCAGCCGCAGCACCTCGAAGCCGGGCAGGCCTGCCTCGACCACGAACGCGGTGATCCCGTCGTGGCCGGCAGTGACGTCCGTCTTCGCAAACACGGTGTAAAGCCCCGCGACCCCGGCGTTCGTGATGAATCGCTTCTGCCCGTCGAGCACGTAGTGCTCACCACGGCGTTCCGCTCGAGTCCGCATCGCGGCAGCATCCGAGCCGGCTTCGGCCTCCGAGAGCGCATACGCGCAGAGCACGTCACCGGAGGCGAGCCCCGGTAGATACCGCGCCTTCTGCTCCTCGCTACCTGCGAGCTTGAGCCCGAGCGAGCCGAGCTCTTGCACCGCGAGGATCAGGGCGGACGTGGCGCACACCTTCGAGATCTCCTCGATCGCCACGAGGGAAAGCAGGGTGCCGGTGCCCGTGCCGCCATACGCCTCCGGGAAGAGCAGCGCGAACAGATCGTTCTCGCGATAGAGCTCGACGACATCCCAAGGAAACTCGTGACTTGCATCGATCTCCGCCGCTCTTGGCGCGATGCGCTCCCGGGCGAGCGTCCGGACAAGAGCCAGGATTTGGTGCTGCTCCGGGTCCAGCGGCCCGAAACCGGTCATGCCGAGCGTTCCAGCTGTTTTTTGCCCGTATCAAGAGACACGCGAGACCACCCTTCCTGCTCCGATCCAGGGACAGGCCTCAAACGCGTCTGATCAGCGTCGCAGTCCCGAGGCCGCCGGCGCAGCACATCGTGACGAGCCCGGTCTCCTTGCCGGAACGCTCGAGCTCGTGGAGGAGCGTCGTGAGCAGGCGAGCGCCGCTTGCGCCGAGCGGGTGGCCGAGCGCGATCGCGCCTCCGTTGACATTTACGCGCGCGACGTCGGGCTCGAGCTCGTGCTCCCAGGCGGCAACGACCGACGCGAACGCCTCGTTGATCTCAACCAGGTCTAGGTCGTCGATCGTCATGGAGTTGCGGCCGAGTATCTCTCGAGTCGCCGGGATCGGACCGGTGAGCATGATCACGGGATCGACACCTACGGTCGTCTGATCGACGATGAGGGCCCGAGGCTCGAGCCCGAGCGCTTTTGCGCGCGACGCGGACATCAGCAGGATTGCCGCGGCACCGTCGGAGATCTGAGACGAGTTTCCGGCTGTGATGACGCCCTGCTCCTTGAAGGCGGGCTTGAGGCCCGCCAGGATCTCGAGGGTCGTGCCGGGCCGGATGCCCTGATCGGTTGTGTATGTCGATCCGTTGACGGAAATGGGGACGATCTCGCGTTCGAATCTCCCCTCGTCGGTCGCGCGCACCGCGTTCTGCTGTGAGCGGGCGCCGAGCTCGTCGAGCTCGGTTCGCGACAGTCCCCACTGCTCGGCAATCAGCTCGGCGCTGATCCCCTGGTGCACGAGCGCATAGCGATCGAGCAGCTCCGGCGGATGCGGAGTCCCCAGCTCGGCCTCAAACATGTGACCCGCATACATCGGGATGTGCCCGAGGTGCTCGACGCCGCCGGCGACGACGACCTCGTGCACGCCGGAGGCGATCTGGGCGGCGGCGAAGTTGACGGCCTGCTGGGACGAGCCACACTGCCGGTCGACGGTGGTGGCGGGTGTCTCGATCGGCAGCCCGGCTTGGAGCCACGCGTTCCGCGCGACGTTGTACGACTGCTCTCCGAACGGCTGGGCGCACCCGACGATCACATCCTCGACGATCGCCGCATCGACACCCGACCGGTCCAGGACCGCCCGGTAGCAGGTGCCTAGGAGCTCGTTCGGGTGGGTGTCCTTGTAGTAACCCTTCTCCCGGTGGCCTTTCCCGATCGGGGTCCTCACGGCGCCGACGATGACGACCTCTTCGCCGCGCATGGCGTGAGCATAGTCGAAGGACATTCGCGGTTGGCTGTCGGAGGAACACGCGTTCCCGGTCAAGACCGCAGGGTTTGAGCTTCATTTTCACGTTCGGGAGGAATACCTCTTTCACAGAGGTACTATGGATCTCGTGACGACGAAAACGCCCAAGATGGTCGCATCCGAGACGTCTCAGGTGGATCCGGATCTGGCCGCTGTCGCCGACGAGTTGCTCTCGACGATCGGCGCGATTCGCCGAGCTGGACGCCTCGTCGGCCGCCCGTCGGGATTCTCCGGGCTGACCGGTGCGCAGCTCGACCTCGTGAGGCTGGTCGCGCGGCGCCCCGGGGTATCGGTCGCCGAGGCGGCGTCCGAGTTGCGGGTCGCGGCGAACACGGTGAGCACACTCGTAGGACAGCTCACCGATGCCGGTTTGCTCGAACGGCGCGTTGACGGTGTAGATCGCCGGGTGGCGCGGCTCGAGCTTGCGCCGAGGACCCGGGCGGAGGCGGGGGGGTTCCGTGATCGTCGGATCGCATTGCTCGCGCAGGCGCTCGCGGAGCTTCCGCCGGGCGACCGTCGGCGGATCGCCGAGGGATCTGCGGTGCTGAGGCGTGTCTCAGCTCGACTTCGCGAGTTGGTCGTGCCGGATGGTTGAGCGCTCCGAGCCGCCGGCGCTCCTCTGCGAAGGGGTGAGCTACCGGTACGGCGATCACCTCGCTCTCGGAGGGATCGACCTGCGCGTGGAGCGCGGCGAGATCTTCGGGCTGCTGGGGCCGAACGGCGCCGGGAAGACGACGGCGCTGCGGATCGCCAATACGCTTCTTCCCATCCAGGAGGGTCGCATCGAGGTGCTCGGGTTTGACGTCAGCCGGTCGCAGATGGCGGTTCGGAGGCGGATCGGCTATGTCCCGCAGCAGCTTTCGATCGAAGCGGCGCTTACGGGGCGCCAGAACGTGAGCTGGTTCGCCCGCCTCTTCGACGTGCCGAAGTCGGAGCGGAGCGAACGCGTCGACGACGCACTCGAGATGATGGGGCTGAGCGACGCCGCAAATCGGCTCGCGGGCACGTATTCAGGCGGCATGGTGCGGCGGCTCGAACTGGCCCAGGCGCTTGTGAACCGGCCCGAGTTGCTCGTCCTCGACGAGCCGACTGTTGGTCTCGACCCGGTTGCCCGCGACGGCGTCTGGCAGCGCGTGGAGGACCTGCGGGAAGCGACCGGGATGTCGGTAGTGCTCACGACGCACTACATGGAAGAGGCCGACATCCTCTGCGACCGCGTTGCCCTGCTTCATTTCGGGCAGATCGTGACGATCGGGTCGCCGGACGAGCTGAAGCTTTCGCTCGGCCCGGAAGCCTCGCTCGAAGACGTCTTCCGGCACTACACGGGCAACGACCTCGACGCGCAGGGCGAGGCCACGCCCTCCATCCGCTCGATCCGCAGCACCCGGGGGGTGGCCCGGCGCGTTGGCTAGCTACGCCGACACCGCGACGCTGAGAGAGCCGTCGATTTGGCGGCAGTTCCCGAGCCGGGTCGTGACCTTCTGCATCGTCGAGCTGCAGAAGCTCTCGCACGACCGCACCGAGGCAGTCACGAGGGCCGTGCAGCCGGTGCTCTGGCTCGTCATCTTCGGCGAGACCTTCAGCAGGCTCCACGCGATCCCGACCGAGGGCGTCCCGTACCTCGACTTCCTCGCGCCGGGCATCATCGCCCAGTCGAGCATGTTCGTCGCGATCTTCTACGGCATCCACATCATCTGGGAGCGCGACGCGGGCGTGCTGACGAAGCTGCTCGCAACGCCGACGCCACGGTCGGCGCTGATCATCGGCAAGTCGTTTGCCGCCGGCATCCGCGCGATGATCCAGGTCGTCGTCGTGCTCGTCGTTTCATCGATCCTCGGTGTCACGCTCACCCTCAACCCGCTGCGCATCGCGGGCGCATGTGTGTTCGTGCTGATGGGCTCGGCGTTCTTCGCCTGCCTGTCGATGACGATTGCCGGCCTCGTCTTGAAGCGCGACCGGCTCATGGGGATCGGGCAGATGATCACGATGCCGCTTTTCTTCGCCTCGAACGCGCTCTATCCGATCGCCGTGATGCCGGCCTGGCTGAAGGCGATCAGCCTCGTCAACCCGCTCACCTACGAGGTCGACGCCCTTCGCGGGCTACTGATCGACACCCCCTCGCATCTTCCGCTCGACTTCGGTGTGCTGACGGTCGCCGTGGTCGCAGGAATCACGACCGCCTCCATGCTGATCGGCCGCCTCGCGCGTTGACGGGAGAGCCGCGGCGAGCGGCTCTCAGGGAGAAACGTTACCGACCGGGACCATGGTTGACCCAATCGCGTCATTGCCGGACGTCGGGGACGGACATACCTTTGTCTTAGAAGTCACGACAGTCGCGGCCCTGCGGAACCTCTCACAAGTCTGGCGGGGCAAAGCGAACGTCGGTTCCTCGCTCGCGGCATCCATTTAGCCGCAGCCGGAATTCCACCAAACACCTCGAGGGAAAAACCTCGATGAAAGGAACACGCGCATGAAGCGATTGACGCTCACGCTCTTCGCCGGATTCGCACTCGTGATCGGGGTTGCGACCGCGACCGCCGGCGGTGGCAACTC
Organism: uncultured Actinomycetota bacterium; assembly: GCA_963720045.1. GTDB lineage: Bacteria > Actinomycetota > Thermoleophilia > Gaiellales > Gaiellaceae > PALSA-600. The sequence continues at coordinate 66,216 of CAVREC010000011.1, read as the reverse complement.
CGACGCCGCCAAGGCTTGCCAGCAGGGCGGCTGGCAGAACCTCGTCCGCCAGGACGGATCAGGCTTCAAGAACACCGGTGACTGCGTCTCATACGCCGCCCAGGGCGGCGTCCTGATGGCAAAGCCGAACCTCACGCTGACCGGGAACGGCAGCGCCACGCACGCCCCGATCACGACCGCAGAAACGGTCGTCTACGCGGGCACGTACACCAACGGCTCTGTGCCGGCTCCGGGTGCGACCGTGGGACTTACCGTTTTTCACGGCGACGGCTGCGCGACCGGTACGGCCTTCTACACCGACCCGAGCTACGCCACCACCGACACGAGCGGCACCTACTCGAAGGAAAGTGGGACCCCGCCCGGCGTCGGCGAGTACTCGGCGCAGACGAACGTCGGGAGCACCCTCTCCAACTGCATCAACATCCCCGTCGTTGCAGCCCCGGCAGTGTCGACCCCCGGCAGCGAGAACTTCGCCGGCGACGACGCGAGCTCGCAGCCGACCCTGTTCTCCGGCGGCACGATCGACCACGCCGCCTACGCGTCCGGTGCTTCCACCCCCAATGGTGGAGCCGGCGGTTCGATCCTCGTTTCGGGTCCCTACTTCAATGCATTCACTACTGGCGACGGCACCCACTTCCTGTTCACCGGGTGGGGCGTGAACTCGGCCAAGCTGACGTTCGCGAATCCAGTTACGTCGGTGCAGGTTGAGGCGATGAGCAACAAGACCGATATCGCCACGCACCTGACGTTGACTGGCTACGACGCGTCCGGCAACCCTGTCCCGGGCGCGATCGCCACGGGCCTCGATGCGGGCTACAACTCGGTGACGCTGAAGATCACGTCCCCGTCGGCCAACATCAAGTACTTCACGATCGCGACAGACGACCCGCTCACCAACCCCCAGGGAACTGTTGGTTACGGGCTCGGTTTCAGCAACATCAGCTGGTCCTAAGACAAACCTAGGACTCGAAACGAAAGCGGGCGGCACCGGAGACGGGCCGCCCGCTTTGCGTTCACCGCTCGCATCGCTCGGCGGGAAAACGCCACTCGCGCGCAGGTGGGCTGGTGGCCCACCCGGGTCTAGCCGAGGCCGCCGCCGAGCTCGACGCCAAGCTCGGTGGCCACGAGCCGCCCATTCTCGTAGCCCGAAACCTTGCGATGCCCCCGACAAGAATCGAACTTGTGCACGCGGTTTAGGAAACGCCGTGCTTCGCCACGCCGAAGCGTGTTTGTCCCACCCGCTGGCTGCGTAGAGGCAGCGTACGGAATTCAGGGGTATCGGGAGTACGCCCTAACTTGAAATGTAGTCCGTTCAGACAACAACATGTGGACATAAGTCCCCTGTTTCGTGTGTCAGGCTTCGAGAACCGTGGGATCAGTGGCCCACGCGACGTAGTTCTTTACGGGTTCGGGTGGGAGGGCCGCCAGACGGCACGTCGGAGTAAGCTCGACGTTCGACCAATTAGGGCGCGCAGTCGCTGACTGGAATCACCAGCTCCGGATGCCGGCTGCCTGTTTCGTGTAGGCGCGGAAGAGTGCCTCCGGCAGGAAGCGCTTGAGGATTGCGTTTTGCTTCGCATCGCGGCCTACGAGGTAGCGAAGCTTCGGTCGTTCCGCGTCGAGAGCACGCAGGACGGCTTCTCCGACGGGTTCGGGGGACGGCGCGCTTTCTCCCGTGTTTCGCCAGGCCCGTTCGACGAGTCCACCAAGCGTTGCGTACTGGCCGGTTGGGTCGTAGCTGACTTGAGCTTTCCAGATGTCGCTGTTGAAGGCGCCAGGCTCGACGATAGAAAGGCCGACGCCAAGAGGACGGATCTCGTAGGCCAGTGATTCCGCCCAACCTTCGAGCGCGTGTTTTGAGGCGGTGTATGCAGACAGTGACGGGGCACCGCAGAGTCCGCTGTCGCTCGACAGCACGACGATCCGGCCGCGGGAGTTGCGGAGTGCGGGGAGCGCTGCACGGATTATTTCTGTCGCACCGAAGAAGTTCGTGTCCATGACGCGGCGTGTGGCCTCGTACGGCACCTCTTCGAAGGGGCCGATGACGATGATTCCCGCGCATGCGACGACCGCGTCAAGGCGTCCCTGCGTCTCCTCCAGCAGTTCCGACATAGCTGGACCGATGCTCTGCCGATCAAGAACGTCGAGTTGGATTGTGCGCACTGCCTTGACGTTGATGCCGTCTCGCTCAACCAGTTCGTCGAGGCCTTTGCAGTCTCCCGGATCGCGCATTGCCGCGAAGACGTCCCAGCCGGCAACGGCAAGCCTCGCGGCGATCGTCCGCCCGAGTCCGCGCGATGCGCCGGTGACCATCACTTTCCGACCTGAGGGCGGGACTATCGGCACTGGTTCCGGGTGTGACTCAGATCTGCGGGGCCGGGAGGCTTTCCGTGGCAAGGCTGTCTTGCGCGATCGGGCTGTTCTCGAGGATCACCCGGCAATCTTCGTTCAGCCAGCCCAACTCGACGCGGGAGCCCTCTTGCACCCGTTCGAAGGCGCCGCGGCCGGGTGGTTCTTCGGCCCAAAGGGTAGTCCCCCCGCAGTCCACGGCCACTCTGATCCTGTTGCCGAGGAAGATCACTTCCACGACGGTGCCGTGTAGTCGGTTTCGGCCCTGGCTTGCGTCGCCGGCGCTTATCAATCCGATCCGTTCGGGACGTACGGAAAGCGCGACCCTGGTTCCGGGTGCAAGTTCCCGTTCGTCGCGCGCCTTTAGCTCGTGTGCGCCAGCCTGGATCACGACTGCGCCTGACCCGCAGGTTCGGACTTCTCCGCGAAGAAGGTTGCTTTCTCCGATGAACGTCGATGCGAATACGCTTGCTGGGTTGTCGTAGATATCTCGTGGCGACCCCGCCTGGACGATCGAGCCGTGGCGCATGATCACGATGCGGCTCGACATCGTCAATGCCTCTTCTTGGTCGTGGGTGACGTAGATGAAGGTTGTTCCGAGACGCTCGTGCAGACGTCGAAGCTCGAGCTGCATTTCTTTGCGGAGCACCAGGTCGAGGGCAGCCAACGGCTCGTCCAGCAGGAGCACCGCTGGATTTGAGATCAGTGCCCGAGCGAGAGCGACGCGCTGAGCCTGTCCTCCGGAGAGTTGGCTCGGGCGCCGATCTTCGAGGCCCGCGAGTCTGACCAGTTCGAGTGCGCCTCCGACGCGGTCGCGGATCTCCGGTCGTTGGACATGTCTGCGCTCCAGCGGGTAGGCGACGTTCTGGAAGACAGTCTTGTGAGGAAACAGCGCACCGCGTTGGAAGACGAGGTTCGTCGGGCGCTTGTGCGCTGGTGTGTCGGTGATATCGGTGCTGTCGATGAGAATTCGGCCGGCATCGGCGAAATCGAGGCCGGCAATGATCCGGAGGAGTGTGGTCTTGCCACAACCACTCGGTCCGAGAATCGAGAGAAACTCGCCTGATGAGACCTGGAGGGACACGTCGTTGACGGCCACGACATCCTGGAACCGGCGCGTGACACGCTCCACGGTGACGGCATGCCCTCCGCGCGCGCGCTCGATCATGCTCGAATCGTCCGAGGTCATTTTTGCAACTGGGTTGGGCGGCGCGGTTTGCTTCTGCACGGGACGGAGGTTGAGATTGTGCCTCCTCGCGGAGTCGTTCAGGATACAGAACGATCTCGCTATAGAAAGAACGCGTGGCCCTTCCGGCGAGCGGGTTGCGAGCGACAGAACCGAGCCGGTACTGTCTTGGCAACCGAACATGCGACCGATGAATCGAACGATATGAGCCTGTGCATCATCGGGGCGGGGCCCGCGTGCCGCGTCTCTGGGATCTTCGACAGCTCTCGAATCCCTCTGATCGTAGGGGTGACGTGAGCGCGATCACTGATGTCGGGTCCGCGATCGACTCATTTCTGGCTGCGCGTCGGGTTGAACTCGTGAGCCTCGTCGCGGACCTCGTCAGCATCGATAGCCAGATTCCTCCGCACGCGGACGAACGGGAGATCGTTGCCTTCCTCCGTGCGCGGCTCAACGAGCTCGGGCTCGGCGAGGGCGAGGTGATCGCTTCCGACCCGAACCGACCGAATCTCCTTGTCAGGATGCCCGGGACCGGTGGTGGCCGTACCTTGATGCTCAACGGCCACCTCGATACGAAGCCGGTCGGTGACGCCCGTCCGGCCTGGCATACCGACCCTTTAGTTCCGGAGATCCGTGAGGGCCGACTTTACGGGCTCGGCTCGAGCGACATGAAGGCTGCCGTCGCGGCAATGGTCTTCGCGGCCGCCGCGGTGCGAGCGCCTGGGATGCCCGAACTGCGCGGCGACCTCGTGCTCGCGTTCGTTGCCGATGAGGAGGACGGCGGCGTTCACGGCGCGAAATTCCTCGCGCCGCTGCTCGAAGGAGTCGACGCGTGCCTTGTCGGCGAACCAAGCGGATGGGATCGAAACTGGCAAGGCCTCCATCTCGTCTCCCGTGGTGTCTGCTGTTTTCGAGTCCGAGTCCACGGCACGCAGATGCACTCCTCGCTTTCCGACCGGATGGAGTCCGTGAACGCCTCGCGACTGATGGCAGAGCTTCTTCTTTCGCTCGAGGACGAGCTCGAGCTGGAGTTCGTTCCGCACCCCATCGATGGCTCCGAACCGACACTCAATGTCGGCGTCGTCGTCTCCGGCGGCGTGTACTTCGGTGTCGTGCCCGGGCTTGCGGAGTTCGGATGCGATCTCAGGACCCTTCCCGGCATGACACTCGACTCTGTACGGGTGGCGCTCGAACGCTGGCTCGAGCGGCGGCGCGTCGAGCGCCCGGGACTTGAGGCGGAGGTTGTTTTCGAGCCTGGCCTGACCTGGGTTCCCCCAGCCGAGATCGTGGCCGATCACGCGCTCGTGCGAGCCGCGCGCGAGGCTTCGGGCGAGGTGCTTGGGGTCCCGCCGCCGCTTCTCGTGTTCCCGGGGGCCACGGACGCCCCGTGGTTCGAGGCAGAGGGCATTCCGACGATTCCGTCCTTCGGCCCCGGTCTCCTCACAAACTGCCACGGCCCCAATGAGTACGTCGACCTCGAAAGCATCCACCAGGCGGCCCGGATGTACGCACGCATTGCCACGCAGTACTGTCAGCTCATCCCAGACGATTGAATGGAGCGGAAATGAAGCCCGAGTTTCTCTCGACAGACGAAGCGCCGAAGCCGGGCGGTGCTTACTCGCAAGGGGCCCGTGTCGGCTCGACGGTCTTCCTCTCCGGGCAGGTCGGGATCGATCCCAGCACGGGCCAGGTCGCTGAGGGTGTGGCCGGGCAGACCAGACAGGCGATCCGCAACCTCGAGGCCGTGCTCCGGAGTGCCGGTGGATCGCTCGAGAGCGTCGTCAAGACCACGTGTTTTCTCGTCGAGACAGATCGGTTCAGTGAGTTCAACGCGGCCTACGAGGAGATGTTCGGGAGCCACCGGCCGGGGCGCAGTACCGTCGGGGTCGAGCTCGCAGGCGGGTACTTGGTCGAGATCGAATGTATCGCTCATCTCCAATGACGAAGCCCTCTCGCCAACCACGGGCCTGAGGACAGCCGTGTCAGCTCTTCAGTCGGTTGCCGTCAATCTTCAGAAGTGGCGCCTTCGGCGTGGCATCTCGGTGTCCGCGCTCGCTCGGGCGGCGAACGTCTCGAAATCCACGATCTCCGAGATCGAACGTCATAACGGCAACCCCTCCCTCGAGACGCTATGGGCGGTTGCGCGCGCCCTCGAGATACCTCTCGGGTTTCTCTTCACCGACCATGACGGCGGCACGGGGGTGCGCGTCGTGCGCCACGACGAAAGCTCGATCGCCTTCGAACAGCCCGGCTATATCTCGCAACTCGTCGCCGGATGGGAGATTGACGGCGAAATCGAGCTGTACACCACGATCATGGAGCCTGGGGCGCAGCGTGACTCCGACAGCCACGGCGCAGGGGTGATCGAGCACGCGTTCGTAGTAGAGGGGCGCCTGCAGATCCGTGTAGGCGATGAGGCGGAGGAGCTCGAACCCGGTGACTTGATGTCGTTTCCGGCTGATCAACCCCATCAGTATCGGGCGGTGAACGGCCCCGTACGCGTCGTCGGGATCCATCAGTATCCACGCGGGCGTGCCAGGTTGGAGCCCGCAGGAAACGACTCCGACTCAGACTGATGGCAACTCCGCTACGAGTCGGGGTGATCGGCGCCGGCGCGTTTGGCGAACGGCACGTAAGGGCGTATACGCGCTTGCCAGGGGTCGAGGTGGTCGGCATTGCCGATCGCGACGCGGAGCGAGCGCGGGCGGTGGCAGACCGCTTCGCGATCGCCCACTGGTTCCAGGACGGGACCGAGTTGATGGATACCTGCGGGCTCGACGGGGTCTCTGTGGTCACCTCGGGAAGCGACCACCAGGCCCCGACCCTCGCGGCGCTCGAACGCGGCCTTTCCGTACTGCTCGAGAAGCCGGTAGCGCTCTGCGTCGGCGACGTCGACAAGCTCGAGGACGCCGTGTCGGGCTCGGCAGGCTTCGTCATGCCTGCACATATTCTGCGTTTCGCCGCGCCGTATATCGAGCTCCGCGCACGGCTTCGAGCAGGTTCGGTCGGGGAGTTGCTCGGTATCTCAGCCGTTCGCAACAGGGGCCGCGGGCATTCCGAACTCTTCGCCGATGTGCACCCGGCGTTGATGACGATGATCCACGACATCGACCTTGCGATGTGGCTCTCGGAAGCGCGGGCGATCCGGGTGAGCGCGCAGGCCCGTGGAAGCTTTGCGGATGGCAGGCCCAGTTTGCTTTTTGCATCCGTCGAGGCGAGCGACGGCAGTGTCTGGTCGCTCCGGGCCAACTGGCTTCTGCCCGACGAGGCTACCCCGACCGATCGGCTCGAGGTGTACGGCGCCGAGGGCGCCATGTTTCTCGACCAGAGCCGACCGTCACGGTGTTTGGTTCCACCATCGAGTACGTCGATCACGAGTTGACGCCTGACGCGCATGCCGGTGCGCTCGATCGTGAACTCGCCTACTTTTGCTCGTGCATCCGGGACGCGATCCCTCCGGCCGCGATCACCCTCTCGGAGGCGGCGCACGGAATCCGTCTTGCCGAGGCCATCATCGAGTCAGCCGAGGCCGGTGGGCGGCCGATGGAGCTTGCCGGACGGTGAGCATCGCCGACGCGCACGTCCACCTCTTCGCGGCTGGTTTCGCGGGAGCCGCAGGCGGCCCGCCGGCCGGAACGGACGAACTCGGCACGTATGAGCGGCTGCGCGATCACCACGGCATCGAGCGGGCTCTCGTGATCGGGTACGAGGGGGAGCGGCGACTACGTGGGCAACAACGACTACGTCCTCGGGCTGGCCGCTGAGCGCTCCTGGATCACACCTCTCTTGTACGTCCCGGCCGCCACCGCGCCGACACCCGAAGCTCTGCGGGAAATGCGGGCTCGCGGGGCCGCCGGCATCACGGTCTACGCTCCCGGCGAGCCCGAGGCGACAGCCATCGCAGATTGGCCCACCGCCGCCAAGGACGAACTGCGCCGACAACGGGCTTTGATCAGCTTCAACGCCGGCCCGGCGGCAACCGCGGTCCTCGCCGGATTCGTGGCAGAACTCGACGCGTGTCCGATCCTGTTCAGCCATCTGGGGCTTCCACCTGCTCGAGGGCACGTGGCGCCCCTCGACCAGACCACGGCTGAGCTCGCCCCGCTGACCGCGCTTGCAAGCAACTCTCACGTCGCCGTCAAGTTCTCGGCACCATATGCGGTCAGCGATCCGCCGTACGAGTTCCCGCACGCGGCCGCGGGACCAATCGTCGAGGTACTGCTCGACTCGTTCGGCCCCGAGCGGCTTCTCTGGGGCTCCGACTTCGCCCCGGCGCTCGACTTCGTCTCCTTCGCGCAGACACTCGATACCCGGCTGCTCGCCCACTGCACCACGGCGGAGGTCGAGGCTGTGATGGGCGGCAATCTCCTTCGGCTACTCGAAAACTGAGAGGACGGAACGCGATGGAAAGGCTCTGCTACACGTTCGATCTCACGCCGGGCATGGAGGAGGAGTACGAGCGCCGCCACGCCGAGGCGTGGCCCGAACTCCTGCAAGCGCTGAGGAATCGGGGTTCTCGAACTACTCGCTCTTTCGGCGTGGCGTCGAGGTGATCGCGTATTGCGAATGCGACCCGTCATTCGAGGCGGCGATCGCGAAGTTGGCGCGCACGGAGGTGAGCGAGCGATGGAACCTCTACATCCGCTCGCTGATGACACGCTCGGTTGACGCCGAGGGGCGCTTCTTCACCGTCCCGGAGATCTGGCATCTCGCTTGACGCGGCGTCGCGGATAGACCCGGCGCTACTGCACCCGCCTTGCCTGGGGTTCGATAGACCGGCATTCGTTCGGTTCGCTTGACACCCTGCGGCAAATCTCACTAGTCTTCGGAGCCTTGCAGATGCCGGCCGAACGCTCCGAAGACGACGCCGGCGGGCCCACGATCGCGTGCGTCGAGGTGACGAAGAGCTTCGGGCACGTCGACGCGTTGCGAGGCGCGACGCTGACCGTGAGGAAGGGAAAGGTAACCGTCCTCTTCGGAGACAACGGAGCAGGCAAGTCGACGCTTCTGCGCGTGCTCTGCGGGATCTACACCCCCGACAGCGGCGAGGTCTTGATCGAAGGGCAGCCCGTGAAGCTCCGCTCGATCAGAGACGCGCACTCACGCGGAATCGACGTGATCCATCAGGACCTCGCACTCGCGCCCGACCTGACGGTGACCGAGAACGTCTACCTCGGCCATGAAGAGCTTTTCGGCGGCTGGCGCAGCGCGTTCGGCGTCCTCGCCCGCCGCCGCATGGGCTGTCGACCGCGACCGCGCTGCGAGACCTCGGCATCGATCTTCCCTCGGTGCTCGTACCGGTGGAGCAGCTCTCGGGCGGGCAACGCCAAGCCGTCGCTGTCGCCCGAGCAGTCATGTGGAGCCGGCTCGCGATTCTGATGGACGAGCCGACCGCGGCGCTCGGCGCGAAACAGTCAGACACGGTGTGCGCGACGATCAAGCAGGTCGCTTCCAAAGGTCTCGGCGTCTTCGTGATTTCGCATGACATCCCTCGCATGCTCGAGATCGCGGACAGCGCCGCCGTCCTGCGGCGGGGCCAGGTGGTCCTCGAGGCGCCCGCAAGCCAACTGACGATCACCGACGTCGTCCACGCGATGGTCGGGGACATCGAACGATGAGCGCCGCCCCTCGGACCGCGTCACAGCGGGTCTCAGCGACGCTCCTCGGCCACACGGCGCTCCTGATCGCGCTGGTCGACGTCGTCCTCATCTTGGTCTTTGGGTTCATCTCCATCGACCACACGTTCTTCGGGGTGATCAGCCTCCAAAACATAGGGTTCAACGCGGCGCAGATCATTCTGTTGGCGGTCGCGGCGACCTTCGAGCTCGCCGCGGGGCAGATCGACATCTCGCTCGGCGCTAACCTCGTGCTCTCATCGGTCGTCGGTGGAGAGGTGATCCAGCATCTCGGAGGGACGGTCGGCCAGGTCGAGGAGGGCGACTACCCGCACTTGCTCTTGGCGCTCGGGCTCGGGCTTCCCGCTTGCGTGGCGGTCGGCGCCGGCTTCGGTCTTGTCAACGGCCTCATCGTCACCCGGCTTCGGGTGAACTCGTTCATCGCGACGCTTGGTACGGCCGGCATCGGCACGGGCATCGCGTTGATCATCACCCAGGGCGCCGACCTCGCCTATCAGCCACTCTGGTTGCAGGACAACTTCGGGGCGAAGAACGTCGCGAACGTGCCCGTGCCCGTACTCATGGTGGGCGCCGTGGTCGTGGTGCTCTGGGCGGTCATGAGATATACGCGTTTTGGGCTGCACACGCTCGCGATCGGGTCGTCGGAGACCAGCGCCGAGCGTGCCGGAGTCCGGGTACCGCGGCACAAAATCGCTGTTTTCGTTCTGGCGGGCGGCCTCTGCGGGCTCGCGTCGATCCTCGACTTGGGCCGCTTTGCAACGACGAACGTCGCGGGGCATACCAACGACGCATTGGCGGCCGTGGCAGGCGCCGTGATCGGCGGTACAAGCCTCTTCGGCGGCCGAGCTTCTGTCCCCGGGGCGGTCTTCGGCGCTCTGCTCGCGGTGATCCTGCAGACAGGGCTTGTCGCCGACGGACTCTCGCCCTTCTACCAGCAGGTTGCGGTCGGCACCGTCCTGATCGCCGCTGTATACGCCGACGGGAGGCGGCACAGGCGGGTCTGAAACGTGGCGCAACTTCTTGCGTCGATGTGGCAAACGCGACTCGGAGGTCGATGGAAATGCAAGAGACATGGAAGACAGCCAAGTGGAGCCTCGGAACGGCCATGGTCATGCTCGGTCTTGTGACCTCGGCCGCAGTCTGGACCGCTCCGTCGCTCGGTGCGAGTCCGGCGCCGCTTCGGATTACCGGCGTCGTCGCGCAAGCGACCGATCCGTACTTCATCTCGATGAAGTGCGGTGCGCAGGCGGCGATCAAGGATATGGGCGGGGGCGTGAGCCTCTCGTGGCAGGGGCCTGTGCAGCCAAGCGTGGCGCAGGAGATCACCGCTCTCGGTGCGGTCGCATCGACGAAGCCTGATGGGGTGATTCTGACGCCGTTTTCGCCGACTGCGTTTCTCAACCCGGTCACGAGCCTGATGAAGCAGGGCGTGCCGGTGGCACTGACCGATTCGTTCCTCTCAAAGGATGCGGCGTATTCGGAGGTCTTCACCGATGTGACGCATTCCGGGCCGGTGCTTGCGCAGCGGATCGCGGGACTTATGCACGGAAAGGGCGAACTGCAGGTGATCGCGTTCGGCGCCGGCGATCCGTATGAGACACCGCGCTACTCGTACATGGAGAAAGTGCTGAAGGCGAAGTACCCGGGGATCACAGTGCTGCCGGTGCAGTACGCCGCGGCTGATTCGAACAAGGCTGCTCAGATCGTCTCCGGCGTTCTCTCGGCCCACCCCAACCTCGGGGCGATTTACGCGACTGACGGCCCGATGGGCCAGGGCGCCGCGGCTGCGCTGCGCACCGCCGGCAAACGAGGAACCGTGAAGCTGATCTCGTTCGACGCCGAGCCCGACCTCGTCCGGAGCCTGAAGGACGGGTCGATCCAGGCGCTCTACACGCAGGCGCCCTACATCGAGGGATACACGGCGATGAAGAGCCTGATCACCTATCTGCGCGGGAAGGGGGCAGCGAAGGGCCCGGTCGGTCAGGCAAAGCCCTACTACACCCCGGCTCCGCTGCGCTTCATCACTAAGGCGGACCTCTCGAATCCGACGACCGCCGAGTACCTCTATCTCGCGAGCTGCCCAAGCTAGACATGACCCGCGATTGGCCCGGTCGGGGCTCGCACCCCGGCCGGGCCAGATTGACATGGTGTAACGATATGTCTACCTTTCGTTCGATATGATGGACAGCCTGGGGCCGTCAAACGTCGGCTCCCCCGAAGACGTCGATCTGGTGATAGCGCACGGCTACGTCCTGACGATGGACGCCGGGCGCCGGGTCTTCGCGGACGGGGCCGTCGCCGTTTGCGGTCGCGAGATCGTGGCCGTAGGCCCGACCGGCGAGATCCTCAGCCGGTTCAAGCCAAAGCGCCTCATCGATGCGGGTGGAGCTGTCGTTCATCCAGGCTTCATCGAATGTCACACGCACGTGACGTTCCACCTTGCCCGCGGAGCTTTCGGGGACACGATTACGTTCGATGCTGTCGAGCCGCAGTTTTGGGTGCCGTTCCTAAACGCCGTCGACGACGAGGCCGAGCGTGCCGGAGCCCTCCTTGCCTGCCTCGAGATGGTCGGGAACGGCACAACCTGCTTTCTCGAGGCCGGCACCGCCCTGTCGCCGTCGGCGGTCGCCGACGCCGCCGAGGCCCTCGGAATGCGGGGCCTTGTCGCCGACCCCTTCCTCTGGGACGTAACCGACAACGCTGAGGGGTACAACGCGCTCGCGCTCGATCGAGGGCCCGCATCACTCGACCGGGCGCTCGATCTCCTCGGGACCGAGCTGAAACGGAACGACGATCCCGACGCGCTCGTCAGGGGCCATGTCGCGATCCAGGGCATGGGATCCGCGTCCGACGAGCTCGAGCTCGCCGCAAAACGAGCCGCCGACGAAGGCGGGACCGTGCTCAACCAGCACCAGTCGTACTACCAGGTCGACGCGTCGACAGACGATCAGCGGTGGGGCTGCCCACCCGCTCGTGCACCTCGAGGAGATCGGCGTGGTAGGGGACAACTGCGTCTTCTCCCACATGAACATCCTTCGCGACGACGAGGTCGAGCCGATCGTCCGAAGCGGCGTCTCGATCGCCTGGTGCCCCGGCGCCTCGATGATGTGGGGCGTCGGCGGGACGATCCACGGCCGTCATGCCGAGCTCTATCACCGTGGCGTCAACGTCGCTCTCGGCTCCGACTCGTCGAACTGGGGCGTCCGCTTCGACATCGGTCTCCAGGGATACCTCGCGGTGCTCACTGCCCGCGAGAAGCTTGGGAGCCGCTCGGCTCTCGTCGCAGAGGACGCGCTCGCAATGGCGACGATCAACGGCGCCAAGGCTGTCGGCCTGGCCGATCGAATCGGCTCGCTCGAGATCGGCAAGCGGGCCGACATCGTGATGCGGGCAAACGATGTGCCTGAGGCCTACCCGCTGACCGATCCCGTTTCTCAGCTCGTCTACAGCGCCCGTTCCGCGACCGTGCACACGGTCGTGATCGACGGGCGTGTCGTACTCGACGCAAGACAGCCGACCCGGATCGATTCGGCGTCCGTCTTCGACGATGTCCAGAGCTCGGTCAAGCGAGTCTTCGACCGCATGGGCTACAGCCTGCGGCCCCGGTGGACGGCCACGCAGTGAGAGTCAATCCACACCCAGAGAAAGGCAAATGATGGACGAGTCGTATGTGCGTAAGTTGGCAAGCCGTGATCTCGACCTATACACGAGGCGGATGTTTCTGGCCCGTGCCGGCGGAACGCTGCTTGCGGCCTCGGGCGGGGTGAGCCTCCTTTCGGGATTGGCGGCATCGCCCGCGGCCGCCGCGGTCGGAGGGCAACTTGTCTTCGTCGGCGTCGACGGGGAGGACGCGTCCAAGATCGCGAAGCCGTTCCTAACGAAGAACAAGGTCACGATGAAGGTCAGCTATATCGCCGACAACGACACGCTCCTGACGAAGCTCCGCACCGGCGGGACGCACGAGTTCGACGTGATGACGATCCCGAAAGATTCAGCGCCGCGGGAAATGGAGCTCGGCTTCGTCCAGCCTCTCGACCTCGGGACACCGAACTTCAAAGGGCTCTTCGCGGGGCTCCAAGCAGCCCCGTGGATCTCACACGCCGGCAAGACCTACGGCTTCCCGCTCATCTGGGGATCAGAGCCGTGCGTGTACAACCCGAAGAAGTTCAGCGGGCTGCCCCCCAAATACACGGACTTCGCCGATCCGAAGTACGCCAACTCGCTCACGACGATCGACGAGCCGTACGGCAACCAGTGGCTGGTCGCGAAATCACTCGGGTTCGGAAAGAACGGCAACCACAACGAGCTCACCCAGGCCCAGCTCGACAAGGTCCGCGACGCCTGGAAGGAAATCAAGAAGAACGTCGTCTCGATGACCGCGGCATTCGGCGACCAGACGGACCTGCTCGTCCGCGGCGAGGCCTCGATCGCGCTCAACTCCTGGCAGGCCGTGGCCGGATTCGCGAAGGCCAAAGGTGTGACGCTTGCCTACGGCGATCCGGCCGACGACGGCACCTACTACTGGTCGGACAGCTACTTCATCGCAAGCCAGTCGCCGAACCCAGACACCGCACGCGCCTACATCTCCTACATGACCTCGCCCCAGGCGAACGCTAAGGTCGCCGATTCGCTCCAGTCGGGCTGCACGGTCGCGAAGGCCGTCAACATGCTCCCGGCCGGCTCGATCTCGAAGGGCTACCCGTACTCGCTCGTCAAGAATGCGCCGCTCACGGGCGACATCGTCAAGACCATCCTCCCCCCCGAGCAGAACGAGGGAACGATCGTCGGCAAGGACGCGTGGGTGACATCCTGGGAACAGGTAAAGCTCGCTTAGCCGGCGGGAAGCGCCGCGTCGGGAACACGAGAGCTTGGCATCGACAGAACACGCGGCGCCGGCCGGCCGCCAGCAGGCCGGCCGGCGCAGCATCTCCGCGAAGCTCCGAGGCACCGCTCTGCTCGGGCCCGCGGCCGGGTTCTACGGGTTCTTCTTCCTGGCGCCGCTCGGGCTCCTCGTCGCCTACAGCTTCTATACGTCGACCAGTCAACGCTCGAGATCACTCCCGGCGTTCAAGTTCGTCAACTACAGGGCAGCGGGATCGGGCGCGCTTTACCGCGACGTCATCCTCCGAACGATCGTTCTCGGCCTCATTGTTGCGCTCGTCGTTGTCGTAGCTCGCCTACTGCTTCGCATACATCGCAACCTTTGTCTTCCCGGGCCAGCGCGAGCTGCTGCTCTTCCTGATGCTCGCGTCGATCTTCGGCGGTTACCTCGTTCGTATCTACGCCTGGCGCACGATCCTGGGTGACGAGGGGCTGATCAACACGTTCCTGATCTGGCTCGGACTGATCCGCGAGCCGCTCAGGTTCCTGCTATTCAGCCGGTTCGCCGTATTCATCACGCTCGTGAACTTCCTGCTCCCGTTCGGTGTCCTCCCACTATACGGCGCGCTGCAGAACGTGCCTCGAGACGCGATCGAAGCTGCTCGCGATCTCGGCGCCGGCCCGCTCGCGATCTTCCGGACCGTCCTTCTCCCGCTGACGGCGACAGGAATCAAGATCGCGTTCGCTTTCGCGTTCGTGCTCGCGGCCGGCGACTACGTCACCCCCGAGCTCGTGGGCGGAACGAACGGAATCATGATCGGCAACGTGATCGCCGACCAGTTCGGAGTGGCCTACAACTGGCCCCTTGGCGCAGCGCTGGCGATCACGACGCTCCTCGTCGTTCTTCTCGTGTTCGGGGCGATCAGCAAGGGCCTGAAGGCGGTCGCCCGGTGACAGACTCTCTCGTCGGGCACTCCCGCCGACGCCGCAAGCTCGGGAGGTGGGTCGCGGGCGCCTTCATTGTCCTCGTACTCCTCTTCTTGTTCCTGCCGATCGTGCTGATCGTCCTCTTCTCGTTCAACACGTCTCCGACGCTGAGCTTCCCAATTACCGGGCTGACGTTCGGCTGGTACCGAGAGGTGCTCTCCGATCCGTTGTTCGTGATCGCGCTCGAGAACAGCCTGAAACTTGCGGCTCTGACTGCTGTCGCAGCGGGGCTCCTCGGTACCGCGGCCGCGTTCGGCGTCATGCGTTTCAGCCGGCGAGCACAGGAAGCCGCCACCTACATCGTCCTTCTACCTTCGATCCTGCCCGTGCTCGTAATCGCGATTGCGCTCGCAGTGTTTCTCAATGCACTGGGTATCAATCTGAGCCTCAAGACCGCGGCGATCGGGCATATCCTGATCGCGTTCCCTTTCGTCTTCCTAATCCTCAGGGCGCGTCTCGAGTCGTTCGACTTCACTCTGCTCGAGGCGGCACGCGATAGCGGAGCATCGCCATCCCGCGCCTTTCGCGACGTCACCCTCCCGCTCATCCGGCCCGCGATCATCGGCGCAGCTCTCGTCTCGATGTCGCTCTCGCTCGACGAATTCGTGATCACCTCGTTCACGATCGGCGCTGACCAGACCCTGCCCGTCCTGATCTGGGCCAAACTCCGGGTCGGTCTCGACCCCGGGGTCAACGCGCTCGCGACGCTCGTGCTCGCCGGAACGCTCCTCGCCGGCCTGCTCTCATACCGCCTCTCCCGGATCCGTCTCTAATGAAGCCGCCGTTCACGAGCTCATGCGAGGGCTGCGCAGGCGACGAGCATGGAACCGTACTTCTTCATTCCTTACCTGCTGGTCTGGGCAAGCGGGTGAGTCCCGCCTTGCCCTTCTAGTCGTTGGTTTCGAGTGCCGCCATAGGAGCCTCTAGTTCCAGCTCGCGCAGCTTGGGCTCCTCGGCCTTGTCTCTTGTTTTGAGACCCCGTCGCGCCCGACTCCGATGCGCCGCGTCTCACGCGGGCTACGGTCGTGGCGTCGTCGGTCGTCTTACTTCATCTCTTTCGAAGGCATCTCCGCGCACTCGCGCCGTCTCTGACCAAAACGGGGCAATTCCCCCGCCCCGCCCCGTTCTGGCCGTAAGACGCGTGCTAGTCCCGGCGCTGCCCACCGAATCTCCGACACGTCAGAGCACCGTTCATCGGCGTGGGCGCTGTGTCTCTTCGTCGAGGACAATCAGGTCGATGATGCCGCGCCTTACCGGCAATTAGCTGCGCGAGAGGCTCCACCGCAGACCCCGGAGTCTCTCGCGCATGACGTCGAGTCCTGGCAGGCCCGACCTGCCGCAGGGGTGCGCCGTCGCCGGGGGTCGGCTCAGGCACGAAACTCGCATCGCCCACGGTAGGCGTGGCCGTCGGGGCGAGTCCCTGGAAGCCGTGGTCAAATTGGAAAGTGCCCCCGACAAGAATCGAACTTGTGCACGCGGTTTAGGAAACCGCTGCTCTATCCACTGAGCTACGGGGGCGTTCGGGTCAACCGTACCGTTTAGCCCCTCGCATTCTGATGGGCGTGGCCTCCCTGAGACGGTCCGCACGCTCGAGTCCGTCGCGTCGGTTCCGTTGTATGCTCGGAGGGACGGTCGCGAGCAGCACGAGCTGACGGCCGGAGCGATCATGGGAACGGTTTCGAGACCCGTCAGGTGCACCGGGGGCGAGTGGAGGATCGGCGATGGCTGAGCTGGACCGCCAGGTCATAAGCCACACTCGGCCGCCGGATCGCGGCCCCCAGAGCCCGTTGCTGGAAACGGTCTCGACCACCGCGACCGATTTCTGGAACGACTCGTGCTCCATCGACGAGCTGACCTACGCGATCGCCCACGGCGCGACCGGGGCTACGACCAACCCCACGATCGTCGGGGAGGTGCTCGCGAAGGAGCTCCATCTGTGGCGGGAGCGGATCGAGGAGATCGTCGTCGGCAACCCGACCTGGACGGAGGACGAGGTCACCTGGAGGCTGATCGAGGAGATGGCGGTGCGCGGGGCGCAACTGCTCGAGCCGATCTTCGAGCGTGAGGGCGGGCTCAAGGGCCGCCTCTCGATCCAGACCGATCCGCGGCTCTACCGCAACGCGGAGCGGATCGTGGCGCAAGGGCTTCGCTTCAGCACGCTCGCGCCGAACATGCAGGTCAAGATCCCGGCGACCCTCGCCGGGATTCGCGCGATCGAAGAGGTGACCGCGGCCGGGGTGAGCATCAACGCGACCGTCAGCTTCACGGTGCCGCAGGCGCTCGCTGTTGCCGAAGCGGTCGAGCGGGGCCTCGACCGGCTCGCCGAGGCCGGCGGCGAGCCGTCCTTGCTCTCGCCGGTCTGCACGATCATGCTCGGCCGGCTGGATGACTGGCTGGACGTGCTCGCTGCACGGGACGAGCTCGCCGTAACCCCGGGGTCGATCTCCTGGGCCGGGATCGCCTGCTTCAAGCGGGCACTCGGGCTGTATCGCGAGCGCGGTTACCGCACGCGGCTCCTGGCCGCCGCCTACCGAAGCCCCCGGCACTGGTCGGAGCTGATCGGGGGAGACGTCATCCTCACGATCCCGGCGAAGTGGCAGAGAGCGATCAACGCCTCGGAGATCGAGGTGCGCTCACGGATCGATGATCCCGTTCCGGTCGAGGCTCTCGAGGAGCTTCGTCGGCTCTTCCCCGACTTCAGGCGCGCGTTCGAGCCCGACGGGCTCGAGCCGGCTGAGTTCGACGAGTTCGGGCCGACCGTCAGGACGCTCCGGGCGTTCATCTCGTCCTACCACGAGCTCGTCGCGGTGATCCGCGACGTCATGCTGCCGGATCCCGACCGCGGCTGAGCTCAGCTCACTGAACCATCGGAACGCGCGGGTCGGGCTCGAGCCCTTCCCAGGAGGAGCGGACCCAGGCATGAGCCGGATCGTCGGAGGCGGCCATCGAACGGTGGTTTCCCGCTAGCGCGTTCAGGTAGTACAGGTCGTATCCGTGTGCGGCCGCAACGGGGTGGTAGCCGAACGGCACGAGCATCAGATCGCCGTGGCGGACGGTCTCGGTCAGGTCCACGTCGTGCTCGGGGCTGTAGAGGCGCTGCACGGCGAAGGCCTCGGGCGCCGCGGTCCGGTAGTAGTAGGTCTCCTCGAGAACCACTTCGTGCGGAGGGTTGTCGACGTCGTGCTTGTGGGGCGGGTAGCTCGACCAGTTGCCCGCCGGAGTGAAGGCCTCGACCACGAGCAGGCGCTCCGCCGGGAACGACGGCTTCAGGATGTGGTTGATCTGGCGCGTCGCATTGCCGGCTCCGCGAACCTCGCTTTCGACGTCCTCGGGCCGGATCAGCACAGGCTCCCGTCGGCGCTCGCAGCGGGCGCCGCAGATCGCCAGCTCGAAGGCGCCGACTCCCGTCACCGAGTACGCCGTATCTCGCGGCAGGTAGAGGGCCCACGGCATACCGCCGAATACCTCGCTGCGTCCCTCTAGCTCCCACCGCTCGCCGCCGGACTCGACGATGCACCCGCCGGCGAGCGTGACGAGCGCGACTTCGCTCTCACCGGTTTCCGCAGAGAAGGGCTCGCCCCGAACGCCGAAGGACAGGTGATTCCAACCGGCGGACTCCGGCGTCACCTGCTCCCAGGATCCGTGCCTCAGGAAAAGCTCGCTCATGGTGCGCCGGATACTGCCTGAGCGCGACCCGCGCGGCTCCCTCATCCGGGGGACCACGACCACCTGACGCCGGCCCGCCGCGAGGTGGGACGATACGCAGGTGACAAAACGAGTCCGTTGGCGGAAGACCGTGGCGCTGCTGCTGATCGGCGCCACGATCGTCACGCCGCTTGCACTCACTGCGGTGTGGCTCCGCGGTGAGGTCCTCGTCACGCACCGCTACGTCCACACCGTCACGCCGCTCGCCTCGAACCCGGCGATCGTCTCGGCCGTCGCCGCGCAGATCACCGACGCGCTCGACGCGAAGGCCCAGAGCGTTCTCCCCGGGCAAGGGAACCTCCTCGGGAAGACCCTCGACGCCGGCCTCCGCTCCTACACGCAGGCGACCATCGAGCGATTCCTGCGCACGGGGGCGTTCCGGGCGATCTGGATCCAGGCGAACACGCAGGCGCATGAGGCGCTCGTCGCCGCGCTCGAGGGCAAGAAGAGCCAATTCACCCAGCCGGATGGGAGTGTCGACATCGACCTCTCGAACGCCGTCCTCGCCGCACGGACCGCGCTCGGCGCCGCCGGGATCCACGCGTTCGACACGCTCAGTACGAGTGAGCTGCAGCGCGGGATCGTGATCGCGAAGCCGGAGTCGCTCCACCGCGCCCGGAACGGAGTCAAGCTCCTGAAGGCGCTTGCGCTCGGCTTGCCGATCCTCGCGCTCGTCCTCTACGGCCTCGCGTTCGCGATCTCGCGCGAGCGGCGCCGAACGCTCACGAGGGCCGGAATCTCGCTGATCCTCTCCGGCGCTGCCGGACTCCTCGCGATCGTCGTCGGCCGCTACGTCTACAGCCGTCACGTGGTCGGACCCGATCTGCCGCAGGCCGCCGCACGTGCGTTCTACGACACCGTCCTCTCCGATCTCCGGCTCTGGTTCGAGCTCACTGCCCTCGGCGGGATTCTCGCGACGGCCGCAGGCGTGATCGCCGGTCCTTCACGGGCGGCCGCCGCAGTCAGAGGCTCGACGCTCCGCACCGCGGGCGGCGTCACCGACCAGGTCGTGGGCGCGAGCGCCACTTCAAAGTGGGTTGCCGCGAACAAGCCGGTGCTCCGAACGGTGACCGTGATCCTCGGCCTGCTCCTCGTGCTCGACTCGCACCACATCACGAGCCGCGTCATCGTCGAGTACGCGATCGGCGTGCTCCTCGTTCTCGGCCTCGTCGAGATCCTCGCAAGGCCCGCGACACCCAGGCGCGCCCGAAGCGGAGTACCGTGACCGCATGAGCTCTCCCGAGCAAGGCGCGAAGCCATACGGGAGGCGGGCATTCCTGCTGCTCCTCGCGGGCGGTGCGACCTCGTTCGTGTGGGCAGCGCGCGTCAGCAACGTCCTCTCGCCGGTCACCTCGGCCTTCTCGCAGCTCGTCGGAAACCTGTTCCCGGTCGGCGGCTGGCGGATCTACACGATCTCCGGGTCGATGCCGATCTTCGATCCGAAGAGCTACACGCTCGAGATCAGCGGCCTCGTCAAGAAGCCTCGCACCTTCACCTACGACGAGCTGCTCGCGCTCCCGCAGTCCCACCAGGTCTCGACGTTCCACTGCGTCACCGGCTGGACGGTGCACGACGTGCGCTGGTCGGGCGTTCGCTTCAAGCATCTGCTCGACCTGGTCGAGCCGCTGCCCGAGGCGAAGGCGCTTCGCTTCGACTCGCTCGAGGTGCCCTACAACGACTCGCTGACGACGAAGCAGGTCGAGCTGCACGACGTGATGCTCGCGCTCGGGATGGACGGGCAGCCGCTCTCGCGCCCGCACGGCTCGCCGGCCCGCGTCGTGATCCCCGAGATGTACGGCTACAAGGGCGTGAAGTGGCTTCAGAAGATCGAGCTCGTCGCCCAGCAGCCGACCGGCTACTGGGAAGGCCTCGGCTACGACCAGGACGCGTGGGTGGGGCACTCGAATGGCTACAGCACCTAGCCCGCGACGGCTCCGCCGCTGGAGCCGCACCGAGCGCGCCGTGCACTGGGTGCATGCATCGGCGTTCCTCGTGTTGCTCGGCTCCGGGCTGTGTCTCTACCTCCCAAGCCTTGCGGAAGCCGTCGGCCGGCGGCCCCTGCTGAAGACGATCCACATCTACACGGCCGTCGCCTGGGCACTCGCGCTGCTGCTCGTGCTCGCCGTCGGCGACCGGCGGTCGCTCGGCAAGACGGTGCACGAGGTCGAGTACTTCGACGAAGACGACCGCGCGTGGCTCATGGGGCGCCATGCCCCCCAGGGGAGGCTGAACGCGGGTCAGAAGGTGAACACGATCGTCACCGCGGCGTTCGCGATCCTGTTCGCGGTAAGCGGATTCTTCCTCTGGTACGGCGAGCGCGACACGCGCTTCCGGCTCGCGAACGCGCTGCTCGTCCACGACTACCTCATGTACGTGTCGGTGATCCTGCTCGTCGGGCACCTGTGGCTCGCGGTGATCTACCCGCGCACGCGCCACTCGCTGAACGGGATCACGCGCGGCTGGGTGCGCGAGGACTGGGCCGCCCGGCGACACGCGAAGTGGGTCGAAGCCGTCGAGGCTGCAGAGCCCGAGTAGCTCAGGCGGCGGCGGCCGGCTGAAGGCGCCGCGGACCGGCCACGAGGTGGAAGATCGGGATCTCCGCGAACTGCTCGCGGGCCCGCTCGACCAGGTCGTGCTCGACCCAGTGAGCCTCTTCCTCGGGATGTGTTACGAGCACGATCTCGTCGGCGGCGAAGACTCGGAGGACGTCGGCGATCGCCTGAAGCGGCTCCGCGTCGCCGATCGAGCCGGCGACCTCGATGCCCTCGCCGCCAAGGCCCGGAAGGGAGTGCGCGAGCCGCGCCTCGGCCCGGCGCCGGGCCGGGTCGATGTCGGAGACCCAGAAGCGAAGCCGGGAGCTCAGCGCCGGCGCGACGAGCAGAACCTCGGTGACCGACTCGCCCGCGTGGTCGCGAAGCGCTTCGCGCAGATCGTGACCGTCGATCGCGTCGTTCTCGATCACGAGGATCCGGAAGGGGGTGGTCGGGTCGTGTCCGTTCATCTATGTGGACATTCTCTATGAGTACGAGAATCGGTTTTATGAATGTTCCCTAAGGCCGGCACCCGCTCGGTGGCGAACTCAGCCCGGCTGGTCGGGGCCTTGCCGTTACGATGACGCCATGGTCCTCGCCGGTGACAGTGAGCGAGAGCGAACGCTCAGCTCGCTGCGTGAGCACTTCGCGCGGGGAAGGTTGACGCTCGAGGAGCTGACCGAACGCACCGAGCTCGTGCTGCATTCGCGTTCCCGAGAGGAGTTGCGGCGCTCGTGTGACGGCCTCCCGCGGCTGACGGCGCAGGCCGTCGTGAAGACCGTCGTCCACGGCGTTTCGCTCGTCGTCGCCACCGGGGCCTGGCTTCTCTTCAGCCTCGTCCTCGTCGTCGTCTTTGCCCTGACGCTCCTGATTCACGGGGCATCCCTCGCCGAGCTCGCAGGCTTCCTGGTCGTCTGGCTCGTCCCGACCTATCTGCTGTCGCGCCTGTGGCGTAAGAAGCCGTTCCGGCACCTGAGCTGAACCGAGGCTCCCGGGCGGCGGGCGAGGCCGCTTAACCCAACCTTAGCTCCGCCCCAATCCTGGTTCATGCGCGCTCGGGCAGCGTGTCGGTCACGCGGGGGACGACCGGGAGGACGGCTTGAAGAGAAGGACGAAACACGGAATCGTGGCGCTCGTGGCAGCCCTCGCCGCTGCGGCTCTGTCGGTCTCGACGGTCGCGGCGGGCACGCGGGCGAGCTCTGCCGTTCTCGCCTCGCTCGTGCATTCCATCCCGGCCGCGAGGCGGCTGAACTTCGTCTTCATCCTGAGTGACGACGAGCGCACCGAGGGCAACGCCGTGATGAAGAACGTTCAGCGCATGCTGGCCGCCCACGGCGTCACGTTCACGAACTTCAACGTCACGACCTCCGAGTGCGGGCCTTCGCGCTCGTCGATCCTGAGCGGGCAGTACTCCCATCACACGGGCGTGACCGACAACTTCGGGCCGCACGGGTACCCGGCCTTCGACTCGAGCTCCGACCTCGCCACCTGGCTCCACGACGACGGGTACGAGACGGCACTCGTCGGCAAGTACCTGAACGACTACAGCCTCGACGGCCACGACGCGATCCCCACGGGATGGGACGACTGGCAGGCGATGGACAGCGTCCCGCTCGAGAAGTACTACGACTACAACGTCAACGAGAACGGTCGGATCGTCCACTACGGGAACAGGCCGGCGGATTACTCGACAAACGTGCTGACGAACAGGGCGCTCGCGTTCCTGCGCTCCGCGCGCAAGCCGTTCTTCCTCTACTTCGCCCCGGTCGCCCCTCACCTGCCGGCAATCCCCGCACCGCGGGACATCGGCGCTCTCGACCGGCTTCCCGAGTTCAGGTCGAAGTCGCTGAACCAGGTGAACGTCTCCTCGTACCCGTGGGCCTCCTACCATTCGCGAAGCCTCACGAAGGCCGGCGTCGACTACACCGACGACGTGAGGCGCCACCAGCTCGAATCGCTGCTCTCGCTCGACCGGGGGGTGGGCCGGATCGTCGACACCCTTTCCAGCCGCCACCTGCTCGACCGCACCGTGATCGTCTACACGAGCGACAACGGCTTCCTCTGGGGCGAGCATCGGCTCGGCGGGAAGCTCTGGCCGTACAAGCCCTCGACGAACGTCCCGCTGATCGTGAGGACACCGTGGAAGACGGCGAACGGCACCTACAACTCGAAGCCCGTGCTGAACATCGACTTCGCCTCGACGATCAGCCGGCTCGCGGGGGTCGAGCCGGGGCTGCCCCAGGACGGCACGAGCTTCGCCCCGATGCTTCGCGGGAAGGTCATTCCCTGGCGCAAGGACTACATCATCGAATACCTCGGCAAGAACAAGCTCCGCCGCGGCGGGCCGCCGCCCTACGTGGCGCTCAAGACTCCCGACTACCTCTACGTCAAATACCTCTACCACGGCTGGCAGGAGCTCTACAACCTGAAGACGGACCCCTGGGAGCTCCGGAACGTGGTGGCCGAGCCCCGTTACAAGACGACCGTCGCAACGCTCGGCGCAGAGCTGCACACGCTCTACACGGCACCGCCTCTAGCCTCTCGAGCCTGACGCCTTCTCTTCGGGAGCCCGGACCGGCCGGAGGCGCTCCACGGTCTTCGCGGTTCGCTCGTCGCCGTCGACGGTAAGGCCCTCGACGACGCCGTCGATGTTCGCGTCCTTCTGGTTCTGGCTCATCTTGAACTTGGCCTCGACCCGCGTGATCGCGAGCTCGACGCCGACGATCGCCCGTAGCTGCCCTTCATGGAACTCCTTCGGGGCATCGTCGACGCTCCAGGGATGCGGGCGGCCGGCCTCCTGGCGGGCGGTGAGTCGGCGGACGAGTGCGTCGACCCACGCGGGATCGTCGTGGATCAGCAGGCTGCCGTAGATGTGGGCGGTCGTGTAGTTCCAGGTGGGAACGACCCGGCCGTGCTCGGCCTTGGACGGATACCAGCCCGGGTGAATGTAGGCATCCTCGCCGTGAGCGATCACGAGCGCCTCGCCGAGGGCCGGCCGCTTCCACTGGTCGTTCTTCCTCGCAACGTGGCCGAGCATGGAGCCGTGGTCGCCGAGCGCGGGCTCGAAGAGCAGCGGCAGGAACGTGGCGGCCAGGCCTTCGTCGGTCACGGTCACGAGATCGGCCGCCCGGATCTGCGAGAGGAACTGCGCAGCCGTTTTGTCGTCGACTGCGAAGTGCGCCGGCGTGTACATCCCGAGATCCTAGAGCGCGTCCACCGGCTGCCACTTGAACTTGCGGACCGCGAAGACGAGCCCGATCACGCCCCACGACGAGGACGACCGCGAGCGCACCGCTGTCCTGCCAGATGTGCTGGTCTCGCACCATCACGTCGCGGGTGAGCTCGGTGTAGTGGGTCAGCGGCAGGATCTCGGCGATGATGCGCAGGAAGTCCGGATAGTCCTTCGGCGTGAAGAACGTGCCGGAGATGATCGCCATCGGCAGGTAGACGGCGTTGATCACCGCCGAGGAGCCTTCGGCCGAGCGCACGAAGCCGCTGATCCCGATCCCCATCGCCGCGAAGCAGAGCGCGCCGATCACGAGCAGCACGACCAGGGAGAGCACGTTCTCGGGGATCCGCACGCTGAAGAAGAGCCGTCCGAGGGCGATGATGATCCCCGCCTCGATCACGAACACGATGAACGTCGAGCAGAGGATCGCGAGCAGGTACGTGGGAGGCGGGAGCGGCGTCGCGCGGATGCGCTTCATCACGCCCGACTCGCGGCGAATCACGAGCGTGATCCCGAGCCCGGCGAAGCACGTCGCGGCGACGCCGTAGCCGATCATCCCGGCCTCGAGGAACGCGGCGGCGCGGATTCCGCCCTCCTTCGTGATCCGGTCGTTCCCGTACACCGACGCGAAGATCAGGAAGAAGATCACGGGCAGGAAGAACGTGAAGATCGCAGCCTCGCGATTGCGCCAGAACAGGAGCTGCTGGGCGCGGAGCTCGTGGTAGAAGAGCCTCATTCGTCTTCGGCAACCGGCTCGGCCGTGAGCTCCAGGTAGACGTCCTCGAGCGTCGGCCGCCGCACTTCCAGCTCTTCGAGCTCCTCGCCGCGTTCGACCGCCTCGGCCGTGAGCTCGTACAGGCGCTTCGTCGGCTCGGAGGTGTGCTCGAACACGAGCTCGCCCTCTCGCCGGTAGCGGATCTCGGTCACGCTGCCCTCGCCGGTCAGCTCGGCCGGAGAGCCCTCCCGCACGATCCGTCCCTCGCGCAGGACCGCGACGCGATCCGCGAGCTGCTCGGCCTCGTCGAGATAGTGCGTCGTGAGCAGGATCGTCGTGCCGAGCGAGCGGAGGTTCCTGATCGTCTCCCACGCCGCGCGGCGTGCGCCGGGATCGAACCCGGTGGTCGGCTCGTCGAGGAAGACGAGCGCCGGGTTGCCGATCAGCGCGAGCCCCAGGTCGAGACGGCGCTTCTGCCCGCCCGAGAGCGTCCGGCAGCGTGAGTCCGCCTTGTCGGTCAGCCCGACGATCTCGACCACCTCGTCGATGTCGCGGCGCTCGTCGAAATAGCCGCCGAACACGCGGAGGCTCTCGCGCACCGTCAGGTTCGGATAGAGCGACGAGGACTGGAGCACGACCCCGAGCCGCTCCCGCCAGGCGCGGTCGCCGCGGGCGGGATCCACGCCGAGCACCTCCACCTCGCCGCCGTCCCGTTCGCGGTAGCCCTCGAGGATCTCGATCGTGGTGGTCTTCCCGGCGCCGTTCGGCCCGAGCAGGCCGAATACCTCGCCGGCGCCGATCTCGAAGTCGATCCCCTTGACGGCCTCGTGCGAGCCGTAGCTCTTCACGAGGCCGGAGACGCGGATCGCCGCCGTCACAGCTCGACCTCGGCGAAGCCCGCGGTTGGGAACGAGACCTCGCGCCCGGTGAGCGCGACGACGATCTCGCCGCAGTCCGGCTGATGGCCGACGGCGATCACCGTCTCGCCGAGCCCGGCCACCGCAGCACGCAGGGTCGCGACCGTGGCGCCCGGGGCGAGTCCGTCGCTCACCTGCGCCTCGAGGCCGGCCGCCGAGGCGAGCGCGTCGGCCGTCTCGCGTGCGCGCAGCAGCGGGCTCGAAACGACGGCGTCCGGATTCCGCTCGGCGAGCAGCAGCCCGAGCAGCCGCGCGGCCTCGTGACCCGAGGGCGTGAGCGGCCGCAGCTCGTCCGGCTGTCCCGGCGCGGCCTTGGCATGACGAACGAGGATCACCAGCACGTCGGGCAAGAGTAGTGCGCCGCGGAGAGGCGGGCACCTGTGGTGGCGCTCGCGGCGGAGCGGGGATGCGGGCCGCGCGCGGCTCGTCATCTAGAGTCGAGCCCGTGCGCCAGCTCCGCTACGTCGTCGCAGACGTCTTCACCGACACCCCGCTGACAGGGAACCAGCTCGCGGTCTTCACCGACGCGCGGGATCTCGACCCGCTGACGATGCAGGCGCTCGCGAAGGAGATGGCCTTCGCGGAGACGGTGTTCGTGCTCCCGGCCCAGGCCGAGGATGCCGACGTCCGGATCCGGATCTTCACGCCGGCGAACGAGCTGCCCTTCGCCGGCCACCCGGTGCTCGGCTCTGCGTTCGTGCTCGGCATGCCGCTCCAGAAGGTCGTGATCCGGCTCGAGACCGGAGCCGGTGTCGTGCCGGTCGAGCTCGAGCGGGAAGGCGCGAGGATCGTCTTCGGCTGGATGGAGCAGCCGATCCCGCCGTGGGAGACCTTCGCGAGAGCAGACGAGCTCCTCGCCGCGCTCGGCGTCGAGCGCTCGGGGCTGCCGGTCGAGCTCTACCATCTGGGCCCAAAGCACGTCTACGTCGAGCTCGACTCGCCCGAGCAGGTCGCCGCACTCGATCCCGACTTCCGGGCCGTCTTGCAGGTCACCGGCGCCGGGGTGAACTGCTTCTCGCGCGAGGGCGCCGGCTGGAAGAACCGCGTGTTCGTGCCCGGCGCAGGCGTCCCCGAAGACCCGGCGACCGGCTCCGCGGCCGGGCCGCTCGCCATCCACCTCGCTCGCCACGGCCGGATCGCGTTCGGCGAGGAGATCGAGATCAGCCAGGGCGCCGAGCTCGGCCGCCCCTCGAAGCTCTACGCGGTCGCCGAAGGTGAAGGCGACCGGATCGACCGCGTCCGGGTCGGCGGCTCCGCCGTGATCGTCGCGCGCGGCGAGTTCAGGATTCCCGTGAACGCCACGGCGCCGATCTCCGGCAGCTCGAGCTCGAGCGCCGTCCAGAACAGACCGCCGTTCCGCGAGACGTACAGCCGGTTTCGCGCCGCATAGACGAGCAGGTCCGGGTTCGACGGGTCGACCGCAACGGCCACGCCGGGCGGAAGCCCGCGCCCGGATTCGCGCCAGGTCGTCCCGGTGTCGTGCGAGACGAGCATCGGCGGCCGCGCATCGACGACCGCGACGACCGTCGATCCGCCCTCCGCCGCCGCGATCACACGCGGCAGGTTGAGGGTCGGCGCCGGCGACGGCTCGAACGGCTCGCCGGGCTCGAGCTCGCCCGTCTCGAGGTCGATCGCGAAGATCCCGCCGGCCGTCGAAACGAGCAGCGTCGTCACGAGGCGGCCGTCATCATCGCCGCCACGACCGCGGTCGCCCGGCGCGCCGCTGCAGCCGGCGCGAGCCCCACCGACCGGCTTGCCAGATACGCCACGCAGAAGCCGTCTCCCGCTCCGGTCGGATCGCCCTCGAGCGGGAACGCCGGCACCTCGTGGACGCGACCGTCGGCGACCACGGTCGCCCCTCGCGCGCCGTGGGTGAGCAGGAGCTCGCGAACCCCGAGCCGCACCGGGTCGCCGATCACCTCGGCCTCCTCGTCGTTCAGCTTCAGCACGGCGAGATGCCGGAGCACCTCGGGGTCGAACTCCGCGTCCAGCACGAGTGGCCCGGTTCGCGAGGGTCGAACGAGCCCCTGGCCGTCGAGTGACAGGCGCCGTCCGCGGGCCGCCAGGGCCGCGAGCGTCGCGGCCGGGAAGTCGCTGCGCGAAAGCGGCGCCACGTGCACGAAGCGCACCTCCTCCGGCAGTGCCGGCAAGTCCGCCGGAGCCCAGGAATCGCCGAGCGCCCGCACGGTCATCTGGCGGCGGTCGCCGTCGTAGGACATCTCGAAGCTCGCCGTCGCCTCACCGGGCAGGTACCGGACCTGGGAGCCGAGCGCGACGAGCGGGGGCACGCAGCTCCGCCCGGTCGGCGAGCGAACAGCGGACATAGACGATCGCCGGGGTGTCGAGTTGCTGAAGGGCGCGGGCACCATGGAACGGGCCGCCGCCGGGCCGGGGAGGCAGACCGGGCAGGAAGTCGCGCGAGAGGTTGCCGAGAACGGCGATCACGCGCGCGCCAGGGCCGGCCGGCGGGCGAGCAGGCCACCGGCGGAGGTGAGCACGAACGCGGCCGCGAAGCTCGGGAGCGAGGCGCCTCCCCACGGCAGCGCGTGCGGATCGGTGTGCGCCACGATCCGCGTCCACCAGGCCGGGCCTTCCGGGTAGAGCCACTGGTAGAGGCAGAAGCCCGCAAGCCAGGCCAGAAGCGGCCACACCCGCACCGCCGGGGCCGAGAAGACATCGCGCGGCAGGTACCGGCACCCCGCGAGGAGCCAGTCGGCGAGCAGCACCCCGAAGAGCGGCACGAAGAACGAGCCGAGCAGGAACAGGAACGGCTGGTAGTTCCGCAGATCGACGAGGAGCGCGCCGACCGTCGCGATGCCCGCCGTCGTCGCCGACGAGCACGCGCTGGGGCACGTCGGGCAGCAGGTTCTGGAGCGAGACCGCCCCCGAGTAGACGTTCGCGAACGCCTCGTCGCTCTCGTCCACGGTCAGGGCGAGCAGCGCGAGGATGCTCGCGGCGCCCGCCGGCAGCGATCGCGGTCAGGAGCCCGGGCGCGTCCCCGATCGACCGTGACATCGCGATCACGGCTCCGAGCCCGAACAGCGGGATCGTCGGCACGAAGTATCCGAGCCCGGCACCCCAGAATCCCGCGGAGCGGCTCTTCGAGAAGCGCGTGTAGTCGGCCACGAGCGGCGTCCACGAGATGATGCTCGCGATCACGAGGTCGAACCCCGGCCAGAACGCATGCGACCCCGGCCGGTGCCAGAGCGCGTCGACGTGCTGCCCGTGCAGCGACCACCACGAGAGATAGAGGAGCGACGCGACCACAACCCAGACCCCGAACTTGCGCACGTACCGGCGCACGAACCCGACCGGCCCGAGCAGCGCGAGAGCCGTCGCGAGCACGCCGAACAGGATCTTCCAGAACGCAGTCCCGCCGAAGCCGAACACCTGGTGCGAGAGCGCGCTCGCCCCGGTCGCGATCACGATCAGCTCGAAGACCGACCAGCCGAGGCACTGGAGGATGTTCAGCGCGGTCGGCGCGTACGAACCGCGATGCCCGAGCGGCGCGCGCATCAGCACCATCGCCGGTACCCGCGCGTCGGCACCGATCAGCCCACCAAGGCCGAGCATCAGGTTCCCGACGATCGCCGCAGCCACGATCGCCGCGATCGCGACCGGCAGCGACAGCGCGAGCCCGCCCTCCGAGAAGGGCAGAACGAGCAGCGCCCCCGCCACGATCACGAGCAGCGACACCGACAGGTTCGCCCACAGCAGGAAGCCGTCGAACGTCCCCAGCAGACGGAGTCTCTGCGGAACGGGATCGATGCCCCACTGCGGTGCGTCCTTCACTGGCTTCTCCCTTCGCCGGCATGACCCGGATCAGGTTCGACGGGTCTGATCTCAGCCACCTTTCGCGCGGCACCCCGGTAGCGGGAACCTTAGACGAGCCGTTCCCAAGGGGTGGCGAATAGTCGCGCCGGACCGGTATCTTGCCGCTGCGTGAGCCTCCGCCTCAGAATCGCCGTCTTCCTTCCGCTCGTCGCCGTCCTCGCCGCGACCGCGGTTGGCTGCGCTCTCGCGGCACATGGATCGACGAGCAGGCACGGTTCGACGAGCACCGGCAGCGCGCCGGGCTCGCTCGAGCTCGGCAAGCAGCTGTACCGCAAGTACTGCGGTCAGTGCCATGCGCTCACCGAGGCGCTGGCGGTCGGCTCCGGGAGCTACCACGGTCTCGGGACGGACGGAGGCCCGAGCTTCACCAACCTCGACGTGCCCTTCGCGCTCTCGATCGACGCTGTCACCGAGCAGTTCGGCGGCCATGAGCTCGTCGTGAAGAAGATCGACTGGAAGCAGCTCAAGCAGGTTTCGTCCTTCGTCGCGATCGCAACGAAGACTCATCCATATCTCGCCCGAATTTCCGACGGTTAGAATTAAGACGTTTCTTTGGCGAGTGTCGCCCGGAACCCGCTATCTTGTCTCCGGGTTGACGCTCCGCCTCCGCCTCGCTGTCCTTGTCCCGATTGCCGCCGTGCTAGCCGCCGTGGCCGTCGGATGCGCCCTGGCCGCGCACGGTTCGACTGCGGCAAGCACATCGTCTCGCACCGCGATGTCGGCGGGCAGCCTTGCCCAGGGAAAGGCGCTCTACCGCAAGTATTGCGGTCAGTGCCACGCGCTGACAGCCGCGCTCGCCGCCGGATTCGGTAGCGACAAGGGGCTCGGCACCGACGGCGGCCCGAGCTTCAACGATCTCGACGTGCCGTTCAACCTCTCCATCGTCGCCGTCACCGAGCAGTTCGGCGGCCATGAGCTCGTCGTGAAGCGCATGACCTGGCCGCAGCTGCGCCTCGTCTCGTCCTTCGTCGCGGCCGCGACGAAGACGAACCCGTATCTCGCGCGCATCTCAGACGGCTAGGAGCAGGAACCGGAATAAGCCTTGAGTCGCTCGGCCGCGTTGGCCGGCGCGCTGACGGCGTCCTCGGTCGCGGCAATAGGACCACTCTTGCCACTCCCTGCGTCCTTGCAGCGCACTCGTCCATCACGCCCGATCGACGAAGCTGATTCCGGTTCCAGCTCTATCAGGCCGGCTGCGCTGCGATCTTCCTGAGGACGTACTTCAGGATCCCGCCGTGTTTCACGTAGTCGCGTTCTCGCGGGGTGTCGAGCCGCAGGATCGCCGTGAAGGTCTTCTCGTCCGCCCTTACTTTGACCTCGCTCGCATCGCCGCCGAGGACGCCCTCGATCGCGAAGGCCTCCTCGCCGGTCACACCGAGGGACTCCCTCGACTCGCCGGGGCGGTACTGGAGCGGCAGGATGCCCATCATCAGGAGGTTCGAGCGGTGGATGCGCTCGTAGGTCTCGGCCAGGACGGCCTTCACGCCGAGGAGAGCCGGGCCCTTCGCGGCCCAGTCGCGGCTCGAGCCTGACCCGTATTCCTTGCCGGCAAGGACGATCAGCGGAGTGCCCTCGGCGAGATAGCGCTCCGAGGCCTCGAAGATCGTCGTCTCCTCGCCCCCCGGGAAGTGTCGTGTCCAGGTTCCTTCGGAACCGGGAACGAGGAGGTTTCTCAGACGCAGGTTGGCGAAGGTGCCGCGAATCATCACCTCGTGGTTGCCGCGGCGGGCGCCGTAGGAGTTGAAGTCCTTGCGCTCGACGCCGTGTTCGGTGAGGTACCGGCCCGCCGGGGAGTCGGTCTTGATCGCACCGGCCGGGGAGATGTGGTCGGTCGTGACGGAGTCGCCGAGCGAGACGAGGCACCGCGCACCCTGGATGTCTTCAACCGCGGCCGGCTCGAGGCCCAGGCCGTCGAAGTAGGGCGGCAGGCGGACGTAGGTCGAGGCGGGATCCCAGGCGTAGAGATCGCCCGCCGGCGACTCGAGGCTACGCCACGTCTCGTCGCCGGTGAAGACCTCGGCGTAGGTGTTCGTGAACATCTCCCCGCGAACGGAGGCGGCGATCGTCTCCCCGACCTCGGCGGAGCTCGGCCAGAGGTCGCGCAGGAACACGTCGCTGCCGTCGGATCCGACGCCGAGCGGCTCGTTCACGAGATCGACGTCGATCCGCCCCGCGAGTGCGTAGGCGACGACGAGCGGCGGCGAGGCGAGGTAGTTCGCCTTCACCTCCGGATGGATCCGCGCCTCGAAGTTGCGGTTTCCGGAGAGAACGGCGCAGGCCACGAGGTCGCCCTCGGCGATCGCCGCCGAGACCTCGGGCAGCAGCGGGCCCGAGTTTCCGATGCAGGTGGTGCAGCCGTAGCCGACCGTATCGAAGCCGAGCTGATCGAGGTAGGCCCGAAGCCCGGCCCGCTCGTAGTAGTCGGTGACGACCTTCGAGCCCGGAGCGAGCGAGGTCTTCACCCACGGCGCGCGGCGAAGGCCGAGCTCGACGGCGCGCTTCGCAAGCAGGCCCGCCGCGACCATCACCTGGGGGTTCGAGGTGTTCGTGCACGACGTGATCGCCGCGATCACCACCGCGCCGTGGCCGAGCTCGTGCTCCTCACCGTCGATCGAGACCCGGACCGGCCGCGTGATCGGCATCGGCGCAAGCGCGACCGCGGCATGCGCGGGCTCGACGACCTCGTGCCCGCCCGGCGCCTGCTCGGTCGTCGGATCGCTCGCCGGGAACGTCTCGGCGCCCGGCTCGTCTTCGTCGAGCTCGACTCCGAAGCTCGGGAGCGTCTCGAGAAACGACTGCTTCGCCCGGTCGAGCGGCACCCGGTCCTGCGGTCGCCGAGGCCCGGCGATCGAGGGCTCGACCTCGTCGAGGTCGAGCTCCACCACCTGCGAGTACTCGGGATGGGCATCGGGCTCGTGCCAGAGCAGGTTCTCGCGGCAATAGGCCTCGACGAGGGCCACGCGCGACTCGGATCGCCCCGTCAGCCGCAGGTAGTCGAGCGTCAGCTCGTCGACCGGGAAGAACCCGCACGTGGCGCCGTACTCCGGCGACATGTTCCCGAGGGTCGCCCGGTCTGCGACGGTGAGCCCCGAGACCCCATCGCCGAAGTACTCGACGAACTTCCCCACGACGCCGGTGTGGCGGAGCAACTCGACCACGGTGAGCACGAGGTCGGTCGCCGTCGCCCCCTCGCGCAGGCGACCCGTCAGACGGAAGCCGACGACCTGCGGCACGAGCATCGAGAGCGCCTCGCCGAGGAGCGCCGCCTCGGCCTCGATCCCGCCGACACCCCAGCCGAGCACCCCGAGCCCGTTCACCATCGTCGTGTGCGAGTCGAGTCCGACGACGGTGTCCGGAAAGGCCATGCCGTCACGGCTCTCGATCACGCGCGCGAGGTACTCGAGGTTCACCTGGTGGACGATCCCGGTGCCCGGGGGGACGACCTTGAAGTCGTCGAGCGATGACTGGCCCCAGCGCAAGAACTCGTAGCGCTCGCGGTTTCGCTCGACTTCGAGCTCGACGTTGCGGGCGAAGGCGAGCCGCGAGGCGAACTCGTCCACCTGCACCGAATGGTCGATCACGAGCTCGGCAGGGATCAGCGGGTTGATCCGAGCAGGGTCCCCGCCGAGCTCTGCGATCGCGTTGCGCATCGCGGCGAGGTCGACCACCGCCGGCACGCCCGTGAAGTCCTGGAGCAGCACGCGTGAGGGGAAAAACGAGATCTCGTGAGCGGGGTCGGCGTGGGGATCCCACGAGGCGACGGCGCGCGCGCCCGCCTCGTCGCCCGAGCGGAGCACGTTCTCGAGCAGCACGCGGAGCGAATACGGCAGGCGCCTCGGCTCTGCGCTCCCGAGCGCGTCGATCCGCACGATCTCGTACTTCTCCCCGGCGACCGTGAGTTCGCTCATGCCCAGAGTCAAGCAAAGGTTGCGTCGTCGGGCGCGGATGCGCTTAACCGACCCTTAATCGAGGCGTCGCAGGTTTGCCGGAATCCACCGATATAACGGTTTGGGATGCAGCAGGCGGACATCATCCGGGGGTCGGTCTGGATCGCGGCGGCAGGCGTCGGCGCAGGCCTTGCGCTCGCGGGCGCGGCGCTCACCGGCCATCTCGACGGCTCGACGACGATCCAGCAGATCGCATCGCCCCAGCCACCGACCGGCGGTACGACGCCGACAGCGCACACCGGCAACCTCTCGGTCGAGCAGATCTACCGGCTCGATGCCCCGGGCGTCGTGCAGATCGACGACTCCACCGGAAACCCTTCGCCGCCGTTGCAGCGGCGGTCGCTGGGCTCCGGGTTCGTGATCGACAAGGCAGGGCATATCGTCACGAGCAACCGGGTGATCTCGGGCGCTCCGGGTCTCAGGGTGAGCTTCTCGGGTAGCGACCAGTTCGCCGCCACGCTCGTCGGCCAGGATCCGACGTCAGGCGTGGCCGTCCTGCAGGTGGCGGCCCATTCGCGCTCGTTCTCTCCGCTCCCGCTCGGCGACTCGGATGAGGTCCAGGTCGGCGATTCGGTCGTCGCGATCGGCAACACGCTCAGCCTCGACCGGACGGCGACCGTCGGCATCGTGAGCTCCGTCCAGCATGGGATCGACTCGACGAGCTCCTCGGCCTCGCACGCGATCCAGACCGACGCCGCGATCAATCACGGCAACTCCGGTGGCCCGCTGATCAACTCGCGAGGACAGGTGATCGGCGTCAGCTCGCAGCTCGGGACGCGCGTCGCGAGCTCGGGCGGCGAGGGGATCGGCTTCGCGATCCCGATCGACACGGTGAAGACGGTGGTCGCACAGCTCCTCGCAACCGGCGAGGTGCAGCATCCGTTCCTCGGGATCGACGCCCAGCCGGTCAACGCGGCCCTCGCACGAGCCTTCGCGCTGCCCTGCGACTACGGTCTGATGGTGCAGAACGTCACGCCGGGAACAGGCGCCGCGCGCGCGGGGCTGCGACCGGGGCGCACCTCCGTTCTCGTCGCAGGTGAGTCCTATGTGATCGGCGGCGACATCATCGTGGCCGCGAACGGGACGCCGGTCACGAGCGAGTCGCAGCTCCGGGACGTGCTCGAGACCATGAAGCCCGGCGACAAGCTCGCCCTCCGGATCTGGCGAGGCGACAAGGAGAAGACCGTCCACGTGAAGCTGGGCCGGACACCAGGCTGATTTCAAGCAAGAGATTGGGCCCCTGCAACGCTTGGGGCCCGAACCCGGCGGAGCCGTCTAGCCAGCGCGGCCCGCCGGACGAGATGGCCGCGACCCGCATGCCTGCCCGGGTCGCGGCCATTTATTTCTTTCCGTTGTGCGACCGGGCGGTGCGGCTCCTACGGCGCGGGCCTGCCGAGCCACGCCTCGCCGGGCCGCGCGAAAGTCCGGTGCATGGCACCGATGTTCGGCCTGCAACCGGGCTCGGAGCAGGGATTCTGCGAGCCGGCGCGCCAATCGTTGGTGCTTTCGTTACAGCTTTTCCCCAGCGACGTGCCACCGCGGCGTTATCCTCAGCCTGCGCAGACGTGAAGGCGTGCGCGAAGGCGCCGAGCCCGTGGCGCGAGCCGACTGACGCGCCCTACCCTTCCGCCCATGGATGCTTCCGAAGCAGCTCTCATCGAGGCGGTGGCCGCGCAGAGCGACGGTCTGATCGAGGTCGTCGTCTCGTCCCTTTCGCCCGACGGAGAGCGGGCCGCGGCGTTGCTCCATGTGCTCGAGACCGACAACTGGCTCGAGGCCGTGTACGAGCGGTCGGGCGGCGAATGGGTCGAATGGACGACGAGTTACGACCGAGAGGCCTGGAGCCCGGTCGAGACGAAGGGCGGCGTGGCGATCGGTGTCTTCCGCCTGTACGGCCCGGCGCCTTCCGGGGTCGAGCGGGCGATCGTCTCCTGGCGCGGCGAGCGGCACGAGGCTCCCGTACGAAACGGCTACTTCGCCTTCGCGGCGTGGGATGCGACCGACGAGGAGCTCATCCGGACGCCGCCCGAGGTGAGCGGGTTCGAATGAGTCGTGTCACCGCGGTCGCGGTCGACGCGGGCGCGACGACCGGCGCCCGCCGAGGCGATCGCTATCGACGAGCTGCCGGAGGCTCTTCCCTCGTGATCGAGACCGAACGGCTTTTCCTCCGGCCCCCCATCCCTGCGGACGCCGAGCTGCTGCTCGACGGGTTCGCCGACCCGGAGGTCATGCGCTACATCGGCCGGGGCGAAACCGGGACGCTGCTCGACGCGATCGAGCAGGTCGAGAAGATGACGCGCGCCTGGCAGGCCGACGGCTTCGGGCGGTTCGTCGTCGTGCGCGCGGCCGACGGCGTGGTGATCGGCCGGGTCGGGCTGCTCGCATGGGATCCGGCGACGTGGTCGAGTGGGATTCGGAGCGAGATCGGCGACCGGGCCGAGGTGGAGCTCGGCTGGACGCTTATGCGGCATGCCTGGGGACAGGGCTATGCGACCGAGGCGGCCGCGGCCGCTCGAGACTGGGCGCTCGCAAACGTGCAGCCGCGACGGCTGATCTCGCTGATCCACCCCGAGAACGCCCGCTCGAAGCGCGTGGCGGGGAAGCTCGGCGAACGGTTCGAGCGGGAGATCACGACGAAGCGCGGCGTGCCTGCGGAGCTGTGGGCTCTTCCGGAGCCGGAGGGAACGTCCACGTGAACACCACGCACTCCTCGGGCCCGGCTGCGCCCGCGGCGCGGTAGGTCGCGAGAGCGGCGGCGTTGTCGGCCTCGGTTCCGACCCACATCCCGTAACAGCCGTTGCGCCGCGCGAGCTCCGCGAGCGCCTCGACGAGTGCTCGTCCGACACCGCGTTTTCGGTGATCCGGGTGGACGCTGAGCTCGTAGAGGAAGAGCTCGGTGCCCTTGTCGGGATGCGTCGTCTCGACGCCGCTGACGAACCCGATCGGGGTCGAGCCCTCGGTGCGGGCCACGAGTAGGTGGTGGCCCGCGGACGAGAGGAACCGTGCGGCCCACGCACGCGTCGGCGGGTCGTCGAAGAGTGCCGCGCCGGCGAGGACGAGGTCCTCGTCTCCCGGCTCGAGGCGCAGGATCTCCACGAGACGATGGTACGGATGCGCCGCCGGAGTGGATGCAATCCGCGAGCCACTTGGACGGCGTACTACATTCGGATTCCCGTTTCGGGCTTCGATGGGTACCCTGTTCGCGTGGAGAGGGGCTCGATCGTTTTCGAGGAAACCGCCGTCCGGTCCGAGGACGAGGAGTTATGGATCGATGACGATTCGGCAGGTCGCGACGGTTGGTTCTGCGTTCGGACGGATCCTTTTCCGTGCCCTGCATCCGGATGCACCTACGTTGCCGATTTCATGACCGCCGCGCATCTGATCCTCGTCTGGCAGGAAAACGACGACCCGAACCTGCTGCGGCACGCCGGTCAGGCAAAGAACGTCGGACGCAACCCGCGGATCGTGGGGTATCGCGCCGACTACGGGCCGTCTGCCTCGTACTACGCTTGGATCGCCGCCGGGCGCCCGGTGCACGGCGTCCGCGCCCAGTAGCCCGACGCTCAGATCTCTTCGAGGTAGATGAGGCTAAGCCGCTCGGCCTCGGTCATCCGTTTCCGCGGTGAGCGACGAGCCGCGAGCATCAGCCCGGCGAGGTATTTCGTCGGCGTTCGCGGCTTCGACGGCGCCCTCGATCACCGTCGGCCCGAGCGGTTTGAAAGAGCCGTGATCGCAGACCGGAGAGACGGTCCTGGATCCACCGAATCGCGCGGGCGGGGCGTCCGTCCGGACTTGCCAGGCCGTTCCGCTCCGGGTCACAGCCAAGCCGTCCGGGCCCGGTCCGCACGGCTTGTCTGCGCCCGTCCTGACGGTCCAGACGAACGCCCAGCGATCACGCGCCTCGGTGGCTCCAGGCTAAGCTGGAGTCGATGGCGACCGTGAGCGAAACGTTCCAGGTCCGGGGGATCCGCTGCGAGCGGTGCATGGCGCGGCTCGGCCACGTGCTCAAGGGGCACGAAGGCCTCGAGTCCGCGAACGCGACTCTCGCCGGTGAGGTCACCCTCAGCTGGGACGACGAGCAGACGACGCGCGACTCGCTCGTCGCGGCGCTCGCCCGCGGTGGGTTCCGCGAGCAGCAACCGGCCTGAGTGCGCGGGGAATCCCGGGGGGCCGGATGTCGTTAGAGCCATTGATAGGGTGGCCGGTCGAGTGAGCGAGAGCGCCCCGACAGCCGCCGAAGCCCGCCGCATCGCGGAGGTAGAGCGTGACCGTGTTCGCTTCGAGGAAGAAGCGCTCGAGTTGAGCGATCAGGTGTACCGCGTTGCGCGAAGGCTCTCCGGATCCCGCGAGGAGGCGGAGGACCTCGTGCAGGACACCTACGCGCGCGCATTCCGCGCCTGGCAGCAGTATCAGTCGGGGACGAACCTCCGCGCCTGGCTCCTCCGGATCCTCACGAATCTGAACATCGACCGGGGCCGGCGACAGCAGCGCACTCCCGACAGCCAGCCGCTCGAGGAAGGCGACTACTTCCTCTACAACAAGCTCGAGTCGACGATCTCGGACGAGAATCCCGATGAGGAACGGGTGATCGAACGCCTCTCGCAGAACTCGGTCGTCGAGGCCCTCGCCGAGGTGCCTCACGATTTCCGCGATGCGATCGTCCTCGTCGACATCGGTGAGTTCTCCTACGCCGACGCCGCCCAGATCCTCGACATTCCCGTGGGAACCGTGATGTCCCGGCTGCACCGCGGCCGGCGCATCCTCAAGCAGCGCCTGGCAGAAAAGACGGTGGCGGCGTAATGGGATGCGACTGCGGAGACTGTGAATCGATGATGCAGCCCTACATCGACGGGATGCTCACCGACGCCGAGGTCGCCGAAGCGCGCGAGCACCTCGAGGCCTGCCCGCCCTGCGACAAGCGCTACCGCTTCGAGGAGAGGCTCCGGCACTTCGTCCGTGTCTCCACCGACGAGCCGATGTCGGACAGCCTCCGCGACCGGCTCGCTTCGCTCCGCAGCAGCTAGCCGCGGCCGGAATCGGCGCGGCTGGAGTTCGGGGCCGAGGCGAATGAGAGCTTCCTTTCGTCGCGGGCCTGCCGGGCGGCGACGAGCAGGAGCGAGCGGTTCGTGCACGGCGCGGGCCGACTGTCCTCTTCGGCCCTGTCAGAACCGGCCGCGCCGGCCTTCCGAGCTGTCAGTTTTCGGGTACCCACCTCCCGCCCCAATGCCGTCGAGGCTAGCGGGGAAGGTGTGACGCGCGGGTACCAGTTGTTCCACAACCGGTGAGGCGCGGGTTGTGGGGTAGCGTTTCCCTGTGAGCGCGGCAGTCGTACTGATGGCATATGGGTCGCCGGAGCGACTCGAGGACGTGCCCGCCTACTACGCGGACATCCGAGGCGGGCGGCCGATCTCGCCGGAGAACCTCGAGGATCTGGTCAGCCGCTACCGCCGGCTCGGGATCGAAGACTCGAATCCGCTGAATGCGATCACCGAGGAGACGCGCGCGCGGCTCTCCGACGCGTTGAACCTTCCGGTGTTCACCGGGATGAAGCACTGGGCTCCACATATCGACGAGGCCGCAAACCGGGCGGTCGACGCGGGCGCGGACACCGTTGTCGGCCTCGTGCTCGCCCCGCACTACTCGGCGCTCTCGATCAAGGGCTACCGCGAGCAGCTCGAAGGCGGGCTCGGCGGGAGGGCGGCGCTCGAGTTCGTCGAGAGCTGGCACGACGACGCCGGCTTCGTCGCGTTTCTCGCCGAGCGCATCCGCGGCACCGACCGTCACGTCGTCTTCACCGCCCATTCGCTGCCGGCGCGGATCCTCGAGCTGGGCGACCCGTACCGCGAGCAGCTGCTCGAGACTTCCGGCCTCGTCGCTTCCGCGGCCGGGGTGGACGACTGGTCGTTCTCGTTCCAGAGCGAGTCTCCGACGGGGGAGCCCTGGCTCGGGCCCGACATCCTCGACCATCTCACGGCGCTCCACGAGGCGGGCACCGACCGAGTGCTCGTGTGCCCCGTCGGGTTCGTATCCGATCATCTGGAGATTCGCTGGGACATCGACACCGAGGCACAGGAGCGCGCGGCCGAGCTCGGGATGGAGCTCGACCGGATTCGCATGCCGAACGCCGAGCCCGGTTTCGTCGACGTGCTGGCCGAGATCGTGAACCGCGCGCTCGCAGGCCCCGATTCGTGATGACGAGCCCGGGCAAGATCGTCGTCGACCGGGTGTCGCAGCGTTTCCGGGTTTCGGAGCGTCCATACCGAACGATCAAGGACACGGTCGTCGCACCCCACCGCCGGGCGCCCGTGAACGAGGTCTGGGCCCTTCGCGATGTCGAGCTGAAGGTCGAGCCGGGTGAGGCGCTCGGGCTCGTCGGCCGCAACGGCTCCGGCAAGACGACGCTGCTCAAGCTCATCTCGGGGATCTTCAAGCCGACCTCGGGCCGGATCGCGGTCGGCGGGCGGATCGGCTCGCTGCTCGAGCTCGGCGCCGGCTTCCACCAGGACTTCACGGGACGCGAGAACGTCTACCTGAACGGTTCGATCCACGGGCTTTCCCGCGCTCGCATCCGCGAGTTGATGGACGAGATCGTCTCCTTCGCCGAACTCGAGCGGTTCATCGACCTGCCGGTGCGGACGTATTCGTCGGGGATGTACATGCGGCTTGGGTTCTCGGTCGCGGCGCACATCCAGGCCGACGTGCTGCTCCTCGACGAGGTTTTTGCGGTCGGTGACGAGGAGTTCCAGCGGAAGTGCTTCGGCAAGATCCACGAGTTCAAGGGGCGGGGCGGCACGATCGTCTTCGTCTCCCACGACGCCCAGGCAGTCGAGCGACTCTGCGACCGCGCCGCGCTGCTCCGTCATGGGACGCTGGTCTTCGACGGCGACACCCGGGAGGCGATCGCCAAGTACCGAAGCCTGCTCGCGGACGAGCGGAGCCCCGATGAGCTGGCGGCAGGACTGCGCGAATGGGGGAGCGGCGAGGCGCGGATCGTCTCGGCGCGGCTCCTCGACGCGGACGGCCAGGCCCGTCCCGCGTTCGCCTCGGGCGAGGCGGTGGCCGTCGAGCTCGTGGTCGCCTGCGAGGCCGCCATCGAGCCGCCACGGGTCTCGCTCGAGCTGCGGGACAACGACGGGACCGTCCTCGGCGGTGTGATCGCTGCAACGGACGGCCTCGGCTGGGAAGCGGCACCGGGCGAGCGCATCCTCCGTTTCGAGATCGACCGCCTGCCGCTCGCCGACGGGCAGTTCCATCTTCGCTGCGCGTTGATCGACGCAAAAGGCGGCGGTCTCCTGCATCTGCTCGACGACGCGATTCGCTTCCTGGTCTTCCCGGGCGGGCCGGAGACCGGAGCGGTTTTGCTCGAAGGTCGCTGGAGCGTGCAGGAGATTGCCGCTTCCGCGCCAATCGGATAGCCGGAATGAGCTCGCGTACCTGCCCAGAATGGCCGCAGTTGATGGAACTCGCGCCGGAGCTGCAGTTCAAGCACTTCACGCTCCGCGAGGCGCAGCTTCCCGCGGACGCGCTCGTGAACCTCGAGTCCGTGGACCTGGATTCCGTCGCAATTTGCTGCGACCCGGCGAGCCACGTGTTCTTCGCCGAGCACACCGATCCCGCGGTCGCCGAGGCGCTGCGCGCGTCGCACTGGTTCGACCTGCGCGAATGGGTCGAGCGCTCGCCCGGGTCCGACGCCGTCTGAGCGCCGCCGCAGGCCCATACCGGGGCGGTAGTGTCCGGCCCGATGCCGTCGCTAGTCGTTCCCTTCCGCGGGGCGAAAGGCAAGAGCCGGCTCGGCTCGCTTCCGCGCGAAGCCCGCACGGCACTCGCCGAGGCCATGCTCGCGGACGTTCTCGCCGCGTGCGTCGCGGTAGGGCCGACCTTCGTCGTCGGACCAGAAGGCACGAACGCCCGCGAGGCGATCCTCGTCGCCGACCCCGGCGGCGGTCAGGGAGCCGCGGTCCGCGTCGGCCTCGAGGCTGCCGCGCTGGCTTCGCCGACCGCGGGGCCGCTGCTCGTCGTCAACGCCGACCTCCCGTGTGTCACCGCACGCGACCTGCTCGCGCTCGCAGGCGCGGTTCCCGATCGCGGGCTGGCGCTCGCTCCCGCAGCCGACGGGACGACGAACGCGCTCGCGCTCTCGACGGCCGCGCAGTTCGTCCCGACGTACGGGCCCGGGAGCGCGGACCGCTTCGCAGCGCTCGCCCCCTCACGGAGGGTGGACGCACCGAATCTCATAGATGACGTGGACACGGTCGCCGACCTCGACCGGCTCCGGTCGCGCCTTGGCCCCTACACGCGCAGCGTTCTCGCCTCGCTGCGTCTGGGAGCCGCGGCGTGAAGACGACCGTCCTCTCGGGCGGTGTCGGAGGCGCACGGTTCCTGCGCGGCGTCGTATCTGTAGTCGAGTCAGACAACGTAACCATCATAGGCAACGTGGGGGACGACATCGAGATTCTCGGCCTGCATGTCTCACCCGACCTCGACAGCGTCCTCTACGCACTCGCCGGGCTTGCCGACGACGAACGCGGCTGGGGCCGGGCCGGCGAGACGTGGAACGCGCTCGAAACCGTGGCCGCCGTCGGCGGCGAGGCCTGGTTCCGGCTCGGCGATCGCGACCTCGGGTTGCATCTCGTTCGAACCCAGCTCCTGCGTGAAGGTGTGCCCCTCTCCGAGATCACCCGGAGGCTCGCGACCGCCCTCGGACTTCGCACCGCACTGCTCCCCGCGACGGACGACCCGCTCCGTACATTCGTCGAGACTCCTGCCGGCACGTTCCCGTTTCAGGAGTGGTTCGTCGCGCGAGGTCACCGGGACGAGGTCGACGCGCTCCACTACACCGGGGCGGCGGAGGCGGAGGCGGCTCCGGGCGTGCTCGAGGCGCTGGAGAGCGCCGAGCTGATCGTGATCGCGCCGAGCAATCCGTACGTCTCGATCGGTCCGATTCTCGCCGTCGAGCCGATCCGCGCGGCGCTCGAGCGCCGCCGGGTGCCCTGCGTCGCCGTCAGCCCGCTGATCGGCGGCCGGGCGGTCAAGGGGCCTGCCGACCGGATGCTTGCGCGCCTCGCCGGAGAGACGAGCCCGGCCGCGGTTGCGAGCTGCTATCCCGGCGCTGATCGACGCTCTCGTGATCGACGAGCAGGATGCGCCCGGCAGGGGCGAGGGAGAGCTTCCCGGCGGAGTTCGCGTGGTCGTCGCTCGGACTCTGATGTCCGATGACGACGCGCGCCGCCGTCTCGTCCACGCGGTCGTCGACGCCGCCTCGGCCGTCGCATGAGGGTCGCAATCCTCGGTGGCACCGGCAGTTTCGGCCGGGCTCTCGCCGTACGGCTCGTCGCGGCCGGAGACGACGAGGTGGTGATCGGATCGCGAGACGAGGCGCGTGCGAGGGCGACCGCCGCCGAGCTCGGTCCAGGGGTTCACGGCGCGACGAACGAAGATGCCGTCGCCGGTGCCGACCTCGCCGTGCTCGCAGTCAAGGCCGACGCGGCCCTCGAAACCGCTCGCTCGGTCGCGGAGGCGCTCGGGACGACGCCGCTCCTCTCGGTCGCGAGCGACCTGAAGTTCTCGCGGGGCGGGGTACGCCCCGACCCGGACGCGAGGTCGCTCGCCGAGCGGATCCAGGACGTGGTCGCCGGGCCGGTCACCGCGGGGCTCCACTCGATCGCGGCCGCGA
Organism: uncultured Actinomycetota bacterium; assembly: GCA_963720045.1. Taxonomy (GTDB): domain Bacteria; phylum Actinomycetota; class Thermoleophilia; order Gaiellales; family Gaiellaceae; genus PALSA-600. Next base: position 22,685 of record CAVREC010000011.1, on the reverse strand, counting down.
ACCTCGATGCAGCAGCGCCGAACGAAGACGCGCTCGTCTGCGGCGACGACGAAGCGGCGAAGGAGCTCGCTCTCACCCTCGCGGCGAAGGTCGTCGCCGGTCGCGCCCTCGACGCCGGCCCGCTCGCGAGCGCCCGCACGCTCGAGGGCCTGACCGCGGTGATCGTGAACCTGAACCGACGGTACCGCGCACACGCCGGAATCGTCGTCACGGGCGTTTCCGTCGAGTGATCGAGATCTTCCCGGTCGACGGGCTTCCGGAGATCGGCGAGGGGGACGACCTCGGGGCGATGATCGCCCGCGCCGTCGAGCTTCGCGAAGGCGACGTCGTCGTCGTCGCTCAGAAGGCCGTTTCCAAGCTCGAAGGCCGGGTCGTCAGGCTCGACGGGATCGAGCCGAGCGCGAGAGCGCGCGAGCTCGCCGGGCCCGGAACCGATCTCAGGCAGCTCGAGGCGATCCTGCAGGAAACCGCCCGCGTCGTGCGCTCACGCGAGGGCCTCGTGATCGCGGAGACACGTCACGGGTTCGTCTGCGCGTCCGCGGGCGTCGACCACTCGAACGCCGCCGAGCCCGGCACGGTGATCCTGCTCCCGCTCGATCCGGACGCGAGTGCCCGCCGGATCAGGTCGACGCTCCGCGCAGCTCACCGGTCATCAGGTCGCCGTGATCGTCACCGATTCGTTCGGACGTCCTTTCCGCCGGGGAACGACCGATGTCGCGATCGGAGTCGCCGGCCTGAGCCCGCTCCTCGACCTTCGCGGTACCGCAGACCGCGCCGGGCTCCCGCTACGCACGACTCAGGTCGCGTTCGCCGACGAGCTCGCCGCCGCCGCCGATCTCGTGCGGACGACGAAGGCGGACGGTCTGCCGGTGGTCATCGTGCGCGGCGTGCGGACGGCAGGAGACGGCACCGCGACCGAGCTCGTGATCCCGGCCGACCGCGACCTCTTCCGCTGAGCCCTCAGCCGGTGGTCGGGCTGACGATCAGCGCCTGCGTACCGTCACCAAGCGACTTGTACTGGATGAAGGCGAACTCGACCGGCTTCGTCAGCCTGTCGATCGTCTTCCCCTCCCGAGGATCCGGGATTGTCGGTAACGGCGGCGTTGCGAGGGGGAGCGTGTCCGAAATGGGCTTGTTGAGCTCGGACTGAAGGTTGCTCCGCTCGAGGTACAGCAGCGTGATCCGGTTCGTCCCTGCCTGCGGCGGGATGTAGGCGATCATCGCGTTCACCTTCGGCACGTACTTGAACGTGTACAGCGCGAGCTCGAGCGCCTCCCGCCGCACGAGGCGGCCGCGATCGGCGGTGGGCGTGCCACGCGTGATCGCGCATCGGGCACCGAGCCCGCAGAGATGGTCCTGGACGTTGTCGGTCGTCGAGACGACTCGCGCGCAGCAAGACGAGGCCGTGGCGGAAGAGAGGAAGCCGATCGTCGACACCGGCGTCACGGTGGTGCCCTTCGTGCCCTCGGGCGCGCTCGGCACGATCGCGACGAGCGGAGCGCCCGCCTTGTTCAGCTTGTACTGGTTCGCGACATGCGTGGCGATCTCCGTGGCCATCGTGGAGCTGCTCGCCGAGGCCGGACGCCAGCTCGACCAGGCCGGCGGCTTCGGAGGCGCGCCCTGGCGTACGAGGAGGAACACGCCGACGATCGACACGACGAGGATCGTCCCGAGCGCACCGTAGATCAGGGCGAAGCGAAACTCGAGGCCGAAGCCGGGCTTCTGCGGCGGCGGCGGCGCAACGGGAGGCGGTGCAGCGGCCGCGCCTGGAGGCGGAAGGGGGCTCACGCCTAAATCATGCCCGTTGCGAGCTCGATCCGTCTTAAACAATTGCGAGAGCAGCGTTGGGCGATCGTGAACGTACGCTTGAGAGGTGAGGCTCCTCCTCCTCGGCGGCACCGCATTTCTCGGCCGCGCCGTCGTCGACGCGGCCCTTTCGGCCGGCCACGAGCCGACCCTTTTCACGCGCGGGAAGACGAATCCGGGCCTCTATCCGGAGCTCGAGCACGTCGTCGGCGACCGCGAGTCGCAGCTGTCGCTGCTCGGCTGACCGCGAGTTCGACGCCGTGGTCGACACGAGCGGCTATCTCCCCTCGGTCGTTCGCGCCTCTGCGGAGCTCCTCGCGGGCCGCACGGGGCACTACATCTTCATCTCCACGATCTCGGTCTACGAGGACGCCGAGGTGCTCACGGAAGACACGCCGACCCGGACGGCCGGAGGATCCGCAGAGCCGGGATCTGAACCGTGACTACGGCGGCCTGAAGACGCTGAGCGAGGAAGCGGTCGAGTCGGCGTTCCCGGACGCGGCGCTCGTGATCCGGCCCGGGCTGATCGTCGGCGCCCACGACTACTCGGGCCGTTTCAGCTACTGGCCGCGCAGGGTTGCGCGAGGCGGACAGGTGCTCGCGCCGGGACGGCCTGAGACGCGGATCTGGCTGATCGACGTTCGCGACCTCGCCGAGTGGACGATCCGGCTCGCCGAGGAGCGCGTGACGGGCGTGTTCAACGCGGCCGGGCCGGCGTCGAGGCTGACGATGGGCGAGCTGCTCGAGGAGTGCCGCGCGGCGACGGCGAGCGACGCACGGTTCACCTGGGTCGACGACGAGTTCCTCGTCGAGCGCGAAGTCGTCCCGTACACCGAGTTGCCGCTCTGGGTGCCGGGAGGAGACGGCGGCTACCCGGCGATCGACATCTCGAAGGCGCGCTGCAGCGGGCCTGACGTTCAGGCCGATCGCAGACACGATCCGGGCCGTTCTCGACGAGGTCGAGACTCCAGGGGAAAGCGGCCTCTTCGGCTGGACGCGGCCTGCAGCCGGGCTCGACCCCGATCGCGAGCGATTGCTGCTCGACGACTGGCGGGCAGAGCGGCCGCTCGGTGTCTAGCTAGCCGACGAACTCGTCGGCGATCGAGAGCGCTTCGTCGAGGATCGCGATCCCCTCGTCGAGCTCTTCGCGTGTGATCGTGAGCGGCGGGCAGACCATGACCACGTTCCAGTGGCTCATCAGGTAGAGGCCCTTGCCGAGCGCGTGCTTCGAGAGCGCGACGACGGGCTTCGCCGCCTCGCCGGAGCCGTTGAACGGCACGAGCGGCTCGCGCGTCTCCCGGTTCTTCACGAGCTCGAGCCCCCAGAAACAGCCGAGCCCTCGAACCTCGCCGACCGACTCGTGCTTCGCGGCGAGCCGGTCGAGCTCGTCCCGGAAGACCGCGCCCATCGCAGCGGCGTTCTCGACGATTCCCTCCTCCTGGAAGGCCTCGATCGACGCGACCGCCGAGGCGCACGCCAGCGGATGGCCGGAGTAGGTGAGGCCGCCGGCGAAGAACTTCGGGCGGATGAACTCGGCGAGCTTGGGGCTCACCGTCATCGCGCCGAGCGGGACGTAGCCCGAGTTGATCCCCTTCGCCATCGTGATGATGTCGGGGACGACGTCCCAGTTGTCGACCGCGAACCACTTCCCGGTGCGGCCGAAGCCGGCCATCACCTCGTCGGCGATCAGGAGGATCCCGTAGCGGTCGCAGACCTCGCGGATCGACTGGAGATACCCGTCGGGCGGGACGATGATCCCGTTCGTGCCGGTGATCGTCTCGAGGATCACCGCGGCGACCGTCTCGGGGCCCTCGTACATCAGGATCTCCTCGAGGTGCGGGCGCGCCGGTGCAGACGGGGCACGGATCGGGATGGCCGGCCGGGCAGCGATAGGTGTAGGGGTCGAACATCCGCACGACGCCGGGGATCCCGGGCTCGGCGGGCCAGCGGCGAGGGTCGCCGGTGAGCGTCATCGAGCCGGCGGTCGCGCCGTGGTAGCTGCGGTAGCGCGCGACGATCTTCTGGCGGCCCGTGTACCAGCGGGCAAGCTTGATCGCGTTCTCGTTCGCCTCGGTGCCGCCGTTCGTGAAGAACGAGTAGCCGAGGTCGCCCGGCGTCACCTCGGCGAGCAGCTTGCCGAGGCGCGAGCGAGACTCGGTCGCCATCGGCGGGCCGATCGTCGCGAGCGTCTCCGCCTGCTCCTTGATCGCCGCGACGATCTTCGGGTGGCCGTAGCCGATCGAGACGTTGACGAGCTGCGAGGCGAAGTCGAGGTAGCGCTTGCCGTCGTAGTCCCAGAAGTAGCGTCCCTCGCCGCCCGCGACCGCGATCGGCGAGATCGCGTCCTGCACCGACCAGGAGTAGAGGACGTAGCGCTTCGCATCCTCGACGATCTGCTGCCCGAGCTGAGGATTGGTCTCGACGGTGGCCATGCCCTGGGATCGTATCGGGACTAGGTAAGAGTCGTTCCCAGAGGCGGCAGGAACACGAAAGCTGCGGCCCGAAACCCCGGTGCCTGTCGCCGACGAGGCGTCCCGAATGCCAAAGACCGATGGAACCGCGGAAGCCTGCACCTCCACTCAAGCGAGTCAGAGCTGCTGGCGGAGGAGCCTCACGCGGCCGATTGGTTCGAAGCCGAGGCCTGCGAGGATCGGCGCGGAGAGCGGGCCGGCGCTGACGGCGATGCGGGGGGTTCCGCGCTCGACGGCCTCGGCCCAGCGGGCGTGAACGAGGGAGGTGTAGACGCCGTGGCCGCGGGCGGACGGGAGAGTCGCGCCGCCGAGGAGCAGGGCGGCGCGAGGGGTGAAGACGGCGCGGGCGAAGCCGACCGGTTCGCCGTCGAGATAGGCGAGGTAGGTGGTCTGGAGGCCGCCGGCCTGGAGCGCGGGCCACGCCGCCGCAACTTCGTCTCGGCGCAGTGCCCGCTCCTCCTCGGCGACGCCGAAGCATTCCCAGTCGAGCTCGGCTGCGACGAGCGCTTCAGCGATCGTCTCGACGCGGCGAACCTCGACCGCCGGCTCGCCGGCCGGAGCCGTGGCGATCGTCAGCGACGTCATCTCGGCGGGGTCGTCCGGCTCGAGCCCGAGCGCGACGAGCTCGTCCGCGAGCCCCTCGGGCGTCGTGAGCTCCCCGAGCCACCAGGTCGCCTCCTCGAGACCCTTGAGCCCGATCATCCCCTCGACGCGATCGACGACCTGCGCCGGATCGGCGTCCGCGATCCGGAGCCGCTGCACCCAGGCCGACCGCCCGTAGGTGACGAAGGCGAAGTTCTCGGCGCGGAAGACGTTCAGCTTCGGCTCGAACGGAAGCCAGAGACCCGGCTCCTCCGCGAGCTCGAGCAGCCCTCGTCAACGGGCGGCTCCCGCGGTTCATCCGGTGCGGTCTCGCCGGTATCGGTCGGGTTCTCGTCCATCCCGGGAAACTAGCCGCGCGATAACCTCCCGAGAGACGACGAAGGAGGGGACGATGACGGAGCTGATCGACGCGCCGCAGGCAACGAAGGCGATCAACCACTGGATCGGCGGTCAGTCTCGTGCGGGCGCCTCCGGCCGCTCCGGGCCGGTCTTCGATCCGGCGACCGGGCTTCAGACCGGCACCGTCGACTTCGCCTCGCCCGAGGAGATCGACGCCGCCGTCCAGGCTGCGAAGGCGGCGTTCCCGGCCTGGCGCGCGCTCTCGGTCGGGCGCCGCGCCGAGCTCTTCTTCCGCATTCGCGAGCTCTTCAACGCCCACCGCGAGGATCTCGCGCGCCTCCTCACGGCAGAGCACGGCAAGGTCCTCTCGGACGCGATGGGCGAGGTCGCCCGCGGGCTCGAGGTGATCGAGTTCTGCTGCGGGATCCCGACGCTCCTCAAGGGCGGCTACACGGAGCAGGCCTCGACGGGCGTGGACGTCTACTCGATCCGCCAGCCGCTCGGCGTCGTCGCCGGGATCACGCCGTTCAACTTCCCGGCGATGGTCCCGATGTGGATGTGGGCGCCGGCGCTCGCCTGCGGGAACACCTTCGTGCTGAAGCCGTCCGAGAAGGATCCTTCGGCCTCGCTCCTCACCGCCGAGTTGCTCGCCGAGGCAGGAGTGCCCGCGGGCGTCTTCAACGTCGTCAACGGCGACAAGACCGCTGTCGACTCCCTGCTCGCGCACCCCGACATCGCCGCGATCTCCTTCGTCGGCTCCACGCCGATCGCCCGTTACGTCTACGAGACGGCAACCGGCGGCCGGCAAGCGCTGCCAGGCGCTCGGTGGGGCCAAGAACCACATGATCGTCCTGCCCGACGCCGACATCGACATGGCCGCCGACGCGGCCGTGTCCGCGGGGTACGGCTCGGCCGGCGAGCGCTGCATGGCGGTTTCGATGCTCGTCGCCGTCGGCGGCATCGCGGACGATCTCATCGAGGCGATCAAGATGCGAATCCCCGCGGTCAAGGTTTCGCCCGGGCTCGAGGAGGGAGCCGAGATGGGGCCGCTGATCACGCGCGAGCACCGCGACAAGGTCGCCTCCTACGTGGAGCGGGCATCGGGCGAGGGCGCGACCGTTGTCGTCGACGGCCGAGAGAGCGTCCCGGCGGGCGACGGCTTCTTCCTCGGGCCCTCGCTGATCGACAACGTCGAGCCGGGGATGGACAACTACGAGGACGAGATCTTCGGCCCGGTGCTCGGCGTCACCCGCGTCGCCACCTACGAGGACGCGATCAAGCTCGTGAACGAGAACCCCTACGGCAACGGCACCGCGATCTTCACCCGCGACGGCGGCGTCGCCCGGCAGTTCGAGTTCGACGTCCAGGCGGGGATGGTCGGGATCAACGTGCCGATCCCCGTTCCCGTCGCCTACTACTCCTTCGGCGGCTGGAAGGCGAGCCTCTTCGGCGACCGGCACATCTACGGGCCCGAGGGGATCGACTTCTACACCAGGACGAAGGTCGTCACCTCGCGCTGGCCCGATCCGGCGACCTCGAAGGTCGACCTCGGATTCCCCCAGACCAGGTGACTCGGCCCGGTGACGCGTCTTCTCGCCCTGGCCGCGATCGCGGCCGTGATCGTCGCGGCGCCCGCCGGCGCGGCAACTCCGTCCGCCTGGAAGCAGGTCGTCCAGCACAAGAGCCGCGCCGGGATCGACGCGACGCTGAGCTTCCAGCAGCGCAAGGAGAGCTACGGCGCCTACTCGTTCCGCGACATGCAGCTCGTCGTGAAGAACGGCGCGAAGACGATCTACGACCACGACCTCTGCTCCCTCGACCGCTGCGGCATCGCCTCGAAGCACATCCTCTCGCTCCAGAACGTCTGGGGCGGAAGCCTGCCGGAGGCCGTGGTCGACTTCTACACCGGCGGCGCGCACTGCTGCTTCGAGGCGCTGATCGTGCTCGTCGACGGCGCACATCCGGGGCGGGCCGTGTTCCACGACTTCGGCGACCCGGGCTACGAGTTCCAGCGCGACGACGGGGGCACGCTGATCCTCTCCGGCGACGACCGTTTCGCCTACGCCTTCACCGCCTTCGCCGGCTCCGGGCTCCCGATCCAGCTCTGGACGATCAACGCCAACGGAGTGCTGACGAACGTCACGCGCACCCGCCCGGATCTGATCAAGAAGGACGCCGCCATGTGGTGGCACACCTACGTTGCGGGACGCGGTAAGTCCGCCTCTGGGGACGTGCGCGGTCTGGTCTCGGCCTGGTGTGCCGACGAGTACCTGCTCGGGCAGAAGGCGGCCTGCGACACCGAGCTCGCGAGCGCGCTCCCGAAGGGCTACCTGAACGGGTCGGGCTTCTGGCCGAGCGGCGCGAAGTTCGTCACGGCGCTTCATCGCTCGCTGGCGAAGTGGGGCTACCTCAAGAGCTGAACGAGTCGAGCAGCGGCGCGACGAGCGGCGCCCATTCGCGGCCCCGCTGGAAGAGAGCATCGGTTCGCGTCCCGCCCGGATCGAGCTGGGTGATCAGATTCGCGCCGAGGTACCAGACGACCGTGCCGTAGGCGAGATCGGCCGTCGGGAGCCCCGGCGGCAGGACCCGGTCGAAGGTCCTCTCGGCGAGCTCGACCCAGGGCTCGATCAGCTCGACGACGGTGGCCGCAAGCTCCGGCCTGTTCGCCGAGCCGGCGATCATCTGCGCGACGACCCTCACGTGGCCGGCGCCATAGTCCTCGTTCCAGAGGTCCGCCATCGCGGGTATGAGCTCGCCGAGCGTGGTGATCGGATCGACGATCTCGTGGTAGATCGCGAGCCGCTCCTCGCTTGTTTGCCGGAGGGCGGTGAGCAGCAGATTCTCGAGCGAGCCGAAGTGGTAGAAGATCAGCGCCTGGTTGAAGCCGCCGCGCCGGGCGATCGCCCGCGAGCTCGCTCCCGCGAACCCCTCGTCACGAACTGTCGCCAGGGTAGCCTTGACAATTGCTTGATCGGTTGCTTTAGTCATTCGATTAGTTCAATCGCTCAAACGGAAGGACGGTACCAGTGAAAGTGGTCGTCGGTGGAGGGTCGGGATACGTCGGCCGCGCGCTCGTCGAGTCGCTTCGGGCCGATGGGCACGACGTCACGGTCGTCTCGCGCACCGACGGGGACGGGGCCGTTCCGTGGGACGAGGTGGCGAAGGCGGTAAACGGAGCGGACGCCGTCGTCAACCTTGCGGGAACCTCGATCGGGAGCATCCGCTGGACGGACGGCCGCAAGAAGTCGATCATGGCAAGCAGGGCCACCACGACCCGCACGCTCGTGCAGGCGATCGCGGGGGCGAAGCGGCGCCCGGGAGTATTCGTCTCTGCGTCCGGGATCGACTACGCCGGGAACACGGGCGACACCGTGGTCGACGAGCTCTCGCCGCCGGGGAGCTCGTTCCTGGCGCGTGTCTGCGTCGCGTGGGAGCTCGAGGCGGCGAAGGCGCCGGTCCGGCAGGTCGCAGTCCGAACGTCGCTCGTGATCGGGCCGGGTGCCGACGCCGTCAGGTTGATGGCTCTTCCGTACCGCCTCTTCGTCGGTGGGCGGGCGGGGAGCGGACGGCAATGGTTTCCGTGGGTACACATCGACGACCTCGTTCGGCTCTACCGCCTCGCGATCGAGAGCGAGGCGCTCTCGGGCCCGCTCGACGCGGTTGCGCCGGAACAGCTTCGCCAGCGAGACGCGGCGCGCGAGCTCGGAGCCGTCTTGCACCGGCCCACGATCGCCCCGGCGCCTGCATTCGCGCTGAGGCTCCTGCTGGGCGAGCAGGCCGACCTCCTGCTCCACGGCCAGCGCGCTGTCTCCCGAAAGCTCGACGGCTTCGAGTTCCGCTACCGCGGTCTGCGCGCGGCGCTCGAGGATGCGCTGGGAGCAGGTTGAGCATCGACCTGCCGGAGCTCGAGGAGCGGTCGGGGGCGGTGCTCGTTGCGAGGACACCGCGCGAGTCCACCGTGGCCGGCGCCGGCCTGCCGCCCCCGACACCGTGGAGGCGCAGCTCCGCCGGCCGGTAGCAGGGCGTGCCGATACGGCACAAATCCTTACAGCGCGGTAACCGAGCCCGCGCGGGAATACTGAGCGACGTGAACACGAGGCCATTTTCGAGCTGGTCGGCAGCCCAGAGGCTTCTGGGCGTGGCGACTGCACTGACGATCGCGGTGGGCGTACCGGCCGCAGCGCTCGCAACCGGCTCGCCGAAGGTCGTGGGCAACGCCAAGGCGGGGAAGCCGACCTTCATCAGCACCTGCGGTGTCTGCCACACGCTTCGCGCCGCCAAGTCGGTCGGGAACATCGGCCCGAATCTCGACAAGACAGCTCTCACCGAGGCGGTGATCATCAAGGCGATCACGAACGGCGGCGCCTCGGTGATGTCGAAGGCGGCTGCCGCCAAGTACACGACCCAGATGACCGCGTACAAGAACGTGCTGACGCCGGCCGTGATCAGGAACGTCGCGGCGTTCGTCTACACCTCGACGCACAAGTAGCGAGCTCCAGCAGGCACTCGTCGGTTCCCTGTCGGCTGAGCTCGACAACGAGCGAAAGGCGGGGTCAGGCACTGGAACGGAACTGAGACAGCGGCGAGACGAAAGTGAAACGGCGTCTCGGAAATCCCCTGCAATTCGCGACGCGCCGTCTCGCCGCAACGCGGGGTCAGGCACAGCCTGAAACGCCGAGCCTGCTACCGCTTTCCGGCGTAGTCTGAAAACGCCCGCGCCCGGCACCGCACTCCTGCCGCGGCACAACGACCCGCAGCGGCGGCCCCGCGGTTAGGTGGGCCGCGCCTCGACCGCGTTCTTCAGCGCCGGGCCCGCGCTCGGTCTCGATCGACTTCCTGACCTTGCCGGCCATGAGCGGGGCGACGAACTTCATCGCGCCCTTGAACGTCAGGTCGACGTCGCAGCTCACCGTGGTCGCGCCTTCGCCCGCCGGCACGAAATGGAACCGCACGAGCGCATCGCATTTCGGGTTCCGCGCATCGAAGCCGAGGTCGCTCGGCCGGTCGAAGACGTCGATGCGTCGAGGTGCACATCCCGATCCGCGCGAAGTCCTCCGTGTAGACCGTTCCGAGCCCGACATCGCCGTCGGTCTTCTTCACGATGTTCGATGCGTCGGGATTCCACTCCGGCTCGTAGTTCAGGTCAGCGATGTAGTCGAAGACCTGCTCGGGCGGCTTGTCGATCTGGATCTGCCAGGACGCGCTGATCATGCGGTGACCTCTCTCCCCGTGGTTGCCAGTTCCTCGCCGAACTTCGCGCGCGCCACGTATTGCCCGATCCCCGGCGAGGCGACGAGCTCGCCGTTCTCGACGAGAACGTTCCCGCGCAGGAGCACGATCTCGGGCACGCCGACCACCTCCGTGCCTTCGTAGAGCGAGTAGTCGATCCGCGAATGGTGCGTCGCCGCCGAGATCGTTGCGCGCCTCTCCGGGTCGAAGATGACGATGTCCGCGTCGGAGCCGACCGCCAGCGTGCCCTTTCGCGGATAGAGGCCGAAGAGCTTCGCCGGATTCGTCGCGAGCAGCTCGACCATCCGGTTCAGCCCGATCCGCCCTTCGCGCACGCCGAACGTGTAGATCATCTGGAGCCGGTTCTCGAGCCCGGGCCCGCCGTTCGGGATCTTCGAGAAGTCGTCTCGGCCGAGTGACTTCTGGCCGTCCCAGCTGAACGCGCAGTGGTCGGTCGAGATCACCGACAGCGTGTCCGTCCGCACAGCGTCCCACAGCACGTCCTGGTTTGCCTTGTCACGCGGCGGGGGCGTGTACACGTACTTCGCGCCCTCGAAGTTCGGCCGCTCGAGGAACGTGTAGTCGACGAAGAAGTACTGCGTGCAGCTCTCCCCGAAGACGTTCCAGCCCTTCGCGCGGGCAAGCGCGATCGGCTCGACCGACTCCTTGCACGAGACGTGGACGACGTAAAGCGGCGAGCCCGGCGACGTGTGCGAGCTGGATCGCGCGGTTCGTCGCCTCGCCCTCCGTCTCCGGCGGGCGCGTCTTCGCGTGCCACCACGGTTCGGTGTGCCCGGCGGCGAGTGCCTCCTTCACGAGCACGTCGATCGCATCGCCGTTCTCGGCATGGACCATCACGAGCGCGCCCGTCCGCGCCGCCACCTGCATCGTGCGGAAAAGGGTCTCGTCGTCGACCATCAGCGCGCCCTTGTAGGCCATGAAGAGCTTGTAGGAGGTGACGCCCTGATCGGGCAGCGTCGCGAGCTCGTCGAGCGCGCCCGATGCCGAGAGATCGGTGACCGCGATGTGGTAGCCCATGTCGATCACCTGCTTGCCCTCGGCCTTCGCGTGCCAGTCGGAGAGGGCCTCGGCGAAGGTCTGGCCGGCTCCCTGGATGCAGAAGTCGACGTGGCAGGTCGTGCCTCCGAAGGCCGCAGCGGTCTGGCCCGATTCGACGTCGTCGATCGTGACCGTGCCGCCGAAGGGCATGTCGAGATGCGTGTGCGGGTCGACGCACCCGGGCAGTACGAGCTTCCCTCGCGCGTCGATCACGCGGTCGGCGTCAAGATCGAGCGACTCGCCGATCAACGTCACCCGCTCGCCCTCGACGAACACGTCGGCGATGTAGTCGTCGGACGCGGTGACCACGCGGCCACCCTTGATCAGCACGGACACGGCTCCTCCTTCGGTCGACCCCCAGATGCTAGACCGGGGGCCGCAATGTCGCGACCCCCGGTCGAAGAACGAACTACTTCCCGCCGGCGGTCAGCTTGACCGTTGCCGGCTTCCAGCTCTTGCCGTTGACATCGACGCCCGTGGCCTTCAGCTGGGCCACGGCCTTCGCCGCCAGGTCGGTGCGATAGGCGCCCGACGGCGTCTTCGAGATCACGCCGAACTGCTTCGCGATCGACGCGGTCCGCGTGTAGTCGGCCTTGTCCATGATCCCGATGCCGGAGGTGTTCGGCCAGATGATCGCGTTGATCTGGTTCATCTGCCAGGTCTGATGCCCGGCCGGGAGCGTCGGCCCATACCCGAGCGTGATCTTCACGCAGGAGGCCTCATGGTCGCGGCAGTAGATCCAGCCCTCGAGCGAGGCCTTGATGAACTTCACCGCGGTCGCCTGGTTCGCCGGATCCGAGAGCCACTTGCCGGTCGAGAAGAGACCGTCCTCGAGCATCCCGGTGCCGACGTTCTGCATCTTGATCACGTTCAGGTCGCTCATCGTGTAGAGCTTCCCCGTCTTCGGGTTCTTCGTCTCGAGCACCTGGGCGAGCTCGTTGTAGGTCATCGCCGAAGCCGAATCGACCTGATGGTTCAGGAACAACCCCATGTCGAACGGCTGCTGCACGATCGTGACGCCTTGATTCTTGTCCGGGTTCATCCCGTTCTTCACGAGGGCGGCGAAGAGCTCGTACTGGTTCCCTCCGAGCCAGTTGGCGACCTTCTTGCCCTTCATGTCGGCGATCGTCGTGATCCCCGAGTCCTTCCACGTCAACTGCGTCATCCCCGAGCGTGCGAACACCTGCGCGACGTTGACGAGGTCGGTTCCCTTGTCACGGGCGGCCAGCAGGCTCGGAAGCCAGTCGACGCCGAACTGCGCCTGACCGCTTGCGACCACCTGCTCGGGAACGATGTCCGGGCCGCCGTTCTTCAGCGTGACGTTCAGCCCTTCCTTGGCGTAGAAGCCCATCTTCACCGCCGCGTAGTAGCCCGCGAACTGCGCCTGCGGGACCCACTTGAGCTGGAGGGTGACGTTCGTTGCCTTTGCCTGGTGAGACGCGGCCGTCGCCGCGCCGAGGCCCACAGTCAGCGAAACGGCCAGCCCAGCCGCCGCGAGCCATACGAGAACACGTTTCTTCATGCCTGCTCTCCTTCTCCTCGGGTGTGACATTGCGGGGATTGTGGACCTTTCGCGCGCTCGGCTCAACGTTCACCCGCTGGCGCAGTGCACTGCCTATGTCCCCCGAACCTCGGGCGCCCAGCGGACGAGCCACCGCTCGGCGAGCGCGACTGCGAGGTACAGCGCGATCCCGAGCACGGAGGCGACGACGATCCCCGCCCAGGCGTCGGTGAAGTCCAGGATCGAGGCATCGCTCTTGATCAGGACCCCGAGCGCGCCGAACGAGCCGCCGAAGTACTCGGCGACGATCGCGCCGATCATCGCGAGCACGCTCGCCACCTTGAGCGCGGTGAAGAGGTACGGCAGGGCCGTCGGGACGCGCACGCGGCGGAAGATCTCCAGGTCGCTCGCGGCATAGCTCTTCATCAGCTGGACCTGCGAAGAGCGGACGCTCGTGAGCCCGCGGAGCGTGTTCACCATCACCGGGAAGAAGCAGAGCACGGCAGCGATCGCACTCTTCGAGTGAGGTGAGAGTGGGTTGAACCAGGCGTCGAAGATCGGGGCGAACGCGATGATCGGGACCGCGTTCGCCGCGATCGCGAACGGCATCAGCGCCGCGCCGACCGCGCGGAAGCGCGCGACGAAGACCGCAAACGCGACTCCGACGACGGAGCCGGCGACGAACCCGACGAGCGCCTCCTTGAAGGTGTACCAGCCGGCCGACGAGAACGTGCTCCAGTTGTCGTAGAGCGCCCGGGCGATATCGCTCGGCTTCGGGAGCAGGAACTGCTGAATGTCGAATGCTGCGATCGCGCCCTCCCAGATCGCGATCCCGGCCACGAGCACGAAGGCGGCCGGGATCCACTCCCGCGCTCTCGCGCTCACGCCGGCCCCTCGGCGATCGCGGCCTCTTCCTCGGGCAGCAGCTGCTCGCCGCCGCGCCGCAGCAGCTCGCGCACCTCGGTCACGAGCTTGAAGAACTGCGGATCTTCGCGTGTCTCTACCGTGCGCGGGTAGGTCAGGTCGATCGGGACGATCCCGCTGATCCGCCCCGGCCGCGGGCTCATCACGACGACGCGCGTCGACAGGAACACCGCCTCGGAGATCGAGTGCGTGACGAAGACGACCGTCGAGCGGAGCTGCTGCCAGATCGCGAGCAGCTCCAGATTGAGCCGCTCCCGGGTCATCTCGTCGAGAGCACCGAACGGCTCGTCCATCAGGAGGAGCGCGGGCTCGAATGCGAGTGCCCGCGCGATCGACACCCGCTGCTGCATCCCGCCGGAGAGCTGCCACGGGTGATGATCGCCGAAGCCCGTGAGCTCGACCAGGTCGAGCATCTCCTTGACGCGCGCGGTCCGACGCTCCTTGTCCCAGCCGAGCATCTCGAGCGGCAACGCGATGTTGCGCGAGACGGTGCGCCAGTCGAAGAGCACGGAGTCCTGGAAGACGATCCCGTAGTCCCGGTCGCCTCGGGCCTTCGCCGCAGTCTTGCCGTTGACGGTGACGGTGCCCGCGGTCGGCTCGACGAGATCTCCGATCACACGCAGAAGCGTCGATTTGCCGCACCCGGATGGGCCGATCAGCGCGATGAACTCGCCGGCCCCGATCTGGAGATCGATCTCGGAGAGCGCCGTGACGTTGCCGCGCGGGAAGGTCTTCGTGAGCTTCTCGACCGAGACCACGGGCTGCTCCGCCGCGTTCATTCGGCCACCTCCGGCGCCCGCCGCACGGCGTACCGCTCGGCGGCGACGACCGCGACGAAGAAGAGAATCCCGAGCGCCGCCGCGACGATGTTCGTGGCCCAGAGCTCCTGCGGCTCGAGCGAGTAGTACTGGTTGAAATTCAGGATCGCCCCGCCGAGCCCGGACTGAAGGCCCTGACGGCAGCTCGCCGATGATCGCGCCGACGACGCTCGCCGTCGCGCCGATCCGCAGCGCCGAGAAGACGAACGGCATCGATGCCGGCACCTGCACCTTCCAGAGCACGGGCCACCGTCCCGCGGCGTAGCTGCGCATGAGCTCGAGCGCCTTCGGGTCGGCCGACTGGAGCCCGCGGAGCGTGTTCACGACCACCGGGAAGAACGTCAGGTACGCCGCGATCACGGCCACCGCCCCCCAGCCCTGCAAGCTCCCCGGCAGCTTCGGATTCACCCAGATCACGACCATCGGTGCGATCGCGAGAATCGGGATCGTCTGGCTCGCGACGATGTAGGGCATCACGCCGCGCTGCACGATCCGCGACTGGGCGAGCACGATCCCGAGGCCGAAGCCGAAGACCGAGCCGAGCGCGAACCCGAGCGCGGCCTCCTTTGCCGTGAAGAGCGCCTTGTGGAAGAGGATCGTCCCGAGCGCAGGCTGGTTCACCTGTGCGGGCTGCCAGAAGGCCTTCAGGATCGTCCAGGTGTGGGGCATGGACGTCGAGTTGACGACGAACGGCCACGTCCAGCCCGTCGAGACCCAGACGTAGCGGTAGAGCTCCCAGAGCAGAACGAGCACGAAGACGATGCCCACGCCGGTCGCAAAGCGCACAGCCGCCGTGCGGTAGATCCCACGTCCAGAGGGACGAACAGCCACGGCGCCAGCCACGGGCGATTCTTACACGGACCTCGTTGTAGGATCGCCGTCATGCCGCTCGATCCCGCCCGCACGGTCGCGGAGCTCGTGGAGCTCGCCGAGCTGACAAGCGACGGCGAGGGCGCCCAGCGAGTCGCCTGGACGGACACGTGGGAAACCGCGCGCGAATGGTTGCGCCGCGGCGTCGCCCGGACGGGTGCGCGCGAGGAGATCGACGAGGCAGGCAACCAGTGGTTCACCCTCGGCGAAGGTGAGCGGCCGCTCCTGATCGGGGGGCATCTCGACTCCGTGCCGAACGGCGGGTGGCTCGACGGCTCGCTCAATGTCGTCGCCGGGATGGAGGTGCTCCGGCGGATCGCCGAGGAAGGAACGCCGCCGGTGCCCGTGAGGCTCGTGAACTGGGCGGACGAGGAGGGTGCGCGCTTCGGCCGCTCGCTCTTCGGCTCCTCGGCTGCCGCGGGCTCGATGAGCGACCAGGCGGCGCTCCGGGAGCTGAAGGATCGCGACGGAATCGGGCTCCCCGAGGCGCTGCGCGCGCACGGCGTCGACCTCGACCGGGCGATCGAGGCGCGCTCGCAGCTCGAAGGGGCGGGCGCCTACCTCGAGCTGCACATCGAGCAGGGCCCGGTGCTCGAGTCGATGAACCTGCCGCTCGGCGTCGTGCTCGGGACGTTCGGCGTCGAGCGCTCGCGGATCACCTGGCGCGGCCAGGCCGCCCATGCCGGCTCGACCCCGATGGACAAGCGCCGCGACGCCCTCGCCGGCGCGGCGAAGCTGGCGCTCGAGCTTCGAAAGATCGCGGCTGATGCAGGCGGCGGCGCCGTCTGCACCTCCGGCGGCGTCGTCTGCAAGCCGGGAATCGTGACCTCGGTCGTCGAGACCGCGGAGCAGCTCCTCGACCAGCGCCACCTCGACGCCCCCACCCTCGCCTCGATGCTCGCCGCCGCCGAGGCCGCCTGCGGGCGCTTCGCCGAGGAGGAGAACCTCGAGGTCGAGTGGGAGCGCATCTGGAACATCGAGCCGATCCCCTTCGACGAGACGCTGATCGGCTTCGCCGACGAGGCGATCCTCGAGATCGCCGGCACCTCGCACCGGCTGCCGTCGGGCCCGCTGCACGATGCCGCCGAGGTCTCGCGCGCCGGCGTGCCGACGGTGATGCTCTTCGTCCAGAGCCTCCGCGGGCTCTCGCACACGAAGCTCGAGGACACGACGCCGGCGCATCTCGAGCTGTCGGTGCGCGCGCTCGACAGGCTGGCGTCGAAGACGCTTGCGTGGCTCGCCGGCTGAGACATGGCTGTCGGGGACGACTTGTGCGCTGAGGCTGGGGCAGGCACCATTTCCTGAATGGATGAGGAGCTGATTTCCAGAGGCGAGATCACCGCGCTTCTCTTCACGATCAGCGACATCGCCCATTCGCTGTCGAAGATCGAGGCTCTCCTGGGAGGGGGTGACGAAGATGGCGAAGAGGAAGCCGAGTAAGGAAGACCTCGAGGCCCGCGAGCGCATGCTGAAGAACGCTGCACACCTGCGCGAGCTTGCGGAGAAGCGCGTTGCGGAAGACGAGCGGCGGGCGCAGGAAAAGCAAGGCGCCTGAGGCCCGAGGGCGCTACTTCGTGAAGTGGATCGACTTCGCGATGTTCGCGAAGGATCCGGCCGAGCTACCGAGCGGCGAGCCGTTCGTGAAGAACGTGAAGTGGTAGGTCACGCCGTTGTGGAGGAGCGAGAAGAGCTCGATCGCCGTCGGTGCGCCCCCGTGGTGAACGATCGCGTTGATCTGGACGGCGTTACCCGAGGGCAGCGTCAACTTCTTGCCGCTGACAGATGCGTGCGGATCCTCGGCGCGGTAGTGAATGCGCGCGGCCGTCGTCTCGGTGCTCGCGAAGAGCGAGAACGGGAGCCCTGACGGGAAGGAACCGCCGGTCGTCACAGCCAGCCGCCCGCCGTTCGGCCCGGCCGCGTTGAACCGTGCCGTGGCCGTGGCCCCCGACGCCGTCCAACCTGCAGGCAGCGTCACGGTCGCGGGCAGCGCCCCGACCTTCACCGAGGCAGCGCCCGTCGCGGCAACGACCGCGCACAGAGCTACCGCGGCGACAGCCGCAGGCACAAGGGAGCGCCGCACCAAAACCCCGTCCATGCAGGGAGTTTTACAGGTTGTTGCCGGGAAGGCAACCCGGAACGGTCAGAACCTGCTCAAAACTCGTCGGTAACGGGGTTCGCAAGGACGCCGATTCCTTCGATCTCCACCTCGACGAGATCGCCCGCCTTGAGGGAGACGGGCGGCGTTCGGGCGTAGCCGACGCCAGGCGGGGTGCCGGTGAGGATCAGATCCCCGGGCTCGAGTGTGAACACTGCCGAGGCGAACGAGACGAGGCGGCGGACGTTGAACACGAGGTCGGAGGTGTTCCCATCCTGGAAGAGCTCGCCGTTCAGCCGCTGGACGACGCGAAGGCCGGCACCGTCGCCGAGCTCGGAAACCGGCACGAGCCGGTCGCCGAGCGGGCAGAACGTATCGAAGCCCTTCCCGCGCGTCCACTGTTTGTCGCCGTACTGGAGGTTCCGCGCCGAGACGTCGTTGGCGCAGCGGTAGCCGGCGACGAAGTCGAGCACGTCGTCCTCGGCAATCCGGCGCCCCGTACGGCCGATCTCGACGGCGAGCTCGGCCTCGGCATCCGTATGAGTCGCCTCGGGCGGCAGCACGATCGCCTCGCCGGGCCCGATCAGGGTGTTCGTGAACTTCCCGAACAGCAGCGGTTCCGCCGGCGGTTCCATCCCCTGCTCGCGGATGTGCTCGGCGTAGTTCAGGCCTGTGCAAAGAATTTTCACGTTGTAATCTTCCCGGTTCATGGCGATCAGCTTCGGTGTCACAGTCCTACCCGATCCCCCCTTCGGCCGCTTTCTCGAGCTGCTGCAGCTCGCCGAGAAGGAGGGCTTCGAGTACGGCTGGACGTACGATTCGCACATCCTCTGGCAGGAGTCGATCCCGCTGCTCGCGCTCGCGGCGAACGCGACCTCGAAGCTGAAGCTCGGCCATTTCGTCACGAACCCGGGCACGCGCGAGCCGACGGTGCTCGCGAGCGCCTACGCGACGCTCCACGACATCTCGGGCGGCCGGATGGTGATGGGTATCGGCCGGGGCGACTCGGCGCGGCGTGTGATCGGGCAGCAGCCGGTGAAGATGGCCGAGTTCGAGGACGCCTGCCGGATGATCAAGGCGCTGATGAACGGCGAGAAGGTCGAGTGGTACGGCAAGGAGCTCGAGCTCACCTGGGCGCTGAAGGAGCCCGCGATCCCGATGTACGTCGCCGGCTACGGCCCGAAAGCGCTCGCCGTCGCAGGCCGGGTCTCGGACGGTGTGATCATCCAACTCGCCGACCCCGTGATCGTCGAGTGGATCATGGCCACGGCTCGCGCCTCGGCCGAGAAGGCCGGCCGCGACCCCGCCGCCCTCGAGTGCATCGTCGGCGCTCCATCGAAGGTCTCCGACGACATCGCGACCTGCCGGAACGAGGTGCGGTGGTTCCCGGCGATGGTCTCGAACCACGTGATGGACCTGATCGAGCGCTACGGCTGGGACTCCGACATCCCCTCCGAGCTGACCGACTTCGTGAAGACACGCAAGGGCTACGACTACAAGGACCACTCCCGCGTCGGCGCCGCCCACGGCGCGTTCGTCACCGACGAGATCTGCGACCGCTTCTGCGTGATCGGCTCGGCAGAGGCTTGCCGCACGAAGCTCGAGCAACTCGAGGCCGTCGGCGTCGACCAGTTCAACGTCTATCTGATGACGAACGCCCAGGAAGAAACGCTCGCCGCGTACGGGAGCGAGATCATCCCGCACTTCGCCGGCGCCCCTTCCTGAAGAGGCCGGCGCGCGAGCCCGCGCGCTGCCGGTAGGCTCGGAGGGAGTGAGCACTGACGGACACGTGGTGCCTGCCGGGCCCGTCGTCACCGCCACCGATGTAACTCGCCGCTACGGGCAGGGTGAGACGGCGGTCGATGCGTTGCGCGGGGTTTCGTTGCAGGTGAATCCGGGCGAGCTCGTGGCGGTCATGGGGCCGTCGGGCTCAGGCAAGTCGACGCTGATGCACATCCTTGCGGCGCTCGACGTGCCGACGAGCGGTCACGTCACGATCGCCGGGCAGGACATCGGCACGCTCAGCGACCGTGAGGTCACGTTGCTCCGGCGTGAGCACATCGGCTTCGTCTTCCAGTTCTTCAACCTGCTCCCGATGCTGACCGCCGAGGAGAACGTCGTCCTGCCGCTCTCGATCGCGGGAGTGAAACCCGAGAAGGCGTTCCTCGAGGATCTGCTGAAGCGGCTCGGGATCGCCGACCGGCGGACTCATCGGCCTGCCGAGCTTTCCGGCGGCCAGCAGCAGCGGGTCGCGATCGCGCGGGCGCTCGTCTCGCGGCCGTCGGTCGTGCTCGCCGACGAGCCGACCGGCAACCTCGACTCGGCGACGAGTCACGAGATCCTGGAGCTTCTCCGCTCGGCGACCGAGGACTACGGTCAGACCACGGTGATGGTCACCCACGACGCCGCGGCTGCGGCGATCGCAGGGCGGATCCTCTTCCTGAGCGATGGGTTGATCGCCGACGAGCGCGCACGCAGCGAGCCGGCCGAGATCCTGGAAGTAATCAACCACCTCTCGTCGTGATCCGGGTTTCCCTGAAGGGACTCGCCGGGCGCAAGCTCCGGGCGCTGCTGACCGCGTTCGCGATCATCCTCGGCGTTGCGATGGTCTCCGGGACCTATGTCCTGACCGACACGATCAAGAAGGGCTTCGACTCGATCTTCACCGTGTCGTTCCAGAACGCTGACGCGGTCGTGAGCGGGAAGACGCTCTTCGGCAGCTCGAACGACACCACCGCGCCCTCGATCCCGGAGTCGCTGCTCACCCAGATCAAGGGCCTTTCGGGCGTCCAGGACGCGGTCGGTGGTGTCGAGTACGACCAGACGCACCTCGTCGGCCGCGACGGGAAGGCGATCTCGACCGGCGGGGCGCCGAATCTCGGCTTCAGCGTGAACCCTCGTGACGAGCTCTTCAATCCGCTGAGGCTCGTCAGCGGACGCTGGCCGGTCGGCTCGAACGAGGTCGCGATCGATGCCGGAACGGCCAAGAACAAGCACTACGTGATCGGCGAGACCATCGGAGTCTCGGTCCACGGCCCGACGCAGCCGTTCAAGATCGTCGGGATCGCAGAGCTCGGAGGGGTCGCGTCGATCGGCGGAGCCACGCTCGCGATCTTCGATCTTCCGACGGCGCAGTCGCTGTTTCAGAAAGAGGGCCAGCTCGACGAGATCCGGGTCTCGAAGACGGCGGAGATGACAACGCCGAAGTTGATTGCCGAGATCCGCGCGATCCTGCCGTCGACGGCGCAGGTCAAGACCGGCGAGCAGCAGGCGAAGCAGGAGGCCAGCGACACGACCTCGTTCCTCTCGATCCTGCAGAAGTTCCTGCTGGCATTCGGCTTCGTGGCGCTCTTCGTCGGAGGATTCGTGATCGTGAACACGCTTTCGATCACGATCGCCCAGCGAACCCGTGAGCTCGCAACCCTGCGAACGATCGGCGCGACCCGGAACCAGGTGCTCGGATCCGTGCTGCTCGAATCGCTCGTGATCGGGGTGGCGGCGTCCGTGGTCGGCCTCTTCCTCGGGCTCCTCCTCGCGCAAGGGTTGAATGCGCTCTTCACCGCGGTCGGGATCGACCTGCCGACGAGCGGCATCGTGTTCGCTCCACGGACGGTCATCGTCTCGCTTGCGATCGGGATCGGGGTGACGCTGCTCGCCTCTCTCTGGCCTGCGTTCCGCTCGACCCGTGTACCGCCGATCGCGGCCGTGCGTGAGGGTTCGATCCTGCCGCCGAGCCGGTTCGCGGGCTACGCGCCCCTGGCCGCAGTCGTCGTGATCGCGATCGGTTTCTTCGGGATCCTCGGCGGCAGCCTCGGGTTCGTCTTCTCGGGCGGCCTGCGGCTGGTGGCGCTCGGCGTGGGGGTGCTCTTCGTGTTCGTCGGCGTCGCGATCGTCGCACCCAGGGTCGTCAAGCCGATCACGAGGGCGGTCGACCCGGTGGCGACCTGGTCCGTGGTCGTGCTCTCGGTGCTCGTCTACCCGCTGACTCTGCTCTTCTGGCTGATCGCACGGCCGTTCCGGAAGCGTCCCGCGTTCCCGCGGGTGATGCGCGACCGCACTGCGAACAGCCTCGCCGAGCGAAACGTGCAGCGGAACCCCAGCCGCACCGCGCTGGCCGCCGCCGCGCTGATGATCGGGCTCGCGCTCGTCACGTTCGTCGCCGTGCTCGCCGCCGGGCTCAAGTCGACGTTCGAGAGTGCGGTCACGAAGCAGTTCAACGCCGACTATGCCTTGACCTCGCAGAACGGCTTCACACCGACCGACATCGCCTCCGTCGTGGCGGTGAGAAAGATTCCCCAGGTGACGACGGCAGCGGGCGTCCGGGCGGGGAAAGGTAAGGAGTTTGGCAGCCAGTTCGACGTGACCGCGGTGGATCCGGGAATCTCGAAGGTACTGAAGCTGACCTGGAAGGAGGGCTCACAGGCGACGCTCGAGACGCTCGGGAACACGGGTGCGGTCGTGAGCCAGTCGTTCGCGAAGAAGCACGACCTCGTCGTCGGCTCGCCGCTCCACGTGCTGACGCCGTACGCGAAGATCCTGAATCTCGAGGTGGACGGCATCTTCAAGGTGCCGGCCGGCGGCTCGCCCTTCGGATCGGTCACCACCTCGGCCGCCAAGTTCGACGCGAACTACCCGAACCCGCAGAACGTGTTCACGCTGATCAACATCAAGGGCGGTGTGACCCCGGAGAACACGGCGCTCCTGAAAGCCACGCTCAAGGACTTCCCCGACGCGAAGATCCAGACCGAGCAGGAGTTCGAGAAGACTCAGGAACAGGGGATCGACATCCTCCTGAACCTGCTCTTCGTGCTGCTCGGGCTCTCCGTGTTGATCTCGATCTTCGGGATCGTGAACACACTCGTGCTGACGGTGTTCGAGCGCACGCGCGAGCTCGGGATGCTGCGCGCCGTCGGCATGACCCGGATTCAGGTGCGGCGGATGATCCGGCACGAATCGGTCGTGACCTCACT
>CAVREC010000010.1:0-369766 GCA_963720045.1 uncultured Actinomycetota bacterium | reverse complement strand
CCCTCTAACGGACTCGAACCGTTGACCCCCTCCTTACCATGGAGGTTTCGTGGTGCGTCGGCGGGTCGGAGGAGGCGCGCGTCCCGCCTAGTTTTCCCTGCGTCTAAGACGGTCTTCGCTCCTTCTCCATCCTCTCCCTGAGACTCCTCGAGCAGCCCTGAGACGACCCGAACCTGTCCCCAAAACCTGTCCCCAAGCTGTCGTCTTGCTGGACGGTTTCATGAGGAGCGTAACGCTGCTCTTCGGGGGCGTGGGGCGGTTGGCCGATCACGCTCGCACCGGTAGCCGCGCGAGCGAGCCACAAGGTGCTCGGATGTTCTCAGTACAAGGAAACCGGGCTCTTGCCTAGCCGGGAGTCGGCGTGTAGCCTCGGGACGCGGCGGGCGCATTCGAGAACGGGGGAGGTCATTCGTGAGCACTTCTGCCGAGACAGCGACGGCGATCCGGCCCTTCCGGGCCGAGTTTTCGGAGGAGCAGATCGGCGATCTGCGTCGGCGTATCGCCGCGACACGCTGGCCGAGCAAGGAACTGGTCGACGACCGGTCGCAGGGCGTGCAGCTCACCGCCACGGAAGCGCTCGCCAGCTATTGGTTGACCAGTACGACTTCGGGCGCATCGAGGCGCGGCTGAACGAGCTGCCGCAGTTCGTCACCCAGATCGACGGCGCAGACATCCACTTCATCCAGGTCACCTCGCCGCACGAGAACGCGTTGCCGCTGATCATGACTCACGGGTGGCCGGGCTCGGTGATCGAGCTGCTCGACACGGTCGGCCCGCTGACTGACCCGACCGCGCACGGTGGGAGCCCCGAGGATGCCTTCCATCTCGTGCTGCCGTCGCTCCCCGGATACGGGCTCTCGAGCGAGCCGGTGGAGATCGGCTGGGATCTGGGCCGCACCGCACAGGCATGGGCCGAGCTCATGCGGCGTCTCGGCTACACCCGTTACGTCGCTCAGGGCGGCGACGTCGGTGCCGGCGTCACCGACGCGATGGGCCGCGAGGCACCTGAGGGCCTGATCGGCATCCACACGAACCTGCTCGTGCCCGCGCTCGGCGGCACCATGCCGACGAACACGGACGAGGAACGCGCCGCGGCCGCGCAGATCGCCACCTTCGGGAAGTCCGGAAACGGCTACTTCGTCGAGATGGCTACCCGGCCGCAGACAATCGGCTACGCCTTGCTGGACTCTCCGATTGCCCTCGCCGCCTGGATGGTCGACCACGACACCGACGCCTATTACAAGATCGCACGCGCCTTCGTCGACGGGCAGCCCTCGGGCAACCTCACGCGCGACCACATCCTCGACAACATCACCCTGTACTGGCTGAGCGGCACCGGCGCCTCGGCCGCACGGTCGTACTGGGAGGCCTACGGGCCTGACGCACCGGCCGCGGCCCAGAAGCCCCTACCCGCGCCGACGATCCCGTTCGGCTTCACGACGTTCCCGGGCGAGATCTGGAAGACGCCGCGCAGTTGGGTCGACGCGAGCTACCCGAACGTCAGCTACTTCAACGAGGTTGACAGGGGTGGACACTTCGCCGCATGGGAGGAGCCGGAGCTCTTCAGCCAGGACTCAGGGCGGCCTTCAAGTCACTCCGGTAGCGAAGGGGGGTCACACGCGAATGACCGAAACGCGAATGATCGTGACGCACTTCATCGTCTCCGACGATGTCGAGAGCTCCGCGCGCTTCTACACGGAGGTGCTTGGCGGCACGGTGGTCTTCGGCCCGGAACCGACGAATATCGCACTCGCCAACACGTTCGTCATCATCAACGGCGGCGGAGGCCCTACAGACGACAAGCCCAGTGTCACCCTCGAGACGCCAAGGGACCCGGACCGGGTCAGTAGCTTCCTCAATATCCGGGTCACCGACATTCAAGCCGTATACGCCGAATGGAGCGCCCGGGGCGCCCAGTTTCTGACTCCGCCGAAGCAACACGCGTATGAGATCCGTTGCTACATCCGGGATCCCGATGGTTACATCATCGAGGTCGGGCAAACGACCGACCCTCAGGGAGATTGGTGGCCCGCCGACTGGCCACCGATCACCAGCGAACGCGCCTCTGCGGAGCCGACTACGAGATCGTGAAGGTCGCCCCCGACCTCGAGCCGGCGCGACTGTTCGAGCCCGCCGATCTTGACCGGCTCGAAGCCGGCCGTTCGGATCAACCGCTCGACTCCCTCGTCGGCACGGCCGTCGTCGGCAGTGTAGAAGAGGACCGCCGGCTCCGGTAGCCGGCCGCCCGACGACTCGAAGAGGGGAGCCGACATGGTTCCAAACGCCATGGCCAGGCGCGTTCCGCCAGGTAACCACCCGGCGACAACCTCGCCGGAGGATTGCCCCTCCGGCAGGAGCCGCACGATGGCTCCCTGCGCGTCGAGGCCGACCGGATTGCTCGGAACGACCACGAGCTTGTCGGTCAACGAATCGGTGATCTCCTCGATGACGATCTCGAGCACCGAAAATCGCAGCGCCAGAACGACGGCCTCGGCGTCCACGAGCGCGTCGCGGTTGTCGAGGGCGGCGACCGTCCTTCCGCCGAGAGCTGTGGCGAGCGTTCGTGCCGACCTACTGTCGGCGCTCGCGAGCCGCAGCGTCTCGCCGCCCGAGGCGAGCCGGCGGGCGATGGCCGAGCCGATCCCTCCCGTGCCGATGATGGCGGTGGTCATGACCGAAACCCCCTCATTCAATGTTCTCCTTCACAGATCGAGCACCAGGTCGTCGCGTGGCTGTGAGCAGCAGATGAGCGCGCTTCCCTCGGCGGGGGGTTCGACCGGGTCCGGGTCGTACTCGAGGTCGCCGGCGATGACCGTGGTCTCGCAGGTGTGGCAGACGCCGGTGCGGCATGACCAGCGGACGGGAACGTCGCATGCTTCGGCGAGTTCGAGCAGGCTGCCGTAGTCGCCGGCCCAGGGGACGGCGAGGCCGCTGCGTGCGAACTCGATCATGGGTCCGGCTCCGGGTTTGCCCGCGGGTGGTGGGCGCCCGCGCGGGTTTGCTGCGATGCCCGGGGTCAGGCCCGGCGCAGGGCCGAACGGTTCGGTGTGGATATGCGAGGCGTCCGCTCCGATTGCCGCCAGGCCCGCGCTGATCTCGTCCATGAACGGCGCGGGCCCGCACAGGTATGCCTGCGCCTGCTTGGGGCTGAAGTTCGGTCAACTCGGCCCGGTGAGGCGGCCCGCATTGTCGAAGTCGCGGCCTTGGACTCGTCCGGACCCGGACGGCTGTAATACACGTGCGCGCGCGTTCGGCAGCGAAGCCATAAGCGCCCGGGCCTCTGCGGCGAACGATTGCTCCCGGCTGTTCCGTGCAGAGTGCAGCCACCAGATCTCGCGATCGGAATGCTCCTCCGCGAGCGCCTGAAGCATGGCGAGCACCGGCGTTGCACCGATCCCGGCACTGATCAGCAGGATCGGCGCCTGCGTCTGTTCGAGCATAAACGTGCCACGTGGGGCGGCGACCCGAGCCGGTCACCTAGCTGAGTCGGGTGTGAAGGTAGCCACTGGCGACCCCCCCGGTTCGCGCTTGACCGTGATGCGGTAGTAGCCGGTCTCCGGCGGCCCGGAGAGTGAATAGTTACGCAGCACCGACCGCGCCGCTTGTCCGGCGGACTCGCAGTGTGATGTATTGACCTGGGCGAGCGGCCGGGAGCGATTGCCCTCGGGGGCCTCGATGCGTATGGAGATCACCGACTCGCTTTCAGGGCTGATCGCGGTGACGCTCAGCGGGCGGAAACCTGGCCAGGCGGGGGGCGGACTCGCCGCCACGAGTCCGGCATTACCACTGCCGGGTTCCTCCTCGAGCAGGGCTCGAAACGAGGCCTGCCACCCCGGGCTGAGTGGGGGTATGCGCAGCGCTCGGTGGAGTTGTTGGCGTGGATGGCCGGGAAGGTACAGCAGCGCATCGACCTCCGCGACCCGCATCTGTTCAGGGCCGGAGGCGAGCTTGAGGATTTCGTCCCCCGCCTCTACGTCGCCTTCTTCGATCACGCGGAAGTAGAAGCCCGGGCGGTGGTGCGAGACAAGCATAGCGGGGATACGCGGGTCGTTCATCCGGATCCCGACCCGGTAACAGGTGACGCGTGGTTGTGTTACCTCCAAGACTGCGTGCCGATCCTGTAACGATCTCCGACACAGACCTCGTCGTCGGCGAGCCCCTCGACCGTGAAGTTCTCGCCGAACTGTCCGCAGACGAAGTCGTCTCGTCCGAGCTCCCGCTCCCAGTACCTGTACGACTCGATCTGATAGACGAACACCGCGCGCTGTTCCCCGCCGTGCCCCGCGAGATCGCCCTGACCATCGCCCTCGACGTTGAGCTTTCTGACGCGGCGGGGCCCTGTGACGGGATCCTTGAAGACACCGGTGAAAACCGTCCTCCCCTTCCATTGCACCTTCTTCGGCATCCCGACGTTGACCGCTAGCAGCCGCCCGACGACCTCTGAGATTCGGTCTCGGGCGTCAAACGTTCATGCCGGCCCGCTCGGCCCGAATCGTGCTCATTTTTTCAGTCTCCCGGCTCGCATCTCGATGTCGCCGGCACCAGCACGACACAGTTCGGCCACGATCTCCGCAGCGGGCTGTGTCCGTTTGGCGAGCGCGACGCTCTGTCCGGCCCACATCGACAACGGTTCGATCTCACCGGTCGTTCCGACCATCGGCCCAGCTCGCACACCGGGGTTGCCGCCGTTGTCCGCACCCTGGCCTCCATTCAGTGCGCCCGGTCGCTCTGCCGTTCGCGCCCGCTGCTTGTCCCAGCCGTGGAACGGCGAGATATCGCCCGCTTCCCATCGCTCACGGAGGCCGGGGGTTGCCAGGTCCCAGTCGGGTCGGATCTCACTCATGACGTCACGCAGGTCCTTCCAGAGTTCAACGAATGACGGTCGTCCCCAGAACCAGTAGCCGTTATAGATCCTGTGGATCACCAGCCCGGGCTTGAGCACGAACGTGTGCGGGATCATCGGGTCGTGCTCGGTGTCGGTGTACTCCTGGATGTCGAGGTCCTTCTGGACGATCCGCTCAGGATCCTCGAGGAACGGCCACTGGGCGCCGACCGAGGCGCGGAACTCCTGGCTTGAGTGGTGGTTGTCGGTCGAGATCGTGGCGATCTTCGTGTAGGACACCGCGATCTTCGGATAGTTGGCGGCGAGTTCGAGGTGCTGTTGGTGCTCTTTCGGGCAGTAGTTGCCGCGCGCAAGGGTCAGGATCAGCGGATCCTCGCCCTGGATTTCGCTGAGTGAGTGGGTGACGCGATCTTGGTCAGGCAGCTCGTAGTCGGGGAATGTGCCGCCGGGGGTGATGTCCGCGCGCATGGTTCAGGTCCTTCCGGTCGGGTGAGGTTGATCGGTGCTACCGGCCGGCCGCCTGGCCGCCGTCGACGTGCAACGTCTCGCCGGTGACGAACGTCGCTCGCTCGAGGTAGAGGATCGCGTCGACGACGTCGCTGACCTCGCCTACGCGCCCGAGCGGGTGGAGGGCCCCGAGCCCGTCGTAGGACGCGGGGTCGTGGGCGGGGTCTTGATGACCCCGAGCGAGACTGCGTTGACGCGGACGCCGCGCGAGGCGTATTCGATCGCAAGCGAACGAGCTGGCCGCAACGAGTCCGCCCTTGGTGAGGGCAGGTAGCGCAGACGGCCTCGTGCTGTCCGCGTTGTCGACCAGGCTCGTGGAGACGTTCACGACGTGCCCGCTGCCCCGGGCGACCATCTCTGCGATCGCCAGCTGGGTGAAGTGGAAGAAGCCGGTGAGGTTCACGGCCGTGATCGCCTCGTAGTCGTCGATCGTGTACTCCGTGAACGGCTTGCCGATGTAGATGCCGGCGTTGTTGATCAGCGTGTCGAGCCGCCCGAACCGGTCGCGTGCCTCGTCGACCGCGTGCCGTGCGGTTTGCGGATCTGCGACGTCGCCGGCCACCTGGATGTAATCGGTCTCCGCTTGCTGGGCGGACGGGAACGACTTTGCCACTCCGACGACGGCGTAACCCGCACTGCGGTAGCCGGCGACGAGGCCGGCGCCGATGCCCTGGGAGGCGCCCGTGATGATCGCGACCGGTGGGCTCATCCGGAGCCCGCACCGGCGCGGCTCCCTGCCGCCGCGATCTCGAGCCGGAGTGCTTTCAGCGCCGCGGCGTGGATGTCCGAGAAGCTAGGGAACGGCTGGATCGTGTCGCGCAGCACCTCGAGTGGGATCTTGGCGCGGACGGCGAGCGTCGCCTGCTGAAGCCACTCACCGGCTTCGGGGCCGAGCGCGTAGGCGCCGGTCAGGCTTTCGCCGTCGCTGAGGAGGGTCAGGAACCCCTTCGACGTCGCATACGCGTGCGTGTAGGTGGCAGTCCTGGCGACCTCCGACAGTGGAGCGGTGGCGCTGAACTTTGCCTCGGTGGCACCGACGGCCGCAGCCTGGGGATCGGTGTAGGTGACACGCGGGACCGCCTCGTAGTGGGCCTCGCGTGGTTCGCCGAGGATGTTCGAGGCGACGACCTCGCCCTGATACTCCCCGACGTGCGTCAGCTGCCAGATGCCGGTGACGTCGCCGACCGCCCAGAGCCGCTCGCCGACGCGTAGCTGGGCGTCAACCGGGATCCCGTGGGGGCCCGCTTGGACGCCGACCGTCTCGAGCCCGATTCCCTCGACCCGCGGGCGCCGTCCGGTCGCCACGAGCAGATGATCACCGCGCAGCTCCCGTCCATCCTCCAGCCGCAGGACGAAGTCTTCCCCGTCGCGCGCTGCCGCGGTCGCCTGCACACCGAGCACCAGCTCGATCCCGTCCCCACGCAGCGCCTCACCCAGCCCCTCGCCGAGCGGCGCCGGCTCCCGCGCGAGCACGCGCTCGGCGCCTTCGACGAGCGCCACCTCTCCACCCAGGCGGCGCGTCGCCTGGGCGAGCTCGACGCCGGCCGGCCCACCTCCGAGCACGAGCAGTCGTCTCGGCACGGCCTTCATCCCGGTGGCCTCGTTCGTGCCCCAGACGCCCTCGAGCTCTCGGAGGCCGGGAACCGGCGGTACGAACGGATCGGCGCCGTTGGCGAGGACGACGTGCTCGGCTGTGTAACGAACGCCGTCGACCTCGACGGCTCCGGTCCCGGAGAGGCAGCCGCGGCCGCGCAGCAGCGTGATCCCCCGGTCAGTCAACCACTTCGCAGCCGAGGTATCGGAGTAGTCGGAGACGAGTACATCCCGCCAAGCGAGCGCGGCCTGCACATCCACCTCGGCACTGGCCGCGGCCTCACGTGCGCCGTGCACCGCCTCCCCTGGGCGCAGGAGCGCCTTCGACGGAATGCACGCCCAGTAGGAGCACAGGCCACCGACCAGGTCGCGCTCGACGACGGCGACTCGCAGCCCGCCCTCCGCCAGCGCGGCGGCGCAGTGCTCTCCGGGCGCGCCCCCTCCCAGGACGATCACGTCGTAGTCGGCTGCCTCACTCATCGAACAGGCTCACGGGTGTCGACCGGCGAGTTCGATGACCGCGTCCGAGAAAGCCTCCGGCGCCTCCTGCGGAAGGTTGTGACCGATGCCACCCTCGATGGTCCGGTGCGAGTAGAACCCTGAGAACTTCGCGGCGTATGCGGCAGGCTCCAGATGCGGGGCACCGTTGGCGTCACCTTCGAGCGTGATGGTGGGGACCGTGATGAGCGGGCCTTCGGCGAGCCGTTGCTCGAGCTCCGCGTATTCGGGCTCGCCGTCGGCCAGTCCGAGCCGCCACCGGTAGTTGTGGATCACGATCGCGACGTGGTCGGGATTGTCGAATGACGCCGCGCTGCGATCGAAGGTCTCGTCGTCGAAGTTCCACCTCGGCGAGGCTGTCCTCCAGATCAGCTTCGAGAACTCCCGGCGGTACTGCTCATATCCCGCCCGGCCGCGGTCGGTGGCGAAGTAGTACTGGTACCACCACTGAAGCTCGGCCTCCGGCGGCAGCGGCACATGACCGGCAGCCTGGCTGCCGATCAGGTAGCCGCTGACCGAGACGAGCCCCGAGCAGCGCTCCGGCCAGAGTGCTGCGACGATGCCGGCGGTTCGGGCTCCCCAGTCGAATCCGCCGACGATCGCCTTCTCGATTCCGAGTGCGTCCATCAGGGCGGTCGTGTCGAGGGCGAGCGCGGCCTGCTCGCCGTTGCGCGCCGTCTCGTCCGAGAGGAAGCGCGTCGTTCCGTATCCGCGGAGGTAGGGGACGATCACGCGGCAGCCGGCTGCGACCAGACGCGGTGTCACCTCGTCGTAGCTGAAGATGTCGTACGGCCAGCCGTGAAGCAGGACGACCGCGGGGCCGTCGGCTGGTCCGGAATCGACATAGCCGACATCGAGCACGCCGGCCTCGATCTGCCTGACCGCGGTGGCGGCCGATGCTGAAGTTGTGTCGACGGACATCTCACGCCTCCACGGGAACTGACGCGACCGCTGCTACGGCCTCGAGGATCACGTCGCTCACCGCCTGGGGCTGTGAGACCATCACCACATGCGAGCCGTCGAGCTCCGTGATCTTCGCGCCCGCTCGTTCCGCCATTGAACGGACGAGGTCGGTCCCGGCTGCTCGGTCACCGCTCGCGACGACGGCCCAGGCCGGGCGGTCCTTCCAGGCCGGCGGGCCGCACGGCTCGGAGAACGCGGCCTCGGCGATCGGCCGCTGAGTCGCCCCGATCAGCGCGATCTGCTCATCGGAGAGATCGCCCGCGAAGGCATCCCGTACCTTCGCCGGGTCGATGAAGAACTCCGTCGCAGATCCGCCGTCCGCGGTCGGATATTGCCGCGGGACGAGGGCCGAGCTGAGGACGCTGTCCTTCGACTTCGCTGCGGCCGCGCCGACGGTCTCTCCCTCTTCGTTGACAAAAGCCGAGACGTAGACGAGACCGACGACGTTCTTCGCGTCGGTCGCGGCGTCCGTGATCACCGCGCCGGCGTAGGAGTGGCCCACGGCAACGACCGGCCCGTCGATCTGGGCGAAGATCGACGCGATGTAGGCCGAGTCGGCGGAGAGTCCACGCAGCGGGTTCGGCGGCGCCATCACCGGCACACCCTTGGCCCGAAGCCGTGTGATCACGCCGTTCCAGCTCGACGAATCGGCGAATGCCCCATGGACGAAGACAACGGTTGGTTCAGACATGTCTACCCCCTCAGTTCGATGACTTGAATGCGAGTCGCACGTTCGCTCGCGAGGTTGGGACGGCGGCCGTCCCGGTTGCCGAACTGCCGGAGCGCGCACTCCAATCGCGACCTCGTCTGGCCGCGGATCCGGCGATTCGGGGAAGCTCGGGCAGGACCACAGGCCCCGCGATCGCGGTGATGCCCGCCGTACGCATCCGCATCCGGCCCATGGATGTCACCCGATCCTACATTTGCGCGGCCCAGGGTCACGCGGCGCTCTGTCGCACCCCTCGCTTCCGACGGGGCGTTACTGCCCGGCTGCGCCCTGCCTGGCCCTACTGCCCTGGGTCGCCCCGACCACAACAACCAGCCACACGGGACCTGAGCATGCCCATCCATGGGGACAAGGACGAGTTCTGGGGATGCCCGAGAGCGTCGAAGCTGGATTGTTGTGGTGCGGTTGTCTGATTCAACAACGGGACGGGCAACTCCGCCCTGCGATTCCAGGAAGTGCAGAACGTCGGCTTCTCTGACAACAGTGTGACCCGTCAGAGTTCGCCGAAGTGGGCGGGCAGCCCAGCGAGAATGTCCCCAAAACCTGTCCCCAGATCTTGCTGCCACCCCCGACGGCCACACCCGTCCGCGAGAAGCGGCTTGCCCTAAGGCGTTCCCGCAGGTTCTCATCGCTCGTCCGACCTCCGAGCCCCTCCTGAACAAGGAGGTACTCCGCTGTACCAGTCTGGGCAACAAAACCCCGCCTGAGCGGGGATTTTAGAGCCCTCTAACGGACTCGAACCGTTGACCCCCTCCTTACCATGGAGGTGCTCTACCAACTGAGCTAAGAGGGCGAAGCGGAGTAACTGTAGCCGCTCCTCGTTCATCGTCAGACGCTCGGGTGGGGTTTAGGCGCCGCGCGACGACGACTGTTACGGCGCGGCGCGAATGTGGTTCGGCTCGTGCCCGCTAGCCCAGTTCGCCGCGCACGATTGCGGCGCCCTCGGCCATCGCGGCGAGCTTTGCGAACGCCAGCCGCCGGGGCAGGTACTTCATCCCGCAGTCGGGGGCGACGAGAAGCCGCTCGGCGGAGACGTGCTCGAGGGCGGCGCGGATCCGGTCGGCGACGAGCTCCGGGGTCTCGGCCGCCGGGTCGCCGAGGTCGAGGACGCCGAGGAGGATCTTCTTGTCGGGGAGGTCGCGCAGGACGGAACAGTCGAGGTTCGGCTGGGCGGCTTCGATCGAGATCGCGCCGACGGCCGAGTCGTTCAGTTCGGCCAGGAACGAGTAGCCCGGGAGTCGCGTGTGGACGATGTGGGCGTAGCCGAAGCACGTGTGCAGCACCGTGTCGGCCTCGATGCCCTCGAGGGCGCGGTCGATCGCAGGTAGCGCGAACTCGCGGGCGGGGTCGGGGCGGGCCTGGAGGTAGGGCTCGTCGATCTGGATCACGTCGGCGCCGGCGGCGACGAGGTCGTGCGCCTCGGCATTCACGGCCGCGGCATACGCCATCGCGACCTCTGCGGGGTCGCCGTAGAAGTCGTCCTGGGCCTGCTGGCCCATCGTGAACGGGCCCGGCAGCGTGATCTTGATCCGGCGGTCCGTGTTCGCGCGCAGGAACTCGACGTCGCGTACCTCGACCGGGTGGCGGCGGACGATCGGGCCGACGATGCGCGGAACCGGGTTCGGGTGGCCGGTGCGGTCGATCGCCGTGCCGGGGTTGTCGATGTCGACGCCGTCGAGCGCGGTCGCGAAGCGGTTCGAGTAGCTCTCCCGGCGCTGCTCGCCGTCCGTGACGATGTCGATCCCCGCGCGCTCCATGTCGGCGATCGCGACCCTGGTCGCGTCGTCCTGCGCCTCCTCCAGGAACTCGGGCTCGACCCGCCAGAGCTCGCGCGCCCGCACGCGCGGCGGAAGGCGCGCGCCGAGGCGCTCGCGGTCGATCAGCCAGTCCGGCTGCGCGTAGCTGCCGACGACGGTCGTCGGGAGGAGCGGCAAGGTCACGGCGGCGGAAGTCTACGGCGTCTCGAGCGAATCGAGGAGCTTCCGCAGTGCCGCGTCGAGCGCGCGGCGATCGCCGGGCGGAAGCGTGGCGAGAAGCTGCTCCTCGTTCGCGACATGAGCCGCGAGGGCGCGGTCGATCGCGCCGCCTGCCCCGCCGCGTCAGGCGCACCCTCGTGCCGCGGCGATCGTCGGGATCCGGGCGCCGCTCGACGAGGCCCGCCTCGACGAGGCGGTCGAGGCGCTTCGTGATCCCGCCCGAGGTCAGCATCGTCGCGCCCATCAACTCGGTCGGGCTCAACTCGTACGGGGCGCCGGAACGGCGGAGTGCGGCCATCAGGTCGAACCAGCCTGGCGCGAGGCCGGAGCCGGCAAGGCCTGCGGTGAGCTTCGCGTCCGCGAGCTCCGCCACCCGCAGCAGACGCCCGACGAGCTCGAGCGCAGCCACGTTCAGGTCTGGGCGCTCGCGCCGCCACTGCTCGCCGATCCGATCGATGTGATCCATCTCCCTTGCAGTATACTTCCTGGAAAGAAACTTCCTAGGAAGATATATTGAGAGGAGACGCCATGCGCGCGATCCGCCTCCACCCGCCGGGTGGAATCGAAGGACTGAGAGTCGAGGAGATCGAGACTCCGGAGCCGGGCCCCGGGGAGGTGCTCGTCCGTGTTCACGCCGCCGCGCTCACGCGGGACGAGCTCGACTGGCCGACCGACCGGCTGCCGGCGATCCCGTCCTACGAGCTGTCAGGAGTCGTCGCGGGCCTCGGCGACGGGGTGGACGAGCCTCGCCGAAGGAGACGAGGTCTACGCCCTCACCGGCTTCGACCGCGACGGCGCGGCCGCCGAGTACGCGACGGTTCCGGCGGCGTTCGTCGCTCACAAGTCGCAGGCGCTGACTCACGCCGAGAGCGCCGCGCTCCCGCTCGCCGGGCTCAGCGCCTGGCAGGGCCTCTTCGACCACGGCAGGCTCGAGGCCGGCCAGCGCGTGCTGATCCACGGCGCCGCGGGCGGTGTCGGGCACCTCGCGACCCAGCTCGCGCTCTGGCGGGGCGCGCACGTGATCGGCACCGCCACCGGCGACGGCGTCGCCGCGACGCGCGCGCTCGGGGCGCACGAGACGATCGACCGCACGACCGAGCGCTTCGAGGAGCTCGAGCCGGTCGACCTCGTCTTCGACACGGTCGGCGGCGAAACGCTTCGGCGCTCGCCGGCGGTCCTCCGCGACGGCGGCCGCCTCGTCTCGGTCGCCGAGGAGCCGCCGCCCGATCCGGACCGCGGGATCACGACGAGCTACTTCGTCGTCGAGCCGAGCCGCGAGCAGCTCACCGAGCTCGCCCGGCTTGCCGACGAGGGTGCCGTCAAGCCCGCGATCGACTCCACCTACTCGTTGGATCGGGCCCGCGAGGCCTTCACGCGTCTCGCCGGGCCGGGGAAAAACGGGAAGGTCGTCTTCGAGCTTGACACGTGACCGATTAGTCACCTATTATCCGGGCCGTGGACGACGACAGGGTCTTCAAGGCGCTCGCCGATCCGACGCGGCGGCACCTGCTCGACCGGCTCCAGGAGCGCGACGGCAGAACGCTCGGCGAGCTCGAGGAAGGGCTCGAGATGACCCGGTTCGGCGTGATGAAGCACCTGCGGGTGCTCGAGGACGCGGGGCTCGTCGTCGCCCGCCGGTCGGGACGCGAGAAGCACCACTTCCTGAACTCCGTCCCGATCCGCCAGATCCACGACCGCTGGATCGACAAGTACACGGAGCGCCGCGTCACGGCGCTTCTCGAGCTCAAGGCGAAACTGGAGGAGACGGCATGACGACGATTGCGCCACCGGTTCAGACGACGCAGGTCTACCAGCTGTTCATCAAGGCAAGCCCCGAGGAGATCTGGGCGGCGATCACGACGCCGGAGCTCGTCGCGCAGTACTTCCACGAGTGCCGGCTCGAGACGCCGATCGAAGCGGGCGGCCGCTGGCGCGGCTGGTCGCCCGACCACTGACGAAGCTCTGGATCGACAGCCCGGTACTCGAGTTCGACCCGCCGCGACGCCTCGTCCACGCCTGGAAGGCGCTCTATGACGAGGAGTGCGCGCTCGAGGACGAGAGCCGCATCACCTGGGAGCTCGAGCCGTTCGAGGGTGGGTATACGAAGGTGACGGTCGTCCACGACCGGCTCGAGGGCGCCCCGAAGACCGCCGAGAGCGTCTCCGGCGAAGGCTGGATGTTCGTGCTGAGCGGCCTGAAGACGCTCGTCGAGACCGGCACCCGTTTGAAGCCCGCAACCGACCAAGGAGAGAAGAGATGAGCGATACCGACGGCAAGATCACGTGGTTCGAGGTGCCCGCGGAGGATACGGCGCGGGCCCGAGGGTTCTACGCGCTCGTCCTCGGCTGGACGTTCCAGCCGTTCGACGACACCGGCGACTACCAGATGACCGCAGAGGCAGGGGGCGGCGTCTACAGCTCGACCGAGGACAAGGGCATCTCGGTCTACTTCGGGACCTCCGACCTCGACGCCTCGATCGCCAAGGTGACGAACGCCGGCGGCACCGCCGGCGACCCGCACGAGATCCCGAACGTCGGCAAGTACTCCAAGTGCACCGACACCGAGGGCAATGCCTTCGGGCTCTACCAGCAGTACGCGAGCTGAGAGCCCTCGCCCGATCGAAGAACCGGTGCCAGGCACCGCCTACTCCCACACATGGTGCATGGCGCCGGTTCTTCACAGGAGGAATGGACGCGCCGTTCGACACTCATCCTGCACAGAGGTTATGATCGGACCCCGGTGCAGGGGGGACGCAGTACAACCTGGAGATTCGTCGGGGTTGTCCTCGCGCTCGTCGTCGCCGGCGTGGGGATCGGGCTCTACGTTGCGGACTACCTCGTCGGGAATACGCCGCCGTTCAAGCCGGCGGTGCACAACGGCACGGTGAACCTCACGATCCAGACGGTCGCCGCCGTCGGCCCCGGTCTCGCGCCGAACCATCCGGATTGGGTCTCCTACCTCGTCCGGGACGAGAGCGGCACCTGGAAGCGCCAGACGGTCTGGGATCTCCCTGCGAACTCGACCGTCCACGTGACGCTGTACAACTTCGACGGCGCGAGCGGCCTGCGCAATCCCTTCTTCGGCCGGCCGACCGGGATCGTCGGGCAGGAGCTCGTCGACGGGAAGCCGGTCGCCGCGATGGCTCCCGACGATCCCTCGCACACCTTTGCCGTGCCGGCGCTCGGGATCGTGATCCCGGTGGCGCCGGTGGGCGACAACGCGCCCGACCAGTGCGACGACGCCCCGTGCGCGATGTCGAAGGCGCACCGCACGATCACGTTCACCTTCAAGACCGGCGCGCCCGGCCACTACCGGTGGCAGTGCTTCGTCCCGTGTGCCGCCGGCTTCATCTTCGGCTTCGGCGGCCCGATGCAGACGATCGGCTACATGGACGGGTTCCTCAATGTCAGCTGAGCCCGGGGTGCCTCAGCCCGCACCGTCCTACGGCCGCCGCTTCCTGATCATGTGGGCCGTCGCCAGCCTCATCGCGACGCCGCTCGTGGCGATCTTCCTCGGCCCGAACCTTCCGCCCGGCCACGGCAGCGTCCAGGCCTCCGGCCAGGTCTCGGACGCCACCGTGCTCGTGACGGTGATGACGCCGATCCTGCTCTTCGTCGTCCTGTTCGTCGGTTTCTCGCTCTCGCACTTCCGGGCGGCGCCGGGCGAAGGCGACGGCCCGCCCGACCACGGCGACTCGCGGATCCAGATCGTCTGGGCGGTGGTGACGACCGTGATCGTCCTCTCGCTCGCCGCGTTCGGC
Organism: uncultured Actinomycetota bacterium; assembly: GCA_963720045.1. Lineage (GTDB taxonomy): Bacteria > Actinomycetota > Thermoleophilia > Gaiellales > Gaiellaceae > PALSA-600. The sequence goes on along the minus strand of CAVREC010000010.1, from coordinate 354,899 downwards.
TCCTACGCGCTCGCCCAGGACGGAGCGGGCGGCGGGCAAGGGCCCGACGCCGCGTTCGTGCCGGCCGGGGCGGCGAGCGCGCTGAACGTCCAGGTGATCGGCCAGCAGTGGGCCTTCACCTACCGCTACCCGTCCTTCGGCGGGATCGAGACGCCGCACCTCGTGCTGCCCGCGAACACGCTGATCCGCCTGCACGTCACCTCGCTCGACGTCGTCCACTCCTTCTGGGCCTACGGGCTCGGCGTGAAGGCCGACGCGAATCCCGGCGTCGACAACATCGTCTACGTGAAGCTCAAGGGGCCGCGCAGCTTCCAGCTCCGCTGCGCCGAGCTCTGCGGGCTCTGGCACGGCTACATGTTCGACACCGGCCAGGTCGTGACGCCGGCAGCGTTCAAGACCTGGATCGCGCAGCAGGCCAAGGTCTACGAGCCGATCCAGAAGTTCCTGCCGCCCTACGCGCTCTCCTACCTTCCCGACCCCGCAGGCCGGGCCGGATGAAGCTCCGCCGCCTGATCGGCTTCCACCTCGGCACCGGCCTCGCTCTTCGGCGTCGTCTGCTGGTACCTCGGCTGGTGGCTCGGGCACCAGGTCAGCTATCCGAGCATCGACTACTTCGACGACATCGACCAGAACGACATCGCGATCTTCTTCGGCTACCTGCTCGGCACGGTCGGCTTCCTCGCCGGACTCGGGTTCCTCAACTACCCGCTCTCGCGGCTCGCCGGGCGACCGGCGTCGCTGCCGAGGACAGACGGGCCGCGGCGCTCCTTCGGGATGGCGACCGACCACAAGGTCGTCGGGCTCCAGTACCTCTGGGGCATCGGCCTGTTCTTCTTCATCGGGGGACTGAACGCGATGCTGATCCGGTTCGAGCTCCTGAGCCCGAACCGTCAGGTCATTCCGGCCGGCCAGTACCTGACCGTGGTCGGGCTGCACGGCACGATGATGATGGGGATCATGTCGAGCGCGATCCTCGGCCCGTTCGCGAACTACTTCGTCCCGATCATGATCGGCGCCCGGCGGATGGCGTTCCCCCGGCTCGAGGCGCTCAGCTTCTGGCTGCTGATGGCCGGCGGCGCGATCCTCACGACCACGATCTTCTTCGGCGGCTTCCCGACCGGCTGGACGGGATACGCGCCGCTCCTCGACGAGGCGAACGGGGGGATCGACTCCTACATCGTCTTCTTCGCGCTCGTCGGTGTCTCGATGTGCCTGCTCGGGCTGAACCTCGTTGCGACTGTGATCACGATGCGCGGGCCCGGGCTCACCTGGTTCCGGCTGCCGATCTTCGTGTGGGGCGTGCTCTCGACTGCCGTGCTCATGCTCCTCGCCTCACCGGTGCTCGTGGCGGTGCTCGGGATGGGCGCGCTCGACCGGACGGCGCAGACGACGTTCTTCATCCCGAGCCGCGGCGGGAGTCAGTACCTCTACGAGAACCTGTTCTGGGTCTTCGGGCACCCCGAGGTGTACATCCTCGCGCTGCCCGGGTTCGGGATCATCCTCGAGCTGATCCCGGTGTTCGCGCGGAAGCCGCTCTGGGGCTACCGGCTCGCCGTCTCGGGGATGGTCGGGGTCGCGCTGCTCTCGTGGCTCGTGTGGCAGCACCACCTGTTCGTGAGCGGGATCAACAGCGACTCGCGGCCGTTCTACATGTTCTCCACGGAGCTGATCTCGATCCCGACGGGCTTCACGTTCCTCTGCGGGCTGATGACGCTCTGGCGGGGGCGGATCAGGCTCGCGGTGCCGATGCTCTTCTGCCTCGCATGGTTCTTCAACTTCCTGATCGGCGGGCTCTCCGGGCTCTTCCTCTCGGACGTCCCGAGCGACACGACGCTCCACGGCAGCTTCTTCTCGATGGCGCACTTCCACTACACGATCATGGGCGGGCTCGTGTTCGCGTTCTTCGCCGCGATCTACTTCTGGGTGCCGAAGATGACGGGCTGGGCGTTCGACGAACGGCTCGCGAAGATCCATTTCTGGACGATGTTCATCGCGTTCAACTCGACCTTCGCGCCGCTGTTCGCGATCGGGTACCTCGGGCAGTCGCGCCGCGCAGTGACCTACCCGTCGAACCTCCAGTTCCTGAACGACTGGGCTTCGATCTCGGCGTTCGTGCTCGGGATCTCGATGCTCGTCTTCCTCTACAACCTCGTCTGGTCGCTCGGGTTCCGCCGGGTGCCGGCGGGGGCGAACCCGTGGGAGTCGCGGTCGATCGAGTGGCAGCTTCCCTCGCCCGTGCCGCCCGGAAACTTCACGACCCAGCCGGTGTTCGGCGGCGATCTCTACGCCTACGGCTCGGGTGAGCCGCTGCCGCTGACGGGTGCGGCCGCGACGGGGACGGCGTGAGCGAGGTCGCCGCCACGGGCGGGACCTACGAGGAGCCGCCGGAGCTTCTCGGACGGAACCTGACCGTCGCCGGGCAGTTGATCTCGGGAGCGACCGCGTTCTTCTTCCTCTCGTTCCTCTTCGCCTATGTCTACCTGCGGTCGGTCGACAAGGCTTCGCTCTGGCATCCGCACGAGGTCAAGGCGCCGGTCGGGTACGGAACCGTCGTCGTGGTGCTCCTCGTGGCGAGCGCGATCGCGGTGCGGCTCGGGCGGGCCGGTGCCGGCAGGCGCGTGCTCGGGTTGGCCGCCGGTCTCGCCCTGGGGATCGCGGCGCTCGCGGTGCAGATCGCGGAGTGGCTGACGATCGGCTTCGGCCCTGCGGACGGCGGCTATGCGAGCGTGTTCGTGGGGTGGACGGGCTTCTACGCAGCCTTCGTCCTGCTGGCGCTCGTCTGGGTGGAGATCCAGCTCGCGACCGCTCTGCGCAACCGGGATGCCGAGGCCGTCGGGCTCGACGCCGCCTCGTTCTATCTGTCGTTTCTCGCCGGGATCGGCGTGCTGACCTGGATCGTCCTCTACCTCGCGTGATGGTCGCGGATTTCCTCACGGCCGCGCTGGTCACGCTCTTGCTTCCGATCGGGGCGCTCGTGCTGCTGATCGTCTGGTGGACGGTCGTGGCGCGCCGGGCCTCGCGCCGCAAAGTCGACTAGCCCCGGTATCGTCAACGGCGGGGTCAGCTGAATGTCCGCCAACCAGCCAGTCATCGCCGAGCCCCGCCCGGGGGCTCATCGCCTCAAGTGGCTCGCGTGGGGGGCGGCGCTCGTCGTCGGGATCGGGGTCGGAGTGGGGTTCGCGGTGCTCCCGCGCTCGCACTCGGCAAGCCCTGCGGTCACGAGCGCGGCGCTGCAGACATGGGCTGCCGGGGAGAAGCTCGCACCCGGGTTTGCGCTCCGTGACGAGCACGGCCGGCCCGTGAGCCTTGCCGCCTATCGGGGCCGGCCGGTGATCGTCACCTTCATCGACCCGCTCTGCCGCGACTTCTGCCCGCGCGAGGCGACCATCCTCACCCAGGCCGCGGCGCAGCTCGGGAAGCCCGGGCCGGCGATCCTCTCGGTCAGCGTCGATCCCTGGGGCGACTCTCCCGCCAACTTCCGCGCCGATGCGCTGCACTGGCGGCTCGCGCCCGGCTGGCGGTGGGGCACCGGCAGCTACGCCGAGCTCGCCCGGGTCTGGAAGAGCTACTACGTCGGCGTCGAGGTCGCGAACCAGAAGATCGCCGGCGTGAAGGTCCGCCGGATCACCCACACCGGCGCCGCCTACCTGATCGACGCCACGGGGCACGAGCGGGCGCTCTTCCTCTATCCGTTCACGACCTCCGATGTGGTGAGCGCCGCCCGGAAGCTTCTTTCCGGCTGAGCCGCCTGCCGATGCCGGGCGAGTGGCTCACGAAAGGCGAGGTCAACGCCCGCTACTACGACACGGTCGCAGGCGAGATCGTGTTCGCGACCGAGGCATCGCTCGGCTGGCACCCGCAGGCTCTCGCGAGGTTGATCGCAGCGCGGGCTCGGAGCGCGGGGCTCCGCCGGATCAGGATCCTCGAGCTCGGGGCGAACAACTGCGAGTTCGCGCGGGCGGCGATCACGGAGCTGCGCCGGTTGACCGACGAGGAGGAGGCCGAGCTCGACCGGATCGACTACGTCGCCGTCGAGTTCGCCCGCGGATCGCTCGAAGCTGTAGCCGACTGGGAGGAGGCAACCGGGGTCTACCTGGTGCGCCGCCCGGCCGCGGAGGGCACGGCACTTGTCGCGCTCGTCGCCTCGGGGGGTGCGCCGGCGGTCAACCTCGGGCTCGTCCACTCCGAGGCGAACCGGTTCGTGAGCGGGAACAGCGAGCCGTTCGACTTCGTGATCCTGAACGAGCTCCTCGACGACATGCCCTACCGCGCCTACTTCGCCGACGAGGCGGGGCGGCGGTTCGAGGCCTACCCGCTCTGCCGGGAGGAGGGCGAGCGGTGGACGGTTCGCATTACGGCCGAGGAGGTTGCCGCGGAGGAGCTCGCGGAGATGCCGCCCGGAACGATGACCGCGTGCTCGCGCGAGGGCGTCGAGCTCATGACCGGCCTCGCCGGCCTCCTCGCCTCCGGCGGGATGCTGTTCGTGCACGACTACGGCTTCGCCGAGCCGTACACGGATCTCGGCAAGTACGAGGCGGAGCCGCGGATGGTGCCGCCCTTCGCGAGCCTCGAGTACGACGACGCCGGCAGGCAGGAGTTCCCGCGTAGCTTCTTCCGCGTCTTCGGGAACGAGGCGAAGCACGTCGTCCAGGTGACGAACGACGTGAACTTCGCGGAGCTCGCCGCCGCCCTCGCGCCGGCAGGCACGGCGATCACGATCCCACACGGCAACCAGATCGCGATCGCCGGCGCCGCGTTCGCGAAGGGCCAGGGCGTGTTCCTGGCCGAGTTCGGGCTGCTCGAGCCTGCCGACGACGTCGGGTCGCTCCTCGAACGACTCGGCCGCGACCAGGCGGAGCTCCGCGACGACTACGTTCGCGACTGGATGAAGGGCCGCTCGAGCGTCTTCCTCGACCTGATCTTCGTCAGAGATTAGATGAGTAGTTCCACGATCTCGCGTGTCCGGCTGCACGATCTGGACGGCCTGGGCCGCTCAGGCCTCATGGGAAGCCGGTGAGGCTGGCTCCCCGTGAGGCCTGCGCTTCACCGCGGCGGTGCCACGCCAGTACGTCCGGTATTGGAGAGGCACCGCCGCGGCGCCCCAGACCGCCCAGCTCGCGCCCCGAAGCAGACGATCTCGTGGAACCACTCATCTGACGAGGACCGAGAGGCAGGTCACGCAGCCTTCGAGCTTCTGGAACTCGCCGATCGCGACGACCACCGGCTCGAGGCCGAGTGAGGCGTAGAGCTCGGCGCTTCTCGGGCAGTCGTCCGCAAGCAGCACGCGTGCTGGGCCCGAGGACGACGACGTGAGCGCCCGATTCCTCGGGAACGGCGAGGAACTGGTCGAAGCGGCTCGGGTCGGGCGCGAGCGGCGGGTAGCCGACGACGGTTCCGTCGGGCAGCGCGGTGACGGCCGACTTGAGGTGCAGGAAGCCTGCGATCGGCACCTCGAGCACGATCGCCCCGAGCGGTTCGAGCAGGGCGCGGAGTTGGGCCGCGCCCTCGCGGTTCGTCCGCGCCCCGATCCCGACGTAGACGGCATCCTCGACCGCGAGCACGTCTCCGCCGTCGAGCGTGGCCGGTGCCTCGATCCGCGCCGTCGGCAGCCCGAGCGAACGGATCGCCGCCTCGGCTCCGTCGACCTCGGGAAGGCGGGACGGTGCACCCGGTCTCGTCGCGACTCCGAGCCCGCGGTAGACGACGAGCGTGTCCTCGACGAACACCGAGTCGGGGCAGTCCTCGGCAGCCTCGAGCTCGAGCGTCGCCCACCCGGCCGACTCGAGCGCAGCGACGTACGCGGCCCACTGAGCCCGGGCCAGGTCGAGGTCGACGGGTCGTCGCTCGATGTGGGTCACGAGCCCCTCGGCGAGGCGGTTCGCGGGCGGGCGGACGAGGGCTACCCTCATTCGAGAGCGATGGAGCTCGGCATGGGCATCACGAGCATGACATCTCGCCCGGTGACACCACCTCGACACATTCCCGCCCGAGCGCCCGCAGAGGTGCTGTAAGGTATCCCTTACAACGTCTTGGCCATCCGGGCCTCGAAAGCCGAGAAAGGGTAGATCGCATTGCGCCGGTTCCTCGTGATCATTGCTCCCGTCGTCATCGTGATCGCCGTCATCGCCGCTGTTTCAGCATTTGCCACCTCGAACAACTCGGCCTCGAGCGACAGGATCACCGTCTACAGCGGGCAGCATCCGGAGACGGTCTCGGCTCTCGTGGCCGCCTTCACGAAGAAGACCGGGATTCCGGTCGCGGTGCGCTCCGATGACGAAGGGGTGCTCGTCTCCCAGCTCATCCAGGAGGGCAGCCATTCGCCGGCCGACGTGTTCCTCACCGAGAACACGCCGCCGCTCGTCGAGCTCCAGCAGCGTGGACTGCTCGCAGCTGTAGACGCCTCGACGCTTGCGAAGACCTCGAGGAAGTACAGCTCGGCGCAGAAGAAGTGGGCCGCGATCTCGGCCCGGGTGAGCACGATCGTCTACAACACGAAGGAGCTGAAGCCGTCGCAGCTCCCGCGCTCGATCCTCGGGCTCGCCGACCCGAAGTGGAAGGGAAAGCTGGCGCTCTCGCCGGGTGAGACCGACTTCCAGCCGATCGTCACGGCCGTCGCGGCGCGCTACGGCAACGCGCGCGCCCTGAAGTGGCTCGAAGGGATTCGCAGCAACGCGAGCAAGCACATCTACCCCGACAACGAGACGCTCGTCGCCCAGGTCAACAGCGGCCAGGCCGAGCTCGGCGTGATCAATCACTACTACTGGTACCGGCTCCGCGACGAGCTCGGCGCCTCGAAGATCCACTCTGCCGAGCACTTCTTCGCGCCGGGCGACCCCGGCTATGTGGTCGACGTCTCGGGAGCGGGCGTGCTCGCGTCGAGCTCGCACCAGGAGCAGGCGCAGAAGTTCCTCGCGTTCCTCGTCGGCAAGCAGGGGCAGGAGATCCTCGGCCATGACGAGAGCTACGAGTACCCGCTCGGATCGGGCGTCCAGACTGCGAAGCCGCTCGTTCCGTTCGCGACCCTGAAGCCCGATCCGATCACGATCGCGCAGCTCGGCAACGGCAGCGGAGCGGTTTCCCTCTTGCGGCAGGCCAGTCTGCTGTAGCCACTCGGTCGGGCTTCCCCGATCACGCATGAGACGCGCCCTCCACATCGCACCGCTCCTCCCATGACCGTGGCCTCCGCGCCCGCCAGGCGCGCGGCTCCCGCGGGCCTTCTCGGTACCGGGTGCGTGATCGCGGGCGCGGTCGTGCTCCCGCTCGTCTTCCTGCTGCTCGAGGCCTCACAGGTCGGCTGGTCGACGCTCCGGCCGCTGCTTTTCCGGCAGCTCACGCTCACGCTGCTCTGGAACACGGTGCGGCTGACGTTCGCGGTCACGCTCATCTGCGCGGTGCTGGGAGTCGCGGTGGCGTGGTGCATCGAGCGCACCGACCTTCCCTGGAGGCGGTTCTGGGCGGTCGTGCTCGTGCTGCCGCTCGCGATGCCGGACTTCGTGCTCGGCTACAGCTGGATCTCGATCGCGCCCGGCGTGCAGGGCTACTGGGGCTCGGTGCTCGTGATGTCGCTCGGGAGCTACCCGCTCGTGTACCTGCCCGTGGCCGCCGCGCTTCGGACCGCCGACCCGAGCCTCGAGGACGTGGCGCGCGGTCTCGGCCTCGGCCGGATCCGGACGTTCATCAGCGTGACGCTCCACCAGATCCGGCCTGCCCTGTTCGGCGGCTCGCTGCTCGTCTCGCTGATCCTGCTCGCCGAGTTCGGCACGTTCGAGATCCTGCGCTTCCAGACGTTCACGACCCAGATCTACACGGAGATCCAGATCGGCTTCTCGACGACGGCCGGCTGCGCCCTTTCGCTCGTGCTCGTCGTGCTCGGGCTGCTCGTGCTCGGCGGCGAGGCCGCAGGGCGCGGGCGGGCGGGAGCGGCTCGGCGCGGCCAGGCCGGCCGCCGCCCTGCGCGCCTCCGGCTCGGGCTCTGGTCGATCCCGGTCGTCGGCTGCCTGGCCGGGCTCCTCGCGCTTGCGATCGGGGTGCCGTTCTACGCGCTCGGCTACTGGTTCCTCGAAGGGACCTCCTCGACCCTGCCGCCGATCTCGATCTTCAGCGCCGCCCTCTCGACCGCGCTCTACAGCTCGCTCGCCGGACTGGTCGCCACCCTCGCCGCGATCCCGATCGCCCTGCTCGTCGAGCGGTACCGGAGCCGGTTCACCGTGACGATGGAACGCTCCACCTACCTCGTGCAGGCCCTACCGGGGATCGTGGTGGCCCTGTCTCTCGTCTACTTCACGATCCGGTACCTGCCGGGGCTCTACCAGTCGAGCATCGCGCTCGTGTTCGCCTACGCGATCATGTTCTTCCCGCTCGCGCTCGTCGCCGTGCGCGCGGGTGTCGCCCAGGCGCCGCCGGGGCTGGAAGAGGTCGCGCGCTCGCTCGGCCACGGCCGGATCTCGGTGCTGACGCGCGTGACGCTGCCGGTGCTCCTGCCCGCGCTGATCGCAGGCTTCTCGCTCGTCTTCATCACCTCCTCGACGGAGCTGACGGCGACGCTGATCCTGCACCCGACCGGGGTGAACACGCTCGCCACCGGGTTCTGGGCCTATGCGAACAACTTCGCCTACGGTGCGGCGGCTCCCTACGCGCTCGCGTTGCTTCTCGTCGCGACGCTGCCGGGCCTCGTGCTGGGACGGTGGTTCGAGAAGATCGCCGGGGCGACGGCGTGAGCGGATGAGCGCCGCCGGCTCCGCTTCGGTCTCGGTAAGAGACGTCCGCAAGGCTTTCGGCGAGCGGGCGGTGCTCGACGGCGTCTCGCTCGAGGTCGAAGCAGGCTCGCTCACGGCGATCCTCGGCGCGTCCGGAAGCGGCAAGACGACGCTGCTGCGCCTGATCGCCGGCTTCGAGCGCACCGACTCCGGAACGATCGAGCTCGGCGAGCGTCTCGTCGACGGGCCGAAGGCCTTCGTGCCGCCCGAGCGGCGGCGCATCGGCTACGTCCCGCAGGAAGGCGCCCTCTTCCCGCACCTGACGGTGGCCGGCAACGTCGGCTTCGCGCTCCGCGCCGGGAAGATCGGCCGCGGCGGGGCGGGGCAAGAGGCGCGGGTCACGGAGCTCCTCGAGCTCGTCGGGCTCGCCGGCTTCGAGAAGAGGCAGCCGCACCACCTCTCGGGCGGGGAGCGCCAGCGGGTCGCGCTCGCCCGGGCACTTGCAGCCCACCCGGCGCTCGTCCTGCTCGACGAGCCTTTCTCCTCGCTCGACGTCGAGCTCCGCACGAGCATGCGCCGGGAGGTTGTCGACGTGCTCCGCTCATCCGGCGCCACCGTCCTCCTCGTCACTCACGACCAGGACGAGGCGCTCTCGATCGCAGACCGCGTCGCGGTGCTCCAGCGCGGGACGATCGTGCAATGCGACGAGCCGGCTGTGCTCTACATGCGCCCGGTCAACGGTGAGGTTGCGCGTTTCGTCGGCCACGGCAACGTGCTCCTCGGCCGGCTCGAGAACGGCGTCGTGCAGTCGGTGCTCGGCGAGATCTCGGTCGAGCTCGGGGTCACCGCGCCCGAGCCGTGCGCCGTCGGCCTGCTCGTGCGGCCGGAGCAGATCGATCTCGACGGCGCGGCGGCCGGCGCAGGGGTTCCGGGCGGGATCGTGGTGAGCCGTGAGTTCCACGGCCACGACGTGCTCGTCGGGATCCGGCTCGACGAGCCCGCGTGGGGCCCGGATCCCGCCGGACGTCCCGGCTTCGAGGTGCTCGTGCGGCTCCCCGGGCCCGAGGCGCCCGAGCCGGGCAGGCGCGTCTCGCTCCGTGTTCGCGGAACGGCGGCGGCGTGGATTACGGGGTTGCCGGAGTGAGCAGCTCCGGCTCGGCTTTTTGTGCCGTGCCGTAGGCGAGACCGACGAGCCCGAAGAGTGCCCAGGTTGTCGGGTCCTCGAAGAAGTGGTCGTAGAAGAGCGAGTGGACGGTGATCGCCGTCAGTCCGAGCGAGACGGCGAGAACGACGCGCCACCTGAAGGGGTCGCCGCGCGTGCGGGCGAGCGTCCGGAAGGCCGCGAAGAGCACCCAGAGGAAGAGACCGAGACCGATGAGGCCGTTCTCGGCGGCAACGGTGACCGGCGTGTCGTGGGAGGCGGCCTTCTTCGGCTCCTTGCCCTTGAGGTGGGTGAGCTCGGCGTAGTGATGGCGGAAGGCGCCGACCCCGACGCCGACGACCGGGTTGCGCACCGCGATCCGCAGTCCGTTGTAGATCAGCCCGGCCCGGTCGCTCGTCGCCCGGTTCAGCGCCACGCTCGACCGTTTGAGGAAGGCGCTCTGGATGTTCGGGTTCGCGACGCCGGTCGAGACGAGGACGACCGCGACGAACGCCGCGGCGAGCAGCGCGGCCCGGCGCCAGACGACGGCCATCAGCAGGACGACCGCCGCGATCAGGCCGGCGAAGCTCGACTGGGAGTAGGAGAGCACGAGCCCCGCCCAGATCCCGACGATCGCGATCGCGGCCGTGACCGCGAGGCGTCTCGAGGGGCCGCGCATCACGATCACGAGCGCGGCGAGGATCGCGATCATCAGGAACCGGCCGTAGATCGAGGGATCCCAGAAGACGGAGTTGACCCGGTAGAACGGGAGATACGCGTCGCCCACGATCACCTTGGGGTTCCAGAACAGGTTCCTGGTCGCGTATTGGGCTACGCCGATCCCGGCGAAGACGAGCGCGAGCCCGATGAGCTCGACGGCGAGCCACGAGAGCGCGCGGCGGCTCCACTCGAGCCGGGCGATGCCGACGCCGATCACGGCGAAGGGCAGGAAGTAGGCGAGCAGCTCGAACGACCCGGCGAGCACGTCGTTGCTCCAGTAGAGCGACACGCCGGTCCAGAGGACGAATCCGGCGAGCGGGATCGACATCGGCCCGAGCTCACGGGAGCGCCGGTCGCCCTTGATCGTGTCGATCACGATCTGGAACCCGGCCGCCGCTGCGAGCAGGTAGAGCGGAAGCTCGAGCTGCGAATGGGTGCCCCCGACCGCGAGCGGCACGCGGGCGGGCAGCGCAGGGAGGATCGCGAACGCGAGGATCCACGGCCAGCGGCGGAGCAGGAACGCGACCGGGATCGCGGCGAGCGCGACCCCCGTGACCGCGAGTGCGACCGCGGCCTGGTGGGCGCCTGGCGCGATCTCGGCGCCGAGCACCGCACAGCCGATCCCGACGAGGGCGAGCCCGGCGACCCGGGCACGCGGGGTGAGGCCAACGAGGAGCATCGCGACTCCGAGGCAGCCGAGCGGTCCACCGATGAGGCCGAAGCTCACTTCACACCGAATGCGCGCTCATGCGGCGCACAGGGGGTCGGCGACACAGGGGAGATTGCCCTCCCGGTACCGATTCCCTTCGTGCGCGATCCGCAGCGCGGCCCCCGCGTCATCCCAGCCCCAACACAAGCGCATCCTAAGACCTTTCCGTCCCGCTGCGAGCAGGAAACTTCCGCCTACCGGCTCGCCCCATTGAGAACCCATCGTCAGTTCAGCACGGGTACGTGAGAGGAAGTTCAAGATCCTCGTCTCGAGCCTCGGATGTCGCCGCAGGTCAGCCCGGCCCGTGGCCGTGATGGAACCATGCGCCCGCCAGCGGATAGGTCGCGAGCGCAACCCCGATCCCCACCGCGAGGGCAACCGCAGCGCCGGCGAGCCGCAGAGCCCGGCCCTGGAGGTAGCGGCCCGCGAGGTCGGCAACGCTGTCGCGTCCGGCCCGGATCCCGTAGGCGAGCACGTGGATCGTCATCGCCCCGACCCAGACGATGAAGCTCGCCTTGTGGAGACCCGAGAGGGCGCCGTGATGGGGAAAGGCAAGGAGGCCGACGCCGGTTCCGAAGAGGGCGAGGGTCGAGAAGACGAGGATCGGGGCGACGACGACCCGCATGAGCGGCGCTGGGGGACCGTGGCGGACATACTCCCCGGAGCCGGTGTAGTAGCGAGCCAGGCGGTAGGCGACGCTCGCAAGCTTGAGCGCGACCGGGCCGAGGAGGAGCATCCCGACGAAGATGTGCACCGAGAGGAACTGCCCGAGCACCGGGATCGTGGCGCCCTCGACGGCCAGCCCGACGAGCAGCACGACTCCGACGATCGAGGTCAGCCTCGCATTTCCGGCCGCGCCTCCGAGAAGTCTCTTTCCCGTCCGCGTCCGTGCCGCCGCGCCGGCTTCGGTCCGCGCCGTTTCGGTGCCGGTCGTCATTGGAAGAAGTTCAGCTGACGGCGATGAGAGCGCCGTGAGACGTTTCTCATCCCGCGTTCATCCCGGTGGGGGACGATCCCGGGCATGAGGATCCTTGTCGTCGAGGACGAGCCCAAGCTCGGCCGTCTCCTCGTGCGAGGCCTCGGTGAGGAGGGCCATCCCACCGACCTTGCGGACACCGGCGAGGCGGCGCTCTGGATGGCGCGCGCAGCGCCGTACGACGCGATCGTGCTCGACGTGATGCTGCCGGGAATCGACGGGTTCGAAACGTGCCGGGCACTGCGCACCGGGAACATCTGGACGCCGGTGCTGATGTTGACGGCGCGTGACACGATCGACGATCGAATCGAGGGCCTCGACACCGGCGCCGACGACTACCTCGGCAAGCCGTTCGCGTTCAGCGAGCTTCTGGCGCGGTTGCGCGCCCTCGCTCGCCGTGGAGCGGAGGCGCGCCCTCCCGAGCTCTCCGTCGGCGACCTGAGGCTCGACCCGGCCGGGCATCGCATCTGGCGGGGTGCCGTGGAGATCGAGTTGACGGCCAAGGAGTTCGTCCTGCTCGAGGCGTTCATGCGCAGACCCGGTGAGGCGCTTTCGCGGGTTCAGCTGCTCGATTCCGCCTGGGATCTCGCGTTCGAGAGCCGCTCGAACGTCGTCGACGTCTACGTTCGCTACCTGCGCGAGAAGATCGACCGCCCGTTCGGCCGCCGGTCGCTCGAGACCGTGCGCGGGGTGGGCTATCGACTCACAGAGAACGGATGAGCCGGCTCCCGATTCGGATCCGCCTCACGCTGCCGTTCGCCGTGGCGATGGCTGCGGTGCTCGCCGCGCTCGGCGGGTTCGTCTACCTCAGGGTCGGTGCGACGCTCCTTCGGAGCGCCGATCAGACGCTCTACGCACAGGCCACGGAGTCGGCGCTGCGTCTCGACAAGGGCCTCGGACCGCTCGACCTCGACTCGACCGAGGGCGTGCCGATCGCCCAGGTGGTCACCCTCGACGGGAGGCTGATCACGTCGGAGCCCGCGGCGCTCGCACCGCTCCTGGACGCGAGCCAGGCTCGTTCGGTGGCGTCTGGCAGCTCGGTGCGGTCGAGCGTCCGGATTCCGGGCCGGGGAGGACGCTGGCGGCTTCTCGCCGTTCCCGAGAACACAGCCGGCGCGCACGGAGCCCTCGTGCTCGCCACCTCGCTCGATGCCCGAGATGAGTCGCTCGAGCACCTACGCCGGGAGCTCCTCGTCGCCTCGCCGCTCGCACTGCTCCTGGCGACGCTGGCCGGATACCTGCTCGCGGGCGCTGCACTTCACCCGGTCGAGGAGATGCGGCGGAAGGCGGGGGCGATCTCGGCGATGACACCCGGCGCTCGTCTGCCGGTGCCGCGCGCCCGCGACGAGGTGTCGCGGCTCGCGGAGACGCTGAACGAGATGCTCGGCCGGCTGGAGACGGCCTTCGAGCACGAGCGCCGTTTCGTCGCCGAGGCGAGCCACGAGCTGAGAACTCCGTTGGCCCTGCTGCGCACCGAGCTCGACCTCGCGCTGCGCCATCCGCGCTCTCGCGCCGAGCTCGAGGATGCGCTCCGCTCGGCCGCCGAGGAGACCGACAGGCTCACGGCGCTCGCAGCCGATCTGCTGCTGATCGCCCGCTCCGACCAGGCCGCTCTCCAGCTGCATCCCGAGCGCATCTCGACACGAGACGTGCTGACGGAACTGGCGGGCCGGTTCGCCGCGCGCGCCGCAGAGCTGGGACGGAGCATCGAGACGGCGGACGGGCTCGACCTGGTCTTCACGGCCGACGCCAAGCGCGTCGATCGGGCACTCGGGAACCTCGTGGAGAACGCTCTCGTGCACGGCAAGGGGACGGTCACGCTCTCCGCAGTGCGGCGAGGGGACGGGCTCGAGCTCCACGTCAGAGACGAGGGGACGGGCTTCCCGCCGGGGTTTGCGGCTCGAGCCTTCGATCGCTTCAGCCGCGCCGACGAAGCCCGCTCGCGAAGTGGAAGCGGGCTCGGTCTGGCGATCGTCCAGACGATCGCCGCGGCTCACGGTGGAACCGCCGCCGTCTCGACGACGCTCGGCGAGGCGGACGTGTGGATCTCGCTGCCCTCGGCCCAGGTCGAAGTCGAGAAGCGAATCCGCGACAGGGCGGCGGGTTGAGTCAGGCTTTGAGCTTCGACAGCGCTGACTGAAGCGACTGCTCGAACGCGGCACTTGTCGCGCTCGCGCCGGACACGCCCTGGATGTTCGAGCTCTGAACGCTCAGGAACTCCTGCCGGAGCATCGGCAGCGACTGCGACATGATGTACTGGGACCGATCGGTGTGGTAGGTGTAGGAGCCGCCGAGGTCTGTGAAGCGGATCGTCTTCTTGCCGCCGGAGGTGACGATCTTCGCCGTGACGTTCACCTGCACGCTTCCCCAGCGATCGGCCGTGGCGTTGATCCCGGTGACCTTCGTCACCACCGTTTTCTTCGCCGTCGCGCTCGTCGCGTGACGCGTTGCGGCACTCGCCTGGGCGACGGGAATCCCGAGGGCGCAGGTGCTGAGGGCTGCTGCAACGGCGTTTCTCATAGGGCCAATGGTGGCCGCGGTCGATGAGAAACCCGTGTGTCCGGGCTAAGGAATTCCTGAGAACCGCGGCTCATCCTTGCCGCCGCTTCATCGCCGCGACGCTCTTCGGCCCCCAGATCCCGTCGGCGTGCAGGCCCGAGGCTCGCTGGAACCGCTTCACGGCAGCGGTCGTGAGTGGTCCGTAGAAGCCGCTGATCGGGCCTTTGAAGTAGCCGAGCCTGCGGAGCTCCGCCTGGAGGCGCTTCACGGCCGCCGGGCTCAGGCCGCTCGCCGGGGCGCCCGCTGTCGAAACCGGCCCGCCGCCCGCCACGGTCGAGACCCAGCTCGCAAGCGTCTGGATCTCTCCCGAGCTGAGCGACGAGCCGAACGACGGCATGCCGCCGCCGCCGCTTGCGACCTGCGCCGCGACCGCGGCGCTCGAGGGGCGCAGGTAGTCGAGGTTCGGGCCGGCCTGACCGGCAGCGCCGGCAGCCTGGAGCGTGTGGCAGCTGCCACAGCCGGCCTGGTTCCAGAGCCCTGGCCCGGTTGCCGCGGCGGCTGCGCCCGGGAAAGCGGCGAGCACCGCGCCCGCCGCGGCGATGAGTTGAAGACGCATTTGAGGCGTTCCTTTCGTGGGAATTTCCCTCAACGTAGGAAGGCCAGATGAGCGCGACGTGAGTCGGACCGGGCTCGATTCGCGCGCTCAGTCAGGCGCGTCGCGGAGCGGGAGGCGCACCCGGAAGGTCGTGCCCTTGCCCGGCTCGGCCTCGGCCTCGCACCTCGCCGCCGTGGGCCTCGACGACCGCGGAGACGATCGCGAGCCCGAGCCCGGCGCCCCCACTCGACCGGGCGCGCGAGGGATCGGCTCGGTAGAAGCGCTCGAACACGAGCGCGAGCTCCGCCGCGTCCATCCCCGGGCCCGAGTCGGCGACCGTGAGCACCGCGTCGGTGTCGTCGTGCTCGAGAGCGACCCGCAGCGGAGCCTCCGGCGGGGTGTGCGAGCGGACGTTCGCGAGGAGGTTGTCGACCACCTGGCGCAGCCGGTCGCGATCTCCCGCAACGACCGTCGGGACGAGCGAGACCTCGACGGGCCGGTCGGGCTCGAGCGTCCGCGCCGTCTCGAGAGACTCCGCGACGACGTCCTCGAGCGCGACCGGCTCGAGGGTCAGCGGCCGGCCCTCGTCGAGGTGGGCGAGCAGCAGCAGGTCTTCGACGAGCACGCTCATCCGTTCCGACTCGCGGCTGATCCCCTTCATCGAGCGCTCGAGGTCGTCGGGGCGGCTCGATGCTCCGCGGCTGAACAGCTCGGCATAGGCGCGCACCGCGGCGAGCGGGGTTCGCAGCTCGTGCGAGGCGTCGGCGACGAATCGCCGCAGCTTGCTCTCGGACGCCTCGAGTGCCCGCAGCGAGGTGTCCCGCTCGGTCATCGCCTTCTCGATGTTCGAGAGCATCGAGTTGAACGCGAGCCCGAGCCGGCCGACCTCGGTGCGCTCGTCGGTGCGCTCGACGCGGCGGGAGAGATCGCCGGCCGCGATCGCATCGGCGGTCTTGCCCATCGCGTCGAGTGGGCGCAGCGCGACTCGCACGACGGAGAGCCCGAGCGCCGTCATCGTCGCGAGGACGATCGCGGTCACGAGGAGCTCGACGAGAAGCAGCCGGTGGAGCGTGCTGTCGAGGCCGCTCAGGGGCGTCGAGATCAGGATGATGAAGTTGGGTGCGTTGGCCTCGATCGAGGCTCGAACCCGGTAGCGTCCGCCGCCGCTTTGCGCGTCCACGGTGAAGAACTTGACCTTGTCGCCCTCCGGCGTGTTCGCATCGGCCGGCATCGAGACCGTCTCGGGAAGGTTCGGGCCCGGCGCAGCGCTCGTTTCGCCGAACTCGGGGATACACCCCTGGTTGACGACGGCCTGGTTCGTTCGGCGAAGCTCGATGCAGTCGCCGGGAGTCGCCTGGATGCTCCCGCCGGGACCGCCCCTCGGGCCCGGGCCGTCGCGCCCGGGCCGGTGGAAGAGCGCGGCATCGACGCCCGGGTGGGTCGCGTTCAGCTGGCTGTCGACCCGGTCGAGCAGGAACGAGCGGAGCGCGGTGTAGGTCGCGATGTCGGCCACGACGAGCCCGACGGCGGCAACCGCGATCACGCGCGAGAACCAGCCTGGCGCGCAGCGACAGCCGCCGGATCACCGGCTGGCCGCACTAGCGGCGCTCGGCGTCGAGCATGTATCCGGCCTGCCGGACCGTCTTGATCAGCGGCGGGCCGAGCGCGTCGAGCTTGCGCCGCAGGTAGCTCACGTAGGTCTCGACGACGTTCGTGTTCCCGCCGAAGTCGTAGCGCCAGACGTGCTGGAGGATCTGGCCCTTCGAGAGGACGCGGCGAGGGTTGAGCAGGAAGAAGCGGAGCAGGTTGAACTCCGTCGCGGTGAGCTCGACGGGCTGGTCCGAGCGGAACACCTCGTGCCGGCTCTCGTCGAGCACGAGGTCGCCGAAGCGGAGCACGTCGCCCGGGAGCTCGCTGCCGGTGCGCCGGAGGATCGCCTGCACGCGCGCGACGATCTCCGCGAGGCTGAACGGCTTCGTCACGTAGTCGTCGCCGCCGGCGCGGAGCGCCTCGACCTTGTTCTCCACGCCGCCCTTGGCGGTCAGGAACAGGATCGCGGTCTTGAAGCCGCGCTCCCGGAGCCGCCGGCCGACCTCGAGGCCGTCGACGTCGGGAAGCATCCAGTCGAGGACGATCAGGTCGGGCTCGAAGGTCATCACGGTCGAGAGCGCGTCGCGTCCGTTCATCGCCTCGGCGACGTCGAAGCCCTCGTACCGGAGCGCGGTCGAGACGGCGTCGACGATCGCCGGCTCGTCATCGACGACGAGGATCTTGGCGTTGGTCGGGACTGTCAGGGTGCCGTTCATCTTGGTCGAATCCTCGCAGCGTTCGCTGTGGGTTGCCTGAGAAACGGCGGCTGCATGCTGTGAATCGGCTGTGAGTCTGTCGGGCTCATGCGCCGAACTGCGGGCCGGAGGGCACGTCGGTCTGACGCCAGGTGATCGAGAACGCGCCGGTCGACGAGACCGCGCCGGGCACGGCTCCGGTGCCGGCAGACTCGGCGGCATACGGGCCGAAGTTACCGGGGCCGCGCCCTTGGCTCGCTTCGAGCAGGATCCGGCTCGAGCTCCAGGAGGAGTCGCTGATCGCGCCGGTGTGGCCGCCGGCCGAGGTCGCGGTCGCGCTCGTGAAGCGGACGGTGCCGAAGTCGGTCAGCGGCAGGATGCGGGTGCCTCCGGGCGTGAGGGCCGACGGGGCCTCCGCGATCCATTCCGCGGATGCGATGTCGGGTGAGGCCATCCGGAGCGTCTTCGAGAAGCTCTTCCCGGTCGTCAGGTTGCGGAGCTTCACGGTCACCCTCGTCCCGCTCACGCGCACGCTGGCCCGCGATCCTGTCGCCCGCCGAAACGCGGAGCGATACGCGCACCGACGATGCCGGGACGAGCTCGTACCAGGCGGTGTAGCGGGTCGTTCCATTCGCGAGGCAGTCGGCTTCGGTACCGGTCTGCTCGAGCGCGCTCGAGGTGTCGGAGTCGCCGCCGAGCCCGACCCAGAACGCCGAGGCGGTCGTCTCGGCGGTGCTCGAGGAGCAGTTCGCCGTGGGCTGAACCCACGTGCCGCTAACGGTCTTGAACGTCTGGCCGGTGACCGCATAGCCGGCCCAGTTGGAGCTGACGGCGCGTCGCCGCCGAGGACGTTCCCACGGTGCCGGCCGCGATCGCGAGTGCGGCGAGTGCCGCTGCGATGGCTTTCATCGGAATCTCCTTTCGCTGCGTATTTGCTTGACGCAACAAGATCCCCGCGGCTCCTCGGAGCCTCCTGTGAGTCACCTGTGCGTCGCAGGCTGAACCGAACTACCTGACCTCCCGAGCCATGTCCCCGCGGGCCATGTGCCGGGGACTGTCCCCGGATCCTAGACGTTCGCGGCCGACGTCCCGTTTGCGTTTGCGGCGAGACGGTTTCGTCGGGGCTTCCGGGGCGTGTTTTCGAGACGGGTGGGTCAGGGCGCGAACGGAGTCGTCGAGCTCGACGTCGAGAACGAAGTCAGCGGTCGAGGCGCGGGACTACCTCGCGGGCGAGCAGCTCGACGCCTTCCCGCTCGTCGAGGCCGTGGGGCGTACCGAACTCCACGCGGCGGGCCCCGGCTTCGTAGAGCGCTCGGCCTGGGCGGCGATCCGGTCGGGCGTTCCCGAAAACGCAAACAGATCGAGTACCTCGTCGGAGATGAGGCTCGCGGCGCCGGTCACGTCGTCGGCCGCGAGCGCGTCGGCCACGGCGTCGATCAGCTCGGGCGGCACGCCTGCACTCGGATCGAGGCCCGCGACCACGGCGAGGTACATCGCGACCTGGCGCCGCGCATGCTCCCGGGCGAGCCCGTCGTCTCGGTCGACGACCGTCACCGCTCCGACCACGATCCCGACCTCCGCAGCACCGAGCCGTTCCCGCGCGAGCTGCACCATCGCAGGGTTCGCGCTTCCGCCGAGCTTCAGCTCGGCGGCGTGCTCGGCGGCGAAGGCGGTCAGGCGCGGCGACCAGCTGCCGACAAGGAGCGGCACCCGCTCGCGCTCGCGCGGGTAGGCGAGGCCGGCACCCGGCGGAAGACGGAAGACCTTCGCCCTCGAACCCGGAACGGTCGCCGGCGAGGAGGCGCGACACGATCTCCCAGGCCTCGGCGATCGTCTCGACCGGCCGGCGCTGCTCGACACCGAGGTCACCGAGCCAGGCCCCGGCCGCGAGGCCGAGGAACGCTCGGCCGCGGGAGGCGAGGTCGAGCGCTGCTGTCTGGCCGGCGAGCTCGACCGGATGCACCGTGAACGGGTTGAGGCACGACGGCCCGACCCGCACCCGCTCGGTCGCCGCGGCGATCTCGAGCAGCGCGGGAAGCGCCGGCTGGAACCAGAGATCGTTGAACGTCGTGACCACGTCGAACCCTCCACGCTCGGCGATCTGCGCGAGCGCGGCGTACTCGCCCGGCCGCTTGTTCGTCTGCAGCCCGAGCCCGACCTCGCGGTGCGGCTCGCTCACGTCAGGTCGGAGGTGAGCAGCTTCGTGCGCCCGATCCGCTCGATCCGCATGATCAGGCGCTCTTCGGGATCGGGGCAGCAGGCGAGCGAGTCCTGCGCGAGCCAGTCGCCCTCGGCCAGATCGCGCTGCTTCGCCGGCAGCAGCGGCATCACCGCCTGCAGGGCGTAGAGGCAGAAGTGCCTGCCCGGCGGGATCCTGATCTTGCTCGAGTCCGTCAGCTCGAAGTAGTCGCCGACCTCGAGCCCGCAAACGGACCGCCCTTCGATCCGCTCAACGGTGACGCGGAGGTCGTAGAGCTCGGTGAAGTCGGTCAAGAATCGAGCGTTGCGCCGGCCGCGTAGTTCCGGCGGGCCGCGTCGAGCGTCACGTTGAGCGCGTCGGTGGGTGTGAACTCGAGCGCTTCGCAGTCGGTCTCGAACGTGATCTTGTGGCCCGGTGGCACGTAGTAGGCCGCGCCCCCCTCGATCGTCTCCTGCCGGTCGCCGTAGTCGACGATCATCGTCCCCGAGAAGAGATAGCCCCAGTGCGGTGCCTGGCACCGATCGTCGGGAAGCCCCTTCACCATGCTGGAGGCGTCCTGGCCCTTGTGGGCCTTCTCGAACGCGACCGTGATCCCGCCCCAGTCGGCCATGCGGCTCGAGTACCCCGGGACGATCTCGGTCAGCGGAAGGTTGTCGCGAGAGCCGCTCGGCATAAGGCGATCCTAGATGATGTGCGTCTCTGCCGACCCGCTCGAGCGACCGACCCGGAATGCGTCGAGCAGCGGATCCGGGCGGCCGGTTACGGCGCCCGCAAGTAGCCGCCCGACCGCTGGGGCGATCATGAACCCGTGGCCGCTGAAGCCGGCCGCAAGCCAGACGCCGGCGGCGCCGGGCACCTGGCCGAGGAAGGGCTGGTTGTCGGGCGAGAGGTCGTAGACGCCGGAGACGAGGTGTGGCAGCTCCACCATCTGAAGGCGCGGGAGCAGCGTCTCAATCCCGGTATGGATCGTTCGACGCCATTGATCGATGCCGGCCGCCGGGTCGCCCTCGGCGCGAAGGTCGCTTGCGAGCACGCGGCCGTCGGCGAGCTGCTTCGCGGCGAAGGCGATCTCCGTCGCGATCACGAGGGGCTCGAGCAGCCGCTCGCGGATCGGGTCGCTGAGGAAGAGGAAGCGCCGTTCGGGCGTGAGCGGCACCTCGAACCCGACGCTGTCGAGGATTGTGCGGCTCTCGCAGGCTGCGGCCACTACCACCCTGCCGGCCCGCACGTCGGCCCCGCTGCGCATCCGGATGCGCCAGCCGGCTCCATCGGGCTCGAGGCGGATCACCTCCTCGATCCGGAGCTCGACCCCGCGGGCCTGCGCGGCCTCGGCGAACGCCTCCACCGGCTCCTGCGCGCGGTCGAAATAACCGTCCTCGGCGCACCACGAGGCCCCGCGAATCGAGGTTGGATCGAGCTCGGGCACGGCCTCTGCGGTCGCCTCGGGGCCGAGCAGCTGCGATGGGATCCCAAGCGCGTTCTGCAAAGCGACCGCCCGGGCAAGCTCGGCAAGCCGTTCGTCCGAATGGGCGATGAACGCATAGCCGCAGGCGCTGAACCTGGGTCGAAGCCGGGTGCCGAGCCGCTCCCCGAGCTCGCGATAGAAGAGGAGGGACTCCCGGGCGAGCAGGCAGCTCTCGCGTGTCGCCCATTGCCGGCGGACACCACCCGGCTGGATTCCCGATGCACCCGCCCCGATCCCCACCCGGTCGAGGACGACGACGCGCTGACCACGCTCGGCGAGGTGGAAGGCGATCGAGAGGCCGATCACACCGGCGCCGACGACGACGACATCGGCGGCGGAGCGGGTACCGCCGGTCGCGAGCACGGCGCGAAGCTACCGTACCGACGGATGGATCGTCCCTCCCTCGCTTCGCTCGAACGAGCCGGGGAGGACGTACGCGGATGACAGCCTCCCCGGAAACCGAGACGATCCTGCCGGTGCGGGGACGCTCCCGCCTCCGGCCGAGCGGATCGTTCCTTCTCTTCTTCCTGCGCCGGCTGGCCTCGCTGATCCTGCTCCTGCTCGGGATCACCTTCATCGCCTTCGTCCTGACAGAGCTCGTGCCGAGCAACGCCGCCGCGACGAACCTCGGCGAGCAGGCAGCCGCGGATCCCGCGGCGGTGAAGGCGTTCGATCAGCACTACGGGCTCGACAAGCCGTTCCCGATCCGTTACCTGATCTACCTCGAGCACCTCGTGCAGGGCGATCTCGGCCAGTCGTCGCTCACCCACGACGCCGTCACGCACGACCTCGGCCAGTTCATCCCCGCCACGGCCGAGCTCGCGATCTTCTCGATCTTCTTCGCGGCGATCGTCGGGATCACGTTCGGCGTGATCGCGGGCCTGCGACGAAACCGGCCGACCGATCATGGACTGCGCGTCGCCTCGCTCGCCGGGATTTCGATGCCGACGTTCTGGATCGCGCTGATCGCGCTCTACGTCGGCTTCTACCGCCTCGGCTGGTTCCCCGGCGGTGGGCGGCTCGATCCGGGGACGAACCCGCCCTCGAGCATCACCGGCCTCTACACCTTCGACGCCCTGCTCCACGGACAGCTCGGTCTCTTCGGGACGGCCTTCCACCACCTGCTGCTGCCCGCGCTCGTACTCGCCGCGTTCAACGTCAGCCTGCTGACCCGCTTCACCCGCTCGGCCGTGCTCGAGGTCGTCGGCAACGACTACGTCCGCGCCGCACGCGCGAAGGGCATGCCGGAGCGGATCGTCGTCATCCGCTACATCCTGCGGGCGGCGCTCCCGTCGGTCGTCACCGTGCTCGGTCTCGTCTTCGCGAACGTGCTGACCGGCGCCGTCCTCGTCGAGAAGATCTTCTCGTGGCCCGGCGTCGGCCAGTACGCCTACGAGGCCGCCGTGAACCTCGACGTGCCCGCGATCGCCGGCGTCAGCTTGTTCGTCGCCGCGGTCTACGTGACCGTGAACTTCGTCGTCGACATCCTCTACGGCATCATCGATCCCCGGATCCGCGTCACGTGACGGCGATCGCCTTCAGGAAACGTGCCGCGAGCAGGGCGCGCCGCATCAACCCCGGCCTCAGGCAGCCGCTTGCGATCGCCGGCGCCGTGATCGCGATCTGCTGGGTGCTGATCGCGATCTTCGCTCCGTTGCTCGCGCCCTCGAACCCGCTCGCACAGAACTTCACGCCCTCGGTCGGCCCCTCGTGGCAGCACCTCTTCGGCACCGACGAGCTCGGTCGTGACGTGCTTTCGC
The DNA here is from genome assembly GCA_963720045.1 of uncultured Actinomycetota bacterium. Taxonomy (GTDB): domain Bacteria; phylum Actinomycetota; class Thermoleophilia; order Gaiellales; family Gaiellaceae; genus PALSA-600. The sequence continues at coordinate 331,853 of CAVREC010000010.1, read as the reverse complement.
GCGTGATCTACGGCGCCCGGGTGACGCTCCCGATCGGGCTCGTGATCGTCCTGCTCGCCGCGACTGTCGGTGCCACGATCGGTGCGGTCTCCGGCTACTTCCGCGGGCCGCTCGACGGCCTCTTCATGCGCGGCACCGATCTCGTGTTCGCGTTCCCGCCGATCATCCTCGCGATGGTGGTCGCCGCGGTCCTCGGGCGCAGCCTCGAAAACGCCGCCTTCGCGATCGTGATCGTCGCGTGGCCGCCCTACGCGCGGATCGTCCGCGGCCTCGTGATGAACGTGGGGGACACCGAGTACGTCCAGTCGGCCCGCCTGCTCGGGGCGAGCGCGCGGCGTGCGCTCTTCAAGGACGTGCTCCCGAATGTCGCGGGGCCCGTCCTCGTGCTGATGACGCTCGATCTCGCTACCGCGATCCTGCTGCTCTCGGGCCTGTCGTTCCTCGGCCTCGGCGCGCAGCCGCCGCAGGCCGAGTGGGGCTCGATGGTTGCGGACGGCACGCAGTACTTCCAGTACTGGTGGATCGGGACGTTCCCCGGCCTCGCGATCTTCACCGTCGTGCTCGCCTTCAACTTCCTCGGCGACAGCCTGCGCGACGTCTTCGATCCGCGCACCGGCTGGCGTCACGAGGAGAGCGCATGAGCCTGCTCGAGGTCGACGGGCTCCGGGTGCGCCTGCACGGGGCCGGCGGGATGGTCACCGTCGTCGACGGCGTCGACTACCAGGTCGAGCAGGGCGAGGTCTTCGGCGTGGCCGGCGAGAGCGGGAGCGGGAAGACGATGTCGATGCTCGCGCTGCTCGGGATCCTGCCCGAGGGCGCCGAGGTCGAGGGGAGCGTCCGCTTCGAGGGCCGCGAGCTGCTCGGGCTCCCGACGGCGAAGCTGCGCGAGATCTCCGGCCGCGACCTCGCGATGGTCTTCCAGGATCCGATGACCTCGCTGCACCCGATGCTCTCGGTCGGGCGGCAGCTCACCGAGCACGTGCGGCTCCATCTCGGGCTGAACCGCAAGCAGGCGAACGAGCGAGCGCTCGAGCTGCTCGACCAGGTGCGGATTCCCGACGGCTCCGCCGCGCTCAAGGCATACCCGCATCAGTTCTCGGGCGGGATGCGGCAGCGAATCGCGATTGCGATCGCACTCGCCTGCCGGCCGAAGCTCCTGATCGCGGACGAGCCGACGACGGCGCTCGACGTGACGGTGCAGGCCGGGATCCTGCGACTGCTCGACCGGCTCCGGAAGGAGAACGACCTGGCGGTCGTGCTGATCACCCACGACCTCGGCGTGATGTCGGCGATCGCGGATCGCGTCTCGATCTTCTACGCCGGGCGCGTGGTCGAGTCGGGCACGCGCGGCCAGGTCCTCCAGAAGCCCCGGCACCCCTACACGCAGGCGCTGCTCGATGCGCTTCCCCATCCGGAGGCCGCCCGCGACCAGCAGCTCGTCGCCGTGGCCGGTTCACCGCCGAGCCCGGGCCACATCCCGGCCGGATGCGCGTTCAATCCGCGCTGCTCGTACGTTCGCGAGAGCTGCCGCGTCGAGGTGCCGGCGCTCGTTTCCGTGGGCGACCGGTGGCTCGCCTGCCCTGTCGATCCGTTCGCCGGCCGATGAGCCTGCTCGAGCTGAACGACGTCGTCGTCGACTACAAACGCCGTGGCGGCGGGAGCGTGAGGGCGGTCGCCGGCGCGAGCATCGGCGTCGATCCCGGACAGATCGTAGGTCTCGTCGGCGAGTCCGGCTGCGGCAAGTCGACGCTTGCCCGGGTCGCGGTCGGGCTGGTGAAGCCGGTCGCGGGATCGGTCGTGTTCGCGGGCAAGGCGGTCGTGCCGCTCGGGCGGCGCGGGCGGGAGCGCGAGCTCGCCCGTCTCCAGCTCGTCTTCCAGAACCCGTATTCGTCGCTCAACCCGCGCCGGAAGGTCGGCTCCCAACTCGGAGACGCGCTCGAGACGCTCGGGATCGTCCCCACCGCCGGCCGCGAAGCCCGTGTCCGCGAGCTCTGCGAGCTCGTGGGGCTGCCGGCCGGCGCAGTCGACAGGTTCCCGCACGAGTTCTCCGGCGGGCAGCGCCAGCGGATCGCGGTCGCCCGCACGCTCGCCGCGGAGCCGTCGGTGATCGTGCTCGACGAGCCGCTCGCCTCGCTCGACGCCTCGGCGCAGGCCCAGCTTGCGAACCTGCTCGTGAAGCTCTCGCGCGACCTCGACCTCGGACTGCTCCTGATCTCGCACGATCTGGCGATCGTTCGCCACGTCGCCGATGTCGTCTCGGTCATGTACCTCGGGAAGATGGTCGAGACCGGCGACACGCGACGCCTCTGGAACCAGCCCCTTCATCCCTACAGCGAGGCGCTGATCAAGGCGATTCCCCACCCCGACGGCAACGGCTTCCTGCCGGAGTCCCTCCCCGGCGAGGTGCCGGACCCGGCGCATCCGCCGAACGGCTGCCGCTTCCATCCCCGCTGTCCGTATGTCTTCGACCGCTGCCGTGTCGAGGAGCCGCCGCTCGTGGCGCTTGCCGACGAGCGGGCAGCGGCCTGTTGGCTCCAGCCGAAGGGCGCCGCCGCGATGCCGCTGTCCGAACGGGTCAAACTTGTCGAGAACCCCGCCGTCCAATAGGTTCGTACATCCCCGTACGTTTTTCGACACCAGTAGGAGCGTGAGCTTTGAAGACACTCTTCACCAGAAAGGCAGGCTTGATCGGCTCGCTCGCCGCGTCGATCGTGGCCGCGTCACTGCTTGTCGGCGGTGCATCGGCCCATACCGCATCGGCGCCGACGCTCGTGATCGACAACTCGTTCACCCTCAAGACCTCCGATCCGGGCCGGGCGTTCGATCCGACCGCCTCGATGGTCGATCGTGCGATCTACGACACCCTCTTCACCTACAAGGGCGACGATCTCGCGCATCCGATCCCGCTCCTTGTCTCCTCGTGGAAGGCGAGCTCGAACGCCGAGACGTTCACCTTCCAGCTCAAGCACAACGTCCACTTCGCAGACGGGACACCGCTGACCTCCGCCGATGTCGTGTGGTCGTTCAAGCGCCTCGTCAACCTGAAGGGGAACCCGGCGTTCCTGCTGACGGGCGTGTCGGTTTCGCCGTCGGGCTCCTACGCCGTCGTCATGCATTCGAAGACGCCGGACACCGAGCTCCCCGTCATCCTCGCCAACCCGTCGACCGGCATCCTCAACTCGGCGCTCGTGATGAAGAACGGTGGCTCGGACGCCGCGAACGCCGCGAAGGCCGACACTGCCGAGAACTGGCTCAACTCGAGCGCTTCGGCCGGCGCGGGCAGCGGTCCCTACACGCTCAGCTCGTTCAGCACGACCTCGCAGGTCTCGCTCGTGCCGAGCACGAACTACTGGGGCTCGAAGAAGTCTCCCTGGTCGAGCGTCGTCGTCCGCAACATGATCGCCCCGACGCAGCTCCTGAACGTCGCCCGCGGCTCGCACGAGATCGCGATCGACCTCTCGGCTGACCAGGCGCAGACGCTGAAGAGCAACAAGAACGTGAATGTCTCGCTTCAGCCGTCGACCTGGATCTTCTTCTTGATGGCGAACAACAACAAGAAGGTCTCGTCGGTCACGTCGAACCCGAACTACCAGAAGGCGCTCCGCTACGCCCTCGATTACTCCTCGCTGGTGACCCTCGCCGGCCAGGGGGCGATCCAGGCGCCGGGCGTGATCCCGTCGATGTTCCTCGGCGCGCTCCCGCAGAGCGCCAAGATCAAGACGGATCTGGCCAAGGCGAAGTCCGCCCTGGCTGCATCAGGTGTGGGGAGCCAGCAGGTCACGCTCCAGTACCCGAGCGACCTGACGATCAACGGCGTGCCGTTCACCTCGATGGCTCAGAAGATCCAGTCGAGCCTCAAGGCCGCCGGGCTCAACATCAACCTCTCGGGGTCGCCGACCTCGAACTGGCTGAACGTGTACCGGTCGGGGAAGATGGCGCTCGGGCTCTCCCTCTGGGGCCCGGATTATCCGGATCCCGCCGACTATCTGGTGTTCACGCCGGGCAACCTGGTCGGGCTCCGCGCCGGCTGGCCGAAGGGCTCGGACTCCGCGCTCGAGAAGCTCGCGACCAAAGCAACGGTCACGACGGCAGCCGCCGCACGTCAGAGCATCTACCAGGAGATCCAGCGGATGCTCAATGTCTCGAGCCCGTTCTTCCCGCTGATCCAGCCGACGCAGGTGTTCGTCTCGACGAAGGATCTGAAGGGCGCGATTTACAACGCCGAGTACGACGTCGACGTCACGGGCGTCTCGCCGGCGTAGGTAGCACCTAGCTCAGTCGTTCGCGACGAGGGCGGCCGGGTAGGAGTTCAACTTCCGCCCGCCGCCCTCTTCGCACACGACGATGTCCTCGATCCGCAGGCTGTAGCGGTCGGGGATGATGATCGACGGCTCGTCGGTGAAGGTCATTCCGGACTGGAGCGGTGTCGTGTCCTCGGTCGAGATGAACGGCCGTTCGTGGACGTCCATCCCGATTCCGTGCCCCATCCGGTGGCGGAAATGCTCACCGAGACCGGCCTCCTCGATCGGTGCGCGGCAGGCCGCGTTCACCTCGCAGGCCGGCGTGCCCGCGGAGGCTGCGGCGCGGCCGGCCTCCTGGGCGGCGAGCATCACGTCGTAGGTATCGAGGTAGTCCTGCGGGGGCTCGCCGCAGTAGACCGTACGCCCGAAATCGGAGCAGTAGCCGTCGACGACGCCGCCGAAATCGAACATCACGGAGGTACCCTCCGGCATCGGGACGCGGGCGGTCGCCTCGCCCGAGTCGAGGTCGTCGGTGCCGAGGCCCGTGAAGATGTGCGTCGTGAACGAGGGGCAGCGCGAGCCGGCAAGGCGTAGTTCGTGCTCCACCGCCTCGACGAGGTCGGCCATGGAGACTCCCGGAACGACGAGCGGCGCAGTCGCGGCCATTGCCTTCTCGACGGTGACGATCGCCCGGCCCATAGCTTCGAGCTCCTCGGCGGTCTTCAGTCGCCGGAGCTCGTTGACGAGGGCCGAGCCCGTCCGCAGGCGCTCGGCGCCGAGGATCCGACCGAGGTTCAGCGTCGTCTCCGCCCACACGCGATCGCCGATCGCGACGGTTCCCGAGCCGGCGACGCTGCGCCGCGATGCGCTCGAAGATCGCGTTGCCGTCGTCGGTCTCCTTCACGATCACGAGCTCGCCCTCCGGCTCCTCGCGCATGTCGAACGCGGCGAACATCCGCGGCACGACGAAGATCGGCTCGGCACCCGGGCGGAAGAACGCGCCGGTCACCCACCCGTGGGCATACGACGACTCGCCGAAGCTCGGGATATGCCGCTCGACTCCGGTCAGATATTCGAGGTCGGCCGAGGGCGCGAGGAACAGCGCCGCAATGCCTTCCCTCTCGAGCTTCTCGCCGAGACGTGAGCGGCGGGCGGCGTAGTCGAACATCCTCCGAGTCTATTTCGGCGTGGAGTCGATCGCTTTCCGAACCAACCCGCGCCGGCCTCGGTGAGACGCCGGGCTGCGGTGGCGCTCGCGCTGAGCCGTCTGGCCGTTCAGCCAGGCCCGGCCACGGCCGGGGACAGGCCCTGGACAGTGTCCCGAACGGCCATGTCCGGGGACAGGCCCTGGACAGTGTCCCGAACGGCCATGTCCAGGGACAGGCCCCGGACAGTGTCCAAAGCCGACTAGGCCGGGGACTGTCCCCAGACATGTCCCGAAGTGAGGTCTTTGGAAACGACGGCGCGCTTTTCGCCTTGTCTTGATCGGACATGGGTTTGCGGCGGCGGGCCTGCCGGCGTGGGGTTCCGGCAGGCCCGCCGCATGCGCCGGGCTAGAAGCCCGCGGTCGAGCTCGAGCTTCCGCAGCCCGAGCTCCACCCGAGCCCGTTGCGCCGTCGGGGCATTGGTGCCCGCTCGAGGCGGAGCCCGCGCTCGACGGTGTCGTGGTGGTCGTGGTCGTCGTCGTGCCTTGGTTCGTCGCGTGTTGGATCGCGGCTTTCGGATGGTGGGAGCCCGAATGCGTGGCGGCGATCGCCGCACCGCTTCCCGGCGAGGAGCGCGAGGGCCGAGGCTCCGGCTACGAACGGTGTTCGCTTTCCTTTCATCTGGTTGCCTCCTTTCTCATCCCTTCAGGGAAGCAACGCCCTCTCGGAAATCCCTGCGAAACCGATACGAGCCTTTAACATGATCCGGACGTGAACCCGCCCGGCCTCTTCCAGCCGTGGCTGCTCGAGCCCGTCCTCACGGCGCTCGCCGCGGTTGCCGCTCTTTGCTTCGCCCGCGGCTTCGTCCGCCTCCGCCGCCGCGGCCGCCGCGACCTCGCCCCGTGGACGAGAGCCGTCCTTTTCGCGCTCGGGCTCGCGCTGATCGTGATCCCGCTCGTCTCGCCCCTGGACGAGCTCGCAGACCGCTACCTGCTCTCGGCCCACATGCTCCAGCACATGCTGATCGCCGACGCCGGGCCGGCGCTGATCCTCGTCGCGCTCCGCGGGCCGCTCCTGCTCTTCGCGATCCCGACCGCCGTCCTCTCCACGCTCGGGCGCTCCAAGCGCACGCGGCGAGCCGCGTCGTGGCTCGTCCGGCCCGGCGTGGCGCTCGCGATCTGGGCCGCCGCATTCGGTGCCTGGCACCTTCCTGCCGCCTACGACTACGCGGCGACCCACCAGCTCGTCCACGAGCTCGAGCACGCGAGCTTCGTCTTCGCGGGCTTCCTCGTCTGGACCGTGCTGATCGACCCGACCGGCCACGGTCGCGTCTCCAGAGGACGGCGGCTCGCACTGATCGCCGCCCTCCTCGCGATCGGAACCGTGATCGCCGACACCCTCATCTTCAGCCTCACTCCGCTTTACACGACCTACGCCGGGCAGCCGCATCGTGTCTTCGGGCTCTCGCCCCTCCGCGACCAGCAGCTTGCGGGCCTGGTGATGACGGCAGAGCAACTGCTCGCGCTGGGGACGTGTGCCGCGATCCTGCTCGCGCCCGAGCTTCGACGCCGCCGCCGGGCGAAGAGGCCGCCCGTCGCCGCCCGGCAGCCGGCCTGATGTGAGCGGCGCCTACCGCTTCAGCTACGAACCGCTGTTCATCGTCCTCGCGCTCATCGGCGCGGCGCTCTACGTTCGCGCGCTCCGAAGCGCGGCAGCCGAGGATCGCCCCGGCCCGGGACGCGCGCTCGTCTTCTCCCTCGGCCTGGCGCTCGTCGCGATCCCGGTCAACTCGCCGCTCGAGACGCTTTCGGCCCACTACCTCCTGCTCGCACACCTGCTCCAGAACGCGCTGATCGCCGACTGGGGCCCGCCGCTCCTGATCCTCGGCCTCACCCCGGTGATGCGCCGCGGCCTCGCCGGCAAAGCCGGCCGCCCGCTCGAGCTCGTCACGCGCCCCGTTCCTGCGCTCGCGATCTGGCTGGCCGTCTGGTACGGCGTCCATCTCCCCGTCTTCTACGACTGGGCGCTCCGAAACGACTGGCCGCTGAACCTCGAGCACCTCGCCCTCGTCGCCGCCGGCCTCGTGTTCTGGTGGGCCATCCTCGGGGAGCCGAAGCGTCTCGAGCCGCTCGGCACCTTCGCCTACCTCGGCATCGCGTTCCTCACAGCGCCGTGGCTCTCGCTCGCCTACATCTTCGCCTCGCACCCGTTCTACTCGTTCTACGAAACCGCTCCACGCCTCTGGGGGATCTCGCCGATCCGCGACCAGAACCTCGCGGGGATCCTGATGAACGCCGAGCAGACGAGCATCTTCTTCATCGCGCTTGCCTGGCAGCTCGTCCGGGTGCTCGCGGAAGAGGAAGCGGCGCAGCGTCACATGGACGCGGCCTACCTGGAGGCTCACGGCCCGTAGACTGTTTGGCGAATGGCCACCACGGAACGCACACCGGTTGTCTTCGTCCACGGGCTCTGGCTCCACGCAAGCTCGTGGGATCCCTGGGTCGACAAGTTCCGCGAGGCCGGCTACGAGCCCTCGGCGCCCGGCTGGCCCGGCGACGCAGACACGGTAGAGGAGACCCGGAAGCAACCCGACCGGGTCGCGGGCTACGGGATCGACGCCATCGTCGCTCACTACGCCGAGCTCATTGGCGCGCTCGAGGCCAAGCCGATCGCGATCGGCCACTCCTTCGGCGGCCTGATCGTCCAGCGGCTCCTCGGCCAGGATCTCGCCGCGGCCGCGGTCGCGATCGACCCCGCCCCGATCAAGGGCGTCCTGAATCTGCCGCCGTCGGCGCTCAGGGTCGCCTCGATCGCCCTGCGCAATCCCGCGAACAGGAAGCGCGCCGTCTCGCTCACGCACGATCAGTTCCGGTACGGCTTCGGCAACCAGCTCTCGGCCGAGGACTCCGAGGCGCTCTTCGAGAAATGGACGATCCCCTCGCCGGGCCGGCCGCTCTTCGAGGCCGCGCTCGCGAACTTCACAGGCGCCTCGCCCGCGAAGGTCGCGACCGACAACCAGTCCCGCGGCCCGCTCCTCGTCACCGCCGGCGGCAAGGATCACACCGTCCCGGCCTCGATCAGCCACTCGACGGTCAAGCTCTACCGCAAGTCGTCCGCGATCACCGACCTGAAGGATTTCCCGAAGCGCGGGCACTCGCTGACGATCGACAGCGGCTGGGAAGAGGTCGCGGACGCGGCCCTCTCCTGGCTGAAAGAGCGCGGGCTCTAACCCACTAGCTCGAGAGCACGGGAGCGGGAAGCGCCGCGCGTACCGCCGGCGCGACCTCGGTCCCGAACAGCTCGATCGCATGCAGTAGATCCGCATGCGGCATCGTCCCGACGCTGAGCTGGAGCAGGAACCGCTCGTGCCCGAAGATCTCGTGCTGGAAGAGGATCTTCTCGGTCACCTCGGCCGGGCTGCCGACGAACAGCGCGCCACGCAGCGTCCTTCCGGCGTCGAAGTCCTGCCGCTGAACGGGAGGCCAGCCGCGCTCGCGCCCGATCTTCGTCATCTGGAGCTGGAACGGGGGCCACGCCGCGTCGGCGGCGGCCTGCGAGGTGTCGGCGATGAACCCGTGCGAGTTGATGCTCATCGGCTGCGGCTCGTGCCCCGCGCGCCGTGCCGCCTCGCGGTGGATCTCGGCGAAAGGCGCGAACCGCTCGGGCAGGCCGCCGATGATCGCGAGCGCCATCGGCAGCCCGAGCGCCCCGGCGCGGGCGGCCGACTCCGGCGCCCCGCCGACCGCGACCCAGACCGGCAGCGGATCCTGGAGCGGCCGCGGGTAGACGGCAAGGCCGTCGAGCGCTGCGCGGTGCCGCCCGGACCAGGTCACGTGCTCGTCGGCGCGCAGCGCCAGGAGCAGGCGGAGCTTCTCGTCGAACAGCGAGTCGTAGTCGGCGAGCTCGTAGCCGAAGAGCGGGAACGACTCGATGAACGACCCGCGCCCGGCCATGATCTCGGCCCGGCCGCCGGACAGGAGGTCGAGCGTCGAGAACTCCTGGAACACCCGCACCGGATCGTCCGAGCTGAGCACGCTGACCGCGCTCGTGAGCCGGATCCGGCTCGTCCGCTCCGCGCCGGCGGCGAGCACGACCGCGGGCGCCGACACGGCGAAGTCCGGCCGGTGATGCTCGCCGACGCCGAAGACGTCGAGGCCGACCTGGTCCGCGAGCTCCATCTCCTCCATCAGGTTTCGGAGCCGGTCGGCGGGAGAGATCGTTCGGCCCGCGGCATCCGGCGTCAGCTCCGCGAAGGTGTAGATCCCGAGCTCCATCCGCCGCAGTCTAGCGATTAGTTGCTAGCTCAAGCATCTGCCTTTTTCGCCTCGTCGACGATCTTGATCTGCGCGATCACGTCCTGCCCGGCTGCGTAGAGCGGGGAGAGGGGATGCGTGCCCTCCGCGAGCTCGCTCTCGGGCGCCTCGCCGGAGAAGCGATGCCTGGTCGTGAGAACGTTGAACCCGATCGCTCCGTCGTCGGGCAGCCGGTCGTCGCCGCTCTCCTCGAGCGCCGGCAGCGCGTCCTCGGCGACCTCGACCCAGCGCTTGCTCGCGGCCGCAGCGTCGGGGTTGTCGCCGACGCCGATCATCCCGCCGCCGTTCGAGATGTACATGCTCGTCGTCCCGTCGGCGAGCCCGACGACGCTCACGACGGCGGTGTCGTAGCCCATGTCCATCACGACCCCGAGCGCCTGGCCTCCCGGCACCACCGGCGATGCCTTGATCTCGACGGGCCCGAACGACAGCGCCTGCTCGCGCAGGGCGGTGTAGATCCCCTCGATTGTCCTTTCGGCCATCGGGGCATTCTTCCTGACGGGGACGCGCGTGCAAGGGATACTTCGGCGCGAGCCGCCAACCCGTCCGAACCAAGGGGGAACCATGGGATTCGACCAGTACCACGAACCGCCCGACGAGCTGCCCGCCGAGACCCGCACCTTCGCGCGCCTCTGCGCGTCTTTGACCGAAGAGGCCGAGGCGATCGGCTGGTACGAGCAGCGTCTCGCCGTGGAGACAGATCCCGAGGCGGCCGCGATCATGCGCGACGCCCAGGGTGAGGAGTTCAAGCACTTCAGCATGGATCTCGAGTTCCTTCTGCGCCGCACGCCGCGCTGGCGCGAGATCGCGGAGGGCGTCCTCTTCCAGCCGGGCGACATCGTCGAGCATGGCGAGGCGGCCGAGGCTGCATCCGAGCGACGGCGGCGGTTCGGCGGCGAGCGCGGGCTCGTCGGGATCGCTCGCCATCGGCGGTATGCGGGGCGCGAGGCGATGAACCACCTTCTCCGCTCACAAGCTCCGATCTCCGATGCCGGCTGGGATCTGATCGACGACGAGGCGCGCACGAGGCTGAGAGCGGCCCTCGCAGCCCGCAAGATCGTCGACTTCTCGGGCCCCCACGGCTGGGAGCATTCGGCCACGAACCTCGGCCGGGTCACGAAGGTTTCCTCACCGCCTGCGAAGGGTGTGAAAGGGCTGCAGCGCGTCGTGCTCCCGCTGGTGGAGCTCCGCGCCGACTTCGCCGTGAAGCTCGACGAGCTCCGCGACCACGATCGCGGCCGGCAGGACGTCGACCTCGCCGAGGCTCGACGAGGCTGCCCATGCGATGGCCGTCGCCGAGAACACCGCCGTCTTCCACGGGTGGTCGGCGGCCGGGATCACCGGAATCGCCGAGGCCTCGCCGCACAAGGGAAAGCCACTCGGCACGGATCCCGATTCGTATCCGAAGCCCGTCGCCGCGGCCGTCGAGCTCCTGCTCGAGAACGGGATCGCGGGCCCCTACGCCCTCGCGCTCGGCGGCGAGCAGTACACGAACGTGATCGAGACCGCCGAGCACGGCGGCTACCCGCTCCTCGACCATCTCCGCAAGATCCTCGACGGCCCGGTCATCTGGTCGCCCGGCATGGAAGGCGGCGTGGTCGCGAGCCTGCGCGGCGGCGACTTCCTGTTCGAATCAGGCGAGGACTTCGCGATCGGCTACGACCACGCCGACGCCGATGCTGTTCACCTCTATCTCGAAGAGAGCTTCAGCTTCGTGGTTGCGACGCCCGAGGCGGCGGTGCCGCTCGCTCCCTAGTTACGAGCTCCTGACCGATCAGGAAGCACGCGGGGGAGAACCGAACGTGCTCCCCCGCGCGCGATGATGATGATGATGGGGGCGGGAGGATTCGAACCTCCGTAGGCTGAGCCGACGGGTTTACAGCCCGTTCCCTTTGGCCGCTCGGGCACACCCCCGGGGTGCGCGGCATTGTAGCCTCCGGGGAGTGAAGCGCTACGACGCCATCGTGATCGGGGGCGGCCCGTCGGGGTCGACGACCGCCTACCGGCTTGCCGAGCAGGGGGCCTCGGTGCTCCTCGCCGACAAGGCCAAGTTCCCCCGGGACAAGCCCTGCGGCGGCGGGATGACGCTGCGGGCGGTGCGGCAGTGCCCGGTCGATCCCTCGCCTGTCGTCGAGGACTACGTCGACCAGATCGAGCTCCGGTTCCGCTACGGGCCGGCGGTGATTCGCACGGCGAAGGAGCCGATCGTCTGGATGACCCAGCGCCGGCGGCTCGACGCGTTCCTGCTGGACGCGGCGCGGGAGCGTGGGGTGGAGGTGCGCGAGGGCGTCAAGGTCGCCGTCGAGCCGGGCAACGTCGTCGCGCTCGGGTCGGAGAAGGTGACGGCGGATGCGATCGTCGGGGCCGACGGGGCGAACGGGGTCACCGGGAAGGCGGTCGGGCTCGTTCCCGGCGTGAGCTACGGCGTAGCCTACGAGGGCAATGTCCCATACACCACGGTGTCGCGCGAGCGCTACGCGAAGCGGGTCGTGGTCGAGCTCGCCGACATCCCGGGCGGGTACGCGTGGGTGTTCCCGAAGGGCGACCACGTGAATGTCGGGGTCGGCGGCTGGCAGAGCGAGGGGCCGAAGCTCAGGGAGCATCTCGCCCGCGCCTGCGAGGCCCACGGGCTCGATCCGGACGACCTCGAGAGCCTTCGCGGCCACAGGCTTCCCCTGCGCAAGCCCGGCAGCACGATCGCGGGTGAGCGCGCGCTGCTCGTCGGTGATGCCGCCGGGTTGATCGACCCGGTCTCGGGCGACGGGATGTTCGAGTGCTTCGTCTCCTCGCGGCTCGCGGCCACTGCGATCGGCGACCTGCTCGCCGGACGCGCCTCGACGCTCGAGCCCTACGGCGCGGCCGTCGATCGCGAGCTCGCCCCGCTCCACCGGGCCTCGTGGACGCTCAAGAAAGCGCTCGACCGCTGGCCGCGCGCGTCCTGGCAGATCGCGCGCTCGAACCTCCTCTGGGTGACGCATCCGCGGGATGCTCGACGGCGAGCTTCCCGATCCGGGCCAGCAGCGCGGCCTCGCACGGGTGCCGCTGCGGGCGCTCGCGATCCTCGGCCGCTGAGCTTCTTAGAGCCGCTTCGGCTCTGATCCCCTCGAGCTCCGGCAAAGCCAAATCCAGGGATCAAGCTCCACGTCCAACCTGCCGACTAGAGGTTGGTATGCAGCTCAACGGAGTCCTCAGCGAGGCTGTTCGCCTCCGCGCGTCCGATGTGCACCTGAAGATCGGGCGTCCGCCCCTGATGCGTCAGGACGGCGTGGTCTCAGCGCTCGCAGGCCCCGCCCTGACCGACGAGGATCTCGACGACTGTCTCGAGATCGTCATCGCAAACGCCCCGCAGCGCCGCCAGTTGTTCGACACGACCGGAGAGCTCGACGTCGCTTACACGCCTCACGGGCTCCCTCGGTTCAGGGTCAACATCTTTCGCCAGCGCGGCGCGACCTCGATGGCGTTGAGGGTGATCCCGAAGGATGTTCCCGGATTCGGGGAGCTCGGGCTGCCGCCGGCGGTCGAGACGCTCAGCCACGAGCACCGCGGCCTGATCCTCGTCACGGGCGCCACGGGATCGGGAAAGACGACCACCCTTGCGGCGATGATCGATCACATCAACCGGAACCGCGCCTCGCACATCGTCACGATCGAGGACCCGATCGAGATCATCCACGAGGACCAGTCTTCGATCGTCAGCCAGCGCGAGGTCGGAATCGACACCGCGAGCTTCGGCGAGGCCCTGCGCCGCGCGCTCCGTCAGGATCCGGACACGATCATGATCGGCGAGCTTCGGGACGCCGAGACGGCACAGACCGCCCTCCAGGCGGCCGAGTCCGGCCATCTGGTCTTCTCCACGCTCCACACGATCGATGCGGCCGAGACCGTGGGGCGGATGATCGAGTTCTTTCCGATCGAACGCCAGCAGGCGATCCGCTCGATCATGGCAGGCGTCCTGCGCGGCGTGATCTCGCAACGCCTCCTGCCGAGAGCAGACGGCGGGCGCGTTGCCGCCGTCGAGGTGATGGTCGTGAACGCGAGGATCGCCGAGCTCATCCGCGAGGGTCATCCCGAGGAGATCACCGACGCGATTGCCGACGGCGAGTACTTCGGCATGCAGACCTTCGAGCAGGCACTGATCTCGCGGGTGATGAGCGGCGATCTCGAACGGGACGTCGCTGCCGATGCGGCAAGCAACCGCCACGATTTCATCGTTGCGCTCGAGCGTGTGCGGAAGCACCGGGCTGCAGCGGAGGCCGCGGAGCACGAACCCGACGAGCCCGAGTCCGCCGCGTCGGAGCCGGTCCTGAGGATCGCACGACCCGCAACGCGATGAGCGCGACGAAGGTACGCGCGCGTCTCGCGCAGGAGAGCGGCTTCACCCTGATCGAGTTGCTGGTCGTGGTGGTGTGCCTCGGGTTCATCATGGCCGGGCTGACGAACGTCTTTGTCTCGGGCATCCAGACTCAGGCCCGTCTCGACGGTCAGATCAACGCCCAGCAGAGTGCCCGTCTGGCACTCGACAGCCTCGAATACCAGGGGCGTTGCGCCAGCGTGGCGTCGGTCGGCGGGAGCGGGTCCGCGGTCTCCTTCACGTTACCGAGCCAGTGCAGCAATGGAACCGGAACGATCACCTGGTGCGTGGTCTCGGGCGTCCTCGAGAGCTTCCAGGCGGCAAGCTGTAGCGGCACGGCGACGATCTATGCCAGGTACCTCACCTCGGCGACGCCGTTCAGCCTGAACATCGTGACCGGCGATCGGCCCCAGCTCATCGTGCAGTTGGTCGCGAATCAAACCGGCCACGCCGGCGACGTGTCCGCGGTCAACGACACGATCACGCTCCGTAACGCCGCCGTCTCGTGAGCCCCCCGGCTCTCCGTCGTTCAAGCAGTCCAGACGCGCTGCCGATAGGTGCGAGATGAATACAGCCTTTGCCGCCGTGGTGTTCGCGCCTGCTCTGGCGATCGGAAGCTTCCTGAACGTGATCGCGTCTCGACTTCCGCTGGGACAGTCGATCTCGAGGCCCCGCTCTCACTGCCCGCAGTGCGCCCATCCGATCGCTCCCCGGGATAACATCCCGCTCGTCTCCTACGCGCTACTTCGCGGGCACTGCCGGAGCTGTCGGGCGGCCATCAGCTGGCGCTATCCCGCCGTCGAGCTCGCAACCGCCGCTCTCGCAACCGCCTGCGTTATCGCGTTCGGGGCCTCACTGGAGGCGCTCACCGGGGCGATCTTCTGCGCTGCCCTCGTCACCATCTCCGCCACCGACATCGAACGGCGGATCGTCCCGAACAGGATCGTGCTGCCGGCGACCGCGATCGTCCTCGCCCTCCAGCTCATCCGCGAGCCGAGCCTCGAGTGGCCCGTTGCAGGGTTGGGGGCGGCACTCTTCCTGTTCGTGGCGGCGCTCGCCTACCCGAAGGGAATGGGCATGGGGGACGTCAAGCTCGCGCTGCTCATCGGCGTGGGCGTCGGCTGGTCGGTGCCGGTGGCGCTGATGGCGGGCATGATCTTCGCCCTCGTCCCCTCCGTCGTGCTCCTGGCGCGCCACGGTGCAGCCGCTCGGAAGCTCGCGATCCCGTTCGCGCCGTTCCTCGCCCTGGGCGCGATCCTGGCGCTGTTCGCCGGTGGGTCGCTGATGCATCTGTACCTCGGGCTCATGCGATGATCGAGCCCGACGCGATCATCGACGAGGCAGATTCCCCCTCCTCAAGGCCTCCGCCCTCGCTGCCGATACCTCCAGAGAGTCAGATGGACGACGCGCGGCCCCTGATCCGCCTCGCCGAGCCGCCAAGCGTCGAGACACTTCAGGCCATCGTCACGGCTCAGAACCTCGGAGCCCACGGCGAAGCAACCCCTCCCGGCGAGCTGGTCGCCGAGATCCTCGAAGCGACCGGTCTCCTCTCGGTCGAGCAGCTGGCAGCTGCTCGCTCGCGGATCGGCCTCCGCGGCTCGTTTGCCCAGGCGCTCATCGACGAAGGCATCGCCTCGGGCGACGGGGTCGCGCGAGCCACCGCTCAGCGCTTCCACCTTCCCTACGTCGACATCTCAACCGAGCAGCCCTCGCTCGAGGCGGTGGAGCAGATCTCCACGACGGTTCTCGAGCGCACCTGCGCGATCCCGTACAGGATCTCGAACGGCGTTCTCAAGGTGGCGATCGCAGATCCCGCAAACATCGCTGCGATCGACGAGCTGCGCCTCGCGACTGCGCTCGTGGTCGAGCTCGCGGTGGCGCCGAAGGAAGACATTCTCGCCGAGGTCAAGCGGTTCGGTCGCGCCAGTGAGGCACTCGGCGCCCGGACGAGCATGGACATGGCCGAGATGGAGCTCATCGAAGACGACGAGCAAGACGACCTCGAGATGGACGACGGGATCTCGGACGCGCCTCTTGTCCGACTCGTCAACTCGATCATCTTCCAGGCGGCGGAGGAAGCCGCGAGCGACGTTCATGTCGAGCCGCAGGATGATTGCCTCCTCGTCCGTTTCCGGATCGACGGCGTCCTCCACGAGATGCAGCGGATCCCCAAGCGGCTGGCCGCCGGTGTCACCTCGCGGCTGAAGGTGCTCGCAAAGCTCGATATCGCCGAGCGCCGCAAGCCGCAGGATGGGCGAATCTCGCTCAGTGCGGCGGCTGCAGGCCGGCTGCTCGACATCCGCGTCGCAACCCTCCCGACCGTGGAGGGCGAGTCTGTTGTGATGCGACTCCTCGACAAATCGAAGAAGGCGCCGACGCTCGAGGAGCTCGGGATGTCGGAAGAGATGCGTAAGCAGGTGCGCGCAATCATCGTGCGTCCTACCGGCGCGCTCCTCGTCACCGGGCCGACCGGTTCCGGCAAATCGACCACGCTGTATGCGGCACTCGCCGAGATCAACCGGCCGGAGATCAACATCATCACCGTCGAGGACCCCGTCGAGTACAGGCTCGTCGGCGTGAACCAGATCCAGATCAATCATCGCGCCGGCCTCACCTTTGCCTCGTCGCTCCGGTCGATCCTGCGCGCCGATCCCGACGTTGTCATGGTCGGCGAGATCCGGGACGGCGAGACGGCCAAGATCTCGATCGAGGCTGCCCTCACCGGCCACCTCGTGCTCTCGACCCTCCATACGAACGACGCTCCGAGCGCGATCACGCGCCTGAACGAGATGGGCGTCGATCCTTTCCTGACCGGCTCGGCGATTTCGGCGGTCCTGGCCCAGCGGCTCGTGCGCAAGCTGTGCGGCCACTGCGCCCAGGTCTACTCGCCGAGCGTCGACGAGCTCATCAAGGCGCGGCTCGCGCCGGACGACCCGACCATCCAGAACGGCGCCACTTTCTACCGCAAGGTGGGGTGCGCTCGCTGCAACCAGACCGGCTACCGCGGCCGCGTCGGCGTCTTCCAGCTGATGACGATGTCCGAGGAGATCGAGAACCTCGCGGTCGCGAGGGCGAGTCGGGACGAGGTCGAGCGCGCATCGATGCGCGGTGGAATGAAGACCCTCTGGGACGACGGGCTCGCCAAGGTCGTCTCCGGCCTTACGTCGGTCGAAGAGCTCACGCGCGTCGTCGCGTTCGTCTAGCGCGCTGTCAGTCTCTCGTGGTGTGTTGCGGTGAAGCGGCCGCTGCCGGCCGGAGCCCGCTTCGCCGTGGAGGCCCGGTTCCACCGATCTGCGCGGGCCGTGCGTCCGTCTGGGCTCGTCAGGCCGCTTCCCGTCCCGGGTTGCGGCCCGTTCCGGGCCTCCACCCGGGCTAAGGCGTGTATTTGCGCGGGCCGGCTCGGTTGTGAGCACGGTGTCTTTCCAACAGCAGAACCCGCGTACGCGGAGCCCTCGGGTGGGCCTGTGAGGTTGCTCCCGGCGCGAGACGCCCTGAGGCTCGCGGATGCGGGATGCGCGGGGCAACCGGCGCCGTTCACCGAGACCAGACAATGGCCGCGAAGCGGCCCTTAGCACGGCCTCCGGCGACTTTCTTATCGGGCTAAACGTCATGCGACGCCGAACTAGGCGACGTCGCAGCCGAGGTACTGGAGCGCGAGCAGCGTCTCCTGGACGAAGCGAAACGCCTCGGGTGCGTTCGGGAACCGGTAAGGCCCGCGACGGACGGTGTTCATCTCGCCGACCGGGAGGACCTCGACCTCGACGACCGAAAGGCCGTCCGAGTCGAAGCAGCGGAGGAGGGCGACCCGGCGTCCTTGCTGGGTTGCTTCGCGAACGAGCTCGCCCACGTTCATCGCCGCGCGTCGACGACGGCCTGGGCCACTGTCATGCTGTCGGCGTAGCCGTCGAGCTCCACTGCGATCCTCCCGGGCCGGCCGACGACGAGCACTGCCGGCTCGACGGGGCTCTTCATCCAGGCAGCGGTCGAGGCGGCGATCTGCTCGTTGTGGATGTTGAGAGCGATGACCTTCGCGTGCACGCTGCGAGCTCCCTGTCGGGCCTGCGCGAGCACCTGGGCATCGATCGGATTCCCGGGCGCGTAGACCACCGCGACCACGAGGCGGCTATACAGGAGCGCGTGCTGGAGCGGCTGCGGCAGGAACGGAGCGAAGTGCACCGCCGGCGTCACGTGCCTCGGAACGACCGAGTGATGGTTGGCCGTATGCGTGGCCGCATGCGTGGGCGTATGCGTTGTCTTCGCATGGGACGCAGGAACGCTCTCGAGGCGAGGTCGAGCGGTTGCTCTCGAGAATGAACAGGCCGGCCGCTCCCACGACGAGCGCGAGCAGTGCCAGTGTGAGGATCTTGATTGGAGTCGAAAGCTCGATGGTCATGTTGCTCCTCTATCGGCACGAAGTGACGGCGGCTTTACGGCGAAAGAGGGAAAACGCGGTTTTCGCGTACGTCCCCCTGTTTTCGGCAGTGCGTCTGCTCAGGTGAGCGTGTAACCGCCCGGACAGGGGCCGGCCGCGACCGTGGCAGGGCCGGTCGCTCCGCCCTCGTAGTGGTAGATGTCTCCACCGGGCTCGCTGTCCTGAATGCAATAGACCTGGTTCGTGGCGCCCGGACCGGCCGTGACGTTCGGGCTGATGCCGGGAGCCTCGGCCCTTAGCGAGGCAAGGCTCAGGTTGTCGTAGGTGTCGATCACATGGGCGCTGCCGGCGATCGGCGTGGCGGGATCCGTGTAGTAGGCCTCCGCGGCCGGAATCGCCGAGCGGACGTTCGCTGCAGACGCTGCGGACTTCGCCCTGGTGGCAAAGCTCAGGTACCCGGGAACGGCGATCGCCACCAGGATGCCGAGGATGATGATCACGACCAGGAGCTCGATGAGCGTGAAGCCTTCCTCGTTCGCGATACGGGTCTTGAGCGTCCGAAGCATGATTGTTGATCCCTCCTCGTCGTTCTCAGTGGTGGATTGGGGCTGACGTGACCCTGGAAGCTGGGGAGGGGCGCGGTTGCCCGCGTGCCCCTCCCCACTCGTCTTCCGAGTGTGCGTGCCTAGCTGACCGTTACTGCGCAGGCGGCCTGGGTGATCGTTGCTGTTCCTCCGAGCCCGCCTGTGTAGGAGTAGGGAAGCCCACCGGGCTCGGCGTCCTGGATGCAGTAGCCGGTGCCACCGGTCACCGGGCCTGCCTTCACGTTCGGGCTGACGCCGGGGGCCTCGGCCGCAAGCACGGCCTGGCTGATGTTGTCGTAGGTGTTGACGACATGGGCCGTAGCGCCGCCGACCGGGACAAAGGCACTGGAATCCTGGTAGTACTCCTCCGCTGCCGGAATGGCCGAGCGGACGTTCGACTGACCCGCCGCGACCTTCGCCTTGCCGGCGAAGCTCAGGTAGGCGGGAACGGCGATCGCCACCAGGATGCCGAGAATGATGATGACGACGAGGAGCTCGATGAGCGTAAAGCCCTCCTCACTCGCCATGCGGGTCTTGATCTTCTGAATCACAATTTTCTCCTCGTCGTGTCTCGTTGAATGGATTCGGGTTGGGGTTGCGCTGGAAGCTGGGGAGGGGCGCGGTTGCCCGCGTGCCCCTCCCCGCTCGTCTTCCGAGTGTGCGTGTCTAGCTGACCGTTACTGCGCAGGGGGCCTGGGTGATCGTTGCTGTGCCTCCGAGCCCGCCTGTGTAGGAGTAGGGAAGCCCACCGGGCTCGGTGTCCTGGATGCAGTAGCCGGTGCCACCGCCCACCGGACCGGCCTTCACGTTCGGGCTGACGCCGGGGGCCTCAGCCTGCAAGCACGGCCTGGCTGATGTTGTCGTAGGTGTTGACGACATGGGCCGTAGTGCTGCCGAGCGGGACAAAGGCACTGGAATCCTGGTAGTACTCCTCCGCTGCCGGAATGGCCGAGCGGACGTTCGACTGGCCCGCCGCGACCTTCGCCTTGCCGGCGAAGCTCAGGTAGGCGGGAACGGCGATCGCCACCAGGATGCCGAGAATGATGATGACGACGAGGAGCTCGATGAGCGTAAATCCCTCCTCACTCGCCATGCGGGTCTTGATCTTCTGAATCACAGGTTCTCCTCGTCGTATCTCGTTGGGTGGAATCGGGTCGGGGTGACCCGGGGGGCTGTATCGGACGGCGGACGAGGAACGCAGTAGCCCCCTTTGAGGGATCTTCCATTCTCGGCGGGGGATATTCACTCCCTTGGCAAAGGTGAGTAAAGTTCGAGCGCTTCGCTGCCGATAGCCAGGTTCGTGAGCGAGACGATTTACTCGATTGACACCTGGCTCGAGCAGGCCGTCGAACGCCATGCGTCCGACCTCCACCTCGCGTTCGGCTCCCAGCCGGCGATTCGCGTGCGGGGTGCGATCGAGCTCCTGCCCGACACGCCGAAGCTCGACGCCGACTCGCTCCGTTCCCTGCTCTACGGGATTCTCACAACCGAGCAGCAGAAGCGATTCGAGCTCGACCGCCAGATCGACCTGACCTACTCGGTCCCCGGTGTTGCGCGCTTCAGGCTCAACGTCTTCATGGAGCGCGACCAGCTCGCAGCTGCCTTCCGCGTCGTGCCGCACGAGCTGAAGACGCTCGAGGAGCTCGGGCTTCCCCTTTCGCTTGCCGAGCTCACCACGCTTCCCCGCGGGCTCGTCGTCGTCACCGGACCGACCGGCTCTGGTAAGTCGACAACTCTCGCTGCGCTGATCGACGAGATCAACCGCACGCGCACCGATCACATCATCACGATCGAGGACCCGATCGAGTTCATGCACCGGCACAAGCGCTGCATCGTGAACCAGCGGGAGATCGGAACCGACGCGAGTGGGTTCGCCGCGGCGCTTCGAGGTGCACTGAGACAGGACCCCGACGTGATCCTCGTCGGCGAGATGCGCGACCTCGAGACGATTGCGACCGCGCTGACCGCGGCCGAGACCGGTCACCTGGTGTTCGGGACGCTCCACACCCAGAGCGCGTCGAGCACGATCGACCGGATCATCGACGTCTTCCCTCCCGGCCAGCAGGATCAGATCCGCGCACAGATCGCCGGCGCGTTGCAGGGCGTCGTGACGCAGGCGCTCCTGCCGACCGCCGACGGGCAAAGCCGGGTCGCGGCCCTCGAGATCCTCGTCCCGGATGACGCGATCCGCAACCTGATCCGCCAGGCCAAGGTCGAGCAGATCTACTCGTATATGCAGACAGGCTCGCGAGGCGGCATGCAGACGCTCGAGCAGTCGCTCGCCGACCTCGTCGTCCGCCGCGTCGTTTCGGCCGACGAGGCGATTACGCGCTCGAGCCGGCGCGAGGAGCTCATCGGCCTGCTTCAGCGGGCCGGAGTCAGTGTCGTCCCCCGATTCGACAGCGGCCCGGCCGCCGGGTCTCGTCCCGGCGGGCTCAGGGTGGCAGGAGGCTGAACATGTTCGAGAGCAAATCCATCTGGAAGAAGGAGCTACGACTTCGCAAGCGCCGCGGTTCCCTCACGCTTCCCAATGTCCCCGACCTGCAGGCGTCCGAGGCGCAGACGACCGCCCTGCCGGTAGAGGAGTTGGCCGCCGCGGCCGACGTCTCGGTCGAGCCGACTCAGGTAGCTCTGACGCCGGAGGGGCCTGCGGCCGCCCCGTTCTTCGAGGCTGCTCCCGCCTGGGATGACTTTCCGGCGGAGTTGCCGGTCTCCGGGGCCGAGCTCGAGCGAGCGCCGATCGGGGAGCGCGCGGAGCTCGACGGTGATGACGAGCCGGACTCCGGAGGAACCACGTGGATGCGCTCGGTGCCTCCGTATCCGGGCATCTCCGCCGGATTCGGCCAGGAGCCCGCACCCTCCTACGCGGTCGATCCGGTCGATCCGGTACGAGCCGGTCGAGCCCGAGGTTTCCACGGCTCGAGTCCCGGCCGAGCCCGAGGTCTGGCGCAATCCCGCGTGGTCTGCGCCCGAAGAGGACAGCTCGCAGGGTCCGGACCCGGCAGTCCCGCCTGCGTTCGGCGGCGGCGATGCAATCGCGGATCCGGCCCATGAGGAGTACGACCCGCAGCCGGAACATCCCGTCTGGCAAGACCGCACGCCGGGTCCTCAGGATGACGAGCCGGCCTTGCCCGGACAGCTTCCCTCGGCGCAGCCGTCCGAGTACGGCTGGGCCGCGGATCAGTCCGAGCCCGAAGATTGGTCAGAGCGGCTCGAAGCAATGCAGCCGGCCGATTGGAGCCCGACGGGATCCGCTACCGACGTGGAGCGCGATGACCTGAGCGAAGTCGAAGATCCCTCGTTCGAGTCGTCGTTCACGACCGACTTTGACCAGGTCGACGAGCTGTCGGCCGCCTCTGAGGAGTCGGCAGATCGGTTCGAGGTCCCGTCGTTCTCCGACCCCGAGCCACACGATCCCTTGTTCGAGTTCGCTCCGTCCTCGCACCGCGAGCCGCAGGATCCCTCGTTCGAGAGTGGAATCGGGGCCTCCCATGACGGGATCGTCGATCTCGCGTCGTTCCGCCACGAGGGCGCTGCGGATGCCGGGTCGCTCGAAACACCCGCGACCGAGACGCCGTCGCTGCCTGCGACAGGTGGCCCATCGCTTCACGAGGCCGAGATTCCGGCCGAGAGCTCGGACGAGCCTTTCAGTACCTCTGCGGCCACGCTCGCCTACTGGGCGAAGGTTGCTGCCGGCGAAAGCACGGAGAGCGAGGGGTCGCCCGTGGCCCCTGACGAGGTGGCTGAGCCGGCCGCATTCAGCCCCTTCTCCGAGGAGAATGCTTCGAGCATTTCCTCCGAGGAGCCCGTGCTTCAGGCCGGAAACCCGGACGAGCCGTTCGGTACCTCGGCGGCCACGCTCGCATACTGGGCACAGGCCGCCGCGGGCGAGAGCGGCGAGCCTGTCGAGGCGGTTGAGATCGGCTCCGAAGAGTCCATCACTCCGGCTGGGTTCGAAGCGGGCTCGGAGCCCGAGCTGCACGATCACTCGTCCGAGCCGCCGACGGCCGAGCAGGACGATGGCGATGAGGAGGCGGATGCTCCGTTCGAGCCCGCGGCCCTCGTCGTTCCGGTCGTCGCCGCGGTGGCCGAGCTCGCAGAGCCGCCGAGCACGACCAAGAGCAAGGGCTCCGGCAAGCGTCGCAAGAAGTCCAAGGACAAGAAGTCCAAGGGGGCGCCGGAAGCTCCGTCAGCCAAGGATCACGACGGGCAGCCGATCAAGAAGATCGTCGGGCTCAGAGTCGGTTCCTCGCAGCTCAGCGCGGCGCGCGTGCACAACAACGGGACGGCCGAGGTCGTCCAGATCGCCCGTGCGCCGCTCGGACGCGGAATCGTCTCGGGCGGCGAGGTTCGCGACCAGGCGGGTCTGACCCGCGCGCTGAAGGAGTTCTTCTCCGAGAACAAGCTTCCGCGCCGCGGAATCCGGCTCGGCATCGCCAGCAACCGGATCGGTGTTCGCGTGCTCGACGTCCCGGCCATAGAAGACCCGCGGCTCTTCGAGAACTCGATCCGCTTCCATGCACAGGAAACCCTGCCGATCCCGGTGACAGACGCCATTCTCGACCACGTCATTCTCGGGGAGGGCGAGGGACAGGGGCTCGAGCCCACCACCCGCGTGCTGCTCGTGTTCGCGCACCGCGAGCTCGTGGACCGGCACGTCGAAGCGTGCCGGCGTGCCGGCCTGAAGCTCGACGGGATCGATTTCGAGGCCTTTGCCCTGTTGCGCGCCCTCGGTACTCGGACGCCTGAGGACACGGATGCGACTCAGGCAACAGTGGCTGTCGCAGTCGGCCACGAGCGAACCATCTTCGCGGTGTCCGACGGCAAGGTCTGCGACTTCACGAGGGTGCTCGAGTGGGGCGGCGGGTCGCTCGATGTCGCGATCGCCAGGCAGCTCGACCTCACCCCGTCGCAGGCCGAGCCGATCAAGCTTGCGATCTCTCTCGGAGACGAGAGCGACGTCGACGGGCTCTCGCACGAGCAGACCCAAGCGGCCCGCACGGCAATCCTGACCGAACTGCAGACCCTCTCGCGCGAGCTCGTCTCGTCGCTTCAGTACTACCAGTCACGCCCGGACTCTCTGGACATCGGCGAGATCATCCTCACCGGCGGAGGAGCACAGCTCAACGGGTTTGCTTCCGAGATCGAGCGTCTGATCGGCGTCCCGGTAGAGATCGGCGATCCGTTCGGGCGCGTCGTCCTTTCACGCAAGGTTCAACGGCCCACCGAACCAGGCTCACTCGCCGTCGCGGTCGGGCTCGGGATCGAGGACTGATGCGCGCCGTCAACCTCCTCCCCAAGGACACAGGGCGCTCTCAGCGAAGCCTCCCGAGCCCCTGGGTCCTCCTGGCCGCCCTGGCGCCGGTCGTGGCCATAGGCCTCGTGTACCTCGGCTACTCGATCGAGCATTCCTCGCTCGCCAACAAGCGCTCGGAGCTCAGCGCCGTGGACTTCCGCCTCGCCGCTCTGACCGCTCACAATGCAAACCATCAAGCCGAGACGAGCCTCTTCGGCCTGCAGGTCACTCGGCAGGAGGCCCTCCAGGATGCGTTGACGAAGCAGACCTCGTGGGATGTCGCGCTCAACGATCTGGCACGCGTGATCCCGAAGGACGTCTGGCTGACAAGCCTGAACGCTCAGACACCCACACCGGCCGACGCTGCCGTCGTGCCGGTGGCAACGACCACCACCTCCACGACGACTACGACTACGACGACAACAACGCCGACGACTACGACTCCGACGTTGGCCGCACCCCCGCCGAACCCGACCGCGTTCACGATCAACGGCTACGCGCACTCGCAGGAGGCGGTTGCCCGCCTGCTCGCGCGCCTGCGTCTGCTGCCCATGCTCGGCAACGTCACGCTGGGGAGCACGACCCAGGCGACGACGACCGGGTCGAGCGGCACTCCGTTCGTTCAGTTCAGCGTCTCGGCGAGCATCCAGGCGATTCCGAAGGGAGCATGACTGTGAAGAAGAAAGAAGCAAGCCAACTCGCAGTTGATCGCGATCTGTGCGCTTGTCGGTGCCGGCCTCCTCGTGCTCGTGATCGGCTACTTCGAGGTCATCGCACCCCAGCGATCGAAGGCCGCCGCCGTCGTGACGAAGATCGCCGACGATCAGACGGCAGTCACCGTTGCTGAGGGGGCGAGCGCCAAGCCGATCCCATTCCGCGCAACCGACCTCTTCAGGCTTGCGAACGCGATGCCGAGTGACCCCGACATGACGGGGCTCATCCTCGACCTCCGCCAGGTCGCGACAGCGAGCTCGGTGAAGCTGAGCTCGGTACGTCCTTCGCCCGAGGTGCCCCTGGCTCTGGGCTATTACGCGCTGCCGGTCTCGATTGTGGTCGCAGGCAGGTACCAGGACATCTCGCGCTTCATGCGGCACTTGAGAACCAACGTTCGATTCGGCGCCGGCAAGCGGCTCGAGGTTCAAGGACGGCTCTTCGAGGCAAACAGCATCGCGCTGACGCGCAGCACCGACCACCGGGGCGACAACGCCGGGAACCGGCACGGGCACGACCCAGAGCACGCCCCAGGCAAAGCATCAGGCGGTCCTCGACACGCTCTCGGCGACCCTTGCGCTCGACGCCTTTGTCTACGGCGGAGCGGCCCCGCTGACGGCGACCGCTGGTCTGTCCGCCCCGACCTCGACGACGACCGCGGGGAGTGGTACCTGATGGCGCCCCGCCGCCCGACCCCGGCGCAGATTCGCGAGCGCCGCTCGAAGATCGCCGCGATCGTGCTGGGAGGAGTCTTCCTGCTCGTCGCCGTGCTCCAGGGGCCAAAGCTGCTGAGCTCGATTCAGGGCTCGAACAAGAGCTCACCCGCCGAAACCACCACTCAGGCGGCCGGATCGGGGACCCTCGCGACCGCTACGGCCGGCTCGAGCGGGACCGTCGTTGCAGCCGCGAGCCTGAGCCCGGGCCAGCTCACGAGCTTCTCGCTCCTGAAACCGCAGGCCCCGTTCCATTCCCAGCTGCCGCCGACTCCGACAGGAACAACGGGCGCTTCGGGCTCGACGACGAAGACCGCCGCCTCGAGCTCCGGCTCGCAGGCGACCACGACGCCTGCTGCCACGACGACCGCTACGCCCACGACGCCTGCTGCCACGACGACCGCTACGACCACGACGCCTGCTGCCACGACGACGGCTACGACCACGACGACGGCTACGACCACGAGTGCGACCACTACGCCAACGGCTCCGGCGGCGACGGTTTCCGGGCCGCCCGTCGGGTTCACGACATCCTCTCTGACCGGGGTGGAGGCAGCCGTGGTGATGGTCAACGGCCACCAGGAGCTGATCGGTGCCGGCGGAACCTTCCCCGCCAAATGGCCGCTCTTCAAGCTCACCTCGTTTGCGGGCGCCAAGGCCCGTGTCGGGGTGGTCGGAGGGTCGTTCAGCAACGGGCAGCCGGTCATCACGATGGCCGTGGGCCACGAGCTCACGCTGCTCGATAAGACGAACGGCGTGCGCTTCGTGATCATGCTCAAATCCCTGACACGGGCTCCAGCGAAGCAGCTGACGTCGCCCACAGCGACGACGGCTGCCCCCACCGCCGCCCCGCCCACGACGCCTGCGACGACGACAACGCCAACGGGATAGCTCGATGGAGCTATCCCGTAGGCCCGACTGGTTGCCGATCCGGCTAGGGATGATTCGCCGTGGAATTATGCGCCGACTCCTGTCCGAGGAACAGGGCGTTGCGCTCGTTCTGGCCATCGTGACGATGACCGTCCTCTCGACGCTCACTGCCTCGGTGCTCTTCTCCGTGTCGCTGAACCAGCGCACCTCGCTGCAGGCGACGGAGTCGACGAAGGCATTCGCCCTGGCCGAGGAGGGGATCGCGTATGCGGAGGGCCGCCTCTACACGGCGACCTCACCGGGGCTCGCCACCGACGTCCCGAGCACAGGGCCTCTGAGCCAGGACGGGGGGACGATCACCTACAGCGGCAGCCTCAGCGGGTCGACCTGGACGCTCACGGCGATCGGAATCTACGGCGGAGTCAAGCGGACCGTGCAGGTTCAGGCGGCGCAGCCGTCAGCGCTCTTGACGTCGAATACGGCTGCCTGGAACTACTTCTTCGTCGAGGGTGGGCCGACGTGCATGACCCTCGCAGGAAACGGCGCTGTCAATATCCCCATCTATACGCACCACGACCTGTGCATCAACGGAAACGGCATCTTTACCGGCTCCGACCTCGAGGTGGGAGGCGCCCTCACTCTGATCGGGAACGCGACCATCGGCAAGTCCGGACAGCCGATCTCGAAGCTCAACGTGGTGGGTGCGTGCTCCCCCGCGGTTGGCTGTGCGAACGATACGAGCCCGTTCTTCGTTTCGCCGCCGGGCGTGGGCCACACGATTCCCACCGTCACGAAGCCGGTGGTCGACTTCCCGAGTCTCTATGCCTCGACGAATCCGGGCCCCGCCGCGGGCCACGGGTGCGGCGCCGGGAGCCACGGTGTTCCCGCGAACTTCTTCGACAACGACACGACGATGAACGACAGCGACGGGAACATCAACCTTTTCCCCTCCTCGAACTACGATTGCAAGGGGACGAGCGGCGAGATCAAGTGGACGGCGGCGACGAATACTCTCGAGTTCGACACCGTCGGCCCGAATGATGCGCAGTTCTACTTCGACGGCAGTCTGGCGCTCTCCGGCAACACGACCGTCATCTACAAGGGGAGGGGCCAGCTCTTCTTCACAGGCGGCGTCAGCATGGCGGGGCAGTTCAACCTCTGCGGGATCACGGGCTGCACGAACCTCTGGGACAACAACGCGAATCAACTCTTCCTGTTCGCCGACTGCTGGAAGGACGCCGTCGGCGACCAGCTGAACGTCGCCAACGGCGATGCCTACTGCTTCGACCTCTCGGGCCAGAACACCCTTCAGGCGGACGCCTGGGTCGCGACCGACTACCACTCGGGCGGCCAGGCCAACGACACGGGCCCGGTGATCACGACGACGGCGGCGATCGCCGGCAATCCCGTCCAGCTGATCCCGCTTCACAACGCACCCGCGGACCTGCCCGGCTCGACGATCTCGACCCCTCAGCCCGCCGGCGCACCGTATAACTGGTCGGGCTAGCGGCCTCGCGGCTCTCCAGTCGGTCACGGCTTCCGCAGCAGCACGAACCATCCTTCGCTCAGGTGATGCGCCCGCATTTCAGGGTGTCCTCCGAGGTATCGCTCGAGGTCCTTTCGGTGTTCGTCGTGAGACCCGCGTGGTGGATTTGGAGCGTGTGTCCGCCTGCTTTGACTCGGAGCTGACGGTCTTCCCGCGCTCGATTAGCGGGCTCTTCGCCGTCGAGGAAGACGCTGGACCTCGAGAAGCGACCCATCTCCACGGCGCAAGACGACGATGTACGCGGCATCTTCTTCGCCCCTCGAGGCAGCGAATCGAGAATGCGCGCGACGAACGTAGTCGGGGCGCTGGAGCTGAGCTAGAGGTTGTCCGACGAGCTCTTCGTCTTCGATCGACGTGGCTTCCTTCGTCGCTCCGCGTCGATCGGGGCCCGAGGCCCGACGTGCGCGGCGCACTCACGCCGGGCCCCGCCGGCTCCGGCGCTCGGGGTAGACACGCCAAACAGAGCTGTAGGAATGTTCCGGGCCTGAACGCGCGCGGGCGAGCCGGTTACCCGGCCGCGGGCGTCACGAAGGCCCGCGGTCGAAGGCGCTCGAGGCCTGGAAGACGATCGGTGACCCGCTCGTATTCGGATCGCGGACGATCGCCGTGACGACACGCTCGGTCCAGGTGCTGCTCGAGCTCTTCGCGTCCTGGGAGTCCCGGATGAAAGTCTCGAGGCGGTAGCTCCGGCCATCCGGGCCGGTGACGGTCTGAATGGGCGCGCAGGCCGCGGCGGGCGCCGTGGACGTGCAGTTCGTGATCGTCACGTCGACCGGCGGGAGAAGAGCGAGGGGATCGGTGAGCGCCGTGCGGTCGCTCGCGTAGACGGTGTCACTCGTCTCCGCGGTCGAGAGCGCGGTGCTGTCGAGGCCGACCGACGCGAACGGCAGCGCCCTGTACAGCTCGAGTTGGGCATCGGCGACCGACGAGGCAACTGTCTTCTCCGAGGACTGCCGGATCCCGACGACCGCCGAGCCGTAGCCTGCGAGGAGCGCGAGCAGGGCGATGGAGAGAACGGCCATGGCGGCGATCAGCTCGATCAGGCCGAAGCCGTCCTCGGCTTTCGCGCGGTGTGGCATAGAGCATGCAATCGGCAGCCTGGAGCATCTTCTCAACCCCTCGCTTGGGGCGAATCTCTCATTCGAGGCTCAAGGGGTGGATCGTCCCTGCCGATTGGTGGGTCATGGCAGCGTTTGCCTACACGGCGATCAACGCGAAGGGGTTGGAGCTCGACGGGACCATCTCGGCGTCCGACCTCGCGGCGGCCGTCGAGCAGCTCCGTGCGAAGGGCCTGCTCCCCCAGCAGATCGATCGGGTCGACGATGCAGGCGGCTCGGCTGCGGGCGGCGTGTTCAAGGCGGTAAACCCGAAGTCACTCCAGGTCTTCTCCCGCCAGTTCGCCACGATGATCGACGCGGGAATGAACGTCGTCGCCTCGCTCGTGATCCTCGAGCAGCAGACGAGCGACAGTGTGCTCTCACAGGTGATCGGGCAGTTGCGGGAGGATGTCGAGGCGGGGTTGCTCCTCTCCGAAGCGATGAGCCGCCACCCGAAGGTCTTCAGCAGCCTCTATGTCGCGATGGTCGAGGCCGGCGAGGCCGCAGGAATCCTCGACCTCGTGCTCGACCGCGTTGCGCTCCAGATCGAGAAGGAGCAGCAGATCAAGCGGCGGGTGAAGAGCGCGATGGTCTATCCGACGATCGTGATGATCTTCGCTTTCCTCGTGCTGTCGGCGATGTTGCTCTTCATCGTCCCGATCTTCATCAAGATCTTCGACCAGCTCCACGGATCGCTGCCGATGCTCACCCAGTGGGTGCTCGCGGTCTCCACCTTCATGCGTAACTACTGGTTCATCGTCTTCCCGGCGATCGGCTTGCTCGTCTTTGCCTTTTTCCGCGGCAAGAAGACGACCCGGGGCCGCCAGATCTGGGACCGCGTGCGGCTCAACCTGCCGATGAAGATCGGCGACACCGTGAGGAAGGTGACGATGGCGCGCTTCTCACGGACTCTCGCAACCCTCGTCGCCGCCGGTGTCGACATCATCCGGGCGCTCGAGATCACGGGGCAGGCCTGCGGCAACTACGTCGTCGAAGAAGCCCTCAACACCGTGCGGACGAGGGTGCGCGACGGAGCCTCGATCGCTCAGCCGCTGATCGAGGACCCGGTGTTCCCTCCGATGGTGAGCCAGATGGTTCGCATCGGTGAGGAGACAGGAGAGCTCGACAAGATGCTCGGCAAGATCGCCGACTTCTACGAGGACGAGGTCGATGCCTCGATCGGAGCGCTCACCTCGATCATCGAACCGCTGATGATGATCGCCGTCGGTGCGATGGTCGGAATCATCCTGATCGCGATGTACCTGCCGATGTTCAAGATGCTGAAGCTCGTCAGCAACAGCGGGTAGAGGCCTGATGCCTATTGGGCAGGCCGGTGGCCTGGGTCAGGCCTCTTAGCCTCTGAGCGGCTGAGCTCTCTCGGCTGACCGTGGAACGCATTGCGGCGTCGAGTCGGCGGTTTTACACGGGGATTACATTGGACCGCGGCGCGTCTGACAGCGGAGGGCGATTATCTTCTTGTGCGCAACCTCACCATCGCCGTCGTATCAGCCCTCGTTCTCGTCGCGGGCTTCGAGGCCGCGGCAACGCAGGCTGCGGGGATCGGAAGCCTGCCGCCCGGCTGGTCGCACGTGCAGGTCAACGTCGTGATCAAGCACCAGCCGCATACCGTCGCCTACGATCGCGGCAGGGTGCAGTCGGTGGGCGCGAGCTCGTTGGTGCTGAGGGAGCGTGACGGGAGCGTCTGGACGATTCTGGTCGGGCCGGCGACGAAGCTCACGATCAGCGGACGCCCGGCAACGCTCGCTCAGGTGAGGCCGCGCGAGCAGGCGACGACGATGGCGGTCGACGGCGGCGCTGCGACCTTCGTACGCGTGCAGATCCCGCCGGCGCTGGCCGCGGCTCTCGCCCGCCAGGCCGCGCGCCAGGCGAGGCGCGCAAACCGCTGATGGCCTGGATCGAGTCTCCCTAGACTTCGGAGATGTCCGGTCACGTACTCCTCGTGGAGGACGAGCCGTCGGTCGGCGAGCTCGTCCGCGGCTACCTCGCACGCGACGGCTGGACCGTGATCTGGGTGCGCTCGGGCGAGGAGGCGCTCGTCGAGCTCGACCGCCATCCGGTCAGGATCGTGATCCTCGACGTCGGCCTGCCGGGGATGGACGGGTTCGCGGTCTGCCGCGACATGCGGGCGCGTTCGCGGATTCCGATCCTGATGCTGACCGCCCGCGACGAGGAGGCTGATCGCGTCGTCGGGCTCGAGCTCGGCGCCGACGACTACCTGACGAAGCCATTCTCGCCCCGGGAGCTCGTGGCCCGGATGAAGGCGATCCTCCGCCGCTCCGAGCCGCAGATGGACTTCGACCTGCTCGAGCTCGGCGACGTCTCGCTGAACCGCGGCACGCACGACGTGACGATCGCCGGGCGCGCGGTCGAGCTGACCGCGAAGGAGTTCGACCTGCTCGCCTACTTCCTCGCGAACCCGGGTGCCGTGCTCTCGCGCGACGTCCTGCTCGACCGGGTGTGGGGGGTGTCCTATCCCGGAGGCACGCGGACGGTCGACGTTCATGTCGCCCAGCTCCGGCGGAAGCTCGGCCGGCCCGAGCTGATCCGCACGCTGCGGGGGAGCGGCTACAAGGCGGTCACGACGTGAAGACCCTCCGGGGGCGCCTGTTCGCGGCGACACTCGCCGCGCTCGCGCTGACCCTGGCCCTCACGATCGGGATCGGGGCGATCCTGACGCGCCAGCAGGTCGACCACGCACAGGTGGTCGCGCTCTCGCACCTTGCCGACGGCCAGGCGGCCTCGCGCCGTCAGTCGGTCAACTACCAGAACTCCGATCGGCCCGTGGGCGGCGTCCGGGAGATCGTGAACCTGCGGCCCGCGCTCGCGATCTACGTCCCCGACGTGAACCGCTCGAGCAACGGCAGCGTGACGATCGACGGGAAGCAGTTCATCTACTCGTATCGCACGATCCCGTATCGCGGCCTGCTGATGCTTCGTCCCGCCAGCGTGAAGTCGGCTGCCTGGCGCCCGTTCCTCGGCGACCTGCTGCTGGCGGCGCTCGCGGGCGCCCTGCTCGCGGCGGTGCTCTCGTTCGCGATCGCCCGCTCGATCGTGCGACCGGTCCGCCGGGTCGCCGAGGCGAGCCATGCACTGGCGGCGGGGGAGACGCCGTTGCCCGTGCCCGAGGAGGGCGCCCGCGAGCTGGCGTCCCTGGCGCATGCGTTCAACGAGATGGCCGAGCAGCTCGCCGTCTCGCGCGAGAGCGAGCGGAATTTCCTGCTCTCGGTCAGCCACGAGCTGAAGACGCCGCTCACTGCGATCCGCGGTTATGCCGAGGGGCTCGGCGAGGGTGCGTTCAGCTCCGACGACGCGTCCCGGACGATCCTCCTCGAGGCACGGCGGCTCGAGCGGCTCGTGCGCGACCTGCTCGATCTCGCGCGGATGAACCGGCACGAGTTCGCGGTCTCGCGGGAGGCGGTGGATCTCGCCGAAGTCACTCGTCAGGCGGTCGCACGCCACGAGGCGAGCGCCCGCGAGTTCGGCGTCTCGCTCGCTGCCGAGGGCAACGAGGCCTGGGTCGAGGGCGACCACGACCGGCTGCTCCAGATCGCCTCGAACCTGATCGAGAACGCGCTCCGTGAGACCCCGCCGTCGGGCTCGGTGACTGTCCGTGCCGAGCCGTGCTGCCTCTCGGTGTCAGACACCGGCCCCGGCCTCGAGCGCGCCGACCTGGAACACGCCTTCGACCGCTTCTTCCTCTACGACAAGTACGGCCGCGAGCGCCCGGTCGGCAGCGGCCTCGGCCTCGCCATAGTCAAACAGTTGGCCGAGGCGATGGGCGGAACGGTCAAAGTCCAGTCCGAGCCCGGCGACGGCGCGACGTTCGCCGTGACCCTGCCGCCCGCCCGGGTCCCGGCAGCCGAGGCTCTCCCGGCCGCCCCGGTCGCCTGATCCCCCGATCGCGCCGTCGTGTAATTCGGTGCCAGGCACCGCCTCACAGCGCCGCCGGGATTCGCGGAACGCGTTTGCCCGAGCGGGTTCACGCCCGTCGGGCGTTGCGCCGTCTCCGATTGTTAAGTCGTGTAATTCGGTGCCAGGCACCGAATGATCGGTGCGGTCAGGGGCGGAGCTTCGAGGTGTCCACGACCTCGAAGTCGGCGCCGGTGAGGCGGCTCAGGCTGTGCAGGTCGTCGTTCGACCAGCGCGGGTCGGGGGCGCCGCTGATGTACCAGGGCGAGCCGTTGTCGGCCAGGATCATCCCGTACCGCTTCAGCGCCTCGAGCACGACGCGTGCCTGCGGCGGGAAGCCGCTCGTGGCGAAGCTCGCCCTGAGCCGCACGCGCAGGCCCATCGGCGGGAGCGAGGCGTCGGTCGAATCGCTCGCGTAGTGGCGCGCCGGATAGATGTAGGCGCGGCGCGTATCCGGGGCGGTGAACCGGAGCGCATGGTCGATCGCCCCCGCGGCGACCTCGTCGTAGCGCGCGAGCCCGGGCAGGATCGGGAGGCCGGCGGCGTCGGCCGACGTCCATCCGGCCGGGCGGAGCTTGTTGGAACGGAGGTTCCAGATCGCGCCCGAGCCGGCGGCCCACCCGCCCGCCGCGCGGCGAAGGGCATAGAGCTCGTACAGCGTGCACGAGTCACGGTCGACGATCAGCGCATGCCGGTCGCCGTCGCCGGGATGCGGGGCCCCTTCGATCGGCACGGAGGCCGGGATCGGGTAGGGCCCGGCGTCGGACTCGTCTGCGTAGTCGAACTTCGGATGCGCTTTCGGCGTCGACTGCCCCGACACCACCACGTACGGGATCCCGATCCGTTGGCCGTCGTAGAGGCCCGAGCCGAAGTCGGCGTGCGCCGGCGAGTCGAGCCCGATCGAGCGGACGAGCACCGCCGAGTCCTTCGCGACCGGCAGGCGGTCGACCCGCTGGTTCCAGACGCTCGTGGTGGGGAAGACCGGGCAGCCTCCGATCGTCGGCCCTCCGACCGTGGGCGCAGCGCCGCCCGCGCCCGCGGCGGCCACGCCGACGGCGCAGCCCAAGGCGAGTGCGGCGAGCCCTCCGAGGTGCGTCCAGAACCTCAAATCAGGTTGTGGCGGATCGCGATCGCGACGGCGTGCGTCCGGTTCGTCGCCCCGAGGCGCTCGCTCGCCTTGCGAATATGGGTGCGCACGGTCTCGGAACCGATCCCGAGCCCGGCCGCGATCTCCTCCATCCGGCGGCCTTGCGCCAGGAGTTGCAGCACTTCGCGCTCCCTCCCGGTCAGATGGACGTCATCGACGTCCGTCGCGTCCATCGGCCGAGCTTACCCCGTCGGATCGGGATCAGAACGTGTCGAGCACGGCGAGCCGGCGCGACTCCCGCTCGAGCACCCGGAAGAGCACGAACCCGGCCGTTGCATAGGCGATTCCGATCCCGAGCTCCGTCGCGACGAGCCCCGACACGCTCGAAAGGCTCGCCCCGTCCGCCACGCGCCGCGCCGCCATGATCCCGTGCGTCAGGGGCAGGCAGCGGCCGATCGCCTGCATCCACCCAGGCAGCACCGCGAGCGGCACGTTGACACCGCAGAAGAGCAGGAGGATGTAGTAGGCGAGGTTCGCGAAGAAGAAGAAGTCCTTTCCGTACAGCCCGATCGACCCGAGCACCATTCCGAACGCCGTGCATGAGCACGTCGTGACGACGACGATCAGCGCGAGCGCGGGCACCGACCCCGCCGCCGGCCGGAAGCCGAGAAAGACGGCGCCGACGATGAAGCCGAACGTCGAGACGAGGAGCCCGTTCGCGAGCACGGGCACCCCGCGCCCGAGGAATACCGGCGATCGAAAACGAGATCCCGCGCACGGCCTCGACCTCGAGCGGTTTTCGCCGCACTACCTCCCGTGTTCGTCCGGTAGGTGCGCCTCAGCTCGCTGACTTCGATGCCGCCGGCCATGCGGCAAGGCTAACCGCGGGGGCTTCACACGACGATTGCGGCTCCCCCTCGCAGCACCCGAGCTTGAAGCGGCACTTGGGGCACTGCCATGTCCCGTGTCGCCACTCCATTTGCGCCGCGCAGCGCCAGCATCGTTCGGCCTCGGTCATCGCCGGAAGCCTACGAGCCGGCGCGGACGGCTCCGATACCATTCCGCGAGCCAGGGCGGCGTAGCTCAGCTGGTCAGAGCGCCGGACTCATAACCCGGAGGTCGGTGGTTCGAGCCCACCCGCCGCTATTCCACTCGGGAGCGCGGTTCGCTGGTCGCGTGACCGCGCTCCCGAGCCAAACCGCCTACTTCTTCAGCGCGTTCTTGGCCTTTTCTGCTGTCTTGTCGACCGCGTCCTTCGCTTTCCCGGCAGCACGGTCGACCTTGCCCTCGCGCTCCAGATCCTTGTTGCCGGTGAGAACGCCTGCTGCCTGCTCCGAGCGGCCCTTTGCCTCGTCGGTGTTCGCCATTGGAACCTCCTTGTTCGGAATCTCGCTGTGCCGAGGTTCCTTCCCACTAGCACTCGGCCCCAATCCAGAACGCGTCAGGCCGAACGGCAGCAAGGGCAACGAGGGCTGCCGTCATCGTGATCGGCACGAGGGCGAGCCCGAGCAGGCAGGCGTCCCGGAGCGCGGGCCGAGTGTCCGTTGAGCGGGCGACGCGGTACCAGAGGTAGTAGGCGAGCGAGCCTGTGAACAGCAGGTTCGGGCCGAGGTTGAGGCCGATCAGTAGCGGTAGCGGGTGGGGCGGAGGCTCGGCCGAGAGCAGGGTCGCCGCCGGAAGGTTGTTGAGGAGCACGCTCCCACCCGCACCGGCCACGGCCGCGCCCTGCTGCCGGGAGAACGTGACCCACGTTCTCCGGGTATGCCCGCTCGGGCCGGTCGGAACCTAACGCTGGTCTAGTGCTGTCCCTCGAGGAGCAGCGCGTACGCCGTGAACCGCTGGGTGCAGGTGAGGTCGCGCTTCATCGTCTTCGGGAAGCGCTGGAGCACGTAGAGCGCTGTCCGGTGGACGCCGGTGTCGTCGTCGATCTGCTTCACGGTGCCGGCGGTGTAGTGGGCGACCGTTGCCGGGTCGTCCTGGCAGCGGCGGGCGACCTCCTTCAGCGCCGTCTCGTACGGCTTGACCTGCGCCGCAGTCGGGACCCGTCCGTAGTCGATCACGTAGAGGCTCGCCGCCGGGGAGATCGTCGCGTGCGGCGCGTTCGAGGCTCCGCACGCCGAGAGGGTGAGCGCTCCGAGCGCACCCAGCGAAGCGGCCAGTCGACGAGCTCGCATCCCCCCAGGATAGGTCGACACGGCTCCCAGCGAACTCCCAGCCGGCTCTCAGGCGCCCGCCGGATCCACGGGCGATCCTGCTCGGAACAACCGATCAGGAAGGGGAGACCATGACGAGGAACGAAGGACTGACCCGGGCCCAACTGCTCCGCGACGCCGGAGTCCTCGGCGGCGCGCTCGCGCTCGGCGGGGCGGTCGGCGCGGGAAGCGCAGTCGCCGGATCGAGCAGCGTTGCCGCCATTGCCGTCGGGTCGGCGGCGCTCAGCCTCACGCCCGAGCAAGAGGAAGGCCCGTACTACGTCGCACTCGAGAAGTTGCGCAAGAACATCACCCTCGGCCGGCCCGGGGTTCCCCTGCGGCTGCAGTTGACGATCCTCGAGTCGGCCACTGGCAAGCCGATCCGGAACGCCGCCTGTGACATCTGGCACTGCGACGCGACCGGCGTCTATTCAGACGAGTCGGTCGAGGGCACCGTCGGACAGACCTGGCTTCGGGGCGTTCAGCTCAGCGACGCGAAAGGTCTCGCAGAGTTCGAGACGATCTACCCCGGGCACTACGTCGGCCGGGCGACGCACATCCACGTCAAGGTCCACATCGGCGGGACGAGGACCGGCACGAGCTATTCCGGCGGCCATGTCTCGCACACCGGGCAGCTCATGTTCGACGACGCGATCAGCACCCAGGTCTTCGCGCTCCCGCCCTACTCGACCGACACCGATGCCCGTACGTTCGACAGCGGTGACCGCGTCTATACCGAGCAGGGTGGTAAGCGGTCTCAGCTGAAGCTCGCGAAGCTCGGGGCGGCGGTGTCCGACGGCTACCTGGGAACGATCACGCTCGGGGTCGATCCCGCCGCGACTCCGGCCGCCGTCGGGGTTGCGGGCAGGTGAGCGAGCTATGCGTCGACACGGCTCGTCCGCTCCGCCGATGGCCGCTCGAGCCGGTAGCCGGCCGCTTCCCAGTCGGCGACTCCGCCGGCGTACCGCCTGACACGTGGATACCCCTCGCGCTCGAACGCGCGGTAGGCGTAGATGCTCGCCGCACAGTGGACGTCGGCGCAGTAGACGACGATCTCCTCGTCCGGGTCGAGGGCCGCGAGGGCCTCCTTGGTCGACTCGAAGTGCTCGGAGCTCGGGATGTGCTTCGCGCAGTAGGCCATCGCGGACATGGTCATGAGCAGTTTGAATTCGTCGCCGCGCTCCAGCTTCTGCCGGAGCTCGTCGCGAGTGATCAGGTTCATGGTCGTTCGCTCTCCTTCATTAGTTAGCACGATCGGTCGTGCACCATAACAAAGATACGACCGTTCGTGCTAACTTGTGTGCGCGATGACGCGAAACACAGGTCGAGCCTCCGGCGCGCAAGCAGCGCAGCGACGGGGAACGGAGCCGTAACGCGATCCTCCGGGAGGCGGCGCAGCTGGCCACGGTCGAAGGGATCAGCGGGCTCTCGATCGGTCGCCTCGCGCAGGCGGTCGGGATGAGCAAGAGCGGCCTCTTCGCCCATTTCGGCTCGAAGGAGGAGCTGCAGCTCGCCACGATCGAGACGGCGCGCACCATGTTCGTCGCGGCGGTGGTCGC
Organism: uncultured Actinomycetota bacterium; assembly: GCA_963720045.1. GTDB lineage: Bacteria > Actinomycetota > Thermoleophilia > Gaiellales > Gaiellaceae > PALSA-600. The sequence goes on along the minus strand of CAVREC010000010.1, from coordinate 293,846 downwards.
GCCCGCGCTCGAGGCTCGGACCGGGATCGAACGGCTCCGCGCGCTCTACGAGGGCTTCCTCGTCCACGTCGAGGTGCGCCTCTTCCCCGGAGGATGCTTCTTCGCCTCCGTCGCCACCGAGATGGACACGCACCCGGGCCCCGTCCGAGACAGCGCCGTGCAGTTCACGCACGAGTGGTTCGGGGAGCTCGTCCAGGCCGTGAAGGACGCACAGGCTGAGGGGGCGCTCGATCGGGCCGAGGATCCGGAGCAGCTCGCATTCGAGCTCGACGCCTACCTGCTGATGGCCAACGCGCAGTTCGTCGTGAGCCAGGAGCCGGTGCCGCTCGAGCGCGCCCGCCGCTCGCTCGAGCGCCGTCTTGGCGAAGCCGCGCCGCGCTGACCCGGGCCTTTCTCGCTACACTTGCACGGCTCTGGGGCGGTGCGTCAGCATGCCCGCAGCTACCAACGAAGCGAGAGATTAGAGCGACATGGCCAAAAGTGGAGTGAGAGTTGCGATCACGCTCGCCTGTACCGAGTGCAAGCGGCGCAATTACCAGACGACGAAGTCCAAGCGGAACACGCCCGACCGGGTGGAGTTCAAGAAGTTCTGCCGCTGGTGCGGATGCCACCAGCCGCACAGGGAGTCCCGCTAGCCATGGCAACGGTCACCGAGGGCGCAGCCGCACCGGCACCGCGTCCCGAGCCGATCAGCGGGGGCGGCAACGTCTTCACGAAGTTCTTCCGCTACGTCCGCGAATGCGTGCACGAGCTGAAGAAGGTCGAGTGGCCCGGCCAGAACCAGGTCATCCAGGGAACCGTCGTCGTGCTCGTCGCCTGCGTGATCGTCGGCACCTTCCTCTGGGTGAACGACCAGGTCTGGCAGCAGGTCGTCAAGAAACTACTAGGGCAATAGCCGGGGGTTTGGGAGCATGTTCCGCTGGTACGTCGTGAACACCTACTCGGGCCACGAGAACAAGGTCAAGGCCAACCTCGAGCATCGCATCGAGTCGATGGGTCAGCGCCCGCGCTTCCGCCGGGTCGTCGTCCCGACCGAGCAGATCATCGAGACGAAGGACGGCCAGAAGGTCCAGATCGAAAAGCGCGTCCTGCCGGGCTACGTGCTCGTGAACATGGACATGAGCGACGAAGCCTGGACCGTCGTCAAGAACACGCCCGGCGTCACCGGGTTCGTCGGCGCCGGCTCCAAGCCCGGCCCGCTCACCCAGGGTGAGGTCGACCGGATCCTGAAGACGGGCGCCGCATCGGCCGACCGGCCGCGCGCGCAGGTCGAGTTCTCGCTCGGCGAGTCGGTCAAGGTGACGAGCGGCCCGCTCTCGGACTTCGACGGCGAGATCGTCGACGTCAACCCCGACCAGCAGAAGCTCAAGGTGCTGGTGGACATCTTCGAACGCCAGGTTCCGGTTGAGCTCGGCTTCGACCAGGTTAAAAAGCTCGACTAGGAAGGCAGGATGGCGAAGAAAGATTCTCACACTGATCAAGCTCCAGATCCCCGGCGGGCAGGCCAATCCGGCGCCGCCGGTCGGCCCTGCGCTCGGTCAGCACGGCGTGAACATCATGGAGTTCACGAAGGCCTTCAATGCGCAGACCGCGCAGGAGAACGGCCGCATCACGCCGGTCGAGATCACGGTCTACGAGGACCGGAGCTTCAGCTTCATCACGAAGACGCCGCCGGCCGCCGTCCTGATCAAGGAAGTGCTCCGGCTCGAGAAGGGCTCGGCCGAGCCGAACCGCGTCAAGGTCGGCCGCCTCACCCGCGACCAGATCCGCGGGATCGCCGAGACGAAGCTCGTCGACCTGAACGCGCGCGACCTCGACGCTGCGATGAAGGTCATTGCCGGAACCGCTCGTTCGATGGGTGTCGAGGTGGAGGCGTAATGGCGCAGCATGGAAAGAGATACGACGGGGCACGCACCTCGATCGATCGCGAGAAGATCTACTCGCCGGTCGAGGCGGTGCGGCTGCTGAAGTCGGGCCAGGCGGCGAAGTTCGATGAGACCGTCGAGGTGCACATGAACCTCGGCCTCAACGTCCGCCATGCCGAGGAGCAGCTCCGCGGCACGATGATGCTCCCGCACGGCACGGGCCGCGAGCAGCGCGTCGCCGTGTTCGCCGAGGGCGACAAGGCACGCGAGGCCGAAGAGGCGGGCGCCGACGTCGTCGGCTCGGCCGATCTCGCGAAGCGCGTCGAGGAGGGCTTCACCGACTTCGACGTCGCGATCGCGACCCCCGATCAGATGGGCAACGTCGGCAAGCTCGGCCGGGTGCTCGGCCCCCGGGGCCTCATGCCGAACCCGAAGACCGGCACGGTGACGATGGACGTCGCCAAGGCCGTTCGCGAGGCGAAGGCCGGCAAGCTCGAGTACCGCACCGACCGTGGCGCGAACGTTCACATCCCGATCGGCAAGCGCTCCTTCGACGAGCGTGCCCTGGTCGAGAACTACGCGGCGCTGATCGACGAGATCGTCCGTGCCAAGCCCTCGGTCGCGAAGGGCCGCTACATCAAGAAGATCACCCTCGCGAGCACGATGGGCCCCGGCATCCACGTCGACCCGTCGAAGACCCGTGAGATCGTCGAGGAGCTGGAGACGGTCGAAGCCTAAGTTTTCTCGTAATCCAAGCTCGCGCTGAAGACAGATGGCGGTTCCCGAAAGGGGGCGGAAGACCATCCGAGGCGGGTCGGATTCGGTCGGGAACCTCCCGGCTCATGCGGCTCGTCGAAAGGCGGGCCGATTTGTTGAGTGGGAGGTGATGTATGCACAGAGATGAGAAAGAACGGCTGGTCAGCGAGTTGACCGAGAAGCTCAAGGGGGCCGACACGCTGATCGTGACGGACTACCGCGGGCTGACGATGCCGCAGATCGACGAGCTTCGCGGGAAGCTCGTGGAGCACGGGGCCAAGTTCACCGTCGTCAAGAACACGCTCACCCGCAAGGCCGCCGAGGCAGCCGGGGCAGATGCTCTGCTCACGCTGCTCGAGGGCCCGTCGGCGATCGCGTTCATCGAGAGCGACGGGGACATGGTCGCCGTCGCGAAGGCGCTTGCCGACTCGGCCAAGGACACGAAGGTGCTCGAGATCCGCGGCGGACTGATGCAGGGCAAGACGATCTCGGCCGCAGACGTCGAGGAGCTCGCGAAGCTCCCGCCGTTCGACGTGCTCAGGGGCCAGGTGCTGGGCGCGATCATCGGTCCGCTCCAGAGCCTGCTCGGGCTCGTCAGCGCTCCGCTCCAGAACCTCGTCGGGCTGATCGACGCCCGCATCGAGCAGCTCGGCGGCGAGGGTGCGGCAGAGGCCCCGGCAGAAGCTCAGGCAGAGCCTCCAGCCGACGCACAGCCGGAAGCAGAAGCAGAGCCTGAGGCGACAGCAGAGCCTGAGGCCGAGGCGGAGCCCGATGCGCCTGCAGCAGAGACAGAGACTGAGGAGCCGGCAGCAGAAGCCGACGCTCCCGAAACCGAATCCGATTCAGAAAGCGAGGGAAACTAAATGGCGGGAGTTGACACCGTCTTCGAGAGTCTCGGCAAGATGACCGTGCTGGAGCTGGTCGAGCTCAAGAAGAAAATCGAAGAGGAGTGGGGGATCACGGCGGCGGCAGCCGTCGCGGTGGCCGCCCCGGGCGGCGGCGGCGGGCCTGCCGAGGTCGAGGAGAAGACGGCGTTCGACGTCGTCCTCACCGGCGCCGGCGCCCAGAAGATCCAGGTGATCAAGGTCGTCCGCGCAGTCACGGGGCTTGGCCTGAAGGAGGCCAAGGACCTCGTCGACGGCGCCCCGACGAACGTCAAGGACGGCGTGAACAAGGAAGAGGCCGACTCGATCAAGGCCCAGCTCGAAGAGGCCGGCGCCTCCGTCGAGCTCAAGTAAGAACGCCGGAATCACCGAAAGCGAGTGACGCGAGGGCCGGCGAAAGCCGGCCCTCGTTGTCTGATCGGGAAGCTTCGCTGTCCTGGTGGCTTGTCAAGCTCTGGCGATCTTCCCACCCCTAGGAGGCAGTAGGCATGAACGGCGTCGTAATCATCATCTACGTAGCCATCATCGTCCTGATCATCGCGGGATACTGGACGGTCTTCACGAAAGCGCGGGAGGCAGGCTGGAAATCGATCATCCCGATCTGGAACACCATCGTCATGCTCAAGATCATCGGGCGCCCGTGGTGGTGGATCATCCTGCTGCTCATCCCCTTCGTGAACATCGTGGTCCTGGTCATCGTCTGGCGTGAACTGGCGAGATCCTTCGGCCGCGGGGTCGGGTTCACGGTCGGTCTCTTCTTCCTGCCGTTCATCTTCATTCCGATCCTCGGGTTCGGAAGCGACACCTATCAGGGGCCGAACGGCGTCGGCGGAGCGATGGCCACCGCTTGATCGCCCGCCGGGCGGGGGCCGGCCGATCCGGTCCCTGCTCAGAGTTCCCGGTAGACGACCTCGGTGCCCGCCAGGAAATCCTGGAGCGCCCGGCGGCGGTCGTCCACGAAAACCGGGGCGAATCCGAGAAAGGCGATCGCGATCGCGAGCCAGAGCCCGACGAGGCGAACGACCGAGCGGACGAAGCCCGGCCGGCGGCCGTCCGAGCACTGGAGACGAAGGCCCAGCAGATGCATCCCCGGAGTCCGGCCGACGACCGACCAGAAGCCGGCGAAGTACACGATCTGCACGATCGTCCAGCCGGTGGCCGCGAGCGTTGCCGCAAGCCAGCTCGGATGCATGCCGCCGGCAAGCGAGGCGACGAGGCGCGAACACTCCGGTGCCGATGAGGAAGAACGTCTGGGCGAGAAGCGCGTCGATCACGAGCGCGACTCCACGCGTGCCGAAGCCGGCATACGGGGTAGGCGGGCTCGTGGCCGGGCGCGCGGTGCGGTGGAACCACCGGCGCGGGCCGCGCTCGAGCCGCGTATCGAGCTCGACCGTCGAGTCCCGGATCGAGCGGACCATCTCGTCGCCGATCGTCGTCGTCTGCTTGGCGAGTGCCGCGCTGACGGCCGGGCTCGAGAGCACCTGGGTGAGCAGGCCCTCGAACTCGGGGCCCTTGAGCAGACTCTCGGCGAGCCGGGAGGTCAGCTTGCTCTTCAGCGCCTCGGTCAGGAAGCGCTCGGTAGCCTCGTCCTCGAGCGCCGAACTGACGGCGGCCTGGAAGTCGGCGCTCGCCATGATCTCGCGAGTCACCCGCTCGATCACGTGATGCTCGACCATCGAGCGCGCGACCGCCTCGGGCAGCGGCCCTGCGAGCGCGCGATCGACCGCCGCCTCGGCAACCGGCTCGAACATGTCACCGGCGACCGCACGGGTCGGCCGGAGCACGAGCCGCCCGGCGCCCATCCCGAACCGTCCGACGCGTCCCATCCCGTTGCGGTTCCGGCTCGCCACTGCCCCCAGCTTCACAGAAGCGGGAAGATTAGGCAACCGCCCCCGTCGAACGACTCAGCTCATCCGGCCGTTCGCGATCGCCCGGCAGGCTTCGCAAAGAGGCCAGCCCTGGTTCCAGGGAACGTCGGTCTGGTCGATTCCGCAGAGCGAGGTATCGGGATCCTCGTCGCTCACGAGATGCTCCACCTGCTCGAACTCGGTGCCCCCGTTTCCAAAGAGCGGATCGCTCTCGATCCTCGGCTTCGGCTTGACCGGAGTTGCGGGCTCGGCTCACACCGGAACGCTACCCACGACGGCGTCGCAGAACATCGCGGATCTGTCTCTTTTGGACAGTCCGACTCCCGGTAGGATTTGGGGATGAAGAAGGTCTCGGTGACACTCGACGACAAGGTGGTAGCGGAGGTGAAGGCACTCGTTGGGGCACGAGAGTTCTCCGCTTACGTCAACTCTGCACTGGAGCGCAGTCTTCAAGGCGAGCGAATCCGTGCGTTGCTCGCCGAGCTGGACGAGGAGTATGGCCCCGTCTCGCCAGAAGTTCAGGCTGAGGTCGAGGCGCGCGCGCGTGAATGGCCTCGCTGATTCACGTCGACATACCGCGGCTCAGACGTTGCTCGTGCTGGACAGCGGTGCGGTCAGTGCGATCGCCGCCGGCGCGGAGCACGCCCGGTTCACTCTTGCGGTGGCGGTACGAGAAGGGCGTACGATCGTGATCCCGGCAACCGTGCTCGCAGAGTCGACAACCGGCCGCGGACCGCGCGATGCCCGCGTGAATCGAATCGTCGCCACCGTCGACCTGATCGCGCCAATCGACGAGAGAGTGGCTCGAAGCGCCGGCGCCCTCCGTCACGACACAGGCTGCAGCGAAACCGTCGACGCGCTCATCGTCGCCGTGGCGGTCGAAAGCGGCCTTGGCGCCCTGATCCTCATGGGCGAGCAGAACGGCGGGCACGTGAGCCGACTCGCAGAAGGACAACCAAGAGTGCGTGTCGAAGCCGTCTGAACAGGCATCACCCGTGCTACTCTGAGGTCTCGGCGTTCCGACACCCTCGCTGCAACCGCTGTTTATCTCAAACAGTGTTCTTGCGGCTGGAGGGTGCTCTCCGCTATCCTGGGAGGTTCGCCGCACGCCCACGGTTTCGACCCCTGCTCGCCCACATTTCTAGCTTCACTCTTCCTACGTAATTCAATTCGTCCTCACACGGAGCACGTTAAGGGAGGCTGTCTCACTTGGCCCAAACGGTCACTGCGCCTCGCGCGCGCAAGTCGTTTTCTCGTCTTAAGCATGTCCTCGACCTCCCCAACCTGATCGACATCCAGCGTGAGTCCTTCGACTGGTTCTTGCGCGAAGGGCTTCGGGAGACGATCGACGATATCTCGCCGATCGAGGATTACACCGGCTCGCTCGCCGTGCAGTTCGGCGAGTACGAGTTCGGCCTGCCCCAGTTCTCAATCCAGGAGTGCCGTGAGAAGGACCTGACGTACCAGGCCCCGCTCTCGATGACGGTCAGCTTCGTCAACAAGGACACCGGTGAGATCCGCGAGCAGCGGGTCTTCATGGGTGACTTCCCGATGATGACGGAGTGGGGGACGTTCATCATCAACGGCACCGAGCGCGTGATCGTCACGCAGCTCGTCCGGAGCCCCGGCGCCTACCTCATGGAGCCGAAGGACGCGACGAAGCAGGTCTTCACCGCGAACCTGATGCCGAGCCGCGGCTCGTGGCTCGAGCTCGAGATCGACAAGAAGGGCGTCGTCTACGCCCGCATCGACCGCAAGCGCAAGCTGCCGATCACGACGCTCCTGCGCGCGCTTCCGGCCGAGGACCCGACCACCGGGTTCGAGCTCGACACGACCACGAACGAGGCGATCCTCAAGCTGTTCAACGACTCGCACTTCATCCAGACGACGCTCGAGAAGGACACGACCACGCGTGAGGAAGAGGCGCTGATCGAGGTCTTCAAGAAGCAGCGGCCGGGTGAGCCGCCGACGCTCGACAACGCGCGGAACCTGCTGCGGTCGCTGTTCTTCGACCCCAAGCGCTACGACCTGACGAAGGTCGGCCGCTACAAGCTGAACCAGCGCCTCGGCGTCGACGTGCCAGACGACTGCCGCGTCCTGACGACGCAGGACATCCTCGCGCTCGTCCAGAAGCTCGTCTCGCTGCCGCACACCCTCGGTGTCCCTGAGGACTCGAAGGACTTCGCGGCCGACGCGATCTCGATGGACCGCCGTCCGATCGCCGCCGAGCTCGACGAGTACGAGCACTTCGGCAACCGCCGTCTGCGCACCACCGGCGAGCTGATCCAGGAGGCATTCCGGGTCGGTCTCTACCGGATGGAGCGGGTCGTCCGCGAGCGGATGACGACGGAGGACGTCGACACGATCACGCCGCAGACGATCATCAACATCCGGCCCGTGGTCGCGGCGCTGAAGGAGTTCTTCGGCTCCTCGCAGCTCTCGCAGTTCATGCAGCAGACGAACTCGCTCGACGGCCTCACCCATCGGCGCCGGCTGTCGGCACTCGGTGCAGGCGGCCTGACCCGCGAGCGCGCCCCGATCGAGGTGCGCGACGTCCACCCGACCCACTACGGCCGGATGTGCCCGATCGAGACGCCGGAAGGCCCGAACATCGGCCTGATCGGCTCGCTCGCCTCGATGGCGACCGTGTCCGAGTTCGGCTTCATCCAGACGCCCTATAGAAAGGTCGCGGGCGGCAAGGTCAGCGACGAGATCGTCTACCTCGATGCTGCGGAAGAGGCCCAGTACACGATCGCCCAGGCCTCCGAGCCGGTCGACGAGAAGACGGGCAAGTTCGTGCACGAGCACGTCCTGTGCCGCTCCCGCGAGGGCGAGGCCGTCATGGCCGACCCCAAGGAGATCGAGTTCATGGACGTCTCGCCGGCGCAGATCGTCTCGGTCGCAACAGCGATGATCCCGTTCCTCGAGCACAACGATGCGAACCGTGCGCTGATGGGCGCGAACATGCAGCGGCAGGCAGTGCCGCTGATGATCCCGCAGGCGCCGCTCGTCGGCACCGGCCTCGAGTACCGCGCGGCCGTCGACTCGGGCGACGTGATCGTCTCCAAGTCCGACGGCGACGTGGTCGAGCTCGACGCCACGAAGATCGTGGTCGAGGGCAAGGGCACGCGCGAGGAGTACGACCTGATCAAGTTCATGCGCTCCAACCAGGGCACGCTGATCCACCACAAGCCGATCGTGAAGCTCGGCGACAAGGTGATCAAGGGCTCCGTGCTCGCGGACGGCTCCTCGACCGACTACGGCGAGCTCGCGCTCGGCGCGAACCTGCTCGTCGCGTTCATGCCGTTCCAAGGCTTCAACTTCGAGGACGCGATCGTGCTCTCCGAGCGGCTCGTGAAAGACGAGGTCCTGACCTCGATCCACATTCACGAGTACGAGATCGACGCCCGCTCGACGAAGCTCGGCGACGAGGAGATCACCCGCGACATCCCGAACCGCTCGGAGGAGTCGCTGCGCAACCTCGACGACCGCGGCATCGTCCGGATCGGCGCCGAGGTCGGCTCTGGCGACCTGCTCGTCGGCAAGGTCACGCCGAAGGGCGAGACCGAGCTCACCGCCGAGGAGAAGCTGATCCGCGCGATCTTCAAGGAGAAGGCGCGCGAGGTCCGCGACACCTCGCTCAAGGTGCCCCACGGTGAGGGCGGCGTCGTGATCGACGTCAAGACCTTCAACCGCGACTCGGGCGACGACCTGTCGCCGGGCGTCAACGAGCTCGTGCGCGTGTACGTGGCGAAGAAGCGCAAGATCAGCGAGGGCGACAAGCTCGCCGGCCGCCACGGCAACAAGGGCGTCATCTCGAAGATCGTTCCCGAGGAGGACATGCCGTTCCTCGAGGACGGCCGCCCGGTGGACATCCTGCTGAACCCGCTCGGCGTGCCGAGCCGGATGAACATCGGCCAGATCCTCGAGACCCACCTCGGCTGGGCCGCCGCGCACGGCGTGTTCGTCGGCGGCGATGTCGTCCCGATGAACGGCAACGCAAGCCGCGTGATCAATGCGCCCAAGCCGGCACCGGTCGCAACTCCGGTGTTCGACGGCGCCACGCTCGAGGACGTCGACGCGGCCCTCGCAGCCTGGGAAGAGCACAACGAAGGCAACCCGATCAAGGTCGACATCGACAAGAAGGCCGTCGTGGGTCGTCAGGTCTCGGGCAAGGTCCGCCTCTTCAACGGGCGCACCGGCGAGCCGTTCGAGCAGAAGGTCACCGTCGGCTACATGTACATCCTCAAGCTGCTCCACCTGGTCGACGACAAGATCCACGCTCGTTCGACCGGCCCCTACTCGCTCGTCACCCAGCAGCCGCTCGGTGGAAAGGCGCAGTTCGGGGGACAGCGCTTCGGAGAGATGGAGGTCTGGGCCCTCGAGGCGTACGGCGCTGCCTACACGCTCCAGGAGATGCTCACGATCAAGTCCGACGACACGGTCGGGCGGGTCAAGGCCTACGAGGCGATCGTCAAGGGCGAGAACATCGCCGAGCCGTCGATCCCCGAGTCGTTCAAGGTGCTCCTCAAGGAGATGCAGTCGTTGGCGCTCGATGTCCAGGTGATCTCCGAGGACGGCGGCGAGGTCGAGGTCCGCGAGGAAGACGACGAGCTGCTCCGCGCCGCGGAAGAGCTCGGGATCGACCTCTCGCCCGGCTCGCTCCGCGCCGCCGCAGCAGGGGTGGTCGAAGCCGAGGAGCTCGAGGAGGGCGTCGAGCCCGTCGAGGCCGAGGCCGATCTCGTCGATGACCTGCCGGTCGAGGATCTCGAAGAGGTCATGAGCGAGTTGCCGACGCCGGACGACGAAGAGACTCCGGTGGCCGCGCTCGACGAGCTCGACGGTCCCGATCTCGACGACTGAGCACCAGTTCTTCTCCGGGCGGCTCGTCTCGCGAGCCGCCCGGAAGCACCACCCACGCTTTCGAAACACACACACCGCATTGCAGAAACCAGAAAGAGGCTGACTTGACGCAGATTGAAGGTGAGAGGGCATGATCGACATCAATGACTTCGACGCGATCCGGATCGGACTCGCGTCGAGCAAGCAGATCCGCGACTGGTCGTCCGGAGAGGTCACGAAGCCCGAGACGATCAACTACCGCACGCTCAAGCCCGAGCGCGACGGCCTGTTCTGCGAGCGCATTTTCGGTCCCACGAAGGACTGGGAGTGCTACTGCGGCAAGTACAAGCGCGTCCGCTACAAGGGGATCATCTGCGAGCGCTGCGGGGTCGAGGTCACGCGCCAGAAGGTGCGGCGCGAGCGCATGGGCCACATCGACCTGGCCGCCCCGGTCTCGCACATCTGGTTCTTCAAGGGCGTTCCGAGCCGCATCGGCTACCTCCTCGACATTGCCCCGCGCGAGCTCGAGAAGGTGCTGTACTTCGCCGCGTCGATCATCACGAGTGTCGATGTCGAGGCGCGCGCCAAGGACCTGAACGAGCTCGAAGACAAGGTGAAGGCCGAGGTCGAGCGCATCTACGTCGACCGTGACGAGGGACTTGCCGCGCTCGAGGGCCGGCTTGCCCGCCGCCGCGCGTACTTCGGCAAGGGCTCCGACAAGGGCTTCGACGAGGACGATGACTTCTGGGCCCGCGGCCTCTCGTCCTGGGCGGAGGAGCAGATGCTCCCGCCGCTCGAGGACGCCCGCAAGCTCGTCAGCGGCCTCTTCGTCGAGCTCGTCGCGCAGATCACGACCGAGGACGCGAAGAAGATCCGCGAGCTCGTCCGCAACGCCGCGATCCGCGACGACCGCAAGCTCACCCCGCGTGAGCTCGAGCAGGTCGGGAGCGCGGCCGAGCAGATCCGCACCGCTCTCGCCGGTCTCCGCACCGAGCAGGACGAGGCGACAGGCTCGAAGAAGGGCGCCGTCTCCAAGCACATCAACAAGCTCGTCGAGGCGATGCTCACAGGCGAGGCGCTCACCGGTGAGGACGCCGAGATCGTCGGCGGCGTCGACCAGAAGAACCTCGACAAGGCACGCGAGCTCGGCAACGGGCTCCTGCGCGAGGTGATCGCCGGCAGCGACGACGAGACGGACGTTCGCGAGCTCGCGAACGACCTGTGCCTCCGCACCGACGGGAAGATCCACAAGGAGGATCTCGACGCCCTGATCCAGTGGGCGCTGAAGGTCCGCGAGATGTACCTCGACATCGAGTCTCGCCGTGAGGACACGCGCGAGGCTGCCGTCGACTCCGTCAACCGGCTGGAGGAGACCTGGACGCTGTTCCGCGAGGCGGAGCCGAAGAAGGTCGTCAACGACGAGCAGCTCTTCCGCGAGCTCAAGGACCGTTTCGGCTCCCCGTACGGCTTCGGGATCTACTTCCGGGGCGGGATGGGCGCCGAGTCGATCCGTGACCTGCTCCGCGAGCTCGACCTGAACGAGGAGTCGCGCTCGCTGCGCGACACGATCCGCACCTCGAAGGGCCAGAAGCAGCAGCGCGCGATCAAGCGGCTGAAGGTCTGCCAGGCGTTCGTGAAGAGCGAGAACAAGCCCGAGTGGATGATCCTCGAGGCAGTTCCGGTGATTCCGCCGGAGCTCCGCCCGATGGTCCAGCTCGACGGTGGCCGCTTCGCGACGAGCGACCTGAACGACCTCTACCGGCGCGTGATCAACCGCAACAACCGCCTGAAGAGGCTGCTCGACCTCGGTGCTCCCGAGATCATCGTCAACAACGAGAAGCGCATGCTCCAGGAGGCCGTCGACGCACTGTTCGACAACGGCCGCCGCGGCCGTGCGGTCACCGGCCCGGGCAACCGGCCGCTGAAGTCGCTGTCCGACATGCTCAAGGGCAAGCAGGGCCGGTTCCGCCAGAACCTGCTCGGCAAGCGCGTCGACTACTCGGGCCGCTCGGTGATCGTCGCCGGGCCGAACCTGAAGCTGCACCAGTGCGGCCTGCCGAAGCTGATGGCGCTCGAGCTCTTCAAGCCATTCATCATGAGCCGGCTCGTCGAGCGGAAGTCCGTCCAGAACATCAAGGCTGCGAAGAAGTACGTCGACTCGATGACGCCCGAGGTCTGGGACGTCCTCGAGGAGGTCATCGCCGAGCACCCGGTGCTCCTGAACCGCGCACCGACGCTGCATCGCCTAGGGATCCAGGCGTTTGAGCCCGTGCTCGTCGAGGGCAAGGCGATCCAGGTGCATCCGCTCGTCTGCCACGCCTTCAACGCCGACTTCGACGGCGACCAGATGGCAGTCCATCTGCCGCTCTCGGCCGAGGCTCAGGCAGAGGCGCGCATCCTGATGCTCTCCTCGAACAACATCCTCTCGCCGGCCTCCGGGCGCCCGCTCGCGACGCCGACGCAGGACATGGTGCTCGGGATCTACTCGCTCACCTACGCCCCGGCCGAGCTCGCCGAGCTCGACCCGGCGAAGGCCGAGCTGAAGCGGTTCGACTCGGCCGACATGGTCGAGCTTGCAGTCGAGGGCAAGGCCGTCACGCTCAAGGACGCGATCCAGTTCCGGTTCCGCGGCGAGCTCTACGTGACGACGCCCGGCCGGGTGCTCTTCAACTCGGCGGTGTACCGCGAGCTCGGCGAGCTGATCGGCGACGAAGACGGCCAGCTCGAGGACTTCGAGTTCACGAACCACACGCTGACGAAGCCCGACACCGACCGCTTCGTGCTCTCGCTCTCGGAGAAGTACGGCGCCCACACGCTGGCGCCCGTGCTCGACACGATCAAGGCGCTCGGGTTCCACTACTCCACGCAGGCCGGCGTCACGATCTCGAAGAACGACATCGTGATCCCGCCGAACAAGGAGAAGATCCTCAGCGAGTACGAGGACCGCGTCGAGGCCGTCCACGGCCAGTACGACCGCGGCCTGATCACCGAGGACGAGCGTCACGAGACGATCGTGAACATCTGGACGGAGGCAACCGACAAGGTCGCCGACGCGATGCAGGACAACCTCGACGAGCTGAACCCGGTGTTCATGATGGCCAACTCCGGCGCCCGCGGATCGTTCAAGCAGATCCGCCAGCTCGCCGGGATGCGCGGCCTGATGGCGAATCCGAAGGGCGAGATCATCGAGCGCCCGATCAAGGCCAACTTCATGGAAGGCCTGTCGGTGCTCGAGTACTTCATCTCGACCCACGGCGCCCGCAAGGGCCTCGCCGACACCGCGCTGCGCACGGCCGACTCGGGTTACCTCACCCGGCGTCTCGTCGATGTCTCGCAGGACGTGATCGTCCGCGAGGCCGACTGCGGGACCGACGAGTGGGTCGAGCTCCCGATCCGGACGAGCGAGGGACTGAACAAGTCGCTGCTCGGGCGGATCATCGCCAACGACGTCCACAAGCCGCTCGCGAGCGGCAAGCCCGGCAAGACGATGCTGGCCGAACGCGGAGCCGTCGTCACCACCGATCTCCTCGAGGCCCTCGAGGCCGAGCTCGGCGGCGAGGACATTGCTCCCGGCGGCGACATCCTCGTGCCGGTCCGCTCGGTCGTGAAGTGCCGCGCCGAGGCAGGCGTGTGCCAGACCTGCTACGGCATCTTCCTCGCAACCGGCGAGATGTGCGAGATCGGCGATGCGATCGGCATCGTCGCCGCACAGTCGATCGGCGAGCCTGGAACCCAGCTCACGATGCGGACCTTCCACACCGGCGGTGTGGCGGGCGCCGACATCACGCACGGCCTTCCGCGTGTCGTCGAGATCTTCGAGGCCCGCAACCCGAAGGGTGCAGCCACGCTCGCCGAGGTGGGCGGGCGCGTGGAGATCGAGCAGACCGAGCGTGGGCCGAAGGTGTCGATCCACCCGACGGAGGTCGGGGCCGACGGCGAGCTCGCCGATCCGGTCGAGTACCAGCTGCCGCGCCGCACCCGGATGCTCGCCGCGAACGGCGAGGTCATCGAGCCGGGCGACGCCCTCAACGAGGGCTCGCGGAACCCGGCGGAGCTGCTCGCGCTGAAGGGCTCGACGCCGACCGAGCTGTACCTCGTCGCCGAGGTGCAGAAGGTCTACAAGTCACAGGGCGTCGAGATCCACGACAAGCACATCGAGCTGATCGTCCGCCAGATGCTGAAGAAGGTGCGCGTCGAATCGAACGGCGACACCGACCTGCTGCCGGGCCAGCTCGTCGACAAGGCCGTGTTCGAGCGCGAGAACGCCAAGGTCAAGGCCGTGAAGGGCGAGATCGCAACGTACGAGCCGCTGATCCTCGGGATCACGAAGGCCTCGCTCGCGACCGAGTCGTTCCTCTCGGCGGCCTCCTTCCAGGAGACCACGAAGGTGCTGACGGACGCGTCGATCGAGGGCAAGATCGACCGGCTGCTCGGGCTCAAGGAGAACGTGATCATCGGCAAGCTGATCCCGGCCGCGACGGGCCTTCGCCGGTATCGCGCGATCGAGATCGGCCCGACCGACCCGGTCGCCACCGAGACCTACCAGCAGGATGTCTTGCTGCAGGAGCTCTCGGAGATCGACCAGAACGGCGGCACGATGACGTTCGAGAGCGATCTCGAGCTGTCAGGGGACGGCCCCGAGCCGACCCCCGAGCTCGACGACTAACGCAAGTCCTACGTAACGGTTGGGGCGAGGCCGGGCGGAAGTCCGGCCTCGCTCGTTAACGAACGGCCGTTTCAGTCGGACGTCGCGCGGCGATAGTACTCCTGTGTATGACTAGTCGGTAGTGTGACGACTCCCGACTTCGACAACTGTCTCACCAGGAGGAGGACCGATGAACGTCCGTGTGGTTCTTGTCGGCATCGTCGGAGCAGCGCTTTGCTTCGTCTTCGTGTCTGCGTCAGCGGCTAAGAATGGCTCGCCTGCGATCGTCGCTCCGACGGTCACCGTCGCCGACTCTCCCGGGAACGGGCTCATTCCCTTCCCCACCACGACCTTCACGGCGGCTGATCTCGCCAAGTTGCAGCAGCAGATCGACACCGTCACGATCGGCGGCGTCTCGACAACGGAGTCGGGGCCGCTGCTCAGCGCCGTGCTCGCGTCCGCCGGCTTCAAGCCGATCTCAACGTGCAAGAACGACGACCTTCACTACTGGGTCGAGTCGTCCAGCCTGAACGGCTCGTCGGCGGAGATCAGCAGACGGCGAGCTCGACCCGATGTTCGGCAACAACCCGGCGATCCTGTCGATCAGCGAGAACGGGAGCGCGCTCGCCGTCCCGCGCCTCGTCGTCCCGCACGACGTGACTGATGCTCGCGACATCCAGGACGTCTTCAACGTCACGATCGGCCGGGCCGCACCGCAGGTCACCGCGATCGGTTCGCAGCTCGGCTGCACCCCGGCAGGGTTCGTCCCGCCCCTCTCGCCGCCGATCATCCCTCCGGGTACGCCGCCGGACGGTTCGGTTCGCATCGTCGGGGCGATCGCCAGCCCGACCACCGTCAGCTTGGCCGCTCTCGAGCGCTCTGCCCCAGGTCAGCCAGACCGACATGTTCAAGCAGGGCGCGAGCACGAAGACAGAAACCGAGATCGGCCCGACGCTCTCGAGTGTTCTCAACCCGCTCGGCCCGCTGTTCACCCGTCCCGAACGACGACCTGAACTTCTATGTTCATGGCGACGTCCTCCGAGGACGGCTCCGCGGTCTCGTCTCGTGGGCAGAGATCGCCGCGAACCGGAATGCGAACCCCGACCTGTTCTCGCTGGTCGACGGTGGACAGGAATCATTGTCAGGGATACGGGCCCGCGCCTTACCTCGCCGGGTGACGTTGCCGGTGGGCGCTACGACTTCGGTGTCCAGCTGCTCAACGTCTTCCGGGCGCCGTCTGTCGCTCCGGTCGCGGGCAGCGGCCAGAACCTGCCGGGCGCCAACCTGAATGGTGCACAACTCTGCCGGGTTATTACCTCGTGGGCGCAAGCCTCCAGGACTCCAACCTGAACAAGTCCGACCTCTCGGGCGCCTTCCTCGATGCGGCGAACCTGGCCGGCGCCAACCTGAACAAGGCGGATCTCTCCGGCGCGCTCCTGAACGGCGCCGATCTGGGGGGCGCGAACCTCAACGGCTCGAACCTCACGGGCACAGTGTTCTCGAACACGACCTGCCCCGACGGCTCGAACAGCAACGACGACGGCGACACGTGCGCGAACAACGAGTAGCGCAGCTCTACGGCGGGGCCGGAGGAACGTCCGGCCCCGCCTGGCTCGGTCGGCCGATCATCCCGAGGAGTGCGTGGGCGGCGAGGTGGAATGTCCATGCGGTCGCCGTGACCGTAGGCGCAGGTCTTCGGGGTGGATTCAGGGCCGTGAGCGCGGCCCGACCGCTCCCGGTAGCACCGGAGCTCGCCTCGTCGCAGTAGAACCCGGCTATTCCGTAAATCCGGGTGCTGCGGTCGCCGACCCTCGGAACGACGCTCCGCCATGGACGCCCCGCCGGAAGCCGAAATGGCCCATCCCGCCGAGCGACGGCCGCGTTCCGTTGACGATGTTCGTGATCATCGTCGTCAGGCCCTTCTCGATCGTCTGCTCCTGATCGGAGGTGAGCTTGCCGGCGGTGACGAGCTTTGCGAGGTTCGCCTCCTGGGCGGCGAGGATCGCCTGGACGAGACCGTCGGCGGTCTTGCCCTGCGCGGTCGCGAGCTGGGCGAGCGTCTTGCCGCTCTGGACGTCGGCCTGTGATCTGGGCCGTTGTGAGGCCGAGGTAGGTCGCAGCGGCGTCCGAGGTCGGCACCGAACGGGCCGATGCCGAGACGCGGACCGAGTCCGCCCACGCCGAAGCCGGGATGGAACGGCAAGCCGCCGCCTGCAAAGGGCGCCGCGGCCGTCGGGGGCGTGCCGTTGACGATGCTCGTGATCATCGACTCCAGGTTCTTCTCGATGTTCTTCTCCTGATCGGAGGTGAGCTTGCCGGCCGTGACGAGCTTCGTCGAGGTTCGCCTCCTGGGCGGCGAGGATCGCCTGGACGAGACCGTCGGCGGTCTTGCCCTGGGCGACCGCAATCTGTGCGAGGGTCTTCCCGCTCTGGAGGTCAGTGCGGATCTGGTCGGACGTGAGGCCGAGGTAGGTCGCCGCCGCGCCCGAGTCGCCGTCGAGGCCGAACCCGAATCCGAACGCCACGCGTCCGTGTCCGGGGCCGGGCCCTCCACCGCCGAACCCGAATGCGGGGCCGCCGCCGGCACCGCTGAAGAGCGGGATGTTTCCGGCATCGACGCTCTTCTTCAGCGCGTCGGCCTGCGACTGCGAGATCTCGCCCGAGGTCACCTTCGCCTGGATCTGGTCGTCGTAGGCCTTCTTCAGGGCACTCGAGAGCGCGCTCGGCTGCACGCCGAGCTGGCCCGCCGCGTCGTTGATGATCGCGCTGTCGTGGGCACCCGGAGAGTCGAGCTGCGTCGCTGCAATCGCGGCACCGCCTCCCGCCGCTGCCAGGACGACGACGGTTCCAGCCACGAACTTGCCACCACGACTCCTCAACACGATCATCCACGCTCCTCTGGTCTCTGGCCTCGGGCGTTGCCCATTCAAGCCAACGCACCTTAAGGAATCCTCAAAACCGGCTGTGACTACGCTGGGAGGACGCGACGCTCATGGAGCTGATCCGGGCGTCTGGCATTGCATGGACTTGGGCAGGTTGTACGAGTGGCGCAGTGGCACCGCGGAGTCTCGCCACCCTCGTCTTCTCCGTCTCCTAAACTTGCGACGTGACTGGCGCCCGCCCGGCCGCGCTCGGCGCAGTCCTCGCGACGCTCCTCCTGGGCGCAGTCCTCCTTCCCGGCGCTGCGGTAGCGCGCCAGGCCCGTCCGGCCGAGGCCATCTTCCCGGTCTTCGACGTCGGCGGCGACGACCACGCTCTCGGCCAGGACAACGACCTCTTCTTCGACTTCTACGACATGGACGCGGCTCCCGCCGCGGCCGAGATCACGATCTCGAGCCCTCCCGGTTATGTCCTCTCGCTCGTTCATCGGGCCGGGTTCATCTTCGGGGACGCCGAGGTGGACACGAATCGCGGCATCTACAAGGGCGAGTTCGCGGTCGCCGGCCGCGCCGAGTTCGACGCCGATCCTGCAACCGCGGGTTGTGCCGACGGAACGCACGCGGCGACCTGGTGGCTCGTCCTGAACGGCACCCACGGCGAGCTCAGCGTCCCGGTTGCCGTCGACCGCAAGGGCACGGGCGACCTCTTCACGGTGTGCCTCGGCTCGCTGCAGAAGCTCCACCTGACGATGAACGAGCTCTACTTCAACACGCGAGACGTCTTCCGCAACCCATCGAAGCAGGGCGACTACCGGTTCAGCGCGATCGTGACTCCGGCCGGCGCGGACGGGACACCTGATCCGACCACCCGCTACGAGCTGCGGGCCTTCCAGCCGCTCCCGGAGACGCGCGACCCCGACGGCGGTCTACGACCCGACGACGAAGCTGCTCACCGTCACCGGGAAGCTCGTCGCCGGCGGGCCACGCCCGCGTCGGGATCAACGTCCACATCTACGCCGGCTCGAGCACGGACTACGAGAAGCTCGTCGAGGTCGGGTACGCGGCGACGACCGGCGGGGGTGCCTACACCGTCACCCGGAAGCTCGCCAAGGCGCCGCTCTTTGCGTATGCCTACGTCGAGCATTACCGCTATGCCATCTGCTCCGGCGACGTCGTCGGCGCCGGCGGGGTGTGCGAGCCAGTCCACCGACGGCCTCGCGACGGACACGGTCAAGGTCACGACGACCGCGTCCTGACAGGCACAGTGACGGGCGGCTGATGTGGATCCGGCTGCCCTTCGTCTGTCATCGCGGCGCTCGCAGCCTTCGTCGTCGCGCTGCCGGCAGCTACCCCGGCCACCGTTCGACGTTCCGTCCCTCGACGTGGGCGGCGACTACTCGTTTCTCAATGAGTCGAACAACCTCTGGTTCTGGCTCCGGGGGCTGCAGTTCAAGGGTGCGGCCGACGAGGTCACGATCACGGTGCCGCCGCAGTTCGCGGCCTCGCTTCGCGCGTCCGGCCGGCACTCAGCTCGGCGCGGCCGGCGTGGTGACGATCCCGCATCCCGGCGTGACCGCGACCTACAACGGCGCGTCTCGCCGTCGCCTCGGCCGCGGTCTTCGAGGCCGAGTGGCGCCAGGCCGGCTGTTCGCCCTCCGCGCACGCGGCAGCCTGGCGCCTCGCGCTTGCGACGAAGAGCGGGGCGACCTTGAACGTCCCGATCGGCGTCGGGCGGACGGCGGACGGCACGCGGATCGATGTCTGCCTCGGCGGCCTCGTCGCCGCGGGTCTGAAGCCGAGCTCGGTCTATTTCCAGACGAGCCGCACGTTCCGCAACCCCGCCGACACGGCCACCTATCCGATTGTCGCCGAGGTCACGCCGGTTGCGGGCAAGAGCTACGACCTCGTCGCCGACGATCCGGTGCCCCAGCAGCTCTTCGTCCAGTCCGAACGCTCGTCGACGGGCCGGATCACTGTCACCGGCGCCCTCCGCGGCGGCGGCTTCCCGAGGCCGCGGATGAGAGTCGGCGTCTACGGCGGTGCGGGCACGGACGCCTCGAAGTGGCACCTGCTCGGCTCGGCGGTCACCCGCGCGGACGGCTCCTACCGCCTCATCCGCAGTGCCCCGACCGTGAAATACCTCTACGCCTTCGTCGACTCCTACCTCGACGGGGCCTGCACCGTTCCCGACAAGCCTCCGGGTGGCTGCATCAGCCGCTCGGTCTCGGGTATCTCCACCGCCGAGGCAGCCGTCTCGTTGGACTCACATCGATGATCGGCCTCGACGACGTTCGTGCCGCCGCCGAGCGTCTGAACGGGATCGCGAACAGGACGCCGGTCATGACGTCGCGCACGCTTGACGGCCTCGCCGGGGCCGAGGTGTTCCTGAAGGCCGAGAGCTTCCAGCGCGGCGGTGCGTTCAAGTTCCGCGGTGCCTACAACCGGATCGCGGCGGAGCGGCCGGCCGAAGGTGTCTTCGCGTACTCCTCCGGAAACCACGCCCAGGCGGTCGCGATCGCCTCCGGGATGCTCGGACTGCCGGCCGTGATCCTGATGCCCACCGACACTCCGGCCGCAAAGCTCGAGGCGACGCGGGGTTACGGCGCCGAGGTGTTGACCTACGACCGCTTCACCGAGGATCGCGAGGCGCGCGGTGTCGTGCTCGCCGCCGAGCGGGGCTACGACCTCGTGCGGCCCTACGACGACCCGCTCGTGATGGCCGGTCAGGGCACCGCGGCGCTCGAGCTGATCGAGGAAGTGCCGGGAATCGACGTGCTCGTGACGCCCGTCGGCGGCGGCGGCCTCATTGCCGGCTGCGCGACGGCCGCAAAGGCTCTCGACCCCTCGATCCGGGTTGTCGGCGTCGAGCCCGAAGCCGGCGACGACACCGCGCGCTCCCTCGCCGCGGGCCACCGGATCAACGCCGGCGTCCCGAAGACGATCGCCGACGGCCTCCAGGCCGCCGAGCCGGGCGAGCTGACCTTCGAGGTCAACCGTCGCCTCGTCGACGAGATCGTCACCGCGACCGACGCCGAGATCCTCGAGGCGATGCGCTTCCTCTTCGACCGGATGAAGCTCGTGACCGAGCCGAGCGGCGCAATCGGCGTGGCCGCGCTCCTTGCCGGCCGGATCGCTCCGGCGGGGAGGCGGGTCGGGATCGTGATCTCGGGGGGAAACGTCGGCGTGGCGCGGTTCGCCGAACTGCTCGGCGACTGATCCCGGTGCTCAGGTCGCGGCAGGAGCCGCGAGCACCGGGCCGAAGCCCTCGCTGAGGAGCGGCTTTCCGGCGGCGCTCACGCCCGAAACGGAGATCCCGATCCTGAAGAGCGTGTCCGGGAACGCGATGTTGTCGGGGCCGCCCGTGGTCCCCGTCCAGGTCTTGCCCGGAGCGAGCCGCGGAACGAGCTTCTTCGCGCCGCTCGTCGTCGTGAAGCCGAGCGGGTTCGATAGTAGCGGCTGTCGTACCGGAGCAGGGCGATCCCGGCCAGTGACACCGGGGCATGCCCGAGGTTCGTCACGGTGAGCCGGGTCGACCAGCGGCGGTTGCCGATCTCGACGTTCGTCGCCGTGATCGAGACCGGGCCTGCGGCGCCGACGGCCGGGAGCTTGGCCGTCCAGTCCATCGAGACGAGCAGATGCTTCGAGAGCCCCGCCGGATGCTCGAAGTCGGCCGACTCGATCATCTGCTGGAGGGCGAGCTGGTCGGCGTCGGTCGTCGCAACGGTCGAGATCAGGTACGGCGTCTTCTTGTAGAGGACACCAATGATCTCGTGGACGGGCCCCGTCGGCAGGTGCGTCGTCACGCTGAATGCGTTGCCGGCGGGCAGCGTCACGGGCTCGACGAAGATCGCGGTCGAGCCCGCGTGCACGAGCCGTCGTGCGATCGGCACCTCGGCGGCGGCGAAGGCGGAGAACGAGCCGAACTCGCCGCTTCCCGGTGGTGACCGTGAACGAGCTCGCCGCTCCGGCGCGTGACGGCACGGCGACGAGCATCGTGTTGTTCGCGGCGAGCTCCCAGCCTGCGGGCGCGGTGAACGAGATCAGGTTGCAGAAGAACCGCGGCGGGCCGCCGAGCTCGACCCCGGCCTCGCATTCGCCTCGGGTGTTGCTGTTCAGATGCGGTGCCGCAGGCGCTGCGTGGGAGGCGCCGGCGAGAACGAGCGTCAGGGCGCCGGCCAGAGCGCAGCTGAGCGCGGCCGCGGCTCAGCTCGCCACGACCCGCGCCTTGCCCGAGCCCTTGGCGCGGAGCAGGGCATCGTCGGCGCGCTTGAACAGGTCGGCGGCGGTGTCGTCGCGCCGCAGCTCGGACACGCCGGCCGAGATCTTCAGCGCCCCGACCTTCTCGATCTTCTGCCCGCGGATCCCGAGTGCGATCCGGTCTGCGAGGAGCTCGGCGTCGTCACGGCTCGACTCGGGCAGGATCACCGCGAACTCGTCTCCGCCGACGCGGCACGGAATGTCGGTTTCCCGCACGGCCGAACGGACCGCGTCGGCGACCCGCAACCAGCACGGCGTCGCCACCGAGATGGCCGAGCCGGTCGTTGATCCGCTTGAA
The DNA here is from genome assembly GCA_963720045.1 of uncultured Actinomycetota bacterium. Lineage (GTDB taxonomy): Bacteria > Actinomycetota > Thermoleophilia > Gaiellales > Gaiellaceae > PALSA-600. The sequence continues at coordinate 271,552 of CAVREC010000010.1, read as the reverse complement.
GTCGTCGAGATCGAACACGATCACGGAGACATAGCGCTCGTACCGGCGGGCGCGCGCGATCTCGCGCGCGAGGAACTCGTAGAAGAGCCGCCGGTTATGGAGCCCCGTCAGCGAGTCGAGCTCGGCGAGCTCGCGGGCTTCGGTGAACCGGAGCGCATTCCAGATGGCAGGCCCGGCGCGGCGCGAGAGCGCCTCGAGTGCCTCCTCGACCCCCTGCTGGAAGCCGCTCGCAGGCGAGCGCGAGATCGCAGCCAGCGAGCCGATCGTCTCGCCCTCGGCCCGCAGCGCGACGGTGAGTGCAGATCGCGGCAGCTTCGAGCCTTCCCCGACGTCTTCGAGCCGGTAGCGGTAGACGGACCTCGAGGGCGCGCAGATCGGGGTGGCTGGGCATGTGGAGGAGCGTGCGCGACACCTCGTCCTCGCTGAGGCCGGCCGCATGCGTGGTTCCACCGTCCTCCGCCACGCCGATCGCGACCAGCGCCGCGTCGACGCCCGGCAGCGCGACCACCGCATCGAGTGTCCGGTCGATCACATCGGCCGGCTCGAGCGACGACGCGAGCTCCGCCCCGTTGCCCGTCGGCTGCTCCGTCCGGTAGGCAGGCGCGAGCTGCGGTGTCTGCTCGAGCCGCTCGGTGAGTTGCCGCACGCGCTCATCGGCGTTTCGGCGTGCGCGCACGGCAATGATCACTGCGACCACGACGCAGCCCAACCCGATAGCTATGCCGAGAGCTATACCCGTCACGTCCGCAGCACTGCACTTCCCGAACCCACTCCTCCGCAGCCCGTACCCACGGAAGTACCCAGGTCGGCTCATTGTTATCAGGTCTGGCGGCTTACGGCACCACTGCTTGGCTCTTTGCTACATTCTCCGAGCGGTTCGGCACGGGCCAGGCGCCCGGGCCGACCTTTCGTGCGTAACGACCTGTTTCACCAACGAAGAGAGAAATCGATGCCGACTGTCAATCAACTCGTCCGCAAGGGCCGCAAGTCGAAGCCCGAGAAGACGAAGACGCCGCACCTCCAGGGTGCTCCGCAAAAGCGGGGTGTCTGCACGCGCGTCTCGACGATGACACCGAAGAAGCCGAACTCGGCGCTGCGGAAGATCGCGCGCGTCCGGCTCACGAACGGCCTCGAGGTCGGTACGTACATCCCTGGCGAGGGTCACAACCTCCAGGAGCATTCGGTCGTGCTCGTCCGCGGCGGCCGTGTCAAGGACCTCCCCGGTTACCGGTACAAGGTGATCCGCGCGGCGCTCGACGCCTCCGGAGTCGCCGACCGTAAGCAGGCGCGTTCCAAGTACGGCGCCAAGAAGACCTCGTAGGGCGGTCCGACTTGCCACGTCGCGCAGAGATTCAGCCCCGTCCGGTTTCGAACGACCCGATGTACGACAGCGTGCTCGTCACGCAGCTCATCAACCGGGTCATGCTCCACGGCAAGAAGTCGACCGCCGAGACGATTGTCTACGGTGCGCTCGACAAGGTCGGCTCCAAGACGGGCCGCCCGCCGGCCGAGGTGCTCGAGCAGGCGGTGAAGACGGTCACTCCCGTGCTCGAGGTCCGCAGCCGCCGTGTCGGTGGCGCGAACTACCAGGTGCCGGTCGAGGTGCCGCAGCGTCGAGGCCGCACCCTGGCGCTACGCTGGATCGTCACATTCTCGCGTGACCGCCGCGAGAAGCACATGGCGGACAAGCTCGCCGGTGAGATCCTGGATGCGCTCGAGCAGCAGGGAGCAGCGTTCAAGCGGAAAGACGACATGTATCGCATGGCGCAGGCCAACAAGGCGTTTGCGCACTATCGGTGGTAACGAGAAAGGCTTAAAGGAAACAAAGGTGTCAGTGACAGAGTCGAGAATCGCGCTGGATCGCGTCCGGAACATCGGGATCATGGCCCACATCGATGCGGGCAAGACCACGACGACCGAGCGCATCCTCTATTACACGGGCCGCACCCACAAGATGGGTGAGGTTCACGAGGGCGCGGCCACGATGGACTGGATGGCGCAGGAGCAGGAGCGTGGGATCACGATCACCTCGGCTGCGACGACGGCGTTCTGGCGCGACCACCGGATCAACATTATTGATACGCCCGGGCACGTGGACTTTACCGTGGAGGTTGAGCGCAGCCTGCGCGTCCTCGATGGCGCGGTCGCCGTTTTCGACTCGGTCGCAGGCGTGCAGCCGCAGTCCGAGACCGTGTGGCGCCAGGCCGACAAGTACAAGGTGCCGCGGATCGCGTTCATCAACAAGATGGACCGCACCGGCGCGAACTTCTTCGCCGCCGTGCAGTCGATGCGCGACCGCCTGGGCGCCAATCCGGTGCCGATCCAGCTCCCGATCGGCTCGGAGGAGAACTTCCAGGGCGTGATCGACCTCGTCGAGATGCAGGCGATCGTCTACAAGGACGACCTCGGCCAGGAGTTCGAGACGACCGAGATCCCCGCCGAGCTCGCCGAGCAGGCCCACGAGTACCACCACCAGCTGATCGACGCCGTCTCGAACTTCGACGACGAGGTGCTCGAGGCCTACATCGAGGACGAGGGCTCCGTCACCGTCCCGCAGATCAAGCGCGCCCTGCGCGCCGGCACGCTCTCCGACGCGATCACGCCGGTGCTGCTCGGCAGCGCGTTCAAGAACAAGGGCGTCCAGCCCCTGCTCGACGCGGTGATCGACTACCTGCCGAGCCCGCTCGACGTGCCGCCGATCCAGGGGATCAACCCGAAGGACGACTCGGAGACCGAGCGCGAAGCGACGCTCGACGCGCCGTTCTCCGCGCTCGCGTTCAAGGTCATGTCCGATCCGTACGTCGGCAAGCTCACCTACTTCCGCGTCTACAGCGGCAAGCTGAAGGCGGGCGACCGCGTGCTCAACGCGACGACCGGCAAGACCGAGCGCATCGGCCGCATCCTCCAGATGCACGCGAACCACCGCGAGGAGCGCGAGGAGATCGGCGCGGGGGAGATCGCCGCGGGCGTCGGGCTCAAGCAGACGACGACCGGCGACACGCTCTCTGCCGAGGCGACCCCGATCGTGCTCGAGTCGATGACCTTCCCCGAGCCCGTGATCGCCGTCGCCGTCGAGCCGAAGTCGAAGGCCGACCAGGACAAGCTCGGCACCGGACTTGCCCGCCTCTCCGAGGAGGACCCGACGTTCCGCGTCACGTCAGATGAAGAAACCGGCCAGACATTGATTGCCGGGATGGGCGAGCTGCATCTCGAGATCATCGTCGATCGTCTCAAGCGCGAGTTCAACGTCGACGCGAACGTGGGCCGGCCGCAGGTCGCCTACCGCGAGACGATCGGGCAGCCCGCAGAGAAGATCCAGGGCCGCTTCGTCCGCCAGACCGGCGGTTCCGGTCAGTACGGCGACGCCGTGATCAACCTGCTCCCGCAGGCGCCGGGCGCCGGCTACGAGTTCGAGGACAAGATCGTCGGCGGCAAGATCCCGAAGGAGTACATCAAGCCGGTCGACGAAGGGATCCGGGAGGCAATGGGCTCGGGCGTCCTCGCCGGCTACCCGGTCGTGGACGTGAAGGTCCAGCTGATCGACGGCTCCTACCACGACGTCGACTCGAGCGAGCGCGCCTTCAAGATCGCCGGTTCGATGGCATTCAAGGAAGCGATGAAGCGGGCGAAGCCGAAGCTGCTCGAGCCCGTGATGGCGGTCGAGGTCACGACGCCGGACGACTATCTCGGTGACGTGATCGGCAATCTCAACTCGAGGCGCGGCCGGATCGAGTCCATGAACCCGGTCGGCAACGCGCAGGTCGTGAAAGCGATCGTGCCGCTGTCCGAGATGTTCGGCTACGCCACGGATCTGCGCTCGATGTCGCAGGGCCGCGCAGACTTCACCATGCAGTTCGAGCGGTACGAAGACGTTCCCAAGTCGATCGCCGACGAGATCATCGAAAAGGGCGGCGGCGGCTCCTAACGGAGCTCCCCAAACATTCAAGGCCAACGGAGGAATAAGTCACATGGGCAAGCAGAAGTTCGAGCGCTCGAAGCCGCACGTCAACGTCGGCACGATCGGGCATATCGACCACGGAAAGACGACGCTCACGGCCGCGATCACGAAGGTGCTCGCGGATGCCGGCAGCGGCGACACGCAGGCACGCGACTTCGCGTCGATCGACAACGCACCGGAGGAGCGCGCCCGGGGCATCACAATCAACACCTCGCACGTCGAGTACGAGACGGCCAAGCGTCACTACGCGCACGTCGACTGCCCGGGACACGCCGACTACATCAAGAACATGATCACGGGCGCCGCCCAGATGGACGGCGCGATCCTCGTCGTCTCGGCCGCCGACGGCCCGATGCCGCAGACCCGCGAGCACATCCTCCTGGCCCGCCAGGTCGAGGTGCCGGCGATCGTGGTCGCGCTGAACAAGGCCGACATGGTCGACGACGAGGAGCTCCTCGAGCTCGTCGAGCTCGAGGTCCGCGAGCTGCTCTCCAAGTACGAGTTCCCGGGCGACGACATCCCGGTGATCCGCGTCTCGGCGCTGAAGGCGCTCGAGGGCGACGCCGAGTGGACGCCGAAGATCCTGGAGCTGATGGAGGCGGTCGACACCTACATTCCGGAGCCGGAGCGCGACGTCGACAAGCCGTTCCTGATGCCGATCGAGGACGTGTTCACGATCACGGGCCGCGGCACCGTCGTCACCGGCCGGATCGAGCAGGGCAAGATCGAGAGCGGCAACGAGGTCGAGATCGTCGGGATCCATCCCGAGGTCGCGAAGACCGTCGTCACCGGGCTCGAGATGTTCCAGAAGACGCTCGACTACGCCCAGGCGGGCGACAACGCCGGCGCGCTCCTGCGCGGTGTCAAGCGCGAGGAGGTCGAGCGCGGCCAGGTGCTTGCGAAGCCCGGCTCGATCACCCCGCACACGCAGTTCAACGCCGAGGTGTACGTGCTCTCCAAGGACGAGGGCGGGCGGCACACGCCGTTCTTCAACAACTACCGGCCGCAGTTCTACTTCCGCACCACGGACGTGACCGGCGCGATCGGCCTTCCGGACGGCCAGGAGATGGTCATGCCGGGCGACAACACGACCATGAAGATCGAGCTGATCCAGCCGATCGCCATGGATCAGGGCCTCCGCTTCGCGATCCGCGAGGGTGGCCGCACCGTCGGCGCCGGCGTTGTCACCGAGATCATCAAGTAGTTAAAGGAGACTCAGCGTCATGGCACAGGGAAAGATCCGCATCCGGCTCAAGGGCTACGACCACCAGCAACTGGACCGGTCGGCCCAGCAGATCGTCGACACCGCTCAAAGGAGCGGTGCAACGATCACCGGTCCGGTTCCGCTCCCGACGGAGAAGAACGTCTACTGCGTGATCCGGAGCCCGTTCAAGGACAAGGACTCGCGGGAGCACTTCGAGGTGCGCACGCACAAGCGCCTGATCGACATCCTCAGCCCGACGCCGAAGACGATCGACCAGCTCATGCGGCTCGATCTCCCGGCCGGCATCGACATCGAAATCAAGCTCTGATGGCGAAGGGCATTCTCGGCAGAAAGCTCGGCATGACCCAGCTCTTCGACCCGGAGACCGGGGTCGTGACGTCCGTCACCGTGATCGCGGCCGGGCCGTGCCCGGTCGTCCAGGTGCGGACGGCTCAGACCGACGGCTACGACGGCGTCCAGCTTGCCTTCGACCCGGTGCCCGCGTGGAAGGTGACGATGCCCGAGCTCGGGCATCTGAAGCGCCACGGCGTCACCGCGCATCGCACGATCGTGGAGTTCCGCGGCGGCCTCGACGGCGCGGTGGAGGGCGAGACGGTCACCGTCGCGGTCTTCGAGCCGGGCGACGAGGTCAAGGTCGCGGGCGTCGGGATCGGCAAGGGCACCCAGGGCACCATCAAGCGCCACAACTTCTCGAGCGGCCCGCGCGGCCACGGTTCGCACAACGTCCGCGCTCCCGGCTCGGTCGGCGCCTCTGCGACTCCCTCACGGGTGTTCAAGGGGATGAAGCTCCCGGGCCGCATGGGGGGCAAGCGTGTGACCCAGCTCGGGCTCACCGTCCACAGCGTGGACGCCGAGAAGAACCTGCTGATCGTGAAGGGCTCGGTCCCCGGGCACAAGAACGGTCTCGTCGAGGTGCGCGGGTAGATGGCTGCTTTGAAAGCACACGTGTTCGACGCCAAGGGGGCGAAGGGCAAGGACGTCTCGCTCGAGGCCGCGATCTTCGGCGTCGAGGTCAAGCCGCACCTCGTCCACGAAGCTGTCCGCGCCGAGCAGGCCTCGCATCGCGCCGGAACGATGGCGACGAAGAGCCGAGGGCTCGTCTCGGGCGGCCGCTCCAAGCCGTGGCGCCAGAAGGGCACGGGCCGCGCCCGCGCCGGCACGATCCGCGCCGGGCAGTTCACCGGCGGCGGTCACATCTTCGCCAAGGTGCCGCGCACCTTCGACCTGAAGGTCAACCGCAAGGCCGCCAAGGCCGCGCTCCGCTCCGCCCTCGCCAGCCATGCCGGCGGCGGGACGCTGTCGCTGCTCGATGCAACCACTTTCGAGGAGCCGTCGACCAAGCTCGCGAGAGCATTCGTCGAGACCTCCGAGCTGGCAACGCCGATCGTCATCGTGCTGAACGAGGACGAGGTGAACGCCGCGAAGTCCTTCCGCAACCTTCCGCGCGTCGCGCTCGTCACGCCGGCCGACCTCGAGGTCACGGCCGTCGTGTGGGCCCGCTCGCTCGTCGTCAGCGAGGCAGCGCTCGCGCTCGTCGAAACGAGGGCCCGCTGATGGAAGCGCATCAGATCGTCCTCGCGCCTGTCGTCTCCGAGAAGAGCTACCACGGCTCGGTCTACGGCAAGTACACCTTCCGCGTGCATCCGGACGCCCACAAGACGCAGATCCGCCAGGCCGTCGAGGAGCTCTTCGAGGTCCATGTCGTGAGCGTCAACGTCAGCAAGGTCCAGGCCAAGCCCAAGCGCCGCGGGGCGATCAAGGGCATCCGGCAGGGTTGGAAGAAGGCAGTCGTCCAGCTCAAGCCGGGCGAGACCATCGAAGTCTTCCAGGGAGCGCAGCTCTAATGCCAGTCCGCAGGTTCAAGCCCACAAGCCCCGGCCGCCGCTTCATGTCGGTCTCCGACTTCGCCGAGATCACAAAGTCGAAGCCCGAGAAGAAGCTGACCGAGAAGCTGACGAAGAAGGGCGGCCGCAACAACAACGGCCGGATCACGACGCGCCATCAGGGCGGCGGCCACAAGCGCCGCTTCCGGATCATCGACTTCAAGCGCACGAAGGACGGCATTCCGGCCAAGGTCGCCGCGATCGAGTACGACCCGAATCGCTCGGCGCGCATCGCGCTGCTTCATTACGCCGACGGCTTCAAGTCCTACATCATCGCGCCGGCCGGCCTGCGCGTCGGCTCGGAGGTCCAGTCGGGCCCGGGCGCCGACATCAAGCCGGGCAACGCGCTTCCGCTCGAGAACATCCCCACCGGCACCCTCGTCCACAACGTCGAGCTGAAGCCCGGCAAGGGCGGTCAGATGGCGCGCTCGGCCGGCTCGGGTATCCAGCTCGTCGCCAAGGACCAGGGCTACGCGACGCTGCGTCTTCCTTCGGGGGAGATGCGCCGCGTGCTGCTCACCTGCCGCGGCACCGTGGGCCAGGTCGGCAACGTCGACCACGGCAACATCACCGGCGGCAAGGCCGGCCGCTCCCGCTGGCTCGGCAAGCGCCCGACGGTGCGCGGCTCGGCGATGAACCCGGTCGACCATCCGCACGGCGGCGGCGAAGGCAAGTCGAAGGGCGGCCGCCATCCGGTCACCCCGTGGGGCGTGCCGACGCTCGGCAAGCGCACCCGCGGCAAGCACAAGGAATCCGACAAGCTCATCGTCCGCGGCAGGCGCCGCGGGAAGGAGAAGCGCTAAGTGTCCCGTTCGAGCAAGAAGGGCCCGTTCGTCGAAGAGCGCCTGTTGGCGCGGATCGTGGCGATGAACGACGCCGGCAAGAAGCAGATGATCCGCACCTGGTCGCGTTCCTCGACGGTGTTCCCCGACATGGTCGGGCACACGATCGCGGTCCACGACGGCCGCAAGCACGTGCCGGTGTTCATCTCGGAGCAGATGGTCGGGCACAAGCTCGGCGAGTTCGCGCCCACGCGCCATTTCCGCGGCCACGCGGGCGACTCCAAGACGCAGGTGAAGCGATGACGGCTTCCCGTCCCTGGGTCGGCGCCACCGCGAAGCACGTGAAGGTGACGCCCCGCAAGGCGCGCCTCGTCGTCGACCACATCCGCGGGCGGCACGTCACGGAGGCGCGCACGATCCTCGCCTTCATGCCGCGGGCAGCCGCCGCGGATGTCGAGAAGGTGCTCTCGAGCGCCGTTGCGAATGCCGAGTCGGCCCACGGCTGGGACCGTGACGACCTCGTGATCTCCGCCGCCTACGTCGACGAAGGCCCGACGCTGAAGCGCTGGCAGCAGCGCGCGCGCGGCCGCGTCAACCAGATCTTGAAGCGCACCTCACACATCACGATCAGGCTCGAGCAGGCCCAGAAGCCCGCGAACGAGAAGAGCTCACGCGGCAGCGGGCCCGCATCGGCTTCGGCCAAGCCCCGCCGGCGCAAGAAGAAGGAGGCGGTGGCGTAGTGGGCCAGAAAGTTCATCCCGGCGGTCTGCGGGTCGGGGTCATCCACGACTGGAAGTCGAACTGGATGGTTCCCGACAAGGAGTTTGCAGGCGCGCTCCTCGAGGATCTCAAGATCCGCGAGCACATCATCAAGAAGCTCTCGCACGCGGGACTGTCGGACATCCTGATCCGCAAGGACAAGCAGCGGATCACGATCGACATCTATACGGCACGCCCCGGCATCGTCATCGGCAAGTCCGGTGTGGAGGTCGACGCGCTGCGTAAGGAAGTGCACGCGCTCACCAAGAAGAACGTCCACATCAACATCAACGAGATCAAGCGCCCCGAGCTCGACGCGAAGCTCGTCGCACAGTCCATTGCGGAGCAGCTCCAGAACAGGGTTTCGTTCCGCCGCGCGATGAAGCGCTCGCTCGCCTCGGCGATCCGCTCGGGTGCCGCCGGCGTGAAGGTTCAGTGCTCGGGCCGCCTCGGCGGCTCGGAGATGAGCCGCTCGGAGCAGTACTCCGAGGGCCGCGTCCCGCTGCACACGATCCGCGCGGACATCGACTACGGCTTCACCGAAGCCCGCACCCCGACCGGACGCATCGGCGTCAAGGTCTGGATCAACAAGGGCGAGATCATGCCGGCCGGCTACGGCGGCGTTCCCGGCGGGGGCAAGGAAACCCGCCTCGGCGACCAGGACACCGCTCGCCGCCGCGGCGGCGCCAGCGAAGGCCTCGGTGCCTCGCGCGAGGCCGGCCGCAACCGCAGCCAGGATCGCGAAGGCCTCGGTCCGGTCCGTCGCGGCCGTCCCGGCCAGCGCGGCCCCGGCGGCCCAGGTGGTGGCGCTCCAGGTGGAGGCGGCTCGAGGCCCGGTGGCGCGCGTCGCGATTCCCGCCGCGATCAACAGCCGGCTCAGGAGCAGGTCACTCCGGAAGCGGTCACCCCGGAAGCGGTCACCCCGGAACCGGTCAGCCCGGCGCCGCCCAGCCAGGAAGTCGTTGCAGCCGTGACTCCGGAGGTCGTCGAGCCGGTCGCGGCTCAGGAGCCGGCCGCCGTCGAGGAGACGAAGGCCGCCGCGCCGGCGCCGGCAGAGAAGCCTGTGGCGGTCGAGAGAGCCTGTCGCGTTGAGGAGCCTGTCGCGGTTGAGGAGCCTGTCGCGGTTGAGGAGCCTGTCGCGGTTGAGGAGCCTGTCGCGGTTGAGGAGCCTGTCGCGGTTGAGGAGCCTGTCGCGGTTGAGGAGCCCGTCGCGGTTGAGGAGCCCGTCGCCGTCGAGGAGCCCGAGGCCGAGCTGAGGACACCGGCTACGAGACCGTGATCGCCTCGGCTGTTCCCTCTCCGACTCCCTCGCCGAGCCGTTCGCGCAAGCCGAAGGCGCCGCCGGAGCCGGAGCCGGAGCCCGAGCCCGCAGCAGAGCCCGAAGCAGTCGAAGAGCCTGCCGCGGCCGCAGAGCCCGCTCCGACGCCCGAGCCCACGCCCGAGGCGACCGCCGACGAAGAGGACACGGGATACGAGACCGTGATCGTGTCGGCCGTCAAGCCGAGCGCCCGCGCGAAGCGCGCGACGAAGCCCGCCGAGCCCGAGGCCGAGGCCGAGGAAGCCGACGGCGACGAGGCCTCGGAGAGCGAGAAAGACGCCTGATGCTTCTTCCAAGGAGAACCAAGTTCCGCAAGCAGCACCGGGGTCGCCGTCGTGGCCAGGCCAAGGGCCAGTACGAGGTCCAGTTCGGCGAGTACGGGATCAAGGCGCTCGAGAACGGCTGGGTCACGAACCGCCAGATCGAGGCCGCCCGGATCGCGATGACCCGCAAGATCCGCCGCGGCGGCAAGGTCTGGATCAACCTCTTCCCGGACAAGCCGTTCACGAAGAAGCCGGCCGAAACCCGAATGGGCAAAGGTAAAGGCTCGCCCGAGGGCTGGGTCGCCGTGGTCAAGCCGGGCAGGGTCATGTTCGAGCTCGCCGGCGTGCCGGAGCCTCTCGCCAAGGAGGCGCTCCGCCTTGCGGGCCAGAAGCTTCCGATCAAGACGAAGTTCGTCAAGCGCGAGGGCGGTGATCTCTTTGCGGGCTAGAGACCTCCGCAACATGTCCGAGGACGAGCTTCAGGAGAAGCTCGCCGAGACGCGCAAGGAGCTGTTCAACCTGCGTTTCCAGGAGGCGATCGGGTCGCTCGAGAACACCACGCGGCTGCGCATCGCGCGCCGCGAGATCGCACGCATCATGACCGTCCAGCAAGAGCAGGCCCAAGCGGCCAGGGCTCAGGCCTAGGAGAGCGAGAGAGAAAATGGCAGACGACGAAAAAGACGAGAAGACCGAGCCCGAGGCCGCGGCCCGAGGCCTTGAGCCTGAGGCCGCTGGAGCCTGAGGCCGCCGAGCCTGACGGCTGCCGAGCCCGAGGCCGCTGAGCCCGAGGCTGAGCGCCGAGGCGGCTGAGCCCGAGCCTGCGGCTGAGCCCGAGGCTGCGGCTGAGCCAGAGCCTGTCGCGGAGCCCGAGACCGCCGAGCCGGAGGCGGCCGCGCCCGAGCCCGAGGCCGATCCCGAGCCGGTCGCAGAGGCCGAGCCCGAGGAGGCTTCCGAAGCGCCGGCGCCTGCCGAGGCCGAGGCCGAGCCGGCACCAGCCGTTCCGCCCGCCGTCAGCGGGCCGAAGAAGAAGCGCAAGCGCCTGCCGCGCGCGCTTCGTCACAAGCACTCGAAGCCCGACCGCACGCCCTCCGCCGAGCGCAAGCCGATCTCACGTACCCCGAAAGCGGAGTCGGAGCCCGGACGCCGTCAGGAACGCCGCGGCGTCGTCGTCTCCGACAAGGGCGACAAGACAATTGTCGTCAAGGTCGAGATGATCCGTGCACACCCGAGGTACAAGAAGGTCGTGCGGCGCAGCAACAAGCTGCACGCCCACGACGAGGCCAACACCGCGACGATCGGCGACCTCGTCCGGATCGTCGAGACGCGGCCGCTCTCCAAGACGAAGCGCTGGCGCCTCGCCGAGATCGTCCAGAAGGCCAAATAATGATCCAGCAAGAGACACGTCTAAAGGTTGCCGACAACACGGGTGCGCGTGAGATCCTCTGCATCCGCGTGGCAGGGGGCTCCCGCCGCCGCTATGCCCGCGTCGGGGACATCATCACGGCTACCGTGAAGGCGGCTGCGCCGCAGGGCGCGATCAAGAAGGGCGAAGTCGTCAAGGCGGTGGTCGTGCGCACGAAGAAGCCGTTCGGACGCGAGGACGGCACCTTGATCGCGTTCGACGAGAACGCGGCCGTGATCATCGACGCCCAGAAGAATCCGCGCGGTACCCGGATCTTCGGCCCCGTCGCCCGCGAGTTGCGTGAGAAGAACTTCATGAAGATCGTGTCTTTGGCACCGGAGGTGTTGTAAGTGAGAGTCAAGAAGGGCGACCTCGTCCAGATGCTTTCAGGGAAGGACCGCGGCAAGCAGGGCCGGGTCGTCGACGCGCAGCCGCGTACCGGCCGCGTGACCGTCGAGAACCTGAACGTGATGACGCGCCACACGAAGCCCCGCCCTGTGCGGAACAGCGGGCAGATGGGCGGCCAGCAGATGACTCCGGGCGGCCGGATCGAGATCCCCGCCTCCGTGCCGGCCGACAACGTGATGCTCGTCTGCCCCACCTGCAAGCTGCCGACCCGTGTCGGGCATGCCTTCAAGGAGATCAAGGGCGGGCAGGTCAAGATCCGCGTCTGCAAGCGCGACGGCTGCGGTCAGGAGATCGACTGATGGCCGCTGCAACCGAGGAGACCTACGTGCCGCGGCTGAAGCAGCAGTACAACGAGGAGCTTCGCGAGGCGCTGAAGGAGCAGTTCGGCCTCTCGTCGATCATGCAGGCGCCGACGATCTCGAAGATCACGCTCAACATGGGTGTCGGCGAGGCGAAGACCGACGCGAAGGTGCTCGACGCGGCGATGGAGGAGCTCACGATCATCGCCGGGCAGCGCGCCCAGATGCGCCGCGCCCGCAAGTCGGTCGCACAGTTCAAGATCCGCGAGGGCATGCCGATCGGCTGCCGCGTCACGCTTCGCGGCGACCGGATGTGGGAGTTCCTCGACCGGCTCGTCTCGATCGCGCTGCCGCGGATCCGCGACTTCCGCGGTCTCTCGCCGAAGTCGTTCGACGGTCGCGGCAACTACTCGCTCGGACTGCGCGAGCAGATCATCTTCCCGGAAATCGACTACGACTCGATCAAGGAAATTCGCGGCCTCGATGTCGCGATCACCACCACCGCCGAGACGGACGAGCAGGCCGAGGCGCTCTTGCGCGGCCTCGGGATGCCGCTCGCCACTGAGGAGCGAAACGACTAAATGGCGAAGAAATCCATGATCGCGAAGGCCGCCCGCCCGGCGAAGTACAAGGTGCGGAACTACAGCCGCTGCAACAAGTGCGGCCGGCCTCGCGCGGTGTTCAAGAAGTTCGGGCTCTGCCGGATCTGCCTGCGCGAGCTCGCCCATCAGGGCGTAATCCCCGGGATGACCAAGAGCTCCTGGTAGGAGGGAACGAATGCTGACCGACCCCGTAGCCGACATGCTCACGCGCATCCGCAACGCCAACAAGGCGTTGCACGATCGTGTCGAGATGCCGAGCTCGAACCTGAAAGAGCAGATCGCCCGGATCCTCAAGGAGGAGGGCTACGTGCGCGACTACCACGTCGAGCCGGCCGGCGAGCTCCCGTACAAGGTGCTCGTCGTCGAGCTCAAGTACGGCCGTGGCCGCGAGCGGGTGCTCACGGGCCTCAAGCGCATCTCCAAGCCGGGCCGGCGGATCTACGCCGGCAAGGACCGCCTTCCCCGCGTCCTCGGGGGCATGGGAACTGCAATCCTGTCCACGTCCCGCGGCGTGATCACGAGCCGCACCGCCCAGCGCGAAGGCATCGGCGGCGAAGTGATTTGTTTCGTCTGGTAGCTGAATCGACATGAGCCGAATCGGAAGACAGCCCATCGAAGTGCCCGCCGGAGTGATCGTCAAGGTCGATCCCGGCCGTGTCACCGTGAACGGGCCCAAGGGCGAGCTGCACCAGGTCGTGCCTGCGCGCATCTCGATCGAGCAGAACGAGGGGACGCTCAACGTCACCCGTCCGACCGATCGCGGCCCCGATCGCTCGCTCCACGGCCTCACCCGCACCCTCGTTGCGAACATGGTCGAGGGAGTCACGAACGGCTTCGAGAAGCGCCTCGAGATCCAGGGCGTCGGTTATCGCGCGGCGATGTCCGGCTCGAACCTCGAGCTCCAGGTCGGCTACTCGCACCCGGTCAGGATCACGCCGCGCACGGGCATCGAGTTCGAGGTCCCGGTCCCGACCCAGGTGATCGTGCGCGGGATCGACAAGCAGGCCGTCGGTCAGACCGCAGCCGAGATCCGCAAGGTCCGCCCGCCCGAGCCGTACAAGGGCAAGGGCATCCGCTACGAGGGCGAGTTCGTCCGCCGGAAGGTCGGAAAGCGCGCATGAGCTCGCTCACGGTTCGCGAAGCGCGCCTTCGCCGGCACCGCCGCGTTCGCGGCAAGATCTCGGGCTCGGCCGAGCGGCCCCGCCTCATGGTCTTCCGCTCGAACCGCGGCATGTTCGCGCAGATCGTCGACGACGGGACGGGCAAGACGCTCGCTTCGGCCAACTGGGTCGGGATCAAGCACAAGGGCGACAAGACGAGCCAGGCACACGAGGTCGGCAAGGCCCTTGCGGCCGCCGCCAAGAAAGCGGGCGTCGAGGCTGTCGTCTTCGATCGCGCCGGCTACCTGTATCACGGACGCGTGAAGGCTCTCGCCGAGGGTGCGCGCGAGGGAGGATTGGTCTTCTAGATGGCAGTCGATATCGCCGAATCCAGAGAGCTGAAGGAGCGCGTGGTCGAGATCAACCGCGTCGCCAAGGTGGTCAAGGGCGGCCGGCGGTTCTCGTTCACCGCGCTGGTCGTGATCGGTGACGAGGTCGACCGGGTCGGTGTCGGCTACGGCAAGGCGCGCGAGGTTCCGCTTGCGATCTCGAAGGCCGTCGACGACGCGAAGAAGAACATGTTCACCGTGCCCAAGCACGGGCAGACGATCACGCACGAGGTACTCGGCCGCTTCGGCGCAGCCCGCGTGCTCCTGCGGCCGGCCTCCCCCGGAACCGGCGTCATCGCAGGCGGCGGCGTGCGCGCGGTGCTCGAGCTCGGCGGCATCCGCGACGTGCTCGCGAAATCGCTCGGAACGACGAACCCGATCAACATGCTGAAGGCAGCCGAGGCCGCTCTCCGCGACCTGCGGCGCCCCGAGGAGGTCGCGCTCGCACGCGGCAAGTCGATCCGCGACGTGCTCCCGCTCCAGCCGGAGCGTGTCGCAGAGCCCGAGCCGGTTGTCGAGGCGCCTGCGGACGCGGTCGCCGTGGCTGAAGTCGAGCCCGCCGCGGTCGAAGAGGTTTCGGACGATACCGTGGCGAAGGAGGAGCCCGAAGATGCCGAGGCTTAGGCTCACCCAGACCGGAAGCGCGATCGGCCAGTCGCCGCGCCACCGCGGCACGCTGCGCGCGCTCGGCCTCGGCCGCATCGGCAAGACCCGCGAGCACGACCCGAGCCCGGTCATCGATGGCATGCTCAGGAAGGTGCGCCACCTCGTGAAGGTGGAGGAGATCTAGAGATGACCGAAGAGCTGAATCTTTCCAACCTGTCGCCCGCCCAGCCCCGCAAGGATCGCAAGCGGGTGGGCCGCGGCATGGGTTCCGGCAAGGGCCGCTACTCGGGACGCGGGATCAAGGGCCAGAAGTCGCGCGCAGGGTCGCACTACATGCGCGCCGGCTTCGAGGGCGGCCAGATGCCACTCGCGATGCGCCTTCCGAAGCTGCGCGGCAACACCTCGCGCGACGCGATGCCGGTCGGCCCGTTCCGCACCTACACCCAGCCGGTGAACATCCGCGACCTCGACCGCTTCGAGGCCGGCGAGGAGGTCACGCCGGAGACCCTGAAGGCCAAGGGCCTGATCCGCTCGATCCGCAAGGACGTGAAGTTGCTCGGCGTCGGCGAGCTGACGAAGAAGCTGACGATCAGCGTGCACGGCGCCTCGGCGACCGCGCGCGAGAAGGTCGAGGCTGCCGGCGGCACGCTCACGTTGCTCAAGGAGCCGAAGGTCAAGAAGGCGAAGAAGCACCGCGCCGCGTCCGAGCGGCGTGAAGCAGGACGAGGCCGAGGAGCCCACCGCACAGGCTTCGCAGGCCGAAGTCGAGGCTGGGCCCGCTGCCGAGGCCGAGGCCGAGCCGGAGGGCGAGGACTAGCTTTGCTGTCCTGGCTCGCCAACGCCTGGCGGGTTCCGGAGCTCCGGCGCCGGGTGCTCTTCACCGCTTTCGTGCTCGCCGCATACCGGCTCGGTTCCTGGATTCCCGCCCCGGGCGTCAATGCCTCGGCGATCTCGAGCCTCTTCGGCGGCGGCGTGCTCGGGCTCCTCAGCCTCTTCAGCGGCGGCGCGCTTGCCCGGTTCTCGATCTTCGCGCTCGGGATCATGCCGTACGTCACGGCCTCGATCGTGATCCAGCTGCTCACCGCGGCCGTGCCGCGGCTCGAGGAGCTGAAGCGCGAAGGCGAGTCGGGACAGGCGAAGATCACCCAGTACACGCGGTATTTCACGGTGATCATCGCCGGCGCCCAGGCCGCCGGATACGCCTACCTCTTCCATCGAAGCGGCGGGTTGAAGCTCGACACCGGCCGTCTCGTGCTGATCATCATCACCCTCGCCGCCGGGACCACGCTCCTGATGTGGATGGGCGAGCAGATCACGAAGCGCGGCGTGGGGAACGGGATCTCGCTCCTGATCTTCGCCTCGATCCTCACCTCGGCACCCGCAGGGATCCATGCCTGGGTCAACGGCGGTCCCGTCGAGAAGCTCTTCTTCCCGATCGTCGCCCTGGTGTGATCGTCTCCGTCGTGTTCGTCCAGGAGGGCCAGCGCCGGATCCCGATCCAGTACGCGAAGAAGATGGTGGGCCGGCGCCAGTCGGGCGGCCAGTCGACCTACATGCCGCTCCGCGTGAACATGGCCGGCGTGATCCCGGTGATCTTCGCCGCGACGCTCCTCGCGCTGCCGCAGACGCTCGGCGAGTTCCTGCCGAGCACCCAGACCTTCATCAACAGGAACTTCTCGCCGAGCTCGTGGAGCTACCTCCTGGTCGAGGCGATCCTGATCATCCTCTTCACGTTCTTCTACACGTCGGTGACCTTCAACCCGGTCGACCAGGCCGACGAGCTGCGCAAGTACGGTGGGTACATCCCCGGCATCCGGCCCGGCCCGCCGACCGCGATCTACCTCGATCGCGTTCTGGCGCGCCTCACGCTGCCGGGCTCGCTCTTCCTCGCGACCGTGGCGGTGCTCCCCTCGATCTTCATCAACGAGTTCAACTTCTCGCAGGCCACATCCCGCGCGCTCGGCGGCACTTCCGTGCTGATCGTCGTCGGCGTCGCGCTCGACACGATGCGCCAGATGGAGTCGCAGATGATGATGCGGTCGTACGAAGGGTTCCTGCGATAGCCATGGACCTGCTCGTGCTGGGCCCGCAGGGATCGGGGAAGGGCACCCAGGCCAAGCGGATCGCGACCGATTACGCGATCCCGCACATCTCGACCGGGGACATGTTCCGGGCGGCGATCGCCGCCGGCTCCGAGCTCGGCCGGCAGGTCGAGCCGATCCTCGCGAGCGGCGCGCTCGTTCCCGACCTGACCACGATCGCGCTGATCCGTGAACGGCTCGGCGAGGCCGATGCGCAGCGCGGCTTCGTGCTCGACGGCTTCCCCCGCAACGAGGCACAGGCAGCGGCGCTCGACGAGATGCTGGCCGCGATCGGCCGCCGGCTCGATCGGATCCTCTTCCTCGATCTGCCGGACGACATCGCGACCGAGCGGATGCTCGCCCGGGCAGCCGAGGAGAACCGCGCCGACGACACCCCCGACGCGATCGCCCGGCGACTTGCCACCTACCACGCCGAGACCGAGCCGATCGTCGAGCACTACCGGGCCACCGGCACGCTCGTGCCGCTCCACGCCGAGCGCACGATTCCCGAGGTGTACGCCCAGATCCAGGCGGCGCTCGACGAGTTCGAGAACGCGGCATGATCATCAGGAAGAGCGCAAGGGAGATCGAGCTGATGGCCGCCGCCGGCGCCGTCGTCGCCGAGACGCTCGCGCTCCTCGAGGAACGGCTCGAGCCGGGGATCTCGATGATCGAGCTCGACGCGATCGCCGACGCCTACATCCTCTCCCGCGGCGCGACTCCGACCTCGAAGGGCTACAAGGGCTTTCCTGCCGCCACCTGCATCTCGCCGAACGAGATGATCGTCCACGGGATCCCGAGCAGCTACCGCGCCGCCGAGGGCGACATCATCTCCTTCGATGTCGGAGTCACCAAAGACGGGCTGATCGCGGACTCCGCGGCGACCTTCGGCGTGGGCGAGATCTCGGAGGAGGCCCAGCGCCTCCTGGACGTCTGCCTCGCGGCGCTCGTCGCAGGCATCGAGGCGGCCCAGGTGGGCGCCGTGGTCGGGGACATCTCCGCGGCGATCCAGCCGATCGTCGAGGACGCCGGCTTCTCGGTCGTCCGCAGCCTCGTCGGCCACGGCGTCGGGAAGGCCTACCACGAGGAGCCCCAGATCCCGAATTTCGTCTCCGCGCACCGGGGGTCAGCGCTCGTCGAGGGGATGACGATCGCGATCGAGCCGATGATCACCGCCGGCGGCCCGGACGTCTATGCGCATGACGACGAATGGTCGATTTCCACGGTCGACGGCTCGCTCACGGCGCACTTCGAGCACACCGTCGCGATCACCGCGGACGGTCCGAGGGTGCTCACGAAAGCCGCATCGGTCCTGGTACCATGATCGCTGCGCGGCGAGAGCCGTGTTTCTGTCTGCGGCGGCCGCTTTCACGCAACACTGGCCCGCGCGACATGTTCATTGACGACTAGAGAGGGCGATTGGCAAGCAAAGAAGAGAAGATCGAGGTCGAAGGCGAAGTCACCGAGGCGCTCCCGAGCACGATGTTCCGCGTCAAGCTCGACGGCGGCCACGATGTCCTCACCACGATCTCCGGAAAGATGCGCAAGCACTACATCCGCATCCTTCCCGGCGACAAGGTCAAGGTCGAGCTGAGCCCGTATGACCTGACCCGCGGTCGCATCACCTATCGCCACAGATCTTAAAGAAGAAGAGAGAAGGTTTCGATGAAGGTTCGTCCCTCAGTCAAGGCTATGTGTGACCACTGCCGCGTGATCAAGCGTCACGGCCGCGTGATGGTCATCTGCAAGAACAACCCCCGGCACAAGCAGCGGCAGGGCTAGTTCCGTATGGCCAGAATCGCCGGCGTCAACCTGCCCAACCAGAAGCGGCTCGAGATCGGGCTGACCTACATCTTCGGCATCGGCCGCCCGACCTCGGGCGAGATCTGCGCCGCACTCGGGCTCTCGCCCGACACCAAGGTGCGCGACCTGACCGAGGAAGAGGTTGCGAAGCTCCGTGACTACATCGACGAGCACTACCAGGTCGAGGGAGATCTCCGGCGCGAGCGAACGCAGGCGATCAAGCGCCTGTCCGAGATCGGCGCCTACCGCGGGATCCGCCACCGTCGCGGGCTGCCGGTGAACGGCCAGCGCACGAAGACGAACGCCCGCACCCGCAAGGGCCCGAAGAAGACCGTCGGCCGCGGCAAGAAGGCGAAGTAGATGGCGCCCCCGCGTAAGACAGCGACCAAGGGTCGCGCCCGCCGCCGCGTCCGCAAGAACATCGCGATCGGCCAGGCGCACATCAAGACGTCGTTCAACAACACGATCGTCGCGCTCACCGACCCGCAGGGGAACGTGATCGTCTGGGAGTCAGCCGGCTCGGCCGGGTTCAAGGGCTCACGCAAGTCGACGCCGTTCGCCGCGCAGGTCACCGCCGATGCCGCAGCCCGCAAGGGCATGGATCAAGGTCTCCAGAAGGTCGAGGTCTTCGTGAAGGGCCCGGGCTCGGGCCGCGACACCGCGATCCGCTCGCTCCAGGCCGCGGGCCTCGAGATCCTCGGCGTCAAGGACGTCTCCCCGCAGGCCCACAACGGCGTTCGCGCCAAGAAGCGCCGGAGGGTCTAACCACCATGGCGAGAGACACCTCACCGAAGTGCAAGCAGTGCCGCCGCGAGGGGATGAAGCTCTTCCTGAAAGGCGAGCGCTGCCTCACCGAGAAGTGCGCAGTCGAGCGCCGCAGCTACCCGCCGGGCGAGCACGGCCGCGGCCGGATCAAGCAGTCCGAGTACCTGCTCCAGCTTCGTGAGAAGCAGAAGGCCCGCCGGTACTACGGCCTGCTCGAGGGACAGTTCCGTACCTACTACGTCAAAGCGAGTCGTCAGGGCGGCGTGACCGGTGAGAACCTGCTGCGCATCCTCGAGACGCGCTTCGACAACGTCGTATACCGCCTCGGGTTCGCCGCCTCGCGCGCCCAGGCCCGTCAGCTCGTCCGGCACGGCCACTTCTCGATCAACGGCCGCCGGGTCAACATCCCGAGCTACGGTGTTCGTCCGGACGACGTCGTCACGTTGAAGTCCGGCTCAACCGCCGAGCAGGTCATCCGCGACGCGACCGACCTCACCGCTGCCGTTGCTCCGTGGCTCCAGGCCGACCACGAAGGGCTCACCGGCAAGGTGCTGAAGTGGCCGGAGCGCGACGAGATCGACACGCCGGTGCAGGAACAGCTCATCGTCGAGCTCTACAGCAAGTAACGGCACGTTTCGGTTACCTGCTCTAGAAACCAGAGAAAGGATTCAAAATTGGCTAGTCGCTCCACTGTGATGGACTTCCAGGTCCCGAAGATCACCCACGAGGAAGTCAAGGAGCATCGCGGGGTCTTCGTCATCGAGCCGCTCGACCGCGGCTTCGGCTACACGTTCGGGAACTCGCTTCGCCGCGTGCTGCTCTCCTCGCTCGAGGGCGCCGCAGTCACCTCCGTCAAGCTCGAGGGTGTCGCGCACGAGTTCACCACGCTCCCCGGCGTCCGCGAGGACGTCACCGACATCCTGCTCAACCTGAAGCAGCTCATCTGCGTGCTGCACGGCGACTCCCCGGAGGTCGAGGTTCGGCTGACCGCCAAGGGCGAGGGAACCGTGACCGCCGCAGATATCGAGTGCCCCGCCGATCTCGAGATCCTGAACCCGGAGCTCGAGATCGCGAACATCTCGTCCAAGGGCCGCCTCGAGATCACGCTCACGATCGGCCGCGGGCGCGGCTACGTGCCGGCCGAAGGCAACCGTGGGCACGCCCACACGATCGGCGTGATCCCGGTCGACTCGATGTTCTCGCCGATCCGCCGCGTCGCCTACGACGTCGAAGCGGCACGCGTGGGACAGCGCACCGACTACGACAAGCTCATCCTCGACGTCACGACCAACGGGTCGGTCGATCCGAAGGACGCGATCGCCGAGGCAGCCGAGATCCTGATCCGCCAGCTCGCGATCTTCACCGACCTCGAGAAGATGGAGGGCTTCGGCGTCGACGCTCCCCAGCTCGACGGTGGGGCGATGGTCGACGTCTCGCTCGCACACGGGATGGAGAACTTCCCGATCGAGGAGCTCGAGCTCGGCGTCCGGTCATACAACTGCCTCAAGCGGGTCGGGATCGAGACGATCGGCGATCTCGTGACGAAGACGGAGAACGAGCTCGCCTCGATCCCGAACTTCGGCAAGAAGTCGATCGAAGAGGTCAAGGAGACGCTCGGCCAGCACGGACTTCGCCTTCGCGGCGACAACGGCGGGCCGTCGGAGCTCTAAGCGGCGATGCGGCACAAGCGCTCAGGCTGGAAGCTCGGCCGCGACTCGGCTCACCGCCGGTCCCTCTACGCCAACCTGACGTCGGAGCTGATCGAGCACGAGCGGATCAAGACGACGGTCACGAAGGCGAAGGCGGTCAAGCCGATCGCCGAGCAGATGATCACCCTCGGGCGGCGCGGCGACATCCACGCCCGCCGCCAGGCGGTGGCCTTCCTGCGCTCCAAGGACATCGTGCACAAGCTCTTCACCGACCTCGGGCCGCGGTTCGCCGACCGCCCGGGCGGCTATGCCCGGATCGTTCGACTGGGCCCACGCCCCGGCGACGCCGCCGAGATGGTCTACCTGGAGCTGGTCGACACGCCCGCTCGTCTTCAAGCGCAAGCTGTCGGACGTGGAGGCAGAGGAGGCCGCAGCCGGTGAGCTCGACGAGGCCGAGGCTCCCGAGGAGCTCGAGCCGGCTGCCGAGGCAGAGCCAGAGGCTGAGGACGCTGATGCCGAGGAGCTGAGGCGGAGCCGGCTGCCGAGGCTGAACCCGCTGAAGAGCCGGAGCCTGCGGACGAGGCTGACCCTGTTGCAGAGGCCCAGAGGCCGGCCGACGAGGCAGAGCCGGCCGACGAGGCAGAGGCTCCCGAGGCGGCACCGGCCGAGCCGGCAGCCGAAGCTGCCGACGACGCACCGTCGGCCTAAAGAGCTCTAAGCAGCGGCGCCGAGCGCCACGCTGACGGCGACGATCACCGCGCCGGCAAGCGAGACGGCTCCGAGCGAGGTCGTGAACCTCGTCGAGAAGAACCGCGCGCGTAGCGCAGCCAGGGCGACCAGCTCGAGCGCAACAACGACGAACGCGGTGATGAGCGCCGCCCGGTAGTCGGGGATCAGGAACGGCAGCGAGTGGAGGATCCCGCCGACGAAGGTGCCGACGCCGGTGATCCCGCCGCGCACGAGCGGGGTGCCGCGTCCCGTGATCTCCCCCGTGTCGGAGAGCCCTTCCGAGAACGCCATCGAGATCCCCGCGCCGATCGAGGTGGCGAGACCGGCGACGAACGCGTAGAAGGTGTCATGGCTGACGACCGCGACTGAGAAGATCGGCGCCAGCGTCGAGAGCGAGCCGTCGATCAGCCCGACCATTGCCGGCTGGACGCGCTGGAGGATGAACGTTTGACGATCGGACATCGACTATAGTGTATCAGACAGAATTGCAAAGTACTATATTATAAGGCAAACCTGACAAGTAGTGTCAGGGAGGACTGACGTGAACCTGAAGCTAACGCTCGCCTACGACGGCACCGGCTTCCGCGGCTGGGCGCGCCAGCCCGGCGAGCGGACGGTCGAGGGGGTGCTCGGAGGCGCGCTCGAGACGCTGTACGGCTCCTACGAGCAGCTCGTGATCGCAGGGCGCACCGACACCGGCGTCCATGCGTACGGGAACGTCGCCTCGGTCGAGGTCGTCGGCGGGGCCCCGCCCGAGCGCGCCGCCGAAGCGCTGAACGCGCTCCTGCCGGCGGATCTCGCCGTCGTGCGCGCCGACGGCGCGCCCGTCCGACTTCAACGCCCGCCATTCGGCTCGCTCACGTTCGTATCGCTATCGGATCTGGCGCCGTCGGGCGCCTTCCCCGTTCGAGACGAACCGGTCGCTCTGGCACCCCCGTCCGCTCGAGCTCCAGCGCCTACACGCCTCGGCCGCAATGCTCGTTGGGACCCACGACTTCCGGGCCTTCACGCCGACCGAGACCGAGCACCACGACGTTCGTGCGAACGGTCCATGAGGCGCGCTGGCATGATCGCTCGGATACCGTCTGAGCTCGAGATCACGGCGGACTCGTTCCTGCGCCACATGATCAGGACGCTCGTCGGCTCGATGCTCGAGCTGGAGCCGGACAGGATCGTCGACCTGCTGCAAGGCGCCCCAAGCGCCGAGGCCGGCTCGACAGCCCCGGCCTGCGGGCTCTATCTCGTCGGCATCGGCTATGACGAGAACGGCGGCGCGCTAGCGCGGCTACGATCGGGCGGGTGCGCTTTCCGGTCGTGCTCTTCGATCTCGACGGCACCGTCGTCGACAGCGGCGGGATCATCCTCGCCTCGATGCGGCATGCCACGCGGACGGTGCTCGGGCGGGAGATACCCGACGAGGCGCTGATGGCCGCCGTCGGCGGGCCGGGGCTCGAGGCGCAGATGCACGAGTTCGGCGGTGACGAGCATCTCGACGAGCTCGTCCGTGTCTACCGCGCCCACAACGAGCCGCTGCACAGCGAGCTCGGCATGTGCTTCGGGATGGACGACGTGCTCCTGCGGCTCCGGGGCGAGGGACGCCGGCTCGGGCTCGTGTCCGCGAAGCGGCGCTCGACTGTCGAGCTGGCGTTCGCGGCCACCGAGATCGGGCACCTCTTCGAGGTGGTGGTCGGAGGCGACGAGGCGGCGCGGAACAAGCCCGCGCCCGATCCGCTGTTGCTTGCGCTCGACCGGCTCGGCGAGAGCACCGGACCGCGCGGTCTACGTCGGCGATTCGCCCTACGACATGGCCGCCGCCAAGGCAGCGGCGATGTTCGCGATCGGGGTGACCTGGGGCGGCGTCCACGAGCGCTCGGCACTCGGCGAGGCGGATGTGATCGTGGAGACGCCGGAGGAGCTCCTTGCCGCCCTCTGAGCTCGAGGCGCGTGCCGCCGAGCTGCGCGAGCAGCTCGGCGCGCTGGACGTACGAGTACAACGTGCTCGACGACCCGAGCGTCGAGGACGCGGTCTACGACCGGAGCTACGACGAGCTCGTCGCGCTCGAGAAGCCGCGCACCCGGAGCTCGTACGCCCCGACTCGCCGACTCAGCGCGTGGAGCGCCCGTCTCCGACCGGTTCACGAAGGTGCGGCACCTCGAGCCGATGGGCTCGCTCGACAAGGTCACGACCACCGAGGCGCTCGAGAAGTGGGCGGAGGACGTCCGAAAGCGCCTCGGATTCGGACGACTCCCGTCGTCTATGTGATCGAACCGAAGATCGACGGTCTCGCGATCAACCTCACCTACGAGGCCGGACTGCTCGTTCGCGGCGCGACCCGCGGCGACGGGATCGAGGGCGAGGACGTCACGGTGAACCTGCGCACGATCGAGACGGTGCCGCTGCGGATGCTCGGCAGCGACCCGCCGGCACTTCTCGAGGTGCGGGGCGAGGTCTACCTGCCGATCTCGGGCTTCGACGAGTTGAACGCGAGACTCGCCGGAACGAGTCAGAAGCTCGCTCCGAACCCGCGCAACGCCGCCGCCGGGTCGCTGCGGCAGAAGGATTCCGCGATCACCGCTTCGCGTCCGCTCGCGACCTGGGCCTACGGGATCGGGCGCCGCGAGGGGCTCGAGCTCACGTCACATTGGGAAACGCTTTCCTGGCTCCGCGAGCACGGCTTCCGCACGAACCCGCATGCCGAACGGCTCGACACGATCGAGGCCGTTGCGAAGGCCTGCCGCGACTGGGAGCAGAAGCGGAAGAAGCTCGACTACGAGATCGACGGGATCGTGGTCAAGGTCGACTCGCTCGCCCAGCAGGCCGCACTCGGCGCGCTCCACTCGCGGCCGCGCTGGGCCCGCGCCTACAAGTGGGCGCCGGCGACGGCGGAGACGAAGCTGCATCAGATCGCGATCCGCGTCGGCCGCACCGGCGCGCTCAACCCGTGGGCGATCCTCGAGCCGGTGCAGGTCGGCGGCGTCACGGTCTCCCGGGCGACGCTTCACAACGAAGAGGACATCAACCGCAAGGAAATCCGTGAGGGCGACCAGGTGATCGTCCAGCGCGCAGGCGACGTGATCCCGCAGGTCGTCGGTCCCGCGGGGTCACATGCGCCCGGGACGCACGAGTTCCGGATGCCGACGCATTGCCCGCTCTGCGGCACGGCGATCGTGAAGCCCGAGGGCGAGGTCATGCACCGCTGCCCCAATCGCGCATGCCCCTCACGCGGGCTCGAGACGCTGATCAACTGGGTCGGTGCCGCCGCGGACATCGACGGCGTGGGGGAGCAGTTCGTCCGGCGCCTGTGGGCCGAGGGGCTGCTGCGCTCGATGCCGGCCCTCTACCGGCTCACGGTGGAGCAGTTGATGGAGCAGGACGGCTACGGCGAGATCTCGGCACGAAACGCGATCGACTCGATCGAGGCTTCGCGGAAGACGATGCCCTTCCGGCGGGTCCTCTTCGGCCTCAACATCCCGGATGTCGGCTGGGTGACGGCGCAGAACCTGGCGCGGCACTTCGGCTCCGTCGATGCGCTGATCGCAGCTACGCCCGAGGATCTCGTCGAGTGCGAGGGAATTGGCCCCGAGCGCGCGGAGGCGATCGCCGAGTGGTTCGCAGACGACGACAATCGCCGCTTGATCGAAGAGCTACGCGGCCTCGGGCTGACCTTCGAGTCCGACGAGGGCGACGCGCGCAAGGAAGGGCCGCTCACCGGGCGCCAGTACGTCGTCACGGGCACCCTCGAGGACTTCACGCGCGAGGAGGCCACGGCGGCGCTCGAGGCGCTCGGCGCCAAGGTGTCCGACAACGTCTCCAAGAAGACAACGGGTGTGATCGTCGGCGAGACTCCCGGCAAGAGCAAGCTCACGAAGGCGGAGGCCGCCGGTGTGCCGATCCTCGGCGAGGACGACCTGAGAGGCCTCTTGGGCTAGTTGCCCATGTCGTCGAGCAGCGCGTCGGCGACGCCGTCCTCGGCCGAGTGGGCCGCCCAGTAGTCCACCGGGTGGCCGTTCTCGATCGTCACGAAAGCGAAGCGGCTTCCGACGTAACCCGAGAGCGCCGAGGAGATGTCGGTCGTTCCCGTCTTGCCTCTGACGAGCCGGTGCTTCGGATTGTCGAGGAGCCGGTTCTGGAGTGTGCCCGGCTGGCCCGCGACTGCGAGTGAGTTCCAGACGACCTTTCGCATCGTGGGGTCGTTCCAGATCCGCACGAGCAGGGTGGCAAGCTCCCGGGCGGTCACTCGGTCATCGCGGGAGAGGCCCGATCCGTCGGCGATGTGCACGCCTGCAACCGGAATGCCGCCCTCGCGCAGGTCGCGCCGAACGACGTCTGCTCCCGCGACCGTGGAGCCGCGACCCACGCCCTGCAGGCCGATCGCCTTCAGCACCATCTCCGCGGTGAAGTTGTCGCTCCAGTGATCCATGAACTGGAGGATCTTCGAGAGCGGGTCGGAGTAGATCGTCGCGAGCGTCACCGCCTGCGGCCCGGCCCTGTGGACGATCGCGCCCCGGGCGGTGATCCCGCGCTTGTGCAGGAGCTGGTCGAAGCGCCTCGCGGCAGCCAGCGCCGGATCGGCGACGAGGCGGTTGCCCACGGCGCCTCGATCGACGATCAGGGCCGAGAGCGGCGGCGACTCGCTACCGGCGAACGAGGGAGCCATCCCGGGCCGACTCGTTTCGTGTCGAACGCCGACTCGTCGCCGGCGATGCCACCGGTGACGTGGCGAATGCCCTCGCGCCAGAGGATGTTCGCGAGCCGGCGGAGGTCGCCGGAGGTGAGGCTCGGGTCGCCGGAGCCCTTCAGGATCAGGCGGCCCTGCCAGGTGTCCCCGACCCGTCGACCCTGTCCGAGGAGCGCCGTCGGGAAGCGGTAGCTCCCCCCGAGCTCGACCAGGGCGGCATAGGTGACAGAGAGCTTCTCGTTCGAGGCCGGCTCGAGCGAGAGGTCGGCGTTCCGTGCGAACACGACCCGGCCGCTCGGTAGCGCCACGACCATCGCGGTCGAGTCACCCGCAATCACGCCCGGCACGCGGAACGTCCCGGCAAGCCGGCTGTGGAGAGTCCCCGAATCGGCGCCCGCCGCTCCAGCCGCAAGGGCGAGGGCGAGGCCGATGGCGGCGAAGGCACGCACCGAGACTCGGATTCTGCCCGAGGCTCCGGACTCCTCGCAACGAGCGGCTCAGGCGAGGCCGGAACGAACCGCGAAAACGGCCGCCTGGATCCGGTTCTCGATCTGGAGCTTCATCAGGATGTTCGAGATGTGGTTCTTGACAGTCTTCGGGCTGATGTGAAGCTCGGCCGCGATCTGGGCGTTGTCGTTGCCGTTCGCGATCAGGCGCAGAACCTGCATCTCGCGGTCGGAAAGCCCGGCGGCTGCTTCCTCGCGGGCTGCTGGGTTCGCCGCCCGCAGCCGCCCCAGAACCTTGGAGGCGATTGCGGGCGAGATGAGCGACTCGCCGTTGGCTGCGGCGCGGATCCCGGTTACCAGGTCGTGGATCGAGGAGTCCTTCAGCAGGTAACCGCATGCCCCCGCCATGATCGCGTCCATCACGTCCGCGTCCTGGTTGGAGGCCGAGAGGACGAGGACGCGGGTCGTCGGCGCGGTCATCGACATCTTGGCGGTCGCCTCGGCGCCGCTGATCCCCGGCATGTTCAGATCCATGACCACCACGTCTGGCGCGAGCACGCTGATCTGCGCGAGCGCGTCACGGCCCGTGTCCGCCTCGCCGACCACATCGACCCCTTCGGTTTCGAGCAACGTTCTCAGGCCCCGCCGGAACAGGTCGTGGTCATCGACGAGCAGCACGCGAGGTGAGGATTCAACGGCACGTTGGGTCGATGGGCTCACCCTGGCAGCCTCCTCCCTCGAGATCGTCATCTAACTATTCGACATCGATTGTGATAGTTCGGCGGCCCCAGGCATCGGCCTGTGCCTCGGTCGGGAACCAGAGATCGATCGTTGCTCCGACGACCCCGGAGCCCGTATCGGCGGCGACCGCCACGCCGTAGCCGGGGACGACGATGTGCGTTCCGAGCGGGATCACCGAGGGATCGACTGCCGCGATCCCCCAACCGACCGGCAGCCCGGTCGAGGTCCGGCCCGGAAGGTCGTAGGCGGTCGCGCTGACGGTCAGAGTCCGAGTATCGGACGAGGCGATCACCTCGACCGGCGAGGTCGTCGGCGCGACGATGTCGGGCTGTGTCGGCGCGATGATCGTCTGCGAGCGGACGACGGCGGCCTGCGCCTGGGCGGTGAGCTGCGCAATGCCTGCCGCATCGACCGCGCGCCGGCTCGTGAGCTGCGCGAGGTAGGCAACGCGATCGGCGTGGAGCTGTTCGAGCTCGGTCACGGTGCGGGCGGCAGCGGCCGTGGTTGCCGCCAGGGTGCGCTCACGGATTCCGAGCTGTCGTCTGAGCTCGATCATCTGAGTCTGCGACGAGCGGACCTCCACGACGACATCCGCATTGGCCGCTGCGACGCGGTTGAAGTCGTCGAGCTGGATCATCGCGTCTTCAAGCGACTTCGCCCCCATCAACACGTCCAGCGAGCTCGTGCTGCCGTGGTCGTAGATGAAGCGGAGCCGCGTCGCGAGGCGAACCTGCGAGAGATGGACATCGAGGCGCGCCAGCCGAAGCTCGTGTCGCAGCGACGCGCGCTCGGCCACGAGCTGCCGGCCGGCGCCGTCGAGCGCTGCGAGCCGCTGCTTCGCCGTCGCCAGTCGCTCGTCGAGTGAATAGAGGTCGAGAACTGCGTCCCGAGACTTCGCCGCGAGCGCGGCGTCGTCGGCCTGCAGGCTTCCGACCGACGGCGTCGGCGAGGCGGCTCCGGCGGAGGAGATCGCGAGCAGGCCGAGGCATGCCACCGCGCCCAGCAGCAACCCCCTCTTCCCCATGAACTGCCCGAGCAAGGGCGGGACCGTACCACAGTTGTCCCGTGATTTCCGCCCATGCGGAGTAGCTAGCTTTAGTTTTCAGTAGCTTCTGGGCGGGTCCGGGTTGCTCGTGTCCGCCCAGATTGCTAACGTCCTCCCTTCGTGACGTGCCGGCCCCACCCGGTGCGCCGATCCTCGGAGGTCTCGCAGGCAGCGTTTGCCGCGAGGTGGGGGTTTGCGCCGTACGTGCTGCTCCTGCTCGTTGCAGCTCTCCTCGCGGCCTCCCAGGCCGCGGCTGCGCCCTCCCCGTCGATCACCGCCACGCAGGCCGAGGCACAGCAGGTCGTCGGTGAGATCAACGATCTGAACGCGAGCCTCAGCCGCTCCGACGAGCTCGTCAACCTCGCGAACCTGAAGCTTGCCCACGTTCGGCAGCAGATCGCGGTGAACCGCCGGGAGCTCGTGATCGCGAAGCGCAACCTCGCGAAGAGCCGGCGGACGATCGCGGTCCGGCTCGTGAAGCTGTACACGGCAGGGCAGACCTCCACGCTCGAGGTCATCCTCGGCTCGCAGAACCTCGCGCAGGTCATGACCCGGATCGACACCGCGAACCAGGTCTCGTCGCTCGACGTCCAGGTTGCGACGCAGGTCGTCCATTTCAAGGCCGCGGTCCTCGACAGCCGGGCCCGGCTCGCGACCGAGCGGCGCCCAGGTGGGACGGCTCGTCGCCGAGCGGACGCAGGAGCGGCGGGCGATCGAGGTACGCCTCGGCGAACGGCAAAGCCTCCTGACGTCGCTGAACGGAGAGGTACAGCGGCTCCTGGCGGCCCAGCAGGCGGCAGAGTTGAGAGCATCGCAGGCGGCACAGGCGAGGGTCATCGCCACTCAGGTCCAGCCGTCACAGACCTTCGCCACGACCGCTGTCGGGGCGACCGCTTCGACACCCGAGGGCGCGACCGTGGTGCCGCCCGTCGAGCCATTCCGGTGTCGTCGGCGTGGCGTTGCAATACCTCGGGACCCCGTACGTCTGGGCCGGCGCTTCGCCCGGCGGGTTCGACTGCTCGGGCCTCGTGATGTACGCCTACTCCCAGGTCGGCGTGTCGCTGCCGCATTCCTCGTACGCGATGGCGAGCGTGGGGACGCCCGTGCCGAAGGATCAGCTCCAGCCCGGCGACATCGTCTTGTTCGACGGGGACGGGCACGTCGGGATCTACATCGGCGGCGGCGAGTTCGTCCATGCTCCGCACACGGGCACGGTCGTCCAGGTCTCGAGCCTGGACAGTGGCTCCTACGCCTCGGGCTACGACGGCGCGCGGCGCGTTTCCTAGTTCGGAATCGGCGAGCAGGAACCCGGTGTGGGGGAGGCGAAGAATGGGAACCCTCTCTAGACTTCTCACCTGCTCATGCGCACAACTTGGAACGGATCGATCAGCTTCGGGCTCGTCAGCATTCCTGTCGGGCTCTCGCCGGCGACGGCAGCCTCGGCGCGGCAGTCCGACGTGCAGTTCAAGATGCTTCACCGCACCTGCCTGACGCCGATCAAGCAGAAGCGCTGGTGCCCGTTCCACGATGTCGAGCTCGCCCCTGACGAGATCGTCAAGGGCTGGGAGGCCGCGAAGGGGCAGTTCGTTCCGGTCGAGGACGAGGAGCTCGAAGCCCTCGAGAGCTTCGACACCTCGCGCGCGATCGAGATTCGGCAGTTCGTCCCCGCGGGTGAGGTCGACCCGATCTTCTTCGACCGGACCTACTACCTCGTCCCCGCCGCGACCGAGGCGCAGCGCCGGCCCTACGCGCTCCTGATCGAGGCGATGGCCGAGGCGGGCGTCGTCGGGCTCGGGTCATTCGTGTTGGCCGGGAAGGAGAAGCTGTGCCTGATCCGCCCGAAGGGCCATGCGCTCGCGCTCGAGACGCTCTTCCTGGCCGAGGACGTCAGAAGTCAGGAAGAGATCGACGAGCCCGTCGCCGCGACCGGCGTGAAGAAAGAGGAGCTCGCGCTGGCCCGGCAGATCATCTCCGGCCTCGAAGGCGAGTTCGACCCGGCCGAGCTTCGGAGCGAGTACCGGGCCCGGTTGAGGGATCTGCTCGAGGCGAAACTCGAGGGCCGCGAGCTCGTCCAGCCGGCACCCGCGAGCGAGGACGCGCCGGTCATCGATCTGATGGAGGCGCTCAGGGCCTCGGTCGCCGCCTCGAAGGGCGACGCCGCCGAGAAGAAGCCTGCAGTGCGCAAGAAGCGTGCAGCCACGGGCTGAGCTCGGTTCTCGTTCTCCCGCTCGAGCAGCGGGCGGTAGGTCAGTGCTGCTGCGGTAGTGCGTCCAGTGCAGCGAGATGCGCCGGAAGAGGGTCTTGTCGATCTTGCCCTGGTAGATCGGTACGGCTTCTTCGATGCAGATCCGGATGACTTCGGCGCGCTCGATCCCGACTTCCTGGGAAAGCTCTTCAGGCGTCAGATGGTTGGCCATGCTGCTCCTCTCGTCGTGAGCTCAAGGTCGTACAACCAGAAAAAACAGCCCGCCGCGCTCGAGGCGCAGGCGGGCTTGATCTTCCGCAGGTATCCGGGGGCAGGCATTACTGCGCGACCCGCTCTGTCCGGACCCTGTTCACGACTCCTACGATAGTTGATCGGGCGGCCATCTCGCAAGCCGCATGGCCGGGCCGGTGGCGCTCTACCGGTACGATTCTCGCGCTCGGGGTGTGGCGCAGCCTGGTAGCGCGCTCCGTTCGGGTCGGAGAGGCCCCCAGTTCGAATCTGGGCACCCCGATGATCACGGGGGAACCGAAACAGGTTCCCCCGTGAGCCCCTCCTCGTAGGGCGAGGCCGGCGTGGAGATCGCGGCGGTCGCGCCAGGGACAGGTCGACTGCTCGCGGTCTCCGGAGCCCTGCCTGCGGCGCAGTCTCCGTAGTCGCTTCTATCCTGCTCTCTCATGTCCGAGAGCAACCTTCGCGCCGTCGTCTTCGATGTCGATTTCACCCTGGCTCGGCCCGGGCCGGATCTCGGGCCGGAGGGATACCACCGGCTCGGGCTTCGCTACGGCTTCGATCTCGACCCGTCGCGCTACGAGGAGGCGCGCGCAGCGGCGTTTGCCGAGGTCGAGCGCCATCCCGAGCTCGACCACGACGAGGAGATCTGGGTGCTCTTCACGGAGCGGATCATCGTCGGGATGGGGGGCACGGGCGAGACCTACGGCGCCGCGGTGGAGATGGAGCGGCGCTGGTCGCACTCGCACCACTTCGAGCTGTACGACGACGTGGTTCCCGCTCTCGCGGCGATGCGCTCGCACGGGCTCTCGATCGGATTGCTCTCGAACTCGTCGCGGAACCTGGACGAGTTCGTCGGGCATCACGGGCTCGACGCCGATGCCGTGCTCACGTCGTCCGCGCACGGGAAGACGAAGCCCCACGAGTCGATCTTCCTGGCGCTGCTGGGACTGCTCGGCGTCCGGCCCGAGCAAGCGGTGATGGTCGGGGACACGGTGCACGACGACATCGAGGGTGCGCGTGCAGTCGGGATGGAGGCGGTGCTGATCGATCGCGATGGACGTCACCCGGAGTTCCCAGACGCGCTTCGGGGTCTGGATGGGCTTTCGGCGGCGCTCGGCCTCGAATAGTCTGCGGACGTGCGCCGCGCGAATGTCTTCAAGCCGGAGTTCGGGCACTCGTCGGAACGCGAGGGGTATCGGTCACGCTCTGCCCGGATCGGGCGCGCGATCGGCGGTTCCCAGATGGGAGCGACGCTCTACGAGGTTCCCGAGGGGGAGCGCACCTACCCGTTCCATTTCCATCACGCGATCGAAGAGTGGCTGATCGTCATCTCGGGGACGCCGGTCCTCCGCGACCCAGCCGGCGAGCGGAGCCTTCGGGCGGGGGACGTCGTCTGCTTCCCGACGGGAGCCGAGGGAGCTCATCAGGTGTGCGGGCCGGGAACGGTGCTGATCGTCTCGGCCAGCGCATCCCTCGAGGTCTCGGAGTACCCGGACAGCGGGAAGGTGGGCGTCTCTCAGCCACGGAAGGTGTTCCGTGTCGCGGATGCAGTCGACTACTGGGAGGGCGAGTGACGCAGCAGGCGAATCTCTTCGACACGTCGCGGGCGCAGGACGACGGCGACCCGGCCGGCTACGAGGTGCCGTACGCCCGGATCGGCCCGCTCGTCGGCGGCTCCGCGCTTGGCATGTCGGTCTACGAGCTGGCGGAGGGACAGAGCATCTGCCCCTACCACTACGAGTACCCGTGCGAGGAATGGCTGCTCGTGCTCCAGGGTGCCCCGACGCTCCGCGACCCCGACGGCGAGACGAAGCTCGACCCCGGCGACGTCGTCTGCTTCCCACCCGGCCCCGAAGGCGCCCACAAGGTCACGAACCACGGCACGGAGACGGTTCTCGTCGCGATGCTCTCGACGAAACAGAAGACTGCCGTCGCGGTGTACCCGGACAGCGACAAGGTCGGCGTCTGGTCGGGCGACGGCGAGGTGAAAGCCCTCTTCCCGCGCTCCGCCGCGGTCGACTACTGGCACGGCGAACTCTGACGTGTCCCTTTTGGACACTGTCCAGGGACAGTCCCCGGACAGTGTCCAAAGAAGCCAAGGCTGGGGACTGTCCCCGGACAGTGTCCGATCGAGCCATGGCTGGGGACAGTCCCCAGCCATGGCCTGAAGTGGCAACGCGGCTCGGGTCGTCGGCCTGAAGAGACGATGCGGTGAGGGCGCTCTGGGACTAGGTTTTTCGCATGGTTCGGCTTCCGCGGTCAGTGCTTCCGAGCTACGGGATCTTCCACGTGACGGCGCGCGGTGTCGATCGTTGCCTCATCTTTCTCGACGATGACGACCACGCTTTCTTCGACGCGATCCTCCATATCGACGGTCTGCGTGCAGGATGGAAATGCTACGCGTACTGCGCAATGCCGAACCATTTCCACGTCATCGTGGAGGCGGAACTCACGAGCGTTTCGCGGGGATTTCACCGCATCAACGGGATTCATGCCCAGAGGTTCAACGAGCGATACGGACGGGTCGGTCATCTTTTCCAGTCGAGATTTCACGCGAAGGTGATCGGCGATGACGACCACCTCGGAAACGCCTGCGAGTACGTCTGGAACAACCCCGTACGGGCGGGTCTCTGCGCCGAGACCCACGAGTGGCCGTGGAGTGGCGCCTTCGGCTTACGCTCGCGCGTGCACCGGTGAGAGCGCCGGGGCCCAGGAGCAGATCGGGGAGACCTCGCCGCGGGCGCCGTTCAGTTGCCGGTAGCCGAGGGCATGCTCCGCCTGCATCATCTTGTGGATCTGGGTCGTTCCTTCGTAGATGATCGGGGCGCGCGCGTTGCGGAAGTACCGTTCGATCCCGAACTCGGCGCTGTAACCGTAGGAGCCGAATACCTGGATCGCGAGGTGGGACGCCTCGAATGCCGACTCGGTCGCATGCCATTTCGCAAGCGAGGTCTCGCGTGTCGAGCGCTTGCCGACGTTCTTCATCCAGGCGGCCTGCATCACGAGCAGCTTCGAGGTCTCGTAGCCGAGCACCATCTTCGCGATCATCTCCTGGACGAACTGGTAGCGGCCGATCTCGCTGCCGAACGTCTCGCGATCCCGCGCATACTGCGTCGAGCGCTCGAGGCAGGCGCGCACCACGCCGCATGCGCCGGCAGCGACGGTGAAACGGCCCTGGTCGAGCGAGTACATCGCCACCTCGAACCCCTGGCCCTCCTCGCCGATCCGGTTCTCGACGGGCACCTCGACGTTCTCGAAGAAGAGCTCGCCCGTCGACCCGGCCCAGATCCCGAGCTTGTTCTCGGTGTCGGCCGAGGTGAAGCCCGGAGTGCCCTTCTCGAGCATGAACGCCGTGATCCCCTTGTGACCCGCTTCGGTGTCGGTCTTCGCGAACACGAGCGCGTGATCGGCGACCGTCGCGTAGGAGATCCAGTTCTTCTGGCCGTTCAGCACGTAGAGGTCGCCCTCACGGCGCGCGGTCGAGCGCATGGCCGCCACATCCGAGCCCGCCTCCGGCTCGGTCAGCCCGAAGCACGCGAGCTTCGTCCCGTGCGCCTGCGGCACGAGCCAACGCTGCTTCTGCTCCTCGGAGCCGTAGCGCAACAATGAGAGCGAGTTCAGCCCGACATGGACCGAGATCAGCGTCCGGAAGGCAGCCTCGCCACGCTCGATCTCCTCGCACGCCAGCGCCTCGCAAACGAAGTCGAGCCCCGCGCCGCCATATTCCTCCGGGATCACGATCCCGAGGATCCCGAGCTCCGCCATCCCCGCGATCAGGTCGAGATCGAGCCGGTGATCGATGTCGTTCTGGACCGCGACCGGAAGCACCCGGTCATCGACGAACGCGCGTACTGTGTCCTGAAGCAGCCGCTGCTCGGCTGTGAGCTCGAACTCCACCGCGCCAGCCTAGTAGATGGGCCTCTTTCCCCACGCCTCCCTTGTTCTCGGACTCGCTCTCGCCCTGCTGACCGCGGCGGCGTTCAACTGGTCGTGGGTCGCACAGCATTCGATCACCTCGAAGCTGCCGCGCCTGACACTCCGGCATCCGTGGCGCTCTCTCGGACTGCTCTTCGGCCACCGCCGCTGGCGCAACGCGTTCCTGATCGGCATCGCCGGCTGGGCGCTCTACATCGTGGCGCTCCGCCTGGCGCCGCTCTCGCTCGTTCAGGCCGTCTCGGCGGGCGGCCTCGCGCTCCTGGCCGTGCTCGCCCAGCGTGAAGAGGGCACCCCGCTCCCGCGACGCGAGTGGATGGGAGTCGGCCTCGCTGTTCTCGGGCTGGTCTTTCTCTCCGTGTCTCTCGCCGGAGGCTCGAGCGGCGGCGCGGCAGGGTCATGGATCGCCGTAACCGCCTGGTTCCTCGTCTCGTTCATCGTTGTCGGCCTCGCGATCGGACCGGTGGCGCCGCTGCTCGCCCCGGGCGCGGGCTTCGGCCTCGCCGCCGGCGTCACCTACGCAGCGGCCGACGTGGGGACGAAGGCCGCCGTGCACGGCGGTGCGCTCGTCTTCTTCGCGGCGCCGGTCTGGGCCTGCCACGGCCTGGCATTCGTCCTGATTCAGTTTTCGTTCCAGCGCGGCCGGGCTCTCGCGACCGCCGGGCTCTCCTCGTTCATGACGAACGCCCTCCCGATCGTGGCAGGCCTCGCCATCTTCCACGAGACCACGCCGCCCGGTCTCCTCGGAGCCCTCCGGTTCGTCGCCTTCGGCTGTGTCGTGCTCGGCGCCGCGGCAGTCGCGCGGCGCGAGCCTCCCCTCGCCGAAGAAGCCGAGGAGGCGCCTGCCGAACGAAGAGGAAGCGTCCTCACCAAAACTTCACCGTAAGGCCCCTACCCGGCCGATAGGCTTTCGCGGCCTTGAGCGTTCGCGCGTCAACTCGCCCTGCCCGCGTTCCCAGGAGCGCACCTGCCGTCCGGGACGGCCAGCTTCGCCTGGCCGCGGTGGTCGCAACGATCTTCGCGTTCGTCGTCGCGATCGGGTTTGCCTTCTCCGGCTCACCCGGGAGGATTGCGGACGGCACGAAGATCGCCGGCGTCGAGGTCGGCGGGCTCAGCGCGGCCGCCGCACGCGCGAAGCTCGAGCAGCGGAGCGAGAGCCTCTCGCACGTACCGGTCACCTTCGTCGCGGGAACGCACGAGTTCAGGATTCGTCCGGAGGAGCTGAGCGTCACGCCGGACTGGGCCAAAGCGGTCGAGGAAGCTCAGGGGGCCGGCGGCGGGATCGACGTGATCCGTGGCTTCAGCCGCCTCGAGCTACGACTTTTCCCCACCAACGTCACGCCGAAGGTGAAGGCCTATGAGGCCGCCGTGAACTACGAGATCGGGGTGATCGCCGGCAAGGTGGATCGTCCGTACAAGCCGGCGCGCCTCGTCCGACACGACCTGAACGTCGGGATCATCCCGGGCCAGCCGGGCGAGAAGCTCGACCGGCAGGCGGCGGCGAGGATCGTCGTCGCCGCTCTCGCAGGCTTCGGACGCTCGGGACCGGTCGAGCTTCCGACGGCGGTCGAGCAGCCGGCGATCACGGGGCCCGACCTGAACGGGGCGCGTGCCGTGGCGGAACGGGCGATCTCGGCTCCCGTCAAGGTGATCGCCGGGAGACGAACCTTCCAGCTCGAGCCGACCCAGATCGCACGGATGCTGCAGCTTCCGACGGTGAAGGGCGGCGCCCCGATCCTCGGCGGGGCAGCCGCGAACGACTACTTCCTGAAGCTCGACCGCCTCGTCGGCCGCCCGGCGCGCAGCGCCCACTTCGCGGCCTACGGCAGCCGGGTCGTCGTCGTGCCTTCAGTCACGGGGCTCAGCCTCGATGTGCCGCGCTCGGCTGCCGCCGTGCTCGCCGCCGCCGAGTCGTCGAAGAACCGCGTCGCGCACCTCACGATCGCCACCTCGAATCCCGCGCGGACGACGGCCGAGGCAAACGCAATGGGGATCACGGGCCTCGTCTCGAGCTATGAGACGATCTACGGCGGGATCGCGAACCGGATCCACAATGTGGAGCTCGTCGCTCATCTCGTCGACAACAAGCTGATCGCGCCCGGCGCAACGTTCTCGTTCAACAATGCGACCGGCGCCCGCACCGCGGCGAAGGGCTTCGTCGAGGCGC
Source organism: uncultured Actinomycetota bacterium (assembly GCA_963720045.1). Lineage (GTDB taxonomy): Bacteria > Actinomycetota > Thermoleophilia > Gaiellales > Gaiellaceae > PALSA-600. Next base: position 234,083 of record CAVREC010000010.1, on the reverse strand, counting down.
CTGTGATCATCAACGGCGAGCTCTCGACTGGGCTCGGCGGCGGTGTCTGCCAGGTCTCGACCACCGTCTTCAACGCCGCCTACGAGGCAGGGCTCCCGATCACGGCCCGCACGAATCACGCGCTCTACATCTCGCACTACCCGCTCGGTCGCGACGCCACGGTCGACTATCCGGACATCGACCTCAAGTTCGTGAACGACACGACGCACTGGCTGCTCCTCCGCACCTTCGTCGGTACCTCCTCGTTGGTCGTCTCGCTCTACGGAGCCCCGCAGCACCGGCGCGTCGTCACGAACGCCGCGCCCCTGAAGTTCGTCAGCGCGCCGCCGGTGCAAAAGAAGCTCGACCCGTCGTTGGCGCCGGGAACGAGCGAGGTCGAGGACCCCGGCGAGAACGCCTATTCCACGTCGGTCGAGCGGCTCGTCTACGGCTCCGACGGGAAGCTGATGTCCGACAACACCTGGTATTCGACCTACCGCTCGAGCCCCGAGATCCTCCTCGTCGGGCCGACACCGAAGGCGCCGCCCAAGCCGAAGCAGAAGCCGAAGACGCCGGCCGCGACGACCACGACGACTACCTCGACGACGCCGCCTGCTCAGGCGGTTCGCAACCAGCAATAGCGTCACGGAGCCACTGCGGTGTCCGGGTGGGGCGCAGCGTCGCTGCATCGACGGTGCCGTGCGCCGTCCAGCCGTCGGCGATCACCACCCCGTCGCGTTCGACCGCATACTCGAATCTGAACCGCGCGCCGCGCGCGTCGAGGCAGCGCGTGTGAATGAGCAGCCGGTCGTCGAACACGGCGGGAGCGAGGAACCGGACGTGGGCCTCCAGCACGAGCGACTCGACCCCCTCGTCGCGGAGGCGCTGATAACCGCCCGCGATTCGCTCGAGGAACTCGATCCGCGCCACCTCGAACCACACCAGGTAGTTGGAGTTGTGCACGACGCCCTGGGCGTCGGTCTCGGCGAACCGCACCCTCACCGGCGCTGCGTGGTGGTAGCCCTCCATTCTCGGCGCACACTCTCTCAGAGCGCGAGCTCGAGCTGCGCGTGATCGGTCAACCCCGAGAGCCCGACGCCCACGAGGCGCAGCGGTCCCGGCCGATCGCGAAGTGCACGATCGAGGAGCGAGCACGCAAGCTCGCCGATGCGCTCGGGGTCGTCGGTTCCCGCGCTCAGAGTGCTCGACCGGGTCCGGATCGAGAAGTCGGGATAGCGGAGCTTCGTGACGACGGTGCGGGCGGTCTGCTCGTGCTCGGCGAGATGGCGCGCGAGACCGGCGGCCATCCGGCGAAGCTCGTCGTGCAGGCGTGCGACGTCGGCGATGTCCCGTTCGAAGGTCTCTTCGCTCGAGATCGAGATCCGCTCGGTCGAGACCTCGAGCGCTCGGGGATCGATTCCACGTGCCCGCTCCCGCACGACACGCCCGACCTTGCCCGGGAGCAGCGCGGCAAGCTCGGCGTCCCGGAGTGCGGCGACCGCGCCGATCGTCTCGATTCCCGCCGCGGTCAGGCGTGCTCCGGCCCGCGGGCCGATCCCCGGAAGCACCCGGATCGGGAACGGCGCGAGAAACGCCGCTTCGCGCCCGGGCCGCACCACGGTGAGCCCACCCGGCTTCCGCCGGTCCGAGGCGACCTTCGCCACCACCTTGGAGGTCGCGACCCCGAGCGAACAGGAGAGCCTCGTACGCACCTTGACGACGGCACGCACCGCCTCCGCGAGCGCACGGGCGTCGTCGAAGGCGGGCGCCAGCTCCCCCAGGTCGAGGTAACCCTCGTCGATTCCCGCCTGCTCGACCGTGGGGACGATCTCCCGGACGATCGCCCAGACCTCGCGCGAGTACTCCCGGTAGACGGACCCGCGCGGCCGCACGAACACCGCCTGGGGGCACCGCCGGAGCGCTTCGGCACACGACATCGCGGAGACGACGCCGAAGCGCCGCGCGACGTAGTTCGCGGTCGCGACGACGCCGCGGCCGTGGGGGTCGCCGCCGACGACGAGCGGCACCCGGCGAAGCTCAGGATTCTCGAGCTCCTCCACGGCGGCGAAGAACGCGTCGAGGTCGAGGTGCGCGACGATCATGCTCCCGAGGGTAGACCTCCTGAGAGACGGCTCGGCTCAGACGAGGTCGTCGGCGATCCGGTCGGCGAGTGCGACCGCCTGCTCGGAGCCGAACCCGGTGGGCCCGGGCCTCGCCCCGACCACGCTCCGTCGGGATGCCACCGCCCGGAGGTACCGGTCGAGGCCGCGGCCGTAGCTCTTCGGCGGCGCCCCGCTCGCCGCAAGCCGCGTGACGAGTGCCGCCGCCCCTGTCTGCGCGGCCGGGTCGAGGTCGACCTTGATCCCATCCTTACCGAGCTCGATGCTCGCGATCCGATCGTGGAAGACCGCGACGATCGCCGCCCCCGCGCCGAGGAACACGAGCGCCAATGCGAGCGCCTCCGAACGGCGTGAGGGCGACCCGCCGTTGGACGCGTGCACGACCGTCGTCACCTTGTGCGTCGGCTTCGTCTTCGCATTCGCGTTCACCGTCGTCACCGTGGTCGACAGCGCGCCGCTGCCGCCCGCAGGCGGCAGCCACACGCGCCAGACCGCAATCCAGATCAGCCCGGCCCCGAGCGGAATCAGAACGAGTGGCGCGAAGTTCGCTCCGGCCCAGTTCACCGCTTTTCTGGGTATGACTCTTCCGGACATGTGGCGGACTTTACGCCTTTGCTGACAGATGTCAACAGGGATGAGCTCCCCGCTCGCGTATCGTTAGCCATCCGGACGGCGACAACGGACAGGAGACGTTGAAGATGGCCCAGAAGAAGCAGAAGTCCGTGATCGAGCAGATCCAGGCAGTCGGCGAGGACGCGCTGGGGAAGATCACGAAGAACCCGGCGACGCGCTCGGCGCTCCAGAGCGCATCGCAGCTGAAGGACAAGGGCGGGAAGGTATTCGCCGGCTTCGAGTCGATCGAGAAGCGGCTCGCCGCGATCGAGAAGCGGCTCACGGCACTCGAAGGCAAGGCCAAGAAGCCGACGACGACGACTCGCAGACGCACCACGGCGAAGAAGACGACCGCCTTCGACCACCGCCACGCCGCGCGCGGCCTCGACCGAGGCGAAGACCGGGAGTTAGCCCGGGACGCGCAGCCCGCAGCGCCCCGGGAATCACCTCGAACCGCACCGGCGTCGTTCCCGCAACCTCGCCGTCGAGCTCGAGTGGGAGCGGCACGGCGCCGTCGACGGTCAGGACGGCTCCACGCAGGACGTCGACTCGCGCATGGCCGACGTGCCCGCCGCTGTAGAGCTTCGGTGAGGTCGTCACGAAGTCGAGCTTCGTGACATCGCCGATCAGCACCACGTCGAAGAGCCCGTCGCCGGGATCAGCGTCCGGTGCGAGCTTCATCCCGCCGCCGTGCCAGCGGCCGTTCGCGACGATCACGTCGTGCATCGGCCCGCGGCGCTCCTCGCCGTCGCAGACGACCGTCACCTCGGTGTTCTTCCACTTCGCGAACTCGCGTACGAGCGCGTAGTAAAAGGTCGCGCGCCCGCCGAGTGCCTTCGACATCCCGTTCGCCCTGCGAGCGACCGCGCCGCTCATCCCCACCGACCCGACGTTGGCGAAGATCCGGGTCGCCTCGTTCCCGTCGAGCCCGTGGAAGACCGCGCGGCCCACGTCGAACGCCCGCGCGTCGCCCGTGAGCGCCACCTTGACGGCGTCGTCGAACTTCGTCGGGATCCCGTGGGTGCGGCCGAAGTCCTGCCCTGTCCCGTTCGGAAGCACTGCGATTTCCGCCTCGGTTCCGACGATCCCGTTCGCGACCTCGTTCAGCGTTCCGTCCCCGCCGACGACGACGAGCAGTCGGCCCTCACCGGCAACGCCGCGCGCCAGGTCGGTCAGGTGCCCCGGCCGCTCCGAGAGAAGCTCGTCGCCCTCGAGCCCGAGCTCGGCGGCCCGCGCGCGGAGCTTCGGCCAGCGCTTGGCAGTCGCGCCGTTCGCACTCGCCGGGTTCACGAGGAAGATCGCGTCGGTCTCGCTCACGCGAGGAAGCTACTTGGTGTCGGCTATCGCCACATCGAGAGCGAGCTTCGTCATCCGGTCGACCGATGCCTTCAGCTCCTCGTCGCTGATCCGCTTGAACTCGCCCTCGACGACGATGTCTGAGACGGTGAGCAGGCAGGCCGCGTCGATCTTCTTCAGCGCCGCGACCGTGAAGAGCGCCGCCGCTTCCATCTCGACCGCGAGGACGCCCCGCGACGACCAGCGCTCGTACTGCCCGGCGTCCGGGTTGTAGAAGAGGTCGCTCGAGACGATCGGGCCGACGTGGAGCTCCGTGTCGCTGTGTTTGGCGAGGTGGACCGCCTCGTGGATGAGCGACCACGATGCCGTCGGGCAGTGGGGCTCGTTCCCGACGAGATGCATCGCCGTCGAATCGGCCGGCACGGCGGTCAGCGCCACGATCAGGTCGCCCAACGCGTGGCTCGGCTGGAGCCCGCCGCAGGTACCGACCCGGATCAACTTCGTGCAGCCGAGCTGAGCGAGCTCTTCGAAGACGATCGTCGCCCCGGGGCAGCCCATTCCCGTTCCCTGCACCGAGACCGGCTTCCCCTTCCAGGTGCCCGTGTAGCCGAGGAGGCCGCGCTCCGTGTTCCGCTCCACGAGGTCGTCGAAGTAGGTCTCGGCGATGTACTTCGCCCGGAGGGGGTCTCCGGGAAGGAGCACCGCATCGGCGTATTCGCCGGGCTCTGCGCGGACGTGGATCGGCATCGCGCCCGAACCCTATTCGAAGACCGGCTCCAACCGCCGCCGAACTTCTACAGTCCCCTCGTGGCAGGAAAGGTCATCGAACCGACGGCGCAGCAGGTGCTCGAGTTCTGCTCGCGCGATCCGATCGAGCGCGTGTTCCTCGAGGATGTCGCGCGCCGCGGCTACGGCCGGTTCGTCGGCGTGGACGACGAAGGTGGCCTGCTCGTCGCGCTTTGCCATCTCGGTGCCAACCTCGTGCCGTCGGGGTACGGCTGCGGTGCGTTCGCCGAGGCGGCCGCGGGGTGCACGTCGAAGATGATGATCGGAGACGAGCGGGCGGTGAGCGAGCTCTGGCGAGAGGCACAGGGGCTGATGGCCGATCCCCGTGCCGACCGCCCGGGACAGCCCGTGTACGCGATCGCCGATCCGCCTGCGCCGGGCTTGACGGGGCTCCGGCCCGCCACGCTGGACGATCTCGATCTGCTCGTCCCGGTCTGCGCCGCCTCGCACGAGCACGAGCTCGGCGTCGACCCGATGCTCCGCGATCCGGACGGGTTCCGGTGGCGGACGAAGGCACAGATCGTCGACGGCCGCTCGTGGCTCTGGCTCGAGGACGGCGTCGTGCTCTTCAAGGGCGAGGCTTCCGCCTGGACGCCCGCGGCGGTCCAGGTGCAGCAGGTCTGGGTCGACCCGGAAATGCGCGGGCAGGGCTACGGTGCGCGGGGAATGCGCGACCTGATCCGCCTGCTCCTCGAGACGACGCCGATCGTGACGCTCTTCGTCCGCACCGAGAACGACGCGGCGATTGCGCTCTACGAGTCGGTCGGAATGCGCCTCGTCGGCCGCTACCGCTCGCTCCTCTTCTAGACGACCAGCTGAACGTTGCGTCTGGCGATCCTCGTACGGCACGGCGAGAGCGAGTTCAGCGTTCGCGGGCTGCTGAACGGCGATCCGGGCGTTCCCGGGGGCATCACCGTGGAGGGACGCGAGCAGGCGCGGGCACTCGGCACCGAGCTTCGCGACACCCCGATCGACCTGGTCGTGACGACGGGCTTCCCGCGCACCGACGAAACCGCCGACGAGGCGATGCGCGGCCGGGAGGTGCCGCGGGCCAAGCTCGCCGATCTCGGCGATCCCCGCTACGGCCCCTACGAGGGCGGACGGCTCGAGGAATACCGCGCCTGGGCCGGTTCCTCGTCTTCGTCCGACAGCCCCGGTGCCGGCGGGGAGAGCCGCGCGAGCATCGTCGAGCGCTACGCGCGCGGGTACCGGTGGCTCCTCGCGCGGCCCGAGGACACGATCCTGGTCGTCGCGCACTCGCTTCCGCTTGCCTATGCGCTCCAGGCCCACGCCGGGAATGTGCCCGCCGCTCGCATGCCCTTCGCGGACTACGCCACGGCGTACCCCTTCGCCGCCGGCGAGCTCGACCGCATCGCCGGCGTGCTCGAGCGTTGGCTCGAGGCGCCGACCTTTTAGAACCAGTCACCCGACGTTTTTAGTCACACTGGGGCGATGGACGTTCTCGCTCGAATCGAGACGCACATCTCGACCCTGGGCCTGATCGAGCCCGGCGGCGATGTCGTGTGCCTCGTTTCGGGCGGCGCCGACTCGAGTTGTCTCGTTCTCGCCTTGCGTGAGCTCGGCTACCGGGCCGCTGCGCTTCATGTCGACCACGGACTTCGCGGCGCCGAGTCGGAGGCGGACGCACGCTTCTGTGCCGAGGTGCTCGATGCCGAGATCGTGCGCGCGGACGGCGCCGGGCTCTCGGAGGCGGAGCTGCGCGACCTCCGTTACGCGCAGGCGCCCGGGCAGTTGCGGGCGACGGGACACACCGCGAGCGACCAGGTCGAGACGATCCTCTACCGGCTCGTGACGAGCGGCAACCTCAAGGGGATCAAGGCTCGCCGCGAGGATGGGGTGGTGCGGCCGCTGCTGCCGCTCTGGCGCGAGGAAACTGAGGCGTTCTGCCGTGAGCGCGGGGTCGAGTTCCGCCTCGACTCGTCGAACGCGGCGACGACGAGAGGGCTGATTCGCGGCGAGATCCTGCCGCTTCTCGAACAGATCCATCCGGCCGCTCGCGAGAACATCCTCCGCTCGCTCGAGACGCGCCGCACGATGCCTCCCGCCCTCGCCGAGCTCCTCGACACGCCGGCTGCGTCGCGGCGAATCGACCTCGGCAACGGGCTCCAGGCCGTTCGCGAGCACGACCGGCTCTGGCTCGAGCGCGGACCGATCCGCCTCACGGGCGAGGTGACCTTCGGCGGGTGGCTCATCCGCTCCGAGCTCCCAGGCCTTATCGTGCGCGGGTGGAGGCCCGGCGATCGCCTCGCCGGCCGCTCGAAGAAGATCCAGGACGTGTTCGTCGACGCGAAAATCCCTCGTTCCGACCGCGAAGGCTGGCCGCTCGTGGTCAGGGGGAACGACGTCGTCGCGGTTCCGGGCCTGGTGGAGGCCGACGGGATCGAGGCCGTCAGGCAGAGCGTAGGCTTGACGGAGCTGATCGATCAGTGAGCCAGTCCGAGCTCGAGCGCGCGGTCGGCGAGATCCTGATCGATGCGGATCGCCTCCAGAATCGGATCCACGAGCTCGGCCAGGAGATCACGAGCGACTACGCCGGGCGGGAGCTGCTCCTCGTCGGGGTGCTCAAGGGCGCCGTGTTCTTCATGGCCGACCTGATGCGATCGATCGGCGTGCCGTGCGAGATCGACTTCATGGCGATCTCGTCCTACGGCGCCTCGACGGACTCCTCCGGCGTCGTCCGCATCCTCAAGGACCTCGACATCAACATCGAGGGCCGCCACGTGCTCGTGATCGAGGACATCATCGATTCCGGCCTCACCCTCTCGTATCTGATGCGCAATCTCGAGTCGCGCAATCCGGCGAGCCTCGCCGTGTGCGCGCTCCTGACGAAGCCCGACCGCCGCGAGATCGCGGTCGACGTCCGGTACACCGGCTTCGAGATCCCGAACCGCTTCGTGATCGGCTACGGGCTCGATTTCGCCGAGCGGTACCGAAATCTGCCCTACGTCGGCGTCCTGCACGACGAGCTCATGCCCGAAGGGGTTTAGAGGGAAAACCCTAACGGGACGTAAATCGCACTCGGTAGGAAAATCGCTTCCGGTACCCTGATCGCACACTCGTGAGTCGTCTCTTCCGCAGCGCATTCATTCCACTTCTGGCGATCGTGCTCGTCGTCTGGTTGGCGAGCAACACGCTGATGTCGAAGCCACGCCATGCTTCGTCGGAGATCACGACGTATTCGCAGCTCTGGAGCGCCGTCCAGAACAACACGACGAAGTTCCAGGAAGTCGTGTTCAACCCGAGCAAGCGGGCGATCGTCGCGACCGAGGCCGACGGCAAGACCACCGTGAGCGTCCACTACCCGACGGACCAGTCGGCGACGCAGTTCGAGGACATGCTCCGCACGAAGAACCTCAAGTTCGACTCGAAGGGCACCGGCGGGTTCTCGTGGACCTCCGTGATCGCCTCGTTCCTGCCGATCCTGCTCCTGATCGGATTCTGGATCTTCCTGATGAACCAGATGCAGGGCGGCGGCTCCAAGGTGATGAGCTTCGGCAAGTCGCGCGCGAAGCGGATGGCGCCGGACTCACCGAAGATCGGCTTCAAGGACGTGGCCGGAGTGGACGAGGCCGTCGAGGAACTGCAGGAGATCAAGGAGTTCCTCGAGAGCCCGAAGAAGTTCCAGGCACTCGGAGCCCGGATCCCGAAGGGCGTGCTCCTCTATGGGCCTCCCGGCACCGGCAAGACGCTGCTCGCACGCGCGGTCGCCGGTGAGGCGGGCGTGCCGTTCTTCTCGATCTCCGGCTCGGACTTCGTCGAGATGTTCGTCGGCGTCGGCGCCTCGCGCGTCCGCGATCTCTTCGAGCAGGCGAAGCAGGCGAACCCCTGCATCATCTTCATGGACGAGATCGACGCCGTCGGCCGCCATCGCGGCGCCGGGCTCGGCGGCGGTCACGACGAGCGCGAGCAGACGCTCAACCAGCTTCTCGTCGAGATGGACGGCTTCGAGATGAAGGACAACATCATCCTCATCGCCGCCACGAACCGGCCGGACATCCTCGACCCGGCGCTCCTTCGCCCCGGCCGCTTCGACCGCCAGATCGTCGTCGACCGCCCCGATCGCAACGGTCGCCGCAAGATCCTCGAGGTGCACTCGAAGGGCAAGCCGCTCGCGCCGGAGATCGACCTCGACGTGCTCGCCGGCGGAACTCCCGGGTTCACGGGAGCCGACCTCGCGAACCTCGTCAACGAGGCGGCGCTCCTTGCAGCGCGCCACGGAAAGAAGGTCATCGGCCAGGACGATCTCGAGGAAGGGATCATGCGCGTGATCGCCGGGCCTGAGAAGAAAGCTCGTCTGCTCTCCGAGAAGGAACAGCGGATCACTGCCTACCACGAGATGGGCCACGCACTCGTCGGCCATTACCTCGAGCACACCGATCCGGTGCACAAGGTCACGATCGTCTCCCGCGGGCAGGCGCTCGGGCTGACGATCTCGCTGCCGGTCGAGGATCGCTACATCATGGGCAAGACCGCCCTCATCGAGACGATCGCGATGACGCTCGGCGGCCGCGCGGCCGAGGATCTCGTCTTCCACGAGATCACGACCGGCGCCTCGAACGACCTCGAGAAGGTCACGGACATCGCGAAGCGGATGGTCATGCGCTACGGGATGAGCGACAAGCTCGGCCCGCGTGTGCTCGGCAGAAACGGCGACATGCCGTTCCTCGGCCGCGACATGGGTCACGAGCCCGACTACTCGGAAGAGGTCGCACGCGAGATCGACGACGAGGTCCGCCGGATCATCGAGGAGGGCCACGAGATCGCGCTCAAGGTGCTGCGCGAGCACATGGACGACCTCCACAAGATCTCCCAGATCCTGATCGAGCGGGAGACGATCGACAAGGATCAGTTCGTGCGGCTGCTCGACGGCGAGAGCGAGGACGACGTCTTCGCACCCCCGGTCAAGCCGGAGCCCGAGCCGGCTGCCCCGAAGGCGAAGCCGAAGACGCAGCGCCAGCCTCGCCCGTTCCCGCTTCCCGGTTCGGCGATGCAGCCGCCCGAGCCCGAAGGGGCGTCCTAAACAGCAAGAATCCGGTGGTGCAGTCACGGCCGCCGATCGAGGAGCGCTTCGTCCGTCCGGCGGTGATGGGCGTGATCAACGTGACGCCGGACTCGTTCTCGGACGGCGGTGTGAACCTGTGGCCGGATGCGGCTTCGACGACTGCGCTCGGGATGCTCGACGACGGCGCGGCGATCATCGACGTCGGTGGGGAGTCGACACGGCCCGGATCGGACAGCGTTCCGGTGGAGGAGGAGCTACGCCGCGTGGTGCCGGTGCTCGAGGCCCTGGCAGGCGCCCCCGTCTCGATCGACACCGCCAAGGCGGAGGTCGCGCGGCGTGCGCTCGAGCTCGGAGCCGAGCTCGTCAACGACGTGACCGCGTTTCGCGGGGATCCGGAGCTCGCCGGCGTGGTGGCCGAGGCAGGTGCCTACTGCTGCCTGATGCACATGAAGGGCGAGCCGCGAACGATGCAGGCCGATCCACGATACGACGACGTCGTTTCGGAGGTGAAGGCGTTCCTCGAGGAGCGGCTTGCCTTTGCCGTGGGCGAGGGCATCCCCGAGGAGCTCGTCTGCCTCGATCCCGGGATCGGGTTCGGGAAGACCGTCGAGCACAACTTCGAGCTCGCCCGCCGGCTGCCGGAGCTCGCTGCGCTCGGGCGGCCGCTGGTTGTCGGGTTCTCTCGAAAGAGCACGATCGCTCGGCTGTTCGGCGACCCCTCGGCGACGGTCGCGACCACCGCGGCCTCGGTCGGGGCGGCCGTCGCGGCCTACGAGCGCGGCGCCCGGATCCTGCGCGTCCATGACGTTCGCGCGCACGTCGAGGCGCTGCGCGCCGCCTCCGCGGTCTACGAGGGGCCTTGAGGATCGAGCTTCGCGGCCTGGAGCTCTTCGGCCACCACGGCGTCCACGAGCACGAGCGCGAGCACGGGCAGCTCTTTCTCTACGACGTCGAGCTCGAGGTGGGCGAACGCGGCTCGGACGACCGAATCGAGAACGCGGTCGACTACAGCAAGGTCGCGGCGGCGGTGCGCGAAACCGCCGGCGGCCAGTTCCGCCTGCTCGAGGCGCTCGCCACGGCGATCGCCGACCTGCTTGCGGAGCGGTTCGATCCCGAGTGGGTGAAGGTTCGCGTCCGGAAGCCGGAGGTGCGTCCGGCCGGCATCGACCTCGAGTTCGCCGCCGTCACCGTGGAGCGACGACGGTGACACTCGGGTACGTGGGCCTCGGAGCGAATCTGGGGGACCGCGAGGGCTCGATCCGGCGCGGGTCGGAGCTGATCGGCGCGCGGCGGCTCTCGACGATTCGGGAGACCGAGCCGTGGGGTGTGCCGGACCAGCCGCGTTTCCTGAACGCCGTCGCCGAGCTCGAGACGATGGAGAGCGCGACCGCCTTGCTGGGCCGGCTGCTCGCGGTCGAGCGCCAGCTCGGGCGTGTACGTGACGGGACGCGCTGGGGGCCACGGACGATCGATCTCGATCTGCTCGTCTTCGGTGAGGAGGTGCACCACGAGGCGAGGCTCACGGTGCCGCACCCGAAGCTCGCCGAGCGTCTCTTCGTGCTCGAGCCGCTCGCGGAGCTGGCACCCGATCTCGTCGTCCCGGGTCTCGGAGAGGTGTCGCGCCTGTTGACGAGGCTACAATCCTCCCCATGAGCCATCTCGACGAACTGGACGACTTCGAGGCCGAGCTCGAGCTGCGGCTGAAGAAGGAGTACGGGGCGGTTTACTCGCTCTTCCGGTACTGCGTCCTCACGCAGGACGGGACGTATCTCTGCAACAAGCTCGACTGGCAGTACGTCCCTCAGCCCGGGTTTCCGTTCTTCGAGGTGAAGATGGAAGACGTCTGGGTTTGGGACAAGAGCCGCCCGACGCGGATGATCCCGAAGGTGCAGTTCTGGACGACCGGCGACCTGACCGTCGAGGAGCTCCGCGGCGACGGCGAGGAGCCCGCGTTCACCGCCGACGAGCTCGCGAAGCGCCTGAGCGACCAGCAGCCGCAAGACGAAGACTCCTAGTCCACTAACTCGGCACCCGCCGGATGCTGCTAGCGATCGACGTCGGAAACACGCAGACGGTCCTCGGGCTGTTCGACGGTCCGGAGCTCACGAATCAGTTCAGAGTGGGCACGAACCCGGCTCAGACCGCCGATGAGCTCGCGGTGATGCTGCGCGCTCTCGTCGAGCTCGAGTCGATGGAGGGGCTCGTCATGTGCTCATCGGTGCCGCCGCTCGTGCGGGAGTACGAGGCGTTCGCCGACCGGTGGGCCGGAGTGGATCTGCTCGTGCTCGGGCCCGGCGTCTCGACCGGAGTCCCGATTCGCTACGACGATCCCCGCGAGGTCGGCCCGGACCGGATCGCGAACGCCGTCGGCGCGCGCGAACGGCACGGCGCTCCGTGCGTCGTCGTCGACTTCGGCACCTCCACGAACTTCGACGTCGTCTCGGCAGCCGGCGAGTTCGCGGGCGGCGTGCTGGCGCCCGGCGTCCAGATCTCGATGGACGCGCTCTTCTCGCGCGCCGCGCGGCTGCCGAACGTGCCGTTCGTCGCGCCGGAGCGCGTGATCTCGCAGACGACCGTTGCGGCGCTGCAGTCTGGCCTCGTCTACGGCTTCGCCGGCCAGGTGGACGCGATCGTCGACCGGATCCGCGAGGAGCTGGGAGCTCTCGACGCACCTGTTGTCGCCACCGGCGGCCTCGCGGAGCTGATCGCCCCGCACTCGCGAACGATCACGGCCCTCGATCCGGAGCTGACGTTGCAGGGCCTCCGGATCGTGTGGGAACGGAACCGCTGAGCGGCTGACGGCTCGCGGTTTCCGAATCGACCCGCCCGGACGGAGAGCCAGGTCGTACGCCCTCGGGTCCAAACACCACCCAGCTTCGGCCTGTCCTTTTGGGCAAAACGCGCCCCAAAGGCCAAAGCCCCCACCCAGGGTGGGGAAGCCAACCCGCCACCCTCAATGGCAATTCTACGGGGTTCGCGCGCCGGTGTCTGTACCAACTTTGGAACGATTTCTCCGCGAACGGGGCGCTGTCGCCGGCATCCTGCTCGCCTCTTTCGCGCGGTGGGCCGAGCCCGTGGCCGCTCAGCCGCCTCCATAGAGCGAGATCGGCAACGAGTCGAGCAGCACCTCGTCCACGTCCGGCAGCTCGAGCTCGAGCTTCTCGAGAACCTCGGCCGCACCGGGTGCCGCGGCGAGAAGGCGCCGCTCGACCTCCTCGATCGTCGCGAGCATCACGAGCTCCTGCTTGAACGGCTTCGGGAAGCGGCCACGACCGAGGTACCAGCCGTAGAACTTCTTCAGGAAGCCGGTGGCGCGGTACTCGCCGAGCTCACGGACCGTTTCGCGGATGAACAGCAGCAGTTCGGCGACGACCTCCTCGCGTGAGGGGTCTCGGGTCTCGCCCATGATCTCGGCGAGCGCCCACGGGTTGCCCTGCGCAGCACGGCCCACCATCACCGCCGAGGCACCCGTCGTCGCGAGCACCGCCTGGGCCCGGGCCCGGGAGGTGATGTCACCGGAGGCGATCACAGGCACGTCGACCAGCGCGACGAGCTCCGCGGTCAGCGAATGGTCGGCGGTGCCCGTGTACATCTGCTTCGCCGAGCGAGGGTGAAGCGTCAGTGACGACGCGCCGGCCTCGACGAGGCGCGGCCCGACGACGAGACAATCGCGCGAGCCGTTCGCGGTGCCGCGGCGCATCTTCACGGACACCGGAAGCTCAGTCGCGCCCGCGACCGCGCCGACGATCCGCGCCGCGTGCTCCGGGTCGTCGAGCAGCGATGCGCCCGCGCCGGTCTTCGTCACCTTGCGCACCGGACAGCCGAAGTTGATGTCGACGATGTCCGCGCCCGCGGCCTCGACCATTCGCGCGGCCTCGGCCATCGCGACGGGATCGGAGCCGAAGATCTGGATCGCGAGCGGATGCTCGTCAGAGGCAACGCGCAGGTAGCCGAGCGTGCGCTCGTTGCGGTGCTGGATCCCCGCCACCGAGACCATCTCGGAGCACACGAGCCCCGCGCCGAATCGACGGCCCTGGCGCCGGAACGCCTGGACGCTCACGCCCGCCATCGGGGCGAGCACGAGCCGACCCGGGATTTCGACCGGGCCGAGGAACCAGTGCTCGCGGAGATCGATTTCGCGCAGATTTACTGACATCTCCCTACCGATCGTAGCGGCGGGGCTTGCGACTACTGGCGCGCCTCGCTACTATGGCCGACCGCTCACGCGCCCGCGGAGGCGCGTTCGAGACGCTCAGGAGGTCGCTCTGAAAGAAGTCATACTCACCGCCCAGGGCTACGAAAAGCTCAGGCAGGAGATGGAATATCTCGAGACGGAAAAGCGCCGCGAAGTCGCGGAGCGGATTCGTGTTGCTCGCGAGTTCGGCGATATCACCGAAAATGCCGAGTACGACGACGCCAAGAACGAGCAGGCGATGCTCGAGCACCGGATCGCCCAGCTCGAGGAACGGCTCCTCCTCGCACGCGTGATCACGAAGAAGGAGATCTCGAAGGACAGCGTCTCGGTCGGCTCGACCGTGCGCCTTCGCGACATCGCCGCGAACAAGACGGTCGAGTACCACATCGTCGGCTCTGCCGAAGCGAACCCGTCCGAGAACAAGCTCTCGAACGAGTCGCCGGTCGGAAAGGCGATCATGGGGATGAAGAAGGGCGACACGGTCGAAGTGGCGGCCCCGCGCGGCGCCCTGAAGTTCAAGATCCTGGAAATCAAAGCCGCATAGCGTCGCCTCGGCCTGCTCGGCGCCGACCGCGGAAGCGGACGTTGCCTCCCGGCCCGTGCTGTGGCCGCGTTATCGTCGGCTGATGGAAATCGTTCGGCTGGCGAATGGGCAGATCGACGAGGCGAGCCAGATGCTCGCGCGGGCGTTCCAGGAAGATCCTGCGTGGCACTGGGTGGTACCGAACGCACGGCGGCGCGCGGCGCTCCTGCCGTGGCTCTTCCGGATGAACTTCGAGGTGACGGAGGCGGAGGTGTGGACGACCCCCGGCGGCCAGAGCAGGGGCTGCTCACGCTGGCTCGCGCCCGGACGCCCTCAGATTCACGTGGGGCCGATGCTGCGTGCGCTCGTCGCGACGCCGCTGCGAGCACGCGAGTCGACGTCGCGGTTCTTCGCCTACGGACGCGCAGTCGAGGCGATGCGGGCAGCAGCCGTGCCGGAGCCGCACTGGTACCTCGCCGGGATCGGCGTCGACCCCGACCACCGCCGCGAGGGCATCGGGAGCGCACTGATGCAGCCCGGGAAAGACCACTCTGCCGCGGATCGCGTTCCGTGCGCCCTCCTGACGAACAGCGAGGCGAACCTCGCGTTCTACGGAGCCCACGGCTTCGAGGTCGTGCAAGAGGCCCGAACTCCGGACGACGGGCCGCATGCGTGGATGATGCGGCGTCCCGTCTAGAGCCGCGAACGACTCGACTACGCTGGAGAGATGACACCGAAGCGCTTTCCCGACCGGGACGAAATCGCCGACGTCCGAGCCGAGGCAGAGCCGCTGGAGGCCGACACCGAGGCCGCGGGCGTGCGCCGCCTGGCCGGTCGCGTGCTCGCCCGCCGCGACATGGGCAAGCTGACGTTCCTCGATCTCGTCGACCGCTCGGGCCGCATCCAGCTCCTCTGCTCCCAGGATCGCGCGGGCGAGATCGACGTGCACCTGGGCGACATCGTCGGTGTCACCGGCCACCCGGCGAAGTCGCGCCGCGGCGAGCCGTCGCTCGCGGTCGACTCGCTCGAGGTGCTCTCCCCGATCCGCGTGCCGCTCCCGGACACCTTTCACGGCCTGACTGACGTCGAGCAGCGCTACCGGCGCCGGTACCTCGATCTGCTGATGAACGAGGACACGCGCACCGACTTCCTGCTGCGCGCCCGGATGATCACCGCGGTCCGGCGCGCGCTCGACGAGGACGGATTCGTCGAGGTCGAGACGCCTGTCCTTCAGCCGAGGTACGGCGGGGCGTTCGCGCGGCCGTTCGCAACGCACCACAACGAGCTCGACCAGACGCTCTACCTGCGGATCGCGACTGAGCTCTACCTCAAGCGGCTGATCGTCGGCGGTCTCGAGCGCGTCTACGAGATCGGCAAGGACTTCCGCAACGAGGGCGTCTCCTACAAGCACAACCCGGAGTTCACGATGCTCGAGTGGTACGAGGCCTACGCCGACTACCGCGACACGATGGACCGGATGGAGCGGCTCGTCGCACGAGTCGCCGACGAGACGCTCGGCACCACCACGATCGCGTTCAGGGGCAACGAGATCGACCTCTCGAGCTGGGAGCGGGTCAAGCTGGCAGATGCTCTGGCCGAGCACGGCCTCTGGCTGAAGGACGAGGCCGAGCTGAGGGCAACTCTGAACGAGCGCGGCGTCACGACGGAGCATGACCGCACGTGGGCGCAGCTCATCGACCACGGCTTCTCCCACTTTGTCGAGCCGCAACTGATCCGGCCCACGATCCTCTACGACTACCCGGTCGAGCTGTCGCCCTTCGCCCGGCCGGCGGCCGAGAAGGGGATCGTCGAGCGCTTCGAGTTCTTCGCAGGCGGGATGGAGCTCGGGAACGCCTTCACGGAGATCAACGACTCCGAGGAGCAGGCCGCCCGGTTCGCGATGCAAGCCGACGAAGGAGCCGGCGGCAACATCGAGGCCGAGCAGGGCGATCCCGACTATGTGGAGGCGCTTTCCTACGGAATGCCTCCGACCGGCGGTCTCGGAATGGGGATGGACCGCCTGGCGATGCTCCTTCTCGGCAGGGAGTCGATCCGGGACGTCATCCTCTTTCCCGCTCTGCGTGAGCTCCCCCGCTAGCGCTAGGCTGCCTCGCTCAGGAAACGGAGCTTGCTGCCGATGTTGTTTCTGAAAGCAGTGCAGCAGGCGGTGTCCGGGGGTAGCGGGACGACCCGACGGCCACACGCCTGGGTACCATGTTCCATGCGGGTCAGGGAAACCGTTGACGCCGTCACAGGCGGCAGAGAGGGTCAGAGTGTTCGAGAGATTCACGGAGCGAGCTCGCCAGGTCGTCGTTCTTGCACAGGACGAGGCCAGGGCGCTGAAGCACAACTACATCGGGACTGAGCACATCTTGCTCGGGTTGCTGCGCGAAGAGGAAGGTCTTGCCGCGCGTGTGCTCGAGTCGCTCGACATCACCGTCGAGGAGGTTCGTGCGCAGGTCGCGCGGATCGTCGGTCAGGGTGACGAGGTCACGAGCGGGCAGATCCCGTTCACGCCGCGCGCCAAGAAGGTTCTCGAGCTTGCGCTCCGCGAGGCGCTCTCGCTCGGCCACAACTACATCGGTACCGAGCACATCCTGCTCGGCCTCGTTCGCGAGAACGAAGGGGTTGCCGCACGGATCCTGCTCGACTTCGATGCCGACGCCGAGAAGATTCGCAACGAGATCATCCGCATGCTGTCAGGGCCCGGTAGGCGCGGGCCGGCCCAGGGCGGGCCCCCGGGCGAGAAGTCCAAGAGCTCGAAGCTCCTGGACCAGTTCGGGCGGAACCTCACGAAGCTGGCCGCCGACGGAAAGCTCGACCCGGTGGTTGGAAGGCAGACCGAGATCGAGCGCGTGATGCAGATCCTGTCGCGCCGCACGAAGAACAACCCGGTCCTGATCGGCGAGCCGGGCGTCGGCAAGACCGCCGTCGTCGAGGGCCTCGCTGCACGGATCAGTGCGAACCAGGTCCCGGACATCCTCAAGAACAAGCAGATCTACACCCTCGACCTCGCGGCTCTCGTCGCGGGCTCGAAGTACCGCGGTGAGTTCGAGGAGCGCCTGAAGAAGGTGATGAAGGAGATCACCCAGCGCGGCGACATCATCCTGTTCATCGACGAGCTCCACAACCTCGTCGGCGCCGGTGCCGCCGAGGGTGCGATCGACGCCGCCTCGATCCTGAAGCCGGCGCTCGCGCGCGGAGAGCTCCAGACGATCGGCGCGACGACGCTCGACGAGTACCGCAAGTACCTCGAGCGGGACGCGGCACTCGAGCGGCGCTTCCAGCAGATCCGCGTCGAGGAGCCCTCGACCGACGATACCGTGCAGATCCTGCGTGGTCTTCGCGACCGCTACGAGGCTCATCACCGCTGCAAGATCACCGACGACGCCCTCGTCGCGGCGGCGACGCTTGCCGATCGCTACATCCAGGACCGGCAGCTTCCCGACAAGGCGATCGACCTGATCGACGAGGCCGCCTCCCGGATGCGGATCAAGACCATGACCGCTCCACCGCGCTACCGCGAGCTCGAAGAGGAGATCGAGACCGTGCGCAAGGACAAGGAGGAGGCGATCGAGGGGCAGGAGTTCGAGAAGGCCGCCTCGCTGCGCGACAAGGAGCGCAAGCTGACGCAGAAGAAGCGCGAGCTCGAGGAGGCCTGGCGCAACCAGGAGCCGTCCGAGCAGCCTCAGATCGGCGAGGACGAGATCGCCGACATCGTCTCGATGTGGACGGGCATCCCGGTGTTCAAGCTGACCGAGGCCGAGTCGCAGAAGCTCATCCGCATGGAAGAAGAGCTCCACAAGCGCGTCATCGGCCAGGACGCTGCGATCGTGGCTGTCTCCAAGGCCATCCGCCGCGCCCGCGCCGGGATCAAGGATCCGAAGCGCCCGACCGGCTCGTTCATCTTCCTCGGCCCCTCGGGCGTCGGGAAGACCGAGCTCGCCCGCACGCTCGCCGAGTTCCTCTTCGGCGACGAGGAGGCGATGATCCAGATCGACATGTCCGAGTACATGGAGAAGCACGCCGTGTCGCGGCTCGTCGGCTCCCCTCCGGGCTACATCGGCTACGACGAAGGCGGACAGCTCACCGAGTCGGTGCGCCGCAAGCCGTACTCGGTCGTGCTCTTCGACGAGATCGAGAAGGCGCATCCCGATGTCTTCAACATCCTGCTCCAGATCCTGGAGGACGGGAAGCTGACCGACTCGCAGGGGCGCAAGGTCGACTTCCGCAACGTGATCGTGATCATGACCTCGAACATCGGGTCGACCTCGATCTCGAAGAACCAGGCTCTCGGCTTCAATCTCTCCGACGAGCAGGGTCTCTCCTACGACGACATGAAGGGCCGCGTCATGGGCGACCTGAAGAAGGCGTTCCGGCCCGAGCTGCTGAACCGGATCGACGAGATCATCGTCTTCCCGAAGCTCTCGAAGGAGGAGATCCTCCAGATCGTCGACCTGATGCTCAACCGCCTGCGCGTGCAGATGGCCGAGCACGAGGTCACGATCGAGCTTGCGCCGGAGGCGAAGGAGATGCTCGTCGAGAAGGGCTACGACCCCGCGATGGGCGCCCGGCCGCTGCGCCGCGCGATCCAGCGGCTGATCGAGGATCCGCTCGCCGACTTCGTCCTCGGTCGGAGCCTCGCTCCCGGCTCGACGATCGTCGTCAAGCGTAAGAACGAGGAAGAGGTCGACATCGAGGTCATCCCGCCCGTCGACACTCCCGAGCCTGCGAAGGTCGGCGCGACCGCCTCCAAGGGCGAGAGCGACGGCGACACTCCGGACGACGAGCCCGACGCAGACTGACCGCTCGCAAGAGCCTTCCTGAGCTCACTACGGGTCGCCTGAGAGGTTCCAGGCGGCCCGTAGTCGTTCCCCGGGTCGTTCGAGCTACCAGGCGGGCGAATCCACGAACCTCCCTCCGTGGAGCTTGCGTGTCAACTGCTTGATCCCTTTGCCGTTCGTGCCGATCAAGGTGATCTGCGTGCCACGAACGAAGGCGATCCGGGTCCCGTCGGGCGACCATGCCGGCGCGGTGCTCTCCGGCCCGTTCGTCAGACGGGTTCGTCCCGTCCCGTTGGCGTTCATCAGAAAGATCTGGATGATCCCGCCAGAGGCCGGGTCAGGGAGCAGAAACGCGATCCGCTTGCCGTTCGGCGACCACGCCGGATCCTGACCTCCGATCCTGATTCGCTTGAGCCCTGTCCCGTCGGGCCGGATCGTGTAGATCCCGGTGCCGGCGCCCGAGTTCTGCTTCGTCCGGGCGAAGACGATCAGCTTGCCGTTCGGTGACCAGTCCGGGTCAAGCGATCCGATGCCGTCCGGGTTGCGCGTCACGTCGCGAAGTCCCCTGCCGTCGACGCCGATCGTGTACAGATCGAACGTGCGGCGGTCCGGTGAGTTCGCGCGGAACACGATGCTCTTGCCGTTCGGGGCGAAGCTCGGCTCCGTGTCGGCCACGTTCCGGTGTGTGACCGCGCGGGCCCCGCTTCCGTTCGCGTTCATCAGCCAGATCGTGTAGGAGAGACCGTTGTGGGCTTCGCGCACGAACGCGATCTGCCGGTGGTTTCGCGACCAACTGGGACTCGAGTCGCTGAACGCTCCGCTCGACAGTTGGGTCGAGGGAAACCCGACCCTCGCGATCTGGCGGATCCGGTCGAAGTAGGCCGGGAGGTGGGTGCAGCTCTTGTGGGCGGGGCAGCCCACCCCCTGGACGTAGAGGATCGGCGGAGCCGCGGCTGTGGCGCCCACGGCTGCCTGGACCAGTACAAGGACGGCGGTGAGGAGGGAACCGAAGCTCAGCGTGCGTTTCATGTTTTCCAAACTAGCAACACGTGCGGACGGACTCACGTCGGAGTTGGCGTCTCGACCCAGTTCTTGCCGGTACCGCACAGCCACTCCAGCGCCCGCTGACGCTCCCACGCGATCGCCAGTACTTCTATCCGCTGCGCCGGCGTGAGCTCCCTGTAGCCCGTGCCGTGGGCCGGGAAGTCGCCCCGAAGCGGCGAGGGGAGAAGCCCCCGCTCATACCCACGCATCGCGGCGACGGCGATCAATTGCTCGAACGAGTCCCAATCGGCAGGCAGCTCCACGCTCTCTCCCGCGCGAAGCAGGTCGGTCCGCGCCCGCCAGTGCCAGAGCCGGGCGGTCTCGCGAGCGTGCTCGATCTCGGCCTTCGCCCTGAGCGAACCGTGCGCTGTCGGCGTTGCAAGCAGCCACTCGGCATCGAACGGGCGGTCGTATGGCTCGAGCTCCGCGAGCCCCAACCCCCAGAGGAGCATGCCGAGCCCCTCACCCTGCCAGACGGCCTCGATCACCGCCGGATCCTCTTCGCCGTCCGGAAGCATCGACAACGCGAGCTTCAGCGGTTCCGAGATCGCACGAATCCGCTCGACGACCTCCCGGCGGCTCCGGAGCTTCACACGCGGCATCGAGGTGAGGCTAGACGAAGCCCCGGCGGACTCGCGAGGTTCTACGCCGCAGTCGTGGGGGTGGGGCGCGGGGCGATCTCGATGCGGTTTCGCCCGTTCGCCTTCGCCCGGTAGAGCGCCGCATCCGCGGCCTCGAGCAGGTGCTTGCCGTCGTCCGGATCGTCGATCTCCGCGGTCGCGGCTGCACCGACGCTGATCGTGATCCGCACCTCGTGGCCCGAGCCCAGCACGGCCGGATGCGCCTCGACGGTGCGTCGGAGCCGTTCCGCGGCAGCCGTGACGCCTGCGTAGGTGGTACGGGCCATCACGACACAGAACTCCTCGCCGCCGTAACGGGAAAGCAGATCCGCCTTCCGGGTGACTCTCTGCATCGTCCGCGCCACATGGCGGAGGATCTCGTCGCCGTCGGCGTGGCCGTAGCGGTCGTTGACCGACTTGAACTTGTCGATATCGACCATCATCACGCCAAGCGCGTCGTCGTCGGTGTCGCTTCGCATCCGCAGGAAGACCTCGCGGGCAAGAGCGTCCTCGAGGGCTGCGCGGTTCGGGAGCTCGGTCAGGTTGTCGGTCAGGGCCCTCGCCTGGAGCACCTCGTTCTCACCGGCGAGCTCCGCGAGAGCGCTCGCAGTCTGCTCGAGGTCGATCACCGTGTTGAGGCTCACCGACATCAGCTGCGCGTGTGCCTGGTCGAGGATTTGCTGGTAGGAGTGGCCCGCCGGAACCTGGACTGCGAAGGCCTCCGCACTTTCGAGCACGCCCTCCTGCAGGCCGTCGAGGATTCCGGCGACCGTTTCCTTGTGGAGCCCGAACGCACGCTCCGCCTCTTCGTGCAGGCGCTTCAGCCCGGCCGCGGCGTGCTCCGAGAAGAGGATGTCGCCCGTGGCGAGCGCGAGCGCCGTGATTCCGGCGAGGTCGCGTGACTCGCGTGGGGCGTCGTCCGGGATCTCGGCCGGGCGCTGGGCGTAGGTCGCGCCGTGCACGATCGAGAGCGGGACGTGCCACTGGCCGAGCAGCAGCTCCCCGATCTCGCCGCTCGTATGGCCGATCACCTCGCGCTCGACCTCCTCGGAGGGCCAGGCGCCGCCGAGCTCCACCGCCGCGCTGTAGCGCTCGGGCGCCGCCTTCGCGAGCGCAAGCTTGCCGATCTGCGAGAACAGGCCGCAGAGGAATGCCTCCTCGGTCTTCGTCGACCGGATCGCAGCGGCGATCGAGCGGCCTGCGACGGCGTTCACGAGGCTGCGGTGCCAGAAGAGCTGAAGGTCGAAGCCGCCGGTCTCGCCCTGGCTCGGAAGTTCGTTCGCGAGTGTGAAGCCGAGCGCGAGCACCTTGAGAGCCCGCAGGCCCAGCATGACGGCCGCTCGATTCAGTGAGGTGACTTCGGTGCCGCGGTTGTAGTAGGCGGAGTTCGCCATCTGGAGAACCCGGCCGGCGAGAATCGGGTCGCGGGAGAGGCCCTCTGCGAGGTCGCCGATCTCGCTCGAGGGGTCCTGGCAGATCCGGAGGACGTCGAGCGCGACCGTCGGCAGGCTCGGAAGGCTGCCGGAGAGGGAAAGGTCGGAAAGTTCGATCGGTTCGAACGACATCCAGTGCGCCTGCCTCTGCAAACTTGTCTTGGCCGAATTGTGACGGACAGAGAGATTGTCGGCGCCTGGGCGCAAGACTTTACGGTTGCTCGACGGGGCAACCCTCGAGCTGTTCCCTCTCTGGTACAGATGCCGTCGGGTCGGGGGCGTACACTTGTTCGCCTCATGGCAAAGGCGGCAGCTCTCCAACATTCTTGTACCGAGTGCGGGACGATGTCCGGGCGTTGGCTCGGGCGCTGCCCCGGTTGCGGCGCGTTCGGGACGATGGTCGAGGAGTTGGCGCCGGTCCGGGGTGTTGCGGCCCCGGTTCCGGTGCGGCCCCTGCTGCGCCTCGTCGAGGTGGAGGCCGAGGAGGCAGACCGCATCTCTACCGGAGTGGGCGAGCTCGATCGCGTGCTCGGGGGAGGACTCGTGCCGGCCTCGCTCGTGCTCGTCGGAGGCGAGCCGGGAGTTGGAAAGTCCACGTTGCTCCTCTCGGCGCTCGGTGCCATTTCAAGCGGTGCGAGCTCGCAGGAGCGTCGTGCGCTCCTCGTCACGGGCGAGGAGTCCGTGTCGCAGGTAAAGCTGCGCGCGCTCCGTCTGGGCGGCTGCGAGGCGGTCGAGATCCTGGCAGAGACCGAGCTCGCCACCGTATGCGCGACGCTCGAGCGCGAACGTCCGGATGTCTGCGTCATCGACTCCGTGCAGACGCTGTATGCGTCCGAGATCGGCTCCGGGCCCGGGTCGGTTTCGCAGGTACGCGAGGCCGCGTCGCGGATCCTGCGGGTGGCGAAGGAGGCCGGCGTTGCCGTGTTCCTCGTCGGCCACGTGACGAAGGACGGATCTGTCGCCGGGCCTCGCGTGCTCGAGCACCTCGTGGACTGCGTGCTCCAGTTCGAGGGCGACCGCTACCACGCTCATCGCGTGCTCCGGGCGACGAAGAATCGGTTCGGCTCGACCGACGAGATCGCCGTGTTCGAGATGACGGCGGCCGGGCTGGTGGGGGTTCCGGATCCGTCCGCGTTGTTCGGCCGGACGGAGCCGGGAGAGATCGGTGCGGCCGTGACCTGCGTGCTCGAGGGGACGCGGCCGTTGCTGCTCGAGATCCAGTCGCTCGTCGCTCCGAGCGATCTGGCGATGCCTCGACGGGTAGGCACAGGGGTCGATCCGAAGCGCCTCGCGATGATCGTGGCGGTGCTCGCCCGCCACGCGGGGCTGCCGCTCGGAGGCGCGGATGTGTTCGTGAACGTGGCGGGTGGCCTTCGGATCGACGAGCCCGGAGCCGACCTGGGGATCGCGCTCGCGATCGCATCGGCGGCGCGGGGGGCACCGGTGTCGGAGGGGTTGGCGGCGTTCGGGGAGATCGGGCTCACCGGCCGGTTGCGGCCGGCGACTCAGGCATCGCGACGGCTCGAGGAGTGCCGCAAGCTCGGGGTCGCCCGCGTCCTCGCGCCCGGCGGAACCGACGGCGCGACGGTTACGGCGGATTCACTCCGGCAGGCAATCGCGGCGGCGATCGAGCCGAGGTAGTAGCCTGCTTTCGCAGCGACCTTCAGAGTCAGAGCCTGCAGCCTTCAGAGGTAGGGCCTGTTGGTGAATCCGAAACCACGGTTTTGCGAAAGCACGGCGTGAGCAGGGATTTTCGAAAAACCCTGCAAAAATGCCGCTTTTGTGTGGATTTCTGGTAGTATTCCTACTCTTCGCCGGTAGCCCAAGTGGCCGCCGGCGCTTTCATGACACGGGAGAGGGAGTGGGCTTGTACAAGGTCGGCGACAAGGTGGTGTACCCGCACCACGGTGCGGGCACCATCGTGAAAAGCGAAACGCGGGAGATTCTCGGAGAGACCCGCGAGTACCTCACGATCAAGATCCTCCACAACGACATGACTGTCACCGTTCCGGCCGACAACGCCGAGCGGGTCGGGTTGCGGAAGGTGATCGACGAGGAGGCCGTCAAGAAGGTCGTCAAGTACCTCACGAGCGGCGGCACGGAGATGCCCAAGAACTGGAACCGCCGCTTCAAGCACAACCGGGACAAGATGAAGACCGGTGACATTTTCGAGCTCGCGGAGGTCGTCCGGAACCTCTCGCTGCGCGATGGCGAGAAGGGCCTCTCGACCGGCGAGAAGCAGATGTACGTGAAGGCGAAGAAGATCCTCGCGTCCGAGTTGATGTACGCAAAGAACCTGTCGGAGGACGACGCATTCGACTGGCTCGAGGGCGTGCTCACAGACGACGACGCTCCGGTAGCCAAGCGTCCGCCGGCCAAGCGGCCCGCGACGGCGACGGCGACGGCGAAGCCGAAGACTCCAGCCGCCGCGTAGATGAGCGTTTGGGCCGTGCTCGTCGCCGCAGGGCGGGGAGAGCGGCTAGGGGATGACCGACCGAAGGCGTTTGCCCGCCTCGGCGGTCTTCCCCTGCTCGCGGAGTCGCTACGGCGGCTCGACGAGAGCGAGTGGATCGACGGGGTG
Organism: uncultured Actinomycetota bacterium; assembly: GCA_963720045.1. Classification (GTDB taxonomy): domain Bacteria; phylum Actinomycetota; class Thermoleophilia; order Gaiellales; family Gaiellaceae; genus PALSA-600. The sequence continues at coordinate 209,087 of CAVREC010000010.1, read as the reverse complement.
ATCGTGGTTGCGCCACCCGGCTGGGAGGAGCCGTCGATCCTGCTCGCCGAGGAGCTCGGCGCCACCAAGGTCTTCTCGTGCGTTCCGGGCGGGGCGACCCGGTCGGCATCTGTCCGGGCCGGGCTCGACGAGGTTCCCGGCGATGCGGACGTGATTCTCGTCCACGACGCTGCCCGACCGCTGCTCCCGCCTGAGCTCATCTCCCGGCTGATCGAGGCGCTCGGCGAGGGGTACGACGGCGCGGTACCCGGTCTCCCCGTCGCGGACACGGTGAAGCGCGTGCGCGACGGGGTCGTCGTCGAGACGCCGTCCCGGGACGAGCTGGTCGCGGTGCAGACGCCGCAGGCGTTCGTGGCGAGCGTGCTGCGCGCGGCCACCGGCGCTGAAGGCTCCGACTGCGCCTCGCTCGTCGAGGCGGCCGGAGGCCGGGTGAAGGTGGTTCCCGGCGACGAGCGGCTCCTCAAGGTAACGACTCGCGATGACCTACGCCGGGTCGAGGCGTGGCTCGAGCCGGCACGAACGAGTTCCGAGTAGCCTCCGGCCGTGGCGGAGATCCGGATCGGGATGGGTTACGACGCACATGCGCTGGCCGACGGCGTGCCTCTCGTTCTCGGCGGCGTCGAGCTCGACCACCCGCGGGGCCTCGCCGGGCACTCCGACGGCGACGTGATCGCGCACGCCCTGATCGACGCGCTGCTCGGAGGGGCCGGGCTCGGCGATATCGGTTCGCTCTTCCCCTCGGGAGAGGACCGCTTCCGAGGGATCTCGTCGCTCACGCTCCTCTCCGAGGCCTACGCCCAGGTGCGGGAGGCGGGCTGGCGGCTCGTCAACGCCGACTGCATCCTTGTCGGCGAGGAGCCTCGCATCGCCGCGCACCGTGGGGAGATGCGCAGGCGTCTCGCGGAGACTGTCGGCGAGGGTGAGGTGAACGTCCGGGCGACAACCACCGACCATCTCGGCTTCCCCGGCCGTGGGGAGGGCCTGGCCGCGCACGCGGTCGCGCTGCTCGAGCGGCGATGAAGCTCGTCCGGTACGCCGACCGTCCCGATCTCGTGGCGGCCCGAGGCCTGGCGGCGCAGGTGTTTCCGGAGTTCATTCAGCACAATCCGATGGGGCCCCGTTACTGGAGCCGGCTGTACGTCGAGTTCCCGGCCTTCCAGCAGGCGCTGCTCGACGGCGAGGAGGTGGTCGCCGAGGCCCATGCGCTCCCGATCCCGTGGGACGAGACCGCGGCCGGGCTGCCTTCGGGCTGGGACGCGGCCTTCGAGCTCGGAATGGACGGCGGGCTCGAGGCGACGGCCCTCTCGATGCTCGTGATCTCCGTCGCGCCGAGTCGGCAGGGGGAGAGACTGGGCGGCCGGATGCTCGAGGTCTCGAGGGACGCGGCGCGCGAGGCAGGACTGGGCGCGGTGCTCGCTCCGGTGCGCCCCACGTTGAAAGACCGCTACCCGCTGATCCCGATCGAGCGCTATCTGACGTGGCGGCGGCCCGACGGCTCGCACTTCGATCCCTGGCTCCGTCTCCACGAGCGCGTCGGGGGCGAGATCCTTGCCCCGGCTCCGGAGTCGCTCGTGATGGACGAGCCCGTCGCCGACTGGGAGACATGGACAGGGATGAGCTTCCCCGAGGACGGCGACTACATCGTTCCGGGGATGCTCGCGCCCCTCGAGGTGCGGAGCGGTCGCGGGCGCCATGCGGAGCCGAATGTCTGGGTCTTCCACCGCACCTGACCGTCCGCGAGAACCGCCCGGCCCGAACGCGCGTAGTCCCTCCGCAATCACATATCTCGAGGAGGGGACTTGCGCAGATCGATTCTCTTTGCACTTGCCTGCATTGCCGCGGCCGTGACCGCCGCCGTTGCCCTGGCAGGAGCCGGCCTACCGAACATCGGCAAGCCGACCATGTCGGCACAACCGCTCTACAAGGGCTACTACGACCAGCACATCGATACCTACCTGATCACCGACGTGTCCAACAAGGCGCAGGCAACCGCCATGCACGTCAACTACGCGCCCTCGCTGAAGAGCGTGAAAAGACTTCCGCTCCAGTACTTCGTGAAGGGCCGCGCTGCCAAAGGCCAGCTCACGGTTTTCGGCTCGGAGCCGGGCGAGTCCGACTACAACCCGCTCTGGGCGGAGGTATGGGTCACCTGGAAGGCCGGCGTCAAGCCCGTCGTGCTCGGGCGGGACGACCAGATCGACGCGCTTGCGAAGGCCGGCAAGCTGACGATGAAGAACGCGAATATCGTGCTGAACGCCCCGATCCTCAAGGTTGGTAAGGGCGGCTGAGCTCGGGGCCCGGTGACCGCTCGCCGGCACCGGTCACCGGGGTCAACCCGGAAGGGTCGGGGCGCCGTCGGCGCCGATCGTGACGAGCCCGTCGCGAACGAGGGCACGGACGGCGTCCGCGTCGTCGGAGGGGCAGCCGGCAGCGATCGCGCGGAGTGCCTCGGCGCGACGTTGCCGGAATGACCCCTCGAACGGCGACTGCTTCCTGAGCGGCTCGTAACGGCGGCCGCGAGACGGGCAGTCCCCGGCGAGCGGGCACGCGCCGCACCGCGGGATCCGGGCGAGGCATACGGTCGCTCCCAGGTCGAAGAGAGCCTGGGCGCATCGAGCGTCGAACACCTCGCCGGTCCGCTCCTGCACCCGTCTGACGTTCGTGTCCACCGGGAGGACGTTGCGTCCGAAGGCAAAGTTCCCGACCGCCGCGGCGGTGTAGGGCCCGATTCCGGGGAGCTCCGTCAGGTCGTCCGGCCAGCCGTGCTCCGCCACGGTCCGCGCCGCCCGGTGGAGGCTCACGGCGCGCCGGTTGTAGCCGAGCCCCTGCCACTCGAGGATCGCCTCCGCCGGCGTTGCCGCCGCGAGCGCTACGACCGTCGGCCATCGCTCGAGCCAGCGTCGTCCAGCGCGGGATCACCCGGTCGACCTGCGTCTGCTGGAGCATCACCTCGCTGACGAGGATCGCGTACGGATCGTTCGTCTCGCGCCATGGCAGCTCTCGTCCGTTGGTCGAATACCAGCGCAGAAGCGTCTCGCGCACGGCCGCCACTCTAGACCCCGAGCCCACGAGAGGCAGGAGGAGCCAGGAGCAGAGGAGGATGAATCCCGACGCGCCTTCACCTAGGCTAGGAAACCTTGAAGGTCCGCTTCGCTCCCAGCCCCACTGGCTCGCTCCACATCGGTAACGCTCTCGGCGCGGTCGCGAACCGCAACTTCGGCGGGACGATGCTGCTGCGCATCGACGACACCGACCCGGCACGGAACCTGCCCGACGGCGAAGCAGCGATTCTCGACGACCTCCGCTGGCTCGGGATCGAATGGGACGAAGGGCCGGTCCGGCAGAGCGAGCGGCTCGACCGGTACCGCGAGGCGGCGGCCGGGCTGCCGCAACGGTTTCAGGGCGTGATGCTCCTCCGCGACGACGGCACCGCCACCTACCACCTGGCGAGTGTCGTCGACGACGCCGACTTCGGGATCACGCACGTGATCCGCGGAAACGACCACCGCCCCAACGAGGGCTTCCAGCGAGACCTGGCCGTCGCGCTCGGCGCCGAGCCACCCGAGTACATCCACTATGGGCTCGTGCTCGGGCCCGACGGGAAGAAGCTCTCGAAGCGCGCTCAGGGAGCGTCGGTCGGATCGCTCCGCGACGAGGGGATCCCGCCCGAGGCCGTGCGCGCCTACCTCGAGGAGCTCGGGATCCCGAAACACGACGTCCACCTGGATCTGGGGCGGATCCGCTCGCTGGCCGTCGAGCTCATCGACGAGCTTCCCGACGCCGAGCTCGCAGCACGGCTCGGTGTTCCCGTCGCGGTCGTGCCGGCGGTGCGCGGCGCGCACGATCTGAACGAGGCACGAGAGCTCGCGCGGACGATCCTCGAACCGCCGGCCGTGAGACTTCCCGACGAGCGCGAGACCCTCGAGCGGTTCCGCGAGCTCAGGGCCGCTTCGGGGGACCGCCTCGACAAAGCCGGCTCGAAGGCAATCGTCCGCGAGCTGAAGGCGGTCGGCGGGCACTTGCGTGCGGTGCGCCGGGCTCTGACGGGCCGAGACAGCGGGCCGGAGCTCTGGTCGGTGCTCGCGGCGCTCTCGCGTGAGGAGACACTGCGGAGGATCGATGCGGCTCTTTGACACCTACACGAAGGCGCTCGTCGAGCTCCCGCCGCCACCCGGCCCGGTGCGGATGTACGTCTGCGGCCCGACGGTTTATGCCCGCGCGCACATCGGCAACGCGCGTCCGTTCGTGATCGGCATGTGGCTGCGCTCGTGGCTTCGTGCCACCGGTTACGAGGTGAACTTCGTCCACAACATCACCGACGTGAACGACAAGATCTACGACGCCGCGCCGGGCGCGAGCGCCGCGCTCTCGAAGCAGGCGACCGAGTGGTACCTCGAGGACACCGGCGCCTTCGGGCTCGGGCTGCCCGACGAGCTGCCGAAGGTGACCGACTACATCCCGGAGATCGTTTCCTTCATCGGCCAGCTCGTCGAGCGCGGGTTCGCCTATCCGGTCGAGGGCGACGTCTACTTCCGCGTCGCGAGCTTCCCCGAGTACGGCCGGCTCTCGGGGCAGCGCCCGGATCAGGTCGAGGAGCAGGAGCCGAACGCGCGCAAGGAGGACCCGCGCGACTTCGCGCTCTGGAAGGCGAACAAGCCGGGCGAGGACACGCACTGGCCTTCGCCGTGGGGGGAGGGCCGGCCGGGCTGGCACATCGAGTGCTCGGCGATGGCCGAAACGCTGCTCGGGCCCGCCTTCGAGATTCACGGCGGGGGCCTGGATCTCGTCTTTCCGCATCACGAGAACGAGGTCGCCCAGTCGCGTGCGCTCGGTCATCCGTTCGCGGAGATCTGGGCGCACAACGGGCTGCTCCAGCTGACCGGCGACAAGATGTCGAAGTCGAGCGGGAACATCGCGACGATCCAGGAGGTGCTCGAGCGATGGGGCCGCGAGACGGCGCTCGTGTTCTTTCTCGGCGGCCACTGGCGCAAGCCGATCGACTTCTCCGACGAGACGATGACGCAGGCGGCCGCGCAGGCGGAGGGGCTTCGAGAGGTCTTTCGTGGCGCATCGGCGCCTGCGGCTCCCGATGCCTGGGAGCGCCTCGCGGCCGCGCTCGAGGACGACTTCAACACTCCTGCCGCGCTCGCGATCATGCACGAGTGGCGTGACCACGATCTGCTTCGCCGGGCGCTCGGGGTGTTCGGTCTCGGGTCTCTCGCTGAGTTCGAGATCGCCCCGCCGGAGGTCGTCGAGCTGGCCGAACGCCGTGTTGCCGCGCGGGCCGAGCGCGACTTCGCGGCTGCGGACGAGCTTCGGGCCGAGATCGAGAAAGCGGGTTGGGAGATGCGCGACCAGCCCGGCGGGTACACGCTCGTTCCGCGCCCGTGAGCGTCCAACTGGAGGGTGGCGGATGAGCAACGACCTCGTCTACGGGCGCCGCGCCGTTCGCGAGGCTCTGCGCGGGCGGCGAGAGGTGCTCGAGGTGTTCGCGACCGAGCGGGCAGTCGCGGCAGAGCCGTGGCTTGCCGTGGCGCGACCGAGGCTCAGGCCCGACCGCGAGTTGAGCGAGCTCGCGGATACGCGCGACCACCAGGGCGTCGTCGCTCGGGTGGAGACGTTCCGCTATGCGGATGCCTGGGAGCTCGCAGCCCACGACCGGCCGCTGCTCGTCGTGCTCGACCGGATCACGGACCCCCGGAACCTCGGCGCTGTCTGCCGCAGTGCGGAGGGAGCGGGGGCGACCGGCGTCGTCGTCCCGGCGCACGGCTCGGCCGTCGTCACCCCTGCAGTCGCCCGTTCCTCGGCCGGGGCGATCGAGCACCTCCCGATCGCGGTCGTGACGAACCTCGCGCGCTACCTCGAGGAGGTGAAGGGCCCCGCGCTATGGGTCTACGGCGCCGCGGGCGAGGCCCAGGCCTCGATGTGGCAGACCGATCTCACGGGAGGGGTCGCGCTCGTCTTCGGGGCCGAGGGGAAAGGGCTCCGTCCCCTCGTTCGCCGTAGCTGCGACGCGCTCGTCTCGATCCCGTCCGCAGGCGTGGTCGAGTCGCTCAACGTCAGCGTCGCGGCGGCTGTCCTTCTGTACGAGGCGCGGCGGCAGCGAGGCGCAGGCGGCTGATGGCCGAGCCGACGCTCTATCTCTTCGACGGCTACAACCTCCTCCACGCCGGGCCGTTCACCGAGCGGCGCGAGCTCGTCGACACGCTCTCGAGCTTCGTCGCGACGAAGGGCGCCCGCGGTGTGGTCGTGTTCGACGGAGCCGGCGAGGACACGAAGCTCGGCCCGCTCGAGGTGCGGTTCGTGCCCGACGCCGACACGATGCTCGAACGACTCGCCGCCGAGCACCGCTCGCGTGAGCAGGTCCTGCTCGTCTCCTCCGATGCGACCGTCCTCGGCACAGCCGGGCGCGAGACCGCGAACCTCTCGTCGCAGACGTTCTTTCGGGACCTGCGTCCCGCGGAGACACGACCGCAGCCGCCGGGCGGACTCGGCGACAAGCTCGACGACGACACCCGGTCGAAGCTCGAGCGGCTCCGCCGCGGCGAGCCCGCGTAGACTCCGGAGCATTGCAAGCGGGTCCATTGCAAGTAGGGCTTGTCTTTTCGGACGGTCCCTGCTAGATTCACCTCGACTTAAGGGTGAGGGTTTGTTGTCGATGGCCATGTCAACCACCGGGACAAAGGGCGCAAAATGGCGTTTTCAGGAGTGAACATGAGAACTGCATCGGCACCGAAGACGGCGGCGAAAGCTCAACGCGAGCTTGAGGATCTTCAGATGGTGCTCAAGGCGCGCAACGGCAGCACGGTCGCGCTCGACGGGCTGATCCGTCGCTACACGCCGTTCGTCCGGCTGAAGGCGAGTGCGTATTTCCTCGTCGGCGGCGGCAACGACGACCTGATCCAGGAGGGACTGATCGGGCTCTACAAGGCCGTGCGGGATTTCCGGCCCGACAAGGAGACCTCGTTCCGCTCGTTCGCCGAGCTCTGCGTGACGCGGCAGATCATCACTGCGATCAAGACTGCGACCCGGTTCAAGCACTCGCCGCTGAACACCTATGTCTCCTTCAGCCACACCCCCGCCGGCCAGGATCCCGACGGTGACTGCACGCTCGGCGATGCCCTTCCCGGTTCGGCCGTCAACGACCCCGCGATCTGCGTGATCTCGACCGAGGAGCTCCAGAGCCTCGTCGGCTGCCTCGGCACCACGCTCTCCCCGCTCGAGTCGGATGCGCTGCGGCTCTACCTCGAAGGCTTTTCCTACGAGGCGATGGCGGAGGAGCTCGGCTGCGACACGAAGACGATCGACAACGCGCTGCAGCGGGTCAAGCGGAAGATCCTGAACCACCAGCGCGAGCGCCAGGTTCTCTCCTAGCCGCGGCTAGGATGGGCCGACGCCGGAGTAGCTCAGCTGGCAGAGCGCTTGATTTGTAATCAAGATGTCGTGGGTTCGAATCCCATCTCCGGCTCTACTGCGAAGGCATCCTCTCGCCGGCACGAATCGGGACGGGCAGCCGGTTGGCCGGCGGTGACAGGGGGCACACCCACCGCGGGTCGTAGCTGCACGACGGGTTGTAGGCGAAGTTGAAATCCAGCACGAGCCGGCCGTTCTCGGTGCCGAGGTCCGAGCCCTTCACCGTGTCGAGCAGGTAGCGGCCTCCCCCGTAGGTCTCAATGCCCGAGGTTTCATCTCGGAATGGAACGAAGAGCCCGCCGCCGTAGCCGACGAGCCAGTAGAGCTCGAGTGCATGCTCGACGCCGTCCAGCTCGAACGCTGCTCGAGCGATCCGCTGGAAGGCGATCGGCTCGGTGCCGCTCGAACCGATCTGGGTGTGAACGGCGGGCGCCGGCTCGACTGTCGCGAGCACGCGCAGCTCCGGGTCGAAGTCGTAGTACGGGACGCCCGGGTAGGAAGGACGCGACTCGGCAGGAACCGGCGACTGAGGATGGGAGCGGAAGAGCTCGTCGCGCCCCGCGCGCCAGTCTGCACGTGAGGCTGATGGCTCCGCGGCCGCCCGCGCCTCAGCGTACAGCGCGAACACGCGCCGCTTCCAGTCGAGCAGCTCCATCGCCTCGGCGGCCGGCATCGCGGCCGCTTCGCTGCTCATTCCCCGATCGCCTTCACCACGACGCGCTTCGGCCGGCGCCCGTCGAACTCGGCGTAGAACACCTGCTCCCACCGCCCCAGGTCGAGCGTCCCGTCGGTGATCGGGAGCACCACCTGGTGGGCCATCAACTGGCGCTTCAGGTGAGCGTCGGCGTTGTCCTCGCCGCGGTTGTGGCGGTAGCCCGAGACGGGCTCGTGCGGCGCGAGGCGCTCCAGCCAGTCGTCGATGTCGGCGATCAGGCCGCCCTCGTCGTCGTTCACGAACACCGCTGCCGTGATGTGCATCGGGTTCACGAGCACGAGCCCGTGCTGGATCCCCGACTTGCGGACGACGTCCTCGACGCGGTCCGTGATGTTCAGGTAGTCGCGACGGTTCGGGGTCTCGAAGACGAGGTACTCCGTGGCGTGCTTCACGAAAGAGCGCCCTCGAGATCGGCCCAGAGCTCGTCGACGTCCTCGAGCCCGACCGAGAGCCGCAGGAGTCCCTCGGGGATACGGTCGCCTTCCCAGCGGTAGCGGCTCTCCATCGTCGAGGTGACTCCCCCGAGGCTCGTCGCGTTGACGATCACGCGAGTACTCGTCTCGACCCGCCGCGGATCGGCAACGTCGAACGAGATCACACCCGAGTACCCCGGGTAGCGGACGAGCGTGACGGCCGGATGCTCGTCGAGCCGCCGCGCGAGCTCGGTCGAGGTCTCGGTGATGTGGCGCATGCGGACCGGGAGCGATTCGAGCCCGGCGAGCAGCGCCGCCGCCGAGTGAGGTGAGGCGACGCCGCCGGTCTGCGTCCGGATGTGGTGCAGCGCGTTGCGGCGTTCCGGATCGCGGGTCACTGCGGCGCCGAGCAGAGCTCCGTGATTCCCCGTGAGGAACTTCGTGCCCGAGTGGATCGCGACGTCGGCGCCCTCGTCGAGCGCGCGCAGGTAGATCGGCGTCGCCACGGTCGCGTCGCAGACGACGAGGCCCGGATGCTGCTCGCAGCGCCTCCCAGTCGGGGGTGGTGAGCGTGGGGTTCGCCGGGGACTCGACCCAGACGATCTCGGCGTTCTCGGGCGGCGGTCCGGTCTGGTCGAACTCGACGAACCGGAGGCCCCACGGCTCGAGCGTACGAAAGAGAACCGACGTCCCGAAGTAGGCGCCCTTCCGCCAGCGCGATCGTCATCCCCGGCCGGGCGAAGGCGAGCACCACAGCCGTCTCGGCGGCCATTCCGGAGGCAAACAGGAGAGCCTCGCCGCCCTCGAGCTCGCCGAGCTTCGCTTCGGCGGCGGCGCCTGCCGGGTGCGCGTAGCGCGTGTAGAAGAACTCCTGCGGCTCGCCCCGCTCGTCGTAGGGCCAGATCGTCGACCGATCGTTCAGCTCCATCCCGCGAGGGTATCCGTAGCCGCCGGAGGCTCGCCGGCGGCTACGGATCTGCGTGGCTACTGGTGCGCCAGCGAGTACAGCGCGCCGTTCAGGCAGTACATTCGCACCGAGCTGCCGACCGCGAAGCCGGTGAGGCTCGGAGAGCTCTCTGTGAGTGAGCAGGTGAGCGAACCGTCGCCGCTCGAGACCGTGATCGAGTTCAGCGCGCTGAGGGTCCCGTTCCTGGAGGTGTAGGTACCGGGACGGGTGGTCGTCGTGGTGGTCGTAGTCGTGGTGGTCGTCGGGGGCGGGGTGTCGTTGTGCCTCAGTTGGTAGAGCGCCCCGTTCAGGCAGTACATGCGAACCGCGCTTCCGACCCCGAAGCCGGCCGTGCTCGGCGTGCCGGCGCCGAGGGTGCACGTCAGCGAGCTCGGGCCGTCTGTGCCCCACTAACCGTCAAACGTTGCCCGTCAGTCCACTACGAGGGTGCAATCGCGCGCCCGCGCAGGACGCTCGGTGCCGAGCGGGCGTAGTCCAGGCCGGACACCCACGTCAGCGCGACGGCCACGAGCAGCAGCCACCACGAGACGCTCGTGCTCCAGACGCCGGCGGCTGCGAGGCCGCCGGCTGCTGCGGCGATCGCCTGCGACCACGTCTTCAGCTTGCCGAGGTCGCGGGCGGCGATCACGACTCCGCGCTCGAGGGCGGCGAGCCGAAGACCGCTGACGAGGAGCTCCCGTGCGACGATCGCGGCGACCATCCAGGCAGGGAAGACGCCCTGGTCGAGCAGGACGACGAGCGTGGCCAGCACGAGCACCTTGTCGGCGACGGGATCGAGGAGCGATCCGAACGAGGTGGTGCGTCCCGAGCGGCGGGCGATCCGGCCGTCGAACCAGTCGGTCGACATCGCGACGCAGAACACCGCGGTGCCCCAGTAGTCGTGCCGGCCGAAGTTCACGGAGAAGAGGACGACGACGAGTGGGGCGCAGGCGATCCGCGCGAGGGTGAGCTGGTCGGCGATCGGCACAGCCGCAGAATACGCCCGATCGCGAGCCTGGATAGATTGGGCGTTCCGTGGACCTGTACGAGCACCAGGGGAAGGAGCTCCTCGCGAGGTACGGCATCCCCGTCTCGCCGGGGCGTGTCGCGTTCAGCCCGGTCGAGGCTCGGGACGCAGCCGCCGAGCTGGGCGGCCCCGTCGTCGTGAAGGCCCAGGTGCTCACCGGGGGCCGCGGGAAGGCAGGCGGCGTGAAGCTCGCCACCGATCCGGATGAGGCTCAGGCGCGAGCGAGCGAGATCCTCGGTCTCGATATTCGCGGGCACAGGGTCGAGCGGTTGTGGATCGAGTCGGCGTCCGAGATCGTGCGTGAGTACTACCTCTCGGTGGTGCTCGACCGCGGGGTCGGACAGGCGCTCCTCATGTTCACGACCGACGGCGGGGTCGAGATCGAGCAGGTCGCGGCGGAGAATCCGGCGGCGCTCGCACGCGTGCACGTCGATCCGCTCGAGGGGTATGAGCCTCATCATGCGCGCGAGCTGCTCGCGGGGGTCGCCGACGACGCTGAGCGCGACCAGATCGAGCGGATCGCCGAGGCGCTCTACCGGTGCTTCGTCGAGTGCGATGCGACGCTCTGCGAGATCAACCCGCTCGTCGTGACTCCGGAGGGCGTCGTCCGTGCTCTCGATGCGAAGGTGACGATCGACGACTCTGCTCTCTACCGCCATCCGGATCTGGCCGAGTTTCGTGATCTGTCGGCGGCCGACCCGTTCGAGGCCTACGCACGCGAGCGGGGCGTGATCTACGTGAAGCTCGACGGCTCGGTCGGGATCCTCGGGAACGGGGCGGGCCTTTCGATGGCGACGGTCGACGTGGTGGTCGTCGCAGGCGGGCGGCCGGCGAACTTCTGCGATCTCGGCGGCGGCGGCTCGGCGGCGGGCGTCGTCTCGGCGCTCGAGGTGATCGCGCGAGACCCGCAGGTGCGCTCGATCCTCTTCAACATCTTCGGCGGCATCACCCGCTGCGACGAGGTGGCCCGCGGCATCCTCACCGCGCTCGACGAGACGGGCCTGGCGGTTCCCATCGTCGTCCGCCTCGACGGCACGAACGCAGAGGAGGGCCGCCGCATTCTCGCCGAGGCAGCGAGGCCGGATCTCCATGTCGAACCGACGATGCTCGCCGCCGCCCACCGCGCCGTGGAGCTGGCCGCGTGAGCCCGGCCTGTGGACTAGCTGTCACCGTTTCGAGGCAGTACCTGACCCCGCCTTTCGTTCCTCGGGCGCGGCTGGGCGGCGGCGGTTCGGTGTTGTCTGTTGCACGGTCGTTGCAGGTTTCGCTATCCCTGTCTGGGCATGGCTGAAAACGCCCGCGGGGCGTTGTCCACAGGTGGTTGCCCACAGGGCCTGGGACGAGGGCCGACGAAATGGAGGCATCGCTCATGAGCGATCCGTGGAGTGACCGTGCCGAGCTTTACCGGACGAGCTCCGCGCACAGCTCCGGTCCCGATCTCGACCTGATCGTCGAGTGGGCCGAGGGCTGCAGGACGGCGATCGACGTGGCGACCGGCGGAGGCCATGTCGCACGGCGGTTACGCGAGGCCGGGCTCGAGGTCGTGAGCTGCGATCCGGCGCCGGGGATGGCGCCGGACGTGATCTGCTTCGCCGAGGAGCTGCCGTTCGCCGACTCGAGCTTCGAGCTCGCCGTCACGCGAGTCGCCGCGCACCATTTCGCCGATGTCGCCGCCGCAACGCGGGAGCTCGCGCGCGTCGCCTCGAAGACACGTCGTCGTGGTCGACAACCTCCACGGCGGCGACGATGCCGAGCGTGCCGAGAAGCTGCGCGATCCCTCGCACGTGCGCAACTACACCGAGCAGGAGTGGCGCGACTTCTTCGCCGCCGCCGCGATCGAGCTCGAAGAGGTTCGCGTCTTCTCCTACCCGATCGAGCTCGAGCCCTGGCTCGAGCGCACTGCCTGCGTGGGCGACGAGGCCGCCGAGGTCAGACGCCTCCTCGCCGACCGCATCGAGGGGAGCACGTCACCTTCGAGCGCATCGCCCTCCGCGGCAGGCCCGAGCCCGCCTGATGGCGATCCTCGTCGGGCCCGAAACCCGTCTCGTCGTCCAGGGGCTCACCGGCAGCGAGGGCCGGTTCCACGGCCTCCGCAACCGCTCGCACGGCACCCAGGTCGTCGCCGGCGTCACGCCCGGCAAGGCCGGCGAGGACGTCGAGGGGATTCCGGTCTTCGGCAGCGTCGCAGACGCCGTCGCCGCGACCGGGGCGAACACCTCGCTCGTCTTCGTGCCCGCGCGCTTCGCCCCCGACGCCGTCTACGAGGCGGTCGACGCCGGGATCGAAACCGTCGTCTGCATCACCGAGCACATTCCCGGTGCATGACACCCTCCGGCTCCGCGCCTATGTTCGGCCCGCGGAGCCGACGCTGATCGGGCCGAACTGCCCGGGCGTCCTGTCCCCGGGGAAGGCGAATGTCGGGATCATCCCGGCGGAGGTCTTCGCCCCGGGCAAGGTCGGGCTCGTCTCTCGCTCGGGCACCCTGACCTACCAGATCGGAAACGAGCTGGCCCAGCTCGGGATCGGCAACTCGACGATCGTCGGCATCGGCGGGGATCCCGTGATCGGCTCGACGTTCATCGACCTGCTCGACCGGTTCGAGCAGGATCCGGAAACCGAGCTCGTGGTGCTCGTCGGCGAGATCGGCGGTGACGAGGAGGAGAAGGCCGCACGCCACGTCGCGGAGAACCTGACCACGCCCGTCGTCGCCTACATCGCGGGCTTCTCTGCACCGCCGGGCAAGACGATGGGGCACGCCGGCGCGATCGTCTCGGGCTCGTCCGGCACCGCGCAGGCAAAGAAGGAAGCGCTGGAGGCCGCGGGGATCCACGTCGGCACGACGCCGACCGAAGTGGCCGAGCTCGTGGCCGCGCGGCTCCGAGCGCCGAGCGGCTAGATTCGTGCGATGGAATCGATCTCGTTCGCCCGCGGGGTGCCCGCACCCGAATGCCTTCCCGAGGAAGAGCTCGCCGACTGCGCGCGCAAGGTGCTCGAACGCGACGGCAAGACGATTCTCTCGTACGGATCGGGTGCCGGATACGCGCCGCTCCGCGAACTGCTCGGCGAGTGGTTCAAGGTGCCGCCGGGCCAGATCATCCTCACGAACGGCGCGCTCCAGGGCTTCGTGCTCCTCGCCCAGCACTTCGGCCGCGGCCAGACGGTCTTCGTCGAAGACCCGACCTACGACCGGCCGCTGAAGATCCTGCGGGAGAACGCGATGACCGCCGTGCCGATGGCGATGGACGACGACGGCCTCGTCCCGAGCGCCGTCAAAGCGGCGCTCGACACCCACGGCAAACCGGCCTTCATCTACTCGATTCCGACCTTCCAGAACCCGAGCGGCCGTACGCTGCCGGAGGATCGCCGCCGCGAGATCGTCGGCTACGCGAAAGACGCAGGGGCGCTGATCCTGGAGGACGATCCCTACGGGCTGATTCGTTTCGAGGGAACCGCCCCGCCGTCGATGTACGAGCTCGCACGCGAGTCGACGATCTATACCTCCTCGTTCTCGAAGACGATCTCGCCGGGCCTGCGCGTCGGCTGGTACATCGTCCCGGAGCCGCTCGCAGCGCCCCTCATCGATCGCGCGAACGCGACCTACATCACGCCGGTCCTGCTCAGCGAGGCGGTGATCTTCGAGTTCATCGACCGCGGGAACTTCGAGCCGAACCTGAAGCGCGTCAACGAGCTCCTCAAGGCCCGGCGCGACGCGATGCTCGCCGCGCTCGACAAGCACCTGGCCGGCGCGCGCTGGTCGCACCCCGAGGGCGGCTACTTCGTCTGGCTCGAGCTACCCGAGGGAACGAACGCCAAAGAGCTGCTCGACCGCGCCGAAGGCGTCACGGCCGTGCTCGGCACCGACTTCGGCGGCGGCGAGAACACGATCCGGCTTGCCTACAGCTACGTCACGCCCGAGGAGATCGAGACGGGCGTCGAGCGACTCGCGGCCGCCCTCTAGCTTCGCGCCCTCGGGCGCATGCTCGCGGGCTAGGCGGTTGCGGCGGCGACCGGCGCGAGAGGCCGCGGAACGAGTCGCGGCTGGGGTGGGGGCGAGAGGATGCGCTCGGCGGCCCGGAACGTCGGGCAAGGTCGGTCCACGACGAGGGCGCAGAGGCCGTGGCGGCGGAAATAGCAGTCCTGGCAGGTCAGTTGATGTTTCGTCATGTCGCAGCTCGGGAATCCTTCTTGGTTGGAGTTTTGGCGGGAGCCGAAGAAGAAGCGATCCTACGCATGAGCGCGTCGTGATCAAGGGCTTGCCAGGAGAGAAAACGCGCAGTTTCCGCCCCTTTAGCAAGAGGCGAAATTCCCAGGTTTCTAGCGCTCTAGCGGCAATGTTGCCAGCGCGTGCAACGCCTGTTGAAAGTTCTTCACAGGGATGATGCGCAGACCATGCGCGTACTTCCTGGCAGTGGCCGCATTTGCCTTCGGGACGAGGAAGACATCCACACCCGCCTCACGTGCGCCAATCGTCTTTTGCTTGATTCCGCCGATCGGGCCGACCGTGCCGTCGAGAGCGATCTCACCGGTGGCCGCGATCTTGTGCCCGCGATCGACGTTCCGCCCGAGTGCCTGGAGCACATCGAGGGCGAAGGCGAGCCCCGCCGAAGGTCCGCTCACACCGCCCGCATGGATCGACACCTTGATCGGAAGGTGGATCTGCTCGTCCGGTTCGAGGATCACTCCGACGACTCCACGCTTCGAGTCCTTCCCGGCGGCGACGGTTGTGAGCGGCAGGACGAGGCGCTTGCCGGCTCGGTTGACGGTGAAGCGGAACGTCGTCCCGATCGGCCGGCCGCCCATGACTCCGGTCACGTCGAGCGGGCCGCGCACGGGGGTCCCGTTGACCGCGACGATCAGGTCGGTGAGCCGGAGCTTGGCGGCGGCGGGGAAGCCCGGTTCGAGCTCGGCCACGAACGCGCCGCTGGCGGTGGTCGTGACCTTCTTCCCCATCGCGCGGAGGGCGACGGCCGCCGCGACCTGTTGAGAGGTCTGCATCTCGGAGACGTCGACCTGGTTCTCCTCGGAGGTCGGGATCCCCGTCGGGACGACTTCGTCTGCCGGGACGAGGGTGGAGCCCGAATGGAGCCCGCCGAAGAGCTTCTCCAGCATCGTGGCCTTGCGGACGATCACGTCGACGAAGTAGATGCCGCCGGACCCGGCCTGCGGATGAGCGCCGGCGACGTGGACGAGCGGCGCGACCGCGTGCGCGCTTGTCGGGCAGGAAGATGTAGTCGTTCGAGTCGGTCAGCTCGAGCCCGATCACGCAGATCAGGAGGATGGCCCCGACGGTCAGGGCGGCAGTCGGCGTGAGCACACGAAGTGCCCAGCGGCGACGCGAGCTCGGCTGGGGCTGCACGGCCGCTTCCACAGAATCACTGTAGACGGCTGGGGCCCACCTGTGTCCGCCGTCTCGGACCCGCTTAGGAAGGTCTTAACCGCCGCTCGGAGAGCACGCCGACGACCTCGCGCACGGCGGCCGCGGAGGCCTGCAGGGCGCTGTACTCGTCGTCGTCGAGGTCGAGCTCGACGATCCGCCTCGATCCCGCCGGCGCCGAGCTTCACCGGCACCCCGACATAGAGGCCGTCGATCCCGTATTCGCCCTGGAGATAGGCGGCGCACGGCAGGATCCGCTTCTCGTCCAGCATGATCGCATCGACGATCTGCGCCACGGCTGCGCCGGGGGCGTACCAGGCCGAGGTGCCGAGGAGGTTCACCAGCTCGCCGCCGCCCTTCGCGGTGCGCTCGATCATCGCCTGGATCCGGTCGGGAACGACGAGCTTGCGCAACGGCACGCCGCCGACGCGCGTGGCGCTCACGAGCGGCACCATCTGGTCGCCGTGGCCGCCGAGCACGAGCGTCTGGACGTCCTTCACCGAGGCGCCGGTCTCCCAGGCGATGAAGGTCGAGAAGCGGGCGGTGTCGAGGATGCCGGCCATGCCGAGCACCCGCTCCCTGGGCAGCCCGGAGACCTTCTTCGCGACGTGGCACATCGCATCGAGCGGGTTCGAGACGACGACGAGGACGGCGTCCGGCGACTCCGCCACGACCTTGGCGGTGACGTCCGAGACGATCTTCTCGTTCGTCGTCACGAGGTCGTCGCGGCTCATCCCGGGCCCCCGCGGAACCCCCGCGGTGATCACGACCACCGACGAGCCGGCCGAGGCCGCGTAGTCGTTTGAGCCGGTCAGGTTCGGCTCGTAGCCGAGAACGGCGCCCATCTGGGCGATGTCGAGCGCCTTGCCCTGCGGCAGGCCCTCCTTGATGTCGACGAGGACGACGTCTGCGTAGTCGCGGGTCGCGAGCACCTGGGCGCAGGTCGCGCCGACGTTCCCTGCGCCGACGACCGTGACCTTGCGGCGAGAGCTCACGCGGTTACGCCGGTACCGAGCTTGTCGATCAACGCGTCCGCGACCTCGCTCGTCCCGACGGCGGTGGGGTCGTCGCGTGAGGGCTTCATGTCGTAGGTGACGTACTTGCCCTCCTCGATCAGCTGCGCGATCGCGGCCTCCAGCCGGTCGGCCGCCTCTCTCTCGTCGAGGTGGCGCAGCATCAGCACGCCGGAGAGAAGCTGCGCGAGCGGGTTGACCTTGTTCTGTCCGGCGTACTTGGGCGCCGAGCCGTGAGTCGGCTCGAACACCGCGACGCCGCGGCCGAAGTTCGCGCCCGGGGCGACGCCGAGCCCGCCGATCAGGCCGGCGGCGAGGTCGGAGATGATGTCGCCGTAGAGATTCGGCAGCACCATCACGTCGTACTCCTCGGGCCGCTGGACGAGCTGCATGCACATGTTGTCCGCGATCCGGTCCTCGAACTCGATGTCCGTGTTCTCGGCGGCGACCTCGCGCGCGACGCGCAGCCAGAGCCCGTCGGTGAACTTCATGATGTTCGCCTTGTGGACGGCCGTGATCTTTTGGCGGCCCATCCTTCGCGCGTAGTCGAACGCGAACTCGAACACCCGGCGGGTGCCCGTGATCGAGGTCGGCTTGATCGAGATCCCGGTGTCCGGCTGCGGCATCTTCCGCCCGTGGGCCGCGAACCAGGCGATCAGCTCCTCGGCCTCCGGGGTGCCCTGTTCGAACTCGATCCCGGCGTAGATGTCCTCGGTGGTCTCGCGAATGACGACGAGATCCACGTCCTCGTAGCGCGTGCGCACTCCCGGGTAGGTCTTGCATGGGCGCACCTGCGCGTAGAGGTCGAGCGCGACCCGGAGACCGACGTTCACCGAGCGGAAGCCCACACCGACCGGCGTCGTGATCGGCCCTTTCAGCGCGACACCGTTCTTGCGGACGGATTCGAGGGTCTCCTCGGGAAGCGGGTTGCCGCCGTGGGCGGCCATCGTGTCGGCACCCGCCGGCTGGACGTCCCACTCGAACTCGACGCCGGTCGCGTCGAGCACGCGGCGGGTCGCCTCGGTCAGTTCCGGGCCGATCCCGTCGCCGGGGATGAGAGTCACGCGATGAGCCATGGGCCGTGGATTCTACGTAGGCGCGAGCATCTGTCCCGAGGAACGGTCGAAACCGGCTGCTCAGCGGAGTTTCTCCGCTAGCGTCTTGCCGATGGACGACTTCAGGCCGGGGCTCGAGGGCGTGATCGCGTTCGAGACGGAGATCGCCGAGCCCGACCGGGAAGGGTCATCGCTTCGCTACCGCGGGATCGATATCGAGGAGCTCGTCGAGCGCTATCCGTTCGAGCAGGTCTGGGGGCTGCTCGTCGACGGAACGTTCGAGCCGGGCATGCCGCAGGCGGAGCCGATCGAGCTCCAGGACGCGAGCGGCTCGGTGATGGCGGACCTCCAGGCGGGGCTCGCGACGCTCGGGCCGAAGTGGGGGCTGCGTCAGCTCGTGGACATCACGCCGGAGGAGGCGCGCGACGATCTGGCGCGACTCTCGGCGGCGGCCCTCTCGATCGTGGCGCAGGCGGCGCGCGGCGACGGCGCCGTCGTTCCCGAGGCCGAGGTTGCCCACGGCGAGAACGCCGCCGCGCAGTTCCTGATCCGCTGGCGCGGCGAGGCCGACCCGCGGCATGTGAAAGCGCTCGACACCTACTGGGTCTCCGCCGCCGAGCACGGCGTGAACCCATCGACCTTCGTCGCCCGGGTCACCGCCTCGACGGGCGCCGACTGCGCCGCCTCGCTGTCCTCCGCGGTCGGGGCGCTCTCGGGCCCGCTGCACGGCGGCGCGCCCACGCGGGTGCTGCGGATGCTCGACGAGGTCGAGGCGAGCGGTGATCCCGAGGCGTATGTCAGCGCGATCCTCGGTCGCGGCGAGCGGATCATGGGCTTCGGGCACCGGGTGTACCGGGCCGAGGATCCGCGCGCGCGCGTCCTTCGGCGTGCGGCGCGAGACCTCGGGTCCCCGCGGGTCGAGGTCGCGGACGCGCTCGAGCAGGCGGCCCTCGCGGCGTTGCGGGAGAAGTCGCCCGATCGTGTGCTCGAGACGAACGTCGAGTTCTGGGCCGCGGTCGTCCTCGACGTGGCCGAGATCCCCCCCGACATGTACCCGGCGATGTTCGGCTGCGCGCGCGTCGCCGGGTGGTCGGCGCACATCGTCGAGCAGCGGCGGACGGGCCGGCTGATCCGTCCCTCGGCGCGTTACGTCGGCGAGCCGGCGCACTCGGCGGCCGAGGCTTGACCCTCGCGGAGGCAGCGGCGCAGGCCGCCGAGCTGGCCGACCGGGGCGAGGAGCAGGAGCTCGCCGCGCTGCGCTCGCAGTGGGACGAAGAGCTCGAGGCGGCGGCGCGTTCGCGTGACTACCGCGAGCGGGCAGTTGCCTACCGGGCGATCTCGCAGTTCCGCTTCCGCCAGAAGATCGAGCTGCTTCGGCGCGGGCTCGAGGACGAGAGCCCCGCCTGCCGCGGCTCGGCGCTGATCTCGCTCGAGCTCCTCTCGCGCGATCACCCGAGCGTGATCAACGGCGTTCGCCCCCTGCTGCACGAGCTCGTCTCGAACGACGGCAACGACGCCGTCCGCCGGCTCGCCGTGATCTCTCTCCGCAACGGATCGCCGCAGCGCGACACGATCGCCATCCTCTCGGCGCTCGCGGACGACGACGAGGCGGGGCGCGAGTTGCGCGACGCCGCAGCGAAGATCGCCCAGCTACTCCGCCGCAAGGCCGGCCCGGCGAAGTAGCCCGCGAGCCCGCAGGGCCGAGCGGGCTGTGGAAAAGCGGTAACGAATCTGCACGCCGAACCGCCCTCCGCTCGCAGAACTCCTGCTCCCAGCCTTTTCCGGGCCAAGCTTCGGTGCCAGGCACCGGGTGTTCGCGGCCGGGCACGGCCGCGGCTCGACCCGTCAGGTGCCGCGGCGGGCGTGCGGGTGCGCGGCGAAGTAGGCCTCGCGACGGCGCTTGTCGGTGACGTGCGTGTAGAGCTCGGTGGTGCTGAGGTCGGCGTGGCCGAGCATCTCCTGCACGCTGCGGAGGTCGGCGCCGCCCTCGAGCAGGTGCGTGGCGAAGGAGTGGCGGAGCAGATGGGGATGAACGCGGCCCGGCTCGAGCCCTGCCTTCTCGGCGAGCCCTCGGAGGATGAGAAACGCCCCGGAGCGCGTGAGCCCGCCGCCCTTCGCGTTCAGGAAGAGCTCGGGCCGGTGGCGGCGGTCGAGGTGCTGGCGGCCGCGCGCGAGATAGCGCCGGATCGCCTTCTGCCGCCTGCCGCCCGACCGGGACGACCCGCTCCTTGTTCCCCTTGCCGAGGACACGCACGCGTGCGCTCGTCGAGATCGACCCCGTTTTTCTCCAGACCGACTGTCTCCGAGATGCGCAGGCCGGAGCCGTAGAGCAGCTCGACGAGAGCGCGGTCTCGAAGCCCACGCGGCGAGGCGCCGTTGGCTGCCTCGATCAGCATCTCGGCTTCTTTCGGGGACAGGGTCTGCGGGAGCCGTCGAGTTCGGCGGGGAAGCGCGATCTCGGCAGCCGGGTTGTCGCCGCGGACCCCGATCAGCTGGAGGTGGCGGAAGAACGTTCGCGCCGCGGCGGTCTTCCTCGCGAGCGTTGCCGAGGAGAGGCCCTCCGCGCGAAGCTCTGCCGTGTATCGCTCGAGGTCGGCCACGGTCGCGCGGGAGATCGGCCGGCCGAGGAATGCGCGCAGTCGCTCGAGATCGCGACGGTAGGCATCGACCGTGCGGGCGGCCCGCCGCGCGGAGAGGACGGCGAGAAATGCCTCGAGCTCTGGATCTCGCGGGGTACGAGGTCCGCGCTCGGGGCTCACCGTGAGTCCTTCTGCTCGCGCGGGTGGGCTCGATCGTGGACATGCTTCAGCCGCTCGACGCTTACGTGGCTGTAGATCTGTGTCGTCGAGAGCGAGGCGTGGCCGAGTAGCTCCTGAATCGTCCGCAGGTCGGCTCCGCCTTCGAGCAGGTGGGTCGCGAACGAGTGCCGGAGCCGGTGGGGGTGGGTCAGCAGGCGCCGCAGGGTCGAGGTGTCGAGCCGGCGGCCGCGGGCCGACAGGAAGAGGGCATTCTCGGCGCCGCGGGCAAGTTGCGGCCGCGCGAGGCGGAGGTACCGCGAAACCAGCGAGCCTGCCTCCTCGCCGAGCGGGACGATGCGCTGCTTGGCGCCCTTGCCCTGCCGGATCACCACGTGCTCCTGCTCGTAGTCCACATCGCCGAGATCGAGCCCGACCGCCTCGCTGGTTCGCAAGCCGGCCGAGTAGATCAGCTCGAAGAGGGCGCGATTACGTACGGCGAGCGGGCCGTCGCCTTCGAAGCCGTCGATCAGCGCCTCGATCTCTCCGGTCTTCGGCGTTTCGGGCAGCCGCTGCCCCCGCCGGGGTGCGAGCACCGTCTCGGGAACGTGGCCGGCGCCGAGTGAGAACCGGATCAGCGCCCGCACCGAGGCGAGGCGCCGCGAGATCGTCGCCCCCGAGAGCTTTCCGCCGGGTCGGGCGCGGCCGAGGTCGGCGGTGTACTCGGCGAGGAGGCGCGTGTCGATCTTCTCCAGCGCGCCGTTCCCGTACCACTCCGCGAAGTCGCGGAGATCGCTCGCATAGGCGCGCCGCGTCGAGTCGGCCAGGCCGGCCGACGCCAGGAATCGCTCGACCGCCGGTTCGAGATCCATCGTGCAGGTTTCTCGCTGGCTGTACGATCGCCTGCCGTGGACGAACGTTTCGAGGCAGTTGCAGAGCTGGGGGTGCATGGCGCGAACGTCCAGCCCGGTCAGATCCTGCTCGTGACCGCAACCGTCGGGCAGGAAGAGATCGCGAGGGCGGTGACGGCAGCCGCCTACCGGCGGGGCGCGGAGTTCGTCGACGTCTACTACTACGACCCATGGGTGAAGCGCGCCCGGATCGAGGGCGCGGCCGACGACACGCTCGAGTACGTCCCGCCGTGGTTCCGGCAGCGACTGCTCGACGCGGCCGAGCGCCGCAGCGCCCGGATGAGCTTCGCCGGGGTCGTTGCTCCCGACGCCCTCGACGGCCTCGACGGCGCCCGTCTCGGGCGGGACCTCCTGCCCTGGGTCAAGGAGGCGATGGGAGTGATCAACGACCGCTCCACCAACTGGTGCATCGTCCCCTGCCCGCATCCCGACTGGGCCGAGATGGTCTTTCCCGACCTTCCCCCCGATGAGGCCTACGAGCGTCTCTGGGCCCAGCTCTGGCACATCCTGAGGCTCGACGAGCCCGATCCGGTCGCCGCCTGGGACGAGCGTGTCCTCGGGCTGAATGCGTCCGCCGAGCTGCTGAACGCCCGCCGGTTCGACGCACTCGAGTTCAGCGGGCCGGGAACGGAGCTGACGATCGGCCTGCTGCCGTCATCGCACTGGCAGGCCGGCGTCTTCGAGACGGCCGGCGGGATCCGGCACCTGCCGAACCTGCCGTCGGAGGAGGTCTTCAGCGCCCCCGATCCGCTCCGCGTCGACGGCCACGTGACCTCGACGCGGCCGCTCGTCTTGAAGGACGGCACGATCATCACTGGTCTGCGCGTGCGTTTCGAGGGTGGCCGGGCGGTCCAGGTCGATGCCGAGGAGAACGTCGAGGCGATCAGGGCGAAGGTCGCGGTCGACGAGGGGGCAGCCCGGATCGGCGAGGTTGCACTGGTCGACCGTCAGGGCCGGATCGGCCCGTCGGAAACGGTGTTCTTCGACACGCTCCTCGACGAGAACGCCGCGAGCCATATCGCACTTGGCGGCGCCTACCGTTTCTCCGCCGAGGACGAGGATGACCGCGCGCGCCTGAACCAGAGCGCGATCCACATCGACTTCATGATCGGCTCGCCCGAGCTCGAGGTGACGGGCCTCACCCGGGACGGCGAGCGGGTGCCGGTGATGCGCGGCGGCGACTGGCAGCTTTAGATGGGTATCTAGCTCGCGGAGCCGGGCCGATCCGCTAGCGTCGGAGTTGTGGAAACGGCGCACGACGTTCTCGTGATCGGCGCCGGTTGTGCCGGGATGCGCGCGGCGATCGAGGCGTTCGACGCCGGTTCGGATGTCGCGCTTCTCTCGAAGATCCATCCGACTCGCAGCCATTCGGGCGCGGCAGAGGGCGGGATCAACGCCGCGCTCGGGAACGCGTCCGAGGACAACCCCGAGCTGCACTCCTTCGACACGGTCAAGGGCTCCGATTACCTCGCAGACCAGGACGCGGTCGAGATTCTCTGCTCCGAGGCGCCGGGCGATGTCTTCCAGCTCGAGAACTGGGGCGCGGTCTTCTCGCGCACAGACGACGGGCGGATCGCGCAGCGTCCGTTCGGCGCCGCGGGCGCGCCCCGCACCGCCTACGCGGCCGACATCACCGGTCACGTCCTGATCCAGGTGCTGTACGAGCAGGTGATCAAGCGCGGGATCCGCGTCTACGAGGAGTTCTTCGCGTGGAAGCTCGTCGAGGACGGCGGGCGGTGCGTCGGGGTGATCGCCTGGAACCTGCTCACGGGCGGCCTCGAGGCGATCCCGGCCCGCACGACGATCCTCGCGACCGGCGGGGCAGGCCGGCTGTACGTTGGAACGACGAACGCCTACGCGTGCACCGGCGACGGGATGGCGATGGCCCTGCGCGCCGGGGTGGCGCTGAAGGACATCGAGATGATGCAGTTCCACCCGACGACGCTCGCTCCGACCGGCGTCCTGATCACGGAAGGCTGCCGCGGGGAGGGTGCCTTCCTGCTGAACAAGGACGGCGAGCGGTTCCTCAAGCGCTACGCCCCGAACGCGATGGAGCTCGCCTCGCGCGACGTGATCTCCCGGGCCGAGCAGGTCGAGATCGACGAGGGCCGCGGGATCGACGGCAACGTGATGCTCGACCTTCGCCATCTCGGCGCGGAGAAGATCATCTCGCGGCTGCCCGGCACCCGCGAGCTCTCGATGGTCTTCGCCGGGATCGACCCGATCTACGAGCCGATCCCGGTCAGGCCGGGAGCCCACTACCACATGGGCGGCGTCGACACCGATGTCTGGGGCCGCACCTCGCTCGAGGGGCTGTACGCCGCGGGCGAGGTCGCCTGCATCTCGGTGCACGGCGCCAACCGCCTCGGTGGCAACGCTCTCATGGAGACGATCACCTTCGGCCGCCGCGCCGGCCAGGATGCTGCCGACCGCGCGTTCCGCTTCGACGACGCGGCGGTGCCGGGCTCGGCGCTGGCCGATTCCGAGACCGAGCTGAAGACGTTGCTCGACCGGAGCAAGGGCGAGCGCCCGTGGGCGATTCGCGACGAGCTCGCACAGACGATGCACGAGAACTTCGGGGTGTTCCGCCGCGAGGAGCAGATGGAGGCGCAGGGAGAGATCGTCGCCGGGCTTCGGAAGCGCTTCGAGAAGGTCATCGTGGACGACAAGGGCGAGGTCTTCAACAACGACCTGACGCAGGCCCTCGAGCTCGGGTTCCTGCTCGAGCTCGCCGACTGTATGGTCGTCGCCGGGCTCGCCCGCAAGGAGAGCCGCGGCGCCCACGCCCGCCCCTACGACTTCCCCGAGCGCGACGACGAGAATTTCATGCGCCACACGGTCGTCACGTGGGAGAAGGGCCGCCCGGAGCTGGAATGGAAGCCCGTCACGATCACGAAGTGGCAACCTGCCGTGAGGAGCTACTGATGAAGATGGCCTTGAAGATCTGGCGTGCGAACGCCGCCGGCGAGCGCAAGCTGGCCGAGTACGAGGTCGACGCGCCCGAATGGGCAACGCTGCTCGACGTGCTCGACATCGTCAAGGATCGCCACGACGGGTCTCTTGCGTTCCGCAAGAGCTGCCGGATGATGATCTGCGGCTCCTGCGGGATGCGGATGGACGGTGTCTCGGTGCTCGCCTGCAAGACGCGGATGAGCGAGATCGCCGAGTCGGGGCACGTGCCGGTGATCTCGGCGATGGGGAACCTGCCGCTCGTGAAGGATCTCGTCGTCGACATGGAGCCGTTCTGGGCGAAGTTCCGGTCGGTCAACCCGTACCTCCAGCCCGGCTACAACGTGCCGCCGGCCGGACGGGAGCACCGGATCAGCCAGAAGCGCATGGACGTCGTCCACAAGGAGTCTCTCTGCATCAACTGCGGCCTCTGCGTCTCGGAGTGCAACGCGATGGAGTCGAGCCCGGAGTTTCTCGGGCCCCAGGCGCTCGCCAAGGCGATGCGCTTCGTCGGCGATCCGCGCGACGGCGCCAAGAACACGAGGCTCGAGGACGTGAACGGCCAGCACGGGGTGTGGGAGTGCACGCGCTGCTATTTCTGCAACGAGCGCTGCCCGAAGGGCGTCGATCCGCGCGACGCGATCGCGAAGCTCGGTGCCGAGTCGATCAAGGAGGGGATCGATCGCGACATGGGCGCAAAGCACGCGAAATGGTTCGTCACCTCCGCGAAGACCACCGGCTGGCTGCGGGAGACCGAGCTCGTACCGAAGACTCAGGGGATCGTCGAGTCGATCAAGCAGGCCAAGTTCGCGCTCGGGCTCCTGAAGGTCGGCAAGGTCCCGCCGCCGTTCCCGCCGCACGTCGCGAAGGACGTGCGCGAGTCGCGGCGCCTCCACGACCTGCTCCACGAACAGGACCGCGACGGCTACGCGGGGATCGTGCAGGGCGAGGCGGCGCTTTCGAAGCTCGCGCACGGACACCACGACGGCGAGCGAGATCCGTACGGGCCGGGTTCGTTCCCGAAGCCGTTCATCAAGGGCGAGAAGGCGGACGCGTGAAGCAGGTCGCCTACTACAAAGGCTGTCTCGCCTCCCTGTCGGCGAAGGAGCTCGACTCCTCGACCCGGGCGCTGGCGCCGATGGTCGGGCTCGACCTGATCGAGCTCGAGTCCGTCACCTGCTGTGGCGCCGGTGACATCCAGGAGGCCGAGCCCGACTACTACCTCCATCTGAACGCGCGGATCCTCTCCTACGCGGCGGCCACCGGCTCGGACACCTTGATGACCGTCTGCAACGTCTGCACGCTGAATCTCCGCCAGGCGAACTTCCAGCTGATGGGTGACGCGGAGCTTCGCGACCGGGTCAACGCGAACCTGCTCGCGGTCGGCGTTCCCGCCTACGAGCGAGATGTGGATGTTCGCCACCTGCTCTGGGAGCTGGCCGGCGAGGAGGGCTTCCCGAAGCTGCAGGAGGCGGCGCACAAGGGGCTGAAGGGGCTGAAGATCGCGCCGTTCTACGGCTGCCAGATCCTGCGGCCCTCGCGGGTGCTCGGGTTCGAGGATCCCGACAGCCCCTCGTCGCTCGAGCGGATCATCGAGGCCTGCGGCGGGGAGGCGGTCGACTACCCCGCGAAGCTCAAGTGCTGCGGGTTCCCGATCATCCAGGCGCGCGAGGAGACGGCGCTCGGCGAGCTGATCCAGCCGATCGAGCAGGCGATCGAGGCCGGCGCCGACGCGATGGTGACCCCGTGCCCGCTCTGCCATCTCTCGCTCGATGCGTGGCAGTCGAAGCTGAGCGCGATGACGGGGCGCGACTACGGGATCCCGATCCTGCACCTCTCGCAGCTGATCGGAGTTGCTGCGGGGGTCAGCGAGTCCGCGCTCAAGTTCAAGCGCCATGTCGTTCCGGTCGGTCCCGTCCTGGAGAAGCTCGAGAGTTAGATGGCTTGTTCCACGAGATCGTCTGCTTCGGGGCGCGAGCTGGGCGGCCTGGGGCGCCGCGGCGGTGCCTCTCCAATACCGGACGTACTGGGGTGGCACCGCCGCGGTGAAGCGCAGGCCTCACGGAAGCCAGACTCACCGGCTTCCATGAGGCCGGAGCGGCCCAGGCCGGTCAGATCGTGCATCCGGACACGCGAGATCGTGGAACAAGTCATCTAGTGGAGGGCGTCTCCCCGGACGTGGTCGCCCGCTATGCCGCCGACGCGGCGCGTGAGGTGGACGGGGTCGCGGGTGTTGTGGAAGGCGTGCGGAAGGGAATACGGGTCGAGAGTGACGGGATCGAACTGCATCTCTCGCTGCGCTACGGCGTCTCCATCCCGGAGGTCGGCGCCGCCGTTCAGCTGCACGTGGCCGACTACCTCGAGCGAATGACCGACACCCGGCCGGCGAGCGTGAACGTGGTCGTCGAGGAGGTCGATGAGCGGCAGTAGGCTCAGCGGACTGACGAAGCTGACGCTCGAGACGGCGCCCTCGGTCTGCCACGACTGCGTGTGGTGGCAGTCGCGCGGCTCGCGACGCGAGGTCGAGAAGGACCGCTGGATGGAGCGCGTCGAGGACGAGTTCGGCGCGTTCGGAACGGTCTACTACGGCGACGACGGCCGGACGCTCGGAGTGATCCAGTACGGGCCGGCGCCGCTCTTCCCGCACGCGTGGGAACTGCCGGCCGGGCCGCCGTCGGAAGACGCGATGCTGATCACGTGCGCCTACCTCGTCGACGAGTCGGCGCCGTGGGCCCTCCAGTCGCTCTTCCTGGCGGCGATCGGCGAGGCGCGCGACCGCGGGGCGGCCTCGATCGAGACCTTCGCGTATCGCTACGTCGAGGGCGAGTCGCCGCACACGCGTTTCCACGAGCACCGCACCGTGTTCCCGGCCGACTTCCTCGGCGACTTCGGCTTCCGTGTCGTCCGCACGTCAGGTCGGGTGGGCCTCGCGCGGCTCGTGCTCGGCGGGCTCGTTCCGGTTGAGGAGGGGCGCGGCCAGCGCGTGCTGCGCGTGGTGAAGGACGCACTCATGCCGGATCCCCTTCCGGCGCCCCGTTCCTGACTCTCCACTCAGCCGCCGTGATCCGAGGTGCCGCCGCCGCTCGATCCAGAGCCGTCGGAGGATCCAGAGCCGTCGGAGGATCCCGACCCGTCGGAGGATCCCGAGCCGTCGGAGGATCCCGACCCGTCAGCGGATCCCGTGTTGCCCGATCCGCTCGATCCGTCGGTGCCGCCCTGCGAGATCGCCTGCCCCGTGGAGCCGTCGGAGGAGCCCGGGGGCTCTCCGCTCCCGCCGGATGTCGACGCGTCGTCGCTCGACCCGGCTGCCGACCGCGGTCTGATCGTCCGGGCCCGGGCCACCGGAGCTTCCAGAGGCGCCCGACGTCCCGGCTCCGCTCGGTTGGCCGCCGCCGGAACCGTGTCCGCTCCGGTCTTCTCCGTCTCCGGATGCCTGGTCGCCCGAGCCGTCCCGGCCCGAGCCCAGTTGGCCTGAACCCAGTTGGCCTGAACCCTGTTGGCCTGAACCCTGTTGACCCGAACCTTGCTGGCCTGTGCCGCTGCCGCTCGGGCCCTGGCCGCTCGAGCCGTCGCCGTTCGAGCCGGGCGGTCCGGACGGGGCATCGTTACCTCCCGGCGAGCTCGTGGCTGGGTTGCCCTTGCCGTCGTCGCCGGAGCTGACGCTTGCGCCGCCCGTGTCTCCGGCTGCGCGCGTCGCCGGCGCGGGCGCCGAGGTCGCGGCGGGCGGAATGACGATGACGGCGACCGGGGCAGAGGCGCGCGGCGTCGACGAGACCGTCGGCGTCGTCGCCGGGTGCTCCGCGGCAGTGAGCGGAGTAGGCCGCGGGCTCGCGAGCTTCGGCTTGGCCGGAGTGACCAAATGCCGGTGCGGAGCGGGTGCGTTCGAGGCGCTCGAGTGGATCGCCCCCGGCGAGGCACCCGGCCCTCGGGCCGCCGGGATGCTCGCCGGCTTCGGCGCTGAGACGTGCGAGGTCGGGGTCGGGGTCTTCGGGCGAGCCGGAGCCGGGCGGGTGGGGAGGTGGGCCAGCGCAACCGTGCCCGCCCCCGCGGCGAGTACGACGCTGCGAGCTTCATTGCCGCCGACCCGGTGAGAAGCTTCGCCGAGACCCCGGCCCCGGCGGCCCCGGCGCCTGCTCCCGCGAGTCCGTTCGAGAAGCCGGGAATCGACCCTGAGAGCAGGTCGCGAACGGCCGTCGGCATCGCGACCGCGCCGTGCAGCGGCCGGAGCCTCGCCTGGAGGCGCTTGCGTCCCTTGAAGAGGAGCGACTCGACCGCCGGCCCCGAGACGCCGAGCGCTGCAGAGACCTCGCGGTAGGAGAGTCCGTAGACCTCGCGCAGGATCACCGCCTGGCGCTGGGCCGGCGGCAGTCCGGCGATCGCCTCCGAAAGCGCCTCGATCTCCGCCCGCTGGGCGGCGAGCTCCGCCAGGTCGCGGCCGCCCGGGCCATCCTCGTCGAGCAAGGACACCGTCTCCGGCTGCCGCCGCCTCAGCCGAGACAGGCACTCGTTGCGTGCGATCGTCGCGATCCACGCCTGCGGATCCTCCGGCTGCGTGCCGGCGAGGAGGCTGCGATAGGCCGAGAGGAAGCACTGCTGCGTCGCGTCCTCGGCCTCCTGCCGGTGTCGCAGGAGCAGAGTGCAGAGCGCGAAGACCATCCGGCCGTGCTCCTCGAAGAGGCGACCGGCGTGGGCGCCGGCGAGCTTGCGCTCGCGCGCCGAAGGCTCGGGCCGCGCGACGGCGCGGCCCGAGCCCACGAGCGCCAGCCCTACCTGTGAGCTAGCCGCGGCCGCCTCCCCCGCTCGGGCCGGGCCCGCCGCCGTGCCCGTCGCCACCGTCGCCACCGTCGCGCCCGCTCGTGCCGCTACCCGAGCCCGAAGAGGACGTGGTCGTCGTGACGGTCGTGGTCGTCGTAACCGTCGTCGCCGGTGGATTGCGGTTGTTGTCGTTGTCGTTGTTGTTGTCGTTGTCGTCGTTGTCCTGACCGGGCTGCCTGAACTCGATCTTCACGGCGACCATCGCGTTCGGGACGAACGTGACCGGCAGCACGGTTCCCGGGGCCAACGGGATCACGAGCGTCTGCCCGTTGATCGTGAGCGTGAGGGAGCCGGGCGTCGTCGCGGTGGCCGGCGCGATCGCCGCGATCGTCACCTCGAGGTTCAGCTCGCCGGCATCGTGCGAGGGAGTAGGTGTCGCCGAGTCCTCGTTCAGCGCTCCGACGGAGGTGATCGTCACCTCGATCTCCGCGCCCTCACCGGGGACAAGCCCGTCGAGCTCGCCGAGGAGAGCGACCGGCCCGGCAGATGGACCGCGATCACGCTGTGCCCGGCCGCGAAGAACGAGGTCGCACCGGTCGTTCGAACGAACACGCCGTCGAAGCGCACGCGGTGGACACGGCCGACGACGGTCAGCTTCTGTGCGGCGGAGGTGCCGTCGGGGAGCGCGAAGGCCGAGGTTCGGATCGTCGTTCCGGCGGCGGGGAGCTTCGGCGAGCGCAGCGTCGTCGTGGCTCCGCTTGCCGAAGCGATCACGAGCTCGCCCTGTGCGGGCAGCCTCGCGATCACGACACCGCGAAGTGAGTGAGTCGTGCCCGCAGCTGCCGGAGCCGTCAACAGCCAGGCCGGCGAGAGCGAGGACGAGCAGGGCCTTTCTCATCGATTGCCTCCTTGTGGGGAATGTCCCGATCAAGGAGCTAGACGCGAGCGCCGGGGAAAACTTGCCCACGTCTTTCGTTCCCCTCGCCCGGGGGGAACGGTTTGTCGGGGCAGCCGCTAGGCGGCGCGGACCCGGGCGTCGCCGTCGAGCACGAGCTCGGCGATCTGGATCGCGTTCAGGGCGGCGCCCTTGCGGAGGTTGTCGCTCGCGAGGAAGAGCGCAAGCCCCTGTTCGACGGTCGGGTCGCGGCGAATGCGGCCGACGAGGACATCGTCGATTCCGGCGGCCTTGCCGGGGCTCGGGAAGTCTTCGAGGCGGATCGAGGGGGCACCGCCGAGGATCTCGGTCGCGCGCTCCGGGGTGAGCTCCTGCTCGGTCTCGATCCAGATCGCCTCGGCATGACCGACCATCACCGGAACCCGGACGCAGGTCGCCTGGATCGGCAGGTCGGGCAGCTCCATGATCTTCTGGGTCTCGGCGCGGAGCTTCGACTCCTCGTCGAACTCCTCGCCGTCGAACTCCCAGTCCATGCGAAGGTCGTGCTCGGCGGGGGCTTCGTTCGCGAGCCTGTCCATCGCCTTCGCCCCGGCGCCCGACACCGACTGGTACGTCGCGACGCGGACGCGGACGAGGCCTGCCTCCTCGTGAAGGGGCTTCAAAACGCACGTGAGCGGGATCGTGCAGCAGTTCGGGTTCGCGATGATCCTGTCGTCGAACGCCCTCCCGCCGTTCACCTCGGGAACGACGAGCGGGATCCCGTCCTGGAGCCGGTAGGCCGACGACTTGTCGATCGCGATTGCGCCGCCCTCGATCGCATGCGGGACGAGCTCGCGCGAGGCGCCGGTGCCGACCGAGAAGAGGAACAGGTCGATGTCCCCGCGGCTGAGAGCTTCGGGCGTTGCCTCCTCGACGGTGTGAGCGCCGATTTGCCGTCCGGCCGACCGGGACGAAGCGAACACGCGCACGTTCTCGAAGCCGTGCTCTGCGAGCAGTCCGAGCGTGACCGTGCCGACGGCACCCGTGCCGCCGACGACGCCGATGCGGGTATCGCGGGCCATCGCTCTCAGGTTAGCGAGGTTTCGCCGTCAGATCTCGCGTCGGCCCGAGAGCGCACGGCCGAGGGTGACCTCGTCGGCGTACTCGAGGTCGCCGCCGACGGGGAGGCCGCTCGCGAGCCGCGTCACCGTGACCTTCGCCCGCAGCCGGTCGGCGAGGTAGGCGGCGGTTGCCTCCCCGGTCATCGTCGGGTTCGTGGCGAGGACGACCTCGGTGACGCCGTTCGCGTCGACGCGTCGGATCAGCTCGTCGATCCGCAGGTCGCTCGGGTCGACGCCGTCGATCGGGCTGAGCGCGCCGCCGAGCACGTGGTAGAGGCCGTGGTAGGCGGCGGTGCGCTCGAGCGAGACGACGTCGACCGGCTGCTCGACGACGCAGATCGTCGTGTGGTCGCGCCGCGCGTCGAGGCAGATCGCGCAGGTCTCCTCCTCGGTCAGGTTGCCGCACTCGTTGCAGAAGCGCACGCGCTCCTTCACCTCGGCGAGCGCCGCTGCCAGGGCGAGTGCCTCCTCAGGCGGTCGCTGCAGGATGTGGAACGCGAGGCGCTGAGCCGTCCGCTGCCCGACTCCCGGCAGGCGCGTCAACTGCGCGACGAGGTTTTCGACCGACGGGCTGAACACGGCGCCATTGTGCCCGCCCGGCCCGGTCGGACATGTCCAACTAGCTGCGCTCGAGCTCCTGGGCGTCGAAGGTGGACTTCATCAGCTCGACGATCTCTTTCTCGGTCACGGGATGCTCCGGCTCCGCCTGCTCCGAGGCCGGGGGCTCGCCGGTCGCAAAGAGGATCGAGAGGTGACGGCCCGTGACCTCGAAGAGCGCTTCCTGGAGTACCGCCACGTTCCTCGGTTCCTCGGCCCGCTCGCGGTGGAAGCGCGCGTCCGGCGGGAACTCGAGCGTCAGGATCTCTCCTTCGAGCTTTGCGGGATGCGCCGCGACGAGCATCGAGGAGGCCGGGATGTTCCGGTGCTCGACGGCGGGTAGGACGGAGTGCCGCCACGCCGCCTGGAGCTCTTCGAGCTTCAGGTCGGGCGGCGCCGGTTGCGGGCCCGGATCGGGGTTTGCAGGCTCGGGAGTCGCAGCGTCCTCCGGAGGTGAAGGCCTGCTGGGGACAGCAGGCTCGCTCGGCACGGCTGCCGGAGCAGCCGAAGCAGCCGAAGTAGACGGAGTGGCTCGAGTAGCCGGAGCGGCCGGCGCAGCCGGAGTCGCGTTGCCGTTACCGCCCCGCTCGAGCAGCTCCAGCCGGTAGGCGAGAGCCTCCCTCGACAGGTCGGACCCGGGCCGGGTCACCTTGACGAGCGCGAGCTCGAGCGGAAGCCGGGGATCGCCGCCCTGGCGCATGTCCTCCACGGCGACCGCGAGCAGGTCGATCAGCCGCAGCACCGTCGGCGGGCCGAGCTGGTTTGCCTGCTCGCGCAGCCGCTCGCGCGCTTCCTCCGTGACCGGCAGCGTGTCCGGGACCTCGCCCATGTGCTGCACGAGCATCAGGTGGCGCAGGTGCTCGAGCAGGTCGGTCACGAGCCGCCCGAGGTCCTGGCCCTGCTCGGACAGCTCCTCGAGAAAGACGAGCGCACCCGAGGTGTCTCCGTCCACGACGAGGTCGCACAGACGGAACAGCACCTCGTCCTCGACCGCGCCGAGCAGCATCAGCACGTCCTGCACCGTGATCTTCCCGCCGGTCGCAACGGAGAGCTGGTCGAGCGTCGATTCGGCATCGCGATAGGCCCCGCGGCCGCCGCGTGCGATCAGCGCCAGCGCCGCATCGGGCACCTCGATCGCCTCGCCGGAGGCGATCAGCCGGAGCTTGCGCACGAGCTCGGGCAGCCGCGGCCGCTGGAACACGAAGGTCTGGCAGCGGGACCGGACCGTCGGCAGCACCTTCGCGAGGTCGGTCGTGCAGAAGATGAAGAGGAGGTGGGGCGGAGGCTCCTCGATCAGCTTCAGCAGCGCGTTCCACGCCGGGTCCGTGAGCTGGTGGGCCTCGTCGAGGATGTAGACCTTGGAGCGCCCCTCGACGGGCTGGAGCACGACCCGGTCGCGGATCTCGCGGATGTCGTCGATTCCGCGCTGCGAGGCGGCGTCCATCTCGATCACGTCGAGGGAGGTGCCGTTCGTGATCGAGACGCAGGCGTGGCAGGTGTTGTCGGGATGCGCTGTCGGGCCGGCGGCGCAGTTCACGGACTTCGCGAGAATGCGCGCCATCGAGGTCTTTCCCGTCCCACGCGGGCCCGCGAAGAGGTAGGCCTGGCGGATCTTCCCGCCCTCGATCGCGTTCGAGAGCGTCCGCACGACCGCTTCCTGCCCGACGACCTCCGCGAAGGTCTGGGGCCGGTACTTGCGGTAGAGCGCGGTCACGGGTCGATTCAAGCAGATCGCGACCGGCTGAAGCCTTCCAACCCGAGTGGGGAATCATTGGCAAAACATGATGGAAAAGCCCAATACTCTTATTTGCACTCTATCGTTCGTTGACGTAACCTACGGAGGCCCATCATCGAGCGGGAGAGAATAATTTCATGAGTCCGTCACCCTCCGGATCCAGCCTAGAGAAGAAGGATCGCTGGTCCGCGGGCGTCACCCCTTACGCGGAAATGGGGTACTACGACGCCGATTACGTTCCGAAAGACACCGACATCCTGTGTGCTTTCAGGATCGTTCCACAGCCGGGAGTGGATGCAATCGAAGCGGCGGCTGCGGTAGCGGGAGAGTCGTCGACCGCGACCTGGACGGTCGTCTGGACCGACCGCCTCACCGACCACAAGCACTACCAGGCGAAGGCCTACCGGGTTGACGCCGTCCCCGGAACCGACCAGTTCATCGCGCGGATCGCCTACGATATCGACCTCTTCGAGGAGGGCTCGATCGCCAACCTCACCTCGTCGATCATCGGCAACGTCTTCGGTTTCAAGGCGCTCAAGTCGCTGCGGCTCGAGGACATGCGGATCCCGCTGCACTACATCAAGACCTTCCAGGGCCCGGCCCACGGCATCGTCATGGAGCGGGAGTTCCTCGACAAGTTCGGTCGCCCGCTCCTCGGCGCGACGGTCAAGCCGAAGCTCGGCCTCTCGGCCAAGAACTACGGCCGCGTCGTCTACGAGGCGCTTCGCGGCGGCCTCGACTTCACGAAGGACGACGAGAACATCAACTCCCAGCCCTTCATGCGCTGGCACGACCGCTTCGGCTACGTGATGGAGGCCGTCTCCCGCGCCGAGGCCGCGACCGGTGAGGTCAAGGGCAGCTACATGAACGTGACCGCCGGGACGATGGAGGAGATGTACGAGCGCTCCGAGTACGCCAAGGAGCTCGGCTCGATCATCATCATGATCGACCTCACCGTCGGCTACACGGCGATGCAGTCGATGGCCAAGTGGGCCCGTGCGAACGGGATGATCCTGCACCTCCACCGCGCAGGCCACGGCACCTACACCCGCCAGAAGACCCACGGCGTCAGCTTCCGCGTGATCGCCAAGTGGTGCCGCCTGATCGGCGTCGACCACATCCACGCGGGGACCGTCGTCGGCAAGCTCGAGGGTGACCCCTCGACCACCAAGGGCTTCTACGACATCCTCCGCGAGAGCTTCATCCCCGAGGATCCGCGCTACGGCGTGTTCTTCGACCAGGACTGGGGCTCGATGCCGGGCGTCATGCCGGTCGCCTCCGGCGGCATCCATGCCGGCCAGATGCACCAGCTCCTCCACTACCTCGGCGAGGACGTCGTGCTCCAGTTCGGCGGTGGCACGATCGGCCACCCGATGGGCATCGCCGCCGGCGCGACCGCGAACCGCGTCGCCACCGAGGCCATGATCCAGGCCCGCAACGAGGGCAAGGACTACTTCCAGGAGGGCCCGGACATCCTCGAGAAGGCCGCCAAGGGCTGCCCCGAGCTGAACGCCGCGCTCCAGGTCTGGAAGGACATCACGTTCGACTTCGAGTCCACCGACATGCCCGACGTCATCGAGACGCCGTCGGTCGCGGGCTAGGCAGAGAGGAGTTATCGACATGAAGATCACACAGGGCACCTTCTCGTATCTGCCGGACATGACTGATGAGCAGATCGAGGCGCAGATCAAGTATTCGCTGACGAACGGCTGGGCGATCTCGATCGAGTACACCGACGACGTCCACCCGCGCAACGCGTACTGGGAGCTGTGGGGCCTCCCGGCGTTCGATACGCCGGTCGAGGACAGCGGGAACATCCTCCGCGAGGTTCGCGCCGCGCGCGAGGCCTTCCCCGAGCACTACATCAAGCTGATCGCCTACGACCCGAAGCGCGGACGGCAGACGACGGCACTCGCCTTCATCGTCAACCGCCCCACGGTCGAGACGTCGTTCAAGCTCGACCGGATCCAGGGCCCGGGCCGCGTGAACCGGTTCCGGATGGTTCCGTACGAGGAGGCCGTCGCTGCGTCCAACGG
This sequence comes from uncultured Actinomycetota bacterium, assembly GCA_963720045.1. Lineage (GTDB taxonomy): Bacteria > Actinomycetota > Thermoleophilia > Gaiellales > Gaiellaceae > PALSA-600. The sequence goes on along the minus strand of CAVREC010000010.1, from coordinate 173,418 downwards.
CGCCTCGGCAACGAACGGAGCCGGCGAGTAAGCATGTCGTTCGAGTTCGGGATGCGGCCGCAGGGCCAACTGACGGAGGCCGCAGAGCCCGAGGAGTATGACGTCGACGAGGCTGAGGCCGACGTCGCGGTTGCGGTGAGCGATCGGGCCGATCTGGGTGCCGCGCTCACCGCGACCAACGTCCTCGAGGTGCTCGACCAGCTCGATCGCGACCTGATCGCGCTGATGCCGGTCAAGACCCGGATCCGCGAGATCGCGGCTCTGCTCCTGATCGACAAGCTGCGGAGCGAGGTTGGCCTTGCCTCGGAGAGGCCTTCCTTGCATATGTCCTTCACCGGCAACCCGGGCACGGGCAAGACGACGGTTGCGCTGAAGATGGCGCAGGTGCTTCACCGGCTCGGCTACATCGAGGAGCCGCGTGTCGTGGCCTGCACCCGCGACGACCTCGTCGGCCAGTACGTCGGCCACACCGCGCCGAAGACGAAGGAGGTGCTCCGCCGGGCCTACGGCGGGGTGCTCTTCATCGACGAGGCCTATTACCTCTACAAGCCAGAGAACGAGCGCGACTACGGCGCCGAGGCGATCGAGATCCTGCTCCAGGTGATGGAGGCCGAGCGCGACAACCTCGTCGTGATCTTCGCCGGTTACAAGGACCGGATGGACGACTTCTTCCTCTCGAACCCCGGGCTTTCGTCACGCGTCGCCCATCACATCGACTTCCCCGACTACGACGTCGACGAGTTGATGGCGATCGCACACCTGATGATGGAACATCAGAACTACGTTTTCGGCGAGGGCGCCGAGGAGTCGTTCCGCGAGTATCTCGAGCGCCGCGTGAAGCGCCCACGCTTCGCGCACGGCCGCAGCGTCCGCAACTCGATCGACCGCGCCCGGCTCCGCCAGGCAAACCGCCTCTTCGCCGACGGAGTGGGTGAGTTGACCCGCCAGCAGCTGATGACGATCTCCCCCGACGACATCCGGCAGAGCAGCGTCTTTGCCGAAGACCACGAGCCCGAGGACGACGAGTTGCCCGTCCTCGGGGCGATGTGAGCGGTTCGGACGCGATGGGGCGCTCCATCCTTCTCGGTGTCGTTGGCGACTCTGCGGCCGGCAAGACGACCCTGACACGCGGGCTCGTCCGCGTCCTCGGCGACGAGAACGTGACGCACGTCTGCGTCGACGACTACCACAAGTATGACCGCCGCCAGCGGGCCGAGCGGAACATCACGCCGCTCCATCCCGACTGCAACCACATGGACATCATGGCGCAGCAGATGGCGCATCTCCGGAACGGCGAGCCGTTCCTGAAGCCGGTCTACCAGCACCACGACGGCACGTTCGGCCCGCTCGTTCGGGTCGACCCGAAGCGCTTCTCGGTCGTCGAGGGGCTGCTCGGCTACTACACCGAAGAGCTGCGGGGCCTGTTCGACGTGCGCATCTACCTCGCGCCGCCGGAAGATCTCCGCCGTAAGTGGAAGGTGCAGCGCGACTGCTCCCGCCGCGGGTACACGACCGATCAGGTGCTGTCCGACCTCGACCGCCGCGAGCCCGACTCCGAGGCCTTCATTCGTCCGCAGCAGGCCCACGCAGACATCGTCGTCGCGTTCCTGCCGGATGCAAGCGGCGACCCCGAGCACCTCGACGCGCAGCTCATTCTCCGCCCGAGCCTGAAACACCCGGACTTCCGGTCCGTGCTCGACGGCGAGGCCGATGCCAAGGGCGGGATCGGGATCACCGAGGCCGACGGAGAGCTGCTGCTCCACATTCCCGGTCGGCTCGAGCGCGAGCGCGCCGAGGCGATCGAGGAGATGATCTGGAGCAGCCTGCACTTCGCGAGCCATCTGCGCTCGGAACGGCTCGGCGAGTTCACGATCGGCACCGATCTGCACCGCTCGGAATCCCTCGCGTTGATCCAGCTCCTGATCCTGTACCACCTGTTCACGGCGACGGCTCGTTCTGCCCTCGACGGGGTCGGCAATCGCGCCGGCGAGCCCGAGACCGAGCCCGCCGCGCACTGAGCTCTTCCCAACGGTTCAGCCTGGGAAATAGCTGACGTCGTCCGCGAGCTTCAGGCGCTCGTGGATCACGTTCACGGCCCGCTCGCAGTCGGCGGCGGGGACGACGCAGGAGACGCGGATCGACGAGGTCGAGATGATCTCGATGTTGATTCCGGCCTCGGCGAGGGACTCGAAGATCGCGGCCGCGACACCCGGGTTGGTCTTCATCCCGGCGCCGACGACGGACACCTTCGCGATGTCGCGCTCGGAGGTGAAGCCCTCGGCTCCGATCTCGGCGGAGAGGCGCTCGAGGATCGGCTCGGCGCGCTCGAGCTCGTTCTCGGGGAGCGTGAACGAGATGTCGGCGTGGCCGTCGACCGAGGTGTTCTGGACGATCTCGCCGATGTTGATCCCCGAGTCGGCGAGCGGCCTGAAGGTGCGGCCGGCGACGCCGGGCCGGTCGGGCACGCGCCGGATCGTGACCTTCGCCTCGCTCGTGTCGTGCGCGACGCCCGAGATGATCGCCTGTTCCATGTCCTCCTCCTTGATGACCCACGTGCCTTCCGACTCGTTGAACGACGAGCGGACGTGGATCTTCACGCCGTGGTTGCGAGCGTACTCGACCGATCGCAGCGCGAGCACGCGTGCGCCGCTTGCAGCCAGGTCGAGCATCTCCTCGAACGAAACCTGATGCCGTTTCACCGCCGTCGGGCAGATGCGCGGGTCGGCGCTGTAGACGCCGTCCACGTCGGTGTAGATCTCGCAGACGTCCGCGCCGAGCGCCGCCGCGAGCGCGACCGCCGTCGTGTCGGAGCCGCCGCGGCCGAGCGTCGTCACGTCCTTGGTCGTCGTCGAGACGCCCTGGAAGCCGGCCACGATCGCGATCTTCCCCTCGGCGAGCGCCTCGTGGACGCGCCCGCGGCGCATCTCGACGATCCGCGCCCTGCCGTGGCTCGTGTCGGTCAGGATCCCCGCCTGCGAGCCTGTGAACGACTCGGCAACGTGGCCGAGGTCGTTGATCGCCATCGAGACGAGCGCCATCGAGATCCGCTCGCCCGAGGTGAGCAGCATGTCGAGCTCGCGCGGGTGGGGATCGTCGGAGACCTGCGCTGCGAGCTCGACGAGCTCGTCGGTCGTCGAGCCCATGGCCGAGACGACCGCGCACACGCTGTTTCCCTGCTCCGCGGTCGAGACGATCCGGCGCGCGACGCGCTTGATCTCCTCGGGCCCGGCAACCGAGGTGCCGCCGTACTTCTGCACGATCGTGGCCACGGCCGCGAAACCTACCGGCGGCGTGCGTAGAGGCTCAGCCCTGAATACGCATACGCGTTCAGCGCCCACAGCGTTGCGGGGGCTCGCCCGACCTTGAGGAGCTTGCCGGCGATGTTCCGCCCGGCAAGCTCGCCGGTCCCCTGCGCGTAGTCGAGCCGGACGGGGCGCAGGCCGGCGCGGGTGAAAGCCCAGACGTATGCCCACATCGTGTGGACGTGCTCGTTGATCCCGAGCTCCTTCTCGTGCTCCTGCTCGGGGTTCTCGCCGCTCCGATAGACCGCCCGGGTGCCTTCGTTCAGGCCGGCGACGATGCCGCCCCGTCGCGTCACTCGGGCGAGCTCGCCGACCATCGCGCCGAGGTCGATCGCGTGATGAAGCGTGGCGACGCAGAAGGCGACGTCGAAGGTGCCGTCGGCGAACGGCAGGCGCTCGCCGTCTGCCTGGATCCGGAGGTAGGGCCCGACGCGCTCCTCGAAGAACCGTCCACGGCCGAGGCCGATCAGCGGATCGACGACGAGGTCGCAGGCGACGTACTCGCATCCGAGCGGCACGAGGTGCTGGGAGGCCCAGCTCTTCGCGGCGCCGAGCTCGAGCACACGGTCGCCTGGCTTCACGTACCGGTCGAGGAGCGTCTGGAATCCGTGCTCAGTCGCACCCCAGGCGCGGTCTTCCCAGCCGAGGTCGCGGTTCAGGAACGGGAGGGCGGCGTCGATCGCATCGTCGGTCGCGTACCAGCCCTGCTCTTTCGCGAGCTCGGGCCATGCGGCGAGCTCGCGGAGCTTGGCCTCGAGGCCGGGCGCGGTCGGGATCGAGGAGGCGCGCGATCCCGTCGTCGATCTCGTAGCTCCGGCCGCACGAGACGCAGGTGAGCTCGTCGTCGAGCTTTCCGCGGCAGGCGGGACAGACGACGTACTCGGGAAGCACTAGTAACGGTCGATCTCGACCAGGCGCTGATCGCTGATCCCGAAGTGGTGGGCGATCTCGTGCAGAACGGTGCGGCGGATCTGGGAGCGGAGGAGCTCCGGGTCGCGGCCGTAGTGGCGGATCAGCGGGCCGCGGTAGATCGTGATCAGATCGGGCAACACGCCCGCGTAGCCCGAGGTGCGCCGGGTGTGGGGGATCCCGCGGTAGAGGCCGAGCAGGTTCTGGCCGGGCGGCGGCTCCTCCTCGATCGCGAAGCCGACGTTGTCCACCATCGCGGCGATGTCCGGCGGCAGCGCGTCGATCGCCTCCTGCACCCAGAGCTCGAACAGGTCAGGATCGTCCGGGACGGGGCTGCTCATTTAGGCGCCGCCGCCTTCTCGACCTCGAGCGTGAGCCCGTCCACGCGCGTGACGAGGACCTCGTCGCCGGCGCGCGCGCCCCCGGCGGCGCGCGCCTCCCAGATCGTGCCGTCGACCTTCACCTGGCCTTTCGGGGCGAGTGCGGTGATCGCCTCACCGGTCGTTCCGACCAGGGTCTGCACTCCGACCTGGGCCCGCCGCCGCCGGCTGTAGCGGACGCCGAAGAACCAGAGCGAGAGCTCGAGCACCGCCGCGATCCCGATCAGGATCAGATTCCACGGCAGCGGCAGGAAGAGCAGTGCGAAGACGATGGCGATGACGATGATCACTGGATTGAGGCCTCCGACGGGCGGTTTTCGCGGACGTCGGGACAAGCGTAGCCCCGCCGGGTTCGGGCTCGGCGGGGCGATCCCTCGAAATTGGGCTCGCAGGACCGTCACAGGATCGGTACAACTTCGTCTCAGCTACGGGGAGCAAGATTCAGGCATGACGAACGTCACGGGTCTGGTCGAGAACGTCGCCCTGGGGGAAAGCTCGGCGGGTGAGTCGCTTGCGGCCTCCTACGAGCGGGGCTTCTCCGGCAGCGACCTGCTCACGCTCGGCCTCGAAGAGGAGCTGATCCTCGTCGATCCCGTCTCGTTCGAGCCGGCCGACGAGATCGAGCTCGTGCTGAGCACGGTGTCGGGCGCGAGGTTCGAGGCGGAGTTCCGTGCCTCGCAAGTGGAGCTCGTGATGCCGGTGGCGGTCACCGCCGCCGAGCTCGGCCGTGAGCTGACGCTCGCCCGCGCGACCCTCGTAGAAGCACTCGATGGCCGCGTGCGCCTGCTCGCCGCAGGCACACATCCGGTGTCGACACGCCCGGCCCGCGTCACCGATCGTCCGCGGTACCGCCGGATCGCCTCCGAGTACCCGTGGGTGACAAGGCGTGGCATGCCGAGTGGCCTCCACGTCCACGTCGGGATCGGAGATGCCGACGAGGCGCTCGCGATCTACAACGCAGCCCGCGCCTATCTACCGGAGCTGGCCGCCCTCGGCGCCAACTCCCCGTTCTTCGAGGGCGGGGATGCGGGCCTCGCCTCGAGCCGGCTGAAGCTCGTCGAGGATCTCCCGCGTGCGGCGATTCCCCCGGCATTCGCCTCCTGGCGCGAGCTCGCCGGTTTCGTCTCGTGGGGCGCGGCCGCGAAGCTCTTCCCCGACCTCACCTACCTCTGGTGGGATCTCCGGCCTCGGCCCGACCTCGGCACGATCGAGTTCCGGGTCGCAGACGCGCAGACGCCCGTCGAGCACTCAACCGCCCTCGTCGCGATCTGCCAGTCGCTCGTCGCGGCGTTGCGGCTGCGTTATCGGGAGAGTGGGAGCCTGCCCGTGCAACCCTCCCATGTGATCTCCGAGAACCGCTGGCGCGCGGTGCGCGACGGCCTCGAGGGCGAGCTCGTCGATCCGGTGACCGGCGAGTCCGAACCGGCCCGCGCCCGAATCGCCGGCCTCCTGCTCGAGCTCGAGCCGTTCGCGGCCGAGCTCGGCTGCCGCTCGGAGCTCGAGTGCGCCTGGCCGCTGCTCGTCAGAAACGGCGCCAACCGCCAGCGCGAGATCGCCGCCGGCCGGGGGCTTCCCGGGCTGCTCGGCTGGCTCGCAGACGAGACCGAGCGCTCGGGCCTGTAGACGTAAGGCCGGTTCGACCTGGCCAATAGGCCTGCATTCGGCCGTTAAAGTCGCACCGCCCGGGGTCGAGTACCTACACTGGATGCTCATCCGCGGTCCGGTTGCTCGTGTGAGAGCAGCCGCCGGTCGCGGGTAGCCCTCGCCGCACTGAATCCATCGATTCAGCGGCGGCCCTGACGAGTCCCAATGACAAGGGCTCGCGCCGTGTCCCCGAGCCGGAGGTTCGATCCTGCGGTACCGCCTCGCCATAACGTTCGCAATCCCGGTGCTCGTTGCCGCCTCGATTGCCACCACGACCGCCGCTGCCAAGAGCGCCCGGTCGTTCGCTCTTCCCCGCTGGTGGCTCACCGAAGCCATGTGCATCCACCGGCACGAATCGACCGACTGGCACGCAACCCGCGACTGGCTCGGTTATCCGTCCCGCGACCACGGCGGGATGCAGATCGACGTCAGTACCTGGGCCGCTGAAGCGCCCAGATGGTTCCCTCGCGAGCCTGCCGCCGCAACGCCCCGCGAGCAACTCGTTGTCTCCTACCGGATCTGGCGCGCGAACGGCCACCGGTTCGGCGGAGGCGCGTGGCCGAACTCCTCCGTCGCCTGCGGAGTCGCGTAGCACGGCTGACCGGCCCCCTAAGTTCCAGGAGCAACGTTTCCAGAAGCCGCATTATCGGACGCGGCGGAGGAGCACCAGCGAGCGGGCCGTGACCTCGACGGCGGCGCGCCCGCGGAAGAGCTCTCCCGCCGCGTCCGTCAACGCGCTCGCGAGCTCGAGCGTCCACTCGTACCCGAAGCGGCGGGGCGGCATCCTGAAGGTGACCGGATTCGACGTCGGATTGAGCAGGAAGACGACCGAGTCGCCCTCGTCGTTGCCGAGGTAGACGCCGAGCTCGTGCGTGTCGTGGGACTGCCAGTCTCGCTGTGCCATCGCTCGTCCGTCGGGGCGGAACCACCAGGCATCCGGAAGCGTCGCGTACGGGCTGCCCTCGTTCAGGAATCGCCTCGACCGGAAGACGGAGTGGTCGCGGCGCAACTCGAGCAGCCTCCGCGTGAACGAAAGAAGCTCCTCGTCGCCGTTTGCCCAGTCGAACCACGACGTCTCGTTCTCCTGGCACCACGCGTTGTTGTTGCCGCCCTGCGAGCGGCCGCGCTCGTCGCCGCCGAGGAGCATCGGCGTGCCCTGCGAGAGGAGCAGGGTGGCCAGGAAGTTGCGCTGCTGGAGCGCCCGGAGCGCGTTCACCTCGGGGTCGTCGGTCGGGCCCTCGGCGCCGCAGTTCCAGGAACGGTTGTCGTCGCGTCCGTCGTGGTTGTCCTCGAGGTTCGCCTCGTTGTGCTTGTCGTTGTAGGCGACGAGGTCGGCGAGCGTGAAGCCGTCGTGCGCCGTGATGAAGTTGGTCGAAGCCCACGGTGAGCGTCCCGCGTCGCGGAACAGGTCGCGCGAGCCCGTGAAGCGTCCCGCGAAGGCGGCCGCGTTCGTCTCCCCGCGCCAGAAGTCGCGCATCGTGTCGCGGTAGGCGTCGTTCCACTCCGACCAGCCGGGTGGGAAGCCCCCGACCTGATAGCCGCCCGAGCCGAGGTCCCACGGCTCGGCGATCAGCTTCACCTTCGAGAGCACCGGATCCTGGTGGATCGCCGCGAGGAACGAGGAGCGGCGGTTGAAGTCGTGCGGGTCGCGGGCGAGCGTGGAGGCGAGGTCGAAGCGGAAGCCGTCGACGTGGCATTCGGTGACCCAGTAGCGCAGCGAGTCCATCACGAGTCGCAGGACGCTCGGGTGCGTCGTGTCGAGCGTGTTGCCGGTACCGGTGAAGTCGACGTAGCGGCGCCGGTCGCCGTCGAGCCGGTAGTAGGCGGCGTTGTCGATCCCGCGGAAGGCGAGCGTCGGCCCGCGGTGGTCGCTCTCGGCCGTGTGGTTGTAGACGACGTCGAGGATGACCTCGATCCCCGCACGGTGGAGCGCCTTCACCATCCCCTTGAACTCGCTCACCTGCTCGCCCTGGTCGCCGGTCGCGGCGTAGCGGGCGTGAGGGGCCAGGTAGCCGATCGAGGAATAGCCCCAGTAGTTCGTGAGGCCGCGGCTGTGCAGGAACTCCTCCGAGATCGAGTGATGAACCGGCAGCAGCTCCACGGCGCTGATGCCGAGACTGCTCAGGTACCCGACGGCGGCATCGGACGCAAGCCCCGCGTACGTGCCGCGGAGATCCTCTCGAACGTCCGGGTGGCGCGCGGTGAACCCCTCGACGTGGACCTCGTAGATCGTCGTCTCGTCCCAGGGTGTGTGGATGAGGCGGTCGCCCTCCCAGTCGAAGCTCGGATCGACGACGATGCACTTCGGGATCGCGGCCGCATCGTCTTCCTCGTCGGGGGTTGCGCCATCCTCGTCGCCCGGTTGATAGGAGAAGACGCGGGCTCCCTCCCAGTCGATCCCCTCCTCGATCGCACGGGCATATGGGTCGATCAGCAGCTTGGCGGGGTTGAAGCGGTGCCCCTGTTCGGGGGCATAGGGGCCGTGGACGCGGTAGCCGTAGCGCTGACCGGGGCCGACCCCGGGGAGGTAGGCGTGCCAGTCCGAGCCCTCGCGCGCGGTGAGCTCGTGACGGATCTCGCTGCCGTCGGCCCCGAAGAGGCAGAGCTCGACGCGCTCCGCGTGCTCGGAGAAGAGCGCGAAGTTCGTCCCTTCGCCGTCGGGAGTTGCGCCGAGCGGGAAGGGGCGCCCTGGGCCGGCGGTCAGGCCGACCCTCCGCCCGTGAGCCAGATCACCGCGAGCGGCGGCAGCGTCAGTTCGACAGACCACGGCTGGTGCATCCAGTCGCCCTCCTCGGCGACGAGCTCTCCGTTTCCGACGCCCGACCCGCCGTACCCGGCCGCGTCGCTGTTCACGAGCTCGTGCCAGGTACCGCCGTGGGGGACGCCGACGCGGTAGCCGGGGCGGACGACGTCCGAGAAGTTGCAGACGCAGGCGACGCTTCGCGAGCGGTCGCCGGAGAAGCGGACGAACGCGAGCACGTTCGAGGCGCCGTCTCCCGCTTCGAGCCACTCGAAGCCCGACGGGTCGAAATCACGTTCCCAGAGCGCCGGCTCGTCGCGGTAGGCGCGGTTCAGCTCGCGCACGAGCGCATGGATACCCGCGTGGGCGGGGTTTTCGAGCAGATGCCAGTCGAGGCTCCGATCGTGGCTCCATTCCTGCTCCTGGGCGAGCTCGCCGCCCATGAACAGGAGCTTCTTCCCGGGATGGGCCCACATGTAGGCGTAGAGAGCACGCAGGTTCGCGAGCTGCTTCCAGCGGTCGCCGGGCATCTTCGAGAGCAGCGACCCCTTCCCGTGGACGACCTCGTCGTGGGAGAGCGGCAGCACGAAGTTCTCGGTGAAGGCATAAAGGAGCCCGAAGGTCAGCTTGTCATGGTGATAGGCACGGTTGATCGGATCCTCGTGGAAGTAGGCGAGCGAGTCGTGCATCCAGCCCATGTTCCACTTGAAGCCGAAGCCGAGCCCGCCCGTCGAGGTCGGGCGTGAGACGCCCGGCCATGCTGTCGACTCCTCGGCGGCCATGATCACCCCGGGGATCTGGCCGTGGGTGACGGCGTTCAGTTCCTGCAGGAAGGCGATTGCCTCGAGATCCTCGTTGCCGCCGTACTCGTTCGGGATCCACTCGCCCGGCGCGCGGGAGTAGTCGCGGTAGAGCATCGAGGCCACGGCGTCCACCCGCAGGCCGTCGACGTGGAACTCCTTGAGCCAGTAGAGGGCGTTCGCGACGAGGAAGTTGCGCACCTCGACCCGCCCGTAGTTGAAGACGAGCGTGCCCCAGTCTGGATGTGCGCCGCGGCGCGGGTCGGCATGCTCGTAGAGCGCGGTGCCGTCGAAGCGGGCGAGCGCCCAGTCGTCGCGCGGGAAGTGCGCGGGGACCCAGTCGAGGATCACGCCGAGGCCCGCACGGTGCAGCCGGTCGACGAACTCGCGAAAGTCGTCGGGCGTTCCGAAGCGCGAGGTCGGGGCGTAGTAGCCGGTCGTCTGGTAGCCCCACGAGCCTGCGAACGGATGCTCCATCACGGGCATCAGCTCGACGTGGGTGAAGCCGAGATCGCCGACGTAGGCGGCGAGCTCGTCGGCGAGCTCGAGGTAGGTCAGCGGCCGGTTGCCCTCGAGCCGGTTCCAGCGCCAGGAGCCGAGGTGGAGCTCGTAGATCGAGATCGGGCGCGCGAGGAGATCGGCGGCGGTGCGGCGCTCGAGCCAGTCGCCGTCGGCCCAGCGGTGGCTCGGGCTGAAGACGACCGAGGCTGTGGCGGGTGGCACCTCGGCTGCCTCGGCGAGCGGATCGGCCTTGAGCCGCGTCGGCTCTGCACCATGGCGGATCTCGAACTTGTAGCGGGTGCCCGGAGCGATCTCCGGCACGAAGAGCTCCCAGACGCCGCTCGAGCCGAGCGAGCGCATCGGGTGGACGCGGCCGTCCCAGAGATTGAAGTCGCCGACCACGCTCACCGAGCCGGCGGCCGGCGCCCAGACTGCGAAGGCCGTGCCGTTGACCCCGGCGAGCTCGCGCTGCCGCGCGCCGAGCTTCTCCCACAGCTCCTCGTGGCGGCCCTCGCCGATCAGGTGCATGTCGAGCTCACCGAGGGCCGGCGGGAAGCGATACGGATCGTCGAAGACATAGGTCGAACCGTCGGCCCAGGTCGCCTCCAGGCGGTAGTCGAGCGGTGGCTTGCGGCGGGGGAGATAGGCGGCGAAAAGCCCGGACGGATCGAGCTTCTCCATCTCGATTGCGGCTCCGCGCCCGGGGAGCACGCGCATCGAGGCGGCCCAGGGTCGGAAGGCGCGCACCACGAGGCCGCCGCGCTCGGGATGAACGCCGAGAGTGCTGTGTGGATCGTGGTGCTCGCCCGCGACTATCAGCCGGAGCGCTGGATCGAGGGCGCCCGACTTCACGGCAGCACCAGCAGGATGTGGGCCTGCCGCTCGCCGGGCACGAGCTTGACGTAGTTCTGGCCGGTGCTCCACTGCCACTGCTCGCCGCCGAGCAGGTCCCGGACCGCGAAGCTCGCCGGGAGGCCGAGTCCGTACGGGATCGTGACGCCGCCTTCATGCGGCCCGAAGGGGTCGAGGTTGACGCAGACGACGATGTCGTCCTTGGCGTAGGCGAGGAGGTGCTCGCTCGTCGTCTCGAGGAAGGTGAGGTTGTCGATCCGCCGGAACGCAGCGTGGGTGCGCCTGATCTGGTTCAGCTTCGCGACGAGGGGGAGCAGCGGTCCGTCGAGCTTCCGGGCCTTCAGCTCGTATTTCTCCGAGTCGAGGTACTCCTCGCTGCCCGGCGCCGCCGGGATGCGCTCCAGGTTCTCGAAGCCGGAGTAGATCCCGTAGCTCGGCGAGAGCGTCGCCGCCAGCACGAGCCGCGCCTCGAAGGCGGGGCGCCCGCCGGTCTGGAGGTACTCGGTGAGGATGTCCGGCGTGTTCGCGAAGAGGTTCGGCCGGAAGAACTCCGGGAGCTCGCCGGTCGAGAGCTCCGTCAGGTACTCGCGGAGCTCCCAGTTCGCGTTGCGCCACGTGAAGTAGGTGTAGGACTGGCTGAACCCGGCCTTCGCGAGCGTTGCCATCATCGCCGGCCTCGTGAACGCCTCGGAGAGGAATACGAGGTCGGGGTGGACGGCCTGTGCCTCGCGGATCAGCCATTCCCAGAAGGCAACGGGCTTCGTGTGGGGGTTGTCGACGCGGAAGATCCTGACGTCGCGGGCCGCCCAGGTGAGGACGACGTCGAGGAGCGCCTGCCAGAGCCCGCTCCAGTCGTCGGAGTCGAAGTTGAGGTTGTAGATGTCCTGGTAGCGCTTGGGCGGGTTCTCGGCGTATTTCAGCGTTCCGTCGGGGCGGTGGCTGAACCATTCGGGGTGCTCGGTCAGCCAGGGGTGGTCGGGGGAGCACTGGAGGGCGAGGTCGAGTGCGAGCTCGAGCCCGTGCCCGGCGGCAGCGGCAACGAGGCTCTTGAACTCGTCGAGCGTCCCGAGCTCCGGGGCGATCGCCGTGTGCCCACCCGCGGCACCGCCGATCGCCCACGGGCTTCCCGGGTCGCCGGGCCCGGCAGTCGGGGCGTTGTTCCGCCCCTTGCGGTGTGTCGTTCCGATCGGATGGACGGGCGGCAGGTAGAGGACGTCGAAGCCGAGCTCGGCCAGCTCCGGCAGGACAGCCTCGACTCCCACGAACCCGCCGAAGGAGCGTGGGAAGAGCTCGTACCAGGCGCCGAAGGTCGCGCGCTCGCGGTCGACGATCAGCTCGAGTGGGGCAGGCAACGTGGCCTCGGCTTCCCGCGGCAGGTCGGGATCGGCGGCGAGCGCCTCCTCCACCGTCAGGCTCTTCACGCCGAGGAGCGCCGCCCCCTCGGCGAGCTCCCCGGAGAGGTCGGCCTGGGCGGCGGCGAGCTTGCGCTCGAGCTCGTAGCGCCACGAGGCGAAACGGTCGACCCACGCAGCGATCGTGTACTCCCAGCGGCCAAGGGTCTCCACCGGAAACGAACCACGCCAGCGATCGTTGACGAGCGACTCCATCGGCGTCTCGACCCACCTGCGCGCGCCCGGCTCCCGGTGCCGCACGACCGCGCGCAGGACGTCGTGTCCTTCTGCGAAGAGGGTTGCCGAGACCTCGAGAGCGCCCCCGGCCGCCCGCTTCACCGGGTACCGGCCGCCGTCGAGGATCGGCGAGACGGCCTGGATCTCGATCCGCGCCGGCCGTTTCTTCGGCGCCGCCCTCAAGCGGCCACCGTGCGATAGAGGGCGACGACGCGCTCGGCGATCGCGGCCCAGCCGAAGCGCTCGACTGCCGCAGCGCGCCCGGCCCGGCCGAGGCGTTCCGCGCGGGCCGGGTCGCCCAGGAGGGCGTTGACGCGTTCGGCGATGTCGTGAGCGAAGCGCGCCGGGTCGGCGGGCTCGCCGGAGCCGTCGTCCGCGAGCTCGAGCGGGACGAGCAGGCCCGTGACGCCGTCCTCGACGACCTCCGGGATCCCTCCGGTTCGCGTCGCGACGACGGCCGTCTCGCAGGCCATCGCCTCGAGGTTCACGATTCCGAGTGGCTCGTACACCGACGGGCAGACGAAAACCGACGCGTTCGTGACGATCTGGATCAGCTCGGGTCGCGGCAGCGTCTGCTCGATCCAGAGCACGCTTCGACCTGCCTCGCGCAGGCTCTCGATCTTTGCGGCCGTCTCGTCGTGGAGCTCGGGTGTGTCGGGCGCACCGGCGCAGAGCACGAGCTGGGTCGCCGGCTCGAAGTCGAGCGCGGCGTCGAGCAGGTAGCGAAGCCCCTTCTGCCGGGTGATCCGGCCGACGAAGACGACCGAGGGGACGTCGGGGTCGATCCCGCGCGCGGCGAGCACGTCCGAGCCGTGATCCGGCTTGAACTCACCGGTGTCGATCCCGTTCCCGATCACGGAGATGCGCGCGGGCTCGATCGCCGGATAGGCGGCGAGGATGTCGTCGCGCATCGCCATGGAGACGGCGATCACGGCGTCGGCGCCCTCGAGCCCGGTGCGCTCGCAGAAGCTCGAGACCCTGTAGCCCCCGCCGAGCTGCTCTTCCTTCCACGGTCGTAGCGGCTCGAGGCTGTGCACGGTCGCCACGTGGGGGATGCCGTGGATCAGCTTCGCGAGGTGGCCGCCGAGGTTCGCATACCACGTGTGGCTGTGCACGAGGCCCGCGCCGTCGAGCTCCGCGGCCATCGTCAGGTCGATCGACACGGCGCGCAGCGCGGCCAGGTAGGGCGCCGGGCCGTCGAGCGCGGCCCACGGCTCGTGGGCGACGACGCGCGGCTCACCCGGGCCGGCGGGCGGCCGCGGCGCGCCCCAGCAATGCACCGTCACCTCGACGAGCCGCGCCAGCTCCCGCGCCAGATACTCGACGTGCACTCCCGCCCCGCCGTACACATCGGGCGGGTACTCGCGCGTCAGGAGCGCGACGGACAGCGCGTCTCTCACCTGTGGAAAACGGTGCCATGCACCGGGGTCGACCACGCCGCGCCGCGAAAGGCCCTGCTCAAACGATCGTTCGGACAGGCAACATCGGTGCCGTGCACCGGGTCGGTGCTCATGGGCCAACCTTCGGTTGGACGCTGCTCACGCCGGGACACGCGCCCCCTTGCCGACGACGACCACCCCGCCGGCCGAGACCACGAACCGCTGGCGGTCGAGGTCGAGGTCGACCCCAAGCTGTGCGCCCGGCTCGATCACGACGTTCTTGTCCACGATCGCGTTCCGCACGACGGCACCCTCGCCGACGTCGACCGAATGCAGCAGCACCGAGCCGTCGATCTCCGCGCCCGTTCGCACGTGAACCTCGGGCGAGATCACCGACCGCCGGACTCGCCCACCCGAGATGATCGCTCCCGCGCACACCATCGAGTCCACGGCCATGCCCGTATGACCGGGCTCCTCGAACACGAACTTCGCCGGCGGCAGCCGGTCGGCCGCCTTCAGGATCGGCCAGTCGGCGTTGTAGAGGTTGAAGATCGGGTCGGGCGAGATCAGATCGACATGGGCGGCGTAGTAGGCGTCGAGGGTTCCGATGTCTCGCCAGTACCCGCGCTCGCGCTCCGATACGCCCGGCACGTCGAAGCTCGCGAAGTCGAACACCTGCGCCCGGCCGGACTCGACGAACATCGGGATGATGTCGCGCCCGACGTCGTGGCTCGACGCATCGTTCTTGGCGTCGGCGGTGACCGCGTCGATCAGGTCTCTCGCTCCGAAGACGTAGTTGCCCATCGACGCGAAGACCTCGCCGGGCGCATCGGGAAGACCGACCGGGTGCTCCGGCTTCTCGCGGAACGCCGCGATCTTCTGCCCGTCCGCCCCGACCTCCATCACCCCGAACTCGCTCGCCTGCTCGATCGGAACGCGCAACCCGCCGACGGTGACGCCGGCTCCGCCCCGCACGTGCTGGTCGATCATCTGGCGAGGATCGATCCGGTAGACGTGATCTGCGCCGAAGACCAGGATCACCTCCGGCTTCTCGTCGTGGATCAGGTTCAGGTTCTGGTAGATCGCGTCGGCCGACCCCGCGAACCAGTGCGGCCCGCGGCGCATCTGCGCCGGCACGGGCGCGATGTAGTTGCCGAAGAGCGTCGAGAGCTGCCATGTGCTCGCCACGTGCCGGTCGAGGCTGTGGCTCTTGTACTGCGTGAGCACCGCGATCCGCATGAACCCCGCGTTCACGAGGTTCGAGAGCGCGAAGTCGATCAGGCGGTAGCTGCCCCCGAACGGAACCGCCGGCTTCGCCCGGTCGATCGTGAGCGGCCAGAGGCGCTTCCCCTCCCCGCCTGCCAGAACCATCGAGAAGGTCCTCGCCACGTTCCAAGCCTAGCCGGGGGAATCAGGCGTGGTAGATCCGCTCGACGTAGTCGTTCACCATCCGCGTCGCG
This sequence comes from uncultured Actinomycetota bacterium, assembly GCA_963720045.1. Taxonomy (GTDB): domain Bacteria; phylum Actinomycetota; class Thermoleophilia; order Gaiellales; family Gaiellaceae; genus PALSA-600. The sequence continues at coordinate 157,823 of CAVREC010000010.1, read as the reverse complement.
GAGAACTGCGGCGCGAGCGTCGCCAGTGCCTCCTTGACGAGGTCGCACCAACGCTGCGGGACGCCGTCCTCGTCACGCTCGTTGAAGAGTGGGATCACCTCGTGCTCGAGCAGGTCGTAGAAGACCTCCGCGTCGCGGGCGTCGATCGTCTCGGGATCCTCGTCGCCGTCGCCCGGGATCGCCCAGCCGTTCGTGCCGTTGTAGCCCTCGGCCCACCAGCCGTCGAGGACGCTCAGCTGGAGGGCGCCGTTGAACGTGGCCTTCATCCCGCTCGTCCCGCTCGCCTCCATCGGCTTGCGCGGCAAGTTGAGCCAGAGGTCGCAGCCCGAGACGAGATGCCGCGCGATCCCGATGTCATAGTCCTCGACGATCACGACCCTTCCTGCGACCTCCCAGTCGGCGTGCTCGAAGTCATAGAAGCGCTGGAGCGCGTCCTTTCCGGGCTCGTCGTTCGGGTGCGCCTTGCCCGCGATCACGAGCTGGGCGGGCTGATTCCCTGCGAAGATCCTGCGGGCACGCGCGGCGTCGTAGTTGAGCAGGTGGAAGCGCTTGTAGGTCGCGAGCCGCCGCGCGAAGCCGATCGTGAGTGCGTCGGGGTCGAGGCTCATCTCGATCCGCTTCACGTACTCGAGTTGCTCCCCGCGCAGCAGGCTGTCCTGGGCGCACTTCTCGCGGAGGTAGTCCACGAGATGCCCGCGTGCTTCGCAACGGGCCGCCCAGAGCTCGCCGTTCGGGATCTCGCGGATCCCTTCCCAGTGCGCGGCACCGTGCGGGTCACGGAGCCACGCGTCGCCGAGATGGCGCTCGAGCACTCGCCGGATCGGTGCCGAAACGAACGTCGGCACGTGGGCGCCGTTCGTGACATGCGTGATCGGGGACTCGTTCGACTCGGGGAAGAGCGGCCGCCACATGCGCCGTGAAACCTCGCCGTGGAGCCGGCTCACGCCGTTCTGGCGCCGGCTCATCCTGATCGCGAGCGGCGTCATCCCCGGCCGGTCGCTTTCGCCGGGCACCCCGCGGCAGAGATCGAGGAACTCTTCCTCGTCGAGCCCGAGCCGCTCGCGGAGATCGGCATACGCCGGCAGGAACTCTTCGCGGGCGTAGGTCTCGTTTCCGGCGGCAACGGGGGTGTGGGTGGTGAAGACGAACTTGCTGCGGACGTTCTCGAACGCCTCGTCGCGCGGGACGCCGAGCTCGATCTCCGCTGCCGACGAGCTCGAGTGCCGCGAGCGCAGGATGTCCCTCGTTCAGATGGATCACGGCCGGGTCGATCCCGAGCGCCTGGAGGACTCGCGCGCCGCCGATCCCGAGCAGCCCGTACTGCGCGAGCCGTACGGCCCGGTTCCCCTCGTACAACCGCGCGGAGGTCCACCGTTGCACTGCGTCGTTCGAGGGCAGCTCGGCGTCGAGCAGGTAGAGCGGGATTCGGCCGACATCGACCCGCCAGACCTGGAATCGAAGCGTGGCCCCGGACAGAGGCACCTCGAGCAGGAGTGCGCCGCCTTCCGGCGTCGTCACACGTGCCATCGGCAGGCCGTGCGGATCGCTGTCGATCCAGTACTCCTGCTGGCGCCCGGTGATGTCGAGGCGCTGGCGGAAGTATCCGCGGCGGTACAGGAGACCGATTCCGATCATGTCGAGCGCCTGGTCGCTCGCTTCCTTCAGGATGTCGCCTGCGAGGACGCCGAGGCCGCCCGAGTAGATCGGCATCGACTGGTGGAAGCCGAACTCGGCGCACATGAACACGATCGGCCCGGCGATTCCCGGCCGCGGCCGCACCGGGGCAGAGAGATCCGCGGCGACCTTCTCGACGAGCGCATCGACCCGCGCCATCAGCTCGGGATTCTGCTCGGCGGCGGCCTGCGTCGTGGGCCAGAGATCGGCGAGGAAGCGCACGGGGTTGCCGCCGGAGAGCTCCCACCGGTGCGGGTGGATATCCCGGAAAACGTCCTCGCCCTCGCGCGTCCAGCTCCAGCGGTAGTTGTAGGCGATGCGGGCGAGCGGCTTCAGGCCGTCGGTCAGCTCGTGAGCGAGCACGGCGGCGCGCGCTTCGAGGTCGAGCGCACCGGACGTGAAGGCTTCGCCGGACATGGCCCCTCGTTTATCACGGCAGCGCTCGTCCGTGCGCGTGCAGGCGCCCTGATCCACCCGTTCGCGCAACACGTTTCTCCGAAACACGGGTGGAGGTTTCGAATCGGTGCGTTCGGGGTATCGAACGCTTCGATGTCGCGAAGGGTCCCGGTCGGAAGCGCGGAGAAGGTTCCGCTCGAACTGGTGAGCTCCGCTGCGAACACGCTCCGCATCCACTCCGATGCCGCCGGCGCGGCGCACTTGGCGCGCGAGCTTCTCGGGATCGGGGCGTTTCAGGTGTCGCTGATCGAGGAGCAGGGTCAGTGGCAGGTGGTCGTCCGCGCAAGCGACGATTTCCGCAACGCGGTGCAGGACGTGATCCAGGCCGTCCGGCGCTGCCTCGCCGCAGGCCTCGCCGCGTTCGCCTCGATCCACATCGGCGTCCGGCCCTCGATCCGGTTCGATCAGCCGCAACTGGCCTCCTGACGCGGTCCGGTCGAGCTCGTGGCGGAGGTGGCCCTTCAGCCGCAGACGTTCGCGTAGGAACGGTTGCCGACGTAGCGCGCCCATTCCTCGCGCGTGAAGTTCCGGCCGGCGACGGCGCAGGCGTGCTGCTCCCAGGAAGAGAGGCTCACAGGCCAGCGTGTCATCGTCCCGTCGTCTGAGACGACGAGCAGGTAGCGCCCGTCGGGAGTGAACGCCATGTTCTGGTCGAGGCCGCCGCCCGACAGATCGGAGCCGAACTGCTGGAGCGTCGAGGTCGACCAGATTCTCGCGGCTGCGCCACCCGGCCCGACGGAGGTCGCGAACAGCTTCCCGGTCGGGTCGAAGGCGATCGTGTCGACCGCCCACTGCGCGACGACGACGTTGTGCCCGATCTGGGCGCCGGTCGTCGCGTTCCGGAGCTGGACGATGCCCGACCAGGAGCCGACCGCGAGGGTGCCGTCCGGGTTGAACGAGACGACGGCGTTGGCCGTGGCCACGACCGGGATCGTGCGCTCGACTCGCGCCGTGCGAGGGTCGATCACGAGCACGCGGCCGTCGTCCAGGGCGAGGGCGAGCATCGAGCCGTCGGGAGAGAACGCCACGCTGTCTGCGAAGGTATGGAAGCGAAGCGGCGTCCCCACGATCTTGCCGTCTCGCCAGATCACGAGCTGCCCGAAGTCCGGCAGCGGACCGCCGCCCTTGGCGCGCGACCCGACGTACCCGTCGATCGCGGCGACGAGGTGCCCGGCGTCGGCAGTTGCGAGGCCGCGGATCGGCCGGTACCGACCTGCCGGAAGCCCCGCCAGGCGCTGCGCGAGCCTGGGAGCTCCGGTCGTAGACCACTCCTCGACCGCGCCCGAGTCGCTGCCGAGCAACGAGGTTCGGGCCTGCCCAGGCTGCGGCCCGCACGGGGCTGCCGCCGGGCACGACGATCGTCCGGAGACGTTGCAGGGAATCCGTCGAGTAGAGCGCGATCGAGGCGGGGGCCGAATGCACCGCGAACGTCCGGCCGTCGGCCGACATCGCGAGGATCGGCGTGTCCGCGGGACCGGATCGGCGGTCGAGGCGTTGTTGCCGTTCAACGTCTGCCCGAACCGGACCGGGTCGCCGAAGCGCCGGCTTCCCCCGAGATCCCACGTCAGGACGGTGCCGTCGAGGCTGACCGAATAGAGCGTTTTCCCGTCGGCCGAGAACGCCGCGGAGATCACGCGGCCGCCGTGCCCGTGAGGCGTTCGAGCGGCTCACCGGTCCTGGCGTTCCAGACGATCACGGTCCGGTCGTCGCCTGTGCTGACCAGGAAATGCGAGTCGGGCGAGAAGGCGACCGACTCGACCATGGCGGAGTGGCCTCCCTGGCCGGTCGATCGTCCGGCCGCTCGCCACGTCGAAGAAGTGAACGGTTCCGTCCGCGAGGCCGTAGGCGAACGTGCGCCCGTCGGGGCTGAGCGCGCCGCGGGCCTCCGGCGCCGGAGAGATGCGGGCCCGCGACGGTCGAGATCCGCCGCATCGTGGCTGTGTTCCAGGTCGTGATCTCGCCGTCGTCGACGACGATGAGCCGGCCGTCGGGGGTGGCGGTCGCCGCGAGGACGCCCTTCACGTGGAGCGGGACGAGCCGGGACTGCCCGCCGTGCCGGATCGACCAGACCTCCGCATAGCTCGTCCCGACGGTGGCGTCACGATTCTCGACTGCCCAGAGCAGGATTGCCCGGCGGCCGTCCGGGGTGAGGACGAGCGGCTCGACCGGCGTCGTGAGGATGCTCTCCCAGAGTCGGCTGAGCTCGAACTTGCGAAGCACCCGTCCGGTGCCCGGGTCGACGAGCAGGAACGGGAGCGAACCGTTCCCGGCCGCGAAGAGATCGTGCGTGCCGGGGACGTAGTCGTAGTCGAAGTTCGCGAGCGGCATGGTCCGGAGCTCCTTGTGCGTCCGCGTGTCGAACAGGTACATGACGTTGTTGTTCGTCACGACGGCGAGCTCGCGCCCGTCGGGTGAGACGCGGACCTCCTGCGGGCGCTGGCTTGCCGGCACGGTGAACGTGCCGGTGAGCGCAGGGCTGCGGAGGAGGGTCGCGAAGAGCGTTCCCTCGGTCTGGGGCGAGCGGTCGAGCCGGAGCGACTCGCGCGCGAGCAGCATCGCCCGGTCGATCCGCGGCTCCGAGACTGCCTCCGCCCCGAGCTGGCGGCCGAGCGCGACGGTCGCCTCGTGCTGGGCGTCCGACCGCGAGACGAGCGCGATCGCGCCGGCTCCGATCGCGAGCGCGAGCAGCACCCCGACGCCCGCGAGCAGCCCCTTGAGCCGGCGGTTCGTCCGCCGCTGCCGCGTGAGCTCGTGCTCGCTCTCGGCGCCGCTCTCGGCGAGGAACTCCCGCTCGAGTGCGTTGAGCTCGCGCTGATGGGTCGAGGCCCAGTCGCGCGTGGCCGACAGGCGCGCGCCCCGGTAGAGATCGGCCGCGTCCCGGTTCTGCTCCTCCCAGCGCCGGGCGCTCTCGGTGAGATGCTCGCGAAGCTCGCGGCCCTGGGCATCCTCGGAGAGCCAGGTCTGCAGGCGGGGCCATTCGCGGAGGACGGCCTCGTGAGCGACCTCGACGGCGCCGTCGTGCGCGGTCAGCAGCCGATCTGCCGTGAGCGTCGCGACGACGTTGGCGAGCTCGGGGTCGCGTCCGAGATCGAGCTCGGTGAGCGGCACCCGCCGGCGTGCGAGCGTCGCCCTCCTCGCCGGTCTGCACGAGCCTGAGGAACAGGCGCCGCGCGGCCTCTTGCGCCTCGGGCGAGAGCTGCTCGAAGGAGCTCTCCGCGAGGCGCGCGACGGCGCCGCGCACGCCGCCGAGGCTCTCGTGGGCCTCGAGGCGGAGCCAGCCGTCGTTCTGTGCGAACCAGAGCTCGACGAGGGCGGTCGAGAGCAGCGGCAGGCCGCCGGCCTCGTGGCCGAGCTCGGAGACGATGCGCTCGACGAGCGCCGACTCGACCCGAACTCCCGCCCGGCGCGCCGGTAGCTCGACGGCCCGGCGGAGCTCGTCGATGGCCATCGGGCCGACGAGCACCTGGTTCGCGGCAAGGAGCGCGGCCAGCGCGGGATAGGCGGCGCAGCGGTCGTAGTAGTCGCCGCGCAGGCCGACGACGACCACGGCGCGTTCGGGATCGTCTGCAAGCGCGACGATGCGATCGGCAAAGAGCGCCCGCTCGTCCTCGTCGGTGCACATCGTGAAGAGCTCCTCGAACTGGTCGACGACGAGGACGAGCCGTTCGGTCGGATCGGCGCTCTCGAGCTGGAGCGCGGCGAAGGCCTCGAGCGGGTGCGGCCCGGGCCGCATCGCGACCGAGTGCCAGCGCTTGCTTCCCGGCAGCAGGCCTTCGCGGAGCGACGGCAGCAGGCCCGCCGCGATCAGCGACGACTTCCCGCTTCCCGAGGCGCCGACCACGGCCAGGAGCCCCGAACCGACCGTCCGCGCGGCGAGCTCACCGACGAGGCGCTCGCGCCCGAAGAAGAGGCGCGCGTCGTCGGCCCCGAACGAGGCAAGGCCCTTGTAGGGGCACTCGGTGACGGTGTCCACCGGGGGTGCGCCGCCGTCGCCGTACAGGCGGGCGAGCTTCAACCCGATCACGTTGTTGGCGAACTCGAGGTCGGCCCGCCGCTCGCGGCGCTCGGCCGCGAGCCATTCGCCGGCGGCCGCGAGGCGTCCTCGTCGCCTCCTGCTCGGCCCACGCGCTCATCAGCTCGTGGACCCGCCCGGCCACGCCCGCCGAGCCGCGGGCGATCGACTCGAGCGGCACGTCGGCGACGTCATCGCCGGCATAGAGCGCCGCGATCTCGCGGATGCTCTCGGAACCGAGTGGCCCGAGCGGGCGGTGGCCGTCGCCGCGGGCATCGGCATGGGAGATCAGGCGGGCGAGCATGGGGGTCGCGTCGGGGTCGCGGACGAGGCCGAGGACGAGTGTCGGCTCCGCCTCGATCCGCTCCCAGTGCTTCTCGAGGGCCGGGCCAACGGCCTCGGCGGTGAGATCGAGGTCGTCGAGCACGACCAGCGCCGGCCTTCCGTCGCGGCCCGCGTCGTCGAGCGCGGTGACGGCGCGCGCCGCCGCCACCCCGCCTGCGCCTGCGTAGGCCACATTCGCGCCGTCAGCTGCAACGAGGGACGAGAGCTCGGCGGCGAGGGCGGATTTGCCCATCTGCGTCGCCCCGGAGACGAAGACGATCCGCCCGTTCCCGCGGCGCGCCTGGCGCCAGGTGCCTCGCAACCAGCTCAGCTCCGCCGTCCGCCCGGCAACGGGCGCTCTCGGCTCGAGCTCGAGCGGCGGTGAGCCTGCCTCGCGCGAGGCGAGCGGCGCTCCGCTCTTCCCGGGCACGACCTCGACCACCTCGAGACCCGGCTCGAACCCTTTCAGCTCGACGAGCCCGCGGCTCTCGAACCGGGCATCGTCGACCATCCCGGCGCGTTCGGCGACCGCGGCCGTGATCATGATCTGGCCCGCGGCAGCGATGGAGCAGAGGCGCGCCGCGGCGTTCAGCGGCGAGCCTCTGAACCCGTCCTCGACCGGGATCGCTGCGCCGGCGTCGATCCCGACCCCGACGTGCAGGGGCAGGGTCGGGTCGGCGGCCTCCTCCTCGGCGCAGGCCGCGAGCAGCTCGATTGCGGCGCGCACGGCCTGGACGGGTGAGGTGAAGACCGCGAGCGCCTCGTCGCCGCGAAGCTCGATCACCCGCCCGCCGCGCGCCGCGACAGCGTCGCGCGCGAGGTCGGCGAACCGGATCACGAGCCGCGCCGACTCGGCATCGCCGTGCTCGCGCGTGAACCGCGTATAACCGCGAACGTCGGCGATCAGGAACGCGCGCTCGACCGGCGCCGCCGCGCCGCCCTCTCCCGGCTGCGCCGCCTCGATCCGACTCATCGCCCGGGACCATCCCACATGGGTGCCATGCAAGCAAGACGCCCGAGCCGTGAGCTTTCTTCCGTTGGGCTCAACCGTCGAGCAGAACCCCGCGAGGCCGTCTGCTTCTCAAGAGCCATCTTCAGAATCGACGGGTACCGGGCTACCGAGCTGTCAGTATTCGGGTACCCACCTCCCGCCCCAATGCCGTCGAGGCTACTCCGAAAGGTGTGACGCGCGTGTACCGGTTTGTCCCGACGGGAGAGCGGGACGCGAGGGCCTCGATCGACGGGCGGTGCCCGCACATCTCGGTGGCTCGAAGCCTAGCTCGGGCTAGCTCAGAACAGCCCGACCGTCCGCCCGTCGGCATCGATGTCGATGTCGAACGCAGCCGGATGCGGGCCGAGCCCCGGCATCGTCTGCATGTCGCCGCAGAGCGCGAGCAGCCAGCCGGCGCCGGTGTAGGGACGCAGGTCGCGAACGGTGATCCTGAAGCCGGTGGGCGCGTTCAGCTTCGCGGGGTCGTCGGAGAGCGAGAGGTGCGTCTTTGCCATGCAGATCGGGAGGCCTCCGAGGCCGGCGGCAGTGAGCTGGTCGATCCGCCGGCGCGCGAGCGGCGTGAAGTCCGCGCCGTCGGCGCCGTAGATCCGCCGTGCGATCGTCTCGATCTTCGCCTCGATCGGCGAGTCGAGCTCGTAGACGGGCGCGAAGGGGGTCTCGTCCTCGGCCGCGAGCGCGACGGCGCGGGCGAGCGCCTCGGCTCCTGCTCCGCCCCTCGCGAATCCCTCGCTGACCTCCGCGCCGTGAGCCCCCAGTTCCAGCGCGAGCCGCTTGACCGTCTCGAGCTCCTCGTCGGTGTCGGTCGGGAAGCGGTTCACCGCGACGACCGGGTTGACGCCGAACTCACGGGCGATCCCGAGGTGGCGCCCGAGGTTCGCGGCGCCGAGCTCGAGGTCGCCGCCGCCGTGATGCTCGAGCGCCTTCACCGTCGCGACGAGCACGACCGCGCTCGGCTTCAATCCGCCGAGCCGGCAGACGATGTCGAAGAGCTTCTCCATCCCCATGTCGGAGGCGAACCCGCCTTCGGTGATCGCGAACTCGCCGAGCTTCAGCGCCATCCGTGTGGCGACGAGCGAGCTGTTGCCGTGCGCGATGTTCGCGAACGGCCCGCAGTGGACGAAGGCGGGCTGCCCCTCGAGCGTCTGCACGAGGTTCGGCTTCAGCGCGTCCTTGAGGATCACGGCCATCGCGCCCGCCGCGCGGATGTCGTCGGCCGTCACCGGCGTGCCGTCATGGGTCTCGCCGATCGTGATCGCGCCCAGCCTGCGGCGAAGGTCGGCGAGGTCGCGAGACATCGCGACGATCGCCATCGTCTCCGAGGCCGCCGTGATGTCGAACCCGGTCTGGCGGGGGTAGCCGTTCGCCTTCCCCCCGAGCCCGATCACCGTGTCGCGCAGCGCGCGATCGTTCATGTCGAGGCAGCGCCGCCACGTGATCGCGAGCGGATCGATCCCGGTTGCGTTGCCGTGCAGCAGGTGCGCGTCGATCATCGCCGCGAGCAGGTTGTTGGCCGAGGTGATCGCATGCAGGTCGCCCGTGAAGTGCAGGTTCAGCTCCTCCATCGGCACCACCTGCGAGTAGCCGCCTCCCGCAGCGCCCCCCTTCACTCCGAATACCGGCCCGAGCGAGGCCTCGCGCAGGCACAAGCACCGGCCGACGCCCGATCCGCGCGAGCCCTTGGGTCAGCGCGACGGAGGTGGTCGTCTTCCCCTCGCCCCTGGGTGTCGGCGTCACCGCCGTGACCGCGATCAGCTTCCCGTCGGGCACCTCTGCGAGACGATCGAGAACCGAGAGCGCGACCTTGGCCTTGTCACGCCCGTAGGTTTCGATCTCGCCGGGCTCGAGTCCGAGCTCCGCAGCGACCTCCCCGATCGGTCGGAGGGTGGCCGCCTGGGCGATCTGAAGGCTCGTTTCCACGGGCCGATCGTTGCATACCGCCGGGGCGGCCGAGCGCTAGGAAGCGACAGGCGGCGCGCGGAAGACCGTCACGACCTGGACGCCGTAGTTGTAGCGCTCGCCGCTCTGGTCGCCTGTGAGTGTGAGCGAGCGGTATCCCGGCGAGAATCCGAGCCAGCAGTCACGCGCTGAACGCGCGCTCAACGACCTGTGCACCTCGCTCGGTTTACTGCCTCGCTCCCGAGGATCAGAACGCGATCTTGGCCAACGCTCCCCGGACGCAGACGCGTTCGTCGACGCAGTGCTCGTTGCAGAAGGACGCCACCCGGATTTGATCACCAACGCGGACAGGCGACCGCTGCTTGAAATCGTGACAAAGCGAGGCGTCTACAGCGACCTGGCTTAGGGCACGTTTCTGGGTGCATAGCGGCAGACTCGCTCAGCCAGATGTACTGCCGCCCGGTAGCGTCGTGCCAAACATCGTGTCGGTGTCGCACCCCGTTCTAAGGTGATCACAGCGGCGGCTCGGGAAGCCTTGCGCCCTCGGTCATCTCAGCGGAGGCTAAGCCGGCTCTCGGATCATGGCCGCCGCTAGCCAGCTATCCCTTGGCGAGTCGAGGCCTTCAGGCACTCGATGACGTCGTTTTCGCGCCCTTCACGCATCAGCCGACGAGGGACGTCTCCTCCAGTGCCCGACGATCGCGGCGGCCAAAGAGGGTGAGCGGGGAAAGAGCCGTTTCCAAACTCGTTCCAATCCGAGCAAGTTGGAATGGATGCAAGTACGTGAAGAAAGCGAAAGCCCCGCGGTTGCAGGGCTTTCAGCGAGTGGGCGTACCTGGGATTGAACCAGGGACCTCCCGCGTGTGAAGCGGGCGCTCTCCCGCTGAGCTATACGCCCGGGAGGCAGTAGGTTAGCCATTCTCGCGGGGCAGAGGACGGCCATTGGCGGCGAATTGGGCCAGCTTTGGCCGCTGGAGCTTCCGCCGATTGTGGTCGGGCAGCCCGATTCCGTGACCACGCCGAGCCTCCCACGATCGACCCAGGTTTACGAAGCGCGGTCGCGGGCCAATAAAGAATCATGGCGAAGCATGGCGAGGCGACACGGCTGGTACGACTGGCGTACAAGCCGATTGGCCTTGTGGCCGGTGTCATCGGTGGATTGCTCGCAGGCGCCATGTTCAGACGTCTCTGGGGTCGACTTGGGCCGGAGGGCGACGCGCCGAAAGCCACCGATGCCGATCGCGGGTGGGCCGAGATCGTGCTGTCGGCCGCTGTTCAGGGTGCGGTCTTCGGTGCGGTGAAGTCCATTGTCGATCGCGCGGGCGCCGAAGCGTTCGCACACGCAACCGGTGTCTGGCCCGGTCGGCGACGGACGAAGGGATGACCTAGGGAGAGCGCCTACCTTCCGGATCGGTCGCGCCGACGGAGCGCTCCGCCGCCGCTACGGTAAAAACCGACCTACCGGCTGTCGCGTATTTTCTGCCGTGAAGCAGGTTCGATCTTGAGCGCCTACCCCGTGATGTTGTTGGACTTTCACGCCGGGATCGGGGACGGTGGGGCCTGGGTCTACACAGCCGACGAGCCGCCGGCCGAGGGGGACGAGATCGTGATCACGCGCAGCTCTCCGCTTCCGGGAGGTGATTCGACGTCTGTCCGTGTCAAGTCCGTCGCTGACGAGGCTCCCTTCTCGATCACCGCGACGATGCTGACTTGACGGCAAATCCGAGTGCGGCCGCGGCGACGCGTCGCGGCAAGCGCCGACGTTCATCCGAGCGGTACGAGGGGCCCCCGACGATCCGGGGTAACCTGGCTCGCCGTGTTTTGATTGGGCGGTCGAGAGGCAGGACACACTGGCGTGATGTCTGAACGTCGAGCATCGAGTGACAGCGCGGTCGAACGACTCGTGTACCTCGCGGCTGTGGTCGAAGCGTCGAGCGATGCGATCCTGAGCAAGAGCCTCGACGGAACGGTCACGAGTTGGAACGCGAGCGCGGAGCGGATCTTCGGCTTCACGGCTGAGGAGATGGTCGGTCAGAACATTCGCCGTCTGATCCCGCCCGAGCTCCAGAGCGAGGAGGACGAGATCGTCGCGAAGCTTCGAGCCGGGCAGTTCATCGACCATTTCGAGACGGTCCGGATGACCAAGAACGGAGCTCGCCTGGAGGTCTCGCTTTCGATCTCGCCGATCACGGACGGAGATGGTGAGGTCGTCGGCGCAGCCAAGATCGCACGGGACGTCACTGCACGCAAGGAGGCCGACGCGCTGCTCGTCGCGACGACGGCGAAGTTCGAGTCGGTTTTCAACCAGTCCGGGATCTTTGCCGCGATCCTCGATCTCGACGGCAACGTTCTTCAGGTCAACGATCTCGCTGTCGACCAGTGCGGATACGTTCGCGAGGCCGTCCTCGACTGCCCATTCTGGGAGACCCCGTGGTGGCGGGGATCAGCGGAGGTGCAGGATCAGATCCGCGGTGCCGTTGGTGAAGCCGCGGCGGGACGGATCTTCCGGAAGGTGCTCCCATACTGGGTCGCCGACGGGAGCGAGCGAATCGTCGAGTTCGCGATGCACCCCACGCGAGACAGTAGCGAGGTCGTTCGCTTTCTCCATCCGACCGGGATCGATATCACCGACCGGACACGCGCCGAGGAGGCGCTCCGCGCCCGCGAGGCCGAGGAGCGTGAGATCGCCGTCGGTCTTCAGCGAGCTCTGCTTCCCGGTCGCCTGACAACGCCGGTCGGAATCTCTTGCACTGCGCGGTATGAGGCCGGAAGCGAGGCGCTCGAGGTCGGCGGCGACTGGTACGACGCGTTCGAGCTCGCAGACGGCCGGGTCGCGGTCACGGTCGGGGACGTCGTGGGTCATGGGCTCGCGGCTGCGGCCGCCATGGGACAGCTCCGCACCGCGCTTGGTGCCCTCGCGGAGGACGCGGCCTCCCCGGGAGAGTTGCTCAGCAGGCTCGACAGCTTCCTGGCGCGAACCGGCACAACGGATTTTGCGACCGTCTGCTACGGCATCCTCGATCCGAACAGCGGCGTGTTCGAATATGCCTCGGCCGGCCATCCCCCGATCCTTCTCGTCGAGCCTTCCGGCGAGACCAGTTGGCTCGACAAGGCGAACTCGCCTCCGCTCTCCGGCCAACTCGGCCGGCCGAGACTTCAGGCGACGACCGTTCTTCCTGTTGGCTCTCTGCTGATTCTCTACTCGGATGGCCTGATCGAGCGCCGGACTGCTCGGCTATCGGACGGAATGGATCGGCTCGCTCGCGCGGCCGGCCTGCTCGCGAACGCGTCGACCGAGGATGCCTGCAATGCGCTCGTCGCCGCGCTTGGCATCGATACGTCACGCACCGACGATGTCGCCCTGCTCGCGGTGCGGCTCGACGAGATGCCGATCTCGCGCTTCCGGCGTGTTTTTCCAGCCCGGCCCGAGGAGCTTCGCAAGCTGCGAGCCGAGATGCGACTGTGGATGCACGAGCGCCAGACCGGCGAGTCCACGCAAACCGCATTGATGCTCGCTGTCGGAGAGGCCTGTTCGAACGCGGTCGAGCACGCGTACGCCGGCAGCGTGCCCGGTGAGGTCAGCGTCGAGATTCTCGAGCACGCAGACAGCTCGCTCAGCGTTCTCGTCCGGGACTTCGGCCGTTTTGCCTCGGTCAGGGGGGCTCCTGGCAGAGGACGCGGAACACCGATCATGCGCGCAGTAACCTCCGACTTCTTCCGGGCATCGACGAGGAACGGCACGGCTGTACGATTCCGCCTGCCGATGACCGATGCTGCCTCCGTATGACCGACGAGCTCGTCGTGGTCGAGATCGATCGGCGGAACGGTGCGTTCCTCGTGCGCCTGATCGGAGAGATCGACCTCTCGAACGTCGACCAGCTTCAGGAGCATCTCAACGGCGCTTTCCCGTCAGACCAAAATGTCGTCCTCGACCTGACGGGAATCGAGTACATCGACAGCCAGGGACTCCGCCTGCTCATGCAGCTATCCGGCCGGCAGGCAAGCGGTGGCTCCAAGCTTCAGCTCGTGGCGCCGCCCGGCAGGTTCGCCCGCGAGGTACTCGAGATGACCTCGCTCGACGAAGACATCGAGGTCCTCGACGCAGCGGAGTCAGCTCGATCAGAGTAGGATGGATGGGCTGGCGCAGCTTCCCAGGACGCCGGGCGGGGCACAGATGAAGTCGGCGCGCCCCTGGAGCGCGAGGCGAGGCACGGGTGCGATCGGGAGTCCGATCAGCGGTCGAACGTTCGGGTCGTCCACAACAGGTCACGGACGCGTGACAAGAGGGTGCAGACACACATGAGTCAGATTCAACTGGTCGGGCTGCTCGAGAGCGAGGGCGCCAAGACGATGCTCGAGACGGGCGAGGAGCGCGGGTTCATCGAACCGGCCGAGCTAGAGGCGTTTGCGGTCGAGCACGAGCTCGCCGACCCGGACATCGAGGAGCTCACCCGTGAGCTCGAGCGGATCGGGCTCGAGGTGCGCGAGGCACGACCCGAGGAGAAGGCTCGCGTGGAGAGCGAGGAAGTCGTCTACGAGCCGGGCCAGAGCTCGGGAATCGGCGACGGCCTTCAGCTCTTCCTGGCCCAGGTCGGACGGCACAAGCTCCTGACCGCGGCGCAGGAAGTTGCCCTGGCCAAGAGGATCGAGCGCGGCGACATGGTCGCAAAGCACCTGATGATCGAGTCGAATCTCCGCCTCGTCGTCTCGATCGCGAAGCGCTACCGCGGCCTCGGCGTGCCGTTTCTCGACCTGATCCAGGAGGCGACGTTCGGGCTCGACCGCGCCGTGATGAAGTTCGACTACCGGCGGGGATTCAAGTTCTCGACCTACGCGACCTGGTGGATCCGCCAGTCGGCCCAGCGCGCGGTCGCCAACCACGCAAATACGATCCGCCTTCCCGTCCACGTCGGCGAGCGCCGGCAGAAGCTCGCGCATGCCGCGCGGCGGCTCGAGATCGAGCTCGGACGCGAGGCCACGAACGAAGAGCTGGCAAAGGCGACCGGCCTTTCGATCCAGCACGTCGACGATGCGCTCTCCGCCGCGTCTGCGTCGGTCTCGCTCAACCAGAAAGTCGGCGCCGAGGAGGGGGGAGAGCTCGGAGACCTGTTCGCCGACCGCGAAGCGCCTGACCCGTTCGACGAGGCCGAGCAGTCTCTCAGGAGCCAGTCGATCCGCAAGGCGCTCGACGTGCTCCCCGGGCGCGAGCGGCGGATCCTCGAGCTGCGCTTCGGCTTCGACGGCGAGCCGCAGACGCTCGACGCGATCGGCCTCGAGCTCGACCTCACGCGCGAGCGTGTCCGCCAGATCGAGCGCCAGGCGCTGACCCGGCTCGCAGCGCTCCGCGAACTTGCCGGCCTCGCCGCCTAGAGACGTTTCGCGATAGCTTCGCGACCGGGGCTCGGAGCCGAGGTGAACGCGGAATGGTGGCGCTCGGCCGTCGTGTACCAGATCTATCCGCGGTCGTTCGCGGATTCCGACGGAGACGGGGTCGGTGACCTCGCGGGCATCTGTTCCCGGCTCGACCACGTGGCCGGGCTCGGGGTCGATGCGATCTGGCTGTCCCCGATCTACCGCTCTCCGATGGCCGATTTCGGCTACGACGTGAGCGATCACACTGCGGTCGACCCGGTCTTCGGCGATCTCGCGGGGTTCGATCGCCTCCTCGCCGAGGCGCACCGGCGAGGGCTGCGGGTCCTGCTCGACTGGGTGCCGAACCACACGAGCTCGGAGCACCCCTGGTTCCGGGAGTCGCGTTCGTCGCGGGCCTCGGCGAAACGTGGTTGGTATGTCTGGCGCGACGGTCTCGGCGACGAGCCCCCGAACAACTGGCGCTCGGCGTTCGGCGGCCCCGCCTGGACGTGGGACGAGGCAACGTCACAGTGGTACCTCCACCTCTTCCTGCCGGAACAGCCCGACCTGGACTGGGGCAACGAGGGCGTCGTCGAGGCGATGCACGGCGTGCTCCGCTTCTGGCTCGACCGCGGCGTCGACGGCTTTCGTGCCGACGTCGTCCACCTGATCGGGAAGGACGAGACACTCCCGGATCGACCTGCGGAGCTCGCCCATCTCGACATCGTCGGCACCCACGAGCATCCGCGAACGCACGAGCTCCTCCGAGGCGTCCGTGAGCTGCTCGACGGCTACCCGGGTGAGCGCGTGATGGTCGGCGAGGTCCCGCTGAGGGCGCCTGCCCTGCTCGCCCCTTACTACGGGCGAAGCGACGAGCTGCAGCTCGTCTTCAACTTCGCGCTGATGCACGTTCCCTGGTCGGCCGAGGCATTCGCCGAGGTCATCCTCGAAGCCGAAGCGGCCTTCGCGACACCCGGTTTCTGGCCGTGCTGGGTGCTCTCGAATCACGACCAGCCCCGTCACCACACGCGCTACGGCGGCTGCGAGGCGCGCTCCCGCGCGGCTGCGCTCCTGCTCCTGAGCCTGCGCGGCACGCCGTACCTCTTCGCCGGCGAGGAGCTCGGTCTGGCCGACGCGGACGTTCCGCTCGCGGCGCAGGTGGATCCCGGCGGCCGCGACGGATCGCGGGCGCCGGTTCCGTGGGATGCCACGCCGCTGCACGGTTGGGCCGCCGATCCGTGGCTTCCGTGGCCGCCCGGGGCCGAGTCCCGGAACGCCGAGAGCGAGGCGGCCGATCCGCACTCGATGCTGGCGTTCTACAGGCGGGCTCTCGCGACGCGTAAGAGCTCCAAGGCACTCACCGTGGGAGGCTTCCGTCTGCTCGGCTCGCCCGCGGGCACGCTGGTCTACGAGCGCTCGGGCTCGGGCGAGGTTCGCCGCGTGGCAGTGAACTTCTGTGACGAGCGCGTGGAAGACGTGGTGAGCGCCGAGGGTTGGAGGGTCGCGCTCACGACCCGCCCGGAGCGTGTCGATCGATCGTGGGGCGGCACGCTCGAGGCGTGTGAGGCGGTGATCCTCTCACCGGGGTGACACGGCCGGCGCGGTGCCGTTCCACGACCTGGCCGTAGACCTCGAGATAGGCGTCCACCATGCGATCGACCCCGAAGCGGTGCTCGACCGACCGACGGACGGCGCTCCGATCCAGGCCGCTCGAGGCCTTCACGGCCGCCAGGGACTCTGCGGTCGAGGTGACGAGGAAGCCGTTCTCGCCGTTCACGATGAGCTCAGGCATCGACCCGCGTGCGGTGGCGATCACCGGGGTTCCGCAGGCCATCGCCTCGATCACGCTGTAGCCGAACGGCTCCTCGAAGTTGATCAAATGCACGAGCGCGAGGGCCTCCCCGAGGAGCTTGCTCCGCCGATCGCCCGCGACGGGGCCGAGATAGGTCACCCTCGAGCCGTCGATCCGCGGGGCCACGAACTCGTCGAAATACGGCTGATCTTGGACGATGCCGGCGAGGACCAGCGGGATTCCCGCCTTTTCGGCGAGCTGAATGGCCTCCACAGTCCCTTTGTCGGGGTGGATCCTGCCGAAGTACAGGAGGTAGCCGCCGGCGCCCGTGCCCTGGACGAAGGCTGTCATCTCGATTCCGTGATGGATCGTCGCGATGTAGTCGAGCCGCTCGTGTCGATCGGCGTCGCTGATCGCCACGTAGTAGCCGCCGGCGTTGTATTTCTCGAACACCGGCACGATTCGCTCCGAGGAGAACCCGTGAATGGTCGTGACGACGGGTGTCTCGACGAGGCCGCTGTAGGTCAGAGGCAGGAAGTCGAAGCCGTTGTGGATCAGGTCGAACTCCGCGGCTCGTTCGAACACGGCCGAGATGTGCAGCGATTCCCATACCTTCGCGTCGAGTGCCGGATCCTCCGAGTACCCGGTCGGCGCCGAGCCCACGAGCCGCGCGCCCGTCAGCGAGTCGGCCGTGGCGAACAGCGTGACGTCGACCCCTCGCGCGACGAGCCCCTCCGTGAGCAGAGAGGCGAACTGCTCCCACGGCCCGTAGTGGCGTGGAGGTACCCGCCACGAGATCGGAGCGAGCATCGCGACACGTAACGGGTTGGTCGTCAGCCTCTTGCCATCGGTGGAGACTCAGCGCGGGCGACGGGTCTGGTGCTGGAAGACAAGGGCGGTGGCGATCCCGAGAAGCCACCCGAAGACGGCGGAGGCGAGCACGATCCAGGCAAGGGAGGCACGAGTCGAGCCGACGACCCAATCCAGCTTCGCGACCCGGGTGTTCACGGAGGCGAGCCCGACGAGCAGGACGAGCAGCCCGACGAAGACACCCGCCGTCGCGTACAGGCGCACCCGCCGTGCATGCCGGCTGAACCGTGCGCCGCGGGGCTCGCCGGTCGGCAAGCCGGTCGGATCGGCCGCGGGGAGCTCGGGCGGCGAGCCCTCGCTCACGATGGGCGCGACGGCGACGGCCGCCGTCGCTTCCTCGATCTCGGTCACGACTCGCCCGCCGGCGGCAAGAGGGCAAGGAGCGAGCCGATGTCGGCATCGCGCTGGATCGGGAGCCCGAGCGGCAGGTGCGTGCTGACGGTGTAACGGTTCCGGCGACCGGTTCGCTCCCGCTCGATGTAGCCGGCGCCGGCGAGGTCGGCCACGATCCGTTGAGTCCGGCGCTCGGTGATTCCGAGCAGCTGTGCGATATCGCGGATCCGGATCTGCGGGTCCTGCGCGATCAGGAGCAGCGTCTTCCCATGGTTCGTGAGGAAGGCGAACTCCGGCGACGGGATCGCGGTTCCGGGCTCGACGTCTGTAGTTCCTGTTATCGACATCGCGACATAGAATACACGTAATGAAGTTCGTGTGTATAGTGGTGTGATCGACGGCCAGAGCCGGACACCGAAAGTGGCCCGTGTCGAACGCCAACAACAGGAGGAACGAAAGCGATGACGTACCTCAAAGACCTGATCGAACGGCTCGGCAACGCTCTTGGGATCAAGACGAAGTCCCCGTCGCAGGAAAAGTCGGCCTCGCCCAGCAAGCTCGTGCCGGCTCCGGTGGCCGCCGAAGATCCCGCTCGGTCAAACCGCTGACCAACCGCTGCCGATCGGCAGGCCGCGCGTAGTTCGCGGAGCATCGCGGCAGCCGAGCAAGCCCGCCCTTCAGGGGCATTCGGCCGTGCGCACACCACCTGAAGCGCCGGCCTGGGCAGCGGCATGCCCGCGGTCGGGCGCTCGAACTGTCCGCCGCGTACCGAGTATTTTCCCGAACCGATACAGAGAGGCTTGAATGAAACGTCTTCCGCTCGTGCTCTTGGCCCTTGCGGCCGGTTCGCTCATCACGGCAGGCTCGTCGCTCGGAGCGGTCACACGCACCGCCGCGAGCCCGAACAACACGTCGTCGCCGACCATCGGGGGCACTGCCCGCGACGGCCAGACACTCACGGCGACCTCCGGCGCCTGGGGCGGATCCACACCGATCTCCTACGCCTACCAGTGGCAGGCCTGCAACTCCTCCGGGAGCGGCTGCTCGGCGATCAACAAGGCCACGAACCAGAACTACGTGATCTCGCACGGGGACGTCAACCGCACGATCCGCGTCCAGGTGACGGCGTCGAACGCCGACGGCTCGAACCAGGCGCTGTCTGCCGCAACCGCGACGGTCATGTCTGCGTCGGCCACCGCCCCGGTGAACACGAAGCAGCCGGACCCGTCCGGCACGGCGAAGGACGGCCAGACCGTGAAGACCAGTAACGGCGGCTGGTCGGGACAGAACCCGATCACGTTCACCTACCAGTGGCAGAGCTGCAACGACACGGGCTCGGCCTGCTCGGACATTGGCGGGGCGACCGCCCAGAGCTACACGGTCGTTCAGGCCCAGGTCGGCTCGAAGCTCCGCGCGACGGTCACCGCCTCGAACTCGGCCGGTAAGTCGTCCGCGTTCTCGAACCTGACTCCGACGGTGGTTGCCAAGTCGAGCTCGCCGGTCAACACGAGCCTGCCGATGATCTCCGGCGCGCTCCATGTCGGCAACACGGTCCAGGCCTCGACCGGCAGTTGGACCGGACTCACCTCGAACGCGTTCCGGTACCAGTGGAGCCGCTGTAACTCGAACGGCTCGAGCTGTGCCGGCATCTCGGGCGCAACCGGCCAGAGCTACGGGATCGGCAACGTCGACTTCGGCAACGCACTCCGCGTCGTCGTCACCGCGACCAACGCGAGCGGCCCGACGAGCGCGACCTCTGCCTTCGCCGTCGTCGGTGCGAAGGCCCTGGCGATCGTCGCGTTCAACGCCGTCCTCAGGACGGGCCAGGAGCTGAAGGCCCCGCGCGGGACGTCGTTCAGGACTGCAGGCCGCTTCACCGCGAAGCTCAGCGGCAAGACGCTTCGCTGGACGTTGACGTTCTCGCATCTCACCGGCCGCGCAACGCTCGCCACGATGAACAAGGGCGCGCGCGGTACCAACGGGGCGGCGTTCAAGACGCTCTGCCGCTCCTGCAACTCGCCGCGACACGGCACGCTGACGCTGACCTCGTCGCAACGCGACTCGCTCCTTCGCGGCCGGTCATACGTGAACATCCGCACCCTCCGGAACCACCTCGGAGAGCTCCGCGGCCAGATCATCCCCCTGGCCTAGCACCCACCGAAGCCGGGCCCTGGTCGAGCCGGGGCCCGGCCTCGTGATTGCCAGAACGCAAAACGTGGAAGGATGGGCTCATGGCCGCAGATGCACAGTCGAGCCTCGCCTTCGTCGCGACTCCCGACGAGCCTGCAGCGATCGAGATCCGGGTCAACTTCGGGATCTTCGCCGGGAGAACGGTCATGCTGGCGGAGATCGACCGGCTCGCGGCCTGGCTGCTCGACGAGGTCGAGGCCGTGACCGTGATCGCCGAGGACCGCCACCAGATCGGACGGACGGGCGAAGGCTCGGTGCACCAGGTCCGGATCGAAGTCGCCGAGGCGAATGTCCCCGGGGGAGCGGCCGGACGCCGCGAGCTCGAGGATCGCCTCCTCGAACGGATCGAGTACTGGGTGCGCCTCTGCATCGCCGAACGCCACAGCGAGCTTGGAGGAGTCGAGGAATAGAGCCCGTGTCGCCCCGGCGAAAGCGGTCAGCGCCGGGTTACGCGGACGAGGCTTGCCGTCAGCAGCAAAGCGACGGCGGCCGGCATCACCCACCAGGCGGCGATGTCGAGCGCGTCCAGCCCGGCAGCAAGCGCGAGCGAGACGACGACGCCGGCGGCGATCCGCCAGTCATCGCCGACCACGAAGTCCCAGGCGAAGTGGCCGAGGGCTCTGAGCCTCCTCACGCGGGCACCGGGAGCACCGACCGTCGGCGGCGGAGGGCCGTTGCGAGGGCCCAGGTCAGCGCGATCACGAAAGCGAGGATTGCGACGATCGCCGCGTCGCCTCCGGGCCAGTCGGCCCCGATCCCCTCGCTCGACCAGAAGGTGCCGAACGTGGTCAGGAGGACGCCCACGGCGAGCTTGATCGTGTTCTCGGGAACACGTGCGAGCGGGGCTCGGGCCAGCGCGCCGACAACGGCAACGACGACGAGAGCGGCGAGCGCTGCGAGCGCGGCGACACCCACGTTGCCTGCGATCGAGCCGAAGGTGACGACGATGAACGCGACCTCGAGCCCTTCGAGAAAGACCCCTTTGAAGGCAAGGGTGAAGCCGTACGGGTCGATCCCGCCCCGGCGCTCGGGGCCCGCGTCCCGCGCCGCCTCGAGCTCGCGGGCGAAGATCTCCGTCTCGTCGTGGAGCGCCTTGTAGCCGCTCGCCCGGAGGATTCCCTTTCGGAGCCACTGCAGACCGAAGATCAGGAGCAGCCCGCCGACCACGACCCGCAGCGTGTTCAGCGGGATCTGGGTCAGGGCGGGGCCGAGGGCGGCGATCACGACCGCCAGGCAAGCCATCGCCGCTGCCGTGCCGACGAGCGCCGAGCGCCAGCCGCGCGCGAGCGCTGCGGCGAGGACGATCGTCAGCGCTTCGACCATCTCGACGGTGCTCGCGAGGAAGACCGAAACGACCAGGGACCCGGTGCCCATCGGCCTCGTTGTACCGGCTACAGAGGAGGTGAGGGCGGCTCACGGTCGATGCCCGTCAGCGTGAGGTACCCGACGAGCGCGACGATCAGCCCCGCGAGCACGAACGCGACGGGCCCGTCGCCCCAGCCGAGCCCGTGTGCATGGCGTGACTTGCCCATCCAGTCGGCGAACGATGCGCCGAGCGGCCGGGTCATCACGTAGGCGAACCAGAAGGCGAAGATCGCGTTCAGCCCGAAGAAACGCCAGCCGATGGCCGGGAGCAGGAACAAGGCGGCGAACAGGAGGCCCGCCGAGAGGAAGCCGAGCCCGAGCGTGTACGCGGCGAAGTCGCCGACGGCCGTGCCCATCGCGAAGGTCGCGAGCACGGCTGCCCAGTAGAAGCCCTCGCGCCGCACCGTGCGGATGCTGTGGATCGAGAGCGTCCCCTCCACGCGGTGCCAGGCGACGAAGACGACGGAGAGCGTGACCGCGAAGAATGCCGTCGAGGCCGCGTACGGCACTCCGAACTCCACGTGGAGGACGTCTGCGGACATCGTCCCGAACACGGCGACCATCGAGACGGCGAACCAGTAGGCCCACGGCACGTAGTTGCGCATCCGGAACTGGATCGCGAGCGCGACGACGAAGACGAGGAAGCCGCCGGCCACCGCGAGATACGGGCTGAAGCGATGAACGAGATAATCCGACGTCGCCTCGCCCATTGCCGTCGTCAGGATCTTGACGATCCAGAAGTAGACGGTCGGCCGCGGGACCTTGCTCTCGCCTGTCTCGGCGGAGCGCACGGAAATGGGGGAAGCAGGCAGGGTCTGCGTCATCGTCGTACTCACCGCCTGCCCGGCTGCGCGAGTCTAGCGGACTGACCGGCAACGTTTGCCGGCTCCTGGGTCGGTAGTAACTCGCTCGAACGTGCCGGCACGGGTTGCGACCGACCGGCCCGAGCTCGTCGCGGTCGACTGGACGGCCGCTTCGGCCGAGGGCCTCGCGCTAACGCTTCGAGACGAGGATCTTGACGACGCTCCCGGCGGAAAGGCGAGCGCCGCCGCCGGGAGCCTGCGCGACGACATGCCCGACGGGGCGGTGCGAGAAGGCCTGGACGACGAGGACGTCGAGCCCTCGCGCCTGGAGCAGGGTGATCGCCTGCTCTTCGGGAAGGCCGACGACAACGGGAACCGTGTAGGCAAATCCACGGGCTCGCGGTGCCAGGCCGGGATTGTTGCCGCTCGGGAGCGCGAAGATCACCGGGTAGACCTTGGTTGCCCCGCGTGCCAGCCCGACCGTCATCTCGGTGCGCGACGCGAACGGCACCGCGCCGAGATTTCTGAAAGTGAGCGTCTTTGTCTGCTTCGGCCCGAGCCTCGGCACCATCCGCTGGATCACGATCGAGCCACCGGCTCGGCTGATCGAAACGCTGACGAGAAGCCCGGAGGCTCCGACATTCGCGGCGTTCCGGAGCTTCACGGCGAAGCCGAGCCCCGAGCTGGCCGTGACGGTATTGAGCTTCGTCTGCGAGAGAGCGCCGTTTCCGCGTTGGAGAGCGATCGGCGTCGCCTTGACCGAGATGATCTGGGTGCCGGCGGGCCTCGAGGGCTTCGAGGCGGCTCCGGCAACCGGCGGGAGCAAGGCGGCGGAGATCACAACGGTGACGAGGATCCGCCTCGTGGAGAAGAGGCTCATCGCGCCGAACCTACCAGGCACCGGTTCAGTCTCGGTAGAGACAAAAAGCCGCGGCACCTGCGAGGGATCCTTAGGGCTGCTTCCTTCCGGACCTGACCCGGTTCGGAATCTCGCAGCGCCGCGGTGAAATCAGTGTAACCGGCCCTCGGCCACGAACCGATGGTTGCTACGGATCGATGCTTGCCACGAATCGATGCTTGCTTCGGATCGATGCTTGCTTCGGATCGGTGCTTGCTAGGGCCCGATGCCGAGGCTCGAGGGCGTCCCCGGTACCGCGGTGAACTTCATCTTCAGGGGGCCGCAGGTGTCTCCGTTGTCGCTCTGCGAGACCGCGATCGTGCCGGCAATCGACTTCGAGTTCACGACCGTGCCCTGGATGACGGCGCTCGTCACGGTGCCCTCCGGGTCGGCGAGCGTCGGCTTCGTCGTGAGCAGGAAGGTCCCTTTGGCGGTCACCGGAATCGAGACCTTCACGGCCGCGGTGTTCTCGGCCTCGCCGTAGGGGTCGACGCCGACCGGGTAGGACGAGGTGCCGAAGCAGCCGAGCGTCCCGAACGTGAACTTCTTGATCGTTGTGCCGTTCTTCGCCGAGGTGAACGTGACGAGGTCGTTGAAGCCGTTGATCGGCCTGAGCGAGGTCTTGCCGGCGAAGGCGCCGTTGACCGGGAGCGAGGCGCCGGCGGCGGCGGCCAGGCCGAGTGTCAACGAGACTGCCAGCGTGATCGCGAGCTTGTGCATGAACTTCCCCTCGTGTCGTCGCTTCGGCCGGCAGTTCACGGCCCTGTAACACGATAGACAAGAGCGGGCATCACGGTCAACGCCCGGGCCGGCACCCTTACAACCGCTTAAGAAGGCGTTTGCATGCCGATGATCGCGCGGCCGACGACGGCCGCCCCGGCACCGGCGGCCGCCAGCGCGCGCACGTCGTCGGGTGAGCGCACCCCGCCGGCTGCGAGAACATCGAGCCCGGACGCCGCCACCGAGCGAACGAGCTCGAGGTCGGGGCCGGCGAGCGTCCCGTCCCGGTCGATCGCGGTACAGAGGACGCGGACGACACCGGCGGCGAGGCAGAGCTCGATCGCGCGCTCGGTGGTGAGGCCCGATTCGGAGGTCCAGCCGGCTCTGTGCACGATCCCGTTCCGGACGTCGAGTGCGACGACGAGCTCGTCGCCGAGGGCCGCCGCCCACGGAGCGGGATCGGGGAACGCCGCGGTGCCGAGCACGATCCGGTCGGCGCCGGCGGCGATCAGCGCGCGTGCGTCCTCGAGCGAGCGGATGCCTCCGGAGGCCTGGAGCGGCGTGGGGGCGACCGCCGCGGCGACCGTCCGTACGAGCTCGGGGCGGGCGTGCCCGGATCGGGCGCCGTCGAGGTCGACGAGGTGGATCCTCGTCGCACCGGCGTCCGCGAATCTCGTCGCGAGGGTGACGGGGTCGCCGGCGTCGTCGACGACCTGGTCGTAGTCGCCACGATGGAGGCGAACGGCATCCTCCCCGAGAACGTCCACGGCGGGAATCACCTCGATCGGGGTCGCAAGCCAAGCGCTCAGGTCGAACTCGGATAGCACAGTGGCATGTTAACGTGCTAACATCAAAACAGCAAATGGCAGAAGGACGACACTCATGGCGGACGACGGACTTGAAGGAGCTCTCCGAGGCGATCCTGGCGCTGGAGTCGCGGGGCGAGGTGGAGCGGTTCCTACGGGATCTGTGCACGATCGCGGAACTGGAGGCTCTGGGGCACCGGTGGGCGGTGGCGCGTCTCGTGGATCAGGGGCTCCCCTACCTGGAGGTCGCACACAAGACGCACGCGTCGACGACGACGGTAACGCGGGTGGCCCACTGGCTCCGGCACGGCGAGGGTGGCTACCGGCTGGCGCTCGACCGGCGGAAGGCGGCGACGTCGACCGCCTGACGATCGCCGTCCCGGTCAAGGGGCGGCTGCGGGAGCCGTCGGTTTCGCTGCTCGAGGACGCTGGGCTCGGGCCGGAGCAGCCTGGTGAGCGGGCGCTCGCGTTCCCGTGCCGGAATGCGCCGGTCGACGTGCTGCTCGTGCGTGCGGCCGACATTCCCGAATACGTCCAGGACGGTGTCGTCGACTGCGGGATCACGGGGCAGGATCTCGTCCGCGAGCGCGGTGCGCGCGTGGAGGAGCTGCTCGAGCTCGGCTACGGCTCGTGCCGGCTCGAGGCGGCCGTGCCCGAGGAGTCGCGCTTCCAGACGATCGAAGATCTTGCCGGCGCGACGATCGCGACCGTGTATCCGCGGTTGGCCCGCGAGCTGCTGCCGGTCGAGGTCGAGCTGGTCGACGTGACCGGCTCGGTCGAGATCGCGCCGCGCCTCGGGCTGGCCGAGGGCATCGTCGATCTCGTGTCCTCCGGCAATACGCTGCGCACGAACGGTCTGCGCTCGCTGGGGCAGCTCTTCTCCTCGCAGGCGGTGCTGATCGGGAAGCTCGGCGGCGACGCCTCGCAGCTCGTCTCGATGATGCGGGCCGTCGTGGAGGCGCGGGCTCACCGCTACCTGATGCTGAACACGCCGGTGTCCACGCTCGAGGAGGTCTGCGCCATCATCGGCTCGCGCTCGCCGAGCGTCCTCCCGCTCGCCGAGCCGGGGATGGTCGCGGTGCACGCGCTCGTTCCCTCGGCCGAGGTCTGGCGCCTGCTGCCCGAGCTCGAGTCGGCCGGCGCCTCGTCGATCCTCGTCGTCCCGGTCGAACGGATGTCCCGGTGAAGGCGCCTGCTCGGGATCCCGGCCGCTTCGTGGGTCAAACCCCGGTGTCTGACACCGCCTTTCGGCGCGAGAACCCGATGGTTACTGGGGGTCTGGGTCTCGCGTCTCCGTTGTCAGCCGGTGTCCGGCACCGGTTGACAAGGCAGGCCGCAGCGGTGGCGGCTTGAGCATCGTCGAGGAGATCAAGCGCGAGGGGGACGTCGCGGTTCGCCGCTGGGCGGTCGAGCTCGACGGGACCGAGCCTGCGCGCGCGGTTCCCGAGCCGGATCTCCTTCCGCGCCAGGCGCTGCTCGAGCTGGCCGGCCGCGTGCGCCGGTGGCACGAGGCGCAGAGGCCGGGGGACATCTCGCTCGAGGTCGAGCCCGGCGTCCTGCTCGAGCGCCGCTGGGTTCCGCTCCGGACGGTCGGCATCTACGTCCCGCGCAACCTCGTCTCGACGCTCGTGATGTGCGCCGTGCCCGCTCAGGCCGCGGGTGTGGAACGGCTCGTCGTGTGCACGCCGCCGGCCGGTGCCGGTCTGGTCGCGGCCGCCGCCGAGGTGCTCGGCATCGACGAGGTCTGGGCACTCGGCGGCCCGCAGGCGATCGGCTGGCTCGCCTACGTCCGCAAGGTCGACAAGATTGTCGGCCCGGGCAACTCCTACGTGAACGAGGCGAAGCTCGAGGTGCAGCGGGATGTGGCGATCGACCTGCCGGGCGGCCCGTCCGAGGTGGTCGTGATCGCGTCGGGAGACTTCGATCCGCGGCTCGTCGAGCTCGAGCTCGCGGCGCAGGCCGAGCACGGCCCGGACACTGTCTGCCGCGTCGTCGGGACACTCGAAGAGGCCGAGGCGATCGCGCCCGAGCACCTCGTACTCCTCGGCGACGCCGAAGCGCTTGCCGGCCGGGTGCGGAACGCAGGCGCGGTGTTCGTCGGGCCGTCTTCGCCGGTGGCGGCGGGCGACTACGCGACGGGCGGCAACCACGTCCTGCCGACGAGCGGCTGGGCCCGCTCCACCGGCGGCCTCGGGATCGAGACGTTTCTCAAACCGGTGACGACCCAGCGGCTTACGGCCGAGGGCCTCGCGCTGATCCGGCCGACCGTCGAGGCGCTCGCCGCTGCCGAGGGGATGCCGGCGCACGCGGAGGCGGTGCGGCGATGAAGGAGCTCGCTCCCGAGTTTCGCGCGTACACCTGGGCGCCGCCGAGCGACGAGGTCGCGCGGCTCGCCGGGATCGACGCCTCGCAGGTCATCCGCTTCGACCAGAACACCCCGCCGCTTCCGCTGCCCTCGACGCGCCCCGGCACGATCGCGGGTGCGCTCGCCTCGATCAGCGCCTACCCGCCGGGTGGCTATCACGAGCTGAAGAACGCGATCGCCGCGTACAACGGCCTCGGCCCGGAGAACGTCGTGCTCGGAGTCGGCGCCGACGACCTGATCCTGCTCATCGCCCGCGCCTATGCCGGTCCCGGCGACACGATCGCGATCCCCGAGGCACCCACCTACCCGCTCTACCGGATCGCTGCGCAGCTCGCCCGGGCCGAGGTCGGCGACGACGACCCGGTTCTCACCTTCACCTGCCGCCCGAACAACCCAGACGGAGCGCTGCGCCCCCTGCCCGAAGCGCGGCCGCTCGTCGTCGACGAGGCGTACTTCGAGTACTGCGGCGAGACGGCGATCCCGCTGCTCGACGACGGCGTGATCGTCGTGCGGACGTTCTCGAAGGCATTCGCCCTCGCGGGCGCACGGATCGGGTACGCGCTCGCCGGCCGGGACGTCGCCGACGAGTTGAACGCCCGTCAGGCGCCCGCCCCGGTGTCGACCCTGTCGGCCGCACTCGCCCTGGCCGGGCTCGCCTCGCCGCCCGACGTCCGGCCGGTGATCGAGGAGCGCGAGCGGTTCGCCTCAGCGCTCGGCGCGATCGGGCTCCCGCCCCTGCCCTCTCAGGCCAACTTCCTCTTCGTCCCGGTCGAGGATGGCCGCGAGCTCGGAGCACGCCTGCTGCGCCAGGGCTTCGTCGTGCGCTCCTACGAGGACGGGATCAGGATGACGGTGCGCGACCGCGTCGACGACGACCTCGTGGTCGAGGCGCTCGCCCGACTGCTCGACAGGCCGTCACCCGTGGCCGAGGCGGCGGGGCGTCGGGTTCGGCATCTTCGGGCCACCGCCGAGACGCGGATCTCCGTGAAGCTCGGCCTCGACGGGGCGAGCCGCGTCAGCGTCCAGACCGGCGGCGGGCTCTACGACCACTTCCTCGAGCAGCTCGCCTTCCATGCCGGGCTCGATCTGACGATCGAGGGCTCGGGCGATCTCGAGACCGGCGACCACCACACGGTCGAGGACACCGCACTTGCGTTCGGCGAGGCCCTCGACCTCGCGCTTGGCGACCGCCGCGGGATCGCCCGCTACGGCGACGCGGTGGTGCCGATGGACGATGCCCTCGCGCGCGCGGCCGTCGATCTCGGCGGCAGGCCTTTCGCAGAGCTCTCGATCGAGCCTGAGCCCGGGATGGCGGGCCATTTCTTCGGGAGTCTCGCGCAGGCCGCGCGGATGGCGATCCATGTCGAGGCGACCGGCCGCGACGCCCATCACACCGCCGAGGCTGCATATAAAGCAGTCGGGCGCGCGTTGAAGACGGCGCTCCGGGTCGAGTCGAGCGGGATCCCCTCGACGAAGGGGAAGCTGTGAAGGTCGGCGTCTGCGACTACCGCGCGGGGAACATCCGCTCGGTCGAGATCGCGCTGCGGAGGCTCGGCGCCGAGCTTGTCGACGACGTCGCCGGTGCCGACCTCGCGGTGCTTCCGGGCGTCGGCTCGGCGCGCTCGGCGATGGACGAGCTGCAGCGCCAGGGGCTCGACGACATCCTGCGCACGCGGGTCGCCGACGGCCGCGCGGTGCTCGGCATCTGCCTCGGGCTGCAGCTCGCGCTCGAGCACTCCGAGGAAGACGGCGGCGTCGACGGGCTCGGGATCTTGCCCGGACGCTCCGTCCGCCTCACCGAGGGACGGATCCCGCGGATGGGCTGGGCGAAGGTCACCGCCGCCGAAACGGCAGACGATCCGGCCGCGTACTACTTCGCTCACTCCTATGCCGCGGAGACGTCCTGCGCGACCGCCTGGTCGGAGGGGATCGTCGCCGAGGTGCGGTCGGGCTCGTTCCTCGGCGTCCAGTTCCATCCCGAGAAGAGCGGTGCCGCCGGCGCGCGCTACCTCAACCGCGTGTTGACGGAGGTGAGGGAGCGATTCCTCTCCCGCGCCTGATCCCGTGCCTCGACGTCGCGGGCGGCCGCGTCGTCAAGGGCGTCAAGTTCCAGGAGCTGCGCGACGTGGGCGACCCGGTGGAGCTCGGCGCCGCGTACTCCGATCGAGGTGCCGACGAGCTCGTCTTCCTGGACGTCAAGGCGACGCTCGAGGAGCGCGACACGCTCGTCGGGGTCGTTCGGCGCGTCTCCGAGCAGCTCGCGATCCCGTTCACGGTCGGCGGAGGAATCCGCTCGGTCGCCGACGCGGATGCCCTACTGAGCGCGGGCGCCGACAAGATCTCCGTCAACTCGGCGGCGCTCGCGAGCCCGTCGCTGATCACGGCGCTCGCGGAGAGGCTCGGCTCGCAGGCGGTCGTCGTTGCGATCGATACCGAGGGCGGCCGTGTCAGGACCCGGGCCGGGACAACCGACGCGGCCCGCGGCACCGTCGAGTGGGCGGTCGAGGCCGAGGCGCGCGGAGCGGGGGAGATCCTGCTCACTTCGATCGACTCCGACGGCACGCGCGAGGGCTATGACCTCGAGATCACCTCCGCGGTCGCCGATGCCGTATCGGTGCCCGTGATCGCCTCCGGCGGCGCGGGAGATGCCTCACACATCGCGGCGGCCCTCGAAGTCGCGCAGGCTGCGCTGCTGGCCTCGATCCTCCACGAGGATCCCGATCGCCTCACGTCCCTTCGAGCAGAGCTGCGCGGGCTCGGAGTGGAGATCCGCGATGCCGCCTGAGGGCGAGCTCCGCGCCGCGATCGTCCAGGACGCCGACACCGGCCGCGTCCTGATGCTCGCCTGGATGGACGCCGAGGCGGAACGGCGCACGCGCGAGTCGGGCGAGGCGTGGTTCTGGAGCCGCTCGCGCGAGGAGTACTGGCACAAGGGCGCGACCTCCGGGAACACGATGGCGGTCGAGGAGATCCGCGACGACTGCGACGGCGATGCGCTCGTCGTCCGCGTCCGCCCCGCAGGGCCTGCCTGCCACACGGGGTCGCTCTCGTGCTTCGCGCCGGCGCTCTGGCGGACGATCGCAGAGCGCGCCCGGCAACGACCCGAAGGCTCCTATACGACCGAGCTCCTCGACGGCGGCGTGCCGGCCGTTGCCCGCAAGGTCGGTGAGGAGGCGGTCGAGACGATGGTCGCTGCTTTCTCGGAGTCCGACGAGCGGGTCGTGTCCGAGTCGGCCGACCTGATCTACCACCTCTACGTGCTGCTCGCGGCCCGCGGCATCGACATCGCAGCCGTCGAGGATGAGCTCGCGGCCCGCGGCCGCTGAGCCAGTGCGCCGCTACGAGAAGGGCTTCGTGATCATGTCGACGACCACGAGGAGGAGCATCGCGATGTCGGCACGGGCGATCAGGAGGAGCTTCGCGACCGCGGCCTGACACTCCGGATGGTCCGGGCCGTTGGCCTCGAGCAGCGCCGCGAGCTTCTTCGACATCGGCGCGAGCACGGCGATCCCGAGCACGAACGTGATCAGGAACCCGATCAGCCCGAACGCGATCCAGAAGTGGTTGAAGCCGATGTCCTTGTTGGACACCATCGCGACCCCCATCGCCACGACGACGATCGCCGCCGGCGCGAACACCTTGTGGCCGAGGAAGGCGGCTTGCCTCGCGATCGCCACCAGCTCACCGCTGTTTCTCGCCCGCTCCGCCCTGATCCCCAGGATCGTGAGGATCGCGCCTCCGCCGACCCAGACCACCACGAAGACCACGTGGACCGTCATGAAGGCCGTGTACCAGTCCGTCGTGGAGACGAAAATGATCGCGAGGACGAGGAACGCCAGCCCGATCAGTCCGGTCGGGCCAAGCGAGGCACGCGAGGATGCCGTTGGAGTCGAGGTCGTCATCGGTGGGTCGCAGAACCTAACAGGGTTCGGGACACGCCGTCAGATGATGTCGACCGCGCCGACTTCCGTTGCCGCAGCTAGCTCCTGCACGACCTCGCCGATGTCCCGGTTCGCGTTCCAGACGCGAAGCTGCTCCTCGGCGCCGTTGCCGCGGGAGAGGATCGCGGAGATCCCCTCGAGCTCCCGTTCGGAGCCGAGCTCGCGGGCATGGGGCTCGAGGTCGCGGAGAGTGCGCCGGATGAGCTGAGAGATCGGCACGCGGTTTCGGCGACCCGTGACGAGGTCCATCACCGGGGCTGTGAGACCGTGGCGGGCGGCGAGCCACTTGTTCTCCGTGGTGAGGATCCGGTGGAAGCTCGGCGGCGTCCCGACCGACTCGACGTGCTCGGAGAGCATCTTCACGAGCGCCTGGAAGTAGGCCGCGAGCGCGACTGCGTCCTCGACGCGCGTCACGGCGTCGCAGATCCGCAGCTCGATCGTCCCGAGCCGCGGGTGCGGGCGGATGTCCCACCAGATGTGGGTGTAGTCGGCGATGCAGCCCGTGCGTTCGAGCTGGCCGACGAGCGCCGCGAAGTCCTCGTAGCTCTCGAACCGCGGCGGCACCCCCGAGCGTGGGAACGCCGAGAAGACCATCTGCCGCGAGGATGCGAGCCCGGTCGGCTCGCCCCGCCAGAACGGGGAGCTCGCCGAGAGCGCCAGGAACTCCGGCAGGTGGATCAGCAGGCCGTTCACGACCTGGATCGCCTTGTCGGGATCGTCCACGG
Source organism: uncultured Actinomycetota bacterium (assembly GCA_963720045.1). Lineage (GTDB taxonomy): Bacteria > Actinomycetota > Thermoleophilia > Gaiellales > Gaiellaceae > PALSA-600. The sequence continues at coordinate 126,289 of CAVREC010000010.1, read as the reverse complement.
CCGCGTGCACGTGCATCCCGAAGATCAGCTCGCGCCGGGCGATGTACTGGAGCTGGTCGACGAGCTTGCGGTAGCGGTCCCTCGCGGTGATCCGCTGCCGCTCGAAGAGGCTGAATGGATGCGTTCCCGCCGAGGCGAACCGGCAGCCGTCGGCCGCCGCGATCTGCGCCACGTAACGGCGTAGCTTGCGTAGCTGGGCATCGACCTCGGCCGCGTTCGCGCAGACCGGCGTGGTGATCTCGATCACGGACTGCATCAGCTCGGCGTTGACCCGCGCCTCGAACTCGCCGTCCCGCACCTTCGCGAGCACGGAGTCGATGTGCTGCACGAGATCCCACGTCTCGGGATCGAGCAGCATGTACTCCTCCTCGACCCCGAGCGTGTAGGCGGCGGAAGAGCCGAAGCGGTGGTCGAGGACGCTCGACTCCGACAGCCCCGTCCGGTCGCGGTCGAGCTGTCCCGTCATCGCTCGCCGCCGATCACGGCCTCGGCCTCGATCTCCACGAGCCAGCGGGAGTCGAGGAGCGTCGCGACGATGCCCGTGGTCGCAGGCCGGGCGACGGAGAACGCCTCACGGTGCGCCCGCCCGACCTCGTCGATGTCGCCGGGCCGGGTCACGTAGATCCGCGTCCGCACCACGTCGTCGAGCCCCGCGCCTGCCTCGCCGAGCGCGCGGCCGATGATCTGGAGGCAGATTCGCGCCTGCTCGTAGGGCTCATCCGGCGGATCGGCGTCGTTCGGCATGATCGGCGCCGTCCCGGACACCCACACGGTATGCCCGACGCGGACCGCCCGTGAATAGCCCACGCGTTCCTCGAACACGGCCCCCGACGAGATCAGCTGGCGATCCATCCCTGTGTAGTGTCGATGCATGGAGGCCCTACGGCAAGTCGATGGCTGGCCGTGCGGTCATGTGGCAGCCGCGGTGGTGTACCCCGACGGCTCCGCGCTGACACACGGGGAGGTCGAGCTTCCGCTCCGCTGGGCCTCCGTGACGAAGCTCGCGACCGCCCTGGCGGTACTCGTGGCGGTCGAGGAGGGAATCGTCTCCCTCGAAGATCAGGCCGGCCCACCGGGCGCGACGCTTCGCCACCTTCTCGCCCACGCCTCGGGCCTGCCGTTCGACGGAAACGAACCGATCGCCAAACCGGGGGCGAAGCGGATCTACTCGAACACGGGGATCGAGCTCGCCGCAGAGCGCGTGGCGCAGGCCGGCGGAATGCCGTTCGAGGCGTATTTCGAGGCGGTATGGAGCTTCGCCCTCGCCGGCTCGCCGGCCCACGGGATCAGGCTCCCGCTCACGACGCTGATCGAGGTGGCGCGCGAGCTCCAGCGGCCCACGAGGATCGCGGCCGAGACGCTCGCCGAGATGGTGACGACGCAGTTCCCCGGGCTCGACGGGGTTCTCCCCGGCGTCGGCCGGTTCGAGCCGAACGACTGGGGGCTCGGCCCGGAGCTCCGAGACGGCAAGCACGCGCACTGGACCGGAACCCGCAATTCCGCGCGGACGTTCGGCCATTTCGGCGGCGGAGGCGGGTTCCTCTGGATCGACCCCGACGCGGAGATCTCGCTCGCCGTGCTCACCGACCTCGAGTTCGGGGACTGGGCGCTCGATGCGTGGCCGAGACTCGCGGACGCCGTCCTCGCAGCTCTCTAGTTGACCTTGCCCTTCGGCTCATCGGGCCTTCCGATCTCGGTCCGCTTCGCGTTCAACCGGAACATGATGTGCTCGTGGCTGATCTGGACCGACGAGATCACGACCTCCGTCAGCGTGATCTCGAGGCCCGCGCCCGACAGCTTGACGACGGGGAAGAATGTTCCATCGGCCGCTGCCTTGAAGAGCAAGGGATCCGCTCCGGAGCTCGAGGCCGTGACGGCGATCTCATCGGGGCCGGCCATCGAGTAGCTCTCGAGTGGGAGCACGCCGATCGGGTCGGGCATCACGAGGGTGGTGCTCGTCCCCTTCTCCTTCGCCTCGGCCTTGTCGGCGTCGCGCGCGAGCAGCGAGCCCACCGCCTTGTTTCCGGCCGTGCGCTGCAACTGCATCAGCGAGCTCTCGATCGGCTCTACGGCCAATCTGCGCTCGGCCGGATCGGCCTCGAGCGCCGGCTCAGCTTCTCGCGTGCGTGCCCGCCGCATCTCGCCGCAACGATACCGCGGCGGGCCCGGTCAGCCTAAGACTCTTCGCCGAGCCCAAGTGCCCGCTCGAGTGCGCCTTTCGGCAGCGCCCCGACGGACTGAGCCTGCGGCTCGCCGTTTTCGAAGAGCACGATCAGCGGGATCGAGGAGACGCCGTAGCGCTGCGCGAGCCCCTGCTCGTGGTCGACGTTGACCTTCACGATCTTCACATCTTCGTGCTCGTCGGCGATCCGGTCGAGCACCGGGGCGACGGCGTGGCATGGGCCACACCATTCAGCCCAGAAGTCGACGATGACCTTGCCTTCAGACTCCAGGACGACGTCCTGGAACGTCGCATCGGTTGCTTCGAGAGCCAATTTCTTGTGTCCTTTCTCCGGATTTACACCTAGGTTAACGGCAGGGCAGGGCGGATTCTTCCCCCTCCGTAGAATCGAGGGATGTTCGAACCGCTCCCCGACAAGCCCGACAACAATGCGATCGAGCTCGCCGTGCTCGAGCGCTGGCAAACCGAGGGCACCTTCGAGCAACTCCGCGCGCGCAACCGTGGCGGCCCGAAGTGGTCGTTCGTCGACGGCCCGGTCACCGCGAACAAGAAGCTCGCCGTCCACACGGCGTGGGGCCGGACGCTGAAGGACGTGTTCCAGCGGTACAAGGCGCTGAAGGGCTTCGACCAGCGCTATCAGAACGGCTTCGACTGCCAGGGGCTGTGGATCGAGGTCGGGGTGGAGCGGGAGCTTGGCTTCAACTCGAAGCGGGAGATCGAGGAGTTCGGGCTCGAGGAGTTCGCCCGCCGCTGCAGGGAGGTCGTCGTGAAGTCGTCCGAGGAGCTGACCCGCGGCTCGATCCGCCTGGGCCAGTGGATGGACTGGGGCCGCGACTACTTCACCTTCAGCGACACGAACATCGAGTACATCTGGCGGTTCCTGAAGATCGTGAACGAGCGCGGCTGGCTCTACATCGGCCATCGGGCGACCGCGTGGTGCCCCCGCTGCGGCACGTCGCTCTCCCAGCACGAGTTGACGCAGTCCGGCGTCTACCAGGAGCGAAGCGACCCTTCGCTCTTCGTCCGCTTTCCGCTGCTCGACCATCCTGGCGAGTCGGTCGTGATCTGGACGACGACGCCCTGGACGCTCCCGGCGAACGTCGCCGCGGCCGTGAACCCCGAGGGCGAATACGGCCTGCGCGAGAACGGCCAGTGGGCGCTCGCAGAGCTCTTCCCGAACGACACCTTCGTCCGCCGCGTCGTGGGGTCCGAGCTCGTCGGACTGCGCTATGAGGGGCCGTTCGACAACCTCGCGCCGGGGGCGGGCGTCGAGCACCGGATCGTCCCCTGGGACGAGGTGTCGCTCGCAGAAGGCACCGGGATCGTGCACATCGCGACCGGGGCCGGCCCCGAGGACTTCGAGCTCGGCAAGACGCTCGGCCTGCCGGTGCTCGCCCCGGTGGACGAGGCAGGGCACTTCTACGACGACTACGGCTGGCTGCACGGGCTCTCGACGGTCGAGGCGGCCGACCAGATCGTCGCGAACCTCACCGAGCGCGGCTTCCTCGTCAGCGTCGACACCCATCTCCACAACTACGCGCACTGCTGGCGCTGCGATACGCCGATCATCTACCGCATCTCCGACGACTGGTTCATCTCGGTCGAGGGGATCCGCGAGAAGCTGCTCGAGGAGAACGCGAAGGTCGAGTGGGTGCCCGAGTACATGGGCAAGCGGATGGACGACTGGCTGCGCAACATGGGCGACTGGAACATCTCCCGCCGCCGCTACTACGGGCTGCCCCTGCCCTTCTACGTCTGCGACTGCGGGCACCGGACGGTGATCGGCTCGAAGGCCGAGCTTGCCGAGCGCGCGCTCGAGGGGCTCGACCAGCTCGAGGAGCTCCGCCGCCCTTGGATCGACCGCGTCCCGATCCGCTGCGACGCCTGCGGCGAGCGGGTTGAGCGCGTGGTCGAGGTCGGCGACGTCTGGCTCGATGCCGGCATCGTCCCGTTCTCCACGCTCGGCTGGGAGAACCCCGAGTGGATCGACGAGGGCTACGGCACCGGCGCCGCCAAGGGCCTGACGAAGGCCGACCTGCCGGACAACGAATACTGGGAGAAGTGGTTCCCGGCCGACTGGGTGACCGAGATGCGCGAGCAGATCCGGCTCTGGTTCTACTCGCAGTTCTTCATGTCGGTCGTGCTCGTCGGGCGCTCGCCGTACAACCGGGTGCTCGGCTACGAGAAGATGCTCGACGAGGACGGCCGCGAGATGCACGGCTCGTGGGGGAACATGATCGACGCCGAGGACGCGTTCGCGCGCATGGGCGCCGACGTGATGCGCTGGCAGTACTGCGCCCAGCCGCCCGACCGGAACCTGCTCTTCGGCTTCGGCCCGGCGCACGAGATCAAGCGGAAGCTGCTGACCTACTGGAACTCTGCCTCGTTCTTCGTCGAGTACGCGAACATCGCCGCCTTCGAGCCGGTGGTGACAGACCTGGACGGTGGGCCGCCCGTCGAGCGCTCGCTCGACCGCTGGCTGGTCGCGCGCACCGCGGAGTTCATCCGCGAGGCCGAGGCGGGCTACGAGGCGACGCTCACCGTGAACGTGATCCGAGCCTTCGAGGGGTTCGTCGACGATCTCTCGAACTGGTACATCCGCCGCTCGCGCAAGAGGTTCTGGGGCGAGGATGCCGATGCCCTGCGCACGCTCTGGTACGCGCTCGTGCAGTCGTTCCGCGTCATCGCGCCGATGATGCCGTTCCTCACCGACCATCTCTGGTGGAACCTCGTCCCCGGCCGCGAGGCCTCGGTTCACCTCTCCGGCTGGCCCGGGGTCGGCGAACCCGACCGCGCCCTCCTCGCCGAGATCGCCGAGCTCCGCGTCGTGGTCGAGCTCGGCCGGCAGGCGCGCTCGAGCTCCGGGCTCAAGGGGCGTCAGCCGCTGCGCCGGATGGTCGTCGCGGGCGCGCCGCTGGCCGCGGCGCACGCCGAGGAGATCGCCGAGGAGCTGAACGTGAAAGAGGTCGAGTTCGGCGAGGTCGAGGCCTCCGAGCTCCGCGTGAAGCCGAACCTGCCGAAGCTCGGCCCGAAGCTCGGTGCCGGCCTTCGCGAAGTCAGTACCGCGCTCGCCGAGGGCCGCTTCACCGAGCTCGCCGGCGGCCGCTTCCAGGTGGACGGCCACACCCTCGAGCCGGGAGAGGTGATCGTCGAACGCATCGGTCGCGACGGCTGGGCGGTTGCGACCGACGGCACGATCACGGTCGCCCTCGAAACGACGCTAGACGACGAGCTCCGCCTCGAGGCCCGCGTCAACGACCTGATCCGCTCCGTGCAGATGCTGCGCAAGGACTCCGGGCTCGAGATCACCGATCGGATCAAGCTCTGGATCTCCGAGTCCGATCTCGAGCCGTTCTCCGACCGTGTCGCAGCGGAGACGCTCGCGGTCTCGGTGGAGCTCGGGCCCGAGCTACGTCTCGAAAAGGCCGCCGGCTAAGACAGTGGCGGACCGCCTCGGGTCGTGACCGCCGCTCGACCGACGCACTGTCTGCGTCGGCCATGTCCGGGGGAGCTCGTCGAGGGCAGGAGCATCGACGGGAACGGGCGCGGAATCCATCCGAACGCGATCCGGGGCGGGTGCCTCGCCGCGATCGACCAGGGAATCGCGCTGCTCCGGTCCGACGATCGGCGCGCGAGCAGTTGGGCTCGGTTGCGGCGGTGATCGACGCTCCCGCCGAGGTCTTGCTGGAGGTGCCGGGGATCGGGCCGAGCGGGCACGGGCGCTCGTCGACGCACTCGGGCGCCCTGGAAGCTAGTTCTGTGCGTCGGCGGCCGCGAGCTCGCGGCGGAGCTCGACCGGGAGGCGAAACTCGATGTTCTCCTCGAGGAAGCGCTGCTCCTCGATCTCGGCGACGCCCCGGGCGCGGAACCAGTCGCACACGCCCTGGACGAGCTTCTCGGGGGCGGAAGCGCCGGAGGTGATCCCGACGACGCGCATCGTCTCGCCGAACCACGCCTCGTCGATCTCGGTCTCGTCGTCGATCAGGTAGGAAGGCACGCCGCCGGAGCGTGCGGTCTCGACGAGCCGGTTCGAGTTCGAGGAGTTCTTCGAGCCGATCACGAGCAGCAGGTCGATCTTCTCGAGCAGCTCCTTCACCGCCCACTGGCGGTTCGAGGTCGCGTAACAGATGTCCTCGCGCTGGGGCGCGCGGACCGTGGGAAAGCGCGCGCGGAGGGCGGCGATCACCTCGCCGGTCTCGTCGACCGAGAGCGTCGTCTGCGTCACGTAGGCGAGCCGGGCGTCGGCGGGCAGATCGAGTGCGGCGACATCGTCTTTCGACTCGACGAGCACGATCGAGTCGGGGATCTCGCCCATCGTCCCGACCACCTCCTCGTGGCCGGCGTGCCCGATCAGGACGACCGTGTAGCCCTCCGCGGCGTAGCGGCGGGCCTGGACGTGCACCTTCGTGACGAGCGGGCAGGTCGCATCGATCGTGCGCAGACCGCGCGCCTCGGCGTTCGCGTGAACCGAAGGCGCGACCCCGTGGGCCGAGAGCACCATCGTCTGGCCCTCCGGCACGTCCACCTCGTCCTCCACGAAGACCGCGCCGCGCTCCTCGAGCTCGGTCACGACATGGCGGTTATGGACGATCTCCTTTCGCACGTACACCGGTGCGTCGTAGAGCTCGAGCGCGCGCTCCACTGTCTCGACGGCCCGCTCGACCCCCGCGCAATAGCCGCGCGGCGCGGCGAGCAGCACTTTTTCGACGACCATCAAGTAGAGGATGCTACCGGCGGGAAGAGCCGAGAAAGCCCGCCGCTCGGGGGGTCGGCGCGACGGGCTCTCTCGATTTAATGCTCTCCGTCGGGTGACGAATCACCTACGACGGTTTGCATCGCCCAGTGCCACTGAAACCTAACGCCCGGCGGCCGCGAGCGAAATGGGCCGCCCGACCCATCTTTGTAAATCATAAAACACCATCCTAGCGAGCCGTTTGCGCGATCACGATCGCTGCCAGGACGACGATCGCGCCTACGAGTTGCGTGGCGCCAAGTGCCTCGTCGAGCCAGATCCACGCCACTACGGTCGCGACGACGGGTTCGAGCATCGCCATGATCGCGACCCGCGTTGCGGGCAGATGACGGAGGGCGCTCACGAGCAGGAAGAACGGCACGATCGTCCCGAGCAGGACCATCCAGGTCATCAGCCCCCAGACGGGGAGGTGGTAGCTCGAGAGGTGGCCGAGGAGGGAGACCTCGGCGCCGACGCGATGGCCGGGATAGCTCCACCAGGGCGCGATGACCGAGAAGAAGAGCGTCGCGAAGCCGAATCCCCACGCGAGCAGCGAGACCGCGCCCTGGTCGGCCACCGCCCGTTCTGCGAGCAGGAGATAGAGCATGTAGGTCGCGGCCGCCGCGAGCGCGAAGGAGATTCCGGCGCCGGAGATCGTCCCGCCGCTCCCGACGTCCACGATCAGCGCGAGCCCTCCGAGTGCGAGCGCGAGCGCCAGCCAGATCCGCCTGCGAACGGGTTCCTTGTAGACGAACCGCGCCCAGAGTGCGACGAGGAGGGGCGCCAGGTACTGCACGAGCAGCGCGATCCCGATCGCCACCCGGTGGATCGCGAGGAAGTAGAACCACTGCACGAACGCGAGGCCGCAGATCCCGAACACGGCGAGGAACGGGATCCGCCGCCGCGGCACGCGAAGCCGCGAAGGATCGCGGAGCGCCTGCACCGCGACCAGCCCGACGAACGCCCCGGCGCAGCGCACCTCGGTCAGCCGGAGCGAGGAGACACCCGAGGCGAGGATCACCTTCGACACCGTGCCGTTGATCCCCCAGAGCACCGCCGCGGTTGCGGCCATCGCGTAGCCGAGCCGCCGGCGGGCGTGTTCGGCAGGCTCGACGGGAAGGGGCGCCTCGCTCACGGGCTGAGGCTATTGATGCCGCGCCGGACGACGCACCCGGAGCGATCTCTGGCCACAACAGGCCAGACGACGTAGGCTGCGACCGCGAGACCAGCAATGACCGACGAGCCGGCCACAACCCCGCCGAAGTCCTCGAAGAGTGGTTCTTCGGGTGTTGCCGCCCGCGCTCGTGGCGCGAGCGAGCGCGGAACGGTTGCCTACCAGCGCGGCAAGCTCTGGATCGAGAACCAGGACCCGGCCTCGCGCAAGGGCGCAACCGTGGGCTGGGTTCGCCGCTACCAGGCGGCCGACGGCCAGCTCTATGCGGTTCTCCTCGCCGCCTATGTCTTCCTGACGCTGCTGCCGGCGGTTCTCATCGAGTCGAGCTTCATCTACAACGATCCCAGCGGGTGGGCCACTCGCGTCGAGCACCGCCTCGGTCTGACCGGTTCGACCGCGACGTACCTACACGGCGTGCTCGTGGGCGCCGGAGAGCACAAGCTCACCTCGGTGCTGATCGGCCTCGTCAACCTCTTCTTCTTCGGCCTCGGGCTCGGGCGAGTGCTCCAGCTCGTCCATGCCCGCTCATGGGGCATCGACCTGCGAAAGCGCGTGATCGCCGACCAGAGCCGCTACCTCGCGGTGATCGTGGCGCTGATCGTGCTGTGCGCGCTCTTCCTCTTGCAGACGCGGGCCTTGCACGGTGCGCCGTCGTGGATCGGGTGGGTGCTCGACCTCGTGTGGCTCGGCGTCCTCGTCGGATTCTTCACCTGGGCGCCGCGCGAGCTCCTGCACCGCCGCGTCGCGACGCGCGACATCGTGCCGGGGGCGATCTTCACCGTCGTCGGGTTCATCGGGATGCGGATCATCTCGTCGATCCTCCTCACGCACTGGCTCAACTGGTACACGTCGACCTACGGCGCGCTCGGGGTCGTGATGGCGATCTTCTTCTGGCTCATCATCTTCGCGACGATCCTCGTGCTGGCAGCCGCTCTTTCGCCCGCGCTCGCCCATCGTCGCGACCTGAGACTCGGACGCGTTTCTGCCGCGGCGACTCCCGGTCAGGCCTGAGCCGTGAGCTCCGAGGAACCACGGCGCAGGCGCCTGGCGACGGCGGCGCGCCACGCCCGTACTCTCGCCCCCGAGAATCTCATCGAGCGTCGTATGTCCAGGTTCCTGAAGGAACCGCCCTCTATCCGGGTCGCCGCTGGCGTGATCGTCTCCGCGACTGCGACCGTCGTGATCGCGGCCGGGATCCTCTTCAGGGTCCTCGACCATCACGAGTACCCGAACATCTGGATCGGGATGTGGCTCGCGGTCCAGACCGTCACGACGGTCGGCTACGGCGACGTCGCCCCGAAGGACCACATCGGGCGGATCGTGGCCGTGTTCGTGATGCTCGAGGGGATCGCCTTCATCGCGATCATCACCGCCGCGGTCACCTCGACGTTCGTCGCCCGCGCGGTCGAAGAACGGGGTGAAGACGAAGCAGACGAGAACGCGGCCCAGCAGGCACGGCTGGATGCCCGCTTCGACGACCTCGCGAGTCGCCTCGAGCGGCTCGAGACGATGCTCGGCAAGCTCACCAACTCGAGCTCGCAGTAGTCGGGACGCCTTTCCGAGTTCCACTTGGGTTCGGCCGGTTGCTAGGACCGAGTCGCGTTTCGGGTCGGACGTAGAGGGGGTTCTGGTTGCTCGGAGCACGTGCCGTCGTCGTAACGGCATTGGTGTTCGTTGTCGCGCTGACTCCGGCCGCGGGCCGGGCCGGGAGCGGTGGTCTTGTGGTCGGGTTCGACGACGATCGGGAGTTTCACAAGTGGGACGATCGTCAGGTTGATCGCCACACCGAGACCTGCGTGGCGGTTCAGCCGCTGGAGGGGCTCGTGCCGGGGCACGAAGCCTCTGTGCTCAGTCAAGGTGAAGAAGCCGGACACCGCGATCGCCGTCTTCACGAAGAAGCCGTAGCCAGAGCAGTTCACTGCTCGAGCCACGAACCTGCTCGAGCCACGAACCAAAAATCCCTGCAAATCACCATCGGGACGCCCGGATTCGAACCGGGGGCTTCCTGCTCCCAAAGCAGGCACTCTAACCAGGCTGAGCTACGTCCCGCCGCCCTCGAAGTGTAGGCGGTCGGTGGGCTCTCGTCAGAGAACCCAGTCGCCGCCCGCGAGGATCGGTGTTTCCGTGCCGGCTGCGCTCACGCCCCAGATATCGACCTCGGGGCTGCCGATCATGAAGTCCGTGTGCAAGGAGGAGCGGTTGATTCCCTGCTCGTGGCGCTCCTCGGGGCTGAGCCCGCTGGCGCGAGGGACCGCCTGGTTGATCGCGGCACCGAGGGCGATGTGCGACGAGGCGTTCTCGTCGAACAAGGTGTCGTAGAAGACGAGGCCGGTCTGGCCGACCCTCGAGCTGCGGTCGACGAGCGCGACCTCGCCGAGGCGGGAGGCGCCGTCGTCGCTCGCAATGTGCGCGCGGATGAATGCCTCTCCCTCGTCGGCGTGGACCTCGACTGCCCGGCCACCCTCGAATCCGACGCGGAGCCCGCGGATCACGTTGCCCTGAAGCTGCAGCGGGTAGGTGGCGCTCACCGTGCCGTCGATCCGCCTCGCATCCGGCGTCGTGAAGACCTCCTCGGTCGGCATGTTCGCCACGCATTCGATCCCGCTCGTGGTGATGTCGAGCGCCGAGAGCCAGGTCGAGTCGGAATGCAGGCCGACCGTGAGGTCGGTGCCGGGCCCCCGGTAGCGAAGCGTGTCGAAGCGGCGGTCGTTCAGGGCGGTCGCACGGCGCCCGAGTGCCGCGAGGTGGTCCTTCCACGCGGCCACCGGGTCGGCCTCGTCGAGGCGGACCGCGGTTGCCACCGCCTCCCAGAGACGCGCCACGTCCGGTTCGCCGAACACCGTCCGCGCCCAGCCCTCGTTCGGAAAGGCGACGATCGACCAGTTGACGAGGCCGTCCGCGAGCCGGAGCGAGGCCTCGGTCAGTTCGCGCATCTGCGAGGCCGCAATCCGCTCGCCGTCGAGGTCGGCGAGCAGCTCGGGTTCCGGGTTGCCGGTGATCCCGAGCAGGGCGCCGCCGTCGGCGCCGAGGTCGTCGAGGCGTTGCACGAGCCACGGGGGCGACCAGCCGAGCCCCTCTGCGGGCACGCCTTCGATGTGCGCCCTGCGCACGTGCTGGTCGACGTAGAGGACATCGACATAGCTCGCGCCGACCTCGTAGGCCTGAGCGGCGACCGCCCGGGCGAGCGGCGCGTGCTCGATCAGCGCGTTGACGGCGAGGCGCTGCCCGGCTTGAACATTGACTCCCACCCGTACGGCGAGACGCGCATACTCGGTGAGAGTTTGCTCCGGCGAACGCATCCGAACAATCTAGATGAGCAGCTCCATGAGATCGTCTGCTTCCGGGCGCGGGACACGCGAGATCGTCGAGGTACTCGCCTAAGTGCAGCAGCTTCCGTCTACCTCATTACACTCCCACCGATGAAACGCCTGACGTTCGCCGCACTCGCGGCCATGTTCGTGCTCGCCGTCGCCGGCTGCGGGGGCCAGACGGTCTACACGCTCGATCGCTCGAAGACCTGTCTGACGCAGCGTTCGGTGCACGTCGGCGGCCCGCTCAGCTTCGTTGCGAGCACGGCCACCGGAGGTGCCTTGCGCGCCAACCTGAAGGGCAACTTCGTCCAGATCGCGTTCGGCGACACGGTGGGAAGCGGCGTCGACATCGAGAACGCCTATCAGCGCTTCGCCCTCGCGAATGTGCGACCCGGGCTCTCCGACGTCCTGCGGCGCTACAACAACGCGGTGACGCTCTGGCACGAACATCCGAGCGACAGCGATCTCGCGCTGATCGTCGGCTGCCTTCGCTGATCGCCCGCGGCTACGATTCGCAGAGCCTCTCGCGGGTGTAGCTCAATGGTAGAGCTCCAGCCTTCCAAGCTGATCACGCGGGTTCGATTCCCGCCACCCGCTTCTTCTCTCCCGCTCCCGTCCCGTCCTCGAGAAACGCGAGTCACGCCGGACTCACGAGGTCTGGTGCGCTTGGGGGATGGCCGAAACGGCCACCTTGCGCCGCACATCTCGGGCGGGCAGTGTTCGGTCATGTACTTTCGCCCGCTCGAGCCGGAAGACAGGATTCTTCACCCGTCGAGCGATTGTCCCGGCATGCCGGTCGGAGATGGCGCTCGGATCAGTGTTTCGCTCGATGCAGAGCACGCCGCGAAGCTCGAGCGGGTGGCCGCACAGGCCTGCACGCACGAAGGCACGCTGGCTCGGTCGCTGCTCGCACGGGCGATTGACGAGCTCGATCTCGACGGCGATTCGATGGTCGAGATCCTGAACGGCATCCCTGGTGCGCTCGAACGGGCACGGCTCGGGAGTGGTCGGCGAGCTCGCGGCGAGACGATCCCGCTCGACGAGCTCTAGTCGCCGGAAGCTGCTGCCCGCCGACGATCGAGGGCGGTCTTCGAGGGCGAGTAGGGTGGATGGATGAGGTTCCCGATCCGACGTGTGCTCGGACGGCGAACGTCGATCTTCGCCGGTCTCGCTGCCGCCCTCCTCGTGCTCGCGCCTGTCGCCGGCGCGCGGCATCCGCAGATCCGCGTCGGTGTCTTTCCGACCGGGATCGCGGTCGACTCTGCGACCGGGACGGTGTACGTCGGGAACGGAACGACGGACACGCTCTCGCTGATCGACGGCGCCACGTGCAACGCCCGGACCATCGGTCGGTGCGGCCAGCGTGTTGCGGCGGTCACCGCGGGATTCGACCCGATCGGGGTTGCGGTCGAGGAGTCGACGAACACGGTCTACGTCGTCAACGCCTCGGGTGCGCTGGCGGTCGTGAACGGCCGGCGCTGCAACGCCGCGAACCGCTCCGGTTGCCGGGTGCAGCCTGCGAGCGTTCGCGTGGGGAAGTTCCCGCAGTTCCTCGCGGTCGACGAGAAGACCCACACGATCTACGTCGCAAACGGGGTCTCGAACTCGCTGTCTGTGATCGACGGCCGCCGCTGCAACGCGGTCTCGACGGCGGGCTGCCGGCGGCCGAGGGCGACGATCCCGCTCGGCCCGGGGCCCTTCGCGCTGGTCGTGAACGCACTGACCGACTCCGTCTATGTGACGAACCTCGGAGCGCCGACCCTCTCCGTGATCGACACCCGGCATTGCAACGCGGCCGACGTCGGCGGCTGCGGGCAGGCGCCCGCCACGGTGAACGTCGGCGAGATGCCGGGCGGGATCGCGATCGACACCCGGACGAACACCATCTATGTGAGCGGTGAGTCCTCGAACGACGTCTCCGTTATCGACGGCAAGACCTGCAACGGTCACGACCAGCAGGGCTGCCTCCGCAAGCCGTTCCGCACGCCCGCCGGGCTCGGCGCCCGAGGGATTGCGGTCGACGAGCAGACCGAGACGGTCTATGTCGCGAACACGGGCGCGAACACGGTCAGCGTGATCGATGCCGCGACCTGCAACGGCACCGTCCATTCCGGCTGCGGCCGCCGCGCCGTCACGGCGCCGGTCGGCTCGAGCCCGCGCCGGATCGCAGTCGACGAGGCGACGAACACGATCTACGTCACAAATGCGTTCTCGAACACGGTGACGATGCTCGACGGCCGCACCTGCTCGAGCCGGGCCCACACCGGCTGCCGGGAGTCGCTTGGCAGTCGGGACGAAACGTCCGGCCACGCCGAAGAAGCCGAAAGTCTTCCGCGCCTGAGGCTTCCCGTCAGGCGGTTCGGATGGCCCCGGGTGGAGTCGAACCACCGCTCGCAGCTTCGAAGGCTGCCGCTCTGTCCGCTGAGCTACGGGGCCGTGGAAGGGTGGCGGACGGGACTCGAACCCGCGACCACCGGGACCACAACCCGGGGCTCTACCAACTGAGCTACCGCCACCAAGCGCCGACATCGTATCGGCGCCGCAACCTCCGGGCCGGTATCTAGGCGCTCCGTTCGGCCGGTGCGTCCTGAAGCGTCTCGGTTCGGATGAACTGATAGGCCACTGCGCCGATCGCGGCGCCCGCGACGGGCGCCGTGAGATAGAGCCAGAGCGCGTGGAGGTCGCCGGAGACGAGTGCCGGCCCGAGCGATCGCATCGGGTTCATCGAGGCGCCGGAGATCGGGCCCCCGAACATCGCGTCGAGGAGGATCGTCCCGCCGATCGCAATCGCGGCCGCTTCACCGACGGCGCGTGTGTCGGTCGCGACGGCCATGACCACGAACATGAGGAACGCGGACATCACGAGCTCCCAGAGGAACGACTGCGCCTGCGAACCGGACGGCAGCGTTGCCCCGACGTGAGCGATGTTCCCGAGCGACCCCCTGAGGATCGCCGCGGCGGTGAGCGCGCCGACGAACTGGGCGGCCAGGTAGAAGGCCGCGCGCGACCACGGGAAGTGCCGGGTCAGCGCGAACGAGACGGTCACGGCCGGGTTGAAGTGGGCGCCGGAGATGTGGCCGATCGCATAGATCATCGCCATGATCACGAGGCCGAAGGTGATCGCGACGCCGACGTGGCCGAGCTCGTGGGTCTTCGCGTCCACCATGATCGCGCCGCAGCCGGCGAAGACGAGCGTGAACGTCCCGATCGCCTCGGCGGCCAGGAGCCGCAGGAGCGGCGGCGCGGTCACGCCAGCAGGCCGGAGACGAGCTCGCGGACGCGAGCGTCGATCTCGTCCCGGATGCGCCGGACGGTGGCGACGTCCTCGCCGGCGGGATCGTCGAGCTCCCAGTCCTCGTAGCGCTTGCCGGGGAAGACCGGGCAGGCATCGCCGCAACCCATCGTGATCACGACGTCCGCTTGTTCCACGGCATCGCGGGTGAGCGGCTTCGGGAGCTCCTCGCTGATGTCCACGCCGAGCTCTGCCATCGCTTCCACGACGGCCGGATTGATCGCATCCGCAGGCTCGCTTCCGGCCGACCGTACGAGAATGCGTCCCTCGCCGCGGAGCTTCACGAGCCCGGCGGCCATCTGGCTGCGCCCGGCGTTGTGGACGCACACGAACAGCACCTCGGGCCGCTCGGCTCATCGGGCACCGAACACGTCACGGAGCGACTCGATCGCGTCCGGCACGAGGCGGTAGTAGGCCCAGGTGCCTCTTCTCTCAGCCTCGACGAGGCCGGCATCGCGAAGGATTCGCAGGTGGTGCGAGACCGTTGGCTGAGACAGATCGAACGCGGCGGTCAGATCGCACACGCAAACAGACTCGCTCGTCGTGAGGCGGTTCACGATCGCGACCCGTGTCGGATCTGCGAGGGCTCTGAACGTCGCTGCAAGGCGCTCCGCCGCCTGGGAATCCATCGGCGGCTGGTCGCTTGCGCAGCAGATCGGCTGGAGGACAGCGAGCTGATTCATTGACGCTCGTCAATCTATCACCTAACCTCCTGCATCGACAATCATCGATGGAAGGAGGGTCACCATGCGCGCAGCCTGTGACTGTGACTGCGACTGCTGCAAGGGCGGCTGCTGAGGAAGCCGGGCGGGCGGGGCGGGACGAAGAGCGCAGCGCCCCGCCCGACCCAGCCTCGAACGAGCAAGGTTCGCGCCGGCGATGCGCCCGGGAGGATTCGAACCTCCGACCATCGGCTTAGAAGGCCGCCGCTCTTCCTCTGAGCTACGGGCGCGCCCAGCCAGGGTAGCCGCCGGGCGGGCCGGGCCTAAACGAATCTGAACTGCTGGGCGATCGAGTTGAAGAGCGTCGCGGTCTTCAGCTGCGAGGCCTCGATCTGGAACGCGAGCTCGTAGACCGTCTTCCCATGCGGGATCAGGTAGAGCTCGAGGCCGTTGTCGATGCCGCCGCCGATCGGGATCGTGCCTTCGATGAACTCGGCCTTGCCGGCCGGCAGCGTCACGATCTTCGGGACGGTGATCTTCGCGCCCTTGTTGGAGGCGAGCTGGTTCGCGAAGACGGCGGCGACCGCCGGCAGCCCTTTCGTCGTCACGGGGGTCTTCGTCTTCACGAGGCCGAGCGACACCTGGATCGGGACGGGCTGGGTCTCGCTGTCGGGCCAGGCGAAGGCCTGGAAACGGTAGGCCTTGAGGTCGGTGCGACCCGCCGACGTAGCGAGGATCGTCTTGTAGAACGCCGCGAGGGCTGACTTCTTCTGCTTCTGCAGGGTCGCGATCAGCGTGTTCACCTGAGCCGTCGTGCGCGGGATCAGCTGCCAGGTCTTCGGGATCGTGATGCTGTACCCGCCGGGCTTGTCGATCCACCTCGTGCCCTTGACGTCGGCCGCGGAGGAGCCCGACACGGCCACGACCGCAACCGCGATTGCGACAGCCAACACCCCTGCCCGAGCTCGACTCACCACCCCTTCGTACCATATTCCGCCTGGGCGCGACCTAAGTCTTTCCGAACGGCCCAGGTCCACTACGCTGTGCCGGTCCCGAAAGCGAGAGGAGGATCATGGCACCGGAAGCTGAGGCGAGTAACGACGGCGAGGAGACGAGCGCCACCGTGGAGCCCGAGACCGCGGAGGGCGAGGGCCCGGAGGCCGAAGGCGTGCCCGCCGACGCCGCGGCAAGCGGCGAGGAAGAAGAGGAAACGCCCCACTGGGTCGAGGTCTGGAATGAGTACGACCCCTCGATGCGCTTCGTCGTGATCTTCCCCGTCGGCGAGAAGCAGGGCGCGACTCAAGGCTCGGCGGCCTACTACATCATCGAGCCGGGAAAGCACACGGGGCTCCATTCCGACAACGTCGAGGAGATCGCATTCGTCGCGGAGGGCGAAGGCGAGGTCTTCTCGATCGGGACCACCTCGAAGCTCGAGGCCGGGAAGTTCTTCGTGCTCCAGCCCGGCATGGACCACGACATCTACGCGCGCGGGGCCGACGCGCTGCGGATCCTCTCCTTCTTCCCGACCACCGAGATCATCACCACCTTCCAACAGGAGATCTATCCGGTCGGCGGCAACATGTTGAGCTCGGCCCCGCCCAAGACGAAGCCGCGGGTGGTCGAGCTCGATCCCGACAACCTGCCGGAGGACTTCCCGTTCTCGCTCGAGGAGCTCGGTCTGACGGAAGTCGATCCCGGCGCGCCGCGCGAGCTCACGATGACCGAGAAGCTGATCGGGATGACCGAGCCGGGCCAGCCGCCGCCGCCGTTCGGGCCCGAGTCGGTGATCGATCCGCACGCTCCGCCGAAAGATGAGAGCGAGACTGCGCCTGCCGGAGAGCCGGAGACGCCGGAGGAAAATAGAGCTTCATACGGGTGAGAGGACTTGAACCTCCAAGAGCCGAAGCCCACCGGGACCTAAACCCGGCGCGTCTACCAATTCCGCCACACCCGCGCGTGCGGAGTGGCTCGATCGTACCGGTCACCTCTCACGGCAGGAAGGTCGTGAACGCCTCGACCGGCCGTCGCTCCTTGGCATCGGGCGTGGTCGCCGGGCCGCCGAGATGGATCAAGGCGACGAACTGCTCGTTCTCCTCGAAGCCGAGGATCTCCCTGGCCGCCTCGGTCTCGAACAGCGCCGGCGTGCGCCAGTAGGAGGCGAGGCCCCGGGCGTGAGCGGCGAGCAGGACGATGTAGACGGCACATCCGGTCGCGAGCAGGTCTTCCCGGTTCTGATAGTCGTCCCCGGTCTGGGCGGTGCTGGCGACAATCAGCGTGGGTGCGCGGCCGAGCTTCGAGGCTTCGTTCGGGGCGCCCGCGGCAACGAGCCTCTCCAAGGTGTCCGGCCCGATCACGCGGAAGCGCCACGGCTCGGTGAGGTGGTGATTCGGAGCCCAGCGGGCGAGCTCGAGCAGGTCTTCGATCACGCCCGGGTCCACCGGCTCGCGCTCGTAGGCCTTGTGTGTCCGGCGCGTCCGGATTGCCGCCTCGACATCCACACCGGCACGCTACCCGTGGAGCACGCGCGCGAGGCCGCTCGTTCCTGATTCAATGGCTCGCCTATGGAGGCACAGGTCGAGCGGCTCGAGGGGGATCGCGTCCGCCTCATCGTCGAGGTTCCGGCGAGCGAAGTACATCACGCGGTCGAGCACGCCACACATGATCTTGCGGATCGGGTGAAGGTGCCCGGCTTCCGCGCGGGCAAGGTCCCGCCGGCGATCCTCGTTCAGCGCATCGGGAAGCAGCGCCTCTATTCCGAGGCGGTCGAATCGCATATCTCGAGCTGGTTCTGGAGCGCGGCGAGGACGAACAACGTCAGGCCCTCCGAGTTTCCCGACTTCGACTACGAGCTGCCGAGCGGCGAGAACGAGGGCTGGCAGTTCAAGGCCGAGTTCCCCGTCCAGGGTCCCGCCGAGCCGGCCGACTGGACGAAGCTCGAGGTGCCGAAGCTCGAGCCCGAGGTGACCGACGAGGCGGTTGACGCCGAGCTCGAAGGCCTTCAGCAGATCGCAGCCGCGCTCTCGCCGGTCGAAGGCCGGCTCCCGCGCGACGGCGACGTCGCGGTGATCGACATCGTCACCGACATGGGGACGGGGCAGCGCGACTACGTCGTCGAGATCGGAACGGCACGGCTCGTACCCGAGTTCGAGGACGCGATCCGGCGTCTCCTCGTCGGCGACAGCGAAGAGGTCGAATGGGAGGTTCCCGACGGGGAGAATCGCAAGGCGACGATCTCGCTGAAGGAGCTCTACGAGCGCGTCCTCCCGCCGCTCGACGACGGCCTCGCCACCGCGACCTCCGAGTTCGACACCTACGACGAGCTTCGCGCCGAGGTCTCGCGCCACATCGAGGAGCTGCTCCAGAAAGAGGCGGACGGCAAGTTCCGGGTGGCCGCGGTGGACGAGCTCCTGAAAGCCTCGAACGTGGTGCCGGCAGAGCTCGTCGTCGAGGTGCGCACGCGCGATCTCCTGAACGCGTTCATCCGCCAGATCGAGTCGCGCGGCATGGATCCGGTCACCTACCTGCGCGCGCTCGGAATCACGGGCAACCAGCTCGAGGAGCGCTTCCGCGAGGAGGCGGCCCAGTCGATCGGCACCGAGCTCCTGCTCGAGGGCGTCGCCGACAAGCTCGGGATCGAGGTCTCCGACGACGACATCCGCTCGCGATCTGCGCGAGGACGGTGAGAGCGACGAGGACATCGAGGAGTTCATGGCGGCCGGCGGCGCCGACCGTGTGCGCTCCGACCTCCGCCTCAAGCGCGCCGTCGATCGGATCGCCGCGGAGGTCACCCCGATCTCGCAGGAGCTCGCGAGTGCGCGCGATGCGATCTGGACGCCCGGCAAGGAAGAGGGCGCACCCGTAGAGAAAAAACTGTGGACACCCGGCGACAAGGAGTAATGATGAGTCCTCTGATTCCCATGGTCGTCGAACAGACCTCACGCGGCGAGCGTGCGTTCGACATCTATTCGCGACTGCTCGCCGAGCGCATCGTGTTTCTCGGAACCCCCGTTGACGACCAGATCGCGAACCTCGTGATCGCCCAGCTCCTCCATCTCGAGTCCGATGATCCCGACAAGGACATCTTCCTGTACATCAACTCGCCGGGCGGCTCGGTGTACGCCGGGCTTGCGATCTACGACACGATGCAGTTCATCAAGCCCGACGTGCAGACCATCTGCGTGGGGATCGCGATGAGCATGGGCTCGCTCCTTCTCGCGGGGGGCGCGAAAGGAAAGCGCATGTCGCTGCCGAACTCGCGAATCCTGATCCATCAGGTGTCCGGAGGGTTCCAGGGGCAAGGCACCGATATCGAAATCCAGGCGCGCGAGGTGATCGGTCTGAAGCGTCGTCTGGAGGAGATCTACGCCGAGCACACCGGCAAGAGCATCGAGCTCGTTTCCCAGGATATGGAGCGCGACTTCTTCATGAGCCCGCAGGAAGCCACCGAGTACGGCATCATCGACAGCGTGATCACGCATCGCGACGTGACCTCACGCTCGGAGGCGGCGGCCTAGGCTCTCCGGCCGTGGCGAGCGAGAGAATATGGCGCGCCCGAGTGACGGCAACGAGCAGCTTCTCTGCTCCTTCTGCGGGAAATCGCAGCGGCAAGTCAAGAAGCTGATCGCCGGTCCCGGCGTCTACATCTGCGACGAGTGCATCGATCTCTGCAACGAGATCATCGACGAGGAGCTCACCACTCCCTCGGCGCTCGACCTCGACAACCTGCCGAAGCCGCTCGAGATCTACACGCAGCTCAACGAGTACGTCGTCTCCCAGGAGGAGGCGAAGCGGTCGCTGGCAGTCGCCGTCTACAACCACTACAAGCGCGTCCAGATGGGCGCCGAGGACGGCGAGGTCGAGTTACAGAAGTCGAACATCCTGCTGCTCGGCCCGACCGGCTGCGGCAAGACGCACCTGGCCCAGACGCTGGCTCGGATCCTCAACGTCCCCTTTGCGATCGCGGACGCCACGGCTCTCACCGAGGCCGGGTACGTGGGCGAGGACGTCGAGAACATCCTGCTGAAGCTGATCCAGGCCGCCGATTTCGACATCAAGAAGGCCGAGACCGGGATCATCTACATCGACGAGGTCGACAAGATCGCCCGCAAGGCCGACAACCCGTCGATCACGCGCGACGTCTCCGGCGAGGGTGTGCAACAGGCGCTGCTGAAGATCCTCGAGGGCACCGTCGCCTCGGTGCCGCCCCAGGGCGGCCGCAAGCATCCGCACCAGGAGTTCCTCTCGATCGACACCACGAACGTGCTCTTCATCTGCGGCGGTGCCTTCGCCGGCCTCGACAAGATCATTGCCAAGCGGGTCGGCAAGAACGCGATCGGCTTCGGCCGCCAGATCTCCTCGAAGCGCGATGCCGACAGCGCAGAGCTTCTCACCCAGGTGATGCCGGAGGACCTTCTGAACTTCGGCCTGATCCCGGAGTTCATCGGCCGGCTGCCCGTGCTCTCGGCCGTTCACCAGCTTCGCCGGGAGGATCTCGTCCAGATCCTCACCGAGCCGAAGAACGCCCTGATCAAGCAGTACGAGCGCTTCTTCAACTACGACCACATCGACCTGCACTTCACCGAGGACGCGCTCTGGTCGGTCGCAGACAAGGCGCTCGAGCGCGAAACGGGCGCGCGTGGCCTGCGGTCGATCATCGAGAACGCCCTCCTCGACGTGATGTTCGAGTTGCCGTCGCGTACCGACGTGTCCAAGTGCGTGATCACGAAGGAGACGATCGAGAAGAACCTCAAGCCGACGCTCGTCACCTCGGCCGGAGCCGCCGACGAGAACGGCGAACTGGCCGAAGAGTCGGCCTAGAGCTCTTACGGTTGAAAAGGCGCGAAGCGGGAATACCGCTCGCATGCCTATTTCAGAGCCGCCCCAAGAGTCCGAGATAACAGTCGTCCCGACGCCGGTCGATCCGCTCATCGCGGAGCCCGCCGTCGTCTCGACACCGCTCGATCCGCTCAGCGACGCGCCGACCGTCGTCTCGACCCCGGTCGCTCCGCTCGTCGACGAGCCGAAGGACACGGTGGTGATCCAGTCGACGGAGCGCGAGCCCGTGGCGAGCCGCGGCTGGTGGGCCGACCCGCTCGGGATGGGGTTTCTCATCGGCCTGCTCGTGCTCGTCGCGGTCGGGGCCGTCATCGCCGCGATCCTCCTGTCGCGTCACCACAAGCAGACGGCGGCGCACACGACGACTGTCGTCGTGACGAACTCGACGACACCCGTGACGCCGGCGCCGGTCGCGGCCGCCGTGCTTGTCCCGAACCTCGTCAACCAGCGCCAGGCTGCGGCCAGTTCCGCACTCGAGGCTCAGGGGTTCACGGTTCGGACGCAGACGGTCCGAGGCCCGGCACCGGCGGGAGCCGTCCTCTCGGAGAGCCCGGCACCAGGTTCGAGCGCGCCGAGCGGCTCGATCGTGACCCTGAGCGTCTCGAACGGAGCAGCGACGCCCGCTGCGCCGCCGACGACGACCGTCACGACCGAGACGACGACCACTGTCCAATCGGCGACCACCGCGCCGGCGACCACCGCCCCGGCTGCCACCGCACCGGCAACCACCGCACCGGCGACCACCGCCCCGGCTGCCACGACACCGGCTCCGGCGCCTGCGACGACGGTCTCCGTGCCAGACACGACCTCGAACGGCGCCGCCACGAGCAGCGTGCAGACCGCCGCCCAGAAGCTCAGCCGCGCGGGGTTGCTCGCGAGCATCCAGTACATCCCCGGCTCGGATCCACTCGGAACCGTCGAGAACCAGAGCCCGGCCGCCGGAGCCACCGCCACGAACGGCTCGCACGTCACGCTCAACGCCTCTTCGGGCCCGGGCCAGAAAACGCAAGAAACCGTCCCTGACGTCGCGGGTAAGACGATCCCGCAGGCCGTCGCCGCCATGCAGCAGGCGGGGTTGAGGCTGATCTTCGTGAAGAAGGCGGTAAGCCAGCGCACGCAGGCCGGGACCGTGGTCGAGCAGACTCCGGCGTCCGGCAAGACGGCGCCAAAGAACGCCCAGGTGCTGGTCTACATGGGCGCCTTCAAGTAAGCCGCGCGGGAAGAGCACCCTGACCGGGCGCTGAACCCTCGCGGCTGCCCCCGCGCCGGGCTCTACGATCGTCCGATGCCTGACGGCCCCGGCGACGAATCACCCGAGCCGGGCGCGAGGCGCGACCCGGTAGGAGCGCTCGCCCGCTCGTCGTTTCTCGTCCTCGGCGTCTGGGTCGCGCTGGCCCTCGCACTCGCCGAGATCACCGGGCGGGTGACCGACTGGTTCACGATGACCGACGAGCTGCTGTACGAGCGGTACGCGATCAGCTACGCCGGGCGGAGCTTTCCGCTCCCGCACCTCCGAGGCCAGGTCTCGCACGCGTACGACCAGCTCTACCCGCTCCTGATCTCGCCGTTCTTCAGCCGGGGCCTCGTTCCGAGAGACCTCCACGATGTGCACGTCGCGAACGCCTGGATCATGAGCTCGGCGTGCATTCCGGCCTTCCTGCTCGCCCGCCGCGTGACAGGGAGGCTCTGGGCCGCCTACCTCATCTGCGTGCTCTCGATCTGCCTGCCGTGGGCCGTCTACGCCCCGTTCCTCTCGACCGAGATCGCGGCCTATCCGGCATTTCTGTGGGCGATGCTCGCCGCTGCGGCTGCGATCGATACCCCGTCCCGGCGAAACGACGTCCTCGCCCTGCTCGGGCTGGGACTCGCGTTCTTCGCTCGCACGGAGTTCATCGTGCTCGTCTTCGTCTTCCCGGTCGCGCTCGTCGCCTACGAGCTCGGCCGGTCCCACGCGGCTCCCTCCGCGCCCACGCAGTCGCAACGGCGAGAGCCGCTTTCGACCGCCACCGCGTGCTCGCCTACGTCTATGCGTTCCTTGCCGCCGCCGCGGTCGTGCTCGCGCTCACCGGGCGGCTGCACTCGATCCTCGGGGTGTACGGCGACACGATCAACGGGTCGCTGGTCCCGCCGGGAACGGGCCGCGATTACACCCAGAACCTCGCGACGCTCGCGCTCGGGATCGGGATCCTGCCGCTCGTTGCCGGCGGCGGCTGGCTGCTCGCGAACCTGATCCGCCCGGCCGCCGACTCGAGGCTGCACGCCTTCGCGTGCCTCGGGGCGGTCACCGTCGCCGTGATCCCGCTCGAGGCGGCGATCTTCGACGCACGGCTCGGTGCCGGCGACATCGTCTTCGACCGGTACTTCTTCTATCATCGCCCCGCTCGTGCTGCTCGCCTTCCTGTGCGCCCTGCGGGACCGCCGCCGGCCCCGGTTCTCCATGCTCGTTCCCGGTGCCCTCGTGCTCGTCGGCTTCGCCACCGATCCGCTGCCGACCTCGCACCCTCTCCACACCGACACGGTCATCGCCGTGTTCGACGACTACCTGCGCAGGAGCGCGCATTCGCTCTCGGGAGCCCAGACGACCCTCGTCCTCTCGACGGTGCTTCTCGTCGGGTTGTTCCTGCTCGCTGACCGCCTGTTGCGCCCGTGCTCCTCACGGGTGTGATGGTCGTCCTGCTTGCGATCACGCTTCCCGCCGGGGCCGAGTACACCTTTGCGCGCATCTTCAGCGAGAACGGCTGGTCCGCCGGCCGCTGACGCTCGAGCAGGGTGGGGTCTTCGACTGGGTCGACCGGACGGTCGGGACGAGCCCGGTGGTCACGATGGTGCCTTTCGCCCAGAATCCGGACGACTACTACGCGAGCGCGGACTACTGGGAGGACCTCGAGTTCTGGAACAAGTCCGTCCAACGGGCGGCCTACACGGCGCCGGGCGTGTACGACACCGCCACCGGGGACGAGCTTCCCGAAGATCTACATCCACTTCGACCCGCGGACCGGCCTTGCGGATCGCTCTCCGACGCGCTACGCGGCCGAGAGCGATCGCGAGACCCGATTCCGACTCCACGGCACGGCCGTCACGGATACCCGAGGCGTCGAGTTGATCCCTGCCGGTTCGCGGTGGCGCGCGGACTGGCTCTCCTTCGGCCTGTACGACGACGGCTGGACCGAGCCCGGCAAGACCGCGACCATTCGCGTGTTTCCACTGCAAGGCCAGCATGGGCCTGTCCGGCGGAGACTCGCGATCGGGATCGCGACCGGGCCTTCCGTCGCGCGGCGGCCGTTCGTCATCACCTCGAACATGGGGCGCTGGACGGGCGTGGCGACGAACGTCCCCGGAGCGCCGGGGATCGGCGGCACCACCTTTTCGTTCGTCGACGTGTGCGTGCCGGCCCGTGGGTTCGCCGACGCGAAGCTCCGCGTCGCCGGAAGCTCTGAGATCCCGGGCGACCTGGCAAACGCCGCCGCGTTCTCGACGCCTCGGCAGGGTGGGCGTTCGTGGCCCAGATCGCCCTCGCAGACGAGATCGGCCCGCGCTGCAAGCCCGGCTGAGTGCCTGTGCCGAATAGGCTTTCGCTTCGAATGATGGAAACGCGTTACGACCCGCATGGCGTGGAGAAGCGCTGGCAGGAGACCTGGGAGGCCGAGGGCCTCTACAAGGCAGGAGCCGGTGCCAGGCGCGACGACAGCTTCGTGATCTGCGTCCCGCCGCCGAACGTCACCGGCGAGCTCCACATGGGCCACGCGCTGAACGGCTCGATGCAGGACTGCCTGATCCGCTGGCACCGGATGCGCGGGTTCGACACCCTCTGGCAGCCGGGCTACGACCACGCCGGGATCTCGACCCAGAACGTGGTCGAGAAGCAGCTGATCGCCGAGGGGACGACGCGCCAGGCGATCGGCCGCGAGGCGTTCCTCGAGCGCACCTGGGCCTGGCTCGAGAGCACCGGGAAGACGATCATGGGCCAGTTCCGCCGGCTCGGCTGCTCGCTCGACTACTCGCGCGAGCGGTTCACGATGGACGACGGCTACGTCGACTCCGTCATGACCTACTTCGTCCGGCTCTGGGACGCCGGCTGGATCTACCGCGCGAACCGGATCGTCAACTGGTGCCCCTACCACCAGACCGCGCTCTCCGATCTCGAGGTCGAGCACGTCGAGTTGGACGACGCGCTCACCTACGCGCGCTACCCGTTCACGGACGGTTCGGGCTCGATCACGATCGCCACCGTCAGGCCGGCGACGATCCTCGCCGACGTCGCGGTCGCGGTGAATCCGGACGACCCGCGCTATGCCGACGCCGTCGGCAAGGAGGTCCTCGTCCCGGTCGTCGGCCGCGCCGTGCCGGTGATCGCGGACGCAGCGCGTCGAGCCCGACTTCGGGTCGGGCGCGCTCAAGATCACACCCGGCCACGATCCGATCGACTTCGAGATCGGCCGCGACCACGGGCTCGAGACGCTGACTGTGATCGGGCCCGACGGCCGGATGACCGCCGAGGGATTCGAGGGGCTCACCCAGGAGGAGGCGAACGAGCGCGTAATCGACTGGCTCAAGCAGCACGACCAGCTCGAGAAACGCGAGAGCTATCGCCACTCGGTCGCGCACGTGCGAGCGCTGCCACTCGCGGATCGAGCCGCTCGTCTCGCCCGCAGTGGTGGTGCTCGATGGACGAGCTCGGCCTGCCGGCGATCGAGGCGCTCGAGGCGCACCGGGTCACCTACCACCCGGAGAGCCAGCACCGGTTCGCGATCGAGTCACTCGAGAACGCGCCCGACTGGTGCGTCTCCCGGCAGCTCTGGTGGGGCCATCAGATCCCGATCTGGACGTGTCCTGACGGCCACCAGACGAGCACCTGGCCGCCGCCGTCGGCGTGCAAGGAGTGCGGCTCTGGCGAGCTCGAACGCGAGACCGATGTTCTCGACACCTGGTTCTCCTCCGCCCTCTGGCCGTTCGCGACCCTCGGCTGGCCGGAGCAGACACCCGAGCTCGCGCGGTACTACCCGGGCAACGTCAACGTCACGGCCCGCGAGATCATCCGCCTCTGGGAGAACCGGATGATCTTCTCGGGGCTCTTCCTGCTCGGAGAGGTTCCGTTCACCGACGTGATCATCAACTCGACGGTGCTCGCGCTCGACGGCCGGCGGATGTCGAAGAGCCTCGGCACGGGGATCGACCCGCTCGAGGCGGTCGCGAAGCACGGCGCCGACGCGACCCGTTACGGCCTGCTGAAGATCTCCTCGACCCAGGACGTCCGCTTCAGCTGGGGTGCGATCGAGGAGGGCGGGAAGCTCGCGAACAAGCTGTGGAACGTCGCCAGGCTGATCCTGCAGAAGGCCGACGGAGCCGAGCCGTCCCTCGCGCCCGAGGCGCTCGAGGAGCGATGGATCGCCGGCCGGATCGAGGAGACACGGGCCGAGATCGAGGAGCTGCTGCCGCGGTTCGACTTCTCGCACGTCGCCGCGGGGCTCTACCACCTGACCTTCGACGACTTCTGCGACTGGTATGCCGAGGCGATCAAGCCGCGGCTCTACGCCGACGACCCGGCGGCGATCTCGACGGCGCTGGCCGCGCTCGAGCGCCTGCTCGCGCTGCTCCACCCGGTGCTCCCGCACGTGACGGAGGAGATCTGGTCGCAGTTCCACGACGACGGGCGCCTGATCCTCGGCCCGTGGCCGGAGCCGGTCGCGATCGACCCTGCAGCGGCGGCGGCGATGGAGCGCGTCCAGAGCGCGGCGGCGACCTTCCGCAGAAGCGGTGCGCTCGTCGCGCTCGAAGGCGAGGAGAAGCGCATCTTCGACTCGGTCGTCAAGCCCGAGCGGGTTGCCGCGAAGGACGGGGGCGCGCAGACGCCGAACGGCAGCGTCTGCAGAAGGAGATCGCGCGCGGCGAGTCGATGCTCGCGAACGAGCGGTTCGTCGCGAATGCCCCGCCTGAGGTCGTGGCGGCCGAGCGCGAGAAGCTCGAGCGGTACCGGCGTGAGCTCGAGGCACTCGAGGGCTGACGCGAGCCGCTGGCTCGAAGGGCTCTCGCCGTGGCCGGAGGAGTTCGGGCTCGAGCGCATGCACGCGCTCCTGGCCGCGCTCGGCGAACCGCAACGTTCCTACCGGGCCGTGCATGTCGTCGGGACGAATGGGAAGACCTCGACCACGCTGATGACCGCCGCGCTCCTCACCTCGGCCGGGCTCCGCACCGGCGCCTACATCTCTCCGCACGTCCGCGCCTGGTCGGAGCGGATCCAGATCGACGGCGAAGACGCCGATCTCGACGTCGCGCTCGAGCGTGTTCGTCCGCATGCGGCCGGGGCGACGCAGTTCGAGGTGATCACGGCAGCAGCGCTGGCGGAGTTCGCCGCGCGCTCGGTCGACGCGGCGGTCGTCGAGGCCGGTCTCGGCGGGCCGGCACGATGCGACGAACGTGCTCGCGGCCCCGGTCGTCGTGCTCACGAACGTCGCGCTCGAGCACACGGAGGTGCTCGGCGAAACGCGCGAGGCGATCGCGGCGGAGAAGCTCGCCGTCGTGACGCCCGGAAGCCACGTCGTCCTCTCGGAGCCGGAGTGGGAGCCACAGGCGCGCGAGGCGGGCGCCGCGACGGTCGAGATCGTCTCGGGCTCGAATCTCGCCCTCGCCGTGGCCGCGGCCGCAGCACTTCTCGGAGACCGGGTCGACCCGTCGGCCGCGGAGGCGGTCAGGGTGCCGGGCCGCCTCGAGCGGAGGTCCGAGCACCCGCTCGAGATCTGGGACGGCGCGCACAACCTCGCGGGCATCGGCTACCTGCTCGCGCGCCTACCGAGCCGCGAGTACACGCTCGTCGTCTCGATCCTCGCGGACAAGGACGCCGACGAGATGCTCCGCGCGCTGACCGCGCTCGGCGGCACGTTCGTCGCGACCGAGTCCCCGAACCCGCGTGCGATCCCGGCCGCAGACCTCGCCGAGCTCGCGAGACCGCATTTCGCCCGGGTCGAATCGCTCGCCGATCCGGAAGCCGCTCTCGCCCTCGCTCGCGAGCTCGCCGGGCCCGACGGGGCGGTGCTTGTGACAGGATCGCTCTACTTGCTCGCGGCGCTATCGCTCGATGGCTAGAACCCGTACCATTTCGAAAGCCCGTGGGCGCCCCAGCGTCGTCATCTTCGCCGTCGTCCTCCTCGCCCTCTACGTTGGGCTTGCATTCGCAGCGGGTTGGTTGATCGGACGGTACTTCTTATGACGGGGAGCATCTTCAGCGGCGTCCACAAATTCTTCCACTCGGGAACGTGGAATACGATCGAGCTGGTCCTGATCGCGCTCGTCGTCCTGTTCTGGCTGGCGACGATCTTCTGGGTCTTCAAGGATGCGCGACGGCGGATCGAGGATCCGTTCCTGATCGCGCTCGCGACGCTCGTCGGCGCGATCCCGCCGTTCCTCGGGCCGCTCGTCTACATGCTGTTCCGGCCGCCCGAGTACCTGGAGGACGTCCGCGAACGCCAGCTCGAGATCAAGGCGATCGAGAGCCGGCTCGGCGGCCCCGAGGTGAAGTGCACGGTCTGCGGCTGCGAGGTCGAGCCCGACTTCCTCGTCTGCCCGGTCTGCACGACGAAGCTCCGGTCGCCCTGCAGCGAGTGCAGCAAGCCACTCGAGCCCGCCTGGCAGGTCTGCCCCTACTGCGCGACCCCGGTGCCGATCGAAAGCCGGCTCGCGCTCACGCCACGGCCCTCCCGGCGCACCAGAGCTCGCTAAGCTGCGCGCGCCGCATGGCCGTCGAGCGCACCCTCATCCTCGCGAAGCCGGACGCCGTCGAGCGGAGTCTCGCCGGCGAGATCGTCGCGCGCTTCGAGCGGCGCGGGCTGACTCTGCGCGCCGCCCGCCTCGTCGTCGCCTCACGGGAGCTCGGGGCCGCGCACTACGCCGAGCACACCGAGAAGCCCTTCTTCGGCGAGCTCGTCGACTTCATCACCTCGGGCCCGACGCTCGCGTTCGTGCTCGAGGGCGAGGGCGCGATCGCAACGGCGCGCAAGACGATCGGCGCGACGAACCCGGCGGATGCCGACCCTGGTTCGCTCCGCGGCGAGTTCGCCCTCGCGATGCCGAACAACCTCGTGCACGGCTCCGACTCGACCGAGTCGGCCGAGCGCGAGATCGGGCTCTGGTTTCCCGATGGGCTGGTCTGACGACGCGGCACGCAACCGCGACGCCTGGAACAGCATCACCGACAGCTACCACGAGCGGAACGCCGCCTTCATCGAGCGGGGCCTTGCGTGGGGGCTCTGGCAGACGACCCGAATCCGAGCTTCGGATTCTCGGCGACGTAGCGGGGAAGGACGTGCTCGAGCTCGGCTGCGGCGAGGCCGAATGGTCGCGGGCCCTCCTGCGGCTCGGCGCCCGGCCGGTCGGTCTCGACATCGCGCCGGCCCGGCTCGAGCTCGCCCGCGCCGCGCTGAGAAGCGACGGAAGCGAGTTCCCCCTCGTCGAGGCGCCCGCCGAGCAGCTGCCCTTCGCGGACTCGACGTTCGACATCGTCTTCTGCGACTGGGGGGCGACGAACTTCGCCGATCCCTACGCGGTCGTCCCCGAAGTCGCGCGCGTGCTCCGCCCCGGCGGCCTGTTTGCATTCTCGGGGGCGACGCCGCTTGCCTGGGTGGCGCTCGACGAGCGGACGGACACCTACGGCACGACGCTCGAGCGCGACTGGTTCGGCCTGCACCGGATCGAGCCGCCGGACGGCATGGTCGAGTTCGTGCTCCCCCACGGCGAGTGGATCGCGCTCTTCCGCGCGAACGGCTTCACGATCGAGCGGCTCGTCGAGGTCCAGCCGCCCGAGGGAGCGGTCTCCACCTACCGGACGCCCGAGGAGACGGCCTGGGCGCGGCGTTTTCCGATGGAGCAGATCTGGGTGGTGCGCCTTGGCCTGGGCTGACGACGCGGCGCTGAACCGCGCGCTCTGGACGAAGATCAACTCCGAGTACACCGACGAGCAGGCGGCGGAGAAGTGGGAAGAGACCGAGGTCACGTGGGGGATCTGGGGCGTGCCCGATTCCGAGCTCGGGGTGATGGGCGACCTGAGCGGCCTCGACGTCGTCGAGCTCGGCTGCGGCACCGCGTACATGTCGGCCGTCTTCGCACGGCTCGGCGCACGGCCGGTCGGCGTCGACATCACCCCGGCCCAGCTCGAGACCGCGCGGCGGATGATGGCGAAGACCGGGATCGAGTTCCCGCTCGTCGAGGCGGACGCGGGTGACACGGGACTGCCGTCGGCGAGCTTCGACCTCGCGTTCTCCGAATACGGCGCCTCGATCTGGGTCGATCCCGAGCGCTGGATGCCCGAGGCCGCGCGGCTCCTGCGACCCGGCGGCAGGCTGATCTTCCTGTGCGGCTCGACGCTCGCGCAGCTCTGCATGGGACGACAGACGAGATCGTCGGCGACTGCCTCGCCCGCGCCGCAGTTCGGCCTCGGCCGTGTCGAGTGGCCCGACGGCGTGGAGTTCACCCTTCCGCACGGCGAGCGCATCCGCAACCTTCACCGCAACGGCTTCCAGCTCGACGACCTGATCGAGATCCAGGCGCCCGAAGGCGCGGAGACACATCCCGTACTACTCCTACGTGACGCCCGAGTGGGGCCGACAGTGGCCGCTCGAGGAGATCTGGACGGCGCGGAAGCGCGCGTGATCGTCCTCGCCTCGACCTCGCCGCAGCGTCGGGCGATCCTGGCCCAGCTCGGCATCCCGTTCGAGGTCCGTCGCGCCGGAGTTCGAGGAGCAACCCGGCGGCGACCCGGTCGAGCATGCAGCGGGCAAGGCGCGTTCCGTCGACGGGGCCGGCAGTCCGGTGCTCGGTGTGGACACGGTCGTCGAGATGTCGCGGCGGGCAGCTCGGGAAGCCCGCCGATGCCGCCGACGCCGAGGCGGATGCTCTCGATTCTCTCGGGCACCACACACGAGGTCGTCTCGGGACTTTGCCTTCGAACGTCGCGATGGGAGGAGCTTCACCGCGAGCACGACCCGCGTGAGGTTCCGCGCCCTCACCGACGCCGACCTCGCTCGCTACCTCGAGAGCGGGGAGTGGGAGGGTCGAGCCGGTGCCTATGCGATCCAGGGGCTCGGCGCCTCGCTCGTCGAGTGGATCGACGGGGACTATCTGAACGTGGTCGGCCTTCCCGGCGCCCTGCTCGTGCGGCTCCTCGCGGCCCGGTTTCCCGGCGAGTACGGATTCGGCTAGAGCGCGAGGAGCGCCACGCCGGCGAAGACGACCGCCGATCCGGCCAGCCGCACGGGCGAGACGCGCTCGGCGAGGAAGCGCCCGGCGAGGAGCGTCGCGATCACGATCGAGGAGGAGCGAACGGCCAGTACGGGAGCCGCGGCGCCCCGTCGGAGCGCGAGCAGCCCGAGGACGAAGGAGCCGACGTTCGCCGCCGCCGCGCAGAGAGTCGCGAGCCCGATCTCGCTCCGGATCGCCTTCGTCCCGATAAGCGGCGGGTACACGAGGCACGGGCCTGCGAGCACGAGCACGAAGTAGGTGAACGCGCCTGCGTGCTGGATCCCGACCCGGTCGACGAGCGTGTAGGCGGCGATCGAGGCCGCGATCGTCACGATCGCCAGCATCGCGCGCGCGTCGGCGTGCCCCTCCGGCCCGCGGACGAGCACGACACCCGCCGCCGACGAGCAGCACCCCGCCGACCTCCGCGGCCGACGCGGCGTGGCCGAGCAAGGCGATGCTCGCTCCGAGCGCCAGCACGGGCGCGAGCCCCCGTGTGATCGGGTAGACGAACGAGAGCTCGCCCGTCCGGTAGGCGTACGAGAGCGCGAGCACGTAGACCGTTTCGAGGAGCGTCGAGGCCAGTGCGTAGGGCCAGACGGACGGCTCGGCGCTCCACCAGATCACGGCGAACGGCGCCGCGATCACGATCGAGAGCATGAACGTCGCCGCAGCCGCGGCCTGCACGTCGCGGGCTCGCGCGACCAGGAGATTCCAGGCGGCATGAAGCACTGCCGAGCCGAGCGCGAGCATCAGTGCGGGTACAGTGAGCCGCGCTTCCACCATGGGCATCTTCAACTACCTGACGGGCTTCGGCGGCCGAGACATGGCCGTCGACCTCGGCACCGCCAACACGCTCGTCTACGTCCGCGGACGGGGCATCGTCCTCAGCGAGCCGTCGGTCGTCGCGATCGACCAGCGACCGGCGACGTGCACGCGGTCGGGCTCGAGGCGAAGCGCATGCTCGGACGCACGCCGGGGACGATCAGCGCGATCCGCCCGCTGAAGGACGGCGTGATCGCCGACTTCGACGTGACCGAGCAGATGCTCCGCCACTTCATCCAGAAGGTGCACCAGCATCGCTTTGCGCACCCGCGCGTCGTCGTCTGCGTCCCCTCCGGCGTCACCGGCGTCGAGAAGCGCGCGGTCGAGGAGGCGACGCTCTCGGCCGGCGCCCGCCAGGCCTACCTGATCGAGGAGCCGATGGCGGCGGCGATCGGCGCCGGGCTGCCCGTGGCCGAGCCGACCGGGAACATGATCGTCGACATCGGCGGCGGCACGACCGAGGTCGCGGTGATCTCGCTCGGCGGGATCGTCGTCTCGCAGTCGCTCCGGGTCGGCGGCGACGAGATGGACGAGGCGATCATCAACCACATCAAGCGCGAGTACAAGCTCCTGATCGGCCAGCAGACCGCCGAGGAGATCAAGCTCGAGGTCGGCTCCGCCCACGAGCTCAAGGAAGAGGTGCAGGCCGAGGTTCGCGGGCGCGACATGCTCACCGGGCTGCCGAAGACGGTGATCCTCTCGAGCGAGGAGGTGCGCCACGCGCTCGAGGAGCCGGTCGCGCAGATCATCGACGCGATCAAGTCGACGCTCGACAAGACCCCGCCCGAGCTCGCCGCGGACATCATGGACCGCGGGATCGTGCTCGCCGGCGGCGGCGCGCTCCTGCAGGGGCTCGACCAGCGGCTCCGCCAGGAGACGCACATGCCGACCCATCTCGCCGAGTCGCCGCTCACCTGCGTCGCGGTCGGCTCGGGCCGCAGCCTCGAGGAGTTCGAGGCGATGCGAACAGCCAGGCCCGCGCCCGCGCACGGCACGCTCGCGCAACGGCCGCGGCGGTAAGCGGCTCCAAGCCGGCCCGACCGCGCCCGGCCGGTAGACTCGACCGCTCGTGCCTCGCAACCGGACCGCCCGCGTTGCGGTCCTGGGCTCTTCCGTCCAGCGCGCCGCTGCCTCCGGCCACTCCTCGACCCGCTCGAGCCCGCTCCGGCGCCGGTTCGTGGTGGGGGCCTGGTCGTGCTCTCGCTCGTGCTGATCACGGTCTCGTTCCGCTCGACGCGCGCTCGATCCGGTGCGAGGGATTCGCGCGCCGTCGGTGCTGCGACCGTTCGAGATCGCCGCGAACCGCGTCGCCCGTCCGTTCCGTGACGCCGCCGCTGGACGCACGGCGCTCTTCGACGCGAAGGCCGAGAACAAGAAGCTCGTGCGCGAGAACGCGGCGCTCCGCCGGCGAAGGACGCCGCGCTGACGCGGCGCCGCAGAACGAGAACGCTACCTGCACAAGCAGCTGCACTACGTCGACTCGCCGAGCTTCCCGAGGACTACACCGAGGTCGGCGCGCGCGTGCTCGACGAGCCCGCCGCGCGTTCGACCAGAGCGATCACGATCGCCGCCGGCACGAACGACGGCGATGCGCCGGAGGACGTCGTCGTCACGAACGACGGGTCTCGTCGGCAGTGACGAAGGTGTTCTCGCACACGTCGCGGGTGACGCTGATCACCGACCCGACGAGCGCCGTGCGCGCGGTCGACGCGAAGCACCCGCGGCCGTCGGGCATCCTCGAGCACGGCAGCGGCGCCGGCTCGCTCGTCCTCGACCGGATCGGCGAAGGACAAGAAGGTCGACGGTCGGCGACACGATCATCACGGCCGGCTCGCCGGTCGACGGCAAGCTGCCCTCGATCTTCCCGCGCGGCATCCCGATCGGCACGCGTGACGAGCGTCGGGCAGAACGACACCGACCTCTTCAAGAGATCCAGGTGCAGCCGTTCGTCGACTCTCGTCGCTCGAGTCGGTGCTCGTGCTGGTGCCGAAGCGCGCAGACGGCCACGGCGAAGCGCGTGAAGCCGTGATCTCGACGCGCTCAAGGCGGCGTGCTCGCTCTTCGTCGCGGCGCTCGTCCAGGTCTCGGTGCTCTCGGCGTACTACGCCGTTCGGCGGCACCGCCGAACTCGTGCTGGTCGACGCTGGTCTCGATCGCGCTGCTGCGCGGCTCGATCTTCGGCGCCGTCGCCGGGTTTCGCGCCGGGCTCTCTGATCGACACCGCGACCCTCGGCACCCTCGGCTTCACCTCGCTGCTGCTCACGCTCGCCGGCTTCTGGATCGGGCGCTACGGCGAGACGACCGCCCGCGACCGCTTCCACGCGCCGTACCTCTCGGTCGCCGTCGTCACGGTCCTCTACGCGTTCGGCGGCTGCGCTCGATTCGTGCTCGGCGAGCCGGCGCCGCGCGGCGCCGTCACTCGCGGCGCTGCCGGCGACGCGTCCTGCTCAACCTGCTGCTGACCTGGCCCGTCTACGGCTTCGCGCGGCGGCTCTTCCCGCCGGTCGAGCGTGTCGAGCGCGTCCACGAGGTGCGGCTCCTTGGCTGAGCGACGCCGGCTCGCGGCGGTTCCTGCCGCCGCGACCCGCGCGTCGAGGAGCCGTACCGGCTGACGCCGCAGCTCGCGCTCCGGGTCGCGTGCTCGGCTTCGTCGCGCTCGCCGTCTTCGCGGTGCTCTTCCTCCGGCTCTGGGCGCTGCAGGTGCTGTCCGGCGACAAGTACCTCGCCGCGGCGAACGACAACCGGGTGCGCACGCTCCGGGTCGACGCGCCGCGCGGGCCGATCCTCGACCGGCACGGCCACGTGCTCGTCGACGAACGTGCCGGGCACGGCCTCGAGCTCTGGCCGGCCGACCTGCCGAAGCGCTGGCCCGCGCAGCACGGAGCTGACGCGCTCTCGCGAAGATCGCGACGATGCCCGTCGAAGAGATCCTCGGCCGAGATCAAGCCGCGACGCCGGCGATCCGCTCACGCCCGGTCGTCGTCCAGCGCGGCATCCACTCAGACCAGATCTACTACCTCGAGGAGCACCAGCTCGAGTTCCCGGGCGTGCAGCTCGCCGAGAGCTACCTGCGCAGCTATCCGTACCAGTCGCTCGCCGCGCAGGTGCTCGGCTACGTCGGGCAGATCTCGCCGAGCCGAGTGAAAGCGCGATGAAGAAGCAAGGGCTACTAGGCCGGCGACTCATCGGCCAGGCCGGGGTCGAGCAGACCTACGACACGTACCTGCGCGGCCGCGACGGCCCGGCCCAGCTCACGCGTCGACTCGCCGGCCAGCCGACCAGCCGCTCAAGCCGAAGGTGCAGCCCGCAGCCGGGGAACACGCTGCGGCTGACGATCGACATCGGCCTCCAGCGGGCCGCCGAGCAGGCGCTGCGCGACGGCATCCACGACGCGCGCGCGACGCCGGACGGCAGTCGCGTGCCGACGGCGGCGCGATCGTGGCGCTCGACCCGAACGACGGCTCGATCCTCGCGATGGCGTCGTACCCGACCTACAAGCCGTCGGTCTTCGCCGGCCGCGACCCGAAGAAGCTCGCGCCGCTCGAGAACCCGAAGGCCGCCGCAGACAGCGAACTTCCCGGCCTCAACCGCGCGATCGAGGTCGTCTATCCGCCGGGCTCGACGTTCAAGCCGGTCACGGCGCTGGCCGCGATGGAGGAGCATCCTGCACGCCCGTACGACATCGCTCCCGTGCACGCCGACCTATCACGATCGTACAGGCAGGCACGTTCAAGAACTGGGACCCGTACGTCGACCAGCCGATGGACCTGGACGACGGCGCTCGCCGAGTCCTGCGACACGTACTTCTACCAGCTCGGCGACGAGCTTCTACCAGCTGCCGGCGAGCCGCGGCCAGCCGCTCCAGGCCTGGGCGTCGCGCTTCGGTTTCGGCAAGCCGACCGGCATCGACATCGGCCCGGAGAGCGCCGGGCCTGATGCCGACGCCCGAGTGGCGGCGCAAGGCCTACACGCGGCCCGCCAAGGACACGGCAGGTCGACCGCATCTGGAAGCCGGGCTACTCGGTCCAGCTCGCGATCGGCCAGGGCGACCTGCTCGTGACGCCGCTCCAGATGGCGCGCTTCTACGCGCTGATCGCGAACGGCGGCAAGCTCGTCACGCCGCACCTCGCCGAGGACGTCGAGCAGCCGACGACGACCGGCGCAGCCGCAGGTCCTGCGCGAGTTCGCGCCGCCGCCGCCGACGCCGACCGGCGTCGACCCGACCGCGCTGACAGTCGTGCAGGACGGGCTCTACGAGCGGCGACCCACTCCAGCTCGGCACCTCGTACGGCGTGTTCGGCCAGTTCCCGGTCCCGATCGCCGGCAAGACGGGCACGGCGGAGAAGTTCGTACCCTGCCCGGGCTACCCGAATCCCGTCGAGCTGAACCAGTCCTGGTGGTGCGGCTACGGCCCGTCGACAAGCCGTCGATCGTCGTCTGCGCGGTCATCGAGAACGGCGGCCACGGCGGCACCGCGGCCGCGCCGGCGGCGCTGCAGGTGTTCGAGCAGTACTTCGGCAGCAAGGCACCGTGACCACGTCACGCTCACGGACTGAGCGACCGATGACGATCGAAGCCGTCGACCCCCGCGCCCGCGGCCTCGCGCCGCCGCCGCGACGACGTCGCCGGCATCGTCGGCTCGCTCGCGCCGGCTCGACTGGGTGCTGCTCGCCGCCGGTCGCCGCGACGTCGCCTACGGGCTGTGGGCGATCGCCGGGATCACGCAGCACGATCCCGGGCGGCAGCGCCGCCGGCCGCCAGGGCTCTACGCGCGCCGGCGGCGTCCTGCTCGTCGTGGCGTTCTGATCGACCCCGCGCTCTACCGGCGGTACAGGCGGCTGATCTACGGCGCGCCTGCTCGGCGTGATGCTGCTTCGTGCTCGTCGCCGGCGCCGCGCGCGGGGCTCGCGGCGCTGGATCGACCTCGGCTTCTTCCCGCTTCCAGCCGTCGGAGTTCGGGAAGCTCGTGCTCGTCCTCGCGTTCGGCGGCTTCCTCGCCGACCGCGCGAAGCGTATCAACGAGCTCGCGCGTGCCGCTCACGCGATCGCGCTCGCGGCGGGGCCGATCCTGCTCGTCTTCGTCCAGCCCGACATCGGCACGGCGCTCGTCTACGTGGCGGCGCTCGCCGCCGTGCTCTTCGTCGTCGGGCATCCGCTGGATCCACCTCGCCGCTGATCGGCGGCGTCGCGCCTGTCGCCGTGCTCGCGTGCTCTGGTGGCTGCCGGCCGCCGGCGTGAACGTGCTCAAGCCGTACCAGGCCGCAGCGTCTCACCGGTTCACGCATCCGGGAGCGATCCGAGCGGCGCGAACTACAACGTCGCGCAGTCGATGATCGCAGTCGGCTCCGGCGGGCTGCGCGGCGGGGTCGTCGGGCGCGACGCAGACGAGCGCTCGACTTCCTGCCCGCGCACGCGACCGACTTCGCGTTCGCCTCGCTGGCCGAGCAGCGCGGCTTCTTCGGCGCCTCGATCCTGCTGCTGCTCTACCTCCTGTCGTGTGGCGAGGGCTGAAGATCGTGACGACCGCCCGCGACCTGTTCGGCGCGATCGTCGCGGGCGGGATCGTCTTCGCGTTCCTTTCCAGGTCTTCGTGAACGTCGGGATGACGATGGGGATCGCCCCGATCACGGGCATCCCCCTGCCGTTCGTCTCCGTCGGCGGCTCGTCGATGATCACCAACCTGCCGCCGTGGGTCCTGCTCAGGCGATCCACGCCCGCGGCGGACGGCGGCGCGCATGACCGGAGGACTGATGAACGGGCAGTGCCGCTGTCGGTGTTCCGGGCCGTCCGTGAGGGCAGGGCGGCGCCAGGCACCGCGCCGCTCGCGGTCGCCGGCGCCCGCGAGCTCGTGCCGCTGCTCGCGAGCGGCTGCGGCGGGAGGCGACGCGTCCGCGGTGCGCGAGAGCGGCGCGCCGGCGTCCGTCGGCGCTCGTCTGGATCGGCCCGCCCGACGAGACGGCGCTCCGGGGCCTCGCTGCGCGGGAGCGCCGATCGTCGGCGTGACCGAGGCGGAGCGCTCCCGTACGTGCTCGACACCAACATCGTCCTCGTCCGCCCCGGACAGGGCTTGCCGGTGGCCGAGATCGCCGCGGCGCTCGCGCGCGCGCTCGGCCGACGCGCGGGGCTCGCGGCGCGCCTGCCGGTGCTCCGTCCGGCGGTCGTCGACGACCTGATCAGGCGACGGCTCGCAAGAACGCCCTGATCGGCGCCGCGGTCTTCATCCCCGGGCGTCGACATGCCGGTGCTGACGCTCAACCAGGTCGCGGCTCGTGCTCCGGATCGCTGTTGCCGTCGGCGCGAGCCCGATCCGAAGCCTGCGCTGGCCGGAGCTGCTCGGCGTCGTCGGCGCCGGCCTCGGCTTCCGGCGATCGCGCGGGCGCTCGATCCTGTCCCGGTCGCCGGGCTCGGCGTCAAGGGCGCGATCGCGCTACACCGGCACGCGGGCGGTCGGCGAGGCGGCGCAGAAGGCTGCGCCTGACGCTCGCCGGAGAGGTCCGTCCGACTCGCGGTCCTCGCCTCACTCGCAACCGGAAGGAGGACCCCTGGATGCCCCTACGTCGAACCGCGAAGCGCACGAGCTCCTGCTGATCGAAGAGGCCGACGCCTGGTTCGAGTACGCCGACGCGACCAAGGACCAGCGCGGGCCGCGCTACGCGCGAGATCGAGCCCTGGGCCTGGGCCCGGCTCCAGCAGCGGCTCCGCGCCGTCCGCCCGCGGCGCGGCGCCTGGCGCCGGCCGATGAGGCCGACGTAGCGCATAGCCCCTCCTGGGCGGGAGGGCGCTGCTAACCTTAGGGCAGGCAATGCCGCTTACTAGCATCGTCCTCAACTCTTCAAACCCATGCGCGCGCCCGCCCGACGCGGGGCTGCGCGCGCGCCCTTCCAAGGAGATTCTCTTTGCCACTTCCCTGGTTCCGCCGGAAGAAGGCCAAACCGGATCAGGCGCCGTCCGAGGCAGCCGTCCCACTGTCGAACCTGATCGGCCGGCCCCGTCGGGGAATACCGGGCCGACGGAGCTTCACCGGGCAGAGGTCATCCACCCAACCGCAAGAAGCGCCGCCGCGGCAGCCGCGGCGGCAGGGGCCGTAAGAAGCCGGTGGGCGCGAGAGCGCGTGAACGAGACGGGCCCGAGACGCAGCAGCGCCCGAGCCGCCCAGAGCACGCCGCGGAGCGGAGCGCGAAGCTCAGGCCGAGACCAAGCCCCGGGCGAAGCGGCCGCTCCCCGCGCTCGCCGCGCCGCACCGCTCCGCGCCGCGCGCCGCTCCCGAAGGCCAAGCGCGAGCTCGTCTCGTCGATCCCGGCGAGAAGCGTGTCGCCGTGATCGAGGACGGCGTCGTCGCCGAGGTCTACCTCGAGCGGCCCGAGCAGCGCTCGATCGCCGGCAACGTCTACCTCGGCACCGTCGACAACGTGCTGCCCGGGATGGAGGCCGCGTTCGTCGAGATCGGCCTCGAGAAGAACGGCTTCCTCTACGTCGACGAGATCGTCGGCCCCGAGCTCGAAGGCCGCAAGGGCGCCCGCAAGATCCAGGATCTGATCCAGCGCGGCCAGACGGTCCTCGTCCAGGCGGTCAAGGACCCGATGAAGACCAAGGGCGCCCGGCTCACGACCGAGATCTCGCTGCCCGGCCGCTTCGTCGTCTATGTCCCGCACGGCGACGGCCTCGGGGTCTCCGCCGGCTCGACGACGAAGAGCGCAACCGTCTGAAGGCGATCCTCAAGGAGATCGCCCCGAAGACAGGGCGGCGTGATCGTCCGCACCGCCGCCGAGGGCGCCTCAGCCGAGGACATCGCGCGCGACCTCGAGTTCCTCCAGCGCCTCTGGGCGACGATCGACGCCAGCGCGAAGAAGTCGAAGGCGCCGGCGCTCATCTACCAGGAGGCCGAGCTGCCGCTGCGCGTCACCCGCGACCTGTTCACGGGCGACTTCGAGGGCCTCGTCGTCGACCACGACCGCACGCACAAGCGGATCGTCGGCTACCTGAAGAAGACCTCGCCCCACATGGTCGAGCGGGTCACGCGCTACAAGGAGCGAGAGCCGCTGCTCGAGGCCTTCGGCGTCGAGCAGGAGATCCAGTCCACGCTCAACCGCCGCGTCGACCTGCCTTCCGGGGGCTACCTGATCTTCGACTACGCCGAGGCGTTCACGGTGATCGACGTCAACACCGGGCGCTTCGTCGGCTCGCGCTCGAAGCGCAACGGCCCTGGCCGGCTCGAGGACACGATCACGAAGAACAACCTCGAAGCCGTGAAGGAAGTCGTCCGCCAGCTTCGGCTACGCGACGTCGGCGGGATCATCGTCATCGACTTCATCGACATGGCGAACCCGAAGAACCGCCAGCAGGTCGAGGACGCGCTCCGCCAGGAGCTCGAGCGCGACCGCACGAAGACCTACGTCGTCGAGATCTCGCCGCTCGGCCTCGTCGAGATGACGCGGCAGAACGTCACCGACGGCCCGCGTGAGGTCATGACGCGCAAGTGCCCGACCTGCGACGGCGACGGGATCATCGTCTCCGAGGGCACGGCCGCCGTCGAAGTGGAGCGCAGGCTGCGCGCGCTCGTCGCGCCGGGCTCGCGCACGAAGGCCTTGAAGGTCGAGCTGAGCGCCAGGATCGCCGGGATGATCGTCGGCCGGACGGCACGCGGCTCCAGGAGCTCGAGGATGTCACGAAGCGGCGCTTCTTCTTCGTCGGCCTGCCCGACGCGCATCTCGATCACGTCCGGCTGCTCGAGCAGGGCACCGTCGAGAAGCTCGCGCCCGGAGCCCCGGTCGAGGTCGGCCAGGAGCTCGAGCTGAAGCTCGGGGAGCTCGGCCTCTACGACGCGCACGCCGGCGTCGGCAAGGTGAAGGGATTCGAGGTCGTCGTCGCGGACGCCGCAAAGCTCGTCGGGAAGAAGGTGAACGTCCGCATCGTCGCGGTGATGGAGGGCATCGCCTACGCGGCGCTCGCCGAGGCCGGCGAAGGCGGAGCAGCCGATCACGGCCGAGGCCGAGGCCGAGCGGCCGACCCGCGCGAGGCGGCCGACGAAGGCCGACGCGGCCGAGCCCGACGACGAGCCGAGGATGCGACGAGGTCGACGAGGCCGAGGAGCCGGAAGAACCTGCGACGCGGTGCCGTCCAGGAGCACGCGCGCCCGGAGGCCGGCAGCCGCCAAAGCCGCATCCGCCGAGGACGACCCGAGGCCTCCGGTGAGCCGGCAGCCGCGCCGAAGCGGCAGCGTTCCCGCAAGCCCGCCGCGCCGCAGCCGGCGAGACTGTCGACGCGGTCGAGCCCGAGACCGAAGCCGACGCAGACGCCGGACCGGCGAGGAGACCGAGAGCGACGGCGATGCTCCCGCGCGCCGCGCAAGCGGACGCGTCGCGGCACGCGGGGCGGCCGCAACCGCAAGCGGAAGCCTGCGGCCGCGACAGACGGCGAGGGCTCGCCTCGGCCGACGAGGAGCCCGACCTCGACGAGGACACCGATCCCGCGGTCCGAGGATGCAGTCGCCCCCGTGATCCATCTCCCGGGACGCGAGCTCGGCCAGAACGGTGACGAGCCCGGCCGACGGGGACGCTCAGCCCTCCCGCTCGCCGGCGCGCCGCGGCTCCCGGGGCGGACGCAATCGCCGCGCAAGCCGGCAACCGCGACCGCCGAGACCGGCGAGAGCGCCGAAAGCGCCGAAAGCGCCGAGACCGGTGGAGCCCGAGCGCGGCGCCGACGGTCGCCGCGAGCCGAGGCGCCAGAGGTCGCGGCAGCGGCCGGTCAAGGCGGCGACGATGAGAACTGGGAATACACGCCGATGAGCGAGTGGGGGGACGTCTAGCCGCTACACTGAACCGCGGGCGGCTGACGCCCGTGTTCGCACGCGCCGAGAGCCGGCGCACTCCCATGGACTACGCGATCATCAAACTCGGCAACAAGCAGCACCGCGTGCGCGACGGCGAGACGCTCGTCGTCGACCGTCTGCCGACCGAGGAGGGCAAGACGTTCGAGCCGGTCGTCCTGCTCGGCGACGTCGCGGTCACCGCAACGGTGCTCTCGCACGAGCGGGGGCCGAAGATCCTGATCGGCAAGTACCGCCGCCGCACCGGCTACAAGCGTCACAACGGATTCCGCGCAGCGACCTCGCGCGTGGAGATCACGCTCGGCGCGGGCGGTGCCAGGCGCGCAGCCGCCGAGGCAGCGCCGCCGAAGGTCGAGAAGACCGAGGAGCCCGCGGTCGAGCGCCGTGGCGGAGACGTCCAGAAGGCCGACCATAAGCCGCATCCGAAGCTCGAAGCACCGCTTGCCACGCCGCCCGAGGGCTACGAGAAGATGACGATCGCGCAGATCACGGAAGCGGCGACGGGCTGGAGCGTCATCGAGCTCGACGAGGCGATCACCTACGAGACCGAGACGAAGGCCCGAAGGGCGCGCTCACCGCGCTCGAGTCGGCGCTCGAGAGAGCACGAGGAGGCCGACGCCGAGCCGCAGGACGCGAACCGCAGACCGGGGCCCGACGCGGCCGATCAGGAGGAGGCACCCGATGGCGCATAAGAAGGACTCGGCTCGTCGAAGAACGGCCGCGACTCGAACCCGCAGTATCTCGGCGTCAAGATCTTCTCCGGCCAGGAGGTTCGTTCCGGGCAGATCATCGTGCGCCAGCGCGGCTCCAGGTTCCGGGCGGGCCCCGGCACGAAGATGGGCCGCGACGACACGATCTTCGCGATCCGCGACGGCAAGGCCGAGTTCCGCAAGAGCGGCGAGCGCCGCTCCGTCGCCGTCATCGACGCGGAGTAGTCCCGCCTCGACCGGCCGGTAGCTCTCGCCGTGTTCTCCGACCGAGCTCACTTCCAGGTGAAGGCCGGCCGTGGCGGCGACGGCTCGATGTCGTTCCGGCGGGAGAAGTACGTCCCGAAGGGAGGTCCCGACGGCGGCGACGGAGGTAACGGCGGCGACGTGATCGCGGTTGCGGACCGGGATCTCCGCGACCTCATCTCGCTTCAGCGCCGCAAGCTGATCGCGGCCCCAAGGGGGGCAACGGCCGCGGCGCTCGCAAGCACGGTGCGAACGGTGAGGACGTCGAGATCCGCGTTCCGGTCGGGACCCAGCTGTTCGACGGGGACGATCTCGTCGCCGATCTGGCCCATCCGGACGCGCGGGTT
The DNA here is from genome assembly GCA_963720045.1 of uncultured Actinomycetota bacterium. GTDB lineage: Bacteria > Actinomycetota > Thermoleophilia > Gaiellales > Gaiellaceae > PALSA-600. The sequence continues at coordinate 82,926 of CAVREC010000010.1, read as the reverse complement.
CGCCTCGCCCGCGGTGGTCGCGGCGGGCGTGGCAACTCCCGCTTCGTGAGCTCGACGCGCCAGGTGCCGCGGTTCGCCGAGGTGGGGTTCCCCGGCGACGAGCGCGAGATCGAGCTGCACCTGAAGCTGCTTGCCGACGCCGCGCTTGTCGGGCTGCCGAACGCGGGCAAGTCGTCGTCTGATCACGCGGCTCTCGAACGCAAGGCCGAAGGTCGCCGACTACCCGTTCACGACGCTCGAGCCGGTTCTCGGCACGGTCGAGTCACCCGACGGCCGCCAGCTCGTCGTCGCCGACGTCCCCGGCCTGATCGAAGGCGCGAGCGAGGGCATCGGGCTCGGGCACGAGTTCCTTGCGCATCTCGAACGCGCACGCAGCCTCTTGCACGTGATCGACGCCTCGAAGGACGCCGACGAGCAGTGGCAGACGATCGACGCCGAGCTCGTTGCCTACGGCGCGGGCCTCGACCGGCTCCCGCAGCTCGTCGTCCTGAACAAGATCGATCTCGAGCCGGATCCCGAGTTCACGATCGCCGACGACCGGATCACCGCCGTCTTCAGGATCTCGTGTGCGACCGGAGCCGGGATCGAGGAGCTGCGAAAGGCGCTCTTCACGCTCGTTCCCGAGCCGGCGCAGCTCCTCGGAGACGACGACGCCGTCGCAGACTTCCTCGTCTATCGCCCCGAGCCGAAAGCGCGCCGGTGGAGCATCTTCCGCACACAGGACGGCTACCGCGTCGTCGGAACCCCGCCGAGCGAGGAAGAGCTCGAGCGCGCGCTCGCCGCGGCCGGCGTGCGCAAGGGCGCCGCGGTCGAGATCGGCGAGGAGTCGTTCGAGTTCTTCCCGTGATCGGCCTCTTCGGCGGTGCGTTCGACCCGCCGCACAACGGTCACGTCGCCCTGCTCGCGCGCGCCACCGAGGAACTCGGGCCCACCGATTCGGTCGTGATCGTCACCGCCGATCCCGGGCACAAGCCGGTCGAGACGCCGGCGCCGGCCAGGCTCGAGCTCGCTCGCGCCGCCTTCCCCGGCGAGACCGTTGTGCTCGACGACCACGCCCGGACGATCGACATGCTCCACGCGCATCCGGAGTGGGAGGGGGCGGTGTTCCTGCTCGGCGCCGATGAGTTCGCAGGGTTCCTCGGTTGGAAGGAGCCCGAGGGGGTTCTCCGGCTGGTCAGTCTCGGCGTGGCCACCCGCCCGGGCTTCCCGCGGGAGAGCCTCGACGCTGTCCTCGCGCGGCTCGAGCATCCCGAGCGGGTCTCGTTCTTCGATCTCGAGCCGCTGCCGACCGCCTCCAGCGAGCTCCGCCGGCGTCTCGATCGGGGCGAGGACGTGAGTGCCCTCGTCCCCGCAGCCGTCTGGGCGCTGATCGAGCGCGACGGCCTCTACGGCCGCGACGGCTACACTGGATCCTGCTTGACGTCTATCGAACAGGCTCGCCGGATTGCGGCGCTGGCACAGGAGAAGCTCGCGAGGGACGTCGTCATCCTCAGCATGGGCCCGGTGTGCAGCTACACGGACTATTTCGTCGTCTGCACGGGGGAACAACCCGCGCCAGGCGAAGGGCATCTTCGATGAGGTGCACGCGCGCCTGAAGGACGACGAGTCCGGCCGCGCTCCATCGCCGGCGAGCGCGAGGCGACCTGGATCGTCGCCGACTACCTCGACGTGGTGCTGCACGTCTTCACCCCGGAGGCGCGGGACTTCTACCGCCTTGACGACCTCTGGGGCGACGTCGAGCAGGAGCCGCTCGAGGAAGCGGCAAGCGCCTGAGCCCAGACTGTAGTTAGGATCAACCCGGCAGCCGACTACGAGTTCGGCGCTAGACTGACGCGGACTTTGCAGGGCCCATAGCTCAGCTGGGAGAGCATTTGGCTGGCAGCCAAAAGGTCGTCGGTTCGAGCCCGACTGGGAACCACTTTTCGGCAGCAACGCGATGCCCTGCACGCAGGGCATCGCCGGCGGCGACGGGTTCTGGCTGCTTACTGCACTCCCATCGCAAGCTGCAGCCGGTCTTCCGGCTTGATCAGATGGTTGTGGTCGTCGAGCCCGAGCTCGATCTCGACCCATTTCACCTCGCCCGTGAACTTCCGCGCGCTGTAGTCGGTCGTCACGGGTGAGCCGAACTCGTTGCCGACGTCGCAGGTCCTTCGCTCGGCCGAAAGAAGAAGAGCGCCTTGTTTCTTGCCGATGCGGCCGTCGCCGACGGCGTTCCCGTCGAGGTAGATCGTGGCGGTCCCGCCCTTGCCCGGCCCTCCGCCGTCGTAGGTGAACTCAAGTCGGAGCTGATGCTCGCCCGGCGGGATCGCCTCCGTGCCCTCGACGTAGGACTGCTCGAGGCCGAAGAAGTTGTAACAGTACTTCGGCTTCCCGTCCTTCGCGTACAGGCTCAGGCCGCCGCTGACGCCGCCCTGGGCGAGGATCACCCCTTCGGCGCCGGACTCCGGCACCTGTGTGTCACCGGGCGGTACAACGAGAACGAGACGTTCTTGGACCAGATCACGGAGCTCTCGGTCAGGCGCCCCATCCCCGAGAAGAGCAACTGCTTCTTGCCCTGGACCAGCTGTGCTCGTCCTGCGAGCTCGGGTGTGCCGTGCCGGCGGAAGCGCTTGTTGAGCGGGAGGACGTTGCAGAATGACCGCCTCGATCAACCAGAGCCGCTGCAGCTCGTGGAGCTTGCCGGCGGCCGCGGAGAGGTCGGCGCCTGCGTCCAGTCGGTCGTCGTGTCGTAGAGGGCCGAAGACGTCGTCGTCGAAGGCGGGATCGTCCCCCCGGCGCCGGTTTCCCAGGGTGTGCGGTGCTTCGTGACCGTGGTGCCGGTAGCCTCGTGGTAGATGCCGCGGTTCCCGAACATCTCGAAGTACTGGGTCTCGTGGCGGTCGGGCGCGTCGGCGTCGTCGAAGGAGTACGCCATGCTCACGCCCTCCATCGGCTTCTGCTGGACGCCGTCCACGAACGTCGGAGCCGGGAGCCCGGCGAAGTCGAGCACGGTCGGCGCGATGTCGATCACGTGGTGGAACTGCGGGCGAAGCTCTCCCTTCGCCTTGATCGTGGGCGGGCCAGTGCACGATCGTGCCGTTCCGCGTGCCGCCCCAGTGAGATGCGACCTGCTTCGTCCACTGGTAGGGCGATCGATTGCGCGCCCAGCCACGGCGTAGGGTTGTAGGCCTCCGGTCCGCCTAACTCGTCCGATCTTCGACGCGAGAAACTCGGGGTCTCGAGCGCGCCCATCCCGCCGAGCGTGATCATCTCGTTGAAGGTGCCCTGGTAGTGAGCCCTCCGCCGAGGCGCCGTTGTCGCCGATGATCACGTAGACGAGCGTCTCGTCGAGGATCCCGAGATCCTCGAGCGCGTCGAGCAGCTCGCCGACGTGGTGATCGGTGTTCCTCGAGGTAGCCGGCGTAGATCTTGCATCTGCCGTAGACGGCGGATTCCTCGTCGAACTCCTTGTCCAGGCGGTATTCGGCGCTGCGCTCGGTCAGGTCGCAGTCGGCGGTGACCACCCCGAGCTCCTTCTGCCGCGCGAACGTCTCCTCGTAGGGCGTCCCAACCTCCGTCGAAACGGCCCTTGGACCCGTCGGCCACTCCGCCGGGCATGGGCGGTGGCGCGGTGGCCCCGGGGTGCGGAAGAGGCGAAGAACGGCTTGTCCGGCATCAAAGAGCGCTGCTGGCGGATCCACTTGACCGCGTGCGACGAGAGGTCGTCGTTCAGGTAGTAGCCCTCCTCCGGCGTCGTCTCCGGCTCGACCGGGGTCGTGCCCGACAGTGCTGGTATGATGGTTCGTCGCCGCCGAGAACCGGTAGAGGTCGAAGCCGATCCCGGTGACTGCCGGTAGGGGCCCATCGGGCTCGTCTCCCACACCGTAGACCGGGACTTCCCGAACTGTGCCGTCGAGTAGCCGTTCAGGTTGAGGATCTTCGCGAGCGGCGCCGCCGTGTTCGGCCAGATCGAGCTGTTTCCCGGCGCCGAGGTCGCGAGCTCCGCGGTGTTGCCCATCCCGACCGAGTGATGGTTGCGGCCGGTGAGGAGGGCCGAGCGGGTCGGCGAGCAGAGCGCGGTCGTGTGGAACCGCGTGTACTGGAGGCCCGAGGCCGCGAGCCGTTCGAAGTTCGGCGTCGGCACGGCCCGCCGAAGGCGCTCGAAGCGCCGAACCCGACGTCGTCGATCAGCACGATCAGCACATTCGGCGCGCCGGTAGGCGGCCTTAGCGGCACGATCTGGCGGATACCTTGTGTCGGGATCCTTCGCATCGTAGGTCGTGAGGCCTACCGGCTCCACGTCCGGAATTGGAAGACGGCGTTGGAGTTCGTCACGGCTGGAGCCCGGTCGCACTCCCCTTTCGATCTCGCTCGACCGACGAAAGCTATCGTGCAAACCTCGTGGGGGAGGATCCTCTCCGGCCCGCTTGGTACCTCACGCCGCGGAGCGCGTTTCGGTTTCGTTGAGAACTAGTAGCGGTGCGGATCCGGCGTCGAGGCCGTGATAGATATGCAGCCGACTACTCGACATTCCGCGATCTGAGGGAGCCCCGTCATGGGACAGCCGTTCAAGGGACGATCAACGTCGACATCCGCGACTCGGAGCCGGACTGGCGCCGTTCGAGCCCCCGAGGCGCCCGAGGGGCGCCGAACGTCATCTACATCGTGCTCGACGACGTCGGCTTCTCGGCGATGAGCTGCTACGGCGGGCCGATCGAGACGCCGAACATCGACCGATCGTCGCGACGGCGTGCGCTACACGCAGTTCCACACGACCGCGCTGTGCTCCCCGACCCGCTCGTGCCTGCTCACCGGCCGGAACCACACGCGCAACAGCATGGCCTGCATCACCGAGGCGGCGATCGGCTTTCCGAACGCCAGCGGCACGATCCCGCCGGAGAACGGGATGCTGTCGGAGATCCTCGGCGAGCGCGGCTGGAACACCTACATGGTCGGCAAGTGGCACCTCTGCCCGACCGACGAGATGAACCTCGCCTCGACGCGGCGCAACTGGCCGAGCGGGCGCGGGCTTCGAGCGCTGGTACGGGTTCCTCGGCGCCGAGACGAACCAGTGGTATCCCGACCTCGTCTACGACAACCACCCGGTCGATCAGCCGACCACGCCCGGAGGAGGGCTACCACCTCACCGACGACCTCACCGACAAGGCGCTCGAGTTCATCAGGGACGCCAAGGCGGTCGCTCCCGACAAGCCGTTCTTCCTCTACTACGCGCCGGGCGCCTGCCACGCGCCCCACCACGCGCCGAAGGAGTGGATCGACAAGTTCAAGGGCCGCTTCGACATGGGCTACGAGGCGATGCGCGAGCAGACGCTCGCGCGCCAGAAGAAGCTCGGCATCGTGCCCGCCGACACCGAGCTGCCGCCGATCAACCCGATCGGACGCCGAGACGCGCACCGGCCCCGACGGCAAGCCGTTCCCGACGCTCGACTACACCCGCCCGTGGGACTCCCTGAACGACGACGAGAAGCGGCTGTTCGCCCGGATGGCCGAGGTCTACGCCGGCTTCCTCGCGCACGCCGACCACCACATCGGCCGGCTGCTCGACTACCTGGAGGAGAACGGCCAGCTCGAGAACACGATGATCGTCGTCGTCTCCGACAACGGCGCGAGCGGCGAGGGCGGCCCGAACGGCTCGGTCAACGAGATGAAGTTCGCCAACGGCATCCCCGACGACCTGGCGCAGAACCTGGCGATGATCGACGAGCTCGGCGGCACGAAGACCTACAACCACTACCCGACCGGCTGGGCGATGGCGTTCAACACGCCGTTCAAGATGTGGAAGCGCTACGAGTTCAACGGCGGAACGTGCGACCCGTGCATCATCTCGTGGCCGGCCGGGATCAAGGCGCGCGGCGAGATCCGCGACCAGTACCACCACGCGATCGACCTCGTGCCGACGATCCTCGACGTCCTCGGCGTCGAGCCGCCGGAGACGATCAAGGGGCACACGCAGATCGCCGTTCGACGGCGTCAGCATGCGCGACAGCTTCGACGACGCCGTCCGCCGAGTCGCGCGCGCAAGACGCAGTTCTACGCGATGCTCGGCTCCCGCTCGATCTGGCACGAAGGCTGGAAGGCCGTGACCACCCATCCGACATCTCCGGGCTGGAGCCACTTCAACGACGACGACTGGGAGCTCTACCACACCGACGTCGACCGCTCGGAGGTCCACAACCTCGCCGCCGAGCAGCCGGACAAGCTGAGGGAGCTGGTCAACATCTGGTTCTCCGAGGCCGGCGCGAACGGCGCGTTCCCGCTCGATGACCGCTCGCCGGTCGAGATCCTACCACGCCGCGGCCGCAGCTCACGCGCGCCGCGCGACCGCTACGTCTACTACCCGGACACGGCGCCCGGTCCGCGAGTGGCAGGCGGTCAACACGCGCAACCGCTCATTCGTGATCGGCGCGCTCGTCGACATCCCGGCGCCCGGCGCCCAGGGCGTGCTCTTCGCGATCGGGTCGCGGTTCGGCGGCCACGCGCTCTACGTCAAGGACAACCGCCTGCACTACGTCAACAGCTTCGTCGGCGCCGAGGAGCAGATGATCGTCGCCACCGAGGACGTCCCGACCGGCGAGAACCTGATCCTCTCGGCCTCGTTCGAGAAGGAGGGAAAGGAGCCGACCTGCGCCACCGGCACGCTCTCGCTCTACCACGGCGACGACAAGGTCGGCGAGGGCAAGATCAAGACCCAGCTCGGGGCATTCGCGGTCGCCGGCGCAGGGCTCTACGTCGGCCGGCACGGCGGCGAACCGGTCACCGACGACTACCCGGGCGAGCCTCCGTACACGTTCACCGGCGGCACGATCAACCGGGTCGCGGTCGACGTCAGCGGCGAGCCGTACGTCGACCTCGAGCGCCAGGCCGAGATGCTGATCCGCTCGCAGTAGCCGGCGGGCCGCTCGGGGGGCAGCGACCAGTGCGCCTGCCCCGACAAGCCCTTCACGAAGCCGAGAAGCACCACGGCCGGTCACGGGCACCGTCGCGGGCATCGGGCGAGCATAGGCGCCGCGGCAGCCTGGTAGCCGTGCCTAGACTCGGCCGGGTGAGCGCGATCGAGGTCGAAGGGCTCGTCCGGGAGTTCACAAGGGCCCGCGCGCCGTCGACGGCATCGACCTCGCGGTCGAGCCCGGCGAGATCTACGGCTTCCTCGGGCCGAACGGCGCCGGCAAATCGACGACGGTGCTGATGCTGGTGACGCTGCTGCCGCCGACGGCCGGCACGGCGCGCGTCGCCGGCTTCGACGTCGTCAAGCAGGGCCCGAGGTGCGCGCGACGATCGGCGCCGCCCTGCAGGAGGCCGCGCTCGACCCGCTGCTGACCGGCCGCGAGCACCTGCGGCTGCAGGCGGCGCTGCAGGCGCTGCCGCGGGACGACGCCAGACGCGCGCCAACGAGCTGCTCGAGCGGGTCGGGCTGACCGACGCCGCCGACCGCAAGGTCAGGGGCTACTCGGGCGGGATGAAGCGCCGGCTCGACCTCGCGCTGGCGCTCGTCCACCGGCCGCGGATCCTGTTCCTCGACGAGCCGACGACCGGCCTCGACTCCAAGCCGCACGGCGCTCTGGGAGGAGGTCGCACGGCTCGCGCGCGACGACGGCGTCACCGTCTTCCTCACCACCCAGTACCTCGAGGAGGCCGACGTGCTCGCCGACCGGGTCGGGATCATCGACCACGGCCACATCGTCGCCGAGGGGACGCCGGCCGCGCTCAAGGCCGAGGTCGGCCGTCCGACGCTCGAGGCGATCCCGGCCGACCCGGCCGACGAGGGCGCGCCCGGCGATCCTCGCCCGCTTCGGCGAGCCCGTGCCCGCGCCGCGGGCGTCGCCGTCCGGCTCCGCACGGCGACGGCGCTCGCCGAGGTCGTCCGCGCGCTCGACGCGCGAGCCTTCGGTCGAGCAGCTCCAGGTGCACCAGCCGTCGCTCGACGACGTGTTCCTCGCCAAGACCGGCCGCTCGCTCGAGGGCGCGGGCGACGACGAGGAGAGCCGGCGGCGCGGCGATGGGGCCGCGTGATGAGCGCGACCGCCGACCAGGTCGTCCTGCTCGCGCGCCGCTCGGTCGTCCGCACGCTGCGCCAGCCCGCGAACGTCATCGCGTCCGCTGTCTTCCCGCTGATGCTGCTCGCGGTGAACTCCGGCGGGCTGAAGGCCGAGACGCACCTGCCGGGGTTCCCGACGACTATCGTTCGTCGCCTTCGCGCTGGCGGTGCCGTTCATCCAGGGCGCGCTGTTCGCGACGATGAACTCCGGCACCGACCTGGCCCGCGACATCCAGACCGGCTTCCTGAACCGGCTCTCGATGACGCCGATGCGCGGCGCCGCGCTGCTCGCGGGCCAGCTCGGCGGCGCCGTCACCCTGGGCGTCGCTCCAGGCGGCCTTCTACCTGCTGGTCGGGCTGGCGTTCGGGGTCCGGCTCGCGGCGGCGTCCCGGCGTGCTCGTCTGCTCCTGCTCGCGGCGCTGATCTCGCTCGCCTTCGGCGCGCTCGGCAGCTTCGCGGCGCTCAGCACCGGTCGGGCGAGGCCGTCCAGAGCCTGTTCCCGCTCTTCTTCGTCTTCCTGTTCCTCTCGTCGATGAACTCCCGCGCAACCTGATCGGCGTGACCTGGTTCCGCGACGCGGCCACGTCAACCCGGTCTCCTACCTGGTCGAGTGCGTGCGCAGCCTGATCATCACCGGCTGGGACGGCGACGCGCTGGCGCTGGCTTCGGGATCGCCGTCGCGTCGCGGCGATCGCGCTGACCTGGCGGCGCGCGCGCTGCCACAGAGGCTGGCCGCACGATGAGCAACCTCAGCGTCGCGCGGGCGTCGCCTGGCGGACGCTGCACAACGTCTTCACGAACCCGGCGCTCCTCATCCCGTCAGCTCGCTTCCCGCTGTTCTTCTTCACCGCGTTCGCCGGCGGGCTGTCGGGGATCTGCACGCCCCGGGTTCAACTTCCCGGCGGGCTACACGGCTTCCAGTTCGTCTTCGTGCTGCTCCAGTCGGCGGCGTTCGGCGGCGTCTTCACCGGCTTCGGGATCGCCCGCGACTTCGAGGGCGGCTTCGCGCGGCGGCTGCTGCTGGCGGCCCCGCACCGCGGCGGGATCGTGATCGGCTACGCCGTCGCCGCGCTCGTGCGCTGGTCGCGGCCTCACGCGTGCTCACGGTCGTCGCGCTCGCGGTCGGGATGAAGGTGGCGGGGGCGGGGTCGACCTCTTCGGCCTGTTCTCCCTTGGCGTGATCGTGAACTCGCCGGCCGCTCTGTGCTGCGGCGTCGCGATGCGGCTGCGCACGGTGCAGGCGGCCCGCTGATGCAGACGCCCGTGTTCCTCGTCCTCTTCTTTGCGCCGGTGTACGTGCCGCTGGCGCGCTTAGGGCTGGATCCACGCGGTCGCGGTCGTCAACCCGCTGACCGGTCCTCGAGGCCGGGCGCAGCTTCATCGCCGGCTCGCCGACGCAGACGGGGCTCGCGTTTTTTCGCGGCGGGGATCGGGCTCGCTGCCTCTCTTCGGGGCTCTGGGCGCTGCGCGGCCTGCGGCGCGCGGAGGCCGCCGGCTGAGATTGCGCGGTTCGTGTTAAGCCGCCACGAGACGATCGAGATCGAGCTCCGTTGATTGCCACGACGAAGCTCGAAGAGCTCGCCCGCAAGCTCCTCTGACGGCTGCGGCCCGCCTGCGCCAGAATGCGGGCCGTGATCCTCGAGCAGTACTACCTCGGCTGCCTTGCGCATGCCTCCTATCTCGTCGGCGACGAGGAGAGCGGTTTCGCCGCGGTGATCGACCCGCAGCGCGACGTCGACGGCTATCTCGCGGATGCCGCCAGGCTCGGCCTCCGGATCGAGCATGTCGTCCTGACGCACCTCCACGCCGACTTCCTTGCGGGCCACCTCGAGTTGCGCGACCTCGCCGGGGCGACGATTCATCTTGGAAGCGCGTGCCGAGGCCGAATACGACTTCGCGCCGCTCAGCGACGGCGACCGCATCGAGCTTGGTTCGGTCCGGCTCGAGGCGCTCGAGACTCCCGGGCATTCGCCCGAATCGATCTCCATCCTCGTTTACGACCTCGACGCCGATAACGAGGATCCCCACGCCGTCCTCACAGGCGACACGCTCTTCATCGGCGACGTCGGCCGGCCCGATCTGCGCGCCTCCCTCGGTTGGAGTGCCGAGGACCTGGCCTCGCTGCTCTACGAGTCGCTTCACCGAAAGCTGCTGCCGCTTCCCGACGAGACGCTCGTCTACCCGGCTCACGGGGCGGGCTCGCTTTGTGGGAAGCACCTGAGCACCGACACGGTCTCGACCATGGGAATCCAGCGGCGCTACAACTACGCCCTCCAGCCGATGAGCCGTGAGGAGTTCGTGGAGGTGGTGACCGCGGATCAGCCGGACTCACCGGCGTACTTCACCTACGACGCCGTCCTCAACGCGAAGGAGCGCCCGACCCTCGATCTGACCCGCGACGGGGAGCCGAAGCCGATGCCACTCGACGAGGTGCTCGCTCTGGCAACGCAGGGCTGCGAGCTCCTCGACGTGCGGCCCGGCGCAGATTTCGCCGGCGCGCACCTGCGCGGGAGCGTCAACATCGGCCTGGACGGCAGTTACGCCACGTGGGCCGGGACGCTGCTCCACCAGGAGCGGCCGATCGTCCTCGTCGTCTCCCCAGGTCTTCAGCAGGAGGCCGCGCTGCGGCTTGCGAGAATCGGGTTCGACAACGTCGCCGGCTATCTCGACGGCGGGATGATGGCGCTCGAGGGCCGCCCGGAGCTGGTGGAGCGAATCGAACGGATCACCGCGGCGACGCTCGACGAGCAGCTCGCGGGGCCCGATCCGCCGTTCGTGCTCGATGTGCGGACCGAGGCCGAGCGCGAGGAGCTCGTCGTGAGTGGAAGCGTCTCGATCCCGCTCGGGCACCTGCTCGAACGGCTGGACGAGCTCCCGAGGGACCGGACGATCGTCGTTCATTGTGCGACGGGCTATCGCTCCTCGGCTGCGGCGAGCATCCTCCGCCGCGAGGGCTTCGATCACGTTGCCGACCTCGTCGGCGGTCTCACCCGGCCGATCCGGCTTCCGTCAGCGCGATCAGCTTGAGCAGCGTGTTCCAGTTTCGCGCGGTTCCCTTGACGCCGAGCTTCCGCTCGAACCAGTCGAGCGTGAGCTTTGTCTTCCCCGAGCCCGTCGGGAACCGAAGATAGATCTCGCGGCCGGCAGCTGAAAAGAGGTCTCCCGGCGAGCGATTCGGGTCGAGACCGGAGATCGCCGACGCCTCGGGCTGCCGCTCGAGGAACAGAACGTGGTGCTTCGAGGGCTCGCGCTCGGCTTCGGAGAACGGGTTCGCCGCGGCGATCGAGACGAGCTCGGCGGGGGTACGCAGGATCACCGTGACCGTCAGCCCGAATCGCTCCGCGATCGCGTCCTCGATCCCGCGAACGACCCTGGCAGGCTTGCCGCTCGCGCTCCTGAAAACGACGTTCCCGCTCTGGATGTAGGTCGTCACCTCTTCGTGGCCGAGCGAGCCGAAGAGCTCGGTGAGCTCCCGCATCGGGATCTTCGCGCGGCCCCCGACGTTGACTCCCCGAAGCAGCGCTGCATAGGTGTGGGGTTCAGCCATCGGGCCCATTGTCGCGCCGTCCTGCGGCCGGCCGCCGCCGAAGTGATCTTCGCGGCGAGCCGCCTCAGCGACTGAGGACTACGCGCTCTTGAGGACGCTACGGAAGAGGAATCCGCGCCCGCGCCGCTCCGTTGGCGAGAGTTGCCGGGCGCGCAGCTCGAGGAGCGGCATGAGGTGGGCCGTCGGCCGGAACGGATCCGCCAGCGGCGTGCCGTTTCCCAACGGATAGGCCGCGACGACGATCCCGTCCACCTCGGCCACCACGAGCCGGCCGGAGGGCGGCGGGTACTCCTTCGAGTTGCGCCAGGCTGTCGAGAACGTCGTCGTCATGAACCGAGCAAAGCCTCAGCACGACCGTCTCCGCCGGTGCCGGCGTCTGCTGGGGCCGCTGCGCGAGAAATGCCCGCTGCGCAGCGAGATCGAGCTCACGTGCCTTGTCGTCGATGCTGATCTGCAAGAAGTCCGGATGCATGTTTGTTCCCTCCTGGTCGCCTCTGTCCCGTAACCCGTGTTAGAATGATACAGGTTATGTAACCGGCAAAGCGAGTTGAAAGGTTAGAAATTTCCATGGCAGGCACAGAGCTGATTCGGGACTTCGTGAATACCCGGGACCTCCTGGACGGAATCGAGGAGCTGGCCACGCCGGCGGCGCTTGCGATCTGGCTCGGGGTACACGCGCTCGGTGAGGTCGAGGCGACGCCGGGGATCTCGAGCGTGCTCTCGAGCTACGCGAGGCGCTTAGACGCCTGCTGCTCGTGAACACGGGGCTCGAGTGGAGACCGACTCTCGAGTTCCGCATCCTCGACCTGGCCGCGCGCCGGGCGAGGATCGAGTTGCGCTTCGAGGGCGGCGAGGCGGCGCTCTCGCCGGCAGCGGACGGCGCCGATGCCGCGCTCGGGCGGATCGTGATCGCGGTCACGAGGCGATGGCCGACGGCTCCTGGGAGCGCCTGAAGGCGTGCCGGGCTTCCGACTGCGAGTGGGCCTTCATCGACGGCGCCCGCAACCATTCGCGGACGTGGTGCTCGATGCGGAACTGCGGGAACCGCGAGAGGCGCGCGCGTTTCGCGAGCGCCACCGGGCGGCGAACGACTAGCGCACCGCCACGTGCGCGTACGCGGTGTTGCTGCTGAACTGGTCGAACTGCCACTGCGTCACGTCGGAGCCGACGATGTGGACGTTGTTCGGGGAGAGGCACGTCACCCACGGCACGACCTTCGTCATCAACGTCCGATCGAGATCCTCGTAGCAGGCGAGCCGCGGCTGCGCCGGCCAGCGCCGCGCAACGATCGAGTTGCCCATCGACACTCGGAATCCCGGTCACGGTGCCCGTCACGCCGAGCGCTTTCGCCTGCGAGGGCTTCATCCCGACGAGCGAGTAGTTCGTGTTTCCCTGGCGCGATGATCGTTCCGCCCGTCGAAGAGCGGCGAGAAGAACGTCAGCGCGTCCGCATAATCCTTGAACCAGCCGGGGAAGACGCGATCGCGATGTTCTTCGAGGTGGTCTCGAGCGTCGGATAGGCGCCGTTCACGGTGGCGCACATGGAACGTGATCCCGATCTTCTGCGCGTCGGCCTGCACGATCGGGACCATCCGCTGGAACGTGGACTGGGTGTCGGTCAGGAGCAGAGCACGTTCTTGCAGGCCGGGGCGACTCACACGTGCCGTTCCCGTCGACGTCGTACTTCGATCCCTTCATCGCCTTCTTGGCCTTGGCGAGGTTGCCCGCATCCCCGGGGTCTTGTACGGAGCGAACTCCGAAGCTGGTTGTCGAAGATCGAGTCCGGCACGATGTGGTTCGCGATCTTCCCGAGATCGGGGCCGCCCCAGACCTGGCGGAGAGATGTCTTGTCCATGATCCAGTTCATCGCTCTCCGGACGTGGACGTCGTCGAACGGCGGCTGCGTGAGGTTCATCGACAGGTACGAGGTGCCGTCCGCCGAGTTCAGGTGGAGGTACTGGCGCTTCGACGGGCCTCGAGTACTTCTTGAGGCGCCTGCGGCGGCGAGGCTCGGGCCGTTTTCGTCCTCGAGTTCGCCCGCACCCACCCGGTCGACGATATCGGTCGAGTTGGCATCGATCGTGAACTGGAACTCGTCGGGGAAGTTCTGCCGCGCCGCCGGAGAATCGGTCTTCGGGTTGTTGCCGGGTTCCGGACGAGCGTGAGATCCGAGATTCCGTCGAAGCCGCTCATCGGCTCGAGCTTCGCGCACGAGGAGTCGTCGACCTTGTCGGCGCCCTGGATCATGTAAGGCCCCGTCGAGCCGACGTCCCTCCCCGTACCTCCCGGCCTCGCCCTCGAAGCACTTGCCCACCTCCTGCGGGATCGGCCCCGGTGGCCGGCATCGCCATCCGGTAGAGGAAGTCACCGATCGGCGCGGTCAGGTCGAAGACGATCGTGCTCGCGTTCGGCGTCTTGATCCCCGCGATCGTCTTCGCCTTGCCGGCGCCGTAGGCATCGAAGCCGACGATCGGCGAGTAGTAGAAGCCGTATTCGCAGCGCCGTCCTTGGGATGGGCGATCCGCTCCATCGCGTACAGGACGTCTTTCGAGGTCACCTCCCGGTTCACCGGCGGGCCGAACTTCACGCCCTGCTTGAGGTGGAAGGTATAGGTCTTCCCGCCGTTCGTCGGCTTCGGCACGCTCGTCGCGATGTCCGGCACGAGCGCGTTTCCGGGGGGCCGGCGACATGGTCGTACCCGACGATCGTCCGGATCATCAGGTTCGAGAAGATGTCGAACGAGAAGGTGTAGTACTCGCCGGTCGGATCGAAGCCGTCGCTGAAGCCGAAGGCCTGCTCGAAGGCGACGCGATAGGTGCCGCCGGGCTTCGGGCCGCTTGTGTGCGTCGGCTTCGCCTGGGCGGCGGCGAGCGCGATCATCGCGTCGTCTTGCGAGTGAGGCGACCGCCGTCGTCGAGACGCAGATGCGGGTTTTGCGGCTCACGATTCGACTCCCTTCCTCTCCGGGGTTTCCGGCCGGGCGCGCCGGCACCTCCATCTTCTCAGGTTGAGCCGGCGCCCGGGCCGATGCGGACGGCGGTTCCTCGCGAGGCCATTCGGACAGGCCGCAAATTGCCACTGGCCGTGCGCGAGGCGCAGGGCAGGATCGATTCGTGTTCCACTTCCGGTACGAAGTTGTCACCCGCGCGTTACATTTTTGTCGCTAGGTTGTCGCTATCGACAACAGGAGGCGCGAATGTACGAGCAGTTGACGAGCGAGCTCCTCGATCTCACGGTCGAGGTCAAGGGACGGAAGAGCTCTTCCTTCGCGATGCTGATCGTCTGTTGCAGCTGCAGCTGCTGCTGCGGCGTACGGACGAGCCCGGGAGGGGAGACCGAACCGCCAGGCCCCGACCCGGCCTTTGCTGGCTCCCTGGTACCGCTTGGTCGAGGACGGCGACCGGCTCCTCTTCGAGCATGGGCGCTCCGTCGTCGTCCTCGAAGGCCGGGCCGTGCGGCCCCTGCTCCCGGCACTTCTTCCGCTGCTCGACGGCACTCGAACGGTGGATGAGGTCGTCGCCAGGCTCGGAGAGGCTGCCCCGCTCGGTGAGGCCGTGCGTCCCGCGGTCGAGCTCGCGCTCGATCTCCTCGACACGAATGGTCTGCTCGGCGAAGGGCCGGCGCCGGAGGCCGGGTCGCCACTGTTGGCCTGCGCGCTCGCAGCGTTGTACGGACTCGCCCCGGCGGCGACGGTCGAGCGTCTGCGGCTCGCTTCGGTGGCGGTCGTCGGCGATTCCGCGACCGGCGAGGCGATCGCGAGGCTTCTCCGTGCGGCCGGTGTCGGTGCCGTTCACCAGGGAGGGTGGACGACGCGGGCGAAGTCGATCTTGCGGTCGTGGCACCGTCTGCGCTCGAGTCGCCGGCGGTCGCGAGCTGGAACAGGCTGGCGCTGGAACGCGGAATCCGCTGGCTTGGAGTGAGGCCGTTCGACGGGGTCGTTGCCAGCGTCGGCCCTCTGGTCGTGCCCGGCGAGTCCGCCTGTTACGAATCCTGCTCATCGGCTTGCGGCCCACGTCGAATACGGCCGGGATCTCGTCCGGATCGAGTCCTCGCCTCCGGCAGCGGGCGAGCTGGCGCGTTTGCCGCGATCGCGGCGGGCGTTGCGTCGCAACTCGCTCTCGGCTGGGTGACCGGCCTCGATACCACGCTTCCGGGAGCTCTTCATGTCCTCGAGCTCCGGCCTGCGCTGTCGGCTGCCGCGCGCCCCCATCCTTCGGGTTCCCCGTTGCCCGGCCTGCTCGACGGCCGAACGCCTCGCGCCACCGCTTCCGTGGCACGAAGCCGACTCGGAGGCAGCGTGATCGCCGCGCTCTCGCCGGCCCTTCGGCGTGCCGTCTCCCCCTACACCGGGATCGTCACCCTCGGTCGAGGAGTGCCTTGCCTCGACCAGCGAGCCGCGGCTCTTCCAGGCCGCGTGCGAGGTCGGCCAGGGCAACGCGCTCCTCGGAAGCTCGCTCGAGCACCTGAGCGGCATCGGCGGTACCGGCACCTCGCGGTCCGAAGCAGCGTCGGCAGCGGTGGGGGAGGCAATCGAGCGCTACTCCGCGACGTACGTCCCCACCGAGAAGCTCGCGGTCGCCACGGCCCGCGAGCTACCCGGGGCCGTTGTCCCGGACCGGTTCGCGCTGTTCTCCGATCGGCAGCTCGAGTCGGCCGGATTCCCGTTCCGCCGTTTACGGCCGATACGCCCGTCGCGTGGGTGGAAGGCTGTGAGCTCCCCGGTGGCGCTCCTGCATTCCTGCCGGCCGAGCTCGTCTACCTCGGAGCGGCGTCGCCGGCGGGCTCGGCATCTATCGGCTATGCGACGAGTAGCGGGCTCGCCTGTGCCGAGACTCGGCTCGAGACACTCGTGCGCGGCCTGTTCGAGCTCCTCGAACGTGACGCGTTCATGATCCTGTGGGCCGGCCGGCTTTCGCTGCCGCTGCTCGAGCCGGGCTCGGGCCACGACGGGTCATTTCGGCCACCGGGCTCACGTTTTCTGCGGTCGACCTTTCGGCCTTCCATCGGGTTCCGACAGTGCTCGGAGTCGTGCGGGCTCCGGCCTGCTTTCCGGGGGCCGTCGGCGTGGGCGCAGCGGCGGCGCCGACAGTCGAGCGAGCGCGATGGAAAGCGCTTGCAGAGGCATTCGCCTGCCGTTCGGCCGGTGCGAAGCTCGCGCTCCTCCAGGCCGGCCTGGAATCCGCGGGGGATGCGGTGGCCACCTTCGAGGATCACATCGTTCGCTATGCCGACCACGACCACGAGGCCGCCACGGCGTTTCTCGACGCGAACCCGGCTCGCGTGCCGACGGGCTCGGTAGCGCCCTCGAAGGCTCGGGCCCGCAGGGCTGGCTTGAAGCTCTCTGCAGCCGGGTCGAGGCTGCCGGCTCGACTGCATACGCCGTCGACGTCACCTCGCCCGATGTCGCCGAGCTCGGTCTCACCGTTTCCCGCGTGATCACGCCCGAGCTCTGCCGTCTCGACGTCTCCCACGACGCGCGATTCCTCGGCGGCTCCCGGCTCTACGAAGTCGCGACGAGGCTCGGCCTGCGCCCGGACGCACTCACCGAGGACGGCGTGAACCCCGATCCCCATCCGTTTCCATGAGCCGCGTCCGGCCGACGGCAGAGCCGACGCTGCCGACCGCGCAGTTCGCCTCGCTCGTCTACGGCGGCGCCGGGGTCCCGCTCGACGACCCGGCCGAGACGTTCCACGAGGCCTCCCGCCTCTATCCGAACATCGCACCGGAACGCCTCGACGTGCTCACGGAGCTTTCACTCGGTCGAGAGCTGGCTCGCACCGCCTCCCGGTCCGGCCGCACGCATGATCACCGACCGCGATCGCCCTGCCAAGGCCGCTGCCCCTTCGCATCCGGCTCGGCGACGCGATCGAGCGGCGGAGATCGGTGTCGCCCGGAGTGCTCCGGCCGATCCGTTTGCGCGAGCTCGCAACGCTCCTTGCGTGCTCGTACGCAGCCCGCGGCCGCACGAGAACGGAAATGCGGCGGCCGGTACCCTCGGCGGGCGCTCTCTATCCCGCTCGAGCTCTATGTCCTTGCGCAGTCGGTCGCCGGGCTCGAGCAGGGCGTCTATCACTACAACCCCTTCCGGCATGGGCTCTCGCTGCTGGGGCCGGTCGATCGGCGCGCCCTTCGCGCGGCGCTCACCGACCCGACGATCGCCGATGGCGCCGCCGCGATCGTCGCAGTGACCGCGGTCTTCTGGCGCACCCGCTTCAAATACGGTCAGCGCGGGTATCGATTCGCCCTGCTCGAGGCTGGACATCTGGTCCAGAACGCGGTCCTCGCGACCGCCCAACTCAATCTTCCGGCGTTGCCGCTCGGTGGCTTCTACGACCGCCGGCTCGACGAAATCGTCGGCGCCGACGGACTCGACGAGGCAAGCGTGCACGGACTCGTTCTCGGTGGTGCCGCTTGAGCGGCCGGTGCGTTGTGGGCCCGGCTTTCGCTTGCGACCGGGATCTCCGTCATCCTTCTCGCCACGCTCTCGCCCCCTGTGCCGGAGCCCCGGATCCCGGCGCTCACCGCAACGGTGGCAGGCATCGGCGCCGGCCTGATCCTCTACGCGCGATCGCAAGACGGCGTCCGTTCCTGCCGGCGCCGCTTCCGGATCGGTGGCGAAGTTCGGCTTCCTCGCGCTCGCCGCCGCCAACGAGGAGGTTCTCTGGCGGCGCGTGATGCTCGGCGAGCTTCTCCGCTCGGGCGTCGTCGCCGCCCTTGCGGGGAGTACGCTCGGCTTCGCCCTCGCCCATCGCGCGCGGCCCGGCCTGCACCTCGGCACCGGGCTCGCTTTCGGCGGCGTGTATCTCGCGACAGGCGCCCTGGGAGCGTCCATCGCCGCTCACCTGACCTACAACCTCTGCCTGCTCTCCCTTCGAGCGCGGGTCGAGCCGAGCAGCGAGCCCGTCCGTTGATCGCGGCCGAGCTCGACCGGGTGACCAAGCGATTCGGTCCTGTTGCGGCCCTCGACGCCGTCTCGTTCGTCGTGGCGGAGGGCGAGGTCGTGGCGCTTCTCGGCCCGAACGGGGCGGGCAAGACGACCGCGATCTCGACGCTGCTCGGCCTACGACGTCCCGACGAGGGCCGAGCGAGGCTCTTCGGGGGCGATCCACGCCGGCCCTCCACGAGGCGGAATGTCGGGGCAACGCCGCAGGAGACGACGTTCCCGTCGACGCTTCGCGTGCGCGAGGTCATCGAGCTCGTCCGTGCTCACTACGAGCGTGCGGTTCCTTCGGCGATGCTGTACGAACGGTTCGAGCTCGGTCGCCTGGTGAACCGCCAGTTCGGGGGGCTATCCGGCGGCGAGCGCCGGCGCGTGGGTGTGGCCCTTGCGTTCGCCGGCGAGCCGCGTCTCGTCGTGCTCGACGAACCGACCGCCGGGCTCGACCGCGAGGCACGCCACGCCGTCTGGGAGGCAATCCGCGCCCACACGCGCAACGGAGGCGCGCTCCTTCTGTCGACACATCACATGGAGGAGGCCGACGCGCTTGCCGAGCGCGTCGTCCTGATCGAGGGTGGAGCGATCGCGGCGAACGGCTCGGTCGCCGACGTCAAGGCAGCGGCGGGCCTCACGGTGGTGCGGTTCAGGGCTGCCGGACCTCGTCGTCGAAGGCGGCGAACGCGACGGCGACTTCGTCCAGATCCTCACCAGCGACGGGGGTGCCGAGGTGGAGCGCCTCGTGCGGCAGGCGTTTCGCTCGTCGAGCTCGAGGTTCGCCCCTTGACGCTCGACGAGGCGCTCTCGTCGCGCGGGAGGCCCGAGTCTGGCCGGCCCCGAGTCTGAGGTTTGCAGGTGAGGCCGGCACGGTGAGGCTCGCACTTCTCCACGCGCGCGCGATGACGGCGGAGCTCGTTCGCTATCCGGCCTATCTCGTGCCGACGCTCTTGCTGCCGACGGTCTTCTTCCTCTTCTTCGTCTCGCCGGGGCCGCCGCTCGCTGCGACCGCGCGGATGGCGACATTCGCCGGGTTCGCGGTGATCGGCGTCGCGTTCTTCCAGTTCGGCGTCGGGATCGCGGTCGACCGGGCATCGCCGTGGGAGGCGTACCTGCGGACATTGCCGGTCGGCCCGCTCGTCAGGCTCACGGCCCGTCTCCTCTCGGCCGTCGTCTTCGCCTGCGCGGCCGGGGCGCTCCTGCTGGTCACCGCGGTCACGACGAGTAGCGCGTCTCTCTCGGCCGAGCGCTGGGTCGAGCTGTCGCTTGCGCTTCTCGCGGGGACGATCCCGTTTGCGTTCCTCGGGATCGCGCTCGGGTACTGGGCCCCGGCCAAGGGGCGCTTCCGATTGCGAACCTCCTCTACCTGGTCCTCGCCTACGCCGGCGGCCTCTGGATCAGACCGTCCGGTCTTCCGCACGCCGTCCGTCCGCTCTCGCGCCTGCTACCGACGCGTGCGCTCTCGGACGCCCTCGTCGCGACCGCGATCGGGGCAGGCGCCGACTGGCGCCCGTGGGTCGCGCTCGCCGGGTTCGCCGCGATCTTCGCGTGCTTCGCGGTTGCCGGCTACCGCCGCGACGAGGGGCGGCGATTCACATGACCTCGCCTCGCCGACTCGGCCGACGGTGCCGAACACGCCGGCCACCGCTTCCCGTACACTTCCACCGCTTTGGCGCTCTGGGAAGAACTCTTCGTCGTGCTGATCCTGCTCAAGCTGCCCGTCGCGTATGTCGGGTACGTGCTCTGGTGGGCGATCAAGGCGGAGCCGGAGCTCGGCACCGAAGGGGGCACCGAGGGCATGAACTGGGCTCCGTGGAAGCGGCCGTCGCCTTCAGGCGCTCGTCCCGTTCCCATCGTGGCGCCCCTGACCGCTCGCGCGAGCGGGCACGCCGGGGCCGCCGTCCGGCACGTGCACGGGGCACGGCATGAGCGCACAGCCGGAGGCCGCCCCCGTCAGCGCCGGATCGGGTCGCGACGTTCTCTCGCTCGTGCTGATCGTGATCGTCCTCGTCGCCAGCGTGGTGGAGCTGTTGTTCCGGCCGTTTCTGATCGCTCTCCCGGCGCTCGTGATCACCATGGTCGGCGTCTCGGTCAGCAACAAGTACAACCGCCTCGGCCTGTTCGCGATGATTGCGATCACGGTGTGCTTCGTGATCGGCGCCGCGATCGCAGTCTGGTATTCGCGGCCGCTCTACTGATCTCGACGAGCTCAACCGGCTCTGAGGCGTGCCCGGAGGAACGGCGCGCCTGATACAAAACAAGTGATTGCAATGGAAGACGTCGACGGCGTCAATGCCGGTTACGCACGTCTGCTCCTCGACGAGTATCTCGACAACCCCGAGGCCGTCCAGCCAGAGTGGCGTGCACTGTTCGAAGCGGGCGACAACGCCGTCGTTCGCGAGTTGCCAGGCCTGGCCCGGTTGCTCGAGCGCGCAGCGTCGGGAAACGGTGAACGGGCTGCCGGCAACGGCCACGGCGCTCCGCCGGTCGCGGCCGCGCCGGTCGCCGCTCCGCCGGTCGCCGCCTGCTCCGGCTCCGGCTGCTCCGGCCGACCGCCCGCTGCCCGCCGCGTCCGGCCGCTCCGCCCGGGCTCCGGTCCAGCGGCAGAGACCACCGATCCCGAGCTGCTCGGCGGGGTCGCCGCGGCGATGGCGCTCGTCAAGGCCCACCGCATGCACGGCCATCTCGCCGCGAGGCTCGACCCGCTGGGAGCCGAGCCGATCGGCGATCCGGCCCTCGACCCCCTCAGGCTCGAGCCGAAGCTCACGCCGGAGCTGCAAGCGCGGATCCCCACCTCGATCCTCCGCATTCACGTAGATGGCGACTCGCTGAAGGAGGCGCTCCCGCGGCTCAAGGAGACCTATTGCGGCCCGCTCGGCTACGAGATGGAGCACATCGGCGATCACGAGCAGCGCGTCTGGCTCCGCAAGGCAATCGAGTCCTGGCGGTTCCGTACCGATCTGTAACCGGACGAGCAACGCCTCCTCTACGCGCGACTCTGCGAGACCGAGGGCATGGAGCGCTATCTCCGCCGTGCCTTCCTCGGCCAGAAGCAGTTTTCGCTCGAGGGGCTCGACGTGCTGATCCCGATGCTCGACGAGTCGATCGAGCTCGCCGCCGCATCCGGTCGCGCGAGGTCGTCCTCGGGATGGCCCACCGCGGGCGGCTCAATGTCCTCGCGCACACGATCGGCCTACCGTACGAGCAGATCCTGCGTGAGTTCGAAGGCGAGCGGACGATCGAGGTCGTCGCCGCCGACGCCGAAGGCGGGACGGGCGACGTCAAATACCACCTCGGTGCCGAGGGAGTCCGCGCCACTGCGAGCGGGATGATCGCCGTCACCCTCGCCGCGAATCCGAGCCACCTCGAGGCTGTCGACCCGGTGGTCGAGGGCATGACCCGCGCCGCGCAGACCGACCGCCGCTCGAAGGACGGAGCGCACGATCCCACGATCGCGATGCCGATCCTCCTGCACGGCGACGCGGCGTTCGCAGGGCAGGGGATCGTCGCCGAGACGTTCAACCTCTATGCGCTCGAGGGCTACTCGACCGGCGGCACGCTTCACATCATCACGAACAACCAGGTCGGCTTCACGACCGACCCGGCGCAGGGCCGCTCGACGCGCCACTCCTCCGACCTCGCCAAGGGCTACGACACCCCGATCATCCACGTCAACGGCGACGACCCCGAAGCGGCGATCTCGGCGATCCGGCTCGCGCTCGCCTACCGCGCACGGTTCGGTCACGACGTCGTCATCGACCTCGTCGGGTACCGGCGCTTCGGCCACAACGAGCAGGACGAGCCGGCGTACACGCAGCCGATCATGGCGGGCCAGATCGACAGCCACCCGACCGTCCGCGAGCTCTACGCAGCGAAGCTCGTCGAGCGCGGAGTCATGACCGAGGACGAGGTGCAGCGGCTCGACGACGAGGTCGCGGCCAGGCTGCGCGAGGCGCACGACCGACTCCGTGCCTCCTTCGGTCAGAGCATCCCGGCGAAATCCCACGACGAGCAGCTGCCGCGCGAGGGTCAGGGTCACGTCGAGACCGCCGTCGGGGCCAAGCGCCTGCGCCGCCTCACGCGGCGCCTGATGCAGGTTCCCGAAGGCTTCACGATCAATCCGAAGCTCGAACGCCAGCTCGAACGCCGCCTCGCCGCGCTCGATGAGGGCGGCATCGACTGGGGACACGCCGAATCGCTCGCCTTCGCCTCGCTGCTGCGCCAGGGCGTCCCGATCAGGCTCACCGGCCAGGACACGGAGCGGGGCACCTTCTCACACAGGCATCTCGTGTTCCACGACGCCCGGACCGGCGAGATCGAGATTCCGATGCAGGGGCTGAAGCGCTCGGAGGCGTCGTTCGAGGTCTACAACTCGCCGCTCTCCGAATACAGCTGCGTCGGCTTCGAATACGGCTACTCCACCGCGGCGTCCGAGGCGCTCGTGCTCTGGGAGGCCCAGTTCGGAGACTTCGCGAACGGGGCTCAGACGATCGTCGACCAGTTCATCTCGAGCGGTCTCGCAAAATGGAAGCAGACCTCGCGCCTGACGCTGCTCCTGCCGCACGGCTACGAAGGCAACGGGCCCGAGCATTCGAGCGCCCGCCTCGAGCGGTTCCTGCAGCTCACCGCCCAGGAGAACATCCGGATCGCGAACTGCACCACCTCGGCCCAGTACTTCCATCTGCTCCGGAGGCAGGCGCTCGATCCGGTCGCACGCCCGCTCGTCGTGATGACCCCGAAGGGCCTCCTGCGCCACAAGGAAGCCTCGTCGTCCCTCTCGGATCTCGCCCAGGGAACCTTCAAGCCCGTGATCGACGCCGTCTCGCCCGGACAAGACGCGTGTCCGCCGCCTCGTCGTCTGCACCGGCAAGATCTACTACGACATCGTCGGCCACGAGGCCGCGCAGGCGACCGGCGAGATCGCGGTCGCCCGGATCGAGCAGCTCTACCCGTTTCCCGTCGCGCCCTCGCGCGAGCTGATCGCGTCCTACCCCGCGCTCGAGGAGGTCGTCTGGGCGCAGGAAGAGCCCCAGAACATGGGCGCGTGGCGCACGATCCGCCACCGGCTCGAAGAGGCCGCCGCCGGGGTTCCCGTGCGTTACGTCGGCCGTCCGTGGCGGGCGAGCACCGCCGAGGGCTATCCGACGGCGCACGCGCTCGAACAGGAGCGGATCGCGGTCGCCGTGCTGACGCTCTAGCGCGGGAAGGCGCTACCGCGAGCGCCGCTTCCGCCGCCGCCGCAGCTCCCGGCCGACGAGCCACGGGCCGTGCCGGCGCGCGAGCGTGTAGAACTGGCCGCGCTGCTTGCGACGGAAGCCACCGCCAGAGGCTCCACACGAGTGCGGCGGTCTTCAGCGCGCTCCTGCGCTTGAGCTTCGATCTGGCCATCACGGGATTGTCACCATACGTCACCTGGTTGTAAACCGGCGGAGAGGAGGCGTTAGACTTCTCTGCGAGCATGTCGATCGATCAGGAGGACGGAATGCCCGTAGACACCACGTCGGTTTTTGCAACGGTCATCCAGGAGCACCTCGAGTTGAGGCGCCGCAACGCAGCCCTCGAGCCTGAGATGCCGCTCGAGCGCTACATGCCCGACGACCCGTTCCAGAACCACCCGCTGTTCAAGACCGAAGAGCAGGCCCGCATCGAGGACACGATGGACGGCGCCCAGTCGATCGTCGACGAGCCGACCTCCCTCGAGTGGCCGAGCGAGACGAGCTTCCCGGTCGAGGACGCCCCTACCGCGGAGCAGCCGGAGGTAGCAGCCGGAAGAGGAGTCCGCCGAGGTCTCTGACGAGAGCCTCTGGACGCGCTCGCGGGACTTCGACTGGGGCGATTAGCTACCGGCGCCCGCGCGTAGGTGCGGGCGCTCAGCGACGACGTCTTCCGGCCGGATCGGCCCTGACGGGTCCGTGGATCGGCCAGCTGACGTGTGCCCGTTACCCTGTGCCCGATGGCGGAGCTCCGGACGACCGCGGACTACTCTCCGACCGGCGACCAGCCGGCGGCGATCGAGACGCTCGCCTCCGGGCTCCAGGCGGGGGAGCGCTACCAGACGCTCCTCGGCGCGACCGGCACCGGCAAGACCGCGACGATGGCGTGGATCATCGAGAAGGTCCAGCGTCCCGCGCTCGTGATCGCCCACAACAAGACGCTCGCCGCCCAGCTCTGCAACGAGTTCCGCGAGTTCTTCCCGCACAACTCCGTCGAGTACTTCGTCTCCTACTACGACTACTACCAGCCCGAGGCCTACGTCCCCCAGGCCGACCTGTACATCGAGAAGGACAGCTCGCGCAACGACGACATCGACCGCCTGCGCCACGCTGCAACCTCGAATCTGCTCTCGCGCCGCGACGTCGTGATCGTCGCCTCGGTCTCGTGCATCTACGGCCTCGGCTCGCCGGAGGAGTACGAGCAGAAGGTCGTGTTCCTGAACGCCGGCGAGGAGCAGGATCGCGATCTCGTGCTCCGCAAGCTGATCGACATCCAGTACGTCCGGAACGACACCCTGCTCGGCCGCGGCCGCTTCCGGGTCAAGGGCGACGTGCTCGAGATCCAGCCCGCGCACTCGGAGACCGCGTATCGCGTCTCGTTCTTCGGCGACGAGGTCGAGGCGATCACCCACTTCGACCCGCTCACCGGCGAGGTGCTCTCGCGGCTCGACACGGTCACGGTCTTCCCGGCAACGCAGTACGTGACCTCGAAGCCCACCGTCGAGCGCGCAGTCGTCGAGCTGCGCGCCGAGCTCGAAGCGCAGGTCAAGAAGTTCGAGGCAGCCGGACAGATGCTCGAGGCCCACCGGATCCGCCAGCGCACCGAGTACGACCTCGAGATGATGCAGGAGCTCGGCTTCTGCAACGGGATCGAGAACTACTCGCGCATCCTCGACGGCCGCCCGCCCGGCTCGGCGCCGCACACGCTGCTCGACTACTTCCCCTCCGACTACGTCGTCTTCGTGGACGAGTCGCACCAGACGGTGCCGCAGATCGGCGGCATGTACGAGGGCGACCGCTCGCGGAAGCAGACCCTCGTCGACTTCGGCTTCAGGCTTCCGTCGGCGCTCGACAACCGTCCGCTCCGCTTCGACGAGTTCCTCGCGAAGGTGCCGCAGCTCGTGATGGTCTCCGCGACCCCCGGCAACTGGGAGCTGCGCCATTCGACCCGGATCGCCGAGCAGCTGATCCGCCCGACCGGGATCGTCGACCCCGAGATCGAGCTGCGCCCGACGCGCAACCAGATCGACGACCTCCTGAACGAGATCCGCCGGCGCGAGGAGAAGGGCGAGCGCACGCTCGTCACGACGCTCACGAAGAAGATGTCCGAGGATCTCACCGACTACCTGCTCGAGGCCGGCGTCCGCGCGCGCTACCTGCACTCCGAGATCGACACGCTCGAGCGGATCCAGATCATCCGCGACCTGCGGCTCGGCGAGTACGACGTGCTCGTCGGCGTGAACCTCCTGCGCGAGGGGCTCGACCTGCCCGAGGTCTCGCTCGTCGCGATCCTCGACGCCGACAAGGAGGGCTTCCTGCGCGGCCAGACGGCGCTGATCCAGACGATCGGTCGCGCCGCCCGCAACATCAACGGGAAGGTGCTGATGTACGCCGACAAGCAGACCGAGGCGATCAACTACGCGCTCGACGAGACGGGGCGCAGGCGGGCGAAGCAGCTCGCCTACAACGAGGAGCACGGGATCACGCCGATCTCGATCTCGAAGGGCGTCTCGGACATCGCCGAGTTCCTGATGCTCGACTCCCCGAACGTCCCGAAGCGCTCGCGCCGCGGCCGCCAGGTCGAGGGGATGGATCGCGGCGAGCTCGAGAAGCTCGTGATCACCCTCGAGGAGGAGATGCTCACCGCCGCCGAGGAGCTCCGGTTCGAGTACGCCGCCAAGCTGCGCGACGAGATCAAGGAGCTCCGCCGCGAGCTCCACGCTCATGGATCAGGTCGCCGCGGCGAGCTGAGATCCGCGGGAACGTCCGCGCCGAGATCTCCACCCAGGCCTCGCCGTCCCAGATATGCGTCTCGACCGTGAGCGACCGCTCGTCGAAGCGGTGGACGAGCACGCCGCGAGCCTCGTAGCGCCGCCCGGGCCGCGGCCGTCCGAGGCCCGGTGCGGTCGCGACCACGCACGGCCGTGAGCCGGCTTCGAGCACCTCGAAGTCGCGCCGCTCGCACACCGTTGCCTGGTGGATGTGCCCCCCGATGATCAGCTCGGCTCCCGCATCCGCAAGCCGGGCGAGCACGCGGCTGCGGGCGATCAGCGGCAGCTTGCGCATCCGCCAGGGCGCCCCGGCGAGCTGGTGGTGGATCGCAACCACGCGAAGCGCGCCCGGCGCCCCCTCGCCGAGCAGCCTCTCGGCCCGCTCGAGGTCGGCGGGGCGGAGCCGGCCGCGCTGGTACCCGAGCGGGCGCACCGAGTTCAGCCCGATCGCCTGGATCGTCGGCGAGGAATAGACGGGGCTCGTCGTCTGCCAGTGGCAGGTTGAAATCCCGCCAGGTGCGGGTAAAACGCGCGGGTGAGAAGGGCGGGATGTCGTGGTTGCCCGGGATCACGAGCAGCGGTCGCCCGAGGCTTTCGAGGTAGCGCGCCGCGGTTTCGTGCTCGGCTCAGCGCGGCCGCCGTGGGTCAGATCGCCGCTCGCGATCACGAGCTCCGGCTGGATCCGCTCGACGAGCTCGCGGATTCCGGCGCCCTCCGGCTCGTCGTCGAGCGATCTTCCCGCGCCGAAATGCAGGTCCGACACGTGAAGGACGCTCGATGACACCGTCGAAGCAGGCTACAGTGAGCAACATGAGAAACGAGTCCGGGAACGAGATCTTCGATGATCTGTATCTCGGCGTCCGCGCCGGCGGCGCAATGCGCAAAAGGCGGCGCGGCGAGCTCCTCACGGCGGAGGAGATGGAGGCGCTCACGCGCTGGCAGCGTCTCTCCCCGTGGCGCAAGGGAATCGCGATCGGCGGCTTCAGCGCCGGCACGTTCGGGCTCGGTTTCACCCTCGGCGGCCTCGTGTTCGGCCGCTGGCGCAAGGCCTAGCGGCCGGTCGACGACTCGAGATCGAGGGCGATCAGGAGCGCATTCCTCAGGCGCTCGAGCGAAGCCGGGTCGAGCTCGCCGCGATGATTGCCGAGTGTGGCCTTTCGGGATCGTGAACAGGTTGTCGCAGTTGATCACGCAGTCGCGTGCGAGGCCATGCTCGGTACCGAGTGGCACCTCCGTTGGGAGCCCGCGGATCGTTCCGGTCACCGCTGCCACCGTGACGTTCGCCAGAACGGGAATTGCCCGGTCACGCGTGATCACGACGACCGGCCGGCGACCCGCGGGAAGCTCGACGTCCCGGATCTCACCGCGGTTCAAAGCGGATCGCCGCCCTCGGCCCGGTCGAAGGCCTCGAGCCCGGCCAGGCCGATCAGCCCGACCGACATCTCCCGGCTGTCGGCGCCGTAGCCACGGCGGTAGGCCTCGTCGATCTCGCGCTCGCGCTCCTCGCGCAGGACCCGTTCGAGCCCCTCCCGGAGCACCTCGCTTCGGCTTGTGAAGCGTCCTGAGGCGACAACCGAGTCCAGTGCGGCCAGGTCCTTTTCTGTCAGACGAACCGGTACTTGTACTCGTCATACACCCAGTATACCGGGCCCGCGTGCCGCTGCTCAGGCAAGGCAGGTGCCCGGCCCGGCATTCGGCACGGAAAGCAGCGACCAGGTGGCCCCGAGCGGGCGCGTCGTCCAGCCCGCTGCCTGGAACTGCTGGACGATCGCCTGGGGGACAGAGCTCGAGACCACGACGTAGCTGAGGACGTCGGTGCGGGCGACCGAGAGCGGATCGCCGCTCTCGGGCGCCAGGAACACGAGGTGGTGCTCGAAGTGCGGCCCGAACAGCAGGTAGGTCGGCTCGTTCGCGTACATCGCGACGCCGACGCAGGCGGCTCGGCAGGAACATCCGCGCGGTAGGCACGGAGCGCATCCGCCCAGGCGCTGTCCGAGTTCTCGGACAGCGCCTCCTCGGCGCTGAAGTTCCATGGGTGGCCGTATCCGTACGGGCTCGTGAACGGCTTCGGCTGGTCTTTCGCAAGCGTGAAGCCGATCGCGAATGCTGCGACGACGAGCCACGCGGCGGCGACGGCCCGACGCCGGAGCAGGAGCGCCATCAGCGGCGCGGTCAGCACGGCCGGCAGCAGGAAGTAGCGGATCAGGAACGGCACCCAGACCGAACCGGCCGAGACGAGCACGAGGAACACCGGCAGCGCGAAGGCGAGCGCCAGGTGGCGCATGTCGGCCCGGCCGCGCACGTATGCGATCACCGCGAGCACGGCGGCGGCGAGCAGGGCGACGATGCCGACCGGGCCGTAGGCCGAGTAGTCCTCGTTGGCGAAGCGCGTGTAGGTCTCGTTCAGGTTCGCATCGAGCGGGCCGAGCAGCCCTCCGGGCCCTCGGATCGGGAACCCCCACTGGCGCGCACCCCACGCAATCAGCGCGGCTCCGCCGACCACGAGCAACGGCGCGAGGAACGGCAGCGCGATCCCTGCGCCCTCTTCGGCCGCGTCCCGACGGTGCCCGCGGCGAAGCCACCAGAGGAACGCGACCACCGCCAGCACGACACCGAGGAGCGCGAGCCAGTCGATGACGTGGTAGGAGAGCACCGAGGTGTCCATCAACCCGTAGGCCAGGTAGAAGGCGTTCGCGACGCTTCGCGGGTAGGCCGGGTTCGCGCGATCCTGCACGCCTCCGGTGTCCGCGCCGAAGATGTGCCCGGTGTGCACGACGTTCAGCACGTAGCCCCACATTCCGATCGTGACGAGCCCCGCGATTCCGCCGACCAGTGCGGTGATGAATGTCCGCCGCCCACGCGCGATCGCAAGCCACGCGAGGATCGGAGTGACGAGCCCGGTCGTGAGCTTCGTGCCGATTCCGAACGCAACCGCCGCACCGGCCAGCGCGGCCTCGGCCGGGACCGCGCCGAGGAGCAGGCACGCTGCGACCGCAGGGAAGGACGCTGCGAAGAGATCGTTCTGCCCGGTGAACGATTCGAGCGCGAGCACCGAGAACGTGGCCGTGAGCGCCGCGGCGCAGGTCGAGGGACGCACCGCATACCCGAGCCGTCGTGCGGAGCCGTAGACCGACACGAGGATCGCGAGCTCGGAGAGGTACTGCGGGAGCGCATAGAGCCTGCCGCCGCCGGTCGCGACCATGAGGAAGAAGTTCTGCAGCTCCGCAAAGGGCTGATAGGCGTTCAGCTCCACCTCGGGCGCGTTGGCGATCCAGTAGATCCCGCCGTGCTGCCTCCAGGCGGCGGCGCGGGTAAGGTGGTAGGTGAGCGAGTCCATGTTGTTCGGCGGCGTGGAGGCGAGCACGGCCTCGTACCCGAGCAGGACTGCGACGGCGACGACAAAGAGCACGGTGACCGGATCGGAGAGCGCCGTGCGCAGCGCGGCACCGGACGCCCCGAGCGGCGGTCCGGGGCGGCCGCGCGCCCACCACGCGGCGAGCGCCGCCGCCAGCAGCAGGCCTTCGGCGACCGCGAGACCGCTCCGGGTCACCTCGTGGAAGGGCGAGAGCGCGAGCGTCACGAGGCCGAGGTTCGCGACGTAGGCCAGGTACGCGACGAGGAGGGTCGAGACGAGGCTCGGGAGGCGCACGGCAAGCGCGGCCACGAACGCGGTCGCGACCGCGGCCACGATCAGTGCCAGCCCGACCATGGGCCCAGTGTCGCATCCTCGCCCGGACAGACGATGCCCTTAGAACCTCTAGCTCAATGAGCACGTTGCCGCCTGGACGCGCTGGGCACGCACTCCGACTGCGTCCTCAGTCGCCCGGGTAGGACCACTACCCGGGCTCCCTGCGTCCTTGCGGAGCACGCACCCATCGCGCCCAGTCGACGCGTGGCATCGAGCTAGAGGTTCTTACCAGAGCGAACGTCCGTTCGCTCGGTACAATGGTCTCCAGATGGCGGCCGACGAGCTCGTAGTCCACGGCGCCAGGGAGCACAACCTCAAGGACATCACCGTCCGGCTCCCTCGGAACGCGCTGATTTGCATCACCGGGCTCTCCGGCTCGGGGAAGTCGAGCCTTGCCTTCGACACGATCTACGCCGAGGGCCAGCGGCGCTACGTCGAGTCGCTCTCTGCCTACGCGCGGCAGTTCCTGCAGATGATGGAGAAGCCCGACGTCGACTCGATCGACGGTCTCTCGCCGGCGATCTCGATCGACCAGAAGACGACCTCGCGGAATCCACGCTCCACGGTCGGCACCGTCACGGAGATCTACGACTACCTGCGCCTGCTCTACGCACGGGTCGGGAGGCCGCACTGCCCGGTCTGCGGCCGGCCGATCGTCGGGCAGTCGGTCGACTCGATCGTCGAGCAGATCCTCGCGCTGCCCGAGGGCACGCGCTTCACGGTCAACGCGCCGGTCGTGCGCGACCGCAAGGGCGAGTACCGCGACGTCTTCGAGAGCCTGCGCAACGAGGGCTTCACCCGGATCAAGGTCGACGGCGAGCAGCACCTGCTCGAGGAGCCGCCGGTGCTCGACAAGAAGTTCAAGCACACGATCGAGGTGGTCGTCGACCGGCTCGTGATGAAGGACGACCTGCGCCTGCGGCTCACGCAGTCGGTCGAGACCGCGGTCGCGCTCGCCGAGGGTCTCGTCGTGATCGACCTGCTCGAGAGCGGCGAGAGCCGCACCTACTCCGAGCGGTTCGCCTGCCCCGAGCACGGCGTCTCGCTCCCGGAGCTCCAGCCTCGGATCTTCTCGTTCAACTCGCCGCACGGCGCCTGCCCGCGGTGCACCGGGCTCGGCGCGCAGCAGGAGATCGACCCCGACCTGCTCGTTCCCGATCCGAGCCTCTCGATCGACGAGGGCGCGCTCGTGCCGTGGGCGGTCGGCAACTCGAGCTTCTACGAGTCGGTGATCCAGGCGATCGCCGATCGCTACGAGATCCCGACCGACCGGCCCTGGGAAGAGCTCGACGAGAAGCAACAGGGCTACTTCCTCTTCGGCACCGGCAGCGAGCGGGTCTACGTCCAGTACCGCAACCGGATGGGCCGCCGGCGCGCGTACACGATCGCCTTCGAGGGGATCGTCGATTCGCTCCAGCGCCGCTACCGCGACACCGACAGCTCGACTCAGCGCGAGCGGATCGAGGAGTACATGTCCTTCCGGCCGTGCCCGGTCTGCAAGGGCGCACGCCTCAAGCCGGAGGTGCTCGCGGTCACGGTCGGCGAGCGCAACATCCACCAGTTCACCCAGCTCTCGGTCGCCGCGGCGCTCCGCTTCCTCGACGGCCTCGAGCTCACCGCGACCGAGGAGCTGATCGGCGCGCGGGTCGTGAAGGAGATCCGCGAGCGGCTCACGTTCCTCGACAACGTCGGCGTCGGCTACCTCGCGCTCGACCGCGCCTCGGCGACGCTCTCGGGCGGCGAGGCCCAGCGGCTGCGGCTCGCGACGCAGATCGGCTCGCAGCTCGTGGGCGTCCTCTACATCCTCGACGAGCCGTCGATCGGCCTGCACCAGCGCGACAACGACCGGCTGATCGGCACGCTCGAGCGGCTCCGCGACCTCGGGAACACGGTCGTCGTCGTCGAGCACGACGAGCAGATGATGCGGAGCTCCGACTGGCTCGTCGACATGGGCCCGGGCGCGGGCGAGCACGGCGGGCACGTGGTCGCCGAGGGGACGGCGGCGAAGGTCCAGCGCAACCGCAAGTCGGTCACCGGGCAGTTCCTCTCGGGCGCCCGCGAGATCGCGGTGCCGGAGCGGCGGACCGCCGACAACGGCGT
The DNA here is from genome assembly GCA_963720045.1 of uncultured Actinomycetota bacterium. Taxonomy (GTDB): domain Bacteria; phylum Actinomycetota; class Thermoleophilia; order Gaiellales; family Gaiellaceae; genus PALSA-600. Next base: position 50,640 of record CAVREC010000010.1, on the reverse strand, counting down.
CTTCACCGTCCGCGGCGCCGCCCAGCACAACCTCAAGGGAATCGACGTCGAGTTCCCGATCGGCCGCTTCATCGCGGTCACGGGCGTCTCGGGCTCGGGCAAGTCGACGCTCGTGAACGAGATCGTCTACAAGTCGCTCGCGAACCGGCTCTCGAAGGTGCGGATCAAGCCGGGCGAGCACGAGGCGGTCGAGGGGATCGAGGCGTTCGACAAGGTGATCGAGATCGACCAGCGCCCGATCGGCCGCACGCCGCGCTCGAACCCCGCGACCTACACCGATCTCTTCACGCATGTCCGGGAGCTCTACTCGCTGACCCCCGACGCGAAGATGCGCGGCTACAAGCCGGGTCGCTTCTCGTTCAACGTCAAGGGCGGGCGCTGCGAGACCTGCAAGGGCGACGGCCAGATCAAGATCGAGATGCACTTCCTGCCCGACGTCTACGTCCCCTGCGAGACCTGCAAGGGCCGCCGCTACAACCGCGAGACGCTCGAGGTGAGGTTCAAGGGCAAGACGATCGCCGACGTGCTCGAGATGTCGGTCGAGGAGGCGCTGAAGTTCTTCGCGAAGATCCCGAAGATCCGCCGGCGGCTCCAGACCCTTCACGATGTCGGGCTCGACTACATGACGCTCGGCCAGCCTGCGACCACGCTCTCCGGCGGCGAGGCCCAGCGGGTGAAGCTCGCCGCCGAGCTCGGCAAGGTCGCCACCGGCCGCACGCTCTACATCCTCGACGAGCCCACGACGGGCCTCCATTTCGCCGACATCGAGAAGCTGCTCGAGGTGCTCCAGCGGCTCGTCGACACCGGCAACACCGTGCTCGTGATCGAGCACAACCTCGACGTGATCAAGCAGGCCGACTGGCTCGTCGACCTCGGCCCCGAGGGCGGCGAGGCCGGCGGCGAGCTCGTCGCGACCGGCACGCCGGAGGAGGTCGCGGCCGTCGACGACTCCTACACGGGCCGCTTCCTGCGACCGCTCCTCGAGCGCCGGGCCGTTGTCGCCGCATAACCTTCTAGCGTGAGCGAAGCCGCGGTTCCCGGGGCGACGCAGATGAGCCCGCGGGCGAGGAAGAGGTTCCTCATCGGGCTGTCTGCCTTGGTGGTCCTGCTGTTCTTCGGCGGGATGGCCGCGTGGGCCCTCGATTTCAGCCACAACCAGGTCTGCCCGGGCGGGAAGCACTGGATCGCCCAGGGGAACGACAGCATGGGCGCGGTCACCTATCTCTGCCCGAACGGCCTCACCGTCACCCAGGGCGTCGCACCGTAATCACAGGTCTGTGATGCGCGACTGGTGGATCCGGACGCTCCTCGTCCTGTCCGCGCCGAAGCCGGTCTTCGTCGCGCTCCGCGACGACAGCAACGAGTCGGCCGCGCTGCGCTCCGAGCCGGTGCTGCTCGTCGTCTGGCTTGCCGGGATGGCCTTCGTCCTCTCCACGAGAACCGCGGCTCACCTGATGGACGGCTCGGACGGCTACGACGGGCTGCTCGTCGCGGTCTGGACGTTCCTCGCGGGCGGGCTCTACGGCGGGATCTTCTACTGGCTCCTCGGCGGGGTCCTGCACCGGGTCGGCGTGCTGCTCGGATCGCAGGGCTCGTACCGGCGCGCCCGTCACGTGCTGGCGTTCGCCACGGTTCCCGTCGCGCTGTCGCTCGCCCTCTGGCCGGTGAAGCTCGCGGTGTACGGGACCGCGCTCTTCCACCAGGGCGGCCCCGATTCGGGCACGGGCGGGACGATCTTCGAGGTGCTCGGGCTCGCGTTCCTCGTCTGGTCGGCCTGCCTGCTCGTGGTCGGCGTCCGCGCCGTGCACGGCTGGAGCTACGGCCGCGCGCTTCGTCGCTGCTGCGGCGCCGATCGTGCTGGCGGGCGCGTTTCTCCTCTTCTAGCTGCCGCTCGGCGAGCGCCGCTTCGAACCTCTCGAGCTCTGCCTCCGGGATCGAGTAGGTGTGCTGCTCCTCCGGGAACGCGCCGCCGCGGACGTCGCTGACGTAGGCGGCGAGCGCCTCGCCGATCTCCTCGGCGATCGCCGCGTAGCGCTTGACGAAGCGCGGCGCGGTGCCCGGGTACAGCCCGAGCAGGTCGTGCCAGACGAGCACCTGCCCGTCGCAGCCCGCGCCCGCCCCGATCCCGATCGTCGGGATCTCGAGGGCCTCGGTGATCCGGGCCGCGACCGGCGCCGGCACCGCCTCGAGCACGAGCGCGAAGGCCCCTGCCTCCTGAAGCGCGAGCGCGTCGTCGTAGAGCTGGAGCGCCGTCTCCGCGGTACGGCCCTGGGCGCGGAAGCCGCCGAGCTTCGTCGCCGACTGCGGGGTGAGGCCGATGTGGCGCCATCACGCCGATGTTCGATCCGGCGATCGCGCGCACGCGAGAGACCATGCGGCCCGCGCCTTCGAGCTTCACCGTCGCGGCACCGCCCTCCTTGACCATCCGGATCGCGGTCTCGACGGCCTGCTCGTCCGAGATCTCGTACGAGCCGAACGGGAGGTCGCCGATCACGAGCGGGCGGCGCGCCGAACGGGTGACGGCGCGCGTGAGGAAGATCATCTCCTCGAGGGTGACCGAGATCGTCGATTCGTGGCCGAGCATCACCATCGCCGCCGAGTCGCCGACGAGGATCAGCTCGACTCCCGCCTTGTCGGCGAGCAGTGCGGCCGGTGCGTCGTAGGCCGTGACCATCGTGATCCGATCGCCACGGCGCTTCATCTCGGCAAGCTCGGGAAGCGCGAAGCCGCCCGGGGCGGGCGCCTGCTGGGCGGGCTGGCGCGGTCTTGTGCTCATTTCGGCTCTCCTTCCAGGAGGACGTTGTCGATCAGGCGGGTCTCGCCGACGCGGACGGCGACGGCGAGCGTGGGGCCGTCGAGCTCCGTGACTGCGACGTATTCCGGTTCGACCCCGGATGCGGCGAGGATCCGGCGGGCGTGTTCGGGGTCGCGGGTCGAGAGCGCACGCGGGATTGCGAGCGCACGCTCGCGCTCCTCGGCCGAGAGCCGGCCGTTGCGTGAGGACAGGGCGAGGCCGTCGGCGTCGCGGACGGTCGGGACCACACGGATCTCGAGCTCGAGGTTCAGGTCGCGAACGAGTTGCTTCACGACGGCGACCTGCTGCGCGTCCTTGCGGCCGAAGTACGCGACGTTCGGGCGGACGATCGTGAACAGCTTCAGGCAGACGGTCGCGACGCCCCGGAAGTGGCCGGGCCGGCTTTCGGACTCCAGCCCGAGGGCAGCCCCTTCGGGCTCGACCCACGTGGCAAACCCCGGCGGGTAGAGCTCGGCGGGAGTGGGGGCGAAGAGCAGATCGACGCCGGCGGCCTCCGCCTCGCTCTGGTCGGCGGCAAGGTCGTGTGGGTAGGCGGCGAGGTCGGCGGGCTCGGCGAACTGCGCCGGGTTCAGGAAGATGCTCGCGACGACGGTGTCGGACTCCTCACGCGCAGCATCGAAGAGCGCGCGATGTCCGGCATGCAGAGCGCCCATCGTCGGGACGAGCCCGATCGTCCGCTCCGCCCGCAGGGGCGCAAGCGCATGGCGCAACTCGGCGATCGTTCGCAGCGTTCTGATCTCTCTCGACTCCTCGTTTTTGGCTCCAGTTCCGCGGACGGATACCGGGCACCGGAACCATAGCGCGCACGTTCCGTCCGACGCGAGGCGCACGATGCCCGCGTTGGTCTCGCCGGTCAGTCACGTTGGTAGCCTGGAGGGCGCGATGCCGATCTACGAGTACGTCTGCATGAGCTGCGAGTCGCATTTCGAGGAGCTCGTCCGGCCGGACGAGACCCCTCCGTGCCCCGACTGCGGGTCGGAGAACGCGAAGCGTCAGTTCTCGGCGTTCGCGGCGCACGGCCTCACCAAGGCTCCCAGCGCGGCTTCCGGTGGCCAAAGCGGCGGAACGGGCGGCTGTTGTGGCGGGAGCTGTGGCTGCGGCGGCCATTGAGGGCTTGAGCGGCGAGTCGGCCCTCGCTGCGTTCCGCGACTCGGTCGCCGGCTGCACGCGCTGTCCGCTCTCGGCGACGCGTACACAGGTCGTGTTCGGCTCGGGCTCCCCGACGGCCGACCTGATGTTCGTCGGCGAGGCGCCCGGCTTCCACGAGGACAAGCAGGGCATCCCGTTCGTCGGCGCCGCCGGCCAGCTCCTCGGCAAGCTGCTCGACGGGATCGGGCTCACGCGCGACGACGTGTATGTCGTAAATGTCTTGAAATGCCGTCCGCCGGGCAACCGCGACCCGCTGCCCGAGGAGATCGCGTCCTGCGAGAGCCATCTCTTCCGCCAGATCGAGCTGATCCAGCCGAAGGTCGTGGCGACGCTCGGCAACTTCGCGACGAAGCTCCTCTCCGGCAAGCCCGACGGGATCACGAAGGTCCACGGGCGCGAGCAGGAGGTCGTCCTCGGCGGCTCGCGGGTGCTGCTCTTCCCGATCTTCCACCCGGCCGCGGCGCTGTACACGCCGCGGATGCTCGACGTGCTGAAGGCCGACTTCGAGCGCCTGCCGGCTCTGCTCGGGCGTGACGAGGAAGCTGCCCAACCGGTCGCAGTACTCGCAGCCCGCGGCCGGAGCCGGTGCCTGAGGCCGCTGGGATCCAGCTCGGGCTGTTCTGAGGCTCGATCCGGGCGGTCTCTAGCAACTGCGCCTCTGTCCGAGGGACTCGGTGTGAGAGGCTAGTTCCACGGTGGCGGGCTCAGTTCGGCACAGGGGCCGGCGAGCCGCGAGGGGGGAGCCGTCGCCCGCACGCGCGGCGCTGCTCGGGACGGGCGCCGTGGCGCTCGTGTTCTGCGTGGCACTCGGAGCGAGCCGGTCATCCGACCGGATCGGAGGCTCCGGCCACCTCTCCGGGGGCACTCCGGGCATGGACGCCGGGATCGTGCTCTTCGTAGGGTTGCTCGCGCTCCCCTGGTTCCTACTGCGTGGGGTTCCCTATCGTGGAGCGCATGGAGATGCTCACGAGCGGGTCGGAAGGGGAGACTGAGGAGCTCGGGGCTCGCCTCGCGGCGGTGCTCGAGCCGGGCGACATCGTCGCCGTTTCCGGCGAGCTCGGCGCGGGGAAGACGACCTTCGTGCGTGGAGCGTGTCGAGCGCTCGGTGTGATGACGATCGTCTCGAGCCCGACCTACACGATCGGCCACCGCTACGAGGGGCGGGTCCCCGTCGCTCATCTCGACCTCTATCGCCTCGAGGGGATCGGTGACGAGCGTTGGGGCGACCTCGAACCGTACTTCGATGGCACGATTGCCTTTGTCGAATGGCCGGAGCACGCGGGCGGTTGGTTTCGGGAGGCGAAAGCCACCGTCACGCTTGTTCACATCGACCCCGAGCACCGGAGGATCACGATCGACAGTGACGACGATCTTCGCATTTGACACCGCCACGCGGGTTGCCGCCTGCGCGCTTCTGTGCGACGGGGAGGCAGTAGGAGAGCGCTTCGTCGAGGCGCGGTCGGTGCTTGCCGCCGCGGCCGAGCTCACGGCCGAGGCGGGGATCCCGCCCGCCGGGATCGACGCGCTCGTGGTCGGAACGGGGCCGGGCAGCTTCACCTCGATCCGGATCGGCCTCGCCACCGCGCGAGGGCTCGCGCTCGCGCTGGGGATCCCCGCGGCCGGGGTCTCGACGCTCGAGGCCTTCTCGGGCGGCGTCCCGGTCATCGATGCGCGCCGCGGCGAGGTCTTCACGGTGGGGCCGGCGGTGCTGCGCCCCGAGGAGCTCCAGGCCGAAGGGCTTCGGCTCGTCGGCGACGGAGCGGTGCGCTATCGCGAGCTCTTCGAGGCGGCAGGCGCCGAGGTCCCCGCCGACGACGACCCGGTTCATCTTCCCTCGGCGCTCCTTCTCGTCGAGCGCGCGTCGTCCTTCGGCCCGGCCGAGGCGCTCGAGCCTCTCTACCTCCGCGCCCCGGACGCGGTTGCGAGCCGATGACCGCGATCGGCACGGAGATCCGTCCGCTCGGGCTCTCTGACCTGAACTCGATCGACGGGATCGAGCAGCGCGCGTACAACACCCCGTGGTCGCGCTCGATGTTCGCCTCCGAGCTGGCCAAGGCGAGCTCGGTCTGCCTCGGCGCGTTCGACCACGAGCGGCTGATCGGCTACATCGTCAACTCGCGCTACGTCGATGCGTGGCACGTGATGAACGTCGCGGTCGATCCGGAGTACCGCCGCCGCGGCATCGCCACGCTCCTCCTCGAGCGGGTCTTCGAGCTGACGAAGAACGATCAGCGCCGCGGCTACACCCTCGAGGTGCGGGTGTCCAACGGCGATGCGATCCACCTCTACGAGAAGCTCGGCTTCGTCCGCCAGGGCATCCGCCGCGGCTACTACACAGACAACCGAGAAGACGCGCTGATCATGTGGCGCGAAGCCGACACCGAACCGTGATCCAGGGGGCGCCCCGAACGGGCATCGTCCCCGCAGGACCTGGCCGGGGACAGTCCCCGGCCATGTCCGTTCGAGACACGGCAGCCATCCTGCTGCGGCCTGCTGGCGCGACTTCTCTTGGGTCAACGTCGTCAGGCCGCAGTAGATGATCCTCGGGATCGAGACGTCGTGCGACGAGACCGCGGCGGCCGTGATCACCGCGGACGGCGAGATTCGCTCGAGTATCGTCGCCTCGCAGGTCGAGCTTCACCGCGCGTTCGGCGGGGTGGTGCCGGAGATCGCCTCGCGGCGGCATCTCGAGCTCGTCTCGCCGGTGATCCGCGAGGCGCTCGACGTGGCAGGAACCTCGCTCGAGGAGCTCGAGAGCGTTGCCGTCACCGCGGGGCCCGGGCTGATCGGGGCGCTCCTCGTCGGGCTCTCGGCGGCAAAGGGGCTCGCGTGGGGTCGCGGGCTGCCGCTCGTTCCCGTCAATCACCTGCACGGCCACGTCGCCTCCCTCTACCTGAGGCCGCTCGACCTCGAGCCGCCTTTCACCTGCCTGCTCGCAAGCGGCGGGCACACCCTGCTCCTCGACGTGCAGGACAGGAGCTGGAGCGGCGTGAGCGTTCTCGGGACGACGCGCGACGACGCGGCCGGCGAGGCGTTCGACAAGGGTGCTCGGCTGCTCGGCCTCCCGTACCCGGGCGGCGCCGAGATCGACCGCCTCGCCCGCGAAGGGGACCCCGAGGCCTACTCGTTCCCGGTCGCGAGGGTCCCGGGGCTCGACTTCTCCTTCTCCGGGCTGAAGACGGCGCTCCTCTATGCCGTCCGCGACCTTCCGGCCGACGAGCTCGAACGGCGCCGCGCCGATCTTGCCGCCTCCTACCAGCACGCGATCGTTCGGGCGCTGACCGGGCGGATCGAAGCAGCCGGCCCGGACCGGATCGCGATCGTCGGAGGTGTCGCCGCCAACTCGAGCCTTCGCGCCGCGCTCCCGGACGCCGTCGCGGCGCCGCTTCCCCTCTGCACCGACAACGCAGCGATGATCGCCTCCGCGGGGCGCTACCCGGACGACCGGCGGGCGGGCCACGTCCCGGCCTACGAGTACCTTGCGCTCGATGCGTTTGCTTCGACGGCCTGAGTTCCGCATCGTCCTCGTCGCCGCGATCGGCCTCGCCGCGTGGCTCACGGTCCGCGGGTCGCAGGGGCCCGCACCGACCACCCCGCTGCCGCCGGCCGCCGCGGCGTCGTGGAACGGATTGGTCGGCCCGGGGCGGCCCGCCGTCACCCTCACCGGCCGCGAGATCGTCGTGCTCCGAACCCCGTCGGTCGCGCAGCGCCTCGAGCACGTCAAGGCGGCCACCGAGCAGGCCGAGCGCCGCTGGGTCGCTGAGGCCTACGCGGCGCAGCAGCAGGTGTTGACCCAACTCGCCCGCCACGACCTGACCGTGCGGCCCTACTACAGCTTCGCGCGCGTGCTCGACGGCTTCTCGGCCACGCTCGATCCCTCGGCGGTCGCCTTGCTGGAGCACAACCCCGAAGTCGCCGGGGTCTACCCCGTCCGCGTCGCCTATCCCGCTGCGCTCTCGGCCGCAACGCCGCCTCCGGGAGGCATTTCCGCAGGAACCGCGGTGCGGCTGCCCGGGTTCGACGGAACCGGTCTCACGATCGCGCTCCTCGACACCGGTGTCGACCTCTCTCACCCCTATCTCGGAGGGAGAGTCGAGCCGGGAATCGACATCGTGGGCGGCACCGGCTCGGCCGCCGCGCAGCGCAACCCGCAGAACCGGCGCCAGGTCGAGAGGCACGGCACCCAGCTCGCCGGCGTCCTCGTGGGCTCGGGAGGGCCGGACGGGATCCGCGGCGTCGCCAGGGGAGCTTCGGTGCTCCCGATTCGTGTCGCGGGCTGGCAGCCCACCGCGAGCGGCCGAAACGCCGTCTACGCCACGAGCGACCAGCTGATCGCCGGGCTCGATCGGGCGGTCGACCCGAACGCCGACGGCGACACCCACGATGCCGTCCGGATCGCCCTCCTCGGCGTGGCCGAGCCATTCGCCTCGTTCGTCGACAGCCCCGAATCGCAGGCGGTCGACGGTGCGCTCGCCCTCGACACGCTCGTTGTCGCGCCGGCGGGAAACGACGGCGTCGCCGGCCCGCTTTTCGGGTCGATCGCCGGCCCCTCAGGGGCACGCGCGGCGCTTGACGGTCGGGGCGACCGATTCACGCCCTGTCACCGCGTCTGTCCGGGTGGTGTTCCGGCAGGGGCTGGCGGTCCTCGCCGACGGCTCGCTTCCGCTCCTCGGCACGGTCTCGCCGGCTCATTCGGTCGAGCTGGCGGTCGCCCGGCCCGGCGCCCCGGGCGCCCTCCAGGGGAAGGCCGCGCTCGTCGCCGGCGGCGTGAACCCGGCCGCCACCGTGAGCGCGGCCGTGGGCGACGGCGCCGCCGCCGTGCTCGTCTACGGCAGGCGGCTGCCCTCGGGCGCTCTCGCGGGCTCGCCGGTGCCGGTGATCGGCGTTCCCGAGAGCTACGCGCGACCCGCTCTTGCCACGCTCCGCAAGGGATTCGCCGTGGTCGTGGCGATCGGCAGCACGGCCGTCGTCCCGAATCCGGATCAGGGTCGGGTCGCGCCGTTCTCCTCCCGCGGGCTGACCTTCGGCGGCCTCGTCGGCCCGCAGCTCGCGGCGCCGGGCGTCGCGATCGAGACGTCCGACGCGGGCACGGCCGGCGACGGCGAGCCCGCGTTCGTCTCGGTGACGGGAACGAGCGTCGCCGCGGCCGAGGTCGCCGGAGCGGCCGCACTCCTTGCGCAGGCCCGTCCGGGCCTCTCGGCCGAGGACCTCGCGAGCCTCCTCACGGGCTCGGCCCGGCCGTTCGGGGCGGGGGTAACCGCTTCGGGCGCCGGCCTCGTCGATCCGGGTGCCAGCGCTGTCGGCGAGGTCAGCGCGGGGGAGACGTCACTGTCGTTCGGGCCGTGGACCGGGCCCCGCTGGCACCAGAAGCAACGCATGACCGTTCGCGACGTCTCGAGCCGCCCGCTGATCCTGACGCTCGCCTCGAGCTCGCGGCTCCTCGACGTCGAGCCCGCGAGCCTTCAGCTCGACCCGGGGAAGACCGCGACGGTGCAGGTGACCGCCGCGGCCTCGACGCGGCCCGCGCTTCCGGTCGTCAGCGGCAGCCTGACCGTGAAGCCGGCGGGCAGCCAGGCGCTCCGGATCCCGTGGGCGATCGTATTCCGCCCGTTCACGGGCACGCTGATCGGCCCGGCACGGATCCGCCCCGCCGAGTTCTCGCCCTCCGACTCGAAGCCCGCCGTGCTCTCGGTCGTCGCCGGGCGGATCGCCGGCGGGAAGATCGTCGAGATCGAACCGGTCGCCCGCCTCGACCTCCTGCTCTACTCCGCCGGCGGGACCTATCTCGGCGTGCTCGCGCGCGTCCAGGACCTGCTGCCCGGCGCCTACAGCTTCGGGCTCACCGGGCGGGGGCCCACGGGCGAGGTGCTCGCACCGGGAAGCTACGAGATCAGGATCGTTGCGCGGCCGACGCTCGCCGGGCCCGGCGAGCCGGGCCAAGGTCACCTTCCGGATAGACTGAAATCGCCTTCCAGGTACACTGCGGCCGGCGCCGATGAGCCCTGCGGAGAGCCCCTTCCGGATCGCGCAGCAGCAACTCCGGGACGTCGCGGCGGTCTTCGAGATCGACGACGATCTCGTCGGCATCCTCGGCGCCTGCAAGAAGTCGGTCGAGGTTGCGATCCCGACGACGATGGACGACGGCTCGGTGCGCGTCTTCACGGGCTGGCGCGTCACGCACAACGTCGCCCGCGGCCCCTCGAAGGGAGGGATCCGCTACCACCCCGGAGTCACGCTCGACGGCGTCAAGGGGCTCGCGATGTGGATGACCTGGAAGTGCGCGCTGATGAACCTCCCGTTCGGCGGCGCGAAGGGCGGCGTGATCTGCGACCCGAAGGCGCTCTCTCCCGGGCGAGCTCGAACGGCTGACACGCCGGTACACCTCGGAGATCGTGAACGAGATCGGCCCGGAGAAGGACATCCCGGCCCCGGACGTGGGGACGAGCCCGGCGGTGATGGCGTGGATCTTCGACACGTTCTCGATGAACCAGGGCTATTCGGTGCTGAGCGTCGTCACCGGGAAGCCGCTCGCGATCGGCGGCTCGCTCGGCCGCGAGGAGGCCACCGGCCGCGGCGTCTATTTCTCGCTCGAGGAGACGCTGAGCCGTCAGGGTCGCTCGATCGAGGGGCTGAAGGTCGCGATCCAGGGGTTCGGGAACGTCGGCTCGCTGTTCGCGCGGTTCGCGGACGAGGCCGGCGCGAGCGTCGTCGCAGTCTCGGATGCCTCGGGCGGCCGTCACGCCGAAGACGGGCTCGACGTCGCCTGCGCTGCTCGAGCACAAGGCAGCGGGCGGGGCGATCGCCGAGTTCGGCGGCGGCGAGGCCGTCACGAACGCCGAGTTGCTGGCGCTCCCGTGCGACGTGCTCGCGCCCTGCGCCCTCGAGCACGTGCTCGACGAGGCGAACGCGGGTGCGGTCAGGGCCGGGATCGTGCTCGAGGGCGCGAACGGCCCGACGACGCCGGAAGCAGACGCGATCCTCGAGGCGAACGGCGTGCTCGTGATCCCCGACGTGCTCGCGAACGCGGGCGGGGTCGTCGTCTCGTACTTCGAGTGGGTGCAGGGGCTGCAGGAGCTCTTCTGGACGGAAGCCGAGGTGAACCAGCGCCTCCGCAAGATCGTCTCGATGGCCTACCGCGAGACCTGGGAGCTTCGCGAGGCGCGCGGGATCTCGATGCGGACGGCGGCCTACGGGCTCGCGGTGCAGCGCGTCGCGGAGGCAAGCACCATCAGGGGTCTCTATCCGTAGACGTCACGCTCGTCGTCGCCCGCGACTGCCACCTCTGCGAGCGGGCGCGCTCCGAGCTCGAGCCGCTCGCCGCCGAGCTCGGCTTCGTGGTGGACGAGGTCGACATCACCGGCGACCCCGAGCTCGAGCGCCGTTATCGCGAGTGGATTCCAGTGATCGAGGTCGCCGGCGAGCGGGTCTCCGTGTATCGCGTCGAGGCAACCGAACTGCGTCACAAACTCGGCCTCTAGCGGGGAGATTGTGACGAACTGAACGCTGTGTCCATGCGTTCGTGCAGAATCCCTCGTTCATGTTGCAAAGTCAGCCCGAAGGAGTACGTCCGCTGGAGAATCGCGTCGGTGTTGGAGTGGCCGCGCGCCTCTCGCGCTACCTCCAGGTGCTGACCCAGGCGAAGAAGATGGGCAAGGACAGGATCTCGTCTCAGGAGATCGCCGACTACACGAACATCAACGCGACGCAGATCAGGCGGGACCTCTCCAACTTCGGGAAGTTCGGCAAGCGCGGGGTGGGGTACCCGATCGACGGCCTGCTCGGCGAGATCCGCAAGATCCTCCGCACCCAGGGCCAGCACAACATCGCGCTCGTGGGCGCGGGCAGGCTCGGCCAGGCGATCGCCGGCTCGCCGATCTTCATCGAGCACGGGGTCACGATCGCTGCGGTATTCGACATCGACGAGAAGATCGTCGGCCGCCCGATCGGCTCGATCGAGGTCAGCCCGTACGCGCGGCTGAAGGACGTCGTGCACGACAAGAACATCGTCGTCGGGGTGCTCGCGATCCCGGCCGACGCCGCTCAGCACGTTGCCGACGACCTGGTCGAGGCCGGCGTGCAGATCATCTTCAACTACACAGAGGCGCTCCTCGACTGTCCGCCCGAGGTCACCGTGCACACCTCGAACCCTGCGGTCGAGTTGCTGCACGCGCTCTACTTCCACCTCACATAACGGCGGCGATCGCCGCCACGGCCTGCGCGACCGTGAGCCGATCGAAGTTGACCACCAGGTCGTAGTCGGTCGGAACCTCGTGACTGACGCCGTAGAAGTGCTTCAGGTACGCCTTCATGTCCTTGTCGGCGTCCTTTACGCGCCGTGCCGCTTCAGCCGGATCGAGGCCGGTTTCCAGAAGTTGGCGCTCCCTGGTGTCTGAGGACGCGGTGATTCGGACCCGCAGCACGTCGTCGCGGCCGTCGAGAGCGAACGACGCCGCATGGGAGACGATCACGACGTCGCCCTCGGCTGCGGTCTGGTGGACGGCATTGCGAATCAGTTCGCGAACATGCTCGACCTTCTCGAAGCGGTTGAAGTCGACCTCGAGCCACCTGCCGGGGCTTCGCGACTCGGCGAGCGACACCGCCTCCGGGAAGACCTGCTCGGTCTCGGCAGCGGCGACGACGATCGCCTCGTCGGCGTACCGGAAGCCGAGCTGCTCCGCGAGCTGTTGACCGATCTCCTCGCCGCCTGCGCCCTCGGCGTGCGCGAGGCAGACGACGCAGATACGGGAACGCTGTTCGGTGCTCACGCCTGTGCCCGCATACGTGCTGACGACCATATCGTCCTCCCGTCCCATCTTCCAGTCCTCCCCCGGGACGGTGCATTCGACACACGTCTGTCCGCTCCGCTCCGGCAAGGTGGGGCAATGCGCATCCTCCTCTGGCACGGGTATCTCCTCGGCGGAACCGGCTCGAACGTCTACACCCGGTCCCTGGCTCGCGAGTGGAGCCTCCAGGGTCACGAGGTCGTCGTCGTCTGCCAGGAGCCCGCGCCGGAGCAGTACGACCTCGGCGGCGCCCGCGTGGTCCGTCCGGCGCTGCCTGGAGGCCTCCTTCCCGTCTTCGTCCTCGACCGCTACGAAGGGCTGAACGCCCGCCTGCTCCAGGACTTCACCGTGGAGGAGCGACGGGCGTATGTCGAGGCAAACGTCGAGACGCTCCGCTCGCTCCTGCCGGCAGACCTCGTGTTCGCGAACCACGTGCTGCTCGGCGGCGCCGTCGGCGCGGGCGTCGGAGGGCGGTTCCGGGTCAAGGCGCACGGCTCCGAGCTCGAGTACTCGATGCGCGGGCGGCCCGAGCTCGAGAGCTGGGGCCGGGAGGTTCTCGCTCCCGCCGAGGCCGTATTCGTCGGCTCGCAGCACATTCGGCAGGTGCTCGCCGACGTCACCGGGCACGTCGACTCGGTGTTCGAGGTCCCGCCCGGCGTGGACGTCGACGAGTTCGTGCCGCAGCCGCGCGACGAGGCGCTCGACGACCTGATCGCCGAGGCTCGAAAGGACTCGGCGAATCCGGGAAATGCCGAGGAGCGTCTGCCGGATGCAGGGAACGCCGAGCGTCTCGGGGCGTTCCTCGCCGAGCAGAGGCCGACGGTCGTCTACTTCGGGAAGCTGATCGAGAACAAGGGGGTCCAGCTGCTCCTGGAGGCGCTGGGCTCGCTCGATGCCCGCGCGGTGATCGTCGGCTTCGGCGACTATCGCGCCGAGCTCGAGCGGCACGCCGCGACGCTGCCGCCGGAACGCGTTCTCTTCACCGGGCCCCTCGAACATCGCCATCTCGTCCATCTGCTCCCGCTCGCGGACGCAGTCGTCGTGCCGTCGATCTTCCCCGAGGCCTTCGGGATGGTCGCCGCCGAGGCCGCCGCCTGCGGCTGTCCGCCGCTCGTTGCCCGTCACAGCGGGCTCGCGGAGGTCGCCGCCGGGCTCGAGGAGTCCTACCCGGGGGACCTTCGAGGGCTCGCGGCGTTCACGAGCGGAGACGCGGGCGAGCTCCGGGACAAGCTGGCCCGGCTGCTGACGCTTCCCGACGACGATCGCCGGGCGATCCGCGCCGCGGCGCGCGCCACCGCCTGCGACCTCTGGTCATGGGCGGGTGTGGCCACGCGCCTGCTCGCGCCGGTCGCGTAGCCTTCGCGACCCATGGGTGAGGAACAGCGCCTTTCTCCCGCGGAGCAACTCGCCACCGCGCGGGCTGCGTTCGAGGACGGCACCGACTTCACCGTTGCGGTCGAAGAGGAGTTCGCCCTGCTCGACGGCGAGTCGCTCGACCTCGCGAACCGCTTCGAGGAAGTGCAGGCGGCCGCGAAGGGCACCCCGCTCGAGCCGAACCTCGTCGGCGAGCTGATCGCCTCGGAGGCCGAGGTGCGCACGGGGAAATGCGCCGATTTCGGCGAGGCGGCGGCGAAGGTCGTCGAGCACCGCGCCCAGCTGGCGGCGGTCACACGCGAGCTCGGGCTCGCGCTCGGCGCCGCCGGCACGCATCCCTGGAGCCGCTGGCAGGACCAGCGCATCATCGACACGCCGCACTACCGCCGCAACGACGAGCTGCTCCGCTATGTCGTCTGGCGCAACAACACCTTCGGCCTCCACGTCCACGTCGGCATCCGCGGCTGCGATCGCGCGATCGCGGTCTGCAACGCCATGCGCCGGTTCCTGCCCGAGCTGCTCGCGCTCTCTGCCAGCTCGCCCTTCGTCGAGGAGGTGGACAGCGGTCTGCACTCCGCGCGGACGCAGATCTTCACCCGCACGTTCCCGCGGTGCGGGATCCCGGACGTCTACGCCGGCTGGCAGGGATTCGAGGACTACGTCGCGTTCCTGTACCGCACGAGCTCGATCGCCGAGCACACCCAGCTCTGGTGGAGCGTCCGGCCCCATCTCGCCTACCCGACGGTCGAGATCAGGATCTGCGACGCCCAGCCGGATCTGGCCGAGGCGCAGAGCCTCGCGGCGCTCGCCTACGCGCTCGCCGTTCGCTGCGCGCGGGCGATCGACGAGGGCGAGCCTCTGCCGGATCTCCCGAACCGGATGCTCGAGGAGAACCTCTGGCGCGCGATCCGCTACGGCCTCTCGGGCGAGCTCCTCGACTTCGAGCTGGGCGAGCCCGTGCCGGCTCGCGCCCGGATCGAGGCGCTGATCGAATGGGTGGCGCCCGTCGCCGGGGAGACCGGCGCGGCGCCGTTCCTCGCACTGACCGCGCGCGAACTCGGCGGAGCGCCAGCAGGCGCGCAGGCAAGATGGCGCGAGCTTCGAGGAGATCTACGCGACCGAAGGGAAGGCAGGTGAGCAAGATGGCTGACGAACCGGAAGAGCACGAGGAGCATGACCACGACCACGAAGGTCACGACCACGAAGGTCACGACCACGAAGGTCACGACCACGAAGGTCACGATCACGAGCACGACCATGAAGGCCACGATCACGAGCACGACGACGTCGATCCGGCGGAGGCCGAGGAGCAGCTCGATGCGATGCTCGATGCGATCAGGCAGGCGAAGGTCGCACAGCTCATCCTCTCGACGGTCTCGACGCTCGCCTCGGTCGCCTACGGCAAGCTCGAGATGAAAGACGCGCCCGAGGCGAAGAAGGCGATCGACGCGATCGATGCGCTGCTCCCTCTGCTCGAGGGCGAGGTCGACGATGCGATCCGGAAGGAGTTCGAACAGGCGATGACGGGGCTGAAGCTCGCTTACGCCGACGCCGTCTCCGCGTCTCAGTAGAATCGCGGCCGCGCGCCGAACCCTCGGCGCTGATCTGTCTCTGGAGGGAGCAACCGAATGGACTGGTTCATGCACCATGCGGTACTCGTCGCCCTCGTCGGCGCCGCTGTGGCCGTCGGGTACGGGCTCTGGCTGACCGCGTGGATCCTCAAGCAACCCGCCGGCAACGAGCGCATGCAAGAGATCGCACGCGCCGTGCAGGAGGGCGCCGCCGCGTACCTGAAGCGCCAGTACGTCACGATCGCGGGTGTCGCGGTCGTGCCGTTCATCCTGATCGGCCTCTACGACAAGCTCGGCTGGGGGACGGCGTTCGGGTTCCTGATCGGCGCCGTGCTCTCGGCAGGGGCCGGCTTCATCGGGATGAACGTGTCGGTGCGGGCGAACGTCCGGACTGCCGAGGCTGCGCGTGACGGCGTCGCGCCGGCGCTCAAGGTGGCGTTTCGCGCGGGCTCCGTCACCGGCCTCCTCGTCGTCGGGCTCGCCCTCGGCGGGGTCGCAGGCTACTACTGGTTCCTCACCGCGGCGCTCAACCACACCCCGACGACCGCGATCCACGATCTCGTCGGGCTCGCCTTCGGCGGCTCGCTGATCTCGGTCTTCGCCCGCCTCGGCGGCGGCATCTTCACGAAGGCCGCCGATGTCGGCGCCGACCTCGTCGGCAAGATCGAGGCCGGAATCCCCGAGGACGATCCGCGAAACGCGGCCGTGATCGCGGACAACGTCGGCGACAACGTCGGCGACTGCGCCGGAATGGCCGCCGACCTCTTCGAGACCTACGCGGTGACGGCGGTGGCCGTGATGCTGCTCGGCACCGAGGCCGGGATCAACGCAGGCCACCTTTATCTGTTCCCGCTCGCGCTCGGCGGCGTCTCGGCGGTCGCCTCGGTGATCGGCACGTTCTTCGCGCGGCTCGGCAAGGGCGAGAACGCGATCATCGGCGCCCTCTACAAGTCCGTGCTCGCCGCCACAGTGCTCTCCGCGATCGGGTTCATCCCGGTCACGAAGGCGTTCGCGAGCGCCCGGTACGACTTCAAGGATCTCTACGTCTCCGCGATCATCGGGCTCGTCGTCACCTTCCTGCTCGTGGCGATCACCGAGTACTACACCGGCACCCGCTGGCCGCCGGTGAAGAAGATCGCGAAGGCCTCGCAGACCGGCCACGCGACGAACATCATCGAAGGGCTCGCAATCGGGATGCAGGCGACTGCCGCACCCGTGCTCGTGATCGCGGCCGGGATCCTGACCGCGAATCACTTCGCCGGGCTCTACGGCATCGGTGTTGCGGTAATGGCGCAGCTCTCGATGACCGGCCTGATCGTCGCGCTCGACGCCTTCGGCCCTGTGACCGACAACGCCGGGGGGATCGCCGAGATGGCGGACCTTCCCGAGTCGGTACGTGGTGTCACCGATCCGCTCGACGCGGTCGGCAACACGACGAAGGCCGTGACGAAGGGCTACGCGATCGGCTCGGCCGCACTCGCCGCGCTCGTGCTCTTCGACTCGTACACGACCGGGCTCAGCCAGAACGGGATCACGACGCTCTTCACCCTCAACGACCCGTGGGTGATCGCCGGGCTCTTCATCGGCGGGCTGATGCCGTTCCTGTTCGCCTCGCTCGCGATGGAGGCGGTCGGGCGGGTCGGCGGCGAGGTCGTCGAGGAGGTGCGCCGCCAGTTCCGCGAGCACCCCGGGATCATGGAGGGCACCGAGCGCCCGGAGTACGGCCGCGCGATCGACATCGTCACCGGCTCGGCGATCAGGTCGATGCTCGCCCCGGCGATCATCCCGATCGCCTTCCCGATCATCGTGGGGATCATCAGCATCCGGATGCTCGGCGGCCTGCTCGTGGGCACGATCGTCACCGGCCTGTTCCTGGCGATCTCGATGACTGCCGGCGGCGGCGCCTGGGACAACGCGAAGAAGATGATCGAGGACGGCCTCTACGGCGGCAAGGGCTCGGAGGCGCACAATGCTGCGATTACGGGCGACACCGTCGGCGATCCCTACAAGGACACGGCCGGCCCCGCGATCAACCCGATGATCAAGATCACGAACATCGTCGCGATCCTGATCATCCCGCTCCTCGTCAGCATCCATTCCTAGCGGAGCACGTGGGGGGAGGCCCGGCGGCCTCCCCCCACGGGTTCGTCGAGAAGCCGGGAACCGATAGGGAAAATCCTGGGATCGGGAAAAGATGCGTAGGTTCCCACGCATCGACCCCGGGCGAGAGTAGATTCAGCCGGTGCCAGGAAGGCGGCGGCAGTCTCATTCGCTCGAGCGTGTGCTGGGAACGCCGGCGCTCTTTGCGACCGCCTACGGCAACGTCGGCTCGTCGATCTACTACGCCCTGGGTGTCACCGCGGCGATCGCCCTCGGGCTCACGCCGCTCGTCTTCGTCATCTCGGGCCTGATCTTCGCCTGCACGGCGGCCACCTATGCCGAGGGCACGGTGCTCTTCCCGGAAGCGGGCGGCTCGTCGAGCTTCGCGCGGCGGGCGTTCAACGAGCTCGTCTCGTTCGGGGCCGCCTGGGCCCAGATGCTGAACTACATCATCACGGTCGCGATCTCGGCGTTCTTTGTTCCGCACTACCTCTCGATCTTCTGGGCGCCGCTGAAGACGAATCCCTGGGACATCATCGGCGGGATCGTCGTCGTGATCGTGCTCGTCGGGATCAACATCGTCGGGGTCAAGGAGGCGGCCGCGCTGAACGTCGGGCTCGCCGTGATCGACTTCGCGACGCAGCTCCTGCTCGTGGGGCTCGGGTTCTTCCTCGTCTTCAGCCCGCATGTGCTGAAGGAGAACATCCACTGGGGGATCGCACCGACCTGGTCGAACTTCGCGCTCGCGATCCCGGTCGCGATGATCGCCTACACGGGGATCGAGACCGTGTCGAACCTCGCCGAGGAGGCCCGCGACCCGAGGCGGACGATCCCGGGCTCGATCCGGCTCGTGGCGATCGCCGTCTTCGCCATCTATTTCACGCTGCCGCTCGTCGCGCTGTCGGCCCTGCCGGTGTACAAGGACGTGCACGGCGAGTACGTCACGAAGCTCGGCCTCCCGCCGCCGCAAGGGTTCGAGAACGACCCGGTGCTCGGCCTCGTCGAGAACCTCGGGCTGCACGGCGCGGTGCTCTCGGCGGCGAAGATCTACGTCGGCGTCCTCGCCGCGACGATCCTCTTCATCGCCACGAACGCCGGCGTGATCGGCGCGTCGCGGATCACGTACTCGATGTCGACCCACCGCCAGCTTCCGGAGCTGTTCCGGCGGCTCCATCCCAAGTTCAAGACCCCGTGGCTCGCGCTGCTCGTCTTCGCGGGCTTCTTCCCGCTTCTCTTCATGCTGCCGGGGAACGTCGACTTCATCGGCCGGATGTACGCGTTCGGGGCGATGCTCTCGTTCACGATCGCCCACGCCGCGGTGATCCAGCTCCGCCGCAAGCCGCCGCCGGTGGAGGACCCCTACCGGGTCAGGCCGAACTTCAGGTTCCGCGGGGTGGACTGGCCGCTCTTCGCGATCGTGGGTGGGATCGGCACCGGGCTCGCGTTCCTCGTCGTCGTGATCCAGGACGCGCCGACTCGCTACGCCGGGCTCGCCTGGCTCGCGGCCGGGTTCGTGTTCTACTACTTCTACCGCCGCAAGCTCGGTCTCCCGCTTCGGGAGACGGTGGTCGCACCGCTTCAGTTCGGGCCGGCGGTCGCGCTCGAGTACCGGACGATCCTCGTGCCCATCGTCTCCGGCCCCGAGTCTCACGAGTCGATCGACATCGCGGCGCGGCTCGCGGCCGAACGCGGTGCGACGATCGTCGCGCTCCGCGTCGTCGTCGTGCCGCTCGACCGCCCGCTCGAGGCGGCGATGGACGCGGACGAGGCCGAGGCCGACCGTCTGCTCGACGACGCCCGCGTCGCGGCGTCCGCATACGGCGTCCGGACGATCGACCGCATCGTCCGCGCCCGCCAGGCGGGCCGGGCGATCGTCGAAGAGGCCGAGCGCCGCCAGGCGGAGATCGTCGTCCTCGGTGCCCCGCGCGGCCGCCACCGGACGATCTTCGGCAAGACCGTGGACTACGTCCTGAAGAACGCCCAGTGCCGGGTCATGGTCGCCGCCGGCAAGAAAGCCGCGTGACGGACGTGCATGCCGGCCTCTCGAGCGTGCTCTCGATCGTGATGATCGGCCTCGGGATCGCGTTCCTCGTCCGCACCGCGGCCCTCGGCGGCGGCGAGATCGGGATCATCCTCGGTATCGGGTTCCTTGCCGCGGGCGCCGGGCGGCTCTACGTGAACAGGCGGATGCACTAGATGGCGAGGAAGCTTCCAGGTCTTCGCCGCGAGCTCGATGCCCGCTCGCTCTTCTCGGTCGCCTACGGGGAGATCGCCTCCTCGATCTACTTCGCGCTCGGGATCATCGCGCTTCACGCCGTCGGGTTCACGCCGTTCGTGCTGCTCGGCGTCGGCCTCCTCTTCCTGCTCGTCGCGCTCTCCTACGCGGAGGCGACCTCGGCCCTGCCCGAGACGGGCGGCGCTGCGACCTTCGTCCGCAAGGCCTACAACGACCTCGCCGGCTTCATGACCGGCTGGGTGCTGTTTCTCGACTACCTGATCGTGATCGCGCTCTCCGCGCTCTTCGTTCCCCACTACCTCGCCGGCGCCTTGCAGATCAACGCCCTCGATCGGAATCCGTGGGATGTCGTCGTCGGCGTTGCCTGCATCATTGCCGTGGGCTCGATCCGGCTCGTCCGCCGGCCGTCGATGTACACGCTCGGGACGATCGTCCCCGCCCTCGACCTGCTGACGCAGCTCGTGCTGATCGCCTTCGGGTTCGCCCTGCTCGTCTCGCCCGGGTCGGTGCTGAAGGGAACCTCCCTCGGCACCGCACCGACGGTCAGCTCGCTCGTGTTCGCGATCCCGCTCGCGATGCTCGCGTTCACGGGCCTCGAGACGGTCGCGAACCTCGCGGAGGAGGCCCGCCGTCCCGGCGTCGATCTCCCGCGCGCGCTCTTCCTCGCGATCGGCACCGTCGTCACCGCGTACGTCGCGATCGCGATCGTGGGGCTCTCGGCGTTCCCGGGGCCCCACACCGAGCTCGGGACGACGTGGCTGCGCTCGCCGCTCGTCGGGGTCGCCGACCAGATCCGGGCCCACACGAACCGGACGCTCGGCGACACGATCCGCTTCTTCGTCGGGATGAGCGGAGCGCTGATCCTGCTCGCCTCCGTCACTACCTCCATCTCGGGCTTCTGCCGCCTCGCCTACTCGCTGGGAGAGCATGGGCAGCTGCCGCGCGTCTTCGGGCGCCTCCACCGGCGGACGCTCGTCTCGCCGCAAGCGATCGTCGCGGTCACCTCGATCTCGAGCGCGATCGTGGTCGCCTCGGCGTTCCTGAACCACGATGTCGCGTTCCTCGCGAGCATGTTCTCGTTCGGCGTCCTGCTCGCGTTCACCGCAACCCAGGTCGCCGTGATCAAGCTGCGGGTGACCGCGCCCGATCTGCCGCGGCCCTACCGGACTCCGCTCAACTTCACGATCCGCGGCGCCGAGATTCCACTCCCGGCGATCGTCGGAGCGGTCCTGACCTTCGCGATCTGGGTGATCGCGATCGTGACGCACCCGGGGGCCCGTTACGGCGGCCCCGCCTGGCTGCTCCTCGGTCTCGTCGTGTTCGTCGCGGTACGCCGTTCGCACGGCGAGGGCCTGACCGAGCGCGTCACCGCGCCCGACACCGTTCGGTTTCCCGATGTTCCGCGGTTTCGCCGCGTGCTCGTGCCGATGAAGCTCGGCGTGATCGGCGAGGAGATGGCCGCAACGGCCGTGAAGCTCGCGGCCGAGCATCGCGCCACTGTCGAGGCGCTCCACGTCGTGTGCGTCCCTCTCCATCTGAAACTCGATGCCGACATGGCCGCAGCCGATGCCCGGGCCGACGAGTCCCTCGCCGAGGCGACCGCGCTCGGGGCAGAGCTCGGCGTGCACGTCAAGTCTGTGACCGTCCGGAGCCGCGCGATC
The DNA here is from genome assembly GCA_963720045.1 of uncultured Actinomycetota bacterium. Classification (GTDB taxonomy): domain Bacteria; phylum Actinomycetota; class Thermoleophilia; order Gaiellales; family Gaiellaceae; genus PALSA-600. The sequence goes on along the minus strand of CAVREC010000010.1, from coordinate 28,951 downwards.
GGCCGCGCGATCGTCGACCGCGCGACGGAGTCGAACGCCGACCTCATCGTCCTCGGCTCCTCGCCACGGTGGCGCCGGCAGTCGCGTTTCTTCTCGCCCACCGTCGATTTCGTCCTCCGCCAGGCGCCCTGCGAGGTGCTCGTCGTCGCATTCCCGCAGCGGGTGCTCGACGAAGAGGCGGACCTTTAGCCGGATCGTTGTACCGCTGAGCTACGCTGGCGCGCGTGAAGGTACTCGTGATCGGGTGTGGCCGCGTCGGCAGTGCCGTCGCGCTGCAGCTGCGCTCGGCCGGCTGGGAGGTGAGCGTGATCGACGAGCGTGAGGATGCGCTCGGACGACTCGGCGATGACTGGTCCGGTGAGTTCCACGTCGGCCAGGGGATCGACATCACGCTCCTGAAGCGCGCGGGAATGGCGGATGCCGATGCGGTCGTCGTCACGACCGACGGCGACAACTCGAACATCGTGATCGGCCAGATGGCCCAGAAGAGCTTCGGCGTCCGTTCGGTGATCGTCCGCATCCTCGACCCGGCGCGGGCCGAGTTCTACCGCACCCGCGGGCTCGACGTCGTCTGCCCGACCCAGAGCGCGATCGAGACGCTCACGAACGCCGTGCGCGCCTTCGAAGGCGCTCTGGCCTAACCATGTATCTCCTGATTGCAGGCGGCGGCAAGGTCGGCTCGAATCTCGCGCGGGCGTTGATCCGCAGCGGGCACGAGGTGACGCTGATCGAGCAGCGCCCGAGCCGGTTCGACCAGCTCGAGGCCGAGCTCGAGCATCAGGTGCACCGCGGCGATGCCACCGAGATCTTCGTGCTCGAGCGCGCCGGGATCAAACGGCCGCCGGACGTTGTCGTTGCGGTAACGGGCGACGACGAGGACAACATCGTCATCTGCCAGCTTGCCCGCGACGGCTACGGCGTCGAGACCACGATCGCGCGCGTGAACGACCCGCGCAACCAGCCCTATTTCGACCTGCTCGGGATCAGCCCGACCGTTTCGGCGACCGCGTCGATCATGGGCCTGATCGAGCACGAGGTGCCCGAGCACGGCCTGATCCACCTCCTCGAGCTCGGCAAGGAGAACCTCGAGATCGTCGAGATCATGGTCGACCGCGACGCGGTCTGCGCCGGCAAGGCGATCCGCGAGATGGACCTGCCGGAGGGAGCCCGCGTGATCTCGGTGGGACGCAACGGCAAGGCCGAAGCGCCGGACGGCGCGATGCAGCTCGAGCCGGGTGACTCGGTCCTCGTGATCCTCGAGCCCGGCAAAGAGGACGAGTTGCGCAAGATCCTCGTCCGCCAGCCGTAGAGGTGAGCTCGCGGCTCGGCGCCGTCGTGGTCGCCGCTCTCGTGGCGTGCCTCGCGGTCGCCGGTGGGGGCGGAGCCGCCGGCGGCAGCGACTGGCCCGAGTTCGGCTACACGCCCGCTCGTAACGACGTGGGCCCGGCCTCGACCGGGATCACGGCGCAGAACCTCGGCAAGCTCCGGCGCCGGCAGATCCAGCTCCCGGGGACGGTCGACTCCTCGCCGATCTACCTGCACGCGGCGGCGATCGGCGGGAAGCCGCACGAGACGTTCTTCGTGACCACGAGCTACGGGATCACGCTCGCGATCGACGCCTCGAGCGGGAAGATCCTGTGGCGGTTCACGCCGCCGGGCTACTCGGGCTACGCAGGCTCCGCGCAGATCACGACGATGACGCCGGTCGCCGATCCGGGCGGCGCCTCGCTCTACGCGGGCGCCCCCGACGGCGTGATCCGCAAGCTCTCGGTCGCGAACGGCCACGTGCTCTGGGCGAGGTCGATCACCCGCGACCCGACACACGAGAAGCTCGCCTCGGCCCTGAATTTCGCGAACGGCTTCGTGATCGCGGCCACCGACGGGTACATCGGCGACGCACCGCCCTACCAGGGCCACGTCGTCACGCTGAACCCGGCCAACGGCAAGATCGTCGCGGTCTGGAACTCGCTCTGCTCGGACAGGCACGAGCTGATCCAGCCCTCGACCTGCCCTGCGTCGGACTCGGCGATCTGGGGGCGGTCCGCCCCCGTGGTCGATCCGGCCACCGGCGACCTGCTCGTCGCGACCGGCAACGCGCCCTTCGACGGCAGGACGTTCTGGGGCGACAGCGTGGTCGTCCTCTCGCCCGACGCCGGGCGGGTCCTGAAGCACTGGACTCCGGCGAACCAGGCGGAGCTGAACCGGGGCGATCTCGATCTCGGCTCGACCGCCCCCGCGCTGCTTGCCGGCGGCTACTTCGTGCAGGGCGGCAAGGACGGCCTGCTTCGGCTGCTTCGGCTCTCGCGGCTCGCGGGGGTGAACGCCAAGACGGGAGGCGAGCTGCAAACGGTGCAGGTGCCGGGACCGACCGATCTCTTCTCCGAGCCCGCGAGCTGGAAGGGCACGTGGGTCTTCCTGGCGACCTCCGACGGCACGGCGGCCTGGCGGCTACGGGGCGGGCGGCTCCACGAGGCGTGGTCGAACTCGACCGGCGGCACGAGCCCCGTCGTCGCAGGAGGGCTCCTTTACGTCCAGTGGAGCGACTCGATCGCTGTGTACGTTCCGACGACCGGAAAGCTCATCGGCCGCCTACCGATCGGCGAGGCCCACTGGCAGAGCCCGATCGTCGTCGACGGTCGCGTCGCGGCGGGCGAGGGCAACGACAACGAGCACCAGACCTCGGGCGTGCTCGACATCTACAGCCTCGGCTGATCCCTTTCCGGCAACGCCGTCTGGCCTGGGTGGGATGCTCCAGGCAGTGGAGACGACCGAGCCGCCGCCGGCAGCGACCGAGCCGAGGACACCGGCGGTTCCGGTTCTCGACACGCAGAACGTGCTCTGGTACTTCGGGGCGCTGGCGGGGACCGCCGCGAGCGTCGCCGTGATCGCCCAGGTCTCACAGGCGAACCGAGGCGTCTGGATCCTGCTCGTCTCGCTCGCGTTCATCGCCGTCTACGCCGGAGCCGCAGTCGCGCTCGTGCGGAGCGGCTGGCTGATCCCGGGCGGGGTGATCGCCTCGGCCGCCGTGTCGTTCGTCCCGCTCGCCGTGCTTGCCTTCGAGGTGCTGATCGGCGTCGCCTCGGGCAAGCCCACGCCCTCGACGGACGTCGTGATCGCCGGCGAGGAACAGACGACGCCGATCCACGGCTTCGACGGACGCGCGTTCTCGCTCGCGGTCGCCACCGTCGCGGCGGGGCTCCTCGTCTTCTGGCTCTCCCGCTACGCCTACGTCTTCCTCTGGATCACGATTGCGACGCTGATCGCGGTCGAGCTCCTCGTGCCTGCGTTCGGCTCGAATCCGAGCTCCGAGACGCAGCTCGACGTGATCCTCGGGACCGGCCTCGTCTTCGTCGCGATCGGGCTCGCCGCCGACTGGCGCGGCCTGCGTCACGTGGCCTTCTGGTGGCACCTCGTCGGCCTGCTCGCGATCACGAGCGGGTTCTCCTACCACGCGGCCGACCACAGCTCTCCGGGGTGGCTCTTCATCGTCGGCGCCGGATTGGTCGCGCTCGGGCTCGCGATCGCGCTCGAGCGCGCCACGTTTGCGTTCTTCGGGCTGCTCGGGATCTACGCGCCGTTCCTGCACTACAGCGACGACGTGGTTCGGCAACCTCGGGATCGCCTTCGCCCTCGCGGTTCTCGGATTTGCGATCGTGGCGATCGGGCTCGCGGTGCAGAGCTCCGGCGGCCAGATTGCAGGTCGCGTCGGGCCTCGCCCGGCTGCCGCCTAGAGATCGGCGGCCGAGCAGACCACGCGGCTGTCGGGCCCGAGCCGCTCCAGCAGCCGTTCGAGCGCACCCGGGCCTGCTTCGAGCGCCTCGATCCGTCTGGCCGCGCCGAGATGAGCGACCGCGATCCGGGCGAGCTCCTCGGGCGCATCCGTGAACACGCCCATCCGTACTCCCTCCGCCTGAAGCCGCCGGAGCGCCGCGGTCGCACGGGCGTCTGGCCGAAGGTAGACGGGTGCGTGATCCTCGGCGAAGCGCTCGAGCAGCACCCGCCAGTTCGGCAGTTCCTCTTCGAGGCGGTCGGGATCGATGTGGGCACGGCGCGAAACGTCCTCGAGCCAGGCGTCGTAGAGCGGGCGCGTATCGCCGAGGACCCCGTCGAGCTCGATCGCGACCGCAGCCATCAGTTCCGGCGCACCGGGATCACCGCGAGCGTGTCGCCCTCGCCGACCACGCGCACCGTCGCACCGTAGTGCTCGGAGATCAGCTCGGCGTTCGCGATCTCCGCGGGCGGTCCCTCGGCGACCACACGGCCGCGGGAGAGCACGATCAGCCTGTCGGCGTACTGTGCCGCGAGCGTGATGTCGTGCATCGCGCAGAGCACGGTCAGCTCGCCGTGTTCGCGCAGCGCTGCCACGAGCTCGAGCGCCTGCTGCTGACGGCCGATGTCGAGCGAGGTCGTGGGCTCGTCGAGCAGGAGCAGCGGCGCCTCCTGCGCGAGCGCACGGCAGAGCACGGCCCGCTGCTGCTCTCCGCCGCTCAGGGTCTGCAGCCGCCGGTGGGCCAGCGAGCCGAGGTCGAGGCGGGCGAGCGCGCGGCCTGCGATCTCGAGGTCGCGCGGGCTCTCGCCGCCGAACGGCCCGAGGTGCGCCGTGCGCCCGAGCAGGACGTATTCGTCCACTCGCATCCCCGGGGGCAGGAGCGGGGCCTGGGGCACGAAGGCGAGCCGCCGCGCCATCTCACGGCGCGGAAGCGAGGAGACCTCCTCGCCGTCGAGGGCGACCGAGCCCTCGTAGCGCAGGAGCCCCGCGCTCGCGCGAAGGAGCGTGCTCTTGCCGGCACCGTTCGGGCCGATCAGGGCCACCCACTCGCCGGGCGAGATCTGCGCGCTGACGCCGTCCAGCACCCGTGCCGAGCCGAGCTCGACGGAAAGCGAATCGAGGACGACAGCGGTCAGCGGAACGTCCTGCTCGACCGCAGCACGATCGCGAAGAACGGAGCTCCGAAGAACGCGGTGACGACCCCGATCGGCAGCTCGGCCGGCGAGACGACGGTACGGGCGATCACGTCGCAGAGTACGAGGAACCCGGCGCCGAGGAGCAGCGAGAGCGGGAGCACGATCCGGTAGCTCGTCCCGATCGCAAGCCGGATGAAGTGCGGGACGATGATCCCGACGAAGCCGATCAGCCCGCTGACTGCGACGACGGCGGCGGTGCCGATCGTGGCGGAGATGACGATGGTCAGCCGGACGCGGCGCACGTTGACGCCGAGCGTAGCGGCCTCGTCGTCGCCCACGGCCAGCACGTCGAGCGTGCGCCGGTGCAGCAGGATGATCACCGACGAGATCGCGACGTAGGGCAGCGCCAGCACCACCTCGTGCCAGCCCGCCGTGTCGAGGCTGCCGAGGATCCAGCTGTAGATCTCCTGGAGCGACTGCGAATGCTGCTGCTGGATGAACGTCTGGATCGAGGTGAGGAACGCGACGATCGTCAGCCCGGCGAGAACGAGCGCCGCCGGGTTGCCGGCGCCCATCGCGGAAGCGCCGAGCGCGTAGGCGAGCGCGACCGCGCCGAGCGCGCCCGCGAAGGCGGCGAGCGGCAGGAGATCCCACGAGTCGGCGGCCCCCTGCGCGTAGGCGATCGCGATCGTCGCCCCGAGCCCCGCACCGGCGGCGACACCGAGGAGGTAGGGATCGACGAGCGGGTTGCGGAAGACGCCCTGGTAGGAGCCGCCCGCGAGCGCGAGCATCCCCCCGACGAGGAGCCCGAGCGCGACGCGGGGCGCCCGCAGCTGCCAGAGGATCGCCGAGTCGGTCGCCGAGAGGTGGGAATGGATCCCGAGCAGCGGGACGTGCGAGAGAACCTCGCGCACGATCGCTCCGGGGGGGATCCCGGCCGGGCCGACGAAGAGGCCGATCAGAGTCGCGACGACGACGAAGACGACGGCGCCCACGATCGGCCAGACCGCACGCGGCGGCGAAGGCAGCTGGACTGCCTCCGCCGCCGGCTGCGCGGCGACGCTCACTTCCCGGCCAGCGCCTTCGCCTTCGTGGCCACCTGCTGCATGAACTCGACGATGCGCGGTCCCCAGCGCGAGGCGACGTCGTCGTTCACCGCGAGCACCCCGTTGCCGGTGACCGCCGCGATCGTGTTCCAGCCGGGACGCTTGTCGACCTTCGCGACCGTCTGCCCGCAGCACACCGTGTCGGCGAGCACGATCAGCCTCGGGTCGGCGGAGACGATGTACTCCTCGGAGAGCTGCGGGTAGCCGGAGCCGGTCTTGTCGGCTGCATCGGCGATGTCCTTCAGCCCGAGCAGGGTGTAGATCCGCCCGATGAACGTCTTCGAGGTCGCCGAGTAGAGATCCGTGCCGAGCTCGTGGTAGACGGTGATGGGCGGGCTCGGATGCGGCATCGAGGCTGCGATCGCCGCGATCTTCGCCTTCATTCCGGCGACGACCTTCGCCGCGGCAGCCGAATGCCCGGTCTTCTTGCCGAGCTGGACGATCTGCCCGTAGGCCTGGGAGAGGGTGGAAGCGCCCGGCTCCATCAGCACCGGGATCTTCAGCTTGCCGAGCGCTTCGACGATGTGGCCGCCGTCATAGGAGACGACGACGAGATCGGGGTTGTAGGCGGCGATCGCCTCGGCATTCGGCGTGTAGCCCGAGAGCTTGGTGATCGGCGCGTTCTTCGGATAGTCGGACTGGTTGTCGACGGCGACGACCTGCTTGCCCGCGCCGATCGCGAACAGATCCTCCGTCGCGGTGGGCGAGAGCGAGACGATCCGCGCCGGCGCCATCGTGGCGTTCCTCGCCGCTGCCGCCGAGGGAGCGAGCACGAGCAGGGCGAGGGCGAAAGCCCAGAGACACCTGCCGATACAAGACCTTGCAGTGACCATAAAAAACCTCCGCTGGAAGCGGAGGGAGGTGGCCCGGCGGCGTTCTTGCCGCGCGAACCGCCCTTCCTCCGAGGGCTGAGTTCGACGGCATGACTCAGGCGACCTGGCTCGTCCCACCCTGGTTTTTCGACCAGAAGGGGCATCGCAGTTGCGGGACAGCGCCGGATTCGCACCGGCTTCGCTGGATTCACACCGGCCGGGGATATGAGCCCGGCGCGAGCGAGGATAGCGGAGAGCATCCTCAGCGTTCGCGGGAGAAGGTGAACGGAAGCGCGGCAAGGAGGGCGAGCGCCGCGGCCGCGCCGACGAAGAGCCCCGAGGTCAGCTTGCCGGCGCCGAGCCAGTGGAGGACGTTCGACGAGGCACCCTGAACGAGCTGTGAGGAGCTCCCCTCGTAGCGCAGCGCCTTGAGGATGCCCCAGATCGAGCCGTGCCCGGGAGGCCCGTTCGCCCAGGTCAGCGTCAGCCCGGTCATCGGGGCGATCGAGAGCGCCGCGAGCGCGGCCGTGAGCCAGAAGCGGGCCGCGAACGCTGTTGCGAGCCCGAGGGCCAGGAAGGGAATTGCGGGAACGAAGAATCGCGGCCCGGGGGACAGGCCGCCGTACGGATCGAAGTACCCCCATTCCAGGAACAGGAAGGCGAGCGTGACCGCCGCGCACACCGCCGCCTCCGCCGGGTAGCGCCTGCGCAGCAGGAACAGCCCATAGGCTGCGGCGATGAGGACGGGAGAGATCAGCAGCAGTCCCCCGCGTCCGACGAGCACCGCATGGATCGCGTGCAGGTACGGCAGATGGATCCCGAAGAGCCCCGAGGATTGCTGTGCGGAGAACTCGGCCGACTTGTAGCTGTAGGACAGATGCCAGGGGGCGCCGAAAGCCACCCAGTCGTAGGCCCCGAGGAGCACGGCTGCGGGAACGAGCCCGAGGGCGAACTCGCCGATCCCCCTGCGGCCGAGCTTGTAGGCGACGTAGACGGCGAGGATCGCGACGATCAACCCCGTCTCGTAGGCGAAGTCGACGGCGGCGCCCGCCGCGAGCCCCGCCGCCAGCGGCCGCCTCCGCCAGGCGAGGGCGAACGCCGCGAGCGCCACGGTTCCGGCCGTCACGTGCTCGAAGTTCGCCGCCGCGAGCGGCGCGACGAGCGTCCCGAGGGCGAAGGTGACGAGTGCGGCGCCGCCGTAGCCCGGAGCGATCCCCTCGGAGATCCGCCCCACGAGAAACGCGCCGACGATGAGCGCGAGCCCGCTTGCCAGCACGCGGACGGCCCACAACCTCAAGCCTTCGTACGGCCAGTGATAGGGACTCGGCAGCCCTACGGCTTCGGCTGCGGGAAGCTCGAGCACCGACATACCGGGCGCCTTGTCCGAGTAGAGATGGCCGTGGTAGGTCGACTTGTCCCGCGCATAGATGTCCAGGAGGCAGTAGTCGTTGCTCACGCGGAAATGGACGAGTGCCTGCGTGAGGCAGAGCCGCGAGACGTCCTGCGCGTCGATCGCGTAGACCGGGCTGAGGCTCGCCGCGGCGACGAGCACGAGCAGGAGCACCTCTCGCCGCGGCCGGCCCCACGGAAGCCCATGCGCGGGCGGCGAGTCGCCGGCAATCTCCGACTCCGGCGTTCGACGCGGTCGTGGGATCGCGGCGCGGAACGGTGCGGTGAGGCGCAGAAGCGGATGCGGAGCGCGGGCGGGTACGGGAGCCGGCACCGCCTCGGGCACGGCGGAGAGCGCGAGCGGGACGAGCAGCGCTCCCCCGAGGAGAAGGCCCGCGGTCGACCCGGCCAGGCCGAGCTCGGCTCCCGGCGCTGCAATCCAGAGGATCGCCAGGGCGCCCGCGAACGAGAGCAGGATCCAGCTCACCCCGAACAGGGCGATCCGGCTGCGGCGGAGCACGCAACCGACGGCGAGCCCGGCGATCACGAGCAGGGAGACGAGGCTCCAGTCGGGCAGGCGCCAGAGCTCGTGCCAGAGCTCCGAGGCCGCAGGGTCGAGCCTCCCGCTCGCGGGGCCGAGGAACGAGGGATGGAAGAGGTGGGAGATCCCGAACGGCTCAACCGGCAAACGGTGGACCCAGAGCCAGGCTCTCCAGGGAAGTGCGAGCGCAAGCACGACGGCGGCCGCGCGCGCGAGCGGCCGCCGTTGCGGTCTCCGGCTGACGAGCGCGGCCGCGACGAAGGCTGCAAGCACGAAGCACTCGCCCTCCGTTCGGGTGATCGCAGCCGCACCGAGGAAGAGCGTCGCCGCCGGCAGCATGCCGGCGCCGCCTCCGCGGAGCCAGAGGGCGAGGCTCGCGGCGCCGAGCGCGAGGAAGGTGGCGAGCGGGATGTCCGCCGAACCGGTGAGCAGGCGGTTGAAGAGCGCAGGGGCGGTGACGATCGCAAGGAGCGAAGCCGCCAGCAGGATCGGGTTCGTCGAGCGGCGCAGGAGCGTCCAGGCTCCGCCGACGAGCGCCACCGCGAAGCCGAGCAGTTGGAGGTCGAGCAGCCTGCCGTCGAAGGTGCCGGCGAAGCGCAACCCGACCGCCTCGAGTGCCGGGAGCAGAAGCGGCTGCTGGAGCGGGCCGTACGAGAGGTCCCTGAAGACGAGCGCTCCGGGATGGCCGAAGCTGTAGAGGGCCCGGGCGCGCGTGTCCCAGAACGACAGCCCGCTCGGAGCGAGCGGTGCGACGGCCGCCAGTCGCACGCCGGCGAGGACGTAGACGGAAGTGATCGCGAGCAGAACCAGCCCGGGAATCTCCTTCGCCCCCGGCCGTTGCGGCCTCCAGCGCTCGCCTGCGGGCAGCCCGGGCAGGCCGGCCGCGAGCACGACGACCGCAACCAGCGAGAGCAGGACGGGGCCGACCGCCACGCCAAAGACTGCGAGCTCGGCGGCGAGGACACCGGTCGCCCCCAGCCCGACGGCGTAGGCGAGCGGAAGCCGGGCGAGGAGGTCGCGACGGGTGCGGGCGAGCCGCAGGAGCGGCAGGAGACCGCACCCGAGCGCGAGCATGACCACGTTCGCGGCCGCGAGGGCCGCGATCTCCGAGCTCACGGTGAGCTGATCCGCGAGACGTAGACCGATGTGCGGCCCAGTCGGCTCTGCGTGACGAACGGGACCTTCAGGTGCCGTGGATGCGTTCCGTCGGAGATCACGACGGTGGCGTCGGAGAGGTTCGAGGTCACGGTCGCGGGCAGGAGATAGAACCTGGCCGCGGTCGCGAAGCTCGCGGGGCCGAGGCCGGGGCGGACGTCGACGAAGATCCGGTCGCCTCGCCCGGTGTAGTAGGCGTAGAAGTCGAACACGGAGCCCTGCGCCCCGACACGGTCGAGCGGCAGCCGGCGGCGTTCGGCGGCGGTGAGTCTCGCGGCCGCCCGATGCCGGTGCTGAAGGCTGCTCCAGACGCGCCCGCCGGTGTACGCAGCCGAGGCCAGAGCGATGAGCGTCACGAGGACTACGGCGGCAGCGGCCGGGCTGGGTCGCTGACGTGGCACGGCGCAAGCTTAGAGTCCGCGTCGGTTATCTCTGCCCGGTGACGTGCCGGCGCACCGGGTCGCGCGCATCCCGCATACTCGGCTCGTGCGCGCGGCTCTGCTGACGATCGGGAACGAGGTCGTTTCCGGCGACGTGGTCAATACGAACGCTGCCTGGCTCGCCCAGCGGCTCGAGTCTCTCGGCGTCCGGGTCGCGATCGCCGCGTCCCTGCCGGACGAGATCGAGACGGTGGCCGAGTTCGTGAATCGCGAACGCGTCGGTGTCGAGGTGATGATCGTCACGGGCGGGCTCGGCGGCACCCCCGACGACCTGACCCGCGAGGCTCTGGCGGCCGCGTTCGGGGTGGAGCAGATCGAGGTGCCGGAGCTCGCCGCCGACCTTCGGCGCCGCTTCCCGAAGCATCCAGACTACGCCGCGCGCTGGGCGCTCCTTCCCGCCGGCTCGCGCCCGCTGCGCAACCCGGAAGGCGGCGCGCCCGGGTTCCGGATCGAGAACGTGTGGGTGCTACCCGGGCTGCCCTCGGAGATGGAGGCGATGTTCAACGCCTATGCGGAGGAGCTTCGCGGCGGCAAGCCGATCTCGACCTGGCGGCATGTCTACCGGACGCGCGAGAGTGACATCGTCCATGTCCTTTCGAGCGCCACCGTCCGCTGGCCGGCGATCTCGATCGGCTCGTATCCGCGCTTCACCGCCGACGGGCCAGAGGTGGAGGTGGTGCTGAAGTCGGAGGACTCGAAGCTCATGGCAGCCGCCGTTGCGTGGATCGAGCCCGAGCTCGCCGCGGCAGTTTCCGGCTAGAGAGGCGCCGAATCGCGGCGGTGCGCGTGTGCACCAGCGCGCTAATCCTCGTACGGTGGGCCGCGGGCGAACCTAGACCCGGCGCGTGTCGCGACGGTAGGCCCAGCGGGCGAGGGCTGCGGCGCCGACCGTCCAGGCCCCGACGACGAGCCAGCCGGTCGTCGTCCAGCCGCGCCCGCCGAGCCCGACGTGTCCGGCCTGGACGAGCCAGTACGAAGGCAGGGCCTCGGCGATCTTCAGCATCGTCGCGTTCGTGATCGGGAAGAACACGCCGCCGAGGATCGAGAGCAGCGCGGTCGAGCCGCCCATCGCCGGGCCGATCGAGTCCGGTGTCAGCAGGTGCCCGAAGACGATCCCGATCCCGGCGAAGGGAAGCAGACCGATCAGGATGAGGCCGGTCATCCTCACCCACTCGCCGCCGGTGAGGCTGACGCCGAGGATGGTCCCGGCTGTGTAGAGCGCGACCAAGGTCAGGCTCGACATCACGTAGCCCGTGATCACCTTCGCGCGGAAGTAGTTTCGCGTCGTCAGCGGCGTGATCCGCAGTTGGCGGTTCCAGCCGACCGCTCGCTCGCCCGAGATCCGCGCGCCGGCCGAGAGCATCGCGTTCATCGTCCCGAACGCCGCGAGCCCGACCATGAAGTAGAGCGGGGCCGAAAGCCCGGTCTGCCCGAGATTTTCCTCGTGTCGGTTCGGCGTCGCGATGAAGAAGTACAGAACGAGCGGGAAGCCGAGCGAGAAGATGAGGAAACGCCGGTTCCGGAACGTCCGGAGCAGCTCGAAGCGGAGATAGGCGGTGTTCATGTGTCCTTTCCGTTCTCGCCACCGGTCAGCGTGAGGAAGGCCTCCTCCAGGCCGGCGCCGCTGATCTCGATGTCGCGCGCGTCGGGGAAGGCACCGAGCAGGGCGCGGATCGCGGCGTCAGAGTCGCTGCAGGAGAGCACGACCGACTCGCCACGCCGTTCGGCTCGAGCGACGCCGGGAAGCGCCTCGAGTTGCTCGAGCGGAACGTCCGGGATCGTGGCGCGGATCGTCTTCGTGCCGACCATTCCCTTGATCTCGTTCGGCGGCCCATCCGCGACGATCGAGCCGTGTGCCATCAGGACGATCCGGTCGGCGTAGTCGTCCGCCTCCTCCAGGTAGTGCGTCGCGAAGATGACGGTCTTGCCGCGGGCGGCGAACGCCCGCATCGTCGTCCAGAAGCCGCGGCGGCCCTCGACGTCCATCGCGGCCGTGGGCTCGTCGAGGACGAGCAGCTCCGGATTGGAGACGAGTGCGACCGCAAACCGAACCCGCTGGGTCTGTCCACCCGAGAGCTTCTGCGTCCGCCGGTTGGCGATCTCGGCGATTCCGGTGAGCTCGAGCACCTCGTCGACGTCGAGTGGATCCGGGTAGAGCGAGGCCATCATCGCAACCAGCTCCCGGACGCTGAGGTCACGGATCAGAGCCCCGGTCTGGAGCATCGCGCCGACGTCTCCGGCATCGACCGCGGCCTGTGGCGTCGCGCCGAACACCGACACGGTGCCCCCGTCCGGCTCGAGGAGCCCGAGCAGCATGTCGATCGTGGTCGACTTCCCGGCCCCGTTCGGACCGAGCAGCGCCACCGTCTCCCCGCGCGCGACGGAGAAGTCGATTCCGCGCACCGCCCGGACCTGGCCGAACGACTTTGCAAGCCCTCTGAGCTCGATTCCCCCGTTTGTCGCCATCCTTCGCACTCTGCCAGCGCCGGTCACGGCGGCGCGCCGGTCACGTCGTCGGCCGCGCACGAGCGCTCGCCTACTGCGTGCGGCCGCGGCGGCTGGCACCCTCGCTAGGGTGGAACGGTGCCACCCGAGACCGCCGCCGAGCTCCAACTTGCCGACCTGAACGACGCCCAGCGCGAGGCCGTGACGACCACGGAGGGGCCCCTGCTCGTCGTCGCCGGGGCGGGTTCCGGGAAGACGCGGGTGCTCACGAACCGCGTCGCCTACCTGCTCTCGAAGGACGTCCATCCCAACGAGATCCTCGCGATCACCTTCACGAACAAGGCCGCCGCCGAGATGCGCTCGCGAATCGAGGCGGCGGTCGGTACGCGCGCGCGGGCGATCTGGATCATGACGTTCCATGCCGCGTGCGGCCGCATCCTGCGCCGTGAGGCCGAGCGGCTCGGCTACCGCTCGAACTTCACGATCTACGACCAGTCCGACCAGATCCGGCTTGTCCGCTCCTGCCTCGAGGAGCTCGACCGCGATCCCAAGCGCTTCTCCCCCCGCGGGATCCATTCGCAGATCTCGAATGCGAAGAACCAGCTGATCTCCGCCGACGACTACGCCGCGCGCGTCTCGAGCTTCCACGACCAGACCGTCGCGGATGTCTACGGCCTCTACCAGCGCAAGCTCTTCGCACTGAACGCCGTGGACTTCGACGACATGCTCATGCTGACCGTCGAGGTGCTCCAGCGCTTCCCCGAGGCGCGCGAGCGCTGGGCGAAGGCGTTCCGCTACATCCTCGTGGACGAGTACCAGGACACGAACCACGCGCAGTACGTTCTGCTGAAGTTGTTGGCTGGTATTCATCAGAACCTAATGGTGGTTGGAGATCCGGACCAATCAGTCTATTCGTTCCGAGGGGCCGACATTCGCAACATTCTCGAGTTCGAGCGCGACTTTCCGGCAACACGCGTCATCCCCCTCGAACAGAACTACCGCTCCACGAACGCGATCCTCCACGCCGCCAACACGGTGATCGAGCACAACCGCGAGCGCAAGAAGAAGAGCCTCTGGTCGGAGCTCGGCGAGGGCGAGCCCGTGCATGTGGTCGAGGTGGAGGACGAGCATGCCGAGGCGCGGTTCGTGGCCGCCGAGGTCGCGGCGCTGCTCGAGTTCGGCACGAGCCTCGGCGAGATCGCGGTCGTCTACCGCACGAACGCGCAGAGCCGCGTGCTCGAGGATGTGCTCGTCCGGCAGGGGGTCGCCTACCAGGTGATCGGTGGGCTGCGGTTCTACGAGCGCGCCGAGATCAAGGACGCGATCGCCTACCTGCAGGCGATCGACAACCCCTACGACGCGCTGTCCCTCGGGCGGATCGCGAACCGGCCGCGGCGCGGCGTGGGGGACACCTCGATCGCGCGGCTCAATGCGCTCGCCGCCGGCGAGGGGATCTCACTGTGGGAGGCCGTGGGCCGCGCCGAGGAGGCCGGGCTTGCGACCGCGTCGCTGAGGTCGGTGCAGAGCTGGCGCTCGCTCCTGCAATCGCTGATGGCGGAGGCGCAGGACCTGTCGATCGCGGCGCTCCTCGAGCGCCTGATCGAGCGCACCGGCTATCCGGAGTTCCTGCTGACCACGCTGCCGAAGTGGGAGGCCGAGGGGAAGATCGAGAACCTCGAGGAGCTCGTCGGGGTCGCGCGCGAGTACGAGGAGTCGGCGACCGAGCCGTCGCTCTCGACGTTCCTGCAGGAGATCTCCCTCTACTCGGACCAGGACGCGCTCCGCGATGACGGCGATGCCGGGCAGGTCACGCTGATGACGCTGCACAACGCCAAGGGCCTCGAGTACCGAGCGGTCTTCATGCTCGGGCTGGAGGAGGGGATCTTCCCGCACTCGCGCTCGCTCGAGGAGAACTCGCTCGAGGAGGAGCGGCGGCTCTGTTACGTCGGGATGACGCGCGCGAAGGAGCGGCTGACGATGCTCCATGCCTCGCGACGTTCGCTCTACGGCCGCAGCGAGGCGAACCTGCCGTCGCGCTTCCTCGACGAGCTTCCGGAAGAAGGCGTCGAGCGCGAGCGGCTGCGCCCGGCCTCGTGGTCGGGCTACGGCACGCCGGCGGCAAGCCGACCGGCTGCACCGCGCGGCCAGGTGCCGGATCTCTCGACCGGCGACAACGTCCGCCACGGCACGCTCGGGCTCGGGATCGTGACGAGGATCGAGGCCGACGGCGTGGTGACGGTGCGCTTCGAGGGTGGTTCCGAGAAGCGGCTGATGCTCGAGTACGCGCCGCTCGAGCGGATCTAACGTTTAGACCTGCGCCCCTTCCAGCGCTACCGGGTCGGCCTTCGGCTCGCGAGATCGAAGCCCTCCGCGTCGTGGCCGTCTCGCTAAGCGGGCGCCCCGTATTCGGCTTCGAGCACGTCGAACCGCCAGATCTCGCTCTCGGCGTCAACCGGCCCGCGCTCGGCGTGCTGCGCGTGCGCGTCCGAGAACTGCGCCGAGCGCATCCACCCCTTGAAGTCCTCCTCGGAGGCCCAGCGCGTGTAGACGAGGTACCGGCCGCCCTCGCTCTGCTTCAGGAGCTCGAACGCCTCGAAGCCCGGCGCCTTCGACACCTTCCCCGCCCGCTTCGCGAATCGCTCCTCGAACTCCGCTCCGCCCTCCCCCGACACGGTCACTGCGTTTACGACGACGAACGACATCTGCACCTCCAGTTCGACGAGAGTCCGAAGACTAAGGCTAGACTCCCCCGAGACCGGGGCGGTTAGCTCAGTTGGGAGAGCACCAGCTCGACAAGCTGGGGGTCACTGGTTCGAGCCCAGTACCGCCCATCGAGAGAAAGCCCTGCTGACGTGGGGCTTTTGCTTTCTATAAAGACAACGCCTGAAACAGCGTGGCAAGGAAGTGGCAAGCATCGGGCTCAGACGGGGGTACCGGTGCCCAGTCCCGGGGGTCGCACGCCGGCGAACTGTACGACGAAGTTGTCGAGCAAGGTGACCACGCGATGGGCATGTAGATCGACCGTTTGGGACCGCGGATCTGGCTCAACCAGGCCATCCGCCAAGGTCGTATCTGTCGTTGCTTGCCGTTCGCGTGTTGCCGCGGTGATGTCGGCGTTCGCGCTCCCGGCGTTTGATCGGAACGATCCGCGAAATGGGGCTCCTGCCTGAAAGGGCTGCGACGCGGGACGTGACCCCCGGCGAACACAACCCGCGGTTCGGGGTTAAGGAGGACACCTCGAGCGCAACCCTGTCCGTGATCTCGATCGCGACGACCGTCCCGGAACCAAGCGGCTCAGCGAACCACGCTATCTGTCCCTGGAGGAGATCGACCAGCTCCTTCAACGTTTGTCCGATACGTTCCGGCCCGTCGTCTTCGTCTGCGTCTTTGCGGGCCTTCGCATTTCAGAGGCGCTCGGGCTTCGTTGGCGCGACATCGACCTGGACGCCGGAACGCTAACCGTGAGCGGACAACTCGGGCAAGAAGGGCAGCGTGTCCCGGTCAAGACGGCCGCGAGCGCCGCGACTGTCGAGTTGCTGCCGGCGCTCGCCCGGGAGCTGCGTGAGCACCGGGCCCGGCAGGTTGGGCGGGGTCCGGGCCGAATGAACCCGGAGGCGCTTGTCTTCATGACGGTTCGGGGCAAGCCGCAGTCTCGTCGAAACGCGTTCCGGGCCCTTCATAAGGCAGGCGACGCGTCGGGCCTAAACGGAGATGAACGTGAGCCTGTCGGGCTGCACGATCTGCGCCACTCGTTCGCGGCCGCGGCGCTCGAACGGCTTTCGCTCCCAGAAGCCTCGTATCTTCTTCGACACGCGAGTGCGCGGGTTACGGCTCAGGTTTACGCCGGCCTCACCGACGATGCACGTCAGCGCGCAACGGCGAAACTGGCAAAGGCCGGGTTCGGTCGGTAACAGCCTCGGCTTGGAAACGGGCCGCCGGGTCGTCACGACAGGCTCGGCGCATCGGGCTCGAGCCGCCAGACACCGAACGTCGCCTCGATGGTGAGGCTTTCGGCGATCAGCAGCACAGAGGGCAGCACTCGCCTCTTTGGGCTCCGAAACCGGCGCGCAGCCCTAGCTATTCGTCGCTGCTCCGGTCCCGGTAGGCAGCCTGCGACTCGTAGATGTTGTCCCTGGAGATGCTGTTCTTGTGGCCGCACCCCTCGCACTTCCACGTGTACTTGTTGTCGTCGAAGCCGGATTGGCTGTTCAGGTAGGCGTTGCAGCGGTCGCAGTACCAATCGACGTCGGGGAAGCGTTCGCTCACAGAGCGTTCTTCGTGACCACCGTTCCGCAGTTGGTGCACTTCAACTGATTCGTGGTGTGTGGCTGCAGCTTGTATTCCTTGCAGTTCGGGCACTGGTGACCCTTCGCCATTGTTCTCTCGCTTCCGGAGGGTGTTCCGCCTTCGACGAGGCGGCTCGACGGCGCCTAGCGTATCACGGTTTTAATCATTGCGTCTAGAACAGCCATCTGAGCAGGGACTTTTCAACTAATTGCAAAACGCGGGACAGATTCCGCTCAACCATGCGTCCTGAGCGAACTCGAGCGAACTGACAGTTGCCATCCCTGCGGCTCGAACTGCAGCCGCTGTGTCGCCCAGGCTCCGCCCCGGTCATCGCTTCCGTACGACTGCGTATTCGGCCACGACGTGAGTCCGCGGCGAAGCATGCCGACTGGTCGAACGCCTAGCAGTCGTCGTGTTCGCGTCGTACCATCAGCGTGATGTCCAGGTTGGATTGGGATGGCGCTGCGAAGCGCGACTACGTCCGTGATAACGGTTCGATCCCGTACTGGGCGGGACTGTCCGGTTCGAAGTCGTCAAAGCATCAGCAGAGCGAGACGAAGACCGGGAAGGCTCTCGCCGCGAAAGCTCGGAAGCGCGCGGCAGGCATCGTCCAAGAGTTCGCGATGCTCCCCCCGGAGGCGCAGCTGGCAGCGGCCGAGAAGTATCGCGACCGCGTGCGGCGGGCGTGCGCCGATGAACGAAACACGCTCTCGCCCTCGAAAAAACGCTATGCCGGGGTGATCACCACGGTCGAGAAGCAGCTACTCGGCGAGATCAAAGGAAAGCTGAAGCGGGCGGCAAGAAATACGGCGCCTGCTGCTGGCGACGGAACGGGCGTGACTACGCAACCGGCGACGTTACTCAGGGCTGAGGCAAAGCCGCCCCGGACGAGCAAACGTCCTGGTGAACTGGCAAAACGCGGTTCGGCCAAACGAGTCCAGGTGGCCGAAGGCGTCGGCCCAGGCAAAGGACAGCAAGCCAAGAGCCGGTTTCGCGACTTGCCAGAAATCGCTCTCACCGTCGGCCTTAAAGACAACGCGATCTATGTGAGCTGGCAGGCGGATGAGGAGGTCGAGAAGTGGATGCTGACGGTCCTGAGCCGCCGGAGCGGTGGCGCGAAGTCGGTCGGACGACAGGTATTTCCCGCCGATACGACTCAGACGGTCGTCACCGGGCTGAACTCCGAGCAAGGCCCATTCAGCATCCGTCTCTTCGGAATCGGCCCAGGCGGCCCTCTGAACCGCGGCGCCCACGACGGTATTAAATCTGGCCCGCAGCGACGGAAGACGACGCCCACCGACCGACAAAGCACAAGCGGAAAGGACGGGAAAGAAGAAACGCCAAACACCGGCCGCGCCGAGGAAGAAAGCGAAACAGCAGCTCGCCGCAAAGAAGATATGTCGAGACGGTGCGGAATGGAAGCCCATGCGACGGTGTCCGTGCCCTCGCTGCCGCGCAGCCGCAGCCGGACAGGCGAAGGGGAAACGCAGCAAGGGAGGGATCGTGAGTGCCATGCGCAACTCTGCTGGGCAGAGCGGCAGCCGGCCTCGCGCCACCTTCTGGCGTGGGCGCTGATGCGCCCATCGGTTGGCTGGGTGTCAACAGTCGTGGCCAACTGAAGCAGAGTCACCATCAGGAGCGGCACTGGGATCGGCGCACGCGGAGGGTCGCGGCGTCAGGTGCCGGCTGTAGGGTTCTAGCCGTGGCAGAACTGCCAGTCTTGACCGTGGGGTACGGCTCTCGGGAGGTCGCCGAGCTAATCGAGCTCTTGCGGGCGCAGCGCGTCGAGTATGTCGGTGATGTGCGCTCCGTTCCGTTTTCCCGGTACCGACCGGGCTTTTCGAAGGCACCGCTCGAAGGGTCGCTTCGCGCGGCCGGCATCCGATACGTCTTCCTCGGAGACGTCTTGGGTGGGCGCCCGGATGATCCGTCTTGTTACGACGACGATGGACACGTCGATTACGCAAGATGCCGGACGATTTCCGTCTTCGAAGTGGGAATCGAGCGCGTTTGCTCAGCCGTGGGTCAAGGGCATCGCCTCGCACTCATGTGCAGCGAGGCACGGCCAGCCGACTGCCATCGAACGAAGCTCCTTGCGGAGATGCTGGTCGAGCGAGGAGTCCACGTTCAGCATATTGATGAGCGCGGAGAGCTTGTCGAGCACGGCGCGATCGCAGCGGATCTTCGGGGGCCGCAGCTCAGCCTTATCGGCGAGGGCCTTGGACGCTCTCGTCGCTCCTATCGCGCTGCCTGACGTTCGCCTATGACGCCGCAACGCGTCATCACGATCGGCGTCTACGGTTTCACCGCAGAAACGTTCTTCTCCGCACTGACAAGCGCAGAAGTCGATCTCTTCTGCGACCTGCGCGCGCGTCGTGGGCTTCGTGGTCCGGACTATGCGTTCGCCAACTCGAAGCGGTTACAGGCGCGGCTCGTGGAGTTCGGTATCGACTACCAGCACTTTCCCGAGCTTGCACCGACAGCCGAAATCCGCTCGCTTCAACACCGTGCCGATTCTCATATAGGCGTCGCCAAGCGCGGACGCTCCGAACTCGACGAACGTTTTGTCTTGGCCTACCGATCCTTGCTCGCCGAACCCGCTGCTGTCGCGGCGCTCGAGCAGATCACCGAGGCTGCTGCCGCGCCAGCACTTTTCTGCGTCGAGCGCCTTCCCACAGCCTGCCACCGTTCTCTCGTAGCGGAACGCCTCGCACGAGATGGAATTCCGATCGAGCATCTCGTCCCGTGAGAGTCGTCATCGTCTCGAAGACACGGCTCGGCCAGGGTGTGTGCGTGGGAGCGCACGATCTAGACGACTTCAGGAGCCTCCGGCTGTTCAAGCACGACGAGACCTACCTCCCTCAAGACACCCTCCTCGAAATCGGCGACGTCCTCGAGCTCGACTACCGCGATCGATCGAACATCAGGCCACCACACATCGAAGACGTGCTCGTCACGGCAGGCTCAGCTCGGCGCGTCGACCATCGAGGCGAACGCGAACTAGCTCAGCTTATTCGCGAACGCGACGATGTGTGGCACACCGTCGCGGAAATCTTCGAGGGTGGCCTCCGCTTTACCGCCGCGGGGTCGGCGTATGTGCCCGCCGAAGGCCCATTCCCGACGCGAAGCACCGGGTATTGGCTTATCGATGGCCCTCTCACGAGGTTCACCTTCGACCAGAAAGTCAAGTACCGCTGGGATGGTGAGGGTCAGCTTCGCCGCATGCCGTACGTCGGCCTTGCGGAATCCGTTGAATCGATCCCGGCCGGAACCGTTGTTCGGCTCTCACTGTCACGGCCGAACGCGCCACCCGGACAACCAAGGGGCTGTTGGCTACAGCTTTCAGGCTGGTATCCCAACTAATGCGCTTTCTTGGCTTGCATTGCGAGCCGGCCTGGCCTGAAAAGCAGGTCGAGTTCGGCGAATTCCCAACCCTGCGCGACGAGCGAATCTCGCCTACTGCGGCGGGATACGCGTGAAGATGTTCGACGTGACGAGCCGTCACCCCGCTACGGGATCATCAAGACCTTGTTCGACGAAGGGTGGCTCGACAAGGCAAAGCTCCGGGAAAGGTTGAGCGATGAATGGGCGGCGGCTTACCGAGCGCAGGCACTGCCGGGCCACGATCCCGCGCTCGTCGAAGTTGACCAGGCGAAATTCACCTATCTCTTCGATCTGACTCTCGCTCGTGTGGTCGGCGTGTACGGCGAGAGTTCGCCGACCGGTGCACCACGTCCAGGCCCCCGGATGCGCGGCTTCCCTTTGCCGCCGAACGCGCCGGGGCTCGTACGCGGTCATCTCGTCGCTCACTCGATCGGCGGTGGCACCGACATCAACCTCATCCCACAAAGCGCGCGCCTGAATCTAAGCGGGGCATGGCGCCGGCTCGAGCAAACCGCTCAGGCGCACCCCGGTTGCTTCGTTGCGATCGAAGCGCGTTACGAAGACACCAGCCAGACTCCAGCAGAGCTGATCTACATGGTTGCCGCGGCTCGGGCGCTCACCTGGGAGAGCTTCTCAAACCGCTGAGCATCGGAGCCAACGCTACGCCCGGCGCCGTGCGACAGTGAGGGCTGATGCATCCGCGTGCCGCACCAAAACTCGCCGCACTTTGTCCGCCCCAGCTTCTTGATGCCTTGGCCGAGGGCATGGGGCGCGTAGCTGAACACGTCTTCGCCCTTGAACGCAGCGCAGAACAGCAGGAGGGTTTGGAGAGCCGTCGCGCATCCGTCGTGAGCCGATCGCGGAACGTTGCGCTCAACGAGATACTCATGCGTCCCACCGTGCAGGCGCTTTGACGGCCGTTCCCTTCGTTACTCTCGGCGTATGGACGTCGGGCGCGATAAGGCTCACCCGAGTCGACTGCGTATCTCTGAACGAGCACCAACCGCGAGGGCTGGTGCT
Source organism: uncultured Actinomycetota bacterium (assembly GCA_963720045.1). Taxonomy (GTDB): domain Bacteria; phylum Actinomycetota; class Thermoleophilia; order Gaiellales; family Gaiellaceae; genus PALSA-600. Next base: position 7,467 of record CAVREC010000010.1, on the reverse strand, counting down.
GCGTGGCAAGAATGGCAAGGATCAGCGTTCGTTCGCGTTCGGTCAGGCGTTCGGTCGCTGGACGGGATTCGCTCAACCATGGGGTTTGGGCGCACCTGAGCGAACGGGCGCGAACGGTCGCCCCGAATCGACAAGCTGGGGGTCACTGGTTCGAGCCCAGTATCGCCCATAGAAAAGCCCCGCACAAGGGGCTTTTTTCTTGCTCTGACGCGCAACGATCCGCTCGATCGAGCCTTGCCACAGTGTTCGGTCGAACCAGGAGTGCGAGACCGGAAGTGACGCGGCGTCAATGTTGACCTCATTCCCGCTTCGCCGACGACTCGATGGATCGTTCGCGCCGGGGGCCGGAGCCGCTGATTCCGTTCTGTAGCACGTGCGCGTTAGCCCGTTGTCGGTGTGCCCAGCGGCCGCGTCTCGCTCCATTCGAGGATGATGCTGCGCTCTGCGATCAACCAGGCCTCGTCGAGCTTCGTGAACGTGTCGAGGTAGCGCAGCCACGCGACCATCATCTTGCGGACACCGTCCTCGGTGAACACATGGTGCGCGATGGTGTAGCTGTCACCTGTCGCAGTGCTGCTGTCCAAGCTGACGGTGCTCTGCCCGTTGAAGTGCATCGTCACCTCGTACCGGTTCAGGTCGGCAAACACCGGCGACAGGGCGTCACGGCCTTCGAGCACATAGCTCGGCTCGCTCCCCGCACCGTCCATGAACACGGAGAACTTCGTGTCGTTGGTGAAGAGGGCTTTCTGCCCTTCGGCATCTCGGGTATCGGCGCAGTGGGCATAGGCATCGAAAAGCTCCCGGATCGCTACTCGGTCCGCTTGCTCGCTCGGCGATATCTCCGTGTGGATCATCATCTCTCCTGTGTCCGCGGTCTTTCGGGACGTGAATGGCCAAACGGGGAGTTCCCCGGATGGGTTGCCAACTATACGCGGGGAACTCCCCGTTTGCTGTTTGCTTCGTCCATGACCGAGTCCCACCGTGGACGTAGCGACGCTCGCCGCAATCGCGACGCGATTCTGGCGGCGGCACTCGAGGCTCTGACCGAGACATCAGACGCATCGTTGAACGCGATCGCACGGCGTGCGGGTGTCGCGAACGCGACCCTGTACCGGCACTTCCCGACCCGGGAGGATCTCGTGCTCGCCACCTACGAGCACGAGGTCGGCCAGGTGGTCGACGCCGCCGACGTGCTCCTACGCGAGCAGGCGCCGCTCGATGCCCTCGCTGGGTGGGTCGCTCGGCTGGCCCGTTACGCGGTCACCAAGCACGGCCTCGCAGACGCCCTGCGTAAGGCGGGCACCCCGGGAAGCGAGCTCTCCTCCTCCGAGACATACACCGCGATCGTCGCTGCACTCGACCGTCTGCTCCAGGCGAACATCGCTGCGGGAACGCTCCGTCCGAACCTCGACGCCGAAGACGTGATCCTGGCGCTTGCCGGCCTCTGGCAGCTCGACCCAGCCGGCGATTGGAGCGCACAGGCACAACGAATCTACGACATCGTGCTCGGAGGCCTACAACAACCGGCTTGAGCGGTGGGCGCGGCGAGGGGTCGCACGCCGAAGACGTTTCCCTGATGGGAGGAGTCGGAGGTCGGCTGTTCCAGCCAGGCGACGCCGCCGGGACTCAGCGTCTGCCTTCTGGGTCGATTTCGATGGTCATGACGGCTGTCGCCGTGACGGTGGATTACTCGCCAGGCGTCGTCCTCTCGACGGTAGATGGTCGTGGCCCTGAGCGACATTTCCTCTGTCTCGCCGTTGATCTGGCGGGTGAGTCGCTCGAGCTCGACCGTGAAACCGAGCGTGTCGTTGAAAGCATCGCAACCTAGCGATCGGCTGCGTTCTCATAAAGCGACATGCCCGTACCGTCAGTTCCCGACTGCGCCCAGTTGGCGTAGGAAGTCGTAGGTGTCTGTCTGGACCCATTCCTCGATGAGGCGGCCTTCGTCGGTGTAGCGGAAGATGTTGATCAGTTCCCATTGAGCGTGTTGGTGATTCGGCTCGACGGTGCCGATGGGCGTGTATACGAATGCCTTGTCGAAGCGGCCGGTCATCACGGTGCGCGCGGTGACGAAGTTTTCGTCGACGAGGATCTGCGCGCGGCTGATCGTGAAGTCCGTGAAACTGTCGCGAAGAGCGGCGAAGTAGGCGCGGATCTCTTCGCGGCTGAACTCGCCGGCCGGGCTGTGGAGGACGTAGTCCTCGGTGAAGTAGTCGTAGAACAAGCGGTCGTTGCTCTTTGCGACCGCTTGTTCTCCGATGTGGACGAGTCCGCTGGCGAGACTCTCTCGATCAGGTGTGGTCATGTGGTGTTCCTCTCCGTCTGGGCGTCGAGATTGCCGCGGTGCGCCATGCCTTGGTCGGTGAACCCCCGGCCGTGTTCGGTCGATCGTAGGCTCGTTGGCTCGTTCTTCCGCGGCAACCTCAGCAGCTCAATCCTCTGCTTTTTGGTTTGGCGACGCGGTGATCGTCACCGAATACGGAGTGGAGTCGGAAGTCCTGCCTATACGCCCCAATCGCATCCGCAGAAGCCTTCACATGCGGAGCTGACCACCTCTCAGTCTCGAGAGGGCGTCGACCGGGAAAGGTTGACCGGCGATCACCTTGTTGGCTGCTGGTGTCCTCGGCGGGCGAAGCTGGGAGGCGTGCATGCACTCCGCGCGGGCGCCCTCGCTTTGAGCTGAGGACTACGCGCGGGCGTATCTGATGTGAGTCACCCCGGGCGCCTCGACCGACTCGATCTGCGCGAGTTTCGCGTCTCCGAGGTTTTCGAACAGCCGGGCGCCGCCTCCGAGCAGGATGGGAACGATCGAGACAACGATCTCGTCGAGCAGACCCGCTGCGAGGTATTGCTGCGCGACGGTTGCCCCGCCCCCGAGAGACACCTCCTTCTCTCCAGCTGCCGTGCGTGCCTGTTCGAGCGCCGACTCGATTCCGTCGGTAACGAAGTGGAATGTCGTCCCGCCTTGCATCTCCACTGGCTGGCGCTGATGGTGAGTGAGGACGAAGACGGGATGGTGGAAGGGCGGATTGTCTCCCCACCAGCCCTTCCACGACTCGTCCCACGGTCCCGGGCCGCCGCCGAACATATTCCGGCCCATGATGATCGCGCCGGCGCCGCCGAGGATGTCCTCGGCGAACGGCGTGCTTGCGTTGATCTCGCCGCCTTCCTCGCCGTGACTTCCGCGGAACGCCTTGAGCGGATAGAGCCAGCCGTGGAGCTTCTCGCCGCCGACCCCGAGCGGATGCTCCGGCGACTGGTCCGGGCCGGCGACGAAGCCGTCGATCGACATCGTGATGTTCAGCTTCAGCTTGCTCATTGATCCTCCCTCTGTCGTCATGCTCCTAGGACAGCCCAGCGCGTCCGAAGTCATCGGTCAAACAAGGAGACTCGCGAACGCCTTCGTTTCGCGGGCGCCTCTAGCCAGTGCTTACCTGGGACGTCGCCATCTAGATCGAGGCGTACGGCGGTGAGTGTGGCGGCACGAGTACCGGCGCGCCATGATGCTGGCGCCCGCCTGCCTGCTCAGCGGGCCACGAGCTTCGAGAGCTGTTGGGCTGTGTAGGTGATGGCGATGGGTGAGCCGTCGGGCTCGAGGGCGGCGCCGTTCGTGAGCGGTCCGGCGTCGACTGGGTCGAAGCCGAGGCGGTCGATGAGCCGCATGACCCTTGTCACGGCCTCGGGGTCGTCACCGGCCGCGCCGAGCGCGATGCGGTCGGGTGCTCCTTTGGTGCGCCGGTTGTCCTCGAGTTGGTGGTAGCCGAGTTGGTTGAGGCTCTTCACGACTCGCGCGTCGTGGAAGCGCTCCTGTACGACGGTACTGGTGCCGTTCGACGCGGTGGTCAGTTCCGGGTCGTCGCCGTCGACGGGCTGCCAGTAGTTCATGGCGTCGATGAGGATCTTGTTGGCGAAGAGGTCGGGTGCGAGTTCGCGGAAGCGGTGTGTGGGGACGGCCAGGACGATGATGTCTGCGTGGCGTACGACCTCCGCGGTCGTCGCTGCGCGGGCGCCGGGGGCGAGCACCTCGATGGTGAGCGCGATTTCGTCGGCCGGGCCGGATCCCGAGATGGCGACGTCGTAGCCGGCCGCGACGGCGGCGCGGGCGACGGTGGTGCCGAACTTGCCCGCGCCGACGATCCCGAGGCGCAGATCCTCGAGTTCGGTGGCGCTTTCGGCGGCCGGGTGTTCCGCGAAGGCGACGGCCATCGTCAGCTCCCGACGCCGGCTGCTCGAGCGGCGTCCGTTTCGGGAGCTGCCGCAACGAGGTCGCGGACGCGGGGGATGACTTCGCGGCCGAAGAGCTCGATCATGGCCATGCGCTGGTCGTGGGGTACGCGTCCGATCGCGTAGTGCAGGTCGAAGCGGTTGAGGCTGAGCGTGCGCACGACGCTGGCGATCCGGTTGGCGACGGTGTCGGGCGAGCCGACGTACATCGAGCCGTGGTCGACCTCGGCCAGGAACTGCTCGTAGCTCGGGGGCTGCCAGCCGCGCTCGCGGGCCGCCCACTCGAACTGTTCCTTGTAGTAGGGCCACTGCACCTCGACGGCCTCGTCGTCCGTGGGGCCGACGAACCCGAGCGTGTGCAGGCCGACCGGCAGCTGCGGCTGTCCGTGCTGCTCGAGCGCGCGCTTGTAGAGCTCGACGTAGGGCGCGAACCGATCGGGGTTCCCGCCGATGACCGCCAGCATGAGCGGCAGGCCGAAGCGCGCGGCGCGCACGACCGACTGGGGGCTGCCGCCGACGCCGACCCATGTCGGTACGTGTCCCGCGGGGATCGGCGGGCTCACGAACTGGTCCTCGAGCGCCGACCGGAACTTTCCCGACCAGGTCACGGGCTGCTCGCGAAGCAGCCGCACCAGCAGGTCGAGCTTCTCCTCGAACAACTGCTCGTAGTCCGCGAGGTCGAATCCGAAGAGCGGAAACGACTCGGTCAGCGAGCCGCGGCCGACGATCAGCTGCGCTCGGCCGTTCGAGACGGCATCGAGGGTGGCGAAGTCGGTGTAGAGGCGCACCGGGTCCTGCGTGCTCAGCACCGTGACGGCGGTGCCGAGCCGGATCCGCTCGGTGCGGCCGGCGATCGCGGCGAGCACGACCGGGGCCGCCGAGTCCATGAACTCGGTGCGGTAGTGCTCGCCGATGTTGAAGGAATCGATCCCGACCGCCTCGGCCAGCACGGCCTCTTCGACGGCGTTGCGGATCACCTCGTCGCCGCTGACCGAGCGGCCGGACTGGTCGACCGTGATCGGCAGGAAGGTGTCGAGACCGAATTCGAGCGTAGACATTGACGTACTCACTCCTCCTCGTTGGTTACTTGACTACTCAAACGTCTCGACACGAGGACGTATTCTCGGCACGAGGTCACGCCGAACCGACCTCAAGGGAGCGGGTCCCGCCAGGTCCGCGGGCGTTGGCATTCAGCCGCGACGCTGATCTGGTCAGCGGGCCGGCAGAGCCTCGGCGCGTGTCTTGGCGCGTGCCTCGCGCCACCAGATGAGCTCGTAGGTGTGGAGCCCGACCCAGACGGCGGTCACGAGGGTGAGCGCGACCAGTGCGGGCACGACGAGGGCAACAGGTAACAGCAGGGCGCAGGCGATCGCAGCTATTAGACGGCCACGCCCGAGCGTGCGCGTTACCCGGATGCGGATCGCGACGAAGGCGAACAGGTAGAGCGCGGGCCCGACGCAGAGGGCGACCGCCGAGATCGTGCCGAGTTCCTTGTCAACGTGCGCGAGCGTCGACTTCATTGCAAACGCGAAGAGCACGATGCCCGCCACCATCGGCAGATGGAGGTAGCTGTAGACGTCGCGTGCGAGGGCGGTGCGCTCCGGACCGTTTCGGCCGGTGAGCAGGTGCTCTGCCCGGACTGGGAAGTAGTCGAAGTAGGCCAGCCAAAACGCTGCCGCGACCACGAACCCGAGCACGGCCGCGACGATCACGCCGGTGCTGAGTCCGCTGAGCCGTTCCCCGAGGCCGATTGCGATCAGGGCCTCGCCGATGGCGATGATCACGATCAGGCCGTGACGCTCGACGAAATGCGCCGGTCGAATGTTCCAGCCGCTCGCGCCGCCGAGGAGCGGCCCGAAGAGGCCGAGGACGAGGGCGGCCAGCCAGAGGATGGGCCTGAGCCCGCCGTGGACGAATCCCGCCGCCAGGATCAGCGCCGCGCCCGAGAGTGCCCCGGGCGCGTATCGGAAGATCGCCGCCAACAGATTCCGGTCGCCCCGTGCCACGAGTGCGTAAAGCGTCACATGCATGACGTTGACGATCAGGAAAGCGATCCCGAAAACGACGCCGTGACGCCCGAACGCGTCGGGCACCGCCAGCGCCGCGACGAACATCGCCCCCATCGCAACCAGCATCGCCGCCCAGACCGCGCCGACATCGGGATCGACCGTGTTGGTCAACCAGGCGTAGGCGGTCCATGCCCACCAGAGGGTCGCGAGAATCAGGAGCCCGTGCCCGAGGCCGCTCCAGGTCGGATTGCGCGAAAGCACCGTGGTGACTTGCGTGAACCCAAACACGAACACGAGATCGAAGAACAACTCGAGCGGCCTCACCGCATGCCCACGATCGTCAAGCTGCTCGCTCACGACAGGAGGCTAACGCGTCGACTCGGCTGCAAGCCCAGGGGTGCCGGGGTGCCCTCGTCCCAGCTGATCACGGCGTCGCTACGTCGGCTAAGCCGGCCTCTGCGCTTCGTTGCGGGCTTCGATTACCTTGATGGTCTTGCCCAACTGCTTGCCCAACATGGGCTTACCGATGATCCCGACCGCGATCTCGAGCGCCCGTCCCTTGAAGTTCTTGCCCTTGCGGACGACGGCGGCATGGATGTCGGTCGTCCCGTCGGGCGACTGCGTGAAGGTGTAGGTATGACCCGAGTTGCCTCCCCACACGTTCGAGTCGGTGGTCGTGAGCACGGCGCGGGTTGGATCGGACCAGTCGTAGTGCAGGCGTTCCCAGATGCCGCTCGAGCCCTCGGTTACGTCGGCCTGACCGGGGCCCTGGTCGTGCACCTCGAGGTAGCTATCGACGCTGTTCGGGAAGAGGTCGGCGCGGCCGGGCCCGAAGTCGGTGAGCCCGGTGATGAACTGCTCGGGCGTCAAGGTGGTCGTCCGGTGGACGTGGATCGTGGCCATAGTGCTTCTCCGCTCCCTTCTGGGCGCTTGCGCGCCGGCCGATGCTCGGCCCTCGCAGGCGCCGATCGAGTCTGAAGTCTGACGTGTCTGCCACGACGGCGACCCCGAGAAAGTTCATGCTGGTTGCGGCATTTCGCTTGTCTGGTGCCCTTGCGGCGGTGCATCGGTCACGTAGATTGCGGCTCTCACCGAGCACGGGGCGCGAGTAAGTCGATTCCGCCTCCAGAGATCGATCGTGGAAGGCCGCAAGGCCCAGGACGGCCGGTCAGTGGAGACGGAGGATGAAAGCGTCACCGGCTCGGTGTTCCTTTTCGGCGTCTACGCAGTTCTG
>CAVREC010000009.1:0-195438 GCA_963720045.1 uncultured Actinomycetota bacterium | reverse complement strand
CTCTGGACACTGCAGGGGACTCCGTGGCCTGCTCTGTGGGGAGACCGGACCGCGGCGCCGCGGGAGATGTCAGCACTCCTGACCTCCCGCGGCATCACTCCGCGCAGGTCCGGACCGATGCCGGAACGCTCCAGGGTCACCGCCTGGCCGATGTCGCGCGGCACGTGACCATACCTCCGGCCCATGTTCCGGACGTTCCGGGACGTCCCGGAGGATACGGCCCAAGACAGCACGACCGAAGCCGCATAGTCGGCCAGCTCTCGCACGACCGGAGAGCTGGCCGGCCGAGCGCGCGCTAGGCAGAGACGCGAACGGTGCCGCACGGCGCCGTACGGCAGAGAACGGAGAGACGGCATGCGCTACACAGTTCGTAAGTCAATCGTCCAGGTGATCGGTCGAGATGGATGCCACGCACCACGGCAGCCACGTCCTACGAACTCGACAGCTACGCAGTCGAGACCGTCCGGCAGTCGGAGACGGCAGCATTACCCGCGATGCTGTCGCGCGCTACCTGGAACACGCGGGAGACTTCCAGAGTGTGATCGACTTCTCCGCCAGATTGAGGATGGAGATGAAACCATCGAGATCCCCTGGCTCGCCGAGGAATCGGAGCTGATATACAACGGGGCGATGTCGGAGATGACGACGAGCACGGCAGGCAGCGGCCTGGCAGAGACCAGAGTCTCTGTCCGGCCCGTTTTCAGTGTCTGGAGCCTGGCAGGTTCCGGCCAGCTCCGGCCAGCTCCAGCAGGTTCCGCAGGTTCCGGCAGGATGTCCGTTTCGCCCGGTTCCGTCCCTTTCATCCCGTTCTTGGCGAGACGCCCTTTCGTCCCCTTTGTCCGGTCCGTCCGGTATGTCCGGCAATACCGGGAATAGGGTTGCCCGCGGCAGCCACGCCGCGCGCCTGCTGTGCCACGCCGCCCGGGCCACGGGGGAACGGCATCAGGATGCCCGCTCACGCCGCGCCCGCCACCAGCCCGCACGAACGCACCCGGCCGCGGGCACGGATGAGCCCCGGCCGTCTCCGAGGCTCACAGAGCCGTACCGCCCCCGATCGGCCCATCCGTCGCTATGGGATTTCCTATCACAAGCTAGGGAATACGCCGGTGCCCGCCGGCACGTACGTGCCAGAAAGTGCCCCGTAAGGGCCTCGCAGAGAATTTCGGAAAACCGTTTCCTGGCTGCGGAAATGTTGTGAAGTTGGCCCTCCCCGGGGGCCCCCAAGGCCTCCGGGAGAATCCTGGGAAGCCGTTTTCTAGCGGCGAAAATGTTGTGAAGGCCGGAGGGGGCCCTCCTGAAGACAAAAGACGGGCCGCCCCCGTAGAGGCGGCCCGCCCGGCAGAGAACCAGCCGAACGGAGAAGAACGGCTGACTCACACGCAGATCCCGGCGTTTCCCGCGCCAGGAGCCACGCAAGCGCAGCGTATCAGCTAACCCGCGGTGGCAGGAGGCTGCCCTGCCGGGGCGGCATCCAGATAACCGGGGGCCCGCTCTTCCAGTCGCCGCCGCTGTTGCCGAAGCCGGTCATCCCGCCACCACCAGCGACACGTCCCCGTCGCCAGCGTTGACGCGGTGCACGACGATGGCGTGAACCCCGCTGACATCGACCACGTGCGCACTGTCGTAGCCGAGCTGGAGATCGGCGGTCGTGCGCCATCGCGCCGGTCCACGCGGACCTCGGCGCTGTTGTTCGCGAACAGCCTGATCTTCGTCGCGCCGTTGGGCAGCGCCACCGGCGTCGTCGCGCCCGCGCCCTTGCTGAGCAGCATCGGGTCCTCCTGGTCTGCGATTGCAGCGACGGGACCGGCCGCCGCCCCGGTGACGAATGCACGAAGCTGCGCCGCGGTCCCATTGAACTGATCGGCGTCCACCTGCTCACCCGTGCTGGGCTGCCGCGTGATCCCGTTCTGCCAGATCAGCCAGTCTCCCCACGTGGCCGGTGCCCATTGTGCGGGCTCCGGAGGAGTCGCATTCGGCCAGGCGACCCAGAACGAGGGAAACTGCCGCGAGGTCTTCACGAGGTGGCTGCCGACCGACAGGTTCGAGTACACCGGGATCATCTCCGGCCGGTGCCCGGTCAGCCTCATGACCTCGGCGCAGAACGCCAGCGTCCCCTCGTCCAGCCCGGGATGCTCTTCCTCGCTGTCGCAGACCAGCAGGTCCACCGCGGTCAGCCCGGCAGCCTTGACCTCGTGCACGAACGCCTGCGCCTGCGCCTCCGGCGAGGGAGAGCCAGGCGCGAGCATCAGGTACCAGTACGCGCCGCGGACGAGTCCCGCTGCCCCGAGCTGGGCCCAGCCGAACGGGAACAGCCGGTCGGTGCCCATGCCGGAGGCCCAGTCGGACACGCGCACGATGCCGAACGACAGCCCGGTGAAGCCGCCCGCGTGACCGGCCGCTGGAACGAGCTCCAGTCGCGGCCGAGCGCCCTGATCACGCAAACTCCCGCACGGGATGTGCCCGGTTCATGTGCTCAGCCAGCCTCGGGCGCCGGACCAGCGCCAGGCAGATCACGCACTCCTCGATCCGCTCCGTCCCGCCCTCGACTTCGGCGGGATCGACCTCGATCCGGACCGGCACATCGATCTTCACTCGTAGGTCTCCCGCCTGCCAGTGGCGATCCACGGCACGAGCTTCTCGGCCAGGTCGAGCACGGCGTTCACGAGCAGCCGGGCGTCGCGGTCGGCTTGTTCAGCTCCGGGCCCGCCATCAGGTCTTCGCCACCCTTCTGCGCGGCAGCGGGCCGGCCGGGGCGGTGACCTTCGGCTCAACCGCTGCCGATGCCGCCGCTATCACCACGGCCTGCTCAGCCACCGCAGCCCCGTGCTCGGCCAGGATGGTCTCTGCCGTGAGCGCTTCATCCGGGTGATGCTTCCGGCAGACCGCGTGCCCCGCCGCCGTCTCATGCCTGCCGAGACGCCAGCAGCGGTGCACCTCGCAGTTCTTGTGCCCCCGGTAGGAGACGATCCCGTGCCAGATGATGCTCAGCCCGAGGAACAGGTAACCGAACGGCCCCCCGACCAGCCGAGATACCACGGGCTGTTCGCCGAGCTCAGCCCGAAGTGGACGTACAGCCAGTGCCAGATCATCGGCTGTGCCTCGCGATGGCCGCGTTCGCGAGCATGACCGCCTCGTCGATCTTGTCGATCGCCCGGTCCAGCTCGGGGCAGGCGGGGCACAAGCTGGCAAACGTCCGCGCGAGCTGGCCTGCCTCATAACGGATGCGCTGGTAACGGCCTGCCTGGCTGTCGGTAGGCGCATGGTACGTGAAGCGGTTGTGGATCTCCCGCTCGCGGTCATCGACGATGGGCGCGTAGACGTGCACGTCCGGCTCCGGCAGGACGCCGCCCTGGTCGTACTTGTCGCCGAAGGCCATCAGACCGCCGCCTTCAGCCCAGGATGCGGCTCAGCCGGGCGGAGCTTCGCCGCAGCCTGGGCTTGCCTCGCCACCCCGGCCGCCATGCCGCCCTCACGCGAAGACTTCACCCGGTGATGCTGCGCGCACAGCGAGCGAAGATTCGCGTCGTGATGGCCGCCGCCGCGGACAATGTGATCGACGTCCGTGGCCGGTGCGGGACAGAGGTACCCGGGATCAGCCTCGCCGGGCACCAGGCCCCACAGGCATATCCCGCTGTCCCTGGCGAGGATGCGCGGGCGGATCTGCGTCTCCCAGTTAGGCGGGAGCGGAGCCGTGCGCCAGGAACCGGGACCGGCCATGTCAGCCCCGCTCGAAGCCGACTGTCACCCCGACCGTCGCCCCGGTGATCGTGCCGGTCACCGCCCGGAAGTACCGCCAGGCGCCGCTGGTGCCGTCGAGCACGAAATCCTCGACGGCGGCCCCGGTGTTGACGGTGCCGAAAGGCTGCGTCAGCGCGGTCTTCGCGCCGCTCACGGGATCGACTTTGTTCAGCGGGAGCACCGCCCAGTTCACGCCGTCGAGCGATCCCTGGAGGGTCAGCGACATCGCCGTGGTCGTCGCCGGGACAACGAGCTGGAACGTTGCTTCCTCGACGAGATCGCCTGCGTCCAGCGTGACACCGGTTACGCCCGAGCCAGTGCCCGCAGGCAGCAGCGTTGCGACGTCGTAGGCCATCAGCCGGGCTCGAACGCGGTCAGCAGCAGGGCGGCGTTGTCACACTGGATCTTCATCCGGGCGCCAAAGGTGCCGGTGTCGTAACCGGAGTACCACGCGACTGCCCCGGCCGCGACGGTGTGCGGGCCGTCGTCGCCGATCGCCAGGCCGTCCACGCTTCCCGGAGTCACGAACGTCACGTTGTACGTGCTGGCGCCGGAGTTCTTGACCCGGATGATCGTCCCGCCCGTGTTGGCCACGGAGTTGCCGTTGGTGACGTCGGCGGCGGTTCCCGCGGGATCGGCCGTCGCGACGCGGCTGAGCTTCACAACCGTCAGCGCGGTCGGTGTCGGCATCCGGCCCTCCAGTCGCAGCGGTCACTTCAGGCTCGCGCGTCACCCTAGCGCAGGCACGTGCCCATCGCCAACATACGCGGCCCAGATGCCCTCAAAGCTGTCACGGACCTCGGCCATCGCCACGTCGTAGCGGGCCGTCAGCCAGTCACCGGCCTGCCCGCGGCCCTCACGGACCTCACGCCGCTCGCCGGGCAGCGCCAAGACGAGCTTCGCCGCCAGCTCGCGCGGCGGTCCGGCGTCGGTGATCACCGGGATCGCCGCGGTGTCGTGCTCGGCAGGGTGCACCGCTGCCGGGGCGAGCTGCACGGGCTCGTCCGCGAAGGGATCGAGCTCGGTAGTCACGGGCGCCCAGTGCAGGCCCGGATCGGTCAGCTCGGCCATCGGCTCGTCCCAGCCGTGCAGGGCCGGGAGCGCCTCGGCGCGGCCCCGGGCCCGGATCTCGGCCCTGGCGAAGTCCTCCGCGAAACCGGCCCCCGCGGCATGCCTGAGCAACAGCAGGCCGAGGCCCACGATCCCGGCGATACCGGCGATGCCAACGATTCCGATGATGATCATTCCCAGCCCGCTCGACAGCATGAAGATCCTTTTCACGGAGCTTGCTCCCTGCCCAGCCATCCCGGGGTCCTGGGGAGCCTGACGCATGCACGGTACCCCCGGGCGCCTGGAGTTGTCAGGAGTTCGCGCCGGTTCTCCTGCACTGCACGAGAGTGCAGTTTTCTGGCTTCTGGAATCTTCCGCGCCCCAGAAGCCGGTGCGGTTTCCGGGCTGCGAGGAGGGGGTGCCAAAAGATCTTGGTGACGGGTTTGTGAAATGTTAAGGTCCGCGCGATCATGCGGCAGCGCGGCAGCGCCCGCGCGCACGCTGCCGCGCGCGCGCGCGAGCGCTAACCCGCATAAACCCATCACTCCCGTCACTCATGGGTCGCATTCGTGCATCTGCCTGCATGTATATAGGTGACGGGTTTATATGAGAAGTCGTCACTAACCCATCACCAACCCATCACTATTTTAGGTTCCAGACCGGAACATCCACAGGAGGTTAGAAATCAGCAGAGTCATGCAGGAAGGTACAGCAACGTGCAGACTGACAGCCGGAGTGACGGCATAAGTGACGGGTATGGGCCTTCGAGGCCACTACGTCGCCGCAGGTCAGGAGTTTGCGCCTTCGCGCATTTTCAGGCCCATCCGGAGCGATCCGCGGTTCGTGTGCTTCGCCGGGTAACCCCGGTCGGTGAGTGCACGGCCGAACGCTGAGCGCGTCAGGATGTCGCCCCTGCGGTGACCTTCCTTCTCCCACCAGAGCTCGAAGTGCTCGTACAGCTCACCGCCGAAGATGCCTTTGCCGGGCGTCTCTTCGGTCATGTCAGCCAGGAAGGTGTCAACTGGCGACAGGGACGACCGGAGCTCCTCCGTGGCCTCTGCGACAGGCTGAGGCATCTGCTCGATCCCGCGGTCCCGGTACAGCCGCCAGCCTTCCACCATCCACGCAAGGACGCCTTCGAGGTCGTGCTCGGTCAGCCGGGTGATCCAGTCGGAGTCGTCGTCGTCGAGCGTGACCTGCTCGCGGAACGGGAAGGCGATCAGCCGCTTCTTGGTTGCTGAGTCGGCGTGCCGGACCTCCGGCAGCTCGTTGGTTGCGATCCACGGAGTGAAGGCGGGGATGCGCTCAGTAAAGATGTTGGAACGCATGCCACGGGCCTCGATCCGGCCGTGGGAGGTGAGCTGCTTGATGTTGTCGGCGTGCAGGTTCCACTCCGAGGAGGCTTCCTCGGCGAAGATCACCCGCCGCGTCATCGCCTTGAGGATGTCCGGCCGCGGGGCGTCATCGCGCTTGGTGCGGAGCATGGAGAGCTGGAACGTCCCGGCCAGGGCGCTGCCCAGCGCCGCCTGGATGACGTTGATGAAGGTCGTCTTGCCGGTGCTGGTCGGGCCGACCACGAAGATGAGCTTGCGCTGGTTGTTCTCCCCGAGCAGCGAGTACCCGCAGAGCGCCTGGAGGTATTCCCGGCACGCTTTGTCAGGGACAAAGCGTGTCAGGAACTGCTGCCAGTGCCGGGACCGCGCCTGCGGCTTGTAGGCCGAGGGGACCACCGCCGTGCAGTAGTCAGCCTTGTCGGTCTCCCGGAACTCCAGCCCGTTGTCGTCGAGCTCCAGCGTGCCGTTGGTGAACTGAATCACTTCCGGGTTGGCGTCAAAGCTGGCGGCCGACCGGGACATGCCAGGCATAGGTGCCAGGCGCCGGAGCATGGCCTGGATCTTGGCGTCGTTACCGCACGAAACAGCCCAGCTCAGCGCGACTCCCTTGGCCTTCGGGTCACGCATGGCCCTCGCCTCGGCCTTGCGTGCCGCGATCATGTCGTCCACCATGACGTCGGTCACATCCGGCCGGGAAGTCCAGCGGCGGCTCTCCTCGTCCCAGCCGTACCACTCGGCCTTCTCCGGCACCCATGCCAGGTCGTCGCCGTGCAGGCTCTTGAGCAGCAGCGCGTTGCCCTTGTCGTTGCGCGGGAACTCGCTGCCGACCGTCACCTCAGCCGGAGGTGAGATGGCGTCCCAGTCGAGGCCCAGCTTGTCGAGGACGCGCTCCACCCAAGTTGTGTGCTCCTCGCCGCCGGCCGCTCCTCCAGGACAGCTACAGGCCAGCACGAGGCCGCCGCGCTCGCCCGGCCGGACGTTGAAAGACGGCCGGACGTCCCCTCGCTGATGGAGTTCCTCAGCCAGAGGGCACGTGTAGTAAGTCCGGTCGCCTGACCGCTTCCCCCGGAGCTCCGGGTTGGCATCACGCATCGCCGCAACGAACGAGGCGAGCTGCTCGGCCGCCGCCGCGTCGTCGGTGTCGCCGTTGTTCTCACCGGGCGGCACGCGCCGCCCTGCGCTCTCGGGGCGGCCGGTCAGCTCTTCGATGACCTCCCGGATGGTCCGGGCCCGCACACGCTCGCAGTCGGCCAGCGAGCCGCCCGCGAGCAGGTAGTCAGAGATGTCGTTGGGCTCGCCCTCAGCCGCCACGAGGTCACCCGGGATCGCTTTGATGATTACGCGCACATTGCGCGCACGGAGCGCGCGGAAGCGCATAAGAACATCCCGCAGACCAGGCAGGTCACGATCGAAGTAGAGGATGACCTGGCCCTCGAAGTCTTTAAACAGGGCGAGCTGGGCATCCGTGACCGGATGACCCTCACCCTGATAGAAGCTCGTGCCGATCGCAGCCTCTGACGGTACGCCAGCGTCACGCAGGTAGGTGGTAACCGCCATGGCGTCTTTCTCGCCAGCCGCCCAGAGCACGTCCCCGCCGCTGTCGAGCACAGCAGTCAGCGCTGGCATGTCCCAGAGAAGACCGGCCGCCTCCGCGGGCATCCTGTAGCACCATCCGGAGCGGACTTTGCTGTCAGGATGCTCTTCGCAATGCCCACCACTGACCCGGTGCCGGTAGCCCCAGATACCATCGCGCTTCTTGTAATGCTGGAAGACGACTGATCCGTCTGCCCTGAGCCAGTCATGAACACGGCTTGCGGCAGCCACGGCGGCCTATCCCCGGCCGTCCGCGCCGCCTGCGGCGGGATCATGTAGAGTAGCCAAAGCGTGCACCTTTCGGCGGGTCGCGTTCTGTGAGGGGTCCTGGCTGCGAACTAGGGCCCCTCAATACTTTGTGCGGCCAGCTTAAACCTTCATGCCTCCTGCGGGGACCTCAGGAATACCCGTGAGTCGCAGACGTCACGATCGAAACAGATAAACGCAGCCTCGCTGGCGGAATAGACCTGCCGGTACTGCGATCGGCACCGCAGGCACTCGATCGGCCGGTCTCCGGTATCCGGCTCGTCCACGCGGACCTCTCCAGTGCTGAAGTTGATGGTGACCTGAACGCTCACCGCACCCTCCCCGTCCAGCGGATCACCAGGCACGGCAGCGGGCAGATGAAAACGTGCGGCCGGGCAAGATAGACGCCGACCCAGAGGTCCCGTGGCTCGAAGTAGATCTTGATTCGCTTCTTCACTTCCGCCTCTTGTCACAGGTAGCGGTACTCCGCTTGATGACTAGATCAGCAGTCATGAGTGCCAGTAGCACATCATCGGCCAGGGTGTAGTGCCCAGCTTCCGGGTCATCCTCCACGCCGGCCAGTGCACGGGCGATGGCCTCCCGAGACTTCCGCCAAACCTCAAACTCTTCACGCTCGTCGTCATCCAGGCCGCTCAGCGGATGATTGCGGCTGACTTCACCCGGCATCGGAGTTAGTCCTTCCGGTTTGGGATGGCACCGGAAACATCCGCGCCGGGGCATCCCCTGTCGCACCACCAGCGGAGGTAAGTCTCGGCGTCACCGGCACTCACCCCCGCATCTCCGGCGATCTCATCGACCGTGGCCCCGTCCAGGTAGGCCGCCTCGATCCTGGCCCGGGCCGCGTCATCCACGCCGCCCCCAGGCCATCTCGCGGAGCGCCCGGTCGCGCCGTGCGCGCCGGAGGAAATGCACCGCCTGCTTCATGGCGACCCGGGCGTTCTTCTGGCCCTCGGCATACAGATCCCACTCCTTCAGCATGTTGTCGGAGATGATCCGCTGCGGGTCGCCGGCCTGCTGGCGGAAGAGCTGCGCCTTGATCGCCAGGCCGTCGAGGGCGTAGTCGAGCATCGCCGTGATCCGCACGGGCGACAGCAGCTCGGCTCCGCGGGTGAAGATCCGCAGGCTGAAGTCCTCGATCACGACCGGGAACGGGCGCGGGTCCGGCAGGTAGCTCCCCCAGCGGGGCCCGATGCCGCCCCCGGCGAGCGCGGCGAGCCTCTTCACCTGGTCCTTCTCCGGCCCGGCGATCTCCTCGTTCCACACCACCGCGATGCCGGGCGGCTCCCTGCCGTAGACGCTCTCCTCCGGCACGGCGAGCACGGCGATGCCCGTGCCTTCCCCGGGGTCGATTGCTATAACCGGCAGCATGCCGTCTTTCCAGAGGTCCCAGTCGGGCTCTGTGCCCTTTGGCGCCTTGCGCGTCATGCCTGCCTCGGGTACTCGATGTGAGACTGGAGAGCGTTGTTGGCGTTGTCTTCGCTCAGGTTGACGAAAGTCATTCCGCAGCGGCAGGCCGACTCCCACGCGCCCATCTCCCGGCCGCTAGGGTGCGCGGCCATGGCGATAGCGTGAGGCTCCGGCCGGTGCTCGCCAGGTCCCGTCAGCGCGCGGCGCAGGCGCTCCGTCCGGCTCGCCAGGTCCGAGGGAGTCACCTGGCCGATCTCCTGCCCGATAGCGAGCGTGTCGAGCGACCACGAGCCGTCGTCTAGCTGCCAGATCACGAGCATCATGTGACGCCAGAGCGGGTGAACCGTCTTGTCGATAAACACTGCCGGGGGAAATCCAGGCAGCGTCACCTCGTCGCCGGGCAGCAGCTCATAGACCGCGGCCATCAGTCCCTCCCCGCCGCACCGAAGACCCGGGCCCGCAGTTCAGCGAGCGCCTCCTCGTCCACCGGATTCCGGCGTGCCTCAGTCGCGAAGAGCGCCAGGAGCCCGAGGTAAGCGATCACGGCGAGACTGGCTACAGCGACCAGGATGATCATCAGCCCCTCCCGCCGAGCAGCCGGGGGATGACGTAGAAGGCCAGCATGAGCCCGGCTGCGATAGCCACGCAGAAGCCCCACCACGGGATGCTGTAGAGCCAGTTAAGCATGATCGTTTTCCTCCTCGAAGTGCCTGCGGAGAGCGGCGTTGGCGGTCTCCAGCCGGAAGCCGGCCCGGGTAACCGAGCAGGAGCACTGCGCGGCCCAGTCGCGGCGGTCCGGCCGGAGGTGTCCCCAGGCGCGCACGGTGTGCATTGTGGCGCCGCTGATGTGGCCCCAGAGCTTGCTGGCGATGTGCTGCTGGAGGGCCGCGTCGGCGCTTTCCTTGTCCAGGTTGATGAGCTCCCAGCCGCAGAAGCACTGGGCGTGCCAGGAGCCGTTCAGGGACAGCTCAGCCCAGTGCCGGACGCCATGCCGGAGCGGCGGCCTGGCGGCCATCTTGCCGGTCTCGATCGCCGCCGCGAACCAGGTCAGCATCAGGCCCTCAGTGTCAACCGGCTCATGAATGCCCCGGTTGCCGATGTCCGCGAGCCGCCTGACCTCGAACATGGTCGCGAACCGCTCGGCCCAGTGAGCCGCGTCAGGGTCGCCGTGCAGGTCGCTGTCGTTCTCGCTTGCGTGTTCCAGGTCAGCCACGGCGTTCCTTCCAGGCTTCGACTTGCGCGTGCATGACCAGTCCCACAGCGAGCAGGACCACGACGCAGGCAACGGCCGACACAATGGCGATGATCAGGTGTGCCGTGCTCACGCCGCCGCCTTCCAGACCTTCGAGCGGCGGCAGGCGCCGCAGGTGACCTTGCTGGCGTCGCCCGTCGCGTGCATCGTGCTCGTCTTCGGCACCCAGCAGGTCCCGTCGCAGGCGAGCGAGCCGTGGCATTCGTGATCGGTGTCCAGGTAGCACTTCGCGCTGAAATGAACAGGCTCGTCCGGCCGGATCGGCGTAACCGTGGCCCTGGCCTGCTTCTTCTGCTTCCGGCGCATGAGCTTGCTGTGGTAGGAGAGGGCGCCTTCGAGGATCTCGTCGGCCGCCTCGTTCATGACCACGGTCAGGTCCCGGTCCGCGCGGGCATAGGCGGCGACGCGCGTGAGGTGCTTGCGGGTACGGGCTTCGAGCTCGTCGAGGGTCATCGCTACTCCTCCACGAGCTCGTAGGTAGCCTCGAAGATGTCAGGCTTGCACGGGTAAAACTCGCCCTGGACGCCCTTGATGATCCAGTCACCCAGCCGGGCCTCCATCAGGCCCTCCAGCGTCTCGATGTAGATCACCGGGGAAAACCTCGTGTCGCTGGTGGCGCCTGAGAAATACTTGCCGCCGCACCACAGCGCCAGGAGAATGCCAGCGGCATCATCGGTGAACTGCTGCGCCTCAACAACAACAGGCTTCTTCCGGTACTTCGCCATATCTCTGCTCCCGTGTTCTGCTTGTTCTGCTTGTTCCGCTCAGGCGACGGCATCTCCGCGGCGCTTAGCGGCCGACTTGCGCGCCAGCACGGCCATCTCGGCCTTCAGCCGCAGGCGTGCGCCTCTGGCCGCCTGCTCGGCGGTCAGCTCAGGGTTCTCCTTCAGGACTTCGGCAACATGGCGGGCCAGCCGGGTCAGCGTGGCGTCCCGCGTCATCTCCTGCGGGTCCTCAGCCGCGCGCCCCGCACGTGCGACCAGGCCGTCTGCCGATGTGTACTGCCGTCCTGCCATGTCAGACCGTCCTTCGCCGGGCGGGGAGCGGGATCACGTGCGTCGCTCGGCAGAAATCTACACTTATCTGTAGTTGCCTGCAATCTCCTTGAGATGGCCGCTGTTGTTGCTGTCATGCCGTCACGCCGCTAGGCTGGCCCCGGAGCCGGGCTGGCTGCAAAGCACGGTTTCCGCTGACTCAGATGGCCGTGGATGCGAAACATCGCGACGCGGGTCCTGGGGCGCAATCAGCGGGACGAACGCGGAGCGGCCTGCCCGGCCCGGCTGTGCCCAGGGAGAGCAGATGACCGAGAACAGCCCCGGCGACGAGGCGCAGCCGCAAGAGCAGCCGCAGGTGATCACCGCCTCGGGCGGCCTCACGCTGCCGCTCCCGGGCGCCGAAGTCCCGGCCGGAGACGGCGAGGACGGCGATGGCGAACAGCCCGCACTTTGACTCGGCCTGCAACGCGGCGATCATCGCTGAGATCGCCGCCATCGCCACCCTGCTGAACAGCGGGTTCCTCGACATCTACTCGGGCACCCAGCCGGCCCTGGACGGGACGATCACCGGCACCCGGCTGGCGCGGCTGACGCTCAACGCCACCTCTTTCGGCGCCGCCACAGACTCGGCCGGGGTGATCACCGCCACGGCTGGCGCGATCACCTCGGACACCGCTGCTGTGGCAGGGACGGCGGGCTACTTCGCCCTGATGAAGTCCGATGGCACCACGCACGTCGCCACGGGCAGCGTGGGCACGAGCGGCGCCGACCTCAACCTCAACTCGCTGACGATCGCGGGTGGCGCTACGGTGGCGTGCTCGGCCTTCTCGATCAGCCAGCCCCGGTCGTAGCCCTCGCCTCCCTCCGGGAGGGAGGTGACCCGTGACCGCCACAGTCCGCTCCTCCGCCACTTACGCCAGCGTCGCGTCCGAAGCGTCCAGCACGGTCAGCATGCCCGCTGGGTTCGCCACGGGGGATGTTGTTTACATCGGCTGGGCGCTGGCGGCGTCCGTTGGGACGGTTACCACCCCGACTGGCTGGACGGCGCTGTTCACGGCGATTGCGAACGCGGCTACCACGTCAGGGCATCATGGCGTGCTGCGGCGGGTGATGCAGGCCGGTGACCCGTCAACGCTCGCGATCGCGCATACCAGCGGCCGGTTCGCCGCCGTCATGGTGGCTGTGCAGGGCGCGGACAACACGACTCCGGAAGACGGGGTGACGCCTGCCACCGACCTCAACTCCGGTGTCACCTTCCCCTCGTGCCGGGCCCCGACGATCACCCCGGTCTCATCAAATGACCTGCTGCTGTGCTTCCACGCCCTCTACAACGGCACCAACAGCAGCTCCTTCACCAGTTACACGGCGCCCACGTCGCCAGCGATGACGCGGGTCGCCGGCACCGGCAGCGGTGTCTCCGGCGCGTCCGAAGCCGACATGGGAGTGTCATCGCGGGCACTGTCCAGCAACGCGGCGACGGGCACCGAGACGGCCACGTTCGCTGTCTCATCGTCCAGCGGGACGATGGCGCCGATGGGCTCGTCCATCGTGGTCAAAGGCGCAGCCGCAGCCGGCAATACCAGCACTGGATCGCTCGCTCTGCCCCGGCTGGGCGCCTCCGGGACGGCGGCTGAGACGGAGACAAGCTCCGGAAGCGCTGCCCTGCGGCGCCTGGCCGCAGCCGGGACCGCCACGGAGACAGAGACGGGCTCCGGGAGCCTTGCGCTGAGGCGGCTGGGAACGTCCGGAACCGCCACTGAGACAGAGATAGGCTCCGGGAGCCTTGCGCTGCGCCGCCTGGCCCTGGGCGGTACAGCCACCATCGCGTCTATCGTGGCCGCTGGCGGCCTGGCGCTGCGGCGCCTGGGGGCGTCTGGAGCCGCCGCCGAGACCGAGAAGAGCACCGGCTCCGTAGCGCTGCGACGGCTCGCGGCCTCCGGAACTGCGACCGAGACTGAGAAGAGCACCGGCAGCCTGGCCCTGCGGCGGCTCGGGACATCCGGGACCGCCACTGAGACGGAGACCAGTTCGGGAGCCCTCGCGCTTCGGCGCCTGGCGGCCTCCGGCACGGCGGTGCAGACCGAGAAGAGCACGGGCTCGGCAGCCCTGCGACGGCTGGCGCTGTCCGGTTCCGCTACCGTCAGCACCCCCGGGACGGTTA
Organism: uncultured Actinomycetota bacterium; assembly: GCA_963720045.1. Lineage (GTDB taxonomy): Bacteria > Actinomycetota > Thermoleophilia > Gaiellales > Gaiellaceae > PALSA-600. The sequence goes on along the minus strand of CAVREC010000009.1, from coordinate 181,641 downwards.
CCGGATCGCTCACGCTGCCCCGCGGCAAGCTGGCCGGCACCGTCACAGAGACCGAGCGGGTCACGGGCAGCGCAGCGCTGAAGCGCCTGGCCCTGCACGCCACCGTGACCGAAGTGGAGACGGCGGCAGGAAGTACCGCCCTACGCAGTCTGGGCCTCGCGGGGACGGCCACCGTGACGGAGAAGGCGTCGGGCACGATGGCCCTGCCCCGGCTGGGCCTGGCCGGGACCGGCACGGTCATCTCTGCGGGGACCGCCTCGGGCGCCGTCTCCCTGCACCGGCTAGGGCTGGCCGGGACGGCAATCATCGTCCCCACAGGGTCCTCCCTGGGCGTCGTCACTCTGCCCAGAACCCGCCTCGCGGGCGCTGCCGTAGTAATCCCGCCGCTCGTCATCTCGGCCGGTGGGCGCCCGGTCTCACTGTGGTCGGGCGGCCTGCCGGGCGGCGGCTTCACGGCCGGGCGCCCGGTCTCGCCCTGGCAGGCAGGGCAGCCCGGTAGCGCCTGGACAGGGACAATGGTGCAGCCTGCGTGGCAGGGCAGCCCAGCATCAAACGGAGGTAACTGAGGTGGCGCAGCCGCTTACGATCGAGAGCTTCTCGCAGGTCTCCAGCATCTATATCCAGGCATCGCTGACGGCGAACGTCGTCCTGGACACGCAGGTAGTCGAGGCCGTCTTCCTGCCCGGCAACCAGAAGCCCATCGCGGGCACGGTGTGGGCCACCGCCGCGTGGACAGGCGACCCGGGCATGACGCGCTCATTCCAGGTAATGATCGGCCCAGGCAGCGATTCTCACCTGACGCCGGAGCCCGAGCTCTGGACGCTGTTCTCGCGCGTGCACGACGACCCGCAGCTCGTCGTCACTGAGCACGGGCCGGTCCGGATCGACTGAGCGGTCACCTGCTGGAGCAGTCCGTATCGTGGAGCAACATAGGTCTCTATGGCCGACTCCACCTTCTCCAGTCACATCCCTGCGCTCCTCGGCAGCATCGCTGGCACTATCGCCGCCACCATCGCAGGCTCCTACCTCGGCTCCGTGGGCACCTACACCGGCCTGGCCGCTGGAGCTCTCATCACCGGCACCGGCTCCTGGTGGGCCGAGCGCTGGGTGCGCCGTGCCACCGCGCTCACCCGCGCCAAAGCCAGGGCGGTCCGCGAGCGGGGCGGGCGCCCGCTCACGCCCCATGAGACGCAGATCATCACCGCCATCGTGGACTCCAAGCACCGCCGCAGGTTCACGTGGCAGCCCGCCGCGGCTGGCGCCGGGGTGGCGCTCGCGGTATCCATGGCCTTGTTCGGCGGCTGGTGGGCGGTAGCTGGCCGGCCGGTCAGCGAGATCGTCAGGCCGCCTCCTGCCGTCACCCGGCGCCCGGCGCCTGCCGATACGGTCACCGTCGAGGTCACGCCCACGCCCACGCCCGCCACGAGCTCCCCCACGCTCCTCCCGTCGCCCACGGCCAGCACGGCGGCGAGCTCGCCCGCGACGTCGCCGTCCCCGTCTCCCACGGACAGCACGGCTACGGCGCCGCCCTCCCCCTCGCCCACCTTCACGCTGGCCCCCGGAAGTTCCTGATGCCAGTGTGAGGGTAGTAAAGAACTGGTACTGCTGAGGAGGCTGTGATGTTCGGAATTGCGGCTGTCGTGCTATTCGCCATCGCGGCGCTGATCGCGTTCACGCCGCTCGGCGGCATCAGCATCATCGGGCTGATCGCCGCGGGCCTGGCCTGCCTGGCGCTTCACCTGATAGGCGCCTGGGCGGGCCTGCCGTGGCGGCGGTCGGGCTAGAGCACCACCTCGAAGGGCTGCTCACACACGCCGCAGATAATCGGGCCGAGCTCGATCACCAGGCTGGCCACGCGGATACGCCGGGGACACTGGCAGGACATCGGCAGCGGGTTGTTGCTGTTCGCGCGCCGCGGGTTGCGTGCCTCCGGATGCCGGAAGGCGGTCAGCGCGCCCTTGAGGCGCCGCAGCTCGGCCCGGTAGAGCTTCGCCGTGGGGGCGGGGACGCTCGTGCCGGACCAGCCGATCGAGCCGGTCTTGGCCACCTCCAGGCCGAGCTCCTCAGCCAGCATGCGGAACTTCGCGTTGTGGAAGCGGCCCTGTCGGCTCGTGTCCTGGATTTCGCGCGTGCTGGCGACGCCGTGGGCGGCCTCGTGCAGGAGGGTGCCGAGGACGTCTCTCGCCCCGCGGGAGAGACCTTCGCCGCCGATCAGCATCTCGGGCAGCCGGTCCTCGCCGGACTGCCAGCGCAGCGGCGCGAAGTGCCCGTAGTTCATCCGCTTGCCGGAGGTCCCGCTGGCCAGGGTGATGACCACCTTCGGCACGTCGGGGTGACGGCGCTGGATGGCGCCCCACGTGGCGTCGAGCACGCTGACCAGCCGCGGGCTGATGGTCGCTGCCTTGCGGGCGCTCATGACAGCCGCTCCCCTGCGAGCAGCTCGGCGTGCTGGCGGGCATCGGCCAGGAGCTCTTCGCTCCATGGCACCTGGCCTTTCACTACGACGTCGCGGACCCGCTGAATCGTCCCGCCGACACCGGCACCGCCAATGAAAATAGCCTCTTCACGATGACAGAATGACAGCGGCATGTTGGGCTCACCAACGCCACGGGGCGGGAACTGAGCAGTTACCTGCTCCAAGATCTTGATCGCCTCAGGCGCGAGATCGCCCCAGTCCCGTCCGGGCAGCGAAGCTACGCCATCCGGGGTAACGGTGAATGCCCTGCTGGGCTTGAGCCAGCTAATCACGCGGTAGTCGTGGGTGCCAAGTCTGTCGGTCACGGTGAAGTAATCGCCGACGTCGGGGACGTCTGTCCGGTTCGCTGCCTTGCGGGCGCTCATGACGCAGGCTCGCACTCGTGCCTGGCTGTGGCGACGTGCCGGGTTAGGCCCCGGCAGCGAGGCGTCAGGCATGCCCGAAGCGGCTTCCCGCATTCCGGGCAAGGGATGGTCTGCGTGGGCTCTGTGTTCTCTGCCATGCCCAGATCGTCTCATGCTTGACACGCACGTGTCAACAAGAGTGCAGACTTCTGCATATTCCGCTACTCTGGCCACGCGGCAGGGCCGGAGGCCGGATTGGCATCAGGCGCCGTGTGGGCTACTAGGCCGGTACCGGCCGAACGTCCTGGGATCGGAGTTTGCGGGTTCGAGTCCCGCCCGGCCCTGCCGTCAGAACTCGTCGAGCGCGAGCCGGTGGCTCTCCTCGATTGCCAGCTCGGTCTCGGCCGCCGCGACATAGCGCCGGACCATATCGACGCTTGACCAGCCGCACTGCGACATCAGGCCGCTGACCGTACCGCCGTGCAGAAGCCAGTTGACCGCCGCGGTGTGACGCAGCCGGTGCGGATGGAAGCCCTCAACTCCGGCCAGCGCGGCCCGCCGCTTGAGCTGCTTGTAGAGCGCGGCATACGACATCGGCCCGGCCCGGTGCCCGGACATGGTGACCCACAGCGCGCCGCCGCCGTCTGTGGTCAGGTAGCGCTTGCGGGCCCGCAGATACCGGCCGGCCGCCTCGGCGGTCCTGTCGCCGAAGCCCGAGCGGCGACCGCGGCCTCCCTTGCCGCGGACAATCGTCACCGATCCGGCGCCAGCCTGGAGGTCCCACACCTTCATCGAGACCATCTCGTCGCACCGCGCCCCGGTGACCCGCATCGAGCCCGGACCATGGCCAGGTCCCGGAGGGCCGAAAAGAACCACGCCCGCCGCACGCTCGCAGGAGAGCGGTCATCTCGTCGCCAGTCAGGTGCCGGACCACGCGCGAGTCGCCCTGCGGCGTCTTGAGGCGTTCCAGCGGGTTGCTGCGCAGCTCGCCTTCGGCCGCCAGCCATACGCCGAACTGCCGCAAGCCAACCTGGCGGGCTGTCGCCGTGCTGGCCGACCGGCCCTGGCCGAGCATCCATGCGGTGAAAGCCTCGCCGTTGCGGAGCGAGAGCTCCAGCGGCGTGCCGGTGTCCTCGCACCAGGCGGCATACTGCCTCAGGGCGTCGGTGTACGACCGGATGGTCCGCGGGCTCTTGCGCTCGTTGCGGAGGCTGACCTCCCACTGCCCGGCGAGTTCCTGCCAGTCCCCGGCGATCATGAGATTATCTGCACATGAGCGGCGCGCGTGAATTTCTGCACGTCAGGAGGGTACCGCTGACCTGCTGGTTTGTCCCTTTAAGCGGAGGACTTGCAGGTCAGGCTATTGATGGAGTATGCCCGACCCCTACGACGCACGTGTCTGTAATCGCCGCAGGCAGCGGGAATGTGGGGATGAGCGAATATCATGGACACTGTTTGCCCAGGTCAGTCGAAGAGAGGGTCGCCCATCGGGTACCCGCTTCCAGGATCGCGTCGATGACGGCGGCCGGCGTCGGCCCGCGGACCACTTTGACCGGGCTCGTCAGGTACCGGCTGGCATACAGCCCGGTCCGGCCGACTCCGCGCCAGGCGCGCCAGCGCGGCATCGCCGCCTCGATCTGGGTCAGCGCAACGTCCCCCGGCACGCTGCTCATGGCCCCGTGGGGATCTGCACGCCCGTGCCCCGGCAGTCGTAGGCCATCAGGCTCGCGTCGATCCACCAGACGTCGCTGTTCCCGACGTCGGGCACGGCGTGCTGGGCATCGCGGGCGAGCCTCGGCGAGGTGGTCTGGCTGGCAATCTCGCGCAAGGTGGTCTTGTCGGCGGTCCCGCCGTTGGCCACCATGTCGGCACGGAGCATCCCGCAAGACTGGAGCAGGCCATCCGGGACGGCGGCGACGGCGTGTGCGCCGTCGCAGGCGTGGCGCTGCCGCAGCCTGCGGCGAGCACCGCGGCGGCGATGATCAGTAGCTTCTTCATGGCGTCTGCCTTTGCTCACAGGTAGCGGTACTCATTGACCTGGGGCCATGTCGTAAGCGCCCAACTCGTAATCGTCAGGCGGGCACTGGCAGAAGACCGAGCCTGCCGCGGCCGGGCAGCCATCACAGCGCGGGCAGTCACATGACCCGATCCCATCGCCTGCCCCGTTGTACAGGTCGGGCAGGCTGCACACGTCGCACTCCACGGCTCAGTCCTCCTGCCGGTTTGAGATGGTTACGGCGTAGCTCACTGTCCAGCCTCCGGGACACGTACCTTCATACTGGCGGGGACAACAGCGGGCGGGGAGACCTCTACCTCAACGGCATCCGTTACGGGCACACGCCAGACGTGAACCATCTGCGGATATGCCACGTTGGGGCTCGCCTCGCGGCGCTTGACTTCGGCCGCAACCCAGTCGATCACAGATGGATGATCGCCAGCGATGGCCGACACCGGCCACTCGCTGTCAACGGTGACCAGGTAGACGAACTCAGGTAGCTCCTTCACTCTCCCGCCTCCAGCATTTGCAGCGCCCAGCCGATCTCCTGAAGACCATCCTTAACGCCGTCCGGCAGCTTGTCACCCTCGTCCTTCGGGACAGCCCGGATATAGCCCGCAGCGCCCGCGACGCGCGCGATGAAGGCGATCACCGGCCGCAGGTCAGATCCGCCGTTGACAACGGTGGTGCTTACCGGATCGCGGCTCTCGTGCGCCATCTGGCCGGCCAGCTGCACGAGCCGCTGCAAGGCGGGGAAGTCGGCGAACTTCTCCTCCTGGTCCGCCAGCGCGTCCGTGAGTGTGCGCAGCTCCTCGATGTCATGCGGTTCCATCACTCTTCTCCCTCGAAGCAGCTCCCGGGCTGCCAGAGATGCCGGTCCGGGCCATTCGGGCACCAGGGCAGTTCGCACCAGATTTCCGCCTCGACGACCTCGCTGGGCCCTCCGTTCGCCCGGCTGATCAATCCGGCGATCACTGCACATGTCGCAGGCTCGTAGTTGGCCAGCCACTCGATAATCCGCACGTCATAAGCGCCAACCAGGACTCGTGCCGCGCCGCAGGTATCGAGAAGCAGCCGGTAATTGGTGGATCTGAACGAGTCAAGCTTGAGCTGATCAGCTTGCACCATCGCGGCGGCGTGAGCCTCCCGCTCGGTCGCGAACGGTCCCATCACGCTGCCTCCTTCAGTACCGCGGTCTTCGCCGCCGCACGTGCCCGCTGGGCGGCAGCCTTCCTGCGCAGATACTCCGGGCGGCACGCCGGGCACCATTGCCGCGCCGTCCCCGCGCGCTTAAGCTTCTTCTCGTCGTTCGGCGTGCCCGGCCAGCTCCCGGTCACCCGCCACTCGGTTCCCGCGGCGTTCACCGCCCGCAGCAGGGCCGCGCCCTTGCCTGCCCGGTGCTTGGCCAGCCGGGCTTCGAGGTCAAGCGTCCATCCGGTGTAGTGCCGGGCATGCCCGAAAGGCGGGAAGCAGATCACGTAGATGATGCCCGGGGTGCCGCCGTCGATCACGCCGTCTCCTTCTCCGCGGCCTGCCGGTACTCCCTGGCCGCCTTCGCCATGTCGGCGCGCTTGCGCGCCCGCGCTGCGTAAGTGAGGCGGGTGACCTGGACGATAAGCCACGCGAAGATGATCACTGCTATCACGTCGTTCTCGTTCATCTCTGCTCCTACGGTTCCAGCACCCAGATCTTGTCCGCGCGGATCGCCGCGCCAAGCCCGGTCGTGCTGGCCGTTCCCTGAACGACCAGCGCATCCTTGCCGGGCTCGGCCGCTGCGATCTGCCGCGCGATGCGGGGGAAGTCGTATCGCGAGACCCGGACGAACACCTCTTCGTCAGTAGTGTGATCATAACACTTGATTACTGCATACTTCACCAGTTTTGGGAACTTTGTTCTGGCCCGGATGTCGTCAGGGTCGTCACCCGTCCGGGCCCGCTCGTCCTCGATCAGGTCGTGGTATTCCCGGGCCCGGATCAGCCCGGCCCAGGTGATCCGCTTCTTGCTGCTGACGCGGCGCGAGCAGGTCGGCCGAGGTGATGTCCGGCACCGGCACGGCGAGCTTGTGAGTCCTGGCCAGCCGGGTGATCTCGGCGACCACCTGCTCGGCCCGGTGCACGGCGAACGGGTCGCCGCTCTCCGCGAAGGCGATGATCTTCTCCAGGCTCTTCGGGCCGATTCCCTTGACCTTGAGCAGGTCATCCCAGTTCTGGATGTTCCCCATGTTCCGGTCGTCGATGATGGCCTGCGCGGTCGCCTCGCCGACGCCGGGGATCTGGCTGAAACCGGCCAGCAGCAGCGAGCTGGCCATGCCCGGCTCGCCATCGTAGTGCAGCCACTCTTCCGTGTTCTCGGTGGTCGCCAAACGCTCGAGCCGTCCGTTCTCGAGCATCACGCTCGCATGGCCGACGAACGTCTCGAGCAGCCGGCGGTCATCGCCGTTGAACGACTCGACGTCGCCCGAGCGGTCGCCGACGACGAGCAGTCCGAAGGGGCCGTTCTCACCGCGAAGGGTGGCGACGATCCCGTCCGGCAGCCCTCGGGAGGCGAGATAGCCGTCGAGCGCGTGAGGCGCCCGCTGCGCCGGGAGCACCACGCAGCCGTCGAATCCCTCGAGCACCTTCGAGCGCCTCGCTGTCGGCAACATCAGCCGGGCCCGACTGCGCCGTTCTCCCCTCCACACCGCCGAGCACGCTGCGCAGGCCCGTCTCACTGCCGGCGGGGAACAGAATGATCTCGACGTATTCGGCACGCACGAGTTGGCGCGCGGTCATCAGGAGCTGGCCAACCGCGAGGCTGAACTCCGGCGCGCCCTGGGTCGCCTTCATCGATTCGTAGAGGAACTCGAGGTGCTCTTGCCGCCTCGCCTGCGCCGCGAAGGCACGGAAGGCGGCCATCGCGATCACTGCAGGAAGGACGAGCAGCACGATCGTCCGGTTGTCGGAGGCGGCCAGCTCGATCGCGATGAGGACGAAGTTCGAGATCCCGACCGTCGCGATCAGCGAGATGGCCGCCGTCATCGGGAGCTGGCGCAGCGAGAGTGAGCGCTCCGCGATCGCGATCGCGATCGTCACGAGCAGGATGCCGAAGAGGGACGCCGCGACCGTCGCGAGCAGGACAGCCGCCCATCCAACGGGGCCAAGAGGCTCTCCGAACGATTCGACCGAGCGGAAGACGATCACCGCGACCGAGGTCGTGAGCGCGAGCTGGGCGAGATTGAAGACAAGCTTCGCCGTTTTCTGCCTCCGGACGAAGATCAGTGCCGCGGCCGCTCCGAGCAGCGTCACCGCGAGGAGCTGCTCGGGCGAGAGGACGTAGAGGCCGACCACGAGCCCGACCTCGCTCAAGGAGATCGTGTGCGCCTGTCGGCGAAACTGGATATGGACGACGTAGGCCTCGGCGAGGTAGAAGACGAGTGCGAGCGTCCACCACGGTGCCGTGACCGGGACGATCTGAGAGGCCGGCAGCACGCGCAGCACCACATCCCAGATCGCGAACGCCGCAACCACCAGGACCAGGTTGTAGATCCAGATCGGCAGCGAGCGAGCGCGCTGCCCGTAGCCGGCCTTCGGCCCGTCCCCGATCACCGCAATCGTCATTGTTCCCCTATCGACCGTATTGCCGGCGATCCCTAGTCCCAGTTGCTCGACGTCCAGCCGGAGCTACTCCACGTGTTCCCAGACCACGTGTTGCCGCTCCACGTGTTCCCACTCCACGTGTTGCCGCTCCAGGTGTTGCCGCTCCACGTGTTCCCAGACCAGGTGTTCGCCGCTCCACGTGTTCCCGGACCACGTGTTCCCGGACCACGTGTTCCCGCTCCACGTGTTCCCGGACCAGGTGTTGCCCGACCAGGTGTTGCCAGACCAGGTGTTGCCGTTCCAGGCCCCGCCCGACCAGCTCGTCCCGGACGCTTCGCCGGCTGCAATCGCCGCCGAGTCGAACGGTTGACCGAAGATGTCGATCTCGCCGGCCAGCGTCACGCCGTTCAGGCTGACATGGTCGGAACCGCGAGCTGCCTCGAGGGAGCCGGTGCCCGTCGAGTTCGGATACTGGGGCGGCGAAGCGTATGACCGCGCCTTCCTGCCGAGCCTGGCGCCGGGCACGACGGGCGCGGGAGATGCCTGTGGCGTGTCCGACAGCATCGCCGTCAGATCGAGCTCGCCTGCTCCCTCGGCCTGGCCCTTGGCGCCGCGCACGTGCTGGGCGTCCTGCTCGATGAACTGCTTGACCTGGTCGGGCGTAAGCGCCGGATAGCGCTGTAGGACAAGCGCAACCGCGCCGGAGGTAACGGCGGCCGCCTCGGAGGTACCGGAGCCGCGCATGTACTCGCCGTCGAGGATGCCCGGCGGAGCGGTCTCGTCGATGTAGGAGCCGGGAACCCGAAGTCCCTGGAGATGCGACCCGGGGGCCACGAAGTCGGGCGCTTTTGCATTCCCGGTGCTCGCGCCGGCGGAGTAGTCGCCGAGTGCGTCGTCGGCGATCGATGCAGTTCCCATCGTGTCGACGCCGCCGACTCCGATGATGTACGGGTCGTAGGCGGGATCTGCGAGTCCTTGCGCGTTGTGGCCGCGCTGGAATCCCGTGTTCCCGGCGGCTGCGACGACGGTGATCCCGGCCCTGGAGGCCTGCTCGGCGGCGTAGGCAAGGGGATCGACCGTGTAGGACTGTTTCGAGTTCGTCCCGTACGAGAGGTTGATCACGCGGATGTTGAATCCCGGGTCGTGTGCGTGCTGGACGACCCAGTCGATCGCGGCGATCACCTGAGAGACATCCACCTCTCCGTCGCTTGCTCCAACCTTGATGCTGATGATCCGCGCGTCAGGTGCGATTCCCCGATAGGCGGAGGCTGAAGCCGCCGAGTAGGGAGCGGTGAGCGAGGAGTCGTGGCCGGCGATCAGACCGGCCATGAAGGTGCCGTGGCCGTAGCCGTCGAGATTCTGGAGGCCCGGCGTCTGGGACGTGAGCGAGAGATCAGGGCCGTAGACGACCTTGCCGGGAGTGCTCAGCGCCGGGACGGGCGTTACGCCGGTGTCGATCACGGCGACGTCGATTCCTGCACCCGTATATCCGGCGTCCCACCACGCGGCGGCTCCGATCTGCGAGGTCAGGTTGGCCATCGAGTAGCCGTCGGTCGAGGGGTCGTATCCCGACGCGCTCGCCGAAATCGCCGTGAAGAGCCCGAGGGCGACGATCGCGAGGGCGGTGGCGGCGAGCCCGGTGAGGCGCCCGCGCCTCGGACGGCGGGATTGGGGCTCTCTCTTCGTGATCTCTGCCAACGTCGGCATCGTGTGACCCCCGGGGCAACTACGTCGTTGATGTCTTCGAGCGACACGCTCACCCTAGGGAGGAGGTCGTCACGGCTCGTACCCCTTCCGGGGTAGCCGGCTGCGAATCCCTGGATCGAGGTATCCGGGAAGGGCCGCGTACCGGGACCCCTCCGGGAGCCGGTGCGCTACTCGACCGTGACGGTCTTTGCGAGGTTCCGCGGCTGATCGACGTTCAGCCCGCGGAGCCGTGCGATGCGATAGGCGAGCAGCTGCAGCGGCAGCGTGGCGAGCGCCGCCTGCAGGAACGCCGGCGAGTTCGGGACGTAGATCACGTCGTCGGCGTGGTGCTGGATCTCCTCGTTCCCCTCGGTCGCGATCGCGATCACATGCGCGCCGCGGGCGCGGGTCTCCTGGATGTTCGAGACGACCTTGTCGTACACGGTGTCCATGCGGGTGGCGACGACGACGACGGGCGTTCCCTCCTCGAGCAGCGCGATCGGCCCGTGCTTCATCTCGCCGGCCGAGTAGGCCTCGGTCGGGATGTAGGAGATCTCCTTCAGCTTGAGCGCGCCCTCGAGCGCGACGGGCAGCCCGATGTTGCGGCCGAGGAACAGGAAGAACGGCTGGTCGTAGAAGCGCCGCGCGATGTCGTCGATCGGGTGATCGCCGTTCAGGAACGTGCGCATCTTCTGCGGCATGCGGTAGACCTCGTCGAGGATGAACTCGATCTCCTCCGCCGGCAGCGTCTGGCGGACGCGGGCGAGCTCGAGGCCGATCAGGTACATCAGCCCGACCTGCGCCGAGAACGTCTTCGAGGCGGCGACGCCGACCTCGAGCCCCGTACGGGTGTAGAGGACGGAATCGACCTCGCGGGTGATCTGGGAGCCCATCTGGTTCGTGATCGCGACGGTGCGCGCGCCGAGCTCCCTCGCGAGCTTCATCGCCTGGATCGTGTCGCGCGTCTCTCCCGACTGCGAGATCCCGATCACGAGCGTGTCCTCGTCGATCACCGGGTTGCGGTAGATCCACTCGCTCGCGATGTCGGGCTCGACCGGGACGCGGCCCCATTCCTCGATCACGTAACGCCCGACGACTCCGGCGTGGTAGGCGGTCCCGCAGGCGACGATCACGATCCGCCTCAGGTCGTGCAGCTCCTGCTCGTTCAGCCCGAGGCCGTCCTGGACGAGATGGCCGTGCCGGACGCGGTCGCCGATCGTGACCTCGAAGCCGTACGGCTGCTCGTAGATCTCCTTCAGCATGAAGGTCTCGAAGCCCTCGCGCTCGGCAACCTCTTCGTCCCAGTCGATCCGGATCTCCTCGAGCTCGACCGGGGCCGCCGTCGGAGGCGCGCACGACGCGGACGCTGCCCGGCGTGACCTCGACGATGTCGCCGTCACCCGGGTACATCACGCGGCGCGTCTCCGCCAGGAACGCAGACAGGTTCGAGGCGAGGAAATTCTCGCCGTCGCCGAGCCCGACGACCATCGGCGTCTCGTACCGGACTCCGACGAGGCGGTTCGGCTCGTCGTGGTGGATCGCGACGAAGGTGAAGTGGCCCTCGAGCCGGGCGTAGACGGCGCGCACCGCTTCCACGAGGTCGCCGTCGTAGACGGTCTCGAGCAGATGCGCCACGACCTCGGCGTCGGTCTCGGAGCTGAAGCGATGGCCGGTGTCCTCGAGCTCCTTCTTCAGCTCGCGGTAGTTCTCGACGATCCCGTTGAGCACGATCGCGAGCTTGCTGTCCTCGCAGCCCGTGAGCGGGTGCGCGTTGTGCTCGTTCACCCCGCCGTGGGTCGCCCAGCGCGTGTGGCCGACGCCGGTCGTGGCGTGCGAGCCGTTCGGCCCGGCGACCTGCTTGAGGTTGCCGAGATTGCCGACCGCGCGCACGTACTCGAGCCCACCGACCTCGAGGAGCGCGATCCCGGCCGAGTCGTACCCGCGAAACTCGAGCCGCTCGAGCCCGCGGATCAGGAGATCCTTGGAGGCGCGATTCCCGACGTAACCGATGATCCCGCACATGCTGACTCCTCTCTAGCCCGAGCCGGCCGCGTGGAGGGCTTCGGTCACTGCGTCGAAACTGTCCGTGCAAAATTTGCGAAAGAGCCCGGCCTGGTTCGCAACCCCACGTACCCTCGAAAACCTTGTGTTTTGCGGGTGCAAATCAGCCGAGCTCACTCTCGACAAGCCTAGCGATGCTAGCACAGGCCTCCTTTGCGAGCTCGGCATTCTGGGCCTCCACGAGGACGCGGATGATGGGCTCCGTCCCGGACGGGCGAACGAGCACGCGCCCCGCTTCGCCGAGTTCGGCGTTGGCGCGGTCGACGGCCGTCCGCACGGCCTCGGTGAGCTCTTTCGACCTGACGCGCACATTCTCCTTGACCTGGATGAAGCGCGGCAGCACCGCGGCCGCCTCGCCGAGCGTGCGGCCATCGAGTGCGGCGCAGAGGAGCAGCGCGGCCGCGAGCCCGTCGCCGGTGACGTGGTCGCGCAGGTAGATCACGTGGCCCGACTGCTCGCCTCCGAGCACCCCGCCCTCGCGCTCGAGCGCCTCGAGCACGTAGCGGTCGCCGACGTCCGTGACGGCAACGCGGATGCCGCGCTCGGCCATCAACGCATGGAAGCCGAGGTTCGTCATCTGGGTGACCGCGACGAACTCGACGCCGAGGTGGAGCGCGAGGATCGCCACGATCCCGTCGCCGTCCACCACCTCGCCGTTTTCATCCACCGCCATCAGCCGGTCGCCGTCCCCGTCGAATGCGACCCCGAGAGCGGCGCCGCGTTCCTTCACCGTGCGCTGCAGGAGCGCCGGGTCGGTGGCGCCGCAGCCCGCATTGATATTCGTCCCGTCGGGCGAGTTGCCGATCGCGTGCACGGTCGCCCCGAGGCGCTCGAAGGCCTCTGGCGCAAGGCCCGCGCATGCTCCGTTTGCGCAGTCCACGACGAGATCGAGCCCGTTCAGGTCGGAGCCGAAGTGCCCAGTGATGTAGTCGATGTAACCGGCATCGGCATCGAGCCGGGCCTCCACCTGCCCGCGTTTCGCAGTCGTAGGTGCGTCGAGCAGCCCCTCGATCGCCTCCTCCTCGGTGTCGGTCAGCTTGCGGCCGCCGGCGGCGAAGAACTTGAGGCCGTTGTACTCGGCGGGGTTGTGGGACGCCGTGATCATGATCCCGAGGTCCAGCGCCCCGAGCGCCACCGCCGCGCTCGGCAGCACGCCGCCGATCACCGCCGTCGCTCCTGCCGACACGATCCCCTCGGCCAGCGCTGCCTCGAGCTCTACCCCCGAGCCCCGCGTGTCGCGCCCGACGAACACGTTGTTCGCCCTGCTCCAGAGCACCGCGGCCCGGCCGAGGCGTTCGACGAGATCAGCCGTCAGAAACTCTCCGACGACTCCTCGAACCCCGTCAGTCCCGAAGTACGCCCGACCCATGGCGCGGCAGGTTAGTCGAGCCGGTAACCCGGCCGTGGCTCTGCCGCTTTAGCGCTTCGAGAACTGCGGGGCCTTGCGCGCCTTGTGCAGGCCGGCCTTCTTGCGCTCGACCTGGCGGGCGTCCCTCGTGAGGAAGCCCTGGCGCTTGAGCATCACGCGGAAATCGGGATTGATCTCGACGAGGGCGCGGGCGATGCCGTGGCGGATCGCGCCGGCCTGGCCGGAGGCGCCGCCGCCGTGAACGCGTACCCGGAGGTCGTACTGGCCCGCGAGCTCGGTCGTCTCGAGCGGCGACATGATCGCCTTGCGATGCGTCATCCGCGGGAAGTAGACGTCGATCTGCTTGCCGTTGATCCAGGTTGCTCCGCTACCGGGTCTCAGGATCACGCGGGCGACGGACGTCTTCCGCTTCCCCGTCCCCATGTACTGCGCAGCTGCCATCACAAGATCCTAGCCCCTAGAAGGGCTTCGGCTCCTGCGCGGTGTGCGGATGCTCGGGGCCGGCGTAGATCTTCAGCTTCGTGAGCTGCTGGCGGCCGAGCTTGTTGCGGGGAAGCATTCCCTTGACGGCCTTGCGCAGGACCTCGGTCGGGCGGCGCTGCAGCTGCTCGCGGAGCGGCCGCTCGCGGAGCCCGCCGGGGTAGCCCGAGTGGCGGTAGTAGATCTTCTGGTCGAGCTTGTTGCCGGTGACCGCGATCTTCTCGCAGTTCACGACGACGACGAAGTCGCCCGTGTCCACGTGCGGGGTGAACTGCGGCTTGTTCTTGCCGCGCAGCCGGTCGGCGATCTGGGTCGCCAGCCGGCCGAGGGTCTGCCCGTCGGCATCGACGACGTACCAGTCGCGTGGAATTTCGCCGGGTTTGGCGCTGTAGGTCTTCATCAAAGAGGTCTTCGTCGCACAAACAGCGGCAGGGGTCCTGCCGCGCGTCCAAGAGTACCAGGATCGTGCGGGGTCGCACACGGGCCGAACGCGGAAGCGATCCCACGCCGGAACTCCGCCGCGCCCCCGTGAGCAGGATGCCGGACATAGCTGCCGCCGAGCGCCGCCTCGGCGATCCGCCCGACCGGGACGACCGTTCGCCCCCGGGCGAGCTCGCGGGCGAACGGAAGGCCGGCCTCGATCTCTGCGCGCGTGGGCCGCCGGTTCGAGCGCTCGCCGCCCGGGTGCGTGGGAACGACGTTCCAGAGCAGGACGTCGTCGGCCAGACCGAGCTCGCGAAGCGCCGCGTGCACCACGGTCGCGGTTGCCTCGGCGGGCCCCGTTCCCGCGAGTTGACGCTCGGAGGTCAGCGGGATGCCCGAGATTCGCGTGCCCCGGTAACCCGGCGCCTCGGCCACGAGGAGCACGGAGGCACGGAGGCGCCCCTCGAGGTAGGAGGCGAGCCGCTCGCGGAGCAAGGCGGCGCGGTCGCCGTCCCGGTAGAAGTTGTACGTCGCGCCGATCCGGGCGGCGACGAGCCGCTCGATGAAGCCGTTCATCACGATCCGTACTCTGACCGACGGGGGCCAACCCGCGACCGACGTCGCCGCGGCGATTGCCGGGTTCCTCGACGGGGCGCAGCGATCACTCGACCTGGCTCAGTACGACTTCGACCTCGGCGCGGAAACGAGCGCCGTGGTCGGCGACGCGATCCGCCGAGCCGTCGGGCGGGGCGTTCGTGTCCGGCTGGCCTACAACGTCGACCACGCGAACCCGATTCCGGTCCCGCCGCCGCCTTCGCCGGACGAGACGTTGATCGAGTCGCTCCCGATCGAGGCATTCGCGATCGCAGGCGTCCCCGACCTGATGCACCACAAGTACGTGATCCGCGACAACGCGGCGGTCTGGACGGGCTCGACGAACTGGACGGACGACGCGTGGACGAGGCAGGAGAACGTGATCGTCGTCCTCGACTCCCCGGCGCTCGCGGGCGAGTTCCGTCGCGACTTCACGCAGCTGATCGAGTCCGGGACCTCGGTGGGAACGGGTCACGTCGATCCGACCTGGCACAACGGCGTCCGCGTCTGGTTCACGCCCGGCCACGGCGAGGCGCTCTCCCACCGGATCGGCCAGGCGATCGGCCGCGCCCAGCATCGCGTCCGGGTGTGCTCGCCGGTGCTCACGACCCCGCCCGTCCTCGGAGCCCTCGCGGGCGCGGTCGCCGCCGGGCGGGTCGACGTCGCCGGCTGCATGGACGGCACCCAGATGCACGACGTCGCCCGGCAGTGGCTCGCGGGGATGGGAGGCTGGAAGGTGCCGCTCCTGCACCGGATCGCCGCCACCTTCACCGCCAAGCTCAGCACTCCCTACGGCGCGGGCGACGTTCACGACTTCATGCACGCGAAGCTGACCGTGTGCGACGACACGGTCTTCACGGGCTCGTTCAACCTCTCCCGCTCGGGCGAGCGCAACGCCGAGAACGT
The DNA here is from genome assembly GCA_963720045.1 of uncultured Actinomycetota bacterium. GTDB lineage: Bacteria > Actinomycetota > Thermoleophilia > Gaiellales > Gaiellaceae > PALSA-600. Next base: position 165,731 of record CAVREC010000009.1, on the reverse strand, counting down.
CCTCGAGATCGAAGACGGCGAGCTCGCAGACTCCCTGGCGGCGTTCGTCGACGAGGTCCGCGGGCGCTACGGTCCGCTGATGCTTCCCTGACTCCTGCTCGCATCGGCGGTTCGCGTTTGACGGCGACTCTGCACCGTCGCTAACGTTTGTCCCGCGTCGTCCCCATGGACGGTGCAAGGCGACGAGGCCTGAGGACCCCCGAAAGGGATCTTCAGGCCTTTTGTCTTTCTCAGATCGGTTTCTCGATTCCCGAGCCCATGGAGGAGCGGCAATGAGCAAGTACAAACTCGAATACATCTGGCTCGACGGTTATGAGCCCGTTCCCAACCTCCGCGGCAAGACGCAGGTGAAGGAGTTCGACTCGATGCCGACGCTCGAGCAGCTTCCGCTGTGGGGCTTCGACGGGAGCTCGACCCGCCAGGCCGACGGAGGCGATTCGGACTGCATGCTGAAGCCGGTCGCTGCGTTCCCGGATCCGGCGCGCGAGAGCTCCGTGCTCGTGATGTGCGAGGTGCTCCTGCCCGACGACTCGCCGCATCCGAGCAACAGCCGCGCGACGATCCCGGACGATCCCGATACGTGGTTCGGATTCGAGCAGGAGTACTTCCTCTATCGCGACGGCCGCCCGCTCGGCTTCCCACGTGACGGCTTCCCGCTGCCGCAGGGCGAGTACTACACCGGCGTCGGCTACAAGAACGTGGGCGAGATCGCGCGGGAGATCGTCGACAAGCATCTCGACCTGTGCATCGCGGCCGGGATCAACCACGAGGGCATCAACGCCGAGGTAGCGAAGGGCCAGTGGGAGTTCCAGATCTTCGGCAAGGGCTCGAAGCGGGCGGCGGACGAGGTGTGGATCGCCCGCTACATGCTGCTCCGGCTGTGCGAGAGATACCGCGTCGACGTGAACTTCCATCCGAAGCCGCTCGGCATCGAGCATGACTGGAACGGCTCCGGGATGCACGCGAACTTCTCGACGAAATACATGCGCGAGGTCGGCGGCAAGGACTACTTCGAGCGCCTGATGGCCGCGTTCGACGAGGCCAAGGACGACCACATCGCCGTGTACGGCCCCGACAACCACATGCGGCTGACCGGGCTCCACGAGACGCAGTCGATCGACAAGTTCAACTACGGAGTCGCGAACCGCGGCGCCTCGGTCCGCGTCCCCCACAGCTTCGTGAAGAACGGCTATCGGGGCTACCTCGAAGATCGGCGCCCGAACTCACTCGGCGATCCCTACCAGATCGCCGGTCGGATTCTCCAGACGATCCAGAGCGTTCCGGCCGGCTCGGGCGCACCCGTCGCCGCACCCTCAGCCACCGCGGTCTGACTCCTTCCGATCCGGGGCCCGCTTCCAGCGCGATGCGGACCCCGGGTCGGCTCTGCCCGACGTCAGAGGCGTCTTTGGATCTCCGCGTTCGGTATAGGGTCGTCTGGACCAATCAACCCGGACAGTGGGAGGCAGGGAAATGCAACAACCCAAGACGTTGGGTCTCGCTCGCTTGCTCGCAATTCTCGGCGTGATCGTCGGGATCACCGCGGCAGTCGCCGTATCGCAAGCGGCGACCAACCCCGCGATTCAGACGTCAACGCCGACGTCGGCGAACGACATCACGAATCTCGACGTACTGCGCCAGCAGATCCGAAACTACTACGGCGACCCGCTCGGCTCGGGAACGTTCGCGCCGGACAGCAACTACGCGGTCGAGGCCGAATCGGTGGCTTCCGACGGCGAATCCTGGCTGGCGAAGCAAGCAAAAGACTCACATGCGAAGAAGCTCTCGGGAACACCGGCGATCGTCTTCGATGTCGACGACACGACCCTCGCGACCTACAACTACGAGATCTCGAGCAACTGGGCCTTCACCTCAGCGAGCAACGGGGTTTTCGTGAACGGAGAGCTGTTCCCGGCAGTCCCGGGGATGGTTCAATTGGCCGACGATGCCGCCAGCGAAGGCTACGCGATCATCTTCCTGACCGGCCGTCCGACGAGCCAGCATGACGCGACCCTCGGCAATCTGACGAGCGATGCAATGCCCTCTCCGCCGGCGATCCACAACGGCTACCCGACGCCGACGGCCCTGTTCCTCAAGCCCGCAGTCGGGAACTACGCGACCCAGGCGCCGTGGCTCCTGCCGTGCGCAACAGACACCCTGTCGGGGTGCAACACGGACGACTACAAGACGCTTACGCGCAAGCACATCGAGCAGGATCTCGGCTACGACATCGTCGCCAACTTCGGCGACCAGTTCAGCGACCTGAACGGCGGCTTCGCCGACAGAACGTTCAAGATGCCGAACCCGAACTACTTCCTGCCCTAGCGACTTCTCTGGTGGGGGGCCGGTGCGCCGGCCTCCCACCGCGGCTTCTAGGCGACGCCGGTCGCGTGCACGTCGAAGGCGTGCGGCATGTCGAGCTCGTAGATGTTCGGGGCGCTCGTCGCACCCGCGCCGATCGTGACGGTGCCCTTGGCGCCCTTGAACGCGCCCGTGCCGCCGGTGACCGGCAGAACGGTCTGGCCGTGCTCCGTCCGGAACGGCCCGCCGAAGTGGAGCGTGCCGACGCCGGGGAAGATCGCCGTCGCCGTCATCCGGGTCTGCTTCGCGCTCGTGTAGACGATCGTGCCCTTGTCGTAGGCGACGGCCTTCCCGATCGCCTTGCCGAACTGATTTTTCCGGTTCAGCAGGAGATCCTTGAATGCGATCGAGTCACCCTTGTTCGCCTTCCCCTTTGGTGGAGTGTCGTTGGCCTTCGCCTGCGTCGTGACCGACGTGACCTCGATCCTCACGTGCTGGGCCTGGGCGGCCGCCGCCAGCACCAGGGCGAGCGGGGCAAGCACGAGTGCACCTAGCGGAATACGCACGCGAGCATTCTGCCGCATCGGCGGCAAAAGGTGAAGTGTCCGGAGAAAGCTAGGCGACGGGAGCCGAGACGCCCGGCCGGATCAGGTGGTAGGTGTTGAGCACCCTGCGGTTCCCCGGGGAGACGGTGAGCGTGCCGCGAACGTTCGCGAACTTCCCGGTGCCGCCGGTGACGGGGATCACGAGGCTCCCGTTCGAGGTCGTGTACACCGAGCCGGACAGGATCAGCGTGCCTCCCGGCAGTGCCGCGTGCCCCGAGAACATGGCCGTGTGCGAGCTCGTGAAGGTGAGGGTGCCCGTGTCGGACCCGACGATCGAGCCCTTCTTCCGCCCGAACTGGGCCGCCGCGTTCAGGAGCCGGTCCGAGGAGGTGATGGTGTCGCCCTTGCTCGTGCCTTTCGGGGCGAGGTCGTGCCGGGTGATCTTCGTCGTCACGGAGATCACCTGGATCGTCTGGGTTGCCGCTGCCGCCGACGCGGCCAGGGCGAGCGAGAGGCACGCGATCGTGATTGCGGTTGGGGCCGCGCCCTTCATTCCCATTCGATCGTCGCCGGGGGCTTCGAGGTGACGTCGAGGACGACGCGGTTCACCGCCGGGATCTCGTTGACGATCCTCGAGGCGACGAGCTCCACGAGGTCGTACGGGAGCCGGGCCCAGTCGGCGGTCATGGCGTCGTCGGAGGTCACCGCACGGATCACGATCGGATACCCGTAGGTGCGGGAGTCGCCCTGGACGCCGACCGAGCGGATCGCGGGCAGCACGGCGAACGACTGCCAGAGGTCGCGGTAGAGGCCGGCGCGCCGGATCTCCTCCTGGAGGATCGCGTCGGCCTCGCGCAGGGTGTCGAGCCGCTCGGCGGTAACCTCGCCGATGATTCGAATCGCGAGCCCCGGCCCCGGGAACGGCTGGCGCCACACCATGCGCTCCGGCATGCCGAGCTCCTCGCCGACGCGACGGACTTCATCCTTGAAGAGCATGCGCAGCGGCTCGACGAGCTTCATCTCCATGTCGGCCGGGAGCCCGCCGACGTTGTGGTGGCTCTTGATCGTCGCGGCGACGCCGTCGGTGCCGCCTGACTCGATCACGTCGGAGTAGAGCGTTCCCTGCACGAGCCAGGGCGTCTTGCCGAGCTTGCGGGCCTCCTCCTCGAAGACACGGATGAACTCCTCGCCGATCCGCTTGCGCTTGTCCTCGGGCTCGCTGATCCCGGCGAGCTTCGCGAGGAAACGATCCTCGGCCGCGACGTGGACGAGCGGGACGCGGTAGTGGCCGTCGAATGCCTCGACGACCTGCTCGGCCTCCCCCTTGCGCATGAAGCCGTGGTCGACGAAGACGCACGTGAGCTGGTCGCCGACGGCCTTGTGCACGAGCAGCGCGGCGACCGCGCTGTCGACTCCGCCGGAGAGTGCGCAGAGAACCCTGTCGTGCCCGACGGTGGCCCGGATCCGCTCGACCTGTTCCTCGATCACGGCGGCGGGCGTCCACGACGGCGTGATCCCGGCGAGCTCGTAGAGGAAGTTCTTCAGCACCTGCTGGCCGTGCGGGGTGTGCACGACCTCGGGGTGGAACTGGACGCCGTAGCGCCTGTGCCCTTCGTCCTCGAACGCGGCGATCGGGGTGGCAGGCGAGCCTGCGACGACCTCCGCGCCGGTGGGGGCTGCCACGACCGAGTCGCCGTGCGACATCCAGACGGTCTGCTCGGCGGGCAGGTCGCCGAAGAGCCGGCCGCCGGTCGCCTTCAGCTCGGTCTTCCCGAACTCGGAGCTGCCGGTGCGATCGACCCGGCCGCCGAGGTCGAGCGCCATCAACTGCATCCCGTAACAGATGCCGAGCGTGGGAACGCCGAGCTCGTAGATCGCCCTGTCGATGTGCGGCGAGCCGTCGGCATAGACGGACGCCCCGCCGCCCGAGAGGATCAGCGCCGCGGGCCTTCGCGCCCGGATCTCGGCCGCGGAGATGCGGTGCGACACGACCTCCGAGTAGACACGCGCCTCACGCACGCGGCGCGCGATCAGCTGCGCGTACTGGCCGCCGAGATCGATGACGAGCACCGGCCGCTCCTCGGGGTTGAGATCACTCCTAAGGGGCTCCGGGTGGAGCTGGACGACCTGAGCCTCTATCGGCTCAGCTCCGGCGGTAATTGGGCGCGTCCTTGGTGATGGTGATGTCATGGGGATGCGACTCGCGCAGCCCCGCCCCGGTGATCCGGACGAACCGGGCCTGCTTCATCGCCTCGATCGTCGGCGCGCCGCAGTAGCCCATCGCCTGGCGAACGCCGCCGACGATCTGGTGGACGAGGCTGTTGAGGCCGCCCTTGTACGGGACTCGCCCTTCGATCCCCTCGGGCACGAGCTTCTCGACGTCCTCGACGTCACCCTGGAAATAACGGTCCTTCGAATACCCGCGCGCCTTCATCGCCCCGATCGAGCCCATGCCGCGGTACTCCTTGTAGCGCTCGCCGTGCGAGAAGACCACATCGCCCGGGGCCTCGTCACTGCCGGCGAGCATCCCGCCGAGCATCACGGTGTCGGCGCCGGCCGCGATCGCCTTCGCCATGTCGCCGGAGGAGACCATCCCGCCGTCGCAGATGACGGGAACTCCGTGCGCGGCGGCGGCCTCGACCACATCGTTGACGCGGTTAGCTGCGGGACGCCGACACCTGCGACGATCCGGGTGGTGCAGATCGCCCCAGCTCCGATCCCCGCCTTGACCGCATCGGCCCCTGCATCGATCAGCGCCTCGGCCGCCTCGCCGGTCGCGATGTTGCCGGCGACGATCTCGAACTCGCCGGAGAGCCCCTTGATCCGCGAGACCATCTCGATCACGCCGCGCGAGTGGCCGTGAGCGGTGTCGACCACGAGGACATCTGCGCCCGCCTCGATCAGCGCCTGGGCCCGGTCGATCGCATCGGGGCCGACGCCGACTGCCGCGCCCACGCGCAGGCGGCCGTGCGGATCCTTGGTCGAGTTCGGGAACTCGATGCGCTTCGAGATGTCCTTCACCGTGATCAGGCCGCGGAGGATGCCCTGCTCGTCCACGACCGGCAGCTTCTCGATCCGGTGGCGATGCAGCAGGCTCCTCGGCCTCCGCAAGCGTCGTCCCGACCGGCGCGGTCACGAGGCCCTCCGAGGTCATCAGTGCCGAGACCGGCTGCCGCGTGTCCTTCTCGAAGCGGAGGTCGCGGTTCGTGAGGATGCCGACGAGGCGGCCGCCCTCCTCGGTGATCGGCACGCCGGAGACGTGGTAGTGCTCCATCAGTTCGAGCGCGTCGGCAACGAGCGCCGAGGGCGGCAGGGTGAGCGGCTCGACGATCATTCCCGGACTCGGAGCGCTTGACCTTGTCCACCTCGGCGACCTGGTCTGCGATCGAGAGGTTGCGGTGGACGATCCCGATCCCGCCCTCGCGTGCGAGCGCGATCGCCATGCGCGCCTCGGTGACCGTATCCATCGCCGCGGAGACGATCGGGATCTCGAGCACGATCGTGCGCGTCAGCCGTGTCGCGGTCGAGACGTCGTTCGGGAGCACCGCCGACTCGGCCGGCACGAGCAGGACATCGTCGAAGGTGAGTCCCTCTTTCGCGAACTTGTCGGACCGGTCGAGTCCCGAATCTGCGAGGCGCTCGACTCTCCCGATCTCCATTTCCCAACGATACCGATGACGCCGGGTGGCGCTAGAGCGCTGCGACTTCGGCCAGCTCCGTGACGGTGACGCCCGCGTGGAGCCGATGGGCCTCGCGTGGATCGAAGCGGCCGGCGCCCAGCTCGAGCACCGAGGCGGCGCCGGCGGCCACCGCTTCGCGGAGGCATTCCTCGTGCCCGCGGCCCGCAGCCCATCCGGCGACGAACCCCGCCAGGAGCACGTCGCCGGCCCCGACGCGGGACACCGGCTCGAGGCGCGGCGCCTCGACCCGGTAGCGGTGGATCGTGCGCTCCTCGCGCAGCAGGGCGTAGCAGCCGCCTTCCGTGGTGATGATCACGTTCCGCGCGCCACGGTCGGCGATGCCGTCGAGGCCCAGCACGAAGTCCTCGTCGTCGTGGAACTCCTGGCCGACGAGCGCCTCCGCCTCGGCCTGGTTCGGCGAGACGAGGAACGGCTCCGCCTCGATTCCGAAGCGCAGCGCCTCCCCTTCGCAGTCGAGCGCGGACGGGATGTGCAGGCGGTGCAGCTCGCGGACGGCCTCGGCGTAGAAGTCCTCGGGCACGTCGCGGGGAAGCGATCCTCCGAAGACGACGATGTTCGCGCCCTGCGAGAGGTAGCGGAGCTTGCCGTCGAAGAGCTCGAGCTCCTCGGGCCTCACGGCGGGCCCCCACTCGTTGATCTCGGTGTAGCTCGCGTTCGTCGGATCGACGACGGCGGTCGTCGTGCGCGACTCGCCCTCGATCCGGACGAAGTCGTTGAGGATCGCCTCGCCGGTCAGACGCTCGACGATCCTGAGCCCCGCCTGCCCGCCCGCGAGGCCCGTCGCGACGACGGGAACGCCGAGGGCCTTCAGGGCACGCGCGACGTTGATCCCCTTTCCGCCGGCGAGCGGCAGCCCCGCACTCGCGCGATGACGCTGCCCGCGCTGGAAGTTCGGGACGGTGATCGTGCGCGCGAACGCGGCGTTGAGCGTGACCGTGACGATCATGGCGAGAAGAGGCCGACGACGTTCGAGACTGTACGCCCCGCGTACCAGCCCGCGCGTCCGAGCAGCGAGGGTTTCGCGACCGAGCGCGAGGCGACGAGGGGGCGCATCCCGAGCAGCCGGCCGCGCGACCAGATCTGGACGTGACCGAGAACCTGGCCGCGGCGAACCGGCAGGGACGCAACCGATGTCGCGAAGACGCGCTCGGTGAGCGGCTCTCCGACCCGGACGACGGCGTGGAGGGGCCCGCGGGCCACGAGCCGCAGCGGCTTGCGGCCGTAGGGCAGCTTCACCATCGCGTACCGCTTTCCCGACACGACGGGATCGACCCGGCGGTACTGCGCGAGCCCGTAGGCGAGGAGCCTCTCGAGATCGGCGTTGCGGCGCGCACGCGAGGGGCTGCCGAGGATCGTCGCGTAGATCGTCGCCCCTCCCCCGCGGGCCGCCGACACCTGCCCCCAGCGGGCGCGGTCGGTGTGGCCCGTCTTGATCCCGTAGACGCCGGGGAACACGCCAAGCAGGTCGTCCCAGGTATGGAGGGTCTGCCCGTCGGCGATCGTATCGGTCACCTCGTCGACCGCCTCCCGAACCGGGGCGAGCTTCATCGCCGCGAGGGCGAGCTTCGTGACGTCGCGGGCGCTCGAGTACTCCCCGGGCGCGTCGAGGCCGTCGGGCCGGACGAAATGCGAGTCGGTGAGGCCGAGTTGCTTGGCCTTCTCGTTCATCAGCACCGCGAAGGCGGGGAAGCTCGGCGCGGTCGCGAGCGCGAGCGCATCGGCGGCGTCGTTTGCCGACTGGATCATCGAGCCCTTGACGAGGTCGGCGACCGTGATCGCCTGGCCCGCCTGCAAGTAGATCGACTCCTGACCGACGGCCGCGGCGCGCGGGTCGACATGCACGACCTCCGAGAGCTTCAGGTGCTCGAGCGCCACGATCATCGTCATCAGCTTCGTGATCGAGGCAATCGGAACCCGGTAGCGGTCGTCGTGCTCGGCGAGCACCTCGCCGGTGACGGGATTCACGACGAGCCAGGCCCGCGCGTCAACGGTCGGCCCCGCGGCCCGTGCCGTTCCGGCGCACCAGGCCACCGCAACCACCGCGGCGGCAAGCACGATCCTCATCGCAGCCGCAGCTTCTCGCCGATGAAGAGCGCCGTGGGCGAGACCTTGGGATTCAGCGCCAGGATCCGGGCCTGCGGCACGTGAGTCTTCGCGGAGATGGCGCCGATCGTGTCGCCGGAACGGACGACGTACAGCCGGTGGCCTGAATGCTTTGCGGCCGCATGATGGCCGACTGCCTTGACGTGGCCCGCGGGCGGCGTCAGCGGCGCGGTCGGATGCGAGTGACCGTGGAGCTCGGCCCGGATCACGGCGACCGCGATCGTGGCGGCGAGCAGGAACGCGGCCGGCCCGGCATACATCCGCCAGTTGCGGCCGCCGGCCACGGCTACCACCCCGAGACGGTCCATATCTCGTTCCGGAGCCTCGCCGCCTCCGCCCCGGCCGCGGCGCGAAAGTCCTCGCCGCCGTCGCGGAAGGCATAGATGACTGAACGAGACGCTGCGACAAGCGCGCTCGCGGGACCGCTCGTGAACGCGCGCTCGAGATCGCCCGGCTTCGCGCCCTGGGCGCCGACCCCAGGAAGCAGGAGGATCGACTGCGGCATGAGCTTGCGCGCCTCGCTGACTGCGCGCGGATGGGTAGCGCCGACCACGGCGCCGACGGCCGAGAGGCCGCGTTCGCCGACGAGGTCGGAGCCCCAGTCGGCGACGAGCGAGGCGACGCCGTGCCACGCCGGGCGGCCGTCCGAGAGTGTCATGTCCTGGACGTCGGCGCCGGCGTTGGAGGTCTTCACGATGCAGAAGATGCCCTTGCCGCCGCGCCGGGCTGCCGCCAGGTAGGGCTCGATCGACTCGCGGCCGAGCCACGGGTTGACGGTGAGCGCGTCGGCGAGCGAGTCGTCGCCGTCGAGGTAGGCCGCCGAGTAGGCCCGAGCCGTCGACCCGATGTCGCCGCGCTTCCCGTCTGCAATCACCAGCAGCCCGGCACGGCGGGCGTACGCGCAGGTCTCGGCGAAGGCGACGAACCCGGCGGCGCCGAGCGCTTCGAAGAAGGCAAGCTGCGGCTTCACCGCGACGGCGTGCGGAGCCACTGCATCGACGATCCCGCAGCAGAAGCGGGTGACGTCGCCGCGGAGCTCGACGGGCAGGAGATCGGGCAGCGGGTCGAGCCCGACCACGAGCTGGCTTCGCTTCCGCTCGACCTCGACGGCGACCCGGTCGCCGAAGGTGAGCGTTGCGACAGCCATCGCCTCGAAGCTTAGTGACCCCGTCCGACGCGGGCGCGAGTGGGCTGACCACGGGCAGAACGACCGAGGGCCGCGCAACTCCACGGCCCTCGGCATTTCTGTTGCCTGCTGCTGCTGTCCTTCCAGCAGCAGTACCTGCGTGCGATCTACAGCTGCGCTACCTAACCCTTGAGCGCTGCCTTCAGCTGGCTCCCGGCGCTGAACTTGGGCACGGTTGTCGCGGCGATCTGGACACGCTCGCCTGTCCGCGGGTTGACACCCATGCGGGCTGCGCGAGCAGCGGCCGAGAACTTGCCGAAACCCGTGAAGTTGACCGAGTCGCCGGCCTTCAACGCTTCAGTTACCGACTCCATGAAGGCATCGACGGCCTTCCCGGCGTCGCGGTTCGACAGGCCGCTCTTGCCGGCGACCTTCTGGATGAACTCCTGCTTCGTCAAAGCCTTCCTCCTGGTTGGGTTCCGATTCGTCAGACCTTGAGCCGGAACCCTAACAAGGCAATCGGATATCGCTCAACCATGCGCCATCGGTCAGGCAGTGAGGACCTCGGAAGCGAGCATCAGCGGACGGAGCCTGACGGCCGCTCTCGCGAGGGCATCCGCTCCACCCTCCTCGCGGTCGACGACACAGACAACCGTCGAAATTTGAAGCCCTGCCTCGCGTAGCGCCTCAACCGCCTCGAGTGCAGCACCTCCTGCCGTGACCACATCCTCGACCAGGCAGACGAGCTCGCCGGGCTCGAAGAGGCCCTCGATCCGGTTGCCCGTGCCGTGATCTTTGGGTGCATTCCTCACGATCACGAAGGGCAAGCCGGCTGCGAGCGAGGCGGCGGCGGCGAGCGGCACGGCCCCGAGCTCGGGTGCGGCGAGGCGGACGGCGGTGGGCTCGTGCTCGTGAACGGCGGCCGCAATTGCGGTTCCGAGAGCGCCGAGCAGGTCGGGCCGGGTCGAGAAGCGGTACTTGTCGAGGTAGTAGTTGCTGCGCCTGCCCGACCGCAGCAGAAAGTCGCCCTCGAGGAGCGCGGCTTCGCGGATCTGGCCGGCGAGCTCGGACATCAACCGGGGACCGAGAGAACGCTGCGGGCGAGCCCGAGCATCTCCTCGGCCTCGATCGAGCCGTCGGCGAGCGAGACCATCGTGCCGTCGCCCGCGTAGAGCTCGACGCGTTCGATCCGTTTCGCCGAGCGACGGCGGTAGAGGATCGAGCCGACCAGCGAGCCGACGAGCAGCACGAGGACTGTCAGCGACCTACGCAGAGCTGTCTGCCTTCCTGCGCGGACGCCGCGCCGGCGCCGGCCTCGTGCGGCAGGCGGATCGTCGATGCTGCCGAGGCAGTGCTTGAGGTCGTAGAAGATCAGGCCGACGGTCGGGTCGGAGCGCGTCGTCGCGACGATCAGCCGGCCCTCGCGCCGGACGGCGAAGACGCTGCCGTCGAGGGTCGAGGCCTCGAGCTGGGAGAGCTCGGGAAGCCCACGAGCGAGTGCGAGGCGGTCGGCCTCCTCGAGCAGCTTCCGGACGGCGCCGACGAACCGCTCGGCACGCCCCGGATCGCGGGCGGTGGTGGCGAGGATCGAGCCGTCGCGGTCGAGAATCGCCACCTGGGCGACCTGCGAGGAGATCTCGGTGAGGTCTGCAAGGGCCTGAGCGGCATCCATGGCGCTGAGCATACTGCCGCCCATGGCTTCGATCCTGCGGAAGTTCTTCGCCGACCGCGGGACGCACCTTGCGGCGATGATCGCGTACTTCGCTCTCCTCTCGTTCGTGCCGCTGCTCTTCCTTGCGCTGGCACTCCTCGGAACGACGAACGACGACGACTCCGGCTCGTTCTTCGTCCGCGAGCTCCACCGGACGTTCCCGAGCACGTCGCTCGACTCGATCCTGAGCGCGGTACGCGCGATCCAGCACAACTCGGCCGCCCTCGGGATCGTCGGCGCCGCATTCCTGCTCTGGTCGTCGCTCTCGCTGTTCAGCGTGCTCGAGAGCGCGTTCAACATCGTCTACGACCGGCCCAACCGGCCCTTCCTGCGGGGGAAGGCGCTCGCGAGCGTGATGATGATCTTCTCGCTCGCGTTCCTCTTCAGCTCGCTCGTGATCGGGACGATCGGCGTCGAGCTGCTCAAGCGCTACACCGGGCTCTCCGACAACGTCGTCTTCGCCTATGTGCTGACGGTGACGGTCTCGCTCGTCGGGGTGTTCGTGTTCCTGACCTCCGCCTATGTCGTGCTGACGAACCTCCGACTGTCCTGGCGAGAGGTCATGCCCGGCGCGGCGGTCGCGGCGGTGCTCCTCGAGGCGACGTTCCAGTTCCTGCCCCTCTTCGTCCGGATCTCCAAGCACAACCCGGTGCTGCAAGCGCTCTCCGGGCCGGTGGTGCTGCTCGTCTGGCTCTACGTGATGTCGAACGTGATCGTGCTCGGCGCCGAGGTCAACTTCCACCTCCGCTCGCGGGTGAGCTCAACGGTCGGCGAGGATCACAGCCTCGAGGGCCTGGGCGGCACGGGCGCGGTGTGAGTTTCGGCGCTTCCAGGCGTCGCCGAGCTCGGCGACGGTTCTGGTGTCGCCGGCCGGGATGAAGATCGGGTCGTAGCCGAAGCCGCCCTCGCCGCGGCGCTCGGTGGCGAGGTCGCCCTCGAGTACGCCGGAGCCGCGAAGCTCCCGGCCGTCGGGCGCGATCGCAACGAGCTCGGTGACCATCCGCGCCCCGCGTTCCTTCTCGCCTGCGAGCCGGTCGAGGAGCGCATCGGCCTGATCGAGCCCCGGCGCCCAGCGGGCGGAGTGCAGGCCGGGCGCGCCGTCCAGCGCGTCGGCTTCGATCCCGGAGTCCTCGCCGAGCACCCAGCGCTCGGCGGCGGCGCGCTCGCGTCCGAAGCGAGCCTTGATCAGCGCGTTCTCGTAGTAGGTCTCGCCCGTCTCCTCTGGCCACTCGTCGGCTGCGAGCGGCTCGATCTCCCAGTCCGGAAGGGCCTCGCGGAGCTCCTCCAGCTTGTGCCGGTTTCCCGAGGCGAGGGTTGCTTTAGTGGACTGGCCGCCCACTAGTCACGAGGAACGGCGATCGCGTCCTGCTGGAGCGCGGCGAGATCCTCGATCCCGGCGGCGGCGAGGTCGAGCAGCTCGTCGAGACGGGCGCGGTCGAAGGGGACCTTCTCGGCCGTCGCCTGCACCTCGACGAAGAGGCCGTCGCCGGTCATCACGACGTTCAGGTCGACATCGGCGGTCGAGTCCTCGGTGTACTCGAGGTCGAGCAGCGACTCGCCGCCCACGATCCCGACGGAGACCGCGGCGACCGAGCCGATCAGCGCCTTCGAGAGACCGAAGCGGTCGAGCGCCCGCGCGAGCGCGACCTGGGCGCCGCAGATCGAGGCGCAGCGGGTGCCGCCGTCGGCCTGGAGCACGTCGCAGTCGAGGTGCACGGTCCGCTCGCCGAGCGCCTCGAAGTCGATCACCCCGCGGATCGCGCGGCCGATCAGCCGCTGGATCTCGACAGTGCGGCCGCCCTGCTTCCCGCGGGCGGCCTCGCGGTCGGTGCGGTCTCCCGTCGAGGCGGGGAGCAGCGAGTACTCGGCCGTCACCCAGCCGCGGCCGCTCCGGTAGAGCCAGCGCGGGACGTTCTCGACGACGCTCGCGGTGCAGAGGACGCGCGTCTTGCCCTGGCTCCAGAGCACCATCCCATGCGGCTGCTCGAGGAACGTCGGGTCGGCGGTGATCGCCCGGAGCTCGTCGGAGCGCCGTCCGTCGGGGCGGGTCATGCGGCCTTCTCCAGCTCGGCGACGGAGACTCGCGTCACCTCGCCGAGCGGAAGCTGCAGGAACCGTTCGCCGAGCGATCTGAAGACCGCCGGGTCGCCGGTCGTCAGGAAGCGGTAGGCGCCCTCGCGGTCCGACGCGTTCTCCCAGCCCTTGCGGCGCAGGGTCTCGTCGACCTCGCGCGCGGTCTCCTCGGCCGAGAAGACGAGGGTGACATCGCGGCCGAAGACGCGCTGGAGCACCGGGCGGATCAGGGGGTAGTGGGTGCAGCCGAGGATCACGGTGTCGCAGCCTGCCTGTTTCAGAGGTGCAGCGTAGGTTCGAACCGCCTCGACCGTCTGTCCGCCCGACTCGATCAACGGCACGAGCTCCGGGCAGGCGACCGCGGTGAAGCGGACGCCGGCGTCGAGTGAGAGGACGAGATCGCGGTAGCGCCCCGCCGTGACCGTGGCCTGCGTGGCGAGGAGGCCGATGCGCCGGTTGCGCGTCGCGCGGACGGCCGCAGCCGCCTCGGGGGCGATCACGCCGACGACGGGAACCGAGAGCGTGGCCTGGAGCGCGGGCAGCGCAGCCGAGGTGGCGGCGTTGCAGGCGACGACGATCAGCTTCACGCCGTGGCTCTCGAGATACGAGGCGATCTCCTGCGCGAACCTGGCGATCTCCGCGAGCGGCCTCGGCCCGTACGGCAGGCGCGCGTGATCGCCGAGGTAGACGAAGTCCTCGTTCGGCATCGTCACGAGGCACTCGTGGAGCACGGTCAGCCCGCCCACCCCCGAGTCGAACACGCCGATCGGTCTCGCGTCCATCGCGGCGATTCTACGGTTGCCGCCTGCTGCCTATGCTGCGGCCATGGCTCCCGTCCGGATCGGCACCTGCTCGTGGGCCGACGACGCGCTCAACAAGTACTGGTACCCGAAGGGCCTTCCGGCCAAGGAACGGTTGGCGTGGTACACCGAGCGCTTCTCGACGGTCGAGGTCGATTCGACCTTCTACCGCGTCCCCGACGAGCCGATGGTGCAGAACTGGGCCGACCGGACGCCGGCCGGTTTCGTCATGCACGTGAAGGCCTTCGGGATGATGACCCGCCATCCCGTGAAGCTCGAGCAGCTCCCGCCCGGCCTGCGCGACGGAATGCCGCTCGATGCCCGCGGCCGTGTCGACCGCCCCGAGCCCGAGCAGCGCGCCGTCGTCTTCCGCGAGTTCCTCGGCGCCCTCGAGCCGCTCCGCGCCGCCGGCAAGCTCGGCGGGATCCTCTTCCAGATGCCGCCCTACATCGTCCCGAAGCCCTCGTCGTTCGACTACCTCGAGTGGGCCCGCGACCAGCTCGGCGGCGACGAGATGCTCGTCGAGTTCCGCCACCGCGACTGGTTCGCCGAGGAACGCCGCGCCGAGCTCCTCGGGTGGCTCGAGGAGCGGCGGATGTCGCTCGTCGTCGTCGATGCCCCGCGTCTCGATGCCGCGAACGTCCCGTCGACCCTCCTCGCCGTGACGGGCCCGACCGCGTATGTCCGCTTCCACGGCAGAAACGCCGCCACCTGGAACAAACGTGGCGGCGGCGCAGCGCAGCGCTTCGACTACACCTACGGCCGCGAGGAGCTCGCCGGCTGGGTCGAGCCCCTCCGCGAGCTCTCGTCGGCCGCCGAGGAGACCTTCGCGTTCTTCAACAACAACAACCAGACCGACGGCGTCGCGCAAGCACCGGCCGGCGCCGAGTTGCTCCGTCGTCTACTCGAGGAAGAGGCGGTGCCGGTCGCCTGATCCGGCCCGAGCCGGAGCGTCAGTCGCTCGTCAGCGGCGGCCCGAGCAACGTCATCTCGTACTTCTCGAAGACGGCCGCCACGCTTGCGCGATCCGGCGTCCCGTTCCGCGTGAGCGGCCCGAGCTCCTCGTAGAACTTGTGGCCGCCGCCGGGGGTGTACACGACGACGATCTCCCCCGGGTCGTCGGTGAGGTTGAGAAACGCGTGCGGGACGCCCGAGGGGAGATAGGCAAAACCGCCCTCGGCGAGCTGGAATGTCTCCTCGCCGATCTGGAGCTTGTAGTGGCCCTTGAGGGCGTGGATCGTCTCCTCTTGGCTGTGATGGACGTGCAGAGGCGGCCCTCCCTGCGGAGCGACCTCGACGACGAAGTAGTCGAAGGCGCCGCCGGTGTCCTCGCCGGTGACCTTGAAGATCAGATCTCGTCCGGGGCCCGACTGGAGGCGTAGCCCACCGCCTGGTTCCAGCACCTTGGGAGCAAGCGATGGCATGGTCGTCTCCTCTGTCGTGCCGGGCACCCGGCCCGGCAGATATATTTCACACTCGCAAACAAACTATGGACGCTTTGCTTCACAATGTCAAATAAAAATGACGATCCCTCGGGCTGGTTGGAAGAACTGCCGGAGCCCGATCCGTTCACTCGGGGGGAGTTCGATGCGTGGCGCGGGCTCATCCGTCTGCGAGAGGCGGTGATGCGTGAGATCGATCGTCGCCTCCGTGAGGACAGTGGCCTCTCGCTCGCCGACTACGGCGTCCTGATCACGCTTGTCACCGCTCCCGGTCTGAGACTGCGCATGAGTAACCTCGGCGCTTTGCGGATGCTCACCCCGAGCGGGATCACCCGTGTCGTGATCCGCCTCGAGGAGCAGGGTCTCGTTCAGCGAGAGCCCGACCCGGCGGACGGGCGCGCGGCGTTCGCCGTGCTCACGAAGCCGGGGCTCGAGACGTTACGGCGAGCCCAGATCGTCCACCACGCGACGGTGCGTGAGCTCTATGTCGGACGACTCACTCCGCTCGAGCTGGCCAGGCTCGCCCGGCTCCTCGAGAAGGCCCTACCGGGCGTCGTGAGCGCCCCCGTCTGGCCGCCGAGCATCGCCGCCGAGCCCTGATCCCGGAACCGGCTTCGCCCGTTCCGGGCTTGACGCTCGTCTATGGTTGCCGCGATGCGCGTGCTGGCGGTGACCCACGGGCCGCTCGTGCGGCCCGAGCTCTTCGGCGAGGTGATCGACTCCGAGGGCCACGAGCTCGTCGAATGGAAGATCACCTCGGATCCGCGGCCGGCGGGCGACTTCGACTCGGTGCTCGTGCTCGGCGGCCACCAGAACGTCGGCGAGGAGGCCGAGCATCCCTGGCTCGAGACCGAATACGACCTGCTCCGGGAGCTCGTCGCGGACGAGACGCCGCTCTTCGCGATCTGCCTCGGGGCGCAGACGATGGCGCATGCGTTCGGCGGCGAGGTCGCGAAGCTGCCGGCCCAGCAGGCCGGGTTCGTCGAGGCATGGCTAACGGATGAAGGCGTCTCGCGACCCGGTGCTCGGCGTCCCTCCCGCGACGGTTCGAGGCGCTCGTCGGCAACAGCTACGGCTTCGAGGTCCCGGCGGCCGGCGTGGAGCTCGTCACCTCCGAGGTCCAGCCGCAGGCCTACCGGCTCGGCGAGCGCGCCTGGGCCGTGCAGTTCCACCCCGAGGCGCGGCGGGGGCAGGTTCTTCGCTGGTTCGAGGAGGACGAGGAGAGCCTCCCCGCGCCGCTCGCGGAGATCGAGCGTGAGCTCGAGGCGAAGATCGACGGCTGGCACCGTCTCGGGCGCGCGCTCTGCCTGGCGTTTCTGGCCGAGTCCGTTAGCGCACGCGCAGGCCGCTGAAGCGACCGTACTCTTTGGGCAGCAGCCCGAACACCTCGAGCGCGAGGGGCAGGCGGGTCTTCGCCCGCATCTCGGCGGAGTGCCGCCACCCGCCCGTGAAGCCGACGAGCGCCGCCCGCGGGTTGAGCGCCCGGATCGCCCTTACGAGCCGCCCGGCCTGGCGCTGCTGGTCGATCACGATCCGGTCGCGCGCGCTCCACCACACCTGCAGCGGCACCCGCGAGAAGGCGATCGCGCGGACGTATGTGATGGGGCTCCTCAGCTCATACGCGTGAGGATCCTTGCTCGGCGACCCGCCGAGCTCGGCGCGGGCGAGCTCCTGGAGCGAGCGTCCGACGGGGCCGTCCCAGATCTTCTGGCACGTGGCGGTGCAGCCGAGCTTCGGAAACTCGTGGTACTGGAGCGCGAAGTCGACGACGGGGTCGAACGCCGCCGCTCCGGCGAGCAGATGCGGATGGCGCGCGAGCAGGAGGAGCGTCTCCTGGCCGCCCATGCTCCCGCCGTAGGCGTAGATGCGGTGCGTGTCGATGTGCACCCACGGCAGCGTGAGATGCACGATCTGGGGCATCCGGGCGAGGTCGTCGATCTGGCCGGCCGAGCCCCAGGAGTAGTTGCCGAGCAACCGCCCCTGCCCGTCCGGGCTGACGACCGCGAACCCGCCGACCGAGGGAAGCTGGCCCCAGAGCTTCACGTTCGTCCGGCCGCTCACACCGCGGCCGTGCGGCGAGATCACGAGCGGGATCGGCGGCGCGTGGCCCGGCCGGTAGGAGACCGGCAGCACCACGTAGGCGTTTCGCCGCTCACCGTTGTGGGCGCGGTAGGCGATCTTCCAGATCCTGATCTTCCCGACGACGACGGAGCTCGCCGTGTGGGTGCGCGCGGAGGCACCGGCAATCAAGACGGCCGCCGCGACGCCGACGATCAGAACCCAGACCCCCCGCATTTCGCGGACCTTACGTCGTTTTCACGACCAGGTCGAGTGGGTCCCGCGTCACGCGAACGTCGATCGTCCCGCTCGAGGCGTCGAACCGGGCGTGCGGGGAGACCGACCGGATTCGCCTCCCGGCCGGGAGGCGCAAACGCAGTTCGATCGACCCTGGTCGCTTCGCGAGCGGATCGAGATGCACGCGCACCTCATGAGCCGAGGCGACAAGCGAATACGAAAGCGGGCCGAACGCCGTCGGCGAACCGGACACGGCGATCTGCTTCCCCGGCGCGAGCCACGCACGCGGCGTCGCGAACGCGAGGCGCAGCCCGCCCGCGCGCTCCTGGACGAGCATCAGGCGCAGCGTCTCGAGGAACGCGTCGTTCGAGACGCTGTTCGGCGGCAGGTACATCGCGCGGTAGCGAAGCCCCTCGAGCGGGGCGACGCTCGCGGCCTCGCCGGCGACGAACGTGTTCTGGGTCATCCCGGCGGCGAGCTGTCCGTAGAGGCTCAAGACGAGTTCGTCCGGCTCGTCCATCGCCGCCATGAACCGAGCGGCGTTCACGCCGTAGACCTGATCCGTCCCGGAGCGAGTGACGGTCGCCCCGGGGCCGTAGAGCGCATAGCCGCCCGCGCGAACGAGCCCGAGGAGCCGCGATCCGTGCTGCAGGAGATAGGCGAGCGCGCCCTTCGCCGGCGTGCTGCCCGGCGGGAAGAACCCTGACGCGAAGGCATACGGCGCAACGAGGTTCCAGTAACTCCCGGGGCGCGACTCGGTGACCGACGCATACGGCTGCTCGCCGGCGTCGAGGCGCATCGGCAGGAACAGCGAGCCGTCCGGAAGCCGCCGTTCGGAGCGCTCGACGGCGCGTCGCAGGCCGACCCCGAGCCGGGCCGCGATCGCCGAGGCACTCGCGGCGAGCTTCGGGTGACCGGCGCTCTTCCAGACCGTCGCCATGGAACGCAGCCCCTCCCAGACGACGGCCTGGGCGTGGAGCCCCTGCACCGGGTCCGTGATGTCAGAGGAGAAGTGCTCGGGCTCGAGCAGCCCGCCTGGCTCCTGCCTCCGCCCGAGCGCCGCGACGTACCCCGCGAGCTTGCCGTCCGCGAAACCGAGAAAGTCGGTGTCGCCGGTGAGCCGCACGTAGACCGCCGCTCCGAGCAGTTTCTCGCCCATCGTCCAGCCCGGATACGGCGTCGCGCGTCGCGTGAGCGAGACGCGGAGGATCGAGCGGCCGACCTGGGCGAACCCGAGCTCGGTCATCACCTGCGCCCCGTCGATGCTCTCGGGAAACGAGAACTCCTCGTATGGGTTGCCGATGCTGTAGCGCCACGAGAGCTCGAGGTTCTGGACGAGTAGCGCGCGCTCCGCATCAATGACCCGCGTCTCGGGGACATCGAAGCTGGCACCCTCGGCGAGCCGCGCGCGCCAGTAGGCGGCAACCGAGGAGCGGGCCGCCGCATAGCGTGCGGCGTCGAGTGCGAACGGCTTCACGCGACCGGGCTGCACGACCCAGGCGGCCAACGCCACGTGGCCCGTGAAGAGGAGCGAGCCGCTCTCCCAGCGCGCGCCCGCCCCGAACACGACGTAGGTGCGCGAGCCGCGAACGAGCCGGTCGCCGTCGCGGCGGAGCCCGGGAACCGTCGGAGTCAGGCGGATCGGCCCGGGGCCGCTCACCCGCAGGAAGCTGACGAGGGAGGCGGTCTCGGGAATCCGCGCGGCGAAGGACTCCTGCGAGTAACCGGCATAGCGCGTGTCGAGGATCGGCAGCCAGCCCGAGGCGAGCCGAGCCGGCGAGAGCCGGGCGAGGCACCTGCCGTAGAGCCCACCGGCCACGTTCACCTCGAGAGCCGGCCCGCCCGCGCGCTCGGAGACGATCTCGCTCCCGTCGGCGACGTGCAGCGCCACGCTGCCTGCCCCGAGTGGCCCTCCCGGTTCTGCAAACGGCAGGTAGTAGACCCCCGAGCGCGTGAGCGGCCGTCCCTTCGCGGAGCGGGCATAGAGGATCGGCGCGAGGTGCCCGCTCGCCCCGAGGAACGTCGGCCCGCCCGGCGCATGCAGCAGCGCGTCACCCCACAGGTCGCCTCCGGACCCGAGCGCCCGCGTCACGCTCGCCGTGTACGCCGCGCTCGCCCGCGGCGGCGCGCACGAGCCGGGCGGCGCGAGGGCGGCCGCCGGCGATCGGGCTGAGAACGCAAGGATGACGAGAGCCGGAACGGACGCCCAGCTCAGGAACCGACGACCGCTCAGTCGCGACTCAGAAGGCGGCCGGGTCGTACCCGACGCAAGTGGCCAGCGACAGCACGACGCCGGACGGCGGTCGAGTGCCCTGCTGGAGCACCGACTCGAAGGCCGGCGCCCAGCGCTTTCCATGCCGGAAGAAGACATAGACCGAATCGCCCGACGGGAAGGCTGCCACGGCGCCCGCCCAGCTCGGATTGGCGTTCGAGACGCAGACCCGGCTGAGGCTCGTCGCGCTCTTCGCATACGGCGTAAGCGAGCTCTTGTGGAAGCCTCGCGCGATCAGGGTGCGCTCGCTCGCGGTCGCGGCGCGGGCGCGGAGCTTCGCGGGTGGGGGACAGTTCACACCGAGCAGGTCGCGCGCGACCGGCCCCGGGACATAGACGCATGCACCGTTCGCAGGATCCTGTACGTCGCGGGTCCAGAGCACCTTCCACGAGCTGCCCGAACGCGCGAACAGGCTCGTGTGGAACGCCGTCATCCCGCCGGCCGAGAATCCCCAGCTCATGAGCGCGTAACCGGGATTCGTGGACGAGAGCTGGATCTTCTGGATCGCGACGTTCCCCTGCTGGCTCCGGAACGCCGCCACGATCGCAGCCTTCTGCGAGGGCGTCGGGGTGCGCGCAGCCGCAACCGCGCACACGGCGAGGGCCGCAAGCAGCACGAAAACGGAGGCACCAGTCTTGACTCGGGTCACGTTGGGTTTACGTCTCGAGCGGGAGATCGGTTCTCGACCACTCGTGCCAGGAGCCCGAGTAGTTCCGTGCATCGTAGCCGAGGCTCCGGAGAATCTGCACGGCGGTCGCCGAACGCGAACCGCTGTGGCAGTAGGCGACGACCTCGGCCCCCTCCGACAGCTCGAGCCGAGCCCTGACCTCGGTGTCGGAGAGGAAGACGAGCTCCTCGATCGGCAGGTTCACGGCTCCCGGCACGTGTCCCTGGCGCGGATCGCACGGATTCCCGAGCGAGCCGTCGTATTCCTCGGGCCGCCGGACGTCGACGACGCGGATCTCGCCGAGGCGGCTTGCGAGCTCGCTCGAGTCGATCTCGGTCATGCGAATCCCCTGACCACGGCGAGCTCGTCCACCACCGCGGGCCGCACGAGCAGCCCTTCGAGCCACGAGTCGACCCGAGCGGGCAAGCTGACCCCGGGCGGGGCCTCGATCAATCTCACGGCGTCAGTCCCATCAACTTCGCGATCTCCTCGTAGAGCGTCTCGGCGGGCGGCAGGTCGGCGGGCGAGTCCCCGGTCTTCGCGACCTGGCGGACCTGGTCGCGATCGGCGCCGGTGAGGCGCGCGACGAGTGTGGGATTGGCGTGGAGCGCGAGCGAGTCGCCGAGGTCGAGCGCCTCGTAGTAGGTGGGAACGGAGAGGTATTCGTCGAGCATCAGGCCGCGCTCGTAGAGCCGGAAGCGAACGACCGCGCCGTGCTCGACCGCGAGCCCGACGACCGCGGTGCCGAGCCGGTCGGAGATGTCGGAGGCGAGCGTCATCTGCAGGTCCCGATCCGTGTCGAGCAGTTCGTCGGAGATCCGGATCCAGCCGCCCGGCTCATCGGTGACTGCGGGATTCGCGAGCCGCGGCACAACCTCTGCGACCGCGCGATCGACGGACAACCTGTCGTCCGTCTTTGCATGAATCGAGCCATGCGACGGGCCTGCCGGCGCATTCCCGAGGCGCCCGTCGAGCAAGTCGAGCGACTGGGCCATCACGAGCTCGACCGGCTCGAATCCGAGCCGCCGCCAGACCGTCTCGGCGACGGTGTTCGTGACGAGCACGCCGAGCGAGATGTGCGTCGCACCCGCCACGCGTGCGGCGCCCGCACATGCGTGGAGCAGCGCCTTCGCGACGCCCTCCCGTCGCGCCCGCTCGCGGACGTACACGGTGTCGACGTGCCAGCGGCCGGGCTCGGCGACCTGCGCCTCCAGCATTCCCGCCGGGCCGTCGGCATCCTCGGCGATGAACATCGCTCCGATGCCGATGGCGGCCTGGAGTGCCGTCCACTCCGTCTCCCACGGCCTGCCGGTCCAGCCTTCGGGCTCGGGAATCTCCGCCACGAACTCATCGGTGAGCTCATGCAGGGCCTGCTCGTCCTGGGGGGTGGCGAGGCGGATGTTCATGGCATCCGGGACCCGGTCAGCAGGTAGTGAGCCGAGAGATTCTGGAACGGATCGAGGCGGGGGCCGACTTCTTCCACGGTTGAACCGTAGAAGAGATTGACCGCCCGCCGCAACGCAACGTCACCGAGGGGCCAAGCCCGGGGTCGAGCGAGGTGGCGCGCGAGGAACCATTCGGCGGTCCACGGGCCCAGTCCGCGGACCGCCACGAGCCGGGCGCGGATCTCGTCGTCGCCCTGCTCCGCGAGCGAATCGAGGTCGAGCTCGTCACGCGCAAGTCCGATCACGTACTCGGCCTTCCGATGCGAGAAGCCGAGCGAGAAGAGATCCGCCTCGCTCGCTGCGGCGACTCGCTCCCGCGTCGGGAACGCGAACACGCGACCGACCGGCTCGCCGAGCTTTGCGACGAACCGGCTGCGCATCGCAAACGCCGAGCGCAGCGACACCTGCTGCGAGGTGATCGAGGTCACGAGGCTCTCGAACGCATCCGGCGAGAGAGGCGGGCGGAACCCCGGAAGCCGCGCGACGATCTCGGCGAGCACCGGCTGCTCTGCCGCCCAGGCCGTGAACGGGATCGAGGTCGAACTCGAGCCCGAGCAGCTTCTCGACGACCGGACGCGTCACCTCGTCGAGGGGCCGGACGTCGACACCGCCCGGCGCCGCCGCGATCCGGACCTCCCGCCCGGAGATCGCGCGGTAGAGCGCACCGTCCTCCCACAGGTTCGCGAGGTCGGTACCGAAGACGCGGAAGCGCTCGCTCGAGACCTCGAAGTCGTACGGCTCAGGAAAGGGCAGCAGCAATGTCGTCCATCGTCTCGAACGGCTCGAAGTGAAGTCCCGAACGCGCGAACTCGGTCGCGAGCCAGTCGCGGGCAAAGATCCGGTCGGCCGCCTGCGCCGCGCAACGGTCGCTGACACCGTCGCCCGCATACGCGAGCGGCCGCTCCGGCGGGAGCGAGCGGCGCTTGCACATGTCGCCGCATACCGGGCACGGGCCGGCGTCGCGAAAACGCAGGCGCCAACCGTCGGGCTCGGGGTCGGCGTCGTTGCTGCGGACCTCGACCTCGAGGCCCTCGCGCTCGAGCACCGGCAGGATCAGCTGCGGCAGCCCGCTCGAGACGATCACGGGCCGAAAGCGCGCGACGAGCTCGTGCAGCCCGGCGCGCACCTGGATCCGCTCGACCGCCCATGCCGACACCTCCGCTGCGCTCGCGCGGATCGACGCCACCTCTGCGGTCAACGACTCGGCATAGGAGCCGAACGACCGACCGTAGACGGCGGGATCCCCGAAGCGCCGGATCGCCTCTACGAGGCTGTCGGAGACGGTGCACGTTCCGTCCCAATCGAGTACCAGCCTCATACCGCCAAGCTATTACAAGGGAATTGGGCAGGCGGCGGGTGCGCTCAGCGTCTACGATGTCAGCGAGGCACCTCGCCCGCGCCGACCCAGTCTCCCTTGACGCGTCCGTTCAACATCCCGCTTCCGCGTGCAGCAGCACTTGCCGCTCTCGCGGCGCTCACAGTCGCGATCGTCGCGACCGGGCAGGCCGGTGCATCAGGCGGCGGCGCGAGCCCGGCGGAGGATTCGGCCCCGGCATGGTCGCCCAGCGGAACCACCCTCCTCTTCGCAAACCGCACCGCCAAGCACTGGCAGATCTACAGCGTGAACGCGAACGGCGGCGGCAAGCGTGAGCTCACGCACGGCACGCTCGACAGCGTCGATGTCGCGTGGTCGCCGAGCGGCAAGCAGATCGCCTTCTCGAAGGTCGCGGGCGGCCAGGAGGTAACGACCGGCCACGTCTACGTGATGAACGCGAACGGCGGAAGCCTCAAGCGCCTCACGAGCAGCGCGGGTGCCGACGACGAGCTCTTCAACTGGTCGCCCGACGGCACAACGCTCGCCTTCGACCGGATCACGAACGGCCTCGGCGCGATCTACACGGTCAAGGCCTCGGGCGCCGGTCTGAAGAAGCTGACCCCGTCGTCGAACGACGACGACTACTGGGCGGCCTGGTCGCCCGACGGCTCGAAGCTCGCCTTCGACCGCACCGGCGCGAGCGCCTTCGGGGACATCTGGGTGATGAACGCCGACGGCTCCGGCCAGAAGCGCCTGACCTCGAGCTCGGCCGACGACTTCGGCTCGGCCTGGTCGCCGAACGGCAAGCAGATCGCCTTCCAGTCGAACCGCACGCGCCGCTACCAGATCTACGTGATGAGCTCGAACGGCGGCGCCCAGCGCCGGATCACGCATTCGGCGACCGACGCCGAGGAGCCCCGCTGGTCGCCCGACGGCACGAAGCTCGTCTT
Organism: uncultured Actinomycetota bacterium; assembly: GCA_963720045.1. Taxonomy (GTDB): domain Bacteria; phylum Actinomycetota; class Thermoleophilia; order Gaiellales; family Gaiellaceae; genus PALSA-600. The sequence continues at coordinate 140,988 of CAVREC010000009.1, read as the reverse complement.
CCAGGAGCAGGTCGGAGCCAACTTCCAGATCTTCGTCTCGAACGCCGATGGCAGCGGCGCCCATCAGCTCACGAACGTCGCCTTCGACAACACCGACCCGAGCTGGTCGCCCGACGGCAAGAAGATCGCCTTCCTGAGCCAGCGCAACGGCGGCGCCTCGGTGTTCGTGATGAACGCCGACGGCTCGGGCCAGAAGAAGATCGCCTAAGAAGCTCTAACTCAACACGTTGCCGCCTGGGCGTGACATTGACTTAGAGCTTTCTAGCGTCCGCGATCCGGGTCCTGAGGACCCCGATCCCTTCGGCCTCGAGCTCGACGACGTCGCCCGGTTCGAGCGGCGGCCCACTGCCGGGGCCGAGCGCGCGAGCGACGAGAAGGTCTCCGGGGCGAAGCTCCGTGTTGCGCGCAGCCTGGGCGACGAGCTCGGGCCAGGGATGGACGAGCTCACGAAGGTCGGCGCCACAGCGCTCCTCGCCGTTCACGCGGGCGACGAGGCGGCCGGCCGGCGCTTCGTCCGGCGTGACCACGATCGGGCCGAGCGAGAGGCCGAAGTCGCTGCTCTTGGACGGTCCGAAACCGGCCTCGCGCTCGGCGCGTGCGAGGTCCCGGGCCGTCCAGTCGTTCGCGAGCGTGAAGCCGCCGATCGCTCCGTCCGCCCCGATCGCGGCAGCGAGCGCGAGGCCGTAGTCGAGCTCCCCCGTCCCTGCGGGGTAGACGAGATCCTCGTCCGGGCCGAGGACCGGGAACGGGCTTCGGAAGGAGAAGAACGGCGTCTGGCCCCGCTCGAACGGCCGGAAGACGCGGACGGTCGGCGGGTAGAGCACCGGGGCGCGGAGCTCGCACGTCGGCGAGCGGGTACTCGGCGTGCTCGCGCGCGCCGCCGCCGCCGGTGAAGAACGCCTGGAGCGTCTGGGCGGCAAGCTGGACGATGCGGTCGCCGTGGATCTTCCCGGGCCAGCCGCGGTCGAGATCCATTCCCTTCGGACTGAACATGCAGAGCTTCATGCCGGCTCTGTATGTACCACCACGTCCGCGATCTCCGGCGCCTCGAGCCGCAGCCGCGCCTCGATCTCGCTGGCTCGCGAATGCGCCTCGTCGAGGCTCGCCGCAGCGTCGAGCACGAGCGTGAGATAGGCGACGAGGCCGGCGTCGGTGCGCAGGAAGCGCAGCGCGACGGGAGCGTGGCCCGTCTCCTCGAGCACGATCCGCTCGACGACCGCGGCGTCGCCGGGCACCTCACGGCCCTCCAACGGCTCGGTCAGCGGCTCGAGATGGGTCTGGATCGCATCGAGCGTCGGAACCCTCACGCGAATCGCGGCCTCCAGCTCCTCGGCCGCGTCATGAGCCTCGGCCAGGGTCATCCCACCGGGAAGCTTCACGTGCAGCGAGAGCTCGTTGCGCCCGTCCACCTCGACCAGGCTGACGTTGTGGATCTCGCGCACCGACGGGCACAGCGGCAGCGGCCACGTGCACGAGCTCGCGGATGTCGGCCTCGGATCCGGGCTCGACGTGGACGACGACATCGCTCCCGGGCAGCGCCCGCTGTAGCGCCTCCTCGACCGCATCTGCGGCCGCGTGGCCCTGGCCCACACCGGCCGAGGCGGCGACGCCGATCACGACGTCTGCGAACTGGCGGCCGCCTGCCTGCCGCATCCGCAGCCGCCGCAGCTCCACCGCGGGCCCGAGCTCGGCGATCGCCTCTCGCGCGGTCTCCTCGGCGCCGAGCGGCGCGCGATCCATCAGCACGTCCACGTTCACCCTGATCAGCCGCGCCGCGCCCGTGAGCACGAGCACCGCGACGAAGAGCGCGGCGACAGGGTCGCCGTCCGGGTGCCCGGCACGGACGAACAGGAGGCCGACGAGCACGGCCACCGAGCCCGCGAGGTCGCCCGCGAAGTGGACGGCGTTGGCCGCGAGCGCCGCGCTCCCGGTCCGACGCGAGACCCGCCACGAGGTCACGGCCCGCGTGGCGTCGACCGCGATCACGACGAGGATCGTGACGAAGACGTACGGGGAGGTGACGACGCGCGATGGGTGCGAGCCGACGAGTTGCTCGATCGCTCGGAACGCGATGAACACGCTCGCGAGCGAGAGGAACGACGCCTCGGCGAGCGCTGCGAGGTGCTCCGCTTTGCCGTGGCCGTACTGGTGCGAGAGATCGGCCGGGCGGCCGGAGACCCCGAGCGCGAAGAAGGTGAGAAGCGCCGCGACGAGGTCCGTCCCCGAGTGCACGGCCTCCGAGACGAGCCCGAGGCTGTGCGCCGTCAGGCCGACCGTGAGCTTCAGCACCACCAGGCCCACCGCTGCGCCCACGGAGACGAGCGCGGTTCGCCGCTGGATGCTCACCCGCGGATTGTCTCCTACTCGCCGAGCACGACGAGCGGCTCGCCCTCCGGCTGGCCTCGCCGCTCGATCAGGATCCCGAGCCCGATTGCCACCCCGCCGGCGATCTCCCAGCCGGTCAGGTGCTCGGAGAGGAGCAGCACGGCGAACAGCACGGCGAAGAACGGCTCCAGGTTCGCAAAGAGCGCCGCCCGAGACGGGCCGACGCGATCGATCGCCGTGAACCAGAGGAGGTTCGTGAGGAAGAGCGGCCCGACGACCGCGAAGGCGAACGCGAACGCCATCGTCCAGCCGAACCCGTCGATGCTCTGCGAGTGCGATCTGCGGGATGCTCACGAAGGCGAGCGGGACCCAGCCGATCGCGAGCACGAGCGAGCTGATCCGGAACGGCGAGTAGCTCTTCATCAGCGGTGCCACCGTGACGGAGTAGGCCGCCCAGGTCGCCGCGGTCGCCACCGCGAGCCCGTCGCCGAGGAGGCTGCCGGAGAGCCCGCCGCTCGCGCCCGCGGCGATCAGCCCGACGCCGGCGAACGAGACCGCGGCGGCGATCCAGAACGCGGAGCCGAGCCGTTCGAGCCCGACGAGCGTGGCGATGATCCCGACGAAGATCGGCGTCGTCCCGAGCACGAGCCCGACGGTGGAGGCGCTCGTCAGGTGCACCGAGGTCACGAACACGATCTGGTTCGTGAAGATGAACAACGCGGCGAGCAGGATCAGCTTCATGTCGGCCCGGGCGATCCGGAACGAGCGCTCGCGCCACCAGGTGAAAGCCCAGAAGAGCAGGATCGCCGCGGCGTACCGGATCGTCGCGTAGGCGAGCGGATGGAACCCGTTGCTCACGACATACCGCGTGACCGTGATGTTCAGGGCCCACAGGAGCACGGTCGAGAGCAGCATCAGATCGACCCCCGAGACCCTCCTCACCGACTCGACACTACCCGCGGGTTATCGTTCGCTCGATGAGCACCGAACCAACCCGTGCCGATGTCGACGCCCTCGTCGGCCCGGCGACTCCCCACTTCGCCTACCAGCTCCGCGCGCGCATCCGCGAGCTCGTCGCCGACCTGCCCGACGATCACGACGTCCGCCTCTACGCGGAGCGGAAGCAGGATCTGCTCGACCGGCTCGGCCACGCCTCCTCGAAGGCCGAAGAAGGCCCTCGCGAGTCGCCGAGCAGGCCCGGGTGGGACGAGATCCCGAGCGCCGCCCCGGCGGACCATCCGCTGCCGCGCGCCTCGGCAGAGTGAACGTCCTCGTCACGGGCGGATCCCGCGGGATCGGCCGCGCGATCGCACTGCGCTTCGCGCGCGACGGGGCCAAGCGCGTCGCGATCGGCTACATGCGAAACGACAAGGCCGCCGAGGCGACCGCCGAGGAGCTTCGGGCGCTCGGTGCCGAGCCTGTCCTCGTCCGCGGCAACATCACGTCGAGCCGCGTACTGGATGAGGTCACGCGGCTCGGGCCGCTCGACGTGCTCGTCCACAACGCCGCCTCGGGCGTCGTCCGCGATGCGCTCGACACCGACGAGAAGCACTGGGACTGGACGCTCGGCGCAAACTCCCGCGCCCTGCTCGAGCTCGCGAAAGCAGCCGCACCGCAGATGCCGCCAGGGTCGTCGATCGTCGGCATCTCCTCGCTCGGGGCCCAGCGCGTGCTTTCCGGCTACACGCTGATCGGGGTCTCGAAGGCGGCGCTCGAGGCGCTCGTCCGCTACCTCGCGGTCGAGCTCGCGCCGAAGGGGATCCGGGTGAACGCCGTTTCCGCCGGAGTCGTCGAGACGGGGGCACTCGAGCACTTCCCGAACCGCGAGGAGATGATCGCCGCGGGGAAGGCGAACCCGGCCGGGCGTCTCGTCGAGCCCGACGACGTCGCGGCCGCGGTCGCGTTCCTCTGCTCGCCCGGCGCCGAGATGATCCGCGGCCACGTGCTCGTCGTGGACGGCGGCTTTTCGCTCCCCGCCTAGGCAGTCGCGCACGGTTCCGAAATAGGTCGGCGATCCGCACGCGAATGAGGGCATACTGGATTGCTGTGAGGCTCGGGGTGGTCATCGTCGCGGCGCTTTCGGCATGCGCGCTCGCAACAGCCGGCGTCGCGCGGCGCCGGGATCGACAAGGGCGCGAATCGCCCGCCGGCGAAGCTACACGAGCGACTTCCAGGCGATCTGGATGACCGAGTGGAGCGCCTGCTGGCACATCCCGCTCGGGGCGATCTCGAAGACCCTGCACATCCCGGTCAGGCCGGGGATGACGCCGCAGCAGGCCGCGAACAAGCTCTCGAAGCGCGCCGTCTTCCTGCTCTACAACACCGCTCCCGAGACCGCCGTGGGCGCGGACGGCTGCCGCAACGGCATCCTCTACCGCTTCTACCACCGTCCCAAGGTCAGGACCGCCAACTAGAGGGCCGGAGGCGGCGGAGCGTGTCCGCCGCCGCGTACCCGGCGAGCTTCGGGTTCTCCTGGAGCCGCCGGATCGAGTACTCGTACCAGTGTGTCCCGAACGGGACGTAGACCCTGAGCCGATGGCCCGCACGCACGAGCTCGTCGCCCCGCGAGGCGCGGACGCCGAGGAGCATCTGGAACTCGTAGCGATCGCGGCCGAGGCCGAGCGCCCCGATCCGCCGGAGCGACTCCGCGATCAGCAGCTCGTCGTGGGTGGCGATCCCGACGTAGGAGCCCTGCTCGAGGAGGGCGTCGAGCGCCGCGAGGTAGCTGCCGCGCACCTCGTCCGGATCCTGGAATGCGACCTCGAGCGGCTCGATGTAGATCCCTTTGCAGAGCCTGACGTTGTCGAGACCGGCGAGGTCGGCCGCGGTCCGGCGCATGTAGGCCTGCAGCACCACGCCGACGTTCTCATGACCGTCTGCGCGAAGCTCCGAGTAGAGACCGAGGGTGGCGTCCGTCGTAGAGGAGTCCTCCATGTCGATCCGGACGAAGTTGCCGCGGGCCCGGGCATCCTCGACGAGCGACTCCAGGTTCGTCCGGCAGACGTCGTTGCCGAGCTCCAGCCCGAGGCCCGTGAGCTTCACGGAGATGTTCGCGTCGAGCTTCTCGCTCTCGATCCGCTCGAGCGCCCGGAGGTACGCGGCGGTGATCCGGGCGGCCTCCTCGGCGCTCGAGACCTCCTCGCCGAGCACGTCGACGGTGGCGAGCTTGCCCTCGGCGTTGAGCCGGCGGACGACCCGCACCGCATCGTCGAGCGTGGACCCGGCGATATAGGGGGCCGCCAGCCTGCGGACGATCGGCCGGGGAACGGCCGGCAGGACGCGGGAGATCGTCGAATCGAGGCGCGTCACCGGCTGAGCGTGTCGCTCAGGGGTGTTCGCGCATGAAGCCCTGGCGGGCCGCGCTCACGAGCGCAACCGCCTCGGGGAAGAGCACCCGCATCGCGTCGCGCAGCGCGATCGCCTGCTCGTCGGAGGTGCCGCCGACCGAGATCTGCGCCAGCGCCGCCGAGCTCAGCTCGACCGCGGTGTTCAGCGTCAGGGTCGCGAACTGCTCGCGCTGGGTCTCCTGAACCGACTCGGCCTGCTGCTCGGCGAACTCGCGCAGGCCGCGCAGGAGATCCTCTGGATCTCCGCCGAACGGGAAACCGAAGCCCTCGCTGCCTTCCATGGAAAAAACCCTAGCGCAGCGGCACCACGTGCCGTCCCTCGACCTCGGCCACGAACGCCTCGACGGTCGCCGGCCGAGGCCGCAAGGGCGTTCGCAAACGGGCGAGGCGTGGTCGCCGAGCGTCCGCTCGAGCGCGGCGGCCGCTTCGCCGACCGCATCGAGGTAGGCGGGTGAGGCGACGACGGGCGGCGCGCCGATCGTGCGTTCCAGTGCGAGCGCGGCCTCCTCGGCCTCCTCGATCCCCGGCGGCTGCTCGGTGACCCGGAGCGTGGCGAGCTGCTCCCGAAGCTCCTCGAGCTGCCCGCCGCCCGCGAGCTCACCGGCAAGCTCGGAGAGGACGACGATCGAGGCCGCCTCGCGGGCTCGCGCGCGCTCCTCGACAGGCCGGAGCTCGCCGTCGAGCACGAGCCAGGAGCGCTCTTCCTCGCTGCCGAGAGCCACGAGGTAGGCGCGCCTTCCGGGGGCGGGCTCTGCGGCGAGCACCGCGCTCACCTCGCCGTAGGCGCCCGCCGCCGAAGCGGCGCTCTCGAGCTCGTCTGCGAGCGTCATCGCGCGCCACCGTACACTCGCAGGCGTGGAGCGGTCCGACCACGCCAAGGAGCTCTTCGCCCCGCTCGGTCCGAGCTACGAGCGTTACGCCTCGGCTCTCTCCTACGGCCAGGATCCCACGCTGGCGCCGGTTCCTCGTCTCGCGGATCGACGCCGGGCCGGGCGACCGCGTGCTCGACGTCGCCACGGGCACCGGCGCGGTGGCGCGCGAGCTCGTCCGGCAGAAGGCCTGCGCCGTCGTCGGGGTCGATCAGAGCCCCGGGATGCTCGCGGAGGCTCATCGCCGCACGGACGGCCGGATCGAGCTGATCGAGGCGAGCGCCGAGGAGCTGCCGTTCGCAGACGGCGAGTTCGACGGCCTCACCTTCACCTACCTGATGCGCTACGTCGACGACCCGGCCGCGATCCTGCGCGAGCTCGCCCGGGTCGTCAAACCCGGAGGGACGATCGCCGGCCTCGAGTTCGGGCTCCCGGGCGGCCTCTGGCGGCTGCCGTGGGAGGCTCACGTTCGAGCCGTCCTGCCCGGCGTCGGCCTCGCCTACAGGCGCGGATGGCGGGAGGCCGGCACGTTCCTCGGGCCGTCGATCCGCACGCATTCCAAGCGCTGGCCGCTCGAGGCGCAGCTCGAGGCATGGCGCGCGGCCGGGCTCACCGAGGTTGCGTCGCTCCCGATGTCTCTCGGCGCGGGGATCGTGATTTGGGGACGGAAGAAGAGGTAAGGCCGTCGTTCTATGCCCTGCGGGCGGGCGGCTGGCGCGACTACGTGACCGTGCTGCACCTGCCCTACACGGCGTGGAACCTGGCCTATGTCGCCGTCGGCGCCTCGCTCGCACCGGTCTTCCGCACGGATCGGATGGTCTGGACGATGGCCGCCTTCGCTCTCGCGCTCGGCGTGTCCGCGCACATGCTCGACGAGCTCAACGGCCGGCCGCTCCGCACCCGGATTCCGGACAGAGTGCTGATCGGGCTCGCCGTCGCCGCGCTCGCCGGGGCCTGTGCGATCGGAATCTGGGCCGCCTCGAGCTGGGGCTGGTGGCTGCTCGGATTCGTCGCGGCCGGCGCGATGCTCGTGCCGGCCTACAACCTCGAATGGTTCGGGGGGCGATTCCACAACCGCTGGGGCCTCGCGCTCGCCTGGGGTGGGTTTCCGGTCATCACGGCGTACTTCGCCCAGGCTGGAAGGCTCCGCGTCGACGCGATCCTGGCTGCGGGATTCGCGACCGCCCTGATCCTCGTCCAGCGTGCGCTCTCGACCCCGGTGCGGCAGGCCCGCCGCGAGGCCGGAACGCTCGAAGGCGTCGAGCCGATGGAGTACGCGCTCCGGGTCATGCCGTGGGCGAACGTCATGCTGGCCGCCGCGCTCGTCGCCGCACGCCTAACCTGGTGAGATGACCGCTGCCGTCATCCTCGCGATCATCGCCGCAGTCGTTGCGTGTGCCGCAGCGGGCTTCGCCTTCGTTGCGCTGAAGCGGACCCGCGCGAGCGCCGGAGCCCTCGAGCGTGAGATCGAGCGCGGCAAGGCGCTCTTCGAGGAGGTGATCGCGAAGGAAGCAGAGCTTCGGGCGACCGAACTGGCCGAGACGCTCGCACTCACGCGCTCGGATGCGATCTCCAAGCTCGCCGACGAAGAGCGCCGGATCACCGAGGAACGCCGCCGGGACGTCGTCGAGCGCGAGCGCGAGGCCACGGGGAAGCTCGTGGCGGCTCTCACCGAGGCGCAGCGTTCGGTGGAGGCGCGGTTCGCCGACTGGGGCTCCGAGCTCACCTCCCTCCAGCAGACGTTCATGGGAGAGCTCGAACGGGTCGGCACGCGTCAGCAGCAACTCCTCGCGTCGCTCGAGGCGAAGCTGACGAAGGAGGCCGAGCGGCTCGAAGGCGCGTTCGAGGAGCACCGGAACCGTCTCGCGAAGGTGCGCACCGATCTGGAACGGCAGATGCAGGATGTGGCGGGCGCGGTCGCCGCAGAGCTCGAAAGCCACTCGGCCGAGCGTCGCCAGGCGCTCCACGAGGTGGCGGAGCGCCTCAGGCGGCGCGAGCGCGAGCTCCAGGAGCAGATCGACCGCGAGCAGAACGAGGCAAGCCAGCGCGTGGCGGGGCAACTCGCCGAGGTCGAGCGCCGCCAGGTCGAGCAGGTGCGCCGCGCCGTCGCCCGCGAAGCCGCCCAGGCCACGGAGGCCGCGGGCACGCATTTCGACGGCACGATCCGGGCGGCACGCGAGGATGCCGCCCGTCGCCTGGCCAGGGAGCTCGAGCTCTCGGTCGAGCGTTTCGCCCGCGAGGCCGAGACCGTTCTCGCGGAGCGGGTGGACTCCGAGCTGCGCTCCGCGGAGGCGCGTCTGAACGAGCTTGCGCGCCGCCTCGACTCTCTTTCGACCCGAACCTGAGTTTTCGGGTTAGAGTGAGAGTCGCGGCCCTAGCCCTCGACGTCCCAACTTTCGCGTGCAGGGTTCGTCTCTACGAAAGCGAACAGCCCCACACAGATGCCACAGACGACCGAGATCCCACCGTCAGAGCACGAAAAAGTCGTTTCGTGGCGTCTGCATGTGCTGATCGAAGCCGGTTACCCGGCTGAGCTCGCGAAGCAGATCGCGAACTCCGAGGCCGACCTGCACCACGCGGTCGAGCTGATCACCGCAGGCTGCTCGCACGAGACAGCCGCCGAGATCCTCCTTTAGAAGCTCGCACTCGGCGCGGCGACTACGATCGGCCGATGAAGGTCGACGCGACGGTCGTTGACGGCCGCAAGGTCTTTTCGGTCCGCGCGTTCAACCAGGGGATCGCCTCGTGGCTCGGGCGGCTCCCGACGTTGTGGGTCGAGGGCGAGGTGACCGAGCTGCGCCGCCAGGAGCGCTGGGCGCTCGTTTTCTTCACGCTGAAGGATCCCGAGAGCGGGGCCTGCCTGCCCGTGCAGATGCACCGCGGCCAGTTCGACGCCCTCCGGCTCGAGCTCGTGGACGGCGAGCGCGTCCACGTCTTCGGGCGCCCGGAGCTGTACGAGCAGCGCGGCGACTTCCATCTGCGCGCGCTCTCGATCGAGCGGTACGGCCTTGGCGCCCACCTTGCCGAGCTCGAGCGGCTGAAGGCGAAGCTCGCAGAGGAAGGCCTGTTCGCGGCCGAGCGGAAGCGGCCGCTGCCGAGGATCCCGCGACTGATCGGCCTCGTCACCGGCAACGACGCGGCGGCGAAGCGCGACGTTCGTCACCGCGATCACGACCCGGTTCCCCCCGGCGCACATCGTGGTCTCGGAGACACTCGTTCAGGGCCCGCGGGCCGCCCCGGAGATCGCCGCCGCGATCGCCGAGCTCTGCCGGCGGGGTGCCGACGTCATCGTCGTCGCGCGCGGCGGCGGCAGCTTCGAAGATCTCCTGCCGTTCTCCGACGAGCGCCTCGTGCGAGCCGTCGCGGCCTGCGCCGTGCCCGTCGTCACCGCGATCGGCCACGAGCAGGACATGCCGCTCGTCGACCTCGCCGCCGATGTCCGCGCCTCGACGCCATCGGTGGCCGGGCGTCTCGTCGTGCCGGATCTCGCCGAGCTCCGCTCCGCCCTCGACCGCGCGCATGCCGGCCTCGGCCGCGGCGCGCGCCGGATCCTCGAGCGTCGCCCCGAGCGCCTCGAACGCGACCCACGTTCGCCTGCGCCGCGCTCCAATGCTCGCGCTCGAACGCCGCGCCGCGAGGCTCGAGGCGACCCACGGCCGCCTCCGCACCCTGTCGCCGAGAGCCACGCTCGAGCGCGGCTACGCCATCGTTCGGGCGGGAGAAGGCCTCGTCCGCGAGCCGCCGGTGCCAGGCACCGGCCTCGCCGTCGAGGTCGCAGGCGGCTCGTTCGGAGCCCGCGCCGAATGACCGCCGAGCCGACCTTCGCCGAAAGCCAGGCCGAGCTGGAGCGGATCGTCGAGCGGCTCGAGCGCGGCGACGTCGAGCTCGAGGAGCTGACCCGGCTCTGGGAGCGCGGCGAGGAGCTCTACCGCCGCTGGCCGAGCAGCTCTCCGGCGCGCAGGGGAAGATCGAAGAGCTCGCAAAGCGGCTCGGCGAGGAGCCGAGCCGGAGACGTAGAATGCCGCGATGGCAAGCGCACGCATCTCCACCGACAAGCCCGACCTCTCGCCCGTGCTCGGCGACCTCGGCGCCGACGCCGAGCCGCTGGCCGACGCGCTCGCCGCGGCCGACTCGCAGCTCACAGGAATCGTCGAGACGCTGAACGAGCGCGGCGGAAACGGCTTCCATTCCGACGGGGCCGTCATCGAGACCGAGCTCTCCGGGCAGGCCCTGATCAAGATCCTCGTCGAGGACGCGAAGGGTGCGGTCACCTTCAGTGCGGAGCTCCGTCCGGCCAACTTCTACGGCAGCGAAGATCACCCGTGGCAGCCCGGCAGGCCGCCGATGGTGATGTCGACCGATGCCTGGGACGTCGGCGGCGAGGTGGCCGTGAGGTTCAAGACGCGCGTCGGCGGCCGGCCGTACACGATCCAGGAGCAGGTCTTCGAGATCGCCGAGAAAAGGCACGAGACCGCGAGGAGAGGCCGTGGACGCATTCGTCGCGGTCTGCGCGAAGCTCACGGACCTGGCGCTTTCACGCGACCCGACCCTCCAGGGCTGGAAGCCCGAGATCCCCGCAGCCGTCGGCGGGCCTCCGATCGCCTAGCCGATGGCAGAGGACTTCAGAGTCACCGTCGCGTTCCCGGACGACTCCGGGGCGGATCTCGCCGAGAAGCTCGCGGAGCACGAGCTCGGAGACGACGCGCACAGGAAGCTCGGCGCCGGGATCTCGGTCTCCTCCGACGGCCCGAACGTCTTTCTGTACGCCGACACGCTCGAGGCGGCCGACGGCGCGAAGAGCATCGTCGAGGGGATCCTCGAGCAGGACGGCACGAAGGCCGCGATCTCGGTCGATCGCTGGCATCCGCTCGCAGAAGACTGGGAGCCTGCCGACGCGCCGATGCCGCAGACAGACGCCGAGCGCGAGGCCGAGCACGAGAAGCTCGAGGCGCAGGACACGGCGGACTCGCTCGCCTCGGGCTACGCCGAATGGGAGGTGCAGATCGCCCTTCCGAACCACGGCGACGCCGTGGAGCTCGCCGAGCGCCTCGAGTCCGAGGGCATCCCGGTCACCCGGCGCTGGAAGCACCTGATCGTGGGGGCCGACGACGAGGACGACGCGAACGCGCTCGCCACCCGCCTGCGGGCCGAAGCTCCGACGGGCTCCGAGTTCACGGTGGAACCGGGCGGCGAGATGGCCTGGGAGGGCGCCCCGAAGCGCTCCCGCTGGTTCTACTTCGTCCCGAACATGTAAGCAGCCCCTCCCGGGTCCCAGATCGTGTTGTCCAGCCCCCGAAAGAGGGCCGGGCCGGGCCGGGAAAAGAGCAGCAGACAACACCCGAAATCCCTGCAACTCGTCGCGTTTCCGTGATCCGCCAGGGCGGGGTCAGGTACAGCCCTAAACGGCCGAGGCGCGCTGACGTCCGAACGTCTGTTGGAGACGAGCCCCTTCCGCCCTACTACCGCGAGACGCCGGCAGGCGCCTCGGCGACTTCCGACACCCGCCGAGTCGAATTCCTCCTCGGCCTCGGTCTCCATCTCGCGAAGCGAGGCAAACGACAGCCCCTCGCGCGCAAGGAAGATCGTCCCGATCCCGATCCCGACCGAGGCCTCGATCAGCTGGAGCCCGATCCCGAACGCGAAGCCGCGCGCGTAGGCAACCCCGTACTGGGCGAGCGAAACGGCCACAGCGGCCTGTACGAGCCCGATGTTCCCGGGCCAGAACGGAACCACCGTCACCACGTTCATCATCAGCAGCACGAGCCCGGCGGCCACGAGCGGCTCGTCGATCCCGAACCCGCGCATCGCCGCGTAGACCGCGAAGAGCTGGCAGATCCAGCCCGCGAACTGGAGGCTTCCGGCGAGCGCCGCCGGCAGCGGGCGGGACATGACGGCAAGGCCGATCCTCGCCCGCACGAGCAGCGCACGCACGCGGCCGATCCCGTCGTCGAGCATCGTCCCGCGATCGCTCCGCGCGCCCGACCACGGCGAACGCGAAGAGCGTCATCCCCACGCCGACGACGACGATGATCGTCATCACCGCCCAGTGCGGCAGCTCCGCGTAGTTGATCACCCAGACGACGAGCGCGATCGTCGGAGGCAGGTCGAACAGGCGGTGGGCGAAGACCGTGCCGACGAGCGTGGCGAAAATGCCCTTCCGCCCGGGCATTCGCCGCGCGAGCACAGCGACGCGGCCGATCTCGCCCACCCGGCCCGGCAGGACCGCGTTCGCGAAGAGTCCGACGCAGAACGCTGAGAAGACGAGCTTGAACCCGGGCCGCGGCGCCGGGACGGCCTCGCGGATGACGGTGTTCCAGGCGCCCGCACGGACGACGACGGAGAGGAGGTTGAGCACGACCGCGAAGACGATCCATGGCCAGCTCGCTGCTGCGAATGTCCTCCGGACGAGGTGCCAGTCGGGCCCGCGCCACCAGATCAGCGAGATCGCGAGCACGATCAGCCCGAACGGCACGAGTATCCGCCAGCGGCCGTTCTTCACGCAGCGACCCGCTGGTAGATCTCGTCGAGCCGCCGTGCGACGTCCGGCCACGCGTAGCGCTCCACGGCGAGGGCGCGGCCGGCGCGGGCCATCGCCGAGCCGGCGCTCGTCGTCTCCGAGGACGTCGACGACCGCGTTCGCAAGCGCCGCCGTCTCGCCGGGCGGAACGAGCATCGCGGCATCGGGCCCTGCCACATCGGCGAAGCCCTGGATGTTCGAGGCGACCACCGGGGTCGCCATCGCGAAGGCCTCGACGAGCACCATTCCGAAGCTTTCCCCACCGAGCGCCGGCGAAACGAATACCTTGGCCGTCGAAAGCTCGTGGTCGCGCTCAGCATTGGGAATGATCCCGAGCACGTCGATCCCATCCTCGTCGAAGCGCATGCGCGAGTGCAGGAGGCGGTACTGCAGCGGATCGGTCCCGATCAGGCGAAGCCGGGCACCGGTGCGCCGCCGGATCTCGGGCCACGCGGCAAGGAGCACGGGCAGACCCTTGCGCGTGTCGTGGCGGCCGATGAAGACGACGTGGTGGAGGCGGTTCTCCGGATCGACGCTCTCGGGCACGACGACGCCGTTCGGGACGATCTCGAACCCCATCCCCAGCCAGCGCTCGGCAGACTCGGCGGCGCTCCGCGACACCGCGATCCTCGCGTCGATCCGGTCGATCAGGAACCCCCAGACCTTCAGGCCACCACGCATCCAGCCGAGATCGCCGGCAGCATGCCAGGTCGCGACGACCGGGCACTTGGCGTAGGCAAGCGTCGTGACACAGACGACCGGCGTCATCGGCTCGTGCAGGTGGAGCAGGTCGAATTGCTCCTCGGCGAGGGTGTCCCGGATCCGGAGCATCGCGCGTGGCGAGAGGACGATGTTCGGAAGCGAGCCGTTCGCCGGGACGACGACTGAACGGCCGATCGGGATGATCCCGGCGGGCAGGTCGCCGTGGCGACCGGTACGCGGATGCAGAAGCCGCGTGAGCCGGCCGGGCGGATCGTGCCCCATCAGGATCTGGACGTCATGCCCGAGGTCACGAAGAGCGGCCGCCTGGTTCTCGGCGTGCTCGACGACCCCGCCCCAGTACGACCACGAGAACGGGACGACGATCCCGATCTTCACGCGCGCGCACCCGCGAAGATCGGCGCGAGCCGTTCGATTCCCGCCTCGATCGTCTCGTCGGTGACCGAGAGCGAGAGACGAGCCCAGCCGGCGCCCGCGGGCCCGAACCCCTCGCCGGGCGCGACGGCGACCCGGTGCCGGACGAGCAGGCTCTCGGCGCTCAACCCCTCGGGCAGCCTGATCCAGACGAAGAAGGTGCCCTCGCAGAGCGGCGGCTCGGGGAGCACTGTTGCAAGCCGGTCGCGGCGGCGCTGGTAGCCGGCGCGCCGCTCCTCCACGCTCGACTGCGGCCCCTCGAGCGCGGCGATCGCGGCGTGCTGGAGCGGTTCGAAGATCCCGACGCGGACGTGATCGTTCTGGAGGTTGATCCGCTCGACGATCTCGGCGTTCCCGAGCACGAACCCGATGCGCCAGCCCGCCATCCCGTAGGTCTTCGACATCGAATAGAGCTCCACGCCCACCTCTTTCGCGCCGGGGGTTGCGAGGAAGCTCCGCGGCGAGCGGCCGTCGAACACGAGATCCATGTAGGCGCCGTCGTGGATGACGGCCGTTCCCGTGCGAGCCGCGTACTCGACCGCCGCCTCGAAGGTGCCGGGCGCGGCGCAGACGGCGCACGGGTTCGAGGGAAAGTTCAAAAACAGCGCGGCCGCGGGAGGCGTTGTCTCGAAGTCTGGCTGCCAGCCGGCCGACGGGTCGAGAGGCACGAGCCCGAGGTCGGCGCCGGCGAACGCGATCCCAGAGGGGTAATCGGGGTAGTAGGGATCGGGGAGCAGGATCCGGTCGCCGGCTTCTGCAAGCGCGAGTGCGAGCTCGACGATCGCCGTCTTCGTGCCCGGGACGATCGCGACCTCGCTGTCGGAGTCGAGCTCGACACCGTAGTGCGTCCGGTAGCGCGCGGCGATCGCGCGGCGCAACTCGGGTAGGCCGCGGAACGGGGCATAGCCGTGAGCGGCCGGGACCGCCGCCGCCTCGGCGAGTGCCCGGACGACGTGCTCGGGCGGGCCGACCTCGGGATTTCCGCGGCCGAGATCGACGATCGACGGCCCGCCGTCGGCCGCTGCGGCAGCGACCCGCCCGACAAGCGCGCCGAAGTACTGCTCCGGCAGACGCTCGAGCCGGCGGGGACGCGGACGCCTCGAAGGGCCTGAACTCGCCACGCGCCCGATCGTACGCACCCGCGCCGATGGTGGCGCGCTGAGGTTGACGCCGTCCGCAGGACTCTCTACTCTGACGACGAACACACGTTCGACCGTTACCCGCCCCAGCACGCTGCCAAAGACGGAGGCCCATGCTCACCGACCGCCAACAACAGATCTGGAACTTCCTCGTCGAGTACGTCGACAGCCACGGATACCCGCCGACCGTCCGCGAGATCGGCGACGAGGTCGGGCTCGCTTCGCCCTCCACCGTCCACGCACACCTCGCGAACCTCGAGCGCGCAGGGCTGCTGCGTCGCGACCCGACCAAGCCGCGCGCCCTCGAACTGATCGGGCGCGAACGGGCCGAGCCGGTCGCCGACGACACGGCCGTCAGCCTGCCCCTCGTCGGCGAGATCGCCGCCGGGTCGCCGCTGCTCGCCGACCAGAACATCGAGGAGTACATGACCTTCCCGCGCTCCACCCGCGGCGACTTCCTGCTCCGTGTCCGGGGCGAGTCGATGATCGAGGCGGGCATCCTCGACGGCGACCTCGTCATCGTCCAGCAGGCCCAGGACGCGCGCAACGGCGAGATCGTCGTCGCGCTCGCCGGCGGCGACGAGTCCGCCGACGAAGCGACGGTCAAGACCTTCTACCGAGAGAACGGCCGCATCCGCCTGCAGCCCGAGAACTCGGCCCTCGAGCCGATCTACGCCGACTACGTCCAGATCCTCGGGCGGGTGGTGGGCGTGTTTCAGGGAGCTGTGAGCGTGGACGCGCACGGCTCGATCCCGGACTCCGGTGTTGGTCCTAACCCCAGTCCTGGTCCTAACCCCAGTGCTGTTCGTCATCCCGGTTCCGGGATCGACGGCAATGTCCAGCCGTTTGCCCGCACGCTCGATCAGGAGCTTGCGGCGCTGCTGCGCGGCGCATCGCTCGAGTGTCTCGTCTGCGGTGAGTTCGTGATGCACGCGCGCGCCGGGGTCGTGTTCTGCCCCGAGTGCGGCACCGCCGTCGGCTCGGCTGAAGCGCTAGAGCTGGTCGGAAGCCCGAGCGGTCAGCTGAACCTCGGCGCCCAAACCGGCTAGCCCGCAGCCCAACCGGATCGCTCAGACCCGGCGAGCTCCGAGTAGTCCGGCAGCGCGCGGGGTCGGTCGGCCCAGTGATGGCGAGGCCGCCAACCGAGGACGTCGTGAGCTCGGCTGCAATCGAAGAGCGCCGACGCAGGGTGCTCGTCGAACTCGAAACCGCCGCGCCACTCGACCTCCGGCAGCAACCGGTGAGCCAGCTCGCGCGAGCGGACGCTCGCCGAACTATCGGCCGCGCAGAGCGTGACCCGCTCGTGGCCCGGCAACGGGCAGGTGAGCGCGGCTCGAGTCGCCTCGGCGACATCTCGAATATCGACGAACACACCGTACTCCCACGGCGGCTCCCATTCCGAGTGCGGATCATCGGCGCGGCCGCGCTCGATCTTTGTGTAATCGGCGTCGTCCCAGACCCCGGCGGGACGCAAGCAGATCGTCGCGATCCCGGTGCGGCTCGTGAAAGCCTCGCACATGTCCTCCGCGAGCCTTTTCGAGAGGCCGTACGGCCGGGTGGCGCGGAGCGGATGGCCGTCGTCCATCGGCAGGTAGTCAGGCGGCCGTTCGCCGCCCGATGTCCCGAACACCTGGATGCTCGAGAAAGAGACGACCCGCTCGACCTGGTGTTCTTCGGCCGCCAGGAGGACATTCCACGTGCCGAGCACGTTCGTGGCCATGATCTCGGCCGGAGTCCCAGCCTGGTCGTGGGGAAGCGCCGCGAGATGGACGATCGCGGAGCAGCCCCGCGCCGCGCGTCGGACGGCCCGTTCGCGCCGCACGTCGCGGCGGCCCTTCAGATCGAAGCCGACGACGTCGTGTCCAGCGGCGACGAGCTGCGCCGTCACGACCCTCCCCACCTTCCCGGCGCTGCCCGTGACGAGAACCCGCATCGCCGGGAAACATTACGGGCGGCGCTGGCTATCATGGGACTGCAGGCCGGATGGCCGCGGGCCGCCGCCTCGGCGGCGACTCGAGGAAAGTCCGGACACCGCAGGGTAGGACGCTGGCGCAAGCCAGGGGGCGAAAGCCGACGGAAAGTGGCACAGAAAACAAACCGCCACCGGCGTAACGTCGATTTCCGGAAACGCCGGAGGTAAGGGTGAAAAGGTGGGGTAAGAGCCCACCAGCGACCGCGGCGACGCGGCGGCTAGCCAAACCCCGTCCGGTGCAAGGCGAACAGGGCCCGCATGAAGCGACCCGCCCAGGGCCCGGGTAGCTGCCAAGAGGGATGGTCATCCAAGACAGAATCCGGCTTACAGGCCTGCTACGGAAAAAGCCCCAGGAAAGCGGAAACGCTGAACGGGGCTTTTTCTATGGACCCGATTCGTCGGCGAGGCGCCTCCAACGTGGGGCGCCTCCTTCTGCTCGGGTTCGTGCGACGGGCGCGGTGCTCTCGCCTGTGGTGCGGATCTCGCGG
This sequence comes from uncultured Actinomycetota bacterium, assembly GCA_963720045.1. Taxonomy (GTDB): domain Bacteria; phylum Actinomycetota; class Thermoleophilia; order Gaiellales; family Gaiellaceae; genus PALSA-600. The sequence continues at coordinate 123,197 of CAVREC010000009.1, read as the reverse complement.
GGGAGAGCTTGCGGCGAAGCGCCACGCGTACGGTGTCCCGCATCAAATGATCTACCCGTGTCTCGCTGATTATCTGGCGCTGGTAGCTCGTCGAGATTGCGCGCTCCGCGAGCCATGTGAGCTCACAGAGCGACGGTGGTTTCCTATACAGATGCAGACCCTCTCGCCAACCGCCCTCAATCGCGCGCTTCTCGACCGGCAACTGCTCCTCGAGCGGCACAAGCTGCCGGCCGAGGCTGCGATCGACGACCTCGTTGGGCTCCAGGGTCAGGCGCCCGATGCGCCCTACGTTGCGCTCTGGTCACGGCTCGAGAGGTTCGAGCCCGCCGAGCTTGCAGACGCCCTGGCCGAACGCCGCGCCGTGCGGATGCCGCTGATGCGGGGAACCGTCCATCTCGCAACCGCCGGAGACTCGATCGGGCTTCGGGCGCTCACCCAGCCGGCGCTCGCCCGCGGGTTCGCGTCGAGCGCATGGGCCCGCAGGCTCGACGGCATCGACCTCGCGGAGCTCCTGTCCGCCGGCCGAGCGGCGCTCGTCGAACCGCTCACGCGCGTCGAGCTGGGACATCGGCTTGTCGAGCGATGGCCCACCAACGACCCGCTCTCGCTTGCCTACGCCGTGACCTATCTCGTGCCCGCCGTCCAGGTGCCGCCTCGGGGGATCTGGGGACTGCGCGGACAGGCGACCTGGATCGCTCACGACGTGTGGCTCGACCGTGACACGAACGGGGACTCGGCACCCGAGGCAGTCGTCCTTCGCTACCTACGAGCGTTCGGGCCCGCATCAGCCAGGGATTTCGCGACCTGGTCGGGCCTGGCCGGCGCGCGTGAGCTACTCGATCGCCTCCGCCCGAAACTCCGCACGTTCCGCGACCAGAACGGCCGAGACCTCTTCGACGTCGAGGACGGCCCGCTACCCGATCCCGGCACGCCCGCCCCACCGCGGTTCCTCGCCGAGTTCGACAACATCCTGCTCTCGCACGTCGACCGCACTCGCGTGATCGAGGGCACGCGAAAGCCTCCGATCCCGCCCGGGAACGGCGGAGCGCAGGGCACCGTGCTGATCGATGGATTCATGCGCGCTGCCTGGAAGCTTGCGCCGAGCGGCGAGCTTCGCGTCACGCCCTACGTCCGGATCTCGCGGCGGGCTGCAGACGAAGTCGTCGAAGAAGGCGACCGGCTCCTGAGCTTTCTCTTGCCTGACGCACCAGCGGCGAAGGTCGTGGTCGCGACCGACTGAGCGAGAGCGAGGGTGCTCGTTCCCGTGACCCGGTCGGCCGAGCACCCTCGCGCCGTGCCGTCAGACCATCTGCAACGCCCGTGCGTTCCGCTCCATCACCTCGCCGACAGCCTTGAGCTCGTCCTTCGGGCTGAACTGGACGAACTCCGAGCCGGCCTCGAAGATCGGGATATGGCCTGCGGGCACGTAGAACGCCTCGCCCGCCTGGAAGGTCTCCTCGTGATCGGCGAAGCGGTAGGTGAGCTTCCCCTTCGTGACGTAACCCCAGTGCGGGCACGGGCAGCGGTCGCCGGGCAGCCCCTTCAAGAGCGGGGTCCCGTCGATGTCGATCCCGAAGCTCAGGAAGTTCACGGTCATGTCGTCGATGTCCTCGTGCCTGTCCTCGACGGGCCCGTGGTGCTCGACGGTTGCTGCTGATTCCCTGGAAACGCCTGGCATTTCGGCCCCCTTGCTCGGATTGAGACCAGGCTAGGGCGGCGCTAGGAGAACGGCATGAGGCGTTCGCCTCATCTTTCACGCCGTGACGAGCTCCTCGTCGGGCAAGAGACCGTGTTGCATGGCAAAGAGGCTCGCGCCCGCGCGGGTCGAGGCACCGATCTTGGCGTAGATGTGCTCCACGTGGTTGCCGACGGTCTTCGGAGCGATCACGAGCTGCGCCGCGATCTGCTTGTTCGAGAGCCCGCGGGCGAGGAGCCGGAGCACCTCGATCTCGCGCGCGGTGAGCCCTGCCGGGCCCTCACGACGGCGTGCAACGCGATGCCCCGCCGCGCCGAGGACAGCCTCGACCGCTTCGGCGTCGAGCCGCCCGGCCTTCACCTCGGCACGGAGCTCGCCCGCCGCAGCCTCAGCAGATCGCTCCGGGCGGTAAGGCCGTGTCTCCCGCATCGCCTGGTAGGCATCCGCGGCCCCAAGGATCCGCGCGGGGCGCGAGATCGCGGCGCCCGAGAGACCGTGCGGATAGCCCGAGCCGTCGAGGCGCTCGCGGTGCTGCACGGCGATCGCGCCGAGCGGAGCGAGCGTCGGCGAGGAATGCAGCATGCGCTCGGTCAGGTAGGGATGAAGCCGGATCCGCTCCCACTCCCCGGCGCCGAGCGGGCCGTCCTTGTCCCAGATCGCATTCGAGACCCCGAGCCGGCCGAGATCGTGCACGAGGCCGGCCCGCCGAAGCGTCGAAACCTCGGCCGGCGCCAACCCCGCCTGCTCGCCCGGCCGCCGCCGCGAGCTCCGCAACCGCGGCTGCATGGCCGAGCGTGTACGGCGACTTCAGATCGACGAAGTTCGCGATCGCCAGCAACGCCTCGTCGATCTGCTCCCCTGCGAGCACGACTCCGAGTGCGGGCTCGGCGGCGATCACGGAGTCCCAGGTTCCGACCGAGTCCAGATCGGAGAGGAGCATCTCCCCGTCCGCGCAGACGTACGCGGCAAGATCGGGGTCGAACTGGGAGCCCGAACGCGACCGGGCGAGCGCCTCTGCCGCGCCCACACCGCCCATCCGGTGGGCAACCTCGATGAACTCCGAGACGCCCGCGAGCCTCGCCGCGATCGGGATCTCGGCGCCCTCGAGCTCGCCCGGCCAGCCGCGCCCGTCCCATGTCTCGTAGGCCGCCCCGAGCGCGTCGCGAACCCCGGTCGAGAGGTTGAGCTGCTCCGCAAGGAGCCGTGCGAGCGCCGTGTGGTTCTCGATCATCCCGTTGAGCTCCCGGTGCCCGGAGATCGCGAACTCGACGGCGACGCGAAACCGGTGCAGCGGCGGGTTGCCGGAGCCGATCAGACTCATCGCCGCCAACGCGGCCCGTGCGCTCCGAAACTCGTGGTCGTACTTCGTGGACTTCAGCGCGATGTCGTCTCCGAACCACTTCGCCTGCTCGTACGCATCGGCGTGACAACCGACGTTCACGAGCAGCGCCGTGTAGTAGACGACCGCCCGCTCCTCCTCGTCGAGTCCGATCCGCTCGGCGAGCCGCAGCGCGATCAGGCACTGCCGGAGCACATGCTCCATCGGCTGCCCGAAGCCGAGATCGACCCCAAGCGAGAGAGCCGCCACGAGCTCTGCCAGCCGAACCTGCCCAGATCGAATCTCAATCGAATCGCCGTCGCCGGCCACGACCGAAGGCTATCCCCTTGCCGCCCGATCTGTCGCCTGCCTAGACTCCACCACCGACCAAGGAGGCAATCGTGGCAACAACGGCAGGCGAAAGTCTCGAAGCACTTCGCGGAGGATTCTCGGGCACCGTGCTCGATCCAACCCACGGCGACTATGACGAGGCGCGGCAGATCCACAACGGCCTGATCGACCGCCGCCCGGCGCTGATCGCACGCTGTCGGAACACAGCCGACGTGTCGGATGCAGTCAAGCACGCCCGCGCGGAAGGACTCGAGATCTGCGTTCGCGGCGGCGGGCACAACGTCGCGGGCCGCGCGGTGATCGACGACGCGCTGATGATCGACCTCTCGCCGATGACAGGCATCCACGTCGATCCGGCGGCGAAGACCGTGCGCGCCCAGGGCGGCACGCTCTGGAACGAGTTCAACCGGGAGACCGCACTCCACGGGCTCGCGACGACCGGAGGCGCGATCTCGACCACGGGCGTCGCCGGCCTCACGCTCGGCGGTGGGCTCGGCTGGCTGATGGCGAAGTACGGCCTCGCCGCCGACAACCTGATCGGCGTCGAGCTCGTCACCGCCGACGGCAGCGTCCAGAACGTGACCGAGGACTCGGATCCCGACCTGATGTGGGCTCTCCGCGGCGGGGGCGGCAACTTCGGGATCGCCGCCTCGCTGCAGTTCAAGCTCCATCCGCTGACGATGGTCACCGGCGGCCTGATCGCCCATCCGCTCGAGGCGGCCGGCGAGATGCTGCGCTTCTACCGCGATGCCGTGGCCTCGGCCTCCGACGATCTCACCGTCTTCGCGGCACTCGTGCACGCGCCCGACGGCTCGGGGCACAAGATCACCGGGATGGTGGTCTTCCACACCGGCACGCCCGAGGAGGCCGAGGCGGAGCTCGCGCCCTTCAAGGCGTTCGGCTCCCCGCTCGTGGTCGAGGTCGGGCCGATGCCCTACCCGGTCATGAACACGATCCTCGACGACGGATTCCCGAAGGGCCTCCTCAACTACTGGCTCTCGAGCTTCACGACCGGGCTCACAGACAACCTGATCGACACCGCTATCGAGCGATTCGCGAGCATCCCCTCACAGAGCACCATCCTCTTCGAGCATTTCCACGGCGCGGTCTGCCGGATCCCGGTAGAGAGCACCGCGGTCCCGCACCGCCAGGAGGGCTGGAACCTCCTGCTTCCGACGGTCTGGCACGACCAGGCCGACAACGAGGCGAACATCACCTGGACGAAGGACACACACGCCGCCTTCGGCGAGAACCTCACCGAGCGCCGCTGGCTGAACTACCTCGGCGACGACCAGGGCTCGGACGCGATCCGCGGCGCCTACGGCCCGAACTACGACCGCCTCCTCGAGTTGAAGCGGCGGTACGACCCGGAGAACGTCTTCCGCCACAACCACAACATCGCGCCGTAGGGCGCCTCACCAGGCGCCCCCGCCGCCACCGCCCCCGCCGCCCCCGCCGCCCCCGGAGAAGCCTCCTCCGGAGCCTCCGGAACCGGAGGAGGGCGGCGCGAGGGCCGAGCCGAAGCCCGAGGCGAGGTCGCCGATCCCGAGCGAGGTCGCGCCGCCGCCGAGGTTGCCTCCCGGCGAGATCCAGAAGATCGACGACTGCTGTGCCATCGCCTCGGGCATCGCGACGTGGGCGGCCTGGAGCACCCGCTCGGCGATCCCGAACGTGATCCCGTACACGAGGTAGCTCTCCCAGAGCGCGAGCGTCGCGGGCGGGGCGTCCTGGAGCCGCGGGAAGTCGGTGAGGTAGCGGCGGAAGGCCTCCCAGCGCTGCGCCTCGGCGGCGGCGGTCGCGGTGCACTTCTTCCACAGGCGCCGATGGCCGATCGCGACCGCCACGATCACGATGTTGATCGCCGCCGAGATGCCGAGCCCGATCAGGACGACGTCGCTCCAGCGGACGTAGACCGGCCGCCACCGGGACGCCGCGACGAGCCAGCACCCGATCGCGAGCGCCGATGAAGATGAGCGCCGCGAGCGCGAGCGGGACGATCCCGCCGGCCGAGGAACCAGCGGCGGCTCTTGACCTCGCTCGCCACGTTGGCCTTGAACGAGGTGAAGCGCGGGCTCATCGAGGTCCGGTGCGCCGTGATCTGCTCCCGGAAGTTCGAGAGCCGCTCGGAGCCGCTGCCGATCACGCCGTTCACGACGGCGGCGACGTCCTGCTCGTAGTTCGTCATCGCGTCGGGCTTCCCGGCCGAGATCTCGAGGTCGGACATCTCCTCCTTGCGCAGGCCGCCCCAGGTGGAGCGCTCGGTCGTCACCGGCTTCGAGGTGTAGACGCCGCGCCGGATCAGGTCGAAGAGCGTGGCCGTGAACTCGAACGACCCGGCCTCGCCGCCCTGCCGCAGGAGCGTCGGCACGAGCGCAGGCTGGGTGTCGGTCGGAGGCTCCTGCTCGTACTCGCGGTCGTAGCCCGTCTTCGGCTCGCGGCCGAAGAACCAGTAGACGAGGAGCACGACGAGGACGGCGGGGACGATCCCGAGCACGAGGAGGTAGAGCACGTAGCGGAGCGGATGGTGGAGCGCGTGCTCGACCTTCGCGTGGTCGCGCTCGAGCGCGGCCGCGCTCGCGGTCTCCTCGCCGACGACCTTCTTCAAGCCGCTGCCGGAGGCCACCTTCATCCCGGAGGTCGAGGTGAACGCCGAACGGCGGATCAGGGCGCGAAGCGCAACGAACTGGTGCGCCGGAATGCTCTCGGCACGCAGCAATACCTTCCTGCCCGCGAGCCGGACATCGCCCCGCACGTACACCGGATTGCCCCAGGCGCGGACGATCTTTCCCGGCGCGCTGAGCGTCGAGGTGAGCCGATCGAGCCCGACGCCCCATTCGCTGCCCCAGACGTCGAGGTTCACGTCGACGACGTCCTTGTACGCGACCGCGAGACCGCTCAGCTTGTAGCGGATCTCAAAGGTCCGGTTCTCGTCGAGCGCGCTGTAGTGCCAGACGATCCGAACCTTTCCGTCGAGTTGGGCGACCCCGAAGGTGCCGGGGGCATCCGCGCAGCCGAGGTCGGTGCAGCCGCCGGGCCGGTAGCGCTTCCCGTTCTCCAGCACCTGAACCCGCGAGATCTCCTCGCCGGGGCCGAGCGGGATCTCGCGGTAGCCCCCGGAGAACGGCCCGTCGAACGAGTACTCGATGTGCTCGTCGACGAGCAGCGCGCCGTTCGACGCCATCTGCACGAAGACGTCCGCCTGCGGGAGCGTGTAGGACTTCGCCTCGGCCGCTCCCGCGAGCACGAGCGCGGCAGCGACCGCTGCAAGGAGAACGAGCCCGCTACGCGCTCGGCGCGTCACCGGTCGTCTCCGCGGCAGGCGCCTCGGGGGCCGGTGAGGTGGCAGCGGGAGTGAAGCTGACGGTCGGCACCGAACTGTCGCCGTCGTCGATCTGGAAGGAGTCCCGCTTCGAGAACCCGAGCATGCCTGCGAGCACCACCGCCGGGAACGTCTGGATGCCGTTGTTGTAGGTCAGCACCGTGTCGTTGTAGACCTGCCGCGAGATCGCGATCTTGTCCTCGGTGTCCCTCAGCTGAGCCTGGAGGTCGAGGAAGTTCTGGTTCGCCTTCAGCTCCGGATAGGCCTCGGCGACCGCGAAGAGCCGGCCGATCGCCTGGCCGAGGATCCCCTCGGCCGCACCGGCCTGAGCCGGGCCCTGCGCCGAGGTCGCCGCGGCCCGCGCCTGGGTGACCGAGTCGAACGTGCCGCGCTCGTGTGCCGCGTAGCCCTGCACGGTCGCGACGAGGTTCGGGACGAGGTCGTGGCGCCGCTTGAGCTGAACCTCGACCTGCGCCCACGCGTTGTCGACCCGGTTGCGCTTCCGGATCAGGCCGTTGTAGAGCAGTACGACCCAGAGGCCGATCAGGACGATCAGAACGATGACGACGATGAAGAGCCAGGACATGTCGCGACTCTATCGCCCGGCGGCTCAGATCGGAAGGCGCCCGCCCGCGAGCGCGATGACGACGCCTGCCGCCCCGGCCAGGAGCAGTGTCGAGCACCGGCCCGCGCCGGAGAACGAACAAGAGCCCTGCCGCGGCCGCGAGCATCGCGTACTGCCAGGGCACCGAGAGCGCCCGCGCCAGCGGGACTGCGGCACCGAGGATCGCCCCGATCGCAGCCGGCCCTGCCCCGCCGAGAAACGCAGCCGCGCTCCGGTTCGCGCGCAGGCGGTCGAAGCGGCTCGCGCCGAGGAGCACGAAGGCGAACGAGGGCGAGAACGCAACGAGCGCGGCGAGCAGCCCGCCGCCGATGCCTGCAGCCGCGTACCCGACGACGGCCACCGTCAGCACGACGGGGCCCGGCGTCACCTGCCCGAGCGCGACCGCGTTCAGGAACTGGCCCGAGGTCATCCAGTGGTAGTGGTTCACCGCGTCGGCCTGCATGATCGGGATGATCACGAAGCCTCCTCCGTAGGAGAGCGCTCCGACCTTGAACGCGACCCAGCGAGCGCGAGCAGGCCGCCGCTCACGCCGGCAGCGGGCGCGAGTATGGCGAGCGCGGGAATCGAGCCGCCTCGCCGGATCGCGAGCTCGACGAGGCCGCACCCGAGCAGGACGAGCACGACCCACGGCCCGAGCGTGGCGCTCGCCGCTCCGCCGACGAGGAGGTAGACGAGCCAGCGGGCGCCGCTCACCGCACGGCGCCGGCTCTCGGGGACGAGGCTCCAGCCGGCCTGGACGGCAACCGCCGCAACCGCAGCGCCCGCTCCCGCACCGGCGCCGCGAACCCACCGCGGGGGCGAGCCGGCGAGGAAGAGCGCCGCCAGCGCGAGGATCACGACGAGGCCCGGCAGGATGAAGCAAAGTCCTCCGACAACGGCCCCGGCGCGCCCGCGGACGCGCCACGCGCAGAAGATCGCGAGCTGTGTCGAGGCGGGTCCCGGCAGCAGATTGCAGGCGGCGATCGCGTCCTCGAACTCCTCCGAGGCGATCCAACCCCGCTCATCGACGCAAAGCCGCCGCAGGAGCGCGATGTGTGCCGGCGGCCCGCCGAACCCGATGCAGCCGATCCGCCCCCACTCGCGCGCCACCGTCCCAAGGCCCGGCCGGGCGGTCACGGGCCGACCATACCAACCGGCTGATGCGAGGAGGTAGCGTGAAGGCCATGCGCGCCCTGGTCAAGGCGGAGGCTGCCGAAGGGCTTCGGCTCGAGGACGTGCCAGAGCCCGAAATCGGGATCAACGACGTCCTGATCCGGGTCCACAAGACGGGCATCTGCGGCACCGACCTCCATATCTACGAGTGGGACGAGTGGGCCGCGAAGACGATCCCGGTGCCGATGGTCGTGGGGCACGAGTTCGTCGGCGAGGTCGTCGCGTTCGGCTCGAACGTGAGCGACTTCACGGTCGGCGACCTCGTGAGCGGCGAGGGCCACGTCGTCTGCGGCCGCTGCCGTAACTGCATGGCGGGGCGGCGCCATCTCTGCGCCCATTCGATCGGCCTCGGCGTCAACCGGCCGGGCGCCTTTGCCGAGCTCGTCGCGCTCCCGATGACGAACATCTGGCATCACTGGCCCGGGATCGACGAGGAGGTCGCCGCGATCTTCGACCCGTTCGGGAACGCTGTTCACACAGCGCTTTCCTTCACCGTGCTCGGCGAGGACGTCCTCGTGACAGGTGCCGGCCCGATCGGCTGCATGGCGGTCGCTGTCGTCAGGCATGCGGGCGCCCGCCACGTCGTCGTCACCGACCTCAACCCCTACCGTCTCGATCTCGCCCGCCGCATGGGCGCGACGCTCGCCGTCGATCCGCGCGAGCGCGACCTCGCCGAGGTGCAGGCCGAGCTCGGGATGACCGAGGGCTTCGACGTCGGGCTCGAGATGTCCGGCAGCCCCGAGGCGCTCCGCACGATGCTCGCGAACATGGCCCACGGCGGCCGGATCGCCCTGCTCGGGATCCCGTCGGAGCCGATGACGCTCGACCTGAATCCGCTGATCTTCAACATGCTGACCGTGAAGGGGATCTATGGCCGGGAGATGTACGAGACCTGGTACCAGATGAGCGTGATGATCGAATCGGGCCTCGACATCAGCCCGGTGATCACCCACCGCTTCTCGTATCGGGACTACGACGAGGCCTTCGCGATCGCGCGCTCGGGGCAATCGGGGAAGGTCATCCTCGACTGGGCGGCGGTCTGATGTACGGGAGCATCCGTGACGAGCTCGCGGAGACCCTCGCCGACCTGCGCGAGGCCGGCACCTACAAGTCCGAGCTCGTAATGCGAACGCCTCAGGGCGCGCACGTCGAGGTCGAAGGCCGCGGGGAGATGCTGAACCTCTGCGCGAACAACTACCTCGGGCTCGCGAACCATCCGGCGGTCGTCGCTGCCGCCCGCGACGCGCTCGACCGCTGGGGCTACGGGATGGCGTCGGTGCGGTTCATCTGCGGCACCCAGGAGCTCCACCGCGAGCTCGAGAGCCGGCTCTCCAGATTCCTCGGAACCGACGACACGATTCTCTTCTCGTCGTGCTTCGACGCGAACGGCGGCCTCTTCGAGACTCTCCTCTCCGACGAGGACGCTGTGATCTCCGACGCGCTGAACCACGCCTCGATCATCGACGGGATCCGCCTCTGCAAGGCGAAGCGGCTGCGCTACGCGAACGGCGACATGGACGAGCTCGAGGCGCGGCTCGTCGAGGCGAAGGGCGCGCGCCGGCGGCTGATCGCGACCGACGGCGTCTTCTCGATGGACGGCTACCTCGCCCACCTCGACACGATCTGCGACCTGGCCGAACGCCACGACGCTCTCGTCATGGTCGACGACTCGCACGCCGTGGGCTTCGTCGGCCCCGGCGGGCGCGGGACGCCCGAGCACCACGGCGTGATCGAGCGGATCGACATCCTCACGGGCACGCTCGGCAAGGCCGTCGGCGGTGCGAGCGGCGGCTACGTCTCGGGCCGGAAGGAGATCGTCGAGCTGCTCCGCCAGCGCTCGCGGCCCTATCTCTTCTCGAACAGCCTCGCCCCGCCGGTCGTCGCGGCGAGCCTTGCCGCGCTCGACCTGATCGAGAGCTCCCACGAGCTCCGCGACCGCCTGCGCGAGAACACGGCCCACTTCCGCAACCGCATGGTCGCGCTCGACTTCGAGATCCTGCGCGGAGAGCACCCGATCGTGCCGGTGATGATCGGCGACGAGCTCACCGCGGCGCGCTTCGCCGAGCAGCTCGGCGAAGCTCGGGATCTACGCGGTCAGCTTCTCGTTCCCCGTCGTCCCGCGCGGAACGGCGCGGATCCGAACGCAGATGTCGGCCGCGCACACGATCGCCGACCTCGACTTCGCGGTCGACGGGTTCGTCGAGGCGCGCGAGTCCGTTCCCATCGGTTTTACCGAAAGCTAACCGCGGCTCCTCCCGGCTCCCTGCGATAGTTCGCACATGAAGGCGTTGCTCGTTCTGGCGGCAGGGCTGCTCGCAGTCACCGCCGTCGCGGGCGCCGAGGGCGTCACGAAGCCCGGCCGCTCGAGAACCGAAGGCGCGCCGATCGTCGCGCTCTCCGTGACCGGCCGCTCGGTCACCTACGCGGTCGCCGACAACGCCTCGAAGAGCGACTGCGCGCACGCCTATTTCTGGCACACCGCCGGCGGCGCGATCGGCAAGTGGCGCTTCGGCAAGCCGACGAACGAGCCGTGCGTCGAGGGCCCGAGCACCGGCGACGGGATCTCGGCGGTCGCGATGTCCGCAGAGCGCTCGCTCTGGATCCAGTACGCCGGCGGCAACCTGCGCGACTGGCAGCTCTTTACGGCGACGCAGACGAAGACGAAGCCGAAGCAGCTCGCGTTCGTCGAGCAGGACGTCGAGCTGCCCTCGCCGATCGTCGTCGGCCAGGGGATGCAGGACGGCGTGCCCTACGCCGTCAACGCGAACCTCACCTTCCTCGGCGACAACGGCGCCGCGATCTTCAAGTGGACGGCACCCGCCGCGGTGAAGCTGCTCGCCTCGGGCTTCGGGCCGAACGGCAGCGAGGTCGCCGCGTTCCTCTCGAACGGCACGCTCGATCTGCTCTCGCACTCGGGCCAGGTCGTGCAGAGCTACACCTACTCCCCAGGCGAGCTCACGGCGCTCTACCTCGGCCCGGCCGGCGTCGTCGCTCTAGGACGGATCGTCCGTCCAGATCCGCAAGGGCGCGGCGACCCAGACGGTCACCCTGCCCGCGAAGGCGCAGATGATCGGCTACGGCCAGGGCGAGATCTTCTACTCGCTCGCCGGGGCGATCCACGCACTGAAGACCTCGAACAGCACCGACTCGCTGCTCGTCGCGGCCACTCCCGGCAAGACCACGATCGCGGCCTACGCCACCGCAGGCGGCTTCGCCTGGGCGACCGGCAACCGATCAACTGGGACTGCGCCGCCTGCGTGAACTTCGGGCCGTAGAGGTCGATAACACACCAACGGGTGACGAGCGCGCGGCCGGTCGTTCCTACGATGCGGCACGCGGGCTTCAACCTCACCGACGCCATGAGAGCTCTGCGCTACATCCTCGGCGGTCTAGCGCCGGAGGACGAGCTCGACCGCGGTCCCGCGGCCGGGTGAGGAGCTCAGCGTGAACGCGCCGCCGATCGCGGCCGCCCGCTGGCGCATGTTCGCGAGCCCCTGCGCCGCCGCGTCGGTGCCGGGCACGAACCCGGTGCCGTCGTCGCGGATCGTCACGAGCCGGTCGGTGCCGCGCAGGCCGATCGTCACCCAGGCCCGGCGCGCGTGCGCGTGCCGACGAACGTTTGCGAGCCCCTCCTGAACGATCCGGAACACCTCGATCTGCTCGTCGGGGGCGAGGCTGACCCCGCCGTCGATCTCCAGCTCCACCTCGAGCGCGCCGTCGGCGGTCAGGAAGTCGACGTAGCGGCGGAGCGCGGCATCGAACGGTGCACGGCCGGCTGCCGACGAGAGCGCCAGCACGGCGAAGCGCGCCTCGGTCTGCGCGGCCGAAACGGCATCGCGGAGCTTCGGCACGGTCTCCTCGACGCTCGCGCCGGCCTCGATCATCGCCGCGTGGGTCGAGATCGCGAACAGGTACTGCGAGAGACCGTCGTGGATCTCGCGTGCGACCCGGCCGCGCTCCTCTGCAACCGCGCGCCCGAGCTCGGACGCCAGGATCGCCCGGCACACGCCGATCACGAGCACGACGTAGGCGAAGAGGCGCAGGAAATCGCCCTGCGTGACGTACCGCACGGCCGCCACCGGCTCGAAGAGCAGGTCGATCGAGGCGAAGAGGGTCAGCGTCGCGCCGAGTGCGAGCCAGCGATCGAGATCCTCGCCGCGCCGGCGGAAGCGGTCCGCGAACCCGATGACGGCGACCAGGTTCAGGAGCGCGGTTGCGGCGAGCGCGACCCCTCGCGCCTGGCGCGAGTCGTCGAGATCGTGAAGTCCGAACCGCTGCGTCAGCCACCAGATCCGCAAAGAGGCCCACCGCCACGCCGAAGAACGCCTCGACGAGATCGGTCGTCGTCCGCTCGACCCCTCCCCGGACGAACGGCGCGCACGCGATCACCGCCCAGCCGGCGAGCACGCCGCCGAGGCAGCCCCACGGCTCCATCCCGTTCTCGGTCCGCTCGGCAACAGCCGGCCAGACTGCGAACACGATCCACGACAGCGAGATCAGCGTGAAGCCGCAGCTCAGGAGCAGGTCGAACCGGCCGCCGCTCCACGGTGAACCGGATCGCCGTCAGAAGCGCCAGGAGGCCTGCGCCCACGGCGTAGAGCGACGTGAGCACGACCCGAAGCTGCGGCAGGTCGTACGGCACCCGGAGGCTCGATTTCGTCAGGAACAGCGCCAGTGCGGCGCCGAGCAGCGAGACGAGCACCACCTCGCCCGAGAGGAACGTCTCGAAGGCATCTCTGCGTGCGCCTTGGCGCATTGCTCCGGGTATCGGCACAATCGGCGGCGGTCATGACTACGCGCGTACTGATCGCCGACGACCATCCGCTGACGCGGGAAGCGCTCGCTGGGCTCCTCACCGCGAACGGCTTCGAGGTCGTGGCGCTGGCCGAGGGCGGAGCCGAGGCGATCGCGCTCGCCGGCGAGACTGAAGCCGGATCTCGTCGTCCTCGACCTGACGATGCCCGAGGTGGACGGCCTCACCGCTCTCCCGAAGGTGCGGGAAGCGGCCCCCGAGACGGCGGTCGTCGTCCTGACCGCGGCCGAGGACGACACGAACCTGCTCACCGCGATCCGCCTCGGCGCCGCCGGCTACCTGCTGAAGAACGAGCCGCCCGAGCGGATCGTCGAGTTCCTGCAGGGAGTCGCCCGCGGCGAGGCTGCGCTCTCGGGCGCGGTCGCCCGCCGGCTTCTCGAGCAGGTGCGCGAGGGCGGCGGCCTCCAGCATGGCGTCGTCCCCGAGTCGATCGCCGAGCGCCTCTCGGCGCGCGAGCTCGAGGTGCTGCTGCTGCTCGACCAGCACCTCGGGACCGACGAGATCGCGAAGCGCCTCTTCATCTCCGAGCACACGGTCCGCTCGCACGTGAAGAACCTCCTCGCGAAGCTCGGCGTCTCCTCGCGGCGCGAGGCGCTCGAGAAGCTCGCGGAGGCTCGCGGCTAGCCGCCCGCCGCAATCTCGTCCAGCGCCCGTCGTCGTTTTCAGCCATGCCGTTCAGAGCCGAGGCCGGACGCATTTCGTCACACTTTCGTTCCAGTGTCTGTCCCCAGCCTTTCGCCTGCTCGGAGCGACAATTTGGCGTTCCGATTTGCCCATCGTTTAAGGCGTTACCTGTCCCCGCGTTTGGCGCCTCGTGCCGGCACGGCCCCTGCGCCGAAAAGGTCTAGCCGAATCCGGCGAGAGCAGAGCCGACGAGGTCAGGCAGCGTGTCGAGGTTGTAGCCGCCCTCGAGCACGGCGGCGGTGCGGGGCGCCAGCCTCGACGCGCGCCGCGCCAGCTCCTCGAAGATCTCCGTCGAGAGCTCGAGCTGGGCGAGCGGGTCGTCCCGGTGCGCGTCGAACCCGGCCGAGACGAGGAGCAGCTCGGGCTCGAACTCGAGGACCGCACGCTCGGCCTTCTCGAACGCCTCGAGGTAGCCCTCGTCGCCGGTGCCGGCGGCGAGCGGCAGGTTGACGAGCGTCTCGCCCTGCTCGGCCGGCCCGCCGGATCCGGGATAGAACGGCCACTGGTGCAGCGAGACGAAGAGGATCGTCGGGTCGTCGCCGACGATCGCCTGCGTCCCGTTCCCGTGGTGAACGTCCCAGTCGAGGATCGCGACCCGCCCGAGCCCGAGCTCGGCCTGCGCCCATCGCGCCGCGATCGCAATCGAATCGAAGATGCAGAACCCCATCGCCCGCCCCGGCTCGGCGTGATGCCCGGGCGGCCGGGCGAGCGCGAAACCTCCGAGCCGCACCGCCTCGATCGCCGCTCCCGCAGCAAGGAGAGCGCAGTCGTAGGTCGTCGCGGTGCAGATCGTGTCGGAGTCGAGCCAACCCGGCGCCGAGCGGATCCGCTCGATGAGCGCGCGTCGTGTGGCAGCGGAGAACGTCTTCCTCGGTCGCCGGCGCTGCATTCGACGAACGGGAACCGCTCGTGCAGCACCTCGATCCGCGCCTGCGACTCCGGATGCGCGCCGGTCGGATGCAGCCGGGCGAAGTCCGGGTGGCTGACGAGCTCCACCGTTACAAGCGTTCGGCGATGCGCCGCGCAAGGCCGTTCACGCCGAGCTCTCGGGCGAACGCCTCGGCCCGGGCCCAGTCAGGCGGTGTCTCGGCCAGCTCGGGCATCGGCGCCCCCGCATCCATCGTCGCGATCCGCCGATAGAGCCGCAGGTCGTCGGCGATCGACTCGAACTTGCCGGCTTCGAGCACCGCCTCGAGCGTTCCGTACTGCGCGAGGAGGTTGGCCGCCGACTTCGGGCCGACCCCGGGCGCGCCCGGGATCCGATCCGACGCGTCGCCTCGCAGCGCGATGAAGTCCGGCACCTGCTCCGGATCGACCCCGTAGCGCTCGCGCACCTCGGCCGGCCCGATCCGCGCCAGCTCGCTCACACCGCGCACGGGCTGCAACACCGTGACCCGCTCGGAGACGAGCTGGAACGCGTCCCGGTCCGAGGTCGCGACGAGCACCGGCCCCGACCAGCCGGCGGCCGCGGCCGCGAGGAAGTCGTCGGCCTCGAACCCCGCGGCCTTCGCCGCGACGAACCCGAACGACTCGACGAGCGCCGGCAACGTCGAGAGCTGCTCCACGATCGCCGGCTCGAACACGCGCCCGGTCTGGTACTCGGGCAGCGCCTCGTTTCGATAGGTCGGCGTGTCGAGCGTGTCCCAGCCGACGGCGACGGAGACAGGCTGCTCCGACTCCCACAGCCGCAGCAGGAAGTTGCCGAAGCCGACGAGCGCATTCGCCGGCCGGCCGCCCTCGCCGCGGATCGATTTCGGCAGCGCGTGGTAGGCACGATGGGCCAGGGAGTCGCCGTCGATCGCAAGTAATACGCCCGTCTCGGAAGGACTTGTCACAACAGGCGAGTATCGCGTACCCCGACAGCCCGGCTACAGTGGCGCCGCAGAAATGGCTCAAACAGTAAAAACAGCCAAGACCGGAAAACCGAGCGGCCGCCGCCTGGTCATCGTCGAGTCCCCGGCGAAGGCCAAGACGATCGCCGGCTACCTCGGCAAGGACTACATGGTCGAGTCCTCGATCGGCCACATCCGCGACCTGCCGCACAACGCCACGGAGGTTCCCGCCGAGCACAAGCAGGAGCCGTGGGCGCGCCTCGGCGTGAACGTCGACCACGAGTTCGAGGCGCTCTACGTCGTCGACCCGAAGAAGAAATCCGTCGTCAGCGACCTGAAGGCGAAGCTCAAGAACGCCGACGAGCTCCTGCTCGCGACAGACGAAGACCGCGAAGGCGAGGCGATCGCCTGGCACCTCGTCGAGGTTCTCCAGCCGAAGGTGCCCGTGAAGCGGATGGTCTTCCACGAGATCACGAAGCCCGCGATCGAGCGCGCGCTCGGCCAGACCCGCGACATCGACGACCGGCTCGTGGACGCGCAGGAGACCCGCCGCATCCTCGACCGCCTCTACGGCTACGAGGTCTCTCCCGTCCTCTGGCGGAAGGTGATGAAGGGCCTCTCCGCCGGCCGCGTCCAGTCGGTCGCGACGCGACTCGTCGTCGAGCGCGAGCGCGAGCGAATCGAGTTCCGCGCCGCCGAGTACTGGGACATCGTCGGCACCTTCGCCCCCGGCGCCTTCGATGCGAGGCTCACCGCCGTCGACGGCCGCAGGGTCGCCCAGGGCCGCGACTTCGCCCGCAACGGGACGCTCCAGACCGAGGGCGCGGTCCAGCTCGACGAAGACGCCGTGCGCTCGCTCGCCGCGGCGCTCGACGGGGTCGAGTTCGCGGTCCGCTCGGTCGAGCGCAAGCCCTACACGCGCCGCCCGGCCGCTCCGTTCATCACCTCGACGCTGCAGCAAGAAGCGAGCCGCAAGCTCCGGTTCACGGCGCAGCACACGATGCGCGTCGCCCAGCGTCTGTACGAGAACGGCTACATCACCTACATGCGCACCGACTCGACCTCGCTCGCCGAGAGCGCGATCGCAGCCGCGCGCTCTGCGGCCACGACGCTCTACGGCGCCGACTCGATTCCGGATGCCCCTCGTCACTACAACCGGAAGGTGAAGAACGCGCAGGAGGCCCACGAGGCGATCCGCCCGGCCGGCGACAGCTTCCGCGCACCCGATGCCGTGCGTGCCGAGGTCGAGCGCGACGAGGCAGCCCTGTACGACCTGATCTGGAAGCGCACGGTCGCCTCGCAGATGGCCGACGCCCGCGGCGAGACCGTGTCGGTCAAGGTCGGCGCCGACCGCAACGGACGGCCGAGACGCCGAGTTCGGCACCGCCGGCACCGTGATCACCTTCCGCGGCTTCATGCTCGCCTACGAGGAAGGCCGCGACGAGGCCGTCGCCGCCGACGAGGAGGAGCGCCGCCTCCCGCCGCTCACCGAGGGCGACAAGCTCAACGCCAACACGCTCGAGCCCGAGTCCCACTCGACGACCCCGCCGGCCCGCTTCACCGAGGCCACGCTCGTTCGCGCGCTCGAGGAGCGCGGCATCGGCCGCCCGTCCACGTATGCCTCGATCCTCGGCACGATTCTCGACCGCGGCTACATCCGCAAGGTTGGCCAGGCCCTCGTGCCGACGTTCCTCGCGTTCGCGGTCACGAATCTGCTCGAGCAGCACTTCAGCCGCCTCGTCGACTACGAGTTCACGGCGCTGATGGAGGACGACCTCGACCGGATCGCCTCGGGCGACGAGGAGCGCACCGCGTGGCTACGCCGCTTCTACTTCGGCGGCAACCCCGACGACGAGGGGTTGAAAGCGCTCGTCTCGGATCTCGCCGACATCGACGCGCGCCAGATCAACACGATCGAGATCGGCGACGGGATCGAGCTTCGAGTCGGCCGCTACGGCCCCTACATCGAGCGCAACGGCGAGCGCGTCACGATCTCCGACGAGATCGCCCCCGACGAGCTCACGGTGGCGAAGGCCGAGGAGCTCCTCTCGCAGAAGTCGGACGAGCGCGAGCTCGGAGTCAATCCCGAGACCGGCCGGGCGGTGTCCGTGAAGAACGGCCGTTACGGCCCGTACGTGACCGAGGAGGCCGAGAACGACGAGAAGCCGAAGACGGCGTCGCTCTTCAAGTCGATGTCGCCGGAGGCGGTGACGCTCGAAGAGGTGCTGCCCCTGCTCTCACTCCCGCGCACCGTCGGCGTCGATCCCGGGACGAGCGAGGAGATCGTCGTCTCGAATGGCAAGTTCGGCCCGTTCCTCAAGCGCGGCGCCGACACCCGCTCGCTCGAGAGCGAGGAGCTGCTCCTCACGATCTCGCTCGACGAGGCACTCGCGCTGCTCGCGCAGCCGAAGCAGCACGGTCGCCGGGCCGCTGCCGTCGCCCCGTTGAAGGAGCTCGGCCCCGACCCCGTCAGCGGCAAGCCGCTCCTCGTGAAGAACGGCCGCTTCGGCCCGTATGTGACAGACGGCGAGACGAACGCGAGCCTGAAGTCGAGCGATTCCGTCGAGTCGCTGAGCTTCGAGCGTGCGGTCGAGCTGATGGCGGCGCGCCGCGAGCGCGGGCCCGCGGCACCGAAGGGCCGCAAGAAGCGTGCCTAGGGAGCGCATAGGCGCCGCAAAGTCTGAGAGACCGGCTCTTACTTTTTCCGTACAGGTTCCCCCTAGCTACTTCTTGCAGGATCGGCGATACTGTGCGCGGGCGACCCGTACAGCCGCTCGTGCGCTACGGTTGTAAGCAGCGTGCGAGGTAGCCGTTCGGGCCGGAACGGGGAAGAAAAAAGCGACGAATCCTTCCGGTTCCACTGGAATTCGGAGGACAAATGCCGTACGGTGCGAAAGCGGCACCTCAGGTGAAACTGACCACTTTAGAAAGGCCTAGGGACACGTGACTCAGAACCAACTGACGGAGCTGCTGGAGACTGACGGGGCCAAGTCGATGCTCGAGCGCGGCGAGGAGCGTGGCTGGATCGAACCGGCCGAGCTCGAGGCTTTCGCGCTGGAGCACGAGCTTGTCGACGCCGACGTCGAGGACCTGACCCGCGAGCTCGAGCGCATCGGGCTCGAGGTGCGCGAGGCCAAGCCGGAGGAGAAGGCCTCGAAGACCGAGGAGGTCGTGTACGAGGCCGACCAGCCTTCGGGCGCGGGCGACTCGCTCCAGCTCTTCCTGGCAGACGTTGGCCGGCACAAGCTGCTCACGGCCGCGCAGGAGGTCATCCTCGCGAAGAAGATCGAGCGCGGCGACCTGATCGCCAAGCGCCAGATGATCGAGTCGAACCTCCGGCTCGTCGTCTCGATCGCGAAGGGCTACCGCGGTCTCGGCGTCCCGTTCCTCGACCTGATCCAGGAGGGCACGCTGGGCCTCAACCGCGCCGTCGAGAAGTTCGACTGGCGCCGCGGCTACAAGTTCTCGACGTACGCGACCTGGTGGATCCGCCAGTCGGTGCAGCGCGCGGTCGCAAACCATGCGCGCACGATCCGCGTTCCCGTCCATGTCGTCGAGCGCCAGCAGAAGCTGTCGCGCGCCGCCCGCCGGCTCGAGGTCGAGCTCGGCCGCGAGCCGACGAAGGAAGAGCTCGCCGAGGCAACCGGCCTCCCGATCCAGCACGTCGACGAGGCCCTCTCGGCCGCCTCGGCGTCGGTCTCGCTGAACCAGACGGTCGGCGCCGACGACGAGGGTGAGCTCGGCGATCTCTTCGCCGACCGCGAGGCCCCGGATCCGTTCGACGAGGCCGAGGAGTCGCTCCGCCGCCAGAACATCCGCAAGGCGCTCGACGCCCTGCCGGAGCGCGAGCGGCGCATCCTCGAGCTGCGCTTCGGCTTCGAGGGCGAGCCGTGGACGCTCGAGGCGATCGGCCACGAGCTCGACCTGACGCGCGAGCGCGTACGCCAGCTCGAGGGCCAGGCGCTCTCGCGGCTCGCAGCGCTGCGCGAGCTGGCCGGCCTCGCGGCGTAGCGTCTAGCGCAGCTCGAAGTTCCGCCGCAGGTACCGGTCGAACTGGGGAACCGTGAACGCCCCGCGGCCGCGGCCGGTGGTGTAGATCAGGCCCTTCTCGATCAGCCGCGCGCGGGTCGGCCCGAGCTGCTCCGAGCTCCGCCCGAGCACGTCGGCGACGTCCCCGGCGGTCTGCTCGCCGGGGCCGAGCTCGGCCATCGCCCGGAGGTAGCGCAGCTCGAGCTCCGTCGTCCGCTCGGTGCGGACGCGGAAGAACGACTCGTCGAGCTTGTGCTCGACCACGCGCTTGCCTCCTCGGCGACGAGCTCGCTGATCGGGACGCCCTCGGGCGCCAGGTCCCAGACGATCTTCCCGTACTCCTGAAGGAAGTACGGGTAGCCCTCGGTGTAGGCGACCATCAGATCGATCGCCTCCGGCTCGAAGCTGACGCCGAGGTCGGCGGCGGGCTCGGCGAGTGCGACCTCGGCCTGCGGCGGCGAGAGCCGGCCGATGTGCGGGAACTTGAACAGCCGCTCCGCATAGGACTTCGCGTCACCCGCGAGTCGCGGCAGTTGCGGCAGCCCCGCCCCGACGAGCGTGACCGGAAGCTGGAGCTGCACCGTCCGATGAAGCCCCGCGATCAGCGCTTCGAACTCGTGGCTCTGCAGGAACTGCACCTCGTCGATCAGGAACGCGACGCCGGTCTCGCGCTCCTGCGCCGCCTCGCCGAGCGCGACGAGCAGATCGGTCAGATCCTCGCTCAGGTCGCCCGTGTCGGCGAGCCCCTCGGCCGGATCGGCGTCGATCCCGGCGGTCACCGAGCCGTCCGAGGAGACGGTCAGCGAGAACGACTTGAGGACGGAGGCGGCGCGGCGCATCCGTTCGCCCCAGCTCGCCTTCGGCGCGAGCTGGAAGAGCGCCCGGCGCACGAGGTTCCCCATTCGCGGCCCGAACTCCTGATGCTTCGTGATCTCGGTCGGGACGACGACCCAGCCACTCGCCCGCGCCCGGCCCTCGAACGCCCCGAGCAGCACCGTCTTCCCGACTCCGCGCAGCCCGGTGATCAGCATCGACTGCTCGGTCCGGCCGTTCCGCAGCCGGTCGAGCAGGATCTCGAACCCCTCGAGCTCCGCGTCACGCCCGACGAGCGCCGGCGGCCGCGCACCGGCGTTCGGCGTGTAGGGGTTCTGCCGGGGATCCACGCCCCGAGCTTATCACTCTTATCGACTACTGATAAGAGACGATAAGAGCCGTAAGCTGCCTGCCTCCTCTTACCCAGACCGGATAAGAACGATAAGAACCGTAAGCGCCCCGCCCCGTTGCTACTTCACAGGAATCGCAGACGGCGCCCCGATCGGGAACAACGTGGCGAGGTAGATCACGATCGGGGTCTTGCCGTCGTTCGCGGCGCTGTGGACGGTTGAGGGCTGCTCGATGATCCAGTCGCCGGCGTCGATCTTCCCGCTCTGGCCGGGGCCGATGCGGCGGACGACCTTCGCGAGGCTGTCAGCGGGGCCGGTCCTCGACCGTGACGCTGCCCTTCTTCACGGAGTAGGTGAGCTCGCCGCTTGCAATGTAGGCGACCTGAGTACCCGGGTGGTAGTGGAGCGCGAGCTGCGCGCCGGCGGGGATCGTGACCTTGAAGAGGCCGAGCGTGCGGCCCTTGCCGCCGGTCGGGTTGTTCTGCATCGCGAGCGGAATGCGGACGGCGGCGGGCGGCGTGGTAGTGCGGACCGCGGCCGTCGCGTAGGCGCCCGCGGCCGCACCGACGGCAAGGGCGGCGAGCAGGGCGAGCGTGCGGCTTCGTCTCGTGGTCACGGTTGGCTCCTCGGTCGGGGATGGGATGACGACCGTATCCTCTCCGGATCGACATCGCGACCCGTCCCCCGCTTCGCCCCGACGGCCCGCTTGCGGGGTCGCTCGTGAGCGTGGAGCCGCTCGAGGAGCGCCACCGCGAGGGCCTCCGCGAGGCCGCGGCCGAGGATCCGGAGATCTTCCGGTACATGGCCTATCCGGGTGACTTCGACCGCTGGTTCGACGAGGCGCTCGCGGCGCCCGGCGAGGTTGCGTTCGCCGTGGTTGCGGGCGGGCGCGAGGCCGGCTCGACGCGGTACCTCAACTTCGAGCCGTACCACCGCCGGGTCGAGATCGGCTGGACATGGCTACGCCCGTCTGCGTGGGGCACGGGCGCGAATATCGAGACGAAGCTGCTGCTCTGCGAGCGCGCGTTCGAGGTGTGCGGGATGCAGCGGGTCGAGTTCAAGACGGACCGCCGGAACGAGCGCACGCGCGGCGCCCTGCTGGCGCTCGGCGCGCAGTTCGAGGGGATCGCGCGGAAGCACATGATGCTGCCGACCGGCCCGCGCGACTCGGCGTGGTACGCCCTCACCGAGGACGACTGGCCCGAGGCGAAGGCGCGCCTGCTCTGGAGGCTCGAGCTGAAGGCGTGAGGTGCCGGCGCGAGGTCGAGCCTGTCCGGGAGCACCCACGGGCCGATGCCCAGCAGGTGACCCAGGCGCTCCTTGACGAACCGCTCGAGGTCGAGGAGCACCGCGACGGCTGGGCGAGAATCGTCACGGCCTACGGCTACCCCGGCTGGATCCGTGAGGAGGCGATCGGCGCCGGTACGGGCAGCCTTCCCTGGCCGAGCGGAGCAGATGTGCTCACAGTCGCGATGGAGTACGTCGGTGCCCCGTACGAGTGGGGCGGCCTGACGCGCAACGGGATCGACTGCTCGGGCCTCGTGCACATGGCCTATCGCCTGACGGGGAGGCTCGTGCCGCGCGACTCGTGGCAGCAGGAGGCTGCGGGAACGCCCGTCGACGCCGGCGACGATTTCGCCCTCACCCTTGTCAGCTACGGCGACGGCGCCCGCGCCGACCACGTCGCGTTCCTGCTCGGCGACGGCAGGATCCTCCATGCAACCGCGCACGACCGCCTCGGCGTCGTCATCCGAGCCGGAGCCGCCGGAACTCTCGGCCCGCCGCCGCCGCGTCTTTTGGCTCTAGATGTTCGCCCCGATTGAGGGATGGATCTAAAGCAGGTTCGACCCAACGCCGATACCGGGCACGTGGACGCAGCACAGCGCGAGGAGATCCTGACCCGGTACCGCGAGCATTCCCGCCGTTTCCAGACGGTGGCCGCCCGCCGCAACCCGGTCACCGACCTGATCGAGTTTCCCCCGCGCCCCACGGGCCCCGAGCCCGAGCACCTGCCGACCGCCCGCGAGATCGAAGTCCTCCAGCTCGTCTCGGAGGGCCTCGTGAATCGCGAGATCGGCGACCGCCTCTACCTCTCGGAGGAGACGGTCAAGAGCCACGTCCGCCACCTGCTCGCCAAACTGCAGGCCCGGTCAAGAGCCCACGCCGTCGCTGTTGGCTTCCGGCGCGGGCTCCTGACTTAGCCCTCTAAGCAGGTATTTCGCCTTCCACAGACAATCACCAGAAGGGTGATGTCAGGTGAAGGCGAAACGCTGATACTCAGATGGTGGAACTACCAACCAAAAGCGCCACCCGCGAGTGTTGCGCGGGCAGCAAGACGAACTGCGATCTTGCGCATGGAGGTTCTCCCCTCGGTTTGGGAACTGACGGCAGCGACAATCTTATGACCCTTTTGGGGGAAATGCAAGTCCGAACTCAAACTCACGGGGCAGGCGGACTCGAATGACGTCGAAGCTCCTCATCGGCTATCAGGTCTGTCTAGCCGCTCTCGTCGCGGTGCTATTTGTGCTCGCGCTTCCGTGGGGACTTGGTAGCCCGCTTGCGGTCTTCGGGCTCGCGATCGTCGCCGCTGTGGCCGAACGGGGTCGCGTGCAACTCGATGGCAAGATGGAGGTCTCGATCTCAATTCTTCCGACCGTTTTCGCAGCGGCGGTATTCGGACCCCTTGCTGGGATGATCGTTTCGGCCGCATCGTTGATCGGAGACGCGCCGATCGAGTGGCTAAGAATGCGGTCACCTCATGCCGAGCGCGAACGCACGCCTGCCCTCAAGTGGGGCATATTCACTTGCACCCGCGCCATCTATGGCGCAGCCGCCGGATTTGCGGCTGTCGCCGTAGCACCGATCGCCAGCGGTGCGACCTCGCAACTCGTCCTCGCAACGGCTACCGCCGCTCTAGTCGCCGAGCCGCTGGACTTGGCGTTCACGGTCCTGACGTTGTGGATCCGTCGAGGTCAACCGCTTGCGTTCTTGCGCATGTGTGCCCCCATGTACACCGTCTCCGTTTGCCTCTACACACCAATCGTCGCCGCCCTCGCAATCGCATACACGCAGGTATCACCGTGGACGCTTCCGCTCTTCCTACTCCCAGCACTTGCGGCACAGCGGCTCTTCGGTTTGTACCAGGAGCAGCGTCAACTGACCGCGCAGCTAGTGAGCGCGAACACCGATCTTGAGAAAGCAAACCTGTCGTTCGCAACCGCCCTAGTGACGACGCTTGACGCCCGAGATAGATACACAGCCGGCCACTCGGCTGCGGTCGCAATCTATGCGCGCGACATCGCTGTTCGCATGGGCTTGCCCGTCGAAGAGGCGAATAAGGCCCATCTAGCGGGACTCGTGCATGACGTCGGAAAGATCGGCCTTTCAGCAGGAGTCCTAGAGAAGCCAGGCGCGCTCACTCTTGACGAGCGTCGAGAGATGCAGCGTCACTCGGAGATCGGCGAGCGTATCCTCAGAAAGGTCGAAAGCTATACCGAGATCGCGTCGATCGTGCGGCATCATCACGAGAGAGTCGACGGCGGTGGATATCCCGATGGGTTGTCGGATGAGGAGATCCCGCTTCTTTCTCGCATCATTGCTGTTGCCGATGCGTACAACGCGATGACATCCGACAGGCCCTACCGAGACGCGATGCCAAGCCGAGTTGCAAGACTGCGGCTCGCCCAGGCGGTGGACTCTCAGTTCGATACCTCAGTGGTCGCAGCCTTCGAGGCGGTGCTGGCGATGGCCACAGAGCCGTATCGCATGGCACGATCGCCGGAGTTCACCCCTGAGTGGCAGCAAGATGCCGACGACTACACGCCGTCGCTATCGAGCCCGTTCGAGCCAGCTGGATCCACGGTTTCGCCCGTCTCGATTTCGGCATAGCGAGAGATCGCTCCAGCGCGACTCCGGGTCCCAAGCTTGTCGTAGATGTGGTCAAGGTGGCGCTTTACGGTTCCAACCGAGATAAAAAGGCTTGCGGCGATCTCTGCGTTCTTCTTTCCCTGCCGGAGATGTTCCATGACCTCCATCTCCCGCGGCGACAGTAACCGGTTGGTTCCCGTTCGGCCGGTCGACTGACCCAGCGAGCTTGCTAGACCAAGCTCGTTAGCTCGCATTAGAGTCTCGCCGCAACTCGATTCTGTGTTGAGTCACGGACGCCATGCCCTAAGAATCTGGGGAGCTGCCCGTATGGTGCAAACAACGCTATCCCAGATTCCCGCAGTAGAGGCGGTTCCCAGAAGGTCAGAGATAACCTCGCTGGCTTGGTCCGGGTCGTTGAGAGACAGGACAGCTAAAACTGATGCTGCAAAGATTTGGGTTTCCGCTGACCGGCTGACTGCAGCCGCCTCCTCGCAGTCTCTGTGGCAGCCCTGCGTTCGCCCAGAACGGCCAACGAGAGCGCTCGGGTGGCCAAATATTCCCCGTACATGGCCGGACTAGGCGGGGCTTGAAGTCGTCGGAGGTGATGTCCAGAGCGTCTCGAGGTCGCTGCTGCGCAAGATGAACCCGCGCTTGGAGAGCGCGCACATTCAACTGAGAATGAACATCCCGGCTGTGCTCAGAACGTCTCTGAACACGTCGAAGAAGCGCCTCGCAACGACTGAAATGACGGAGACCAAGCTCCGAAGCGGCGAGCGTCCACTCCAGGTGATGCGTTGCGAACGAGAGCCCCAACTCATCCAGGTCGGCAAGTGCGCAGCGAACGACACTCATAGCCTCCTCGTATCGAGCCCCCAGAAGCAACGCGTAGCCGTGCAAGTTGCTCCAAGCACTTCTGACCCACGGATCGGCTACCTGAGGCGCCAACCGAGAACCCTCGTGTGTATTGGGTCGCGTACCCCGGATCCGCGCCAGGTTGAGTCTGGCCCCCTCCAGGCGCACCCGATCAGTCAGTCGCCCGTCGCGCAGGGATTCGAGTTCCTTGAAAGGCCTTTTCAAGGCCAGGCGACTCAAGTACGAGCGAGGCCGCGACCGTGCCCCACACCGCCTCGTTAGATTCACTGACTGAGACCGCGTGCTGCTTCAGCGCGACGTAAAGATCGAGAGCCTCGGCGGGACGGCGATCGAGATGCGCCGCGCGTGCGGCAACAAGATAACTCCGTCCCTTAAGCGGATGACTATCCACCAATGACGCAGCAGCGGAATTAGCTAGCGCTCTCGCTTCGGCTAACCGACCCGCCACAAGATTGCTCTCGGCCGCAATCAGATCGAGGATCGGTTGCGAGACATTCCCATGCGCCTCGGCGTATGACCCAAATCGGACGATGGTTGCGATCCGCCCGGTCTCGATCAGGCTTACGTAGGAGGTCGTGATCAACTGCTCGAGGTGATCGTTCATCCCGAGCTCGCAAATCAGAGCGAAAGCGTGATCGTAGAAGCCCCGGGTCAGCGCGAGGTCAAATGCCGTCTCTCGAACTGACGCCGTATCTTCGCTCTCCCTCAGCTTTGCAAGGAGAAATGCCTGCGCGAGCGGATGCACACCCACCGTTGCGTTCACCTCGTATGCAAGCCCTGTTGCCACCAGCTCGGCGGGATCGACGCCGACCAGCTCGAGCACTTCACTGCGCTCCAACGGGGGCAGTACCGCAAGCCCCGTGAGGCCGCGCTGCACTTCTGGCCGTGCGCGCTCGAACAGCTCCTCGGCAAAGTAGTCGTACAAGGTGACGGACAGCGCCTCATGACTCACGCGAACATCCGACAACTGCAGGTGAGACGCCAGTCCGATCACAGCCGGCCAGCCGCGAGCCTGCCTGTCGCAACGTGGACGTTCGACGATCGGGCGGAAGCAGTTGCATGACTTCGTCGTCGTCAAGCGCGAGATCCGACGATCCGAGCTCGACGGTCTCCATGTACACCCTCTGCCGAGACGTCGCCCAAACGGGCCGCACCCGTGACGTGATCAACAGCCTGAACCGACCGCTCCGATCGAGGCGAGCGATGAGCTCCTCCGCTGCCGACTTCGGCTCCAAGCAACTGATAGTCGTCAAGGACGATCCACCGGTCGACAGGGCTCGTGACCTGCCCGAGGATTGTCCGAGCGACGGCACTCGCCTGCTCAGCCGGCGTTCGACCGGCTCTCAACGCCGACTCGATCCGCTGAACGTCCAACTCCGTGACCGACCCGATGGCAGCCGCAAGATCACGCGCAAACACCGGAACATCTTTGCTGGCCGCCGTCACCGTCACCCAGGCCCCGCCCGCGTGCTCGAGCCACTGCCTGGCCAACGTCGTCTTCCCGTAACCCGCCGGAGCAACCAGGAGAATCGTGCGCGCCTCGACCGCATCCAGCACATCGAGCAGCCGCGTGCGACGAACGATTCGACGTTCGTAGACGGACTTCGAACTCGACTGGCCAGCAAGAACGTCGATCGCCTGCCTCCCAACCCGCCGCCGGCTCCGCACCGGAGCCCAGAAATACGAACTACCCGTTTGCCGGGAAGGCTACTGCAATTATCCTGCAAATCAACAGTCCGATACGCTCGGGGCCGCCCGCGCCCGTGGCGGGTTGCCGCCACGGGCGCGGAGCCGTCAGCCCCCGTTGTTGTCGGGGTTAGCCGACTTGAGGCGCTCTGCCAGGGGGTCGTCGCCCGTGAGCATCCGATACGCCAGCGGAATCTGCCTTCTCCGCGGCACGCCGAGCTTCAACCGCAACGTGTCGCAGTGTGCTTTCGCCGTTCTCGGCGAGATCCCGAGCTCGATGCCTACCTCTTCGTTCGAGCGACCAGCCGCGATCAGTTCGATGATCTCCTTCTGACGCGGGGTGATCGATGATGGATCTCTTAGCGCTTCCATGGCCAGGACGGTAATCGCCTATCGCCCGGACGTACATTCGCCAAAGGGTGTATTCCTGCCGAAAGGCACAGCCGATCCGGCTCCGCCACCCGAGCCGAGCCCCGCAAGTACAATGCGGCTCCACGCGCTGGTGGCGGAATTGGTAGACGCGCAAGGTTGAGGGCCTTGTGCCCCTTGGGGCGTGGAGGTTCAAGTCCTCTCCAGCGCATTGCGAACGACGGGGGAGCGCTCGCTCCCCCGTTTTCGTCTCAGACGATCGGTTCCAACTCGCGCTCGAGCGTCTCTCGCTCCGGCTCGAGCCACGGCGGCAGCGCGAGGATCTGGCCGAGGCGCGTCGGGGTCTCGTCGACCAGGAAGCCCGGGCCGTCGGTGGCGATCTCGAGCAGGATCGCGTCGGGCATCCGGAAGTAGATCGAGCGGAAGTACTTGCGCTCCTGCTGCGCGGTCGGACGCAGGCCGAGCTCCGAGAGTCGCTCGCGCCAGGCTTCCTGCTCGGCGTCGTCGCTGGCGCGCCAGGCGATGTGATGCGTGATCCCGGCGCCGATCAGCGCCGTCTCCTCGACCGGTGGGGCGAACGTCATCGGGGCGTCCTCGTCCACAAGCCCGGCGTACAGATCCGGGTTCCCGATCGCGACCACGTCGCGCAGGCGCCGCGCGGACGCCTGGGAAGAGGCGTAGGCGGAGCCCGTCCGGATCCTCGACCTCCTGCTCCGACGAAACCGCCGGCGAGACGAGGCCGATCGATTCGAGCGTCCCGCGCCCGAGGCGGCCGCGCTCGGCGCGCGGCCACTCGAAGAACGTGACCAGGCTCCCCGGCGAGCCGGTCTCGTCGCCGAAGTACAGGTGATAGCTGTGCGGGTCGTCGAAGTTGACCGTCTTCTTGACGAGCGTGAAGCCGAGCTCGTCGCGGTAGAAGTCGGTCGTGCGCTGCGCATCGCTGCACACGCACGTCACGTGGTGGAGCCCGTGAAGCGCCACCGCCAGCTAGGCCAGAAGGCGGTAAAGGATGATCGTGTTCGTGAAGAACAGCACCGCGATGACCGTGGTCACGCGCGTCAGGTTCCGCTCGACGATGTGGGTGCCGCCCTGCGAGGAGGGCGTGAAGCCCATTCCGCCGAAGCCGGCATCGCGCCCCGAGTGCATCAGGATCAACGTGACGAGCGCCGCCGAGAGCAGAACATGGACCACCGCGAAGAAGCCGAGAAGCATGCCCAAAGGGTAGCCGAGACGGTAGCCGGCGGAGGGTCAGTTGTTCGCGCCGGCGAGCACGAGACGTTCGGCCAGATCGGCGGCGATCTGCTCCTTCAGCACGTAGTCGCACGCGCCCGCAAGGCGGGCCTTTTCGATGTCGTCGGGGTCGGCCGACCCGCTGAGCACGACGATCCGCCGCTCGGCGTCGTCGGCCAGCATCGCCGCGATCGCCGCGAAGCCGTCGATCCCGGGCATGCTCAGGTCGAGCAGGACGACATCGGGGTCGAGGCCGCGCGCCAGCCTGATCGCGGTTTCCCCGTCGAGCGCGCGACCGACGACCTCGATCCGGCGGTCCGTCGCGAGGATCAACTCGAGCGCCTCGACGAACAACCGCTCGTCGTCCGCAACAAGGACTCGAACCGCCATCTGGGCACATCATCTAGCTAATGTCGCCCTCCGTGAGAGACGACCTGCGGGAACGGGTGCAAAGAGCGATCCTCGCGGGAGACAATCGCCTCAAACAGGGGGTCGATCGAGCCAAGGTTCGCGAGAGCTACGAGCAGGCGCTCGCCCTTGCGCGCGAGGCCGGGATCGAGGAGCGGGTCCGCCCGCTCGTCGAGCTCAGGCTCGCCGATCTCGAGCGGCTCGAAGCAGAATCTGCTCCACCCGCTCCGCCTGAAGCCTGACGTCGTGCTCCGCCGCGGCCTCGCGCGCAGCCTCGTTGGGTGACGGGAATCCGGCGGACGTCTCGAGCGCGAGGGCGAGCGCGCGCTCGTCGAGCGGATCGACGAGGAGACCTGCATCTGGCGTGACGAACTCGGGCGGACCGCCGACCCGCGTCGCAACCACGGTCTTCCCCGCCGCCATCCCCTCGAGGATCGCCTGCCCGAACGGCTCGAGCAGCGCGGGCGCGCACAGCACGTCGGCCGCAGCGAGGTAGCCGGGCACCGCGTCGTGTGGGACGCGGCCGGTAACGGAGACGCGCTCGCGTCCTTCGAGGCGAGCGCGAAGGGGGCCGTCGCCGACGAACACGAGGCTTCCCCGGCCGAGGGTCGCGAACGCGTCGGCCAGCCGCACGACGTTCTTTCGCTCGGTCAGGCTGCCGACGGCGACGAACGCCGGACGCTCCGCAGTCACGGGCACGCCGGTGGCGGCGAAGCGAGCGAGGTCCACGCCCGAATCGACGACCGCGGTCTTCCCGCGCGCCTCCGGGAGTTTCAGCTCGAGCTCGCGCCGCAGGTAATCGGAGACGGCGATCACGGTGCTCGCGCGCTCCACCACCCGCCGCGTGAGCCGCGCCACCCCCGGCACCGCGCCGATGTTGCGCACGTCGCGCCCGTGTGCGGTGACGACGAGCGGCGCGTCGACCGACGAGGCGATCAGGCCCGACGGAACGAGGAAGTGCGCCCAGACGACATCGGGCCGCGGCGCCGCCGCGACCTTCCGCCGCAGCTCGAGGAACCGCTTCTTCCCGCCCGCACGCCGGTCGAGCACCGCCAGGTCGATCTCGTGCCCCCGCTCGCGGAGCGCCAGCTCGAGCTGGCGCACGAAGACGCCGAGATCGGGGTCGGCGGGCCCGGGATACATCTGCGAGACGAGGAGGATGCGCACGGGCTCGCCACGCTACCGCCCAGCGATGGCCTAAATCAGAGGTGCAGGACGGCGAGGCCGAGCGCGAAGACGATCGCGCCGATCAGGACGGTGCCGAACGGCATCTCAGTCGGGGCGGCCGTCCCGCCGCGGTAGCCGCTGAGCCGCTGGCCTCTCGCCCCGCCCCCCGCCATCGCGCCGAAGATCGCGATCACGATCCCGCCGATGAAGAACGCATAGGCAACCGATTTCTGCACGCCTTTGTCAGCGAGGAGCGCGTAGGCGACGCCGCCGCCGAGGAGCACGCCGACCCAGAGGCCGAGGATCTTCGCGGGGCGCCTGAAGAAGCGAAGGAAGCGCCTCATCTCCTCAACTCGAGTCGTAGGTGCCCCAGAGCTCCCGGAGCACGCCGCAGACCTCGCCCACGGTGCAATGAGCCGCGAGCGCGATGCGGATCGGCGGCAGCATGTTTTCCGTCCCGGTAGCGGCGCCCCGTACCGCCGCGAGCGCCGCACCGGCCGCCCCGGGATCGCGCTCCGCCCGCACGCGGCGGGTTCGCTCGACCTGCCGCTGCTCGACCGCCGGATCGAGCTTGTGCAACTCGATTCGCTCATCACCTTCCTCGAGGAATGCGTTGACGCCGACGATCGTCTTCGTGCCCGCTTCGACAGCGGCCGTCCACTCGAAGGCCGCGGCCTCGATCTCGCCCTGCACCCACCCCGCCTCGATCGCGGCAACCGCCCCGCCGAGCTCGTCGATCCGCTCGATCAGCTCGAGAGCCCTCGCCTCGAGCTCGTCGGTCAGCGCCTCGACGAAGTAGGAGCCGCCGAACGGGTCGGCCGAGTTCGTCACGCCCGTCTCGTGCGCCAGCACCTGCTGGGTGCGCAGGGCGAGCGTGGCCGCCCGCTCGCTCGGCAGCGCCAGCGCTTCGTCGAACGAGTTCGTGTGCAGCGACTGCGCGCCGCCGCAGACGGCCGAGAGCGCCTGGATCGCGACCCGCACCACGTTGTTCTCGGGCTGCTGCGCGGTCAACGTCGAGCCGCCGGTCTGGGCGTGGAAGCGAAGCGCGAGCGCGCGCGGGTTCGTCACACCGAAGCGCTCGGCCATCAGCGTCGCCCAGAGGCGCCTCGCGGCCCTGAACTTCGCCACCTCCTGGAAGAAGTCGTTGTGCGCGTTGAAGAAGAACGAGAGCCGCTCGCCGAACGCGTCGGGCGCGAGCCCGGCCGCAACCGCCGCCTCGCAGTAGGCGATCCCATTCGCGAGCGTGAAGGCAAGCTCCTGCACGGCGGTCGAGCCGGCCTCCCGGATGTGGTAGCCGGAGATCGAGATCGTGTTCCACGAGGGAATCCGCTCGGCGCAGTAGGCGAAGAGGTCGGTCGTCAACCGCATCGAAGGCCGCGGGGGGAAGATGTAGTTCCCGCGGGCGACGTATTCCTTGAGGATGTCGTTCTGCACCGTGCCCTTGAGCGCCGCCGGGTCGACGCCCTGGCCCTCGGCGACGAGCTCGTACAGGAGCAGGAGGATCGCCGCGGGCGCGTTGATCGTCATCGAGGTGGAAACGCGATCGAGCGGGATCCCGTCCAGGAGGATCTCCATGTCGGCCAGGGAGTCGATCGCGACCCCGGTGCGGCCGACCTCGCCCTCGGCGCGCGGGTCGTCGGAGTCGAGGCCGAGCTGGGTCGGAAGGTCGAAGGCGACCGAAAGGCCCGCCTGCCCCTGCGAGAGCAGGTAGCGGTAGCGGGCGTTCGATTCCTCGGCCGAGGCGAAGCCTGCGTACTGGCGGATCGTCCACGGACGTCCGCGGTACATGTCCGGGTAGATCCCCCGCGTGAAGGGCGGCACGCCAGGCGGCTCGAGCTCGGTGGGCGCGTCCTCCGGCCTGTAGACCGGCTTGACCACGATCCCCGACTCGGTCAGCCGCTGATCGGTCGCCGCCACGAGGGGTAGGCTACTCGGGTGCGTGTGACGGTGAGGCTCTTCGCCGGTTTGCGTGAGCGGGCCGGGTGGTCGACGCGCGAGATCGACGCGGACCGCGTCGGCGACGTGTGGGCGACGCTCGACCTCGGCGAGGAGCCCGAGGGGCTGCTCTACGCCGTGAACAAGGAGTACGCCCCGGTCGACCAGGCGCTCGCCGACGGCGATCTCGTCGCACTGATCCCGCCGGTCTCGGGCGGCGCGTTCGTTCTCACCGAGGAACCGGTCTCCCTCGACGCGGTCGTGCAGGAGGTGGCAACCGAAGAGGCCGGGGCGATCGCCACGTTCTCCGGCACGGCGCGGCGGCATTCGCGCGGCCGCGTCGTCTCCTACCTCGACTACGAGGGCTACGAGGGCATGGCCGAGGAGATGATGGAGAAGCTCGCCGCGGCCCTGATGGAGCGCTACGAGCTCCACGGGATCGCAATCCATCACCGGGTCGGCAGGGTCGAGCTCGGCGAGCCGTCCGTCGTGATCGCCGTCAGCGCCTCGCACCGCGCCGACGCGCTCGCGGCGTGCAAGGACGCGATCGACATCCTGAAGACCGACGTCCCGTTGTGGAAGAAAGAGGTCTACGACGGCGGCGAGGAGTGGATCGGCAGAGGCTCTTGAGCGTCGGAGTCAAGCCCACGGCCGTCCCGTCGAGGCTCGAACTGCCTTCGCCGCAGCGGCCGAGAGGGATCCCCTGGCTGAGCTTTCTCGCCTCCGTCGGGCTCGCGGCGTGTGGCGTCGTTGCCCTGCTGAGCGCGGTCGTCGAAGCTCAGTACCAGCGGGCGGTCGGACGCGCGATCGCAAACGGCGGTCTTCCGGTCGACGCGCCGACGATCGAACATCACCGGCAGGTGCTGTCGGTGATCTCCGCTCCGATCGCGGTGGCGACCGCCGTCGTTTTCATCGTCTGGTTCCACCGCGCCTACTGGAATCTCCCCCGCCTGGGAATCGTCCACCTCCGCTACGGCACCGGTTGGGCGATCGGGGGCTGGTTCGTCCCGATCCTGAACCTGTTCCGACCGAAGGCCATTGCCGACGACATCTGGCGAGGGAGCGATCCCTCGCTGCCCGCCACGAGCTCTCTGCCGGCGGGACGGGTTCCCCTGACGTTCACGCTGTGGTGGGCGACGTTCGTCCTGAGCGCGCTGCTTGCAGGCACCGGGATCGGGATGGAGCACTATGCGACCAGGCTGACGACGCTGCAGGCAGGCTCGTCCGTTGCCCTGGCCGGGTACGCGGGACGCGCCCTCGCAGCATTCTTCGCTGTGGCCGTCGTCTACGGGATCACCGTTCGCCAGACCGTGCGAATCGGCGCCTTCGAGCAGGGACTGCGGCGGACGGCCGCGGGTCGGCTGCCCGAGCGACAGGCAGCCCAGCTCGAGGCGATGCGCACGCCGGGAGGCCCGCCGTGCCCGGACTGCGGCTTCGAGAACCACGCGATGGCCGCAAGCTGCGCCGCGTGCCACCGGCGGCTCTAAGCGGCTAACGCCGGTACAACTCAGAGCGATGGACCCGCACCTCGACCGCGAGTACGAGCCCGTCCAGCCTCGCGGCACCGACTGGCGCGGGATGTTCCGCAGGCTCGCAGCACCGTTCGTCGTCGTCTTCGGGCTGCTCGTGAAGCTCGGGTCCTTCGCGAAGTTCGGGTTCGTCCTGGTCGCGTTCGGCGGCTATGCGCTGATCTGGGGTTGGCGCTTCGGGCTCGGCGTCGTCCTCCTGCTCTTCTTCCACGAGATGGGGCACTGGCTCGAGGCAAGGCGCGAAGGCCTCAAACCGTCCTGGCCCGTGTTCATCCCGTTCCTCGGCGCCTACGTCAAGCACACGCGGGGCAATCCGTGGCAGACGACCCGCGTCGCGATCGCGGGCCCGATCCTCGGCGGCGTCGCCGCGCTCGTGTGTTACCTCGTCGGCCGTGCCGACGACTCGACCCTCCTGATCGCGCTCGCGTACTTCGGCTTCTTCATCAACCTGCTGAACCTGCTCCCGATCGGGATCCTGGACGGCGGCGCCGTCTGGCGCTCGACCCGATGGCTCTGGCTCGGTGGCGGACGGAACAAGGCGATCGTCTCCGGTGCGCTCTTCGCCGCCACCGCGGCCCTGCTGCTGCTCGGCATGATCACGGCCTACGTTCCCCAGCACCGTTTGTAGATGGACGATCGCCAACTCCTCGACTCGAGCGAGGTCGCGACCGCGGGAGCGCTGGCGCGGATCCACGAGGAGTTCGACCGTGGCTTCGCACTCGTCGCGAAGATCGACCGTCCCGCGGTGGCCGTCTTCGGATCGGCGCGCATCCGTGAGGACGACCCGGCCTACGCGTCGGCGCGGGCGATCGGCGGCGAGTTCGCCCGCCGCGGCTGGGCCGTGATCACCGGCGGCGGCCCCGGCGTGATGGAGGCCGCAAACCGGGGCGCCCAGGAAAACGGGGGCCTCTCGGTCGGCCTCGGAATCGAGCTCCCGCACGAGCAGGGCGTCAACCCCTACGTGGACCTCTCGTTCACCTTCGAGCATTTCTACGCCCGCAAGGTCTGCTTCGTGAAGCCGTCCGAGGGTTACGTCGTGCTGCCCGGCGGCTTCGGCACCCTCGACGAGACCTTCGAGGCGCTGACGCTGATCCAGACCGGAAAGGTGGCGACCTTCCCCGTTGTCCTGTTCGGCTCGACCTTCTGGGACGGGCTGCTCGACTGGATCCGCGCCACGCTCGTCGGCGCCGGCACGATTCGCAGCGATGACCTCGGCCTGCTCCACCTGACCGACGATCCGGTCGCGGCGGTGGACCTCGTGGTCGGCGCCTACGACGTCAAGATCTGAGACCGAGCCGGCGACCGAGCAGAGCGAAGCCGCCGAAGAACGCGATCGCCTCCGCTACCGCGCGCTCCATCCCTTCGAGCAGCGAGCTCTCGGCGTGTGCTGCGCCGACCAGCATCACGACACAGACGCCGGCGCCGAGCAGCCCCGCGAGCAGCCATGGCCGCCCGAGC
Source organism: uncultured Actinomycetota bacterium (assembly GCA_963720045.1). Classification (GTDB taxonomy): domain Bacteria; phylum Actinomycetota; class Thermoleophilia; order Gaiellales; family Gaiellaceae; genus PALSA-600. The sequence goes on along the minus strand of CAVREC010000009.1, from coordinate 87,693 downwards.
ACGGGGGTCGTCCTCGAACCGAGCCACTCCGGCAGATCGGCAACGAGACCCTCGGCAGGCGGGCCTCCGTCCGGCGTGAGCTCGTGTGCGTTCGAAACGGCGACACGCGCGGCAGCGAGTGCCGCCAGCGGCATTGCGGCCGAGAAGAGCGCGACGGCGTCCCACCAGGCGGGCATCGACCCCCACAGGAGAACGGCATGAACGAGCAGTCCGGCGGAGGTGAGCGCGGCGGCGGCGATCGCCACCCGCATCCTCCGCTGGATGAGGCGAAGCTCCGCAGGCCCAGCCTTCGCCTGGCGCCGGATCCTGAGCGTGCGGGCGATCCCGAGGAAGCCTGCGACGAACGCAACCTGGCAGGAGACGAGGATCACGACGCCGGTGAGCGCGACGAGGAGACCGCGGGCTCCGCCGGCGTTCGGCCAGCCGCCCGCGGCGACGTAGGCGCGCGAGGTTCCGAGAAGGCCGAGACCGGCAAGCGCCAGCGCGCAAAAAGAGATCCACGCCGCGCGGCGGGTTCGCGGGGCACGAAGCTCCGCGGCGAAGCTCTCCGCGACCTCGCGCGGCGAGCCGAGCCGAGATTCGGACTCCGGATCCGACGCGAGATGATCGGCAAGCTCGAGCTCGATCCGCGACCTCGTCCGGCCGCGGATGCCCGCGCGGCCGAGCTCGGCGTGAAGCTCGTCGATGAAGCTCACGCGAGCACCGCCTCGACCGCGGCGGCGAACCGGCGCCATTCGCCCTCCTGTTCGCCGAGCGCCGAGCGGCCGCGCGACGTCAGGCGGTAGACGCGCCGCCGCCGGCCTGATGCTGCCGACCACGAGCTCTCGAGTAGGCCGTCGGCCTCCAGGCGATGGAGCACCGGATAGACGGTCCCCTCGGGAAGCGCGAACTCCCCGCCGCTTCGCCGTTTCAGCTCCTCGATGACCGCGTAGCCGTGCGCCGGCTCACGCAGCGTCGAGAGGATGAGGGCGTCCAAGTGGCCTTTGAGTGTCTCTGCCCGCACCACCCGAGCTTATACCTAGCGACGCTAGGTGTCAATTACTTCAGGTCGTCGATCGAGGCGCGGGCGCGCTCGTGCACCGCGCGGCGGCGGACCTCGGGATCCATCGGCGAGCCGTTCCCCTCCGCTGCCACGGGCTCCTCGGCCGGAGACGTCTCTTCCTCGGGAGTCTCGGCCTTGTTCTCCGCAAGTTTCGCGCGGAGCTCCTCGGCGGGATCCGGCTCGGCAGCGACGGGAAGCTCGTCCTGCTTGCCCCGGCGACGGCGACGGCGCCAGAGGGCACCGAGCCCCAGAGCTCCCACCACTGCCATCACTGCCCGCTTCACGCATCCGATCCTATAGGCCCCGCTGCTACACTGGCGCAACTTCTCGCCACGTCCGTCGCGCCGCCAACCCGATGCGGCGCCAAGGAGACGGGGCCGCTTCAGTCCATGGGAAGACTCCAGAAAGGCTTCGGGACACCAGTGAACGAATACGAGATTTTGCTCATGCTCGATCCCGAGCTCGCTGAAGAGCGGGGCGAGGAGATCATCGCGCGAATCCGCGCGAGCGTCGAGGGCGACGGTGGAAAGTGGGACGGACACGAGCCTTGGGGACGGCGCAAGCTCGCCTACGAGATCGACCACAAGCCCGACGGCATCTACCACCTGCTCCTCTTCACCGCCACCCCGGCGGCGCTCGCCGAGATCACGCGCGTGCTCAAGATCACAGACGGGGTCATGCGCCACCTCGCCGTCAGACGCGTCAAGGGCGGTCACACGAAGGCGCCGGCGCCGGTTGCGGCAGTGTCCGCTCCCGCCGATGACGCCGACGGGGCAGCGGAGTAGCCTGGGCTCTTCACACCAGGAAGGAGCGAAGAAGAGATGGCAGCCAATATCAATCGCGTCGTGCTCGTGGGCAACCTGACCCGCGATCCGGAGCTACGCCACACGACGAGCGGCACCGCCGTGTGCAACCTCCGCATCGCCGTCAACTCGCGCCGCAAGGATGGCGCGACCGGCGAGTGGACCGACAAGCCGAACTATTTCGACGTCGCGGTCTTCGGCAACCAGGCCGAGAGCTGCTCCCAGTACCTCGCCAAGGGCCGGCCGGTCGCGATCGACGGTCGCCTCGACTGGCAGGAGTGGGAGGCCCAGGACGGGACGAAGCGCCAGAAGGTCGAGATCATCGCGGAGTCGGTGCAGTTCCTCGGCAGCCGCGACGGCGGGGCCGGCGAGAGTAGCGGCGGCGGCAACCAGTTCGTCCCGGCGGCCGTGGGCGGCGGCTCGGACGCAGATTTCAGCGGCTCACCCGCCGACGACGACATTCCGTTCTGACGGTTTCAGCTTAGGAGGCTCACGTGGCAGGAAAAAACAACGATGGACGCAGCAGGAAGCGCCTGCCGCCTCTGACCGGAGGCCGGCGCAAGTCGTGCTTCTTCTGCAAGTCGAAGGTCGACGACATCGACTACAAGAACATCACCGAGCTTCGTCGCTACATCTCGGAGAAGGGCAAGATCCGCTCACGCCGGATCAGCGGCGCCTGCCGCCGCCATCAGCGGCAGGTCGCGGTTGCGGTGAAGCGGGCTCGTGAGATGTCGCTCCTGCCGTATGTCGCCGAGGGCCGCGACGACCGCGAGGGCGGGGGCGGCCGTCGGGATCGCGGCGACCGCGGGGAGCGCTAGCCCCGATGCAAGTCGTCTTGCGTGAGGATGTCGAGAGCCTTGGGCTCCGCGGCGAGGTCGTGAACGTTGCACGCGGCTACGCGCGCAACTACCTGCTTCCGCGCGGCATGGCCCAGCCCGCGACCCCAGGGCTCCTCAAGGAGCTCGAGCGGCGCGATGTGCTTCGCTCGCGCCACGAGGCGCAGACGAGCGACGAGGCGCAGGCGATCGCCACCCGGCTCGAGGCAGGCGAGCTCCGGTTCGACGTCAAGGCCGGACCGACCGGATCGCTCTTCGGATCGGTCACCGCGACGAACGTCGCCGACAAGCTCTGGGACGAGATGAAGATCCGGATCGACCGCCGCAAGCTCGACGTGGGCACGATCAAGCGGATCGGGCGCTACACGATCCCGGTCGAGGTCTTCGGCGACGTCACGACCGAGCTCAGGCTGCTCGTCGTGCCCGAGGGCGGCGAGCTGCCGCCGGAGGAGGAGCTTGCAGCCGCGGAGGCAGCCGAGGCCGAAGCGGCCGCTGCAAAGTCCGGCGCTCCGGCGGCGACCCCGGTCGATGAGCCTGCCCGAGCGGCGGTAGAGCCCGAAGTTGATGACGAGGCCGAGGACGAGGACGAGGACGAGGACGAGCCGGACCTTGAACCGGAAGCCGACGAAGAGCCGGCGGCTTCCGAAGAAGACGAAGAAGCCGCTCCGGCGCAGTAGCCCGTTAGCCGGGCGAGCCCGTTAGCCGGCGAGCCCGTTAGCCGGACCAGCCCAGTACTCCGGCCGGCCAACAGTCGGGCTCGATTCGCCCACAGCCGCGGCTTCACCAGACCTGCCTAGGCAAGCGATTCAACGGGCAGTTGTCCACAGCCCTGTGGAAAAACCGACTCCTGGTTCTCCACACCTCGCCCACAGGATGTGGATTGCGGACGGAACTTATCGCTCCCAGCGGCCATTTCGTCCACCGTGTCGTCCGCCCGTTGTGGGAACATATGTTCTATCATGCCTGCACAATGCCCCCTTATCTGGTCTCCACAGGCTCCTTTCCACACCGTTGCGCGCTTCGGGCCGCGACCGATCTACTAGGCCCTAATGGCCTCGTCCTTCTCAGGCTCGTCTTTTACTGGCGGCGGCTCTTCTACGGCCATGCCGCGAAACGACTCCGCTCGCAACGGCATGGCCGCAGGGAACGCCCCTCTTCCACCGCAGAACCTGGAGGCCGAGGAGTTCGTGCTCGGCGCGATGATGCTCTCCGCGAACGCGATCGAAGCGGTGAGCGAGATCATCGACGCCGGCGACTTCTACCGCGAATCGCACGCGAAGATCTACCGCGTCGCGCTCGAGCTCTTCCAGCACGGCCACCCGGTCGATGCGATCACGGTCGCCGACAAGCTCGACGAGACCGGCGAGCTCGCTGAGATCGGCGGGCCCGAGCGGATCAGGGAGATCGCGACGCTCGTGCCGGCCACCTCCAATGCCGGCCACCACGCCCGGATCGTCCGGGAGATGGCGACCCTGCGTGGGTTGACGGTCGTCGGCGAGAGCATCCAGCAGCTCGGCTGGGAGCGTCCGGGGCCGGCTCCCGAGCTCGTCGACCGGGCCGAGCAGATGGTCTTCGACCTCGCCCAGCACCGGATCCGCGGCAGTTTCGAGCACATCGAGGTTCTCGTCCGTGAAAGCTTCGAGCAGATCACGGCGATGTACGAGTCCGGTGCGGAGATGACCGGTACCCCGACGGGGTTCCGCGACATCGACAACCTCACCTCGGGGCTCCAGCCGGGCAACCTGGTTGTCGTCGCCGGCCGTCCGAGCATGGGCAAATCGGCGTTCGCGCTCGGCTGCGCCTCCAATCTCGCGCTCCAGAACGACATCCCCGTCGCGATCTTCACCCTCGAGATGTCGAAGACCGAGGTCGCCCACCGGTTCCTGTGCGCCGAGGGAAAGGTCGAGCTGCAGAAGCTCCGCACGGGCCGCCTCACTCCGGAGGACTGGCCCCGGCTCGTCAAGGCGTGCGATGCGCTGACGAGAGCTCCGATCTACGTCGACGACACTCGGCTCACCTCGATGCTCGAGATCCGCGGCAAGGCCCGCCGTCTCAAGGCGCGCGAGCCGAACCTCGGGCTGATCATGGTCGACTACATCCAGCTGATGAGCTCGGGTATGAACATCGAGAACCGCGTCCAGGAGGTCTCGCAGATCTCGCGGTCGCTGAAGGTGCTCGCCGGAGATCTCGAAGTCCCCGTCGTTGCGCTCTCCCAGCTCTCGCGTGCAGTCGAGAGCCGCACCGACAAGCGGCCGCTCCTTTCGGACCTGCGGGACTCGGGCAGCATCGAGCAGGACGCCGACCTCGTCATGTTCCTCTACCGCGACGAGTACTACAACGACCAGTCCGAAGACCAGGGCCTCGCCGAGGTGATCCTGGCGAAGCACCGCAACGGGCCGATCGGCACGGAGAAGCTCGCGTTCCTCAAGCGCTTCGCCAAGTTCTCGGACCTCGCCCCCAGGCACGACGCAAGGGCGGCCGCATGAGCCGGAGCGGCAATACGGTCTGGATCGCGCCTGGCGCAACGCAGTTCGCGTGCCTCTGCGAGCGGTGCCTCGACGGCCCCCACGGGCGGGGCTCGCGCTTCCTCGACGCGGTACGTCTGGCGTCGGTTCGCGGCACCCTCGCTCTCGACGCCGACGTCGCCTTCCTCCGCTGCCACTTCGGCCACGAGGTCGTCGTCCGCCGGAACGACCGTCCGCCCGCGCTCGCAAACCGTCCCGATAGCCGACAGCTCCAGCTCGCATGAGGCTGCTCGATCGATGAGGTTCCCGGCTCCACTGTGACAGTCGACCGCCAGCATGTCTGGGTGGGTCCCGAGGCGACGAGCTTCGAGGTGGCCTGCGAGGCATGCCTGGCGCGCCGTGGCGGGTGGGCCGACAAGTACGCCTGGTCGATCTCCGTCGACTCGAGCGTGATCGAAGGAACGCTTCGCCGCGATGCGGACGTCGGCTTCACGACGTGCCGCCGCGGCCACCGCATCGTCGTCCGCCGCGTCGGGCGCGAGCTCGCGCGGCTGCACTGATTCCTTCGAGCGGCCGAATGGTAAGCGGCCCGCCTGCCGCTCTCCCTCAGGCAGACTTCGCTCCGTGCCAGCGACCGTAGTCGTCGGCGCACAGTGGGGCGACGAGGGCAAGGGCAAGATCGTCGACCTGCTTGCGCAGCAAGCTGATGTGGTCTGCCGTTACCAGGGCGGGCCCAACGCCGGGCACACGATCGTCGTCGGCGAGGAGACGTTCAAGATCCGCGCGACGCCGAGCGGAGTGATCTCCGGGAAGGTCTCGGTGATCGGCGGCGGCTGCGTCGTCGACCCGGAGGTGCTGATCGCGGAGCTCGACGACCTCGAGTCCCGCGGGATCGACACGTCGGTCGTGGTGCTCTCGGGGAACGCGCACCTGATCATGCCGTGGCACATCGCGATCGACCAGGCCTCGGAACGACGCCTCGGCAAGCTCCAGATCGGGACGACCCGCCGCGGGATCGGGCCCTGTTATGCCGACAAGGCCTCTCGGATCGGGATCCGCGTGCAGGACGTCCTCGACCCGAAGATCCTGCGCCAGAAGATCGAAGTCGCGCTCGCCGAGAAGAACGTGTGGCTCGAGCGCGTCTACGAGGTAGACGGCTTCGACCTCGACGAGGTCGCCAGCCCGCTACGAGGGCTACGCAAAGCGGCTCCGCCCGATCGTCGGCGATGCCTCGTTACTCGTCTCCGACGCCCTCGACGCCGGCAAGGACGTCCTCTTCGAGGGCGCGCAGGCGACGCTCCTCGATCTCGACCACGGCACCTACCCGTTCGTCACCTCGTCGAACCCGATCGCCTCGGGCGCCGCGACCGGTATCGGGATCGGACCCACGCGCATCGACCGCGTCCTCGGCGTCGCCAAGGCCTATGTCACCCGGGTCGGCGAAGGCCCGTTCCCCTCCGAGATCGAAGGCCCCGACCAGGAGCGCCTCCGCGACCTCGGCGGCGAGTTCGGCACCGTCACCGGCCGAGTCCGTCGCTGCGGCTGGCTCGACCTCGTCGCCCTCCGCTATGCCGTCCGCGTGAACGGGATCACCTCGCTCGCTCTCACGAAACTCGATGTGCTGTCGGATTTCGCAGAGCTCCCGGTCTGCGTCCGCTACCGCCAGCGCGACGGCTCCGAGACCCCGAACTTCCCCGCACACCAGAGCGACTTCCACCACGCGAGCCCGATCTGGCAGACGATGCCCGGCTGGCAAGAGCCCCTCGAAGGCGCCGCCACCCGCGACGAGCTCCCCGAAGCGGCGCGGAACTATGTCGAGTTCGTCGAACGCGAGCTCAAAGTGCCAGTCGAACTGGTAGGCGTCGGCGCCGGCCGCGAACACGTTCTGGCCTGAAAGGGAGTCTGGCCTGGGCCGGCCGCGGCCCGACGAGCAGCGCGGTCTCGCCGAGGCGAGCCACCTAACAGCGCACATCGCTTCTCCACACATGGCGCCCGTAGCCTGAGGTCGTGAAGCTTGTTCGGGAGCGTCGTGCTGCTCTCGCCCGTCGCCGGGCTCGGCGCGGCCTCGTCGTCTACACGCACCCCGGCGAATGCGGCATCGACATCGCCCGCGAGGACGGCCCGAACCCACGCCGGCTCACACGAGCCTGCTGACACGGAGCGGCCGGCGCGCGTGCGAACACCGTGAGCGGTTGGGCCCTGGCGGCCGGGCCTAGACTCATGGTTGGTGGCGACCGCGATCATCGATCAGGAGCCATGACCGCCGGTCACGAGACGGCGGTCGCCCTGGTGGCGGCGATCCACTCCGGCGACATCGAGGCAGTCCGGCGGATGGTCACCGACACGCCGGAGCTCGCCAGAGATCCGCTGGGTGGTCGCTTCAAGACCCGCACGGCGCTGCACGTCGTGGCCGACTGGCCCGGCTACTTCCCCAACGGCCCCGGGATCGTCCCAGTCCTCATCGCGGCCGGCGCCGACCCCAACTACCGAGACCCGGAACCAGGCTCCGAGACGCCGCTGCACTGGACAGCAAGCAGCGACGACGCCGACGTCGCAGCCGCGCTGATCGACGGCGGCGCCGACATCGAGATCCCTGACGGGTCGATCGGCACCCCGCTCGACAATGCCGTCGGGTATGGCTGCTGGAACGTCGCCCGCCTCCTGGTCGCCCGCGGCGCCCGGGTCGACAAGCTCTGGCACGCGGGCGGACTCGGCCTGCTCGACCGCCTCGAAGAGCTCCTCGGCACCGCGAACCCGACGCGGGCGGAGGTATCGCAGGGGTTCTGGCACGCCTGCGGAGGCGGACAACGCCGAGCGGCCGAACGCCTCCTGGCGGCGGGGGCCGACCTGAACTGGGAGACCGACTACGCCCACGGCACCCCGCTGGATGCGGCCGTCGGCCTCGGGACAGGCCGGGAGAACGTGATCGGATGGCTGAAAGAGAAAGGAGCTCTCTCCGTCGATGCCGGCAGCACTTGACGCCCGACCGCGGCGGGCCTGCCGACTCGACCTTCGGCGGCCGTGCTGAGAATCGTGACAACCGGTTGGGGTGCGGTGTGCTGGGCCGCTCTTGGCTGGTTGATCCTGGCTGATGGGTTCCAACACTCGAACGCCCAGCGTCAGGATCTGCTCGGGCTACTGACTCTCGTCCTCGGCGCCGTCGTAGCCGTCATTGCAACCGTGCGCGACCCTCGGCCTCGGTCGTTTGCGCTTGCGGCGCTCGCCTTCCTTCCACTCGCGGTTCTCGCAGTGTTGATCCTCTTCTTCCTGTGAAGAGGGTGCGTTTCCGCGAAGTCAAGGTCAGGAGTGCTCAAAGGCCGGGCGGCGACCAGATGAACGGCGTCGTCGTGGTCACGGCGAGGAACCCGAGGCGTTCGAGGATCGGGCGGCTATCGGCCGAGGCGTCGACCTCGATGTAGCGGAAACCGCGCCGCGCGGCGAGATTCGCCCGGTAGGCGACCGTCGCGCGATAGATGCCCTGGCCACGCCAGGCGGGAAGGGTCGCGCCACCCCAGAACGTGGCGAAGTCCGTGCGCGCCTCGAACCGCACCCAGCCGGCGCAGACGATCAGGCCGTCGTGCTCGGCGACGACCACCGTCAATCCGTTCGGATCGGTCGCCTGCTCCATCTCCAGGCTCTGCGCGAGCCCGGCATCCGAGTCACCCCAGACAGCCCCCTCGAAGGCACCGATCCGTTCGAAATCGGTGCGGGCAGTGACCTCCCGTAGGTCGACCCCCGCAGGCAGGCGCGGCGCGGTGGCGATCACGGTCGACCCAGCGATCACGACCGTCTCCACTTCCTCGGGGACGAACCCGGCGGCGCGCAACCGCTCCGGGAGGTCGGCCGGCCGGTCGTGCCCGTGGAGCTTCCATTCGAAGCGCTCGTTCCGCGCCGCGAAGAAGCGCACCTGGCGTGCGATCAGGTCGTCGAGCTCGGGCCCGTCGAGCCCGTCGAGGTCGCGATACATGATGAAGCCGCCGCTCCTCCAGCCCACGACGCGCAGGAGCGGCCCGTCCCATTCCATCCGCACGCCCGGCTCGGGCCGATCACGCTCGCGCGCACGGAGCTGGCCGTTGTACGCGGCGAGCAACTCGGCGACGTCAAGCTCGGATCTCGCGGGGGACCCGTCCACGTGCGGATCATAGGCCCGGGGGCGCTAGGGTTCGGCTCGGTGACAGCCGATCATCACAGCGAGTATCTCGCCCGCGCCGTCGCTGCCCTGACGCCGAAAGGGCGCAGCAGGGTCGACCGGCTCCTCGAACAACTCCTCGAGGCGGCCGGAGGGCGGACAGAGATCATCCGGTTCGGACAGGCCCTGAAAGACGAAGCAGACACCGGCGCGACGAACCCGGACGCGGAGGCGCTGACCGGCCAGATGCTCAGCGGAGAGGAGCTCGACCGGCTGCTCGGCGGCTTCATGACGATCCGCGACGGGGAGCCGCTCGACGATGTCGGCGACTGGGCGAACGCGGTGATCGCGCTCCTCGAGGATGAGATACGGCGACCCGGGCGGCCGGGCGATGGTTCCTGAAGCCCCGCTTCAGCAGACCGAGGCCGGGCTCGTTCCCGCCGGCCACGGCTGGTTCGTCGTCAACGCGCGCGATGCCCGCTGGATCTCCCGGGAAGGCCGCGGGATGAACGTTCCGCTCACCGGATGGACGGGGCCCGAGGCCGAGGCGTACTTCCCGCAGCTCGGCGTTGCGATCGTCGTGCTCGAGCCCGGGGAGCCGATCGGGATGTATCACTGGGAGGCCGACCAAGAGGACTTCCTGATCCTCGACGGTGAGGCGCTCCTGATCGTCGAGGGCGAAGAGCGCCCGCTCGGACGCTGGGACTTCGTCCACTGCCCGCCACGCACCGAGCACATGATCGTCGGCGCCGGTGAGGGCCGCTGCACCGTGCTTGCGATGGGCTCCCGGCAACATCAGGCCGGCGAGGACTGGGGCGCCTACACCGTGAACGAGGTCGCGCTACGCCACGGCGTCGGCGTGGAAGAGGAGACGAACGACCCGGCCGTGGCCTACGCACGCTTCGCGAAGTCGGAGGCGACGCCCTACCGGGACGGGCTGCTTCCGGACTAGGGAGATGTGGGGTCGCCGCGACGGGCGCCGGGCAGGGCCGAAACTAAGGCGAAATCGGTCGTTCCTCTTCGCGTAGCCAGTGGTGCGCCGTCTGCCGGGTGACGCCGGCCGCCTAGGCCAGGTCGGTGACCGCCATTCCGAGGGCGCGGCCCTCGAGGAGGAGAGTCGTGCGCGCCCTGAACTTGCGACGGCGGGCGAGTTCCTTCTCGCGAGCGGCCTTGTCCTTTCGCGCGAAGCCGGCGAGCTCAGCGAGCACCTTCTCGCGCTCCGCTTCGCGCAGCGCCCGTACGTCCTGGTTCGAGAGTTTTGCCATGTGTCGGTCACCATGACCAGGTGTGACCGCGCGGGACACGCAGTCAAACCCGTCTGACAGAGCGTAGGACAAAAACCGCCGATGGACCGTGCGGACGACGACCGACGCCCTCGGTTCTGACTGTTAAACCTTGTAGAGGGAAGACGACGAGGCCGAGTGAGGCCGAACGTAGACTCCGCTGCCCGTGAACGTCCTCCTCGTCGGCTCGGGTGCACGCGAGCATGCGCTCGCCTGGCGGCTCGCGGCGAGCCCCTCGCTGACCCGGCTCCATGCTGCGCCGGGCAACCCCGGAATCGCCGCGCTCGGCCGCTGTCACCCCGTCCGCGCCGATGACGCCGAGGGATTGGTCGAGCTCGGGCGGGCACTCGACATCGATCTCGCCGTCGTCGGGCCGGAGGCGCCCCTCGTGGCCGGCATCGCCGATGAGCTTCGTCGGGCCGGGATCGCCGTCTTCGGGCCAGGTGCCGAAGCGGCGCAGATCGAGGGGTCGAAGCGATTTGCGAAGGAGGTGATGGCCGCGGCGGGAGTGCCCGTCGCCAAGGACCTGGCGATCGCGAACGCTCCCTGCGTGATCAAGGTCGACGGGCTCGCCTCAGGCAAGGGCGTATTCGTCTGCCGGACAGCCGAAGAAGTCGAGGCCGGGTTACAGGGCGCTTCCGCGCTCGGTGGGGAGCTCGTGATCGAGGAGCTCCTCGAAGGGCCCGAGGTCTCCGCTTTTTGCGCTGTGCGACGGGGTCCGCGCGATCCCACTCGGTGCGGCCCAGGACTACAAACGAGCCCTGGACGGCGACGAGGGGCCGAACACCGGTGGCATGGGAGCGATCTCGCCGGTCGCGCTCGACGCCGACCCCGCCGAGCTCGTGGCTCTGATCCACCAACCGGTGCTCGACGAGCTCGCCCGCCGGGGCATGCCGTTTGTGGGATGCCTGTTCGCCGGGCTGATTCTCACCGCAGAGGGCGTTCGGGTGCTCGAGTTCAACGCCCGGTTCGGTGATCCGGAGACGCAGGTGCTGATTCCCCGCCTCGAGGGGGATCTGCTCGCGGCCCTCGCTGCAGCTGCAAGGGGCAGCGCCGAGGAGGGCATCGTCTCTGCGAGCACGGACGCCGCCGTGACGGTGGCGCTGACCGGCCCGCAGTATCCGGAGAGGAGCGACTACGCAGGCGCCCCGATCACGGGCATCCCGGAGGCCGAGGCGACCGGAGCTCTCGTCTTCCACGGGGGAACGGCAATGCACGATGACACGCTCGTCACGAACGGTGGGCGGATTCTCTCGGTGACGGCACTTGCGCCAGACCTCGTCTCGGCTCGGAAGCATGCCTACGACGCGGTGGGGAAGATCGCCTTCGAGGGCGCCCGGCACCGAACTGACATAGGTGCCGGCTTCTCCGTCTAACATCGCCGCGATGAGCGCTCCCCTCGTCGGCATCCTCGTAGGCTCGGAATCGGACCGGGAGCGGATGAAGGCAGCCCTCGACGAGCTCGACGCACGCGGCATCCCCTGGGAGTTCGAGGTTCGGTCGGCCCACCGGACACCGGATGCCGTCGCCGACTACGCGAAGACGGCGGCCGGCCGCGGGATCAAGGTTCTCGATCTGTGGAGCCGGCCTTGCCGCGGCGCTTCCCGGCGTGGTCGCGGCGCACACCGAGCTGCCCGTGATCGGCGTGCCCTTGCGCTCGTCGATGAGCGTCCTCGACGGCCTCGACGCGCTGCTTTCGATCGTGCAGATGCCGCCGGGCGTGCCCGTCGCGACGGTCGGGGTGGACAACGCGAAGAACGCGGCCGTGCTCGCGGCGCGGATCCTCGCCCTGCTCGGGGTAGAGCCGCAATGCCTTCGGAGGGCGTCTCTAGACTGTCGTCGTGATCGCCCGCTACTCCCGGCCCGAGATGCAGAGGATCTGGTCGGAGGAGGGCAAGCTCGCACGGTGGCTCGAAGTGGAGCTCGCCGCGCTCGACGGATGGGCCGAGCTCGGGGCGATCCCGCCAGAAGATGTTGCAGCGATCCGCGCTGCCGCCAGGCCGCCGAGCGCCGAGCGCGTCGCCGAGATCGAGCGCATCACCGATCACGACACTGCGGCGTTCATCGACGCGGTCACCGAGCAGCTCGGGCCGGAAGGCCGCTGGGTCCATCACGGACTCACCTCGTCGGACGTGGTCGACACCGCGCTTTCGCTCCAGATCCAGGACGCGGGCCGGCTCGTGCTCGGCGAGCTCGACCGGGCGATCGCGATCGTGATCCGTCGCGCCGAAGAGCACCGCGGCTCGATCTGCATCGGCCGGACGCACGGCATCCACGCCGAGCCGACGACATTCGGCTGGAAGCTCGCCGGGTGGGCCTTCGAGCTCGATCGCGACCGTACCCGGCTCGTGCGGGCCCTGGAATCGAACCGCGTCGGCCAGCTCTCGGGCACGGTCGGCAGCTATGGCTCGCTCGATCCCGAGGTGGAGCGCATCGCCTGCGAGCGGCTCGGCCTCGATCCCGACCTCCTTTCCACGCAGGTGATCGCCCGCGATCGCCACGCCGAGCTGCTCTCGACGCTGGCCCTCACCGCGACCTCGCTGGAGCGCTTCGCGACCGAGATCCGCCACCTGGCGCGCACCGAGGTTCGTGAAGCCGAAGAGCCATTCGCCACCGGGATGAAGGGCTCCTCGGCGATGCCCCACAAGCGCAACCCGAAGGTCGCCGAGCGGATCTGTGGGCTCGCGCGCGTCGTCCGGGCCGCGTCGATCGTCGGGCTCGAAAACGTGGTGCTCTGGCATGAGCGCGACATCTCGCAGTCCTCGTCCGAGCGGATCGTGATTCCCGATGCCTTCCTGGCGCTCGACTACATGCTCGACCGGTTCATCTGGATCGTCGACGGCCTCGTCGTCTATCCCGAGCGGATGCTCCGCAACCTCGCCGCATCGCACGGGTTGGTCTTCTCGCACGCGCTTCTCCTGGCGCTCGTCGACTCGGGCCTGCCGCGCAACGAGGCCTACCGGCTCGTGCAGAGGAACGCAATGAAGTCCTGGGACGAAGAGCTCGACTTCCGCACGCTCGTCGCCGCGGATCCCGAGGTCTCCGCCAGGCTCGATGCGCGCCGCCCTCGACCGTGTTTTCGACCTCGCCGCCGCAGTCAAGCACGCAGATGCCGTGTTCGACAGGTTGCGCACCCTGACCCGAAAGGAGGACCCCGTCAATGTCTGAAGCTCTCAGCCACGTCGCGAGCGGAAAGGTCCGTGAGATCTACGCGCTCGACGAGGAACGTCTGCTGCTCGTCGCGAGCGACAGGATCTCGACGTTCGATGTCGTTCTGCCCACCGAGATCCCCGACAAGGGTCGCGTGCTGACCGGGCTCTCCGGGTTCTGGTTCGCGCAGACCGCCGGGATCGTCCCGAACCACCTGCTCGCGCTCGGCGACGACGGGCGCTCGACCGAATGCCGGCGGCTCGAGATGCTCCCGATCGAATGCGTCGTTCGCGGCTACCTCGCAGGATCTGGCTGGAAGGATTACCGCGCCACCGGCGAGGTCTGCGGGCACTCGCTACCCGCCGGGCTCGCCGAGTCGGACCGTCTGCCGGAGCCGATCTTCACCCCGGCGACCAAGGCCCAGTCGGGCCACGACGAGAACATCGACCGGGCCGCAGCGGTTTCGCTGGTCGGCGAGGAGCGGTTCGACGAGGCAGAACGGCTGACCCTCGAGCTCTACCGGTACGTCTCGGGGCGCGCGCTCGAGCGGGGGATCATCCTCGCCGACACGAAGCTCGAGTTCGGCGTCGACGGCGAAGGCCGGCTCGTCCTCGGAGACGAGGCGTTCACCCCGGACTCGTCACGGTTCTGGCCGGCCGACGAGTACGCCCCGGGAGGGCCGCAGCCCTCCTTCGACAAGCAGTTCGTCCGCGACTACTGCGAGACGCTCGGCTGGGGTAAGACCGCGCCCGGGCCCGAGCTACCTGCGGAGGTCGTCGAGGGAACGCGCGCCCGCTACATCGAGGCATTCGAGCTGCTCACGGGCATCGACTTCGCCGACTATCTCGCCGATCCGGACACGGTCCTGGCATGAAGGCCGTGCTCGCATGAAGGCAACCGTCCTCGTTCGCCCGAAGAGCGGGATCCTCGACCCGCAGGGCCAGGCGGTCGAGAGCAGCCTCCGGCACCTCGGCTTCGCCGTGGACGACGCACGTGTCGGACGGCTCGTCGAGCTCGAGCTTGCCACGAGCGACGAGGGCGAGGCACGTACCCAGGTCGAGCGGATGTGCGAGCAACTGCTCGCGAACCCGTTGATCGAGAGCTACGAGATCGAGCTCCATCCGCCCGCATGAGCACGCGCCGACCACAGGCCGCTCGTCGCGGTCGCTGTCTTTCCCGGATCGAACGACGACCGCGATGCCGAGCAGGCGCTCACGCGCCTCGGCGCTGATGCGCGCCGCGTGTGGCACACCGACACCGAGCTGCCCGCCGGCACGGCAGGCGTCGTCCTTCCCGGTGGGTTCTCGTACGGCGACTACCTGCGCTGCGGCGCGATCGCGCGCTTCTCGCCGATCATGGAGCCGATCGTCCGGTTCGCGGCCGGCGGCGGGCTCGTGCTCGGCATCTGCAACGGCTTCCAGATCCTCACCGAGGCGGGCCTGCTTCCGGGCACGCTCCGACCCAACGAGTCGCTCTCGTTCGTGTGCCGCGACGTCCGCGTCGAGATCGACCACGCCTCCAGCCCGTTCACGACCCGCTGCCACGAAGACCAGGCCCTGACGATCCCCGTGAAGCACGGCGACGGCTGCTGGTTCGCGGCCCCGGAGACGGTCGCCGAGCTCGACGCGGCAGGGCAGCTCCTGCTCCGTTACGGGCCGGGCGAGAACCCGAACGGAGCCGTCGCCGACGTGGCGGGCGTCTGCAACGAGACCGGGAACGTCTTCGGCCTGATGCCCCATCCGGAGCACGCCGTCGACGCTCGGCTCGGCTCGACCGACGGCGCGCTCATCCTTGGATCGCTCGTCGATGCCGCTCGATTGTCGGCCTCGGCACCCGTCTAGGCATCCCCTGCCAGGCCGAAGGCCGAAGCCAAGGCAGGCCGGGCCTCGAGCGCCGCTCGAAGCCGTTCGAGGTCACGGGCCCGCAGGGTGACGGGACCGCGCCGCGCGATCCCGTCGGTCGTGTAGGCAATCCGCACGAGCGGTTCGCCGTCTGGTGCTTCGAGCAGCTGGACGAGTGTGGCGAAGCGCTTGTCCCCGACGCGCTGGGCCAGCTTCGCCTCGTCGACGACCCTCGCATTCCCCCACGGCGTTGCGGCAGTCACCGGCTTCTTGCGTTCCGTCTTGGTTGTCATACTCGACAACATATCGACGAACGTGTAACGCGCGTGCAACAACTTCGAGACAGAAGTGGAACGCCTCGCTCAGGCGTCGATCGGCACGTGCCCGGGCATCGCCGCGACCCGCGCAAGCCACCCACGCACCGCCGGGTAGGCCTCCAGATCGAACCCGCCCTCGGGCGCAACATGCGTGTAGGCGAAGAGCGCGATGTCGGCCAGCGTCGGCCGCTCGCCGACGAAGAACTCGCGCCCCGCGATGTGACGCTCCATCGCATCGAGCGCCCGATAGCCGGCGGCCCGCCGCTCTTCGAGACGGTCGGCGAAGGCCTCGGGCCGACCCGAGAAGGCAACCCAGAACCTCACGACCGCGATCGCCGGCTCGTGGTCGTACTGCTCGAAGAACATCCACTGCAGGACCTGCGCGCGCTCGAAGCGGTCGTCCGGGACGAAGGAAGTTCCCTCGCCGAAGTACCAGAGAATCGCCCCCGACTCGCCGAGCGAGCGGCCGTCGTCGAGCACGAGGGTCGGCACTCGCAATGAGGGGTTCAACCCGCCGAGCACCTCCGGCCGGTTCGACCGGTCGACGACGTCCAGCTCCCTCCGCTCGTAGGGAGTGTCGAGGTGCGCCAGCAGGAGCCTGACCTTGTAGCAGTTGCCGGAGACCGAACTGTCGTAGAGCAGCAAGCCCGCCGCCCGAATCAGGCGCCGCGTTCGATGAGCTCGATGCGGTAGTCGTCCGGATCGCGGACGAAGCAGAGCAGCGAGCCGCCCTCACGCACGGAGTACGGAGGCCGCTCCGGATGAATCCCCTCGAGGGCGAGCCGCTCGAGCGTGGCGGCAAGATCGTCGACGCCGATCGCGATGTGGCCGTACCCCGTCCCGAGCTCGTAGGTTCGACCGTCAACGTTGAAGGTCAACTCAAGCTCGACGGTCTCCCCTGGAGCCCCGAAGAAGTAGTTCGTCGCCTCGAGCTCGCCGTCCCGCACGATCGGAAGCTCCCGCCGGAACTCGAGCCCCAGCGTCTCGTAGAACCTCCTGCTGGCCTCCGGATCGGTGATCCGATACATCGTGTGTAGGAACCGACTCATCCCCGAATAGGGTACGTCAAGAGTCGCGAAATCGCTTGCGCGCCCTCAGAAACAGGAGCCCGATCCTGAATCGCGAAAGCGGGCGCCGGCAATGCCGGGCCCGCTTTGGTCTGGACTCGTACGAGGCGGCTCGGACCCGCGGAACTACTCGGCGGGCTTCTTCAGGTTGTCCGGCACGTCGACGGCCGTGACCTGCGTATGGCTGGCGGCATAGACCGGGTCGCCCTTGGCGTCGAAGACGTCCTTCACCCGGGCGATCTCGGTGACGACGAGCTTGATCCGGAAGACCGTGCCGTCGTCGAGGAGGTACTCGTTCCAGTGCTCACCGGAAGCGCGGAAGCCGATGACCTCGGCTTCGACCTCTTCGCCGCCGTACTGCTTGAACTTGCGTGTCCCGGGCACGAAACCTCCCTAGGTCGTCGGGTGCTTTCGAGGAGAGGATCGAGGTCTCGCCTTTCGGCTAGGTCAATCTAGGCCCCGTATTTCTCGGGGGATAGTAAGCTAAGATGGCGGTTGTCAGAGACAGCTCACTGCAATCGCAATGGGGGATCGCTCTACGAAGAACGCAGTACACGCGGCAAGCGGAAGATCCTGACCGAGCCCCAGGTCACTCCAAATCGAGCAGGGTTATCACGCAGGCCAGCGAACGAGAGGTCCTCATGCCCCGTATCTTTCAGCACCACTCCAACCGAACACGGCCGGCCCCGGTCGCCGGGCTCATCGCGTGTCTGGCGCTCGCGGCACTCGTCGCGCTTCCGACTGCGGGCGCCTCACCCCAGAAGAAAGCGAAGCAGAGCTTCCCCCACCTTGCCACCCTCACGAACGCAAAGATCGGCCACTGGGCTCCTGTCGTACGCTCCGTCGGCGCGCACTTCAAGCCGAGTGCGTCGTCGTACGTCGTCACGAAACTCCCCTTGGCCACGTCGGACGGAACCCAGAACGTCGTTCTGATCCTCTCCGAGGACGACCTCAGCCCGAGTCAGGTCTGGTACAAGGTCAGGCTGCCGATCCTGCCGAACAACTCCACCGGCTGGGTCCAGAAGAGCGCGCTCGGGAACGTCTACCTCGTCCATACCCACATCTACGTCAACCGGGAGACGCAGAGGCTCACGCTCAAGCGTGACGGGAAGACGATCTTCACGACTCGCGTCGGTGTCGGGAAAACCGCTCCGGGCTGGGGCCCCACTCCGGCCGGTCAGTACTACGTCCGCGACAAGCTCACCGACTTCAACAACCCGTTCTACGGGCCGATCGCCTTCGGCACGAGTGCCAGGTCTGCCGTTCTGACCGAGTGGCCGGGCGGCGGGTTCATCGGCATCCACGGGACGAACGAGCCAGGTCTGATTCCGGGCTACATCTCGCACGGCTGCATCCGCCTCGTCAATAGCGCGATCCTGAAGCTCGCGAAGCTGATCACGGTCGGCAGCCCGCTCACGGTCACCTGAGGATCGAGCCGGCTCAGAAGCGAATGAGCGAGCGCCGGCAATGCCGGCGCTCGCTGCTTTAGAGACTCGCCGTCTACGCCGCGAGGCTTGCGGCGAGGAACGTGCGGGGCGTCTGGGAGATCGGGATCACGTGATATCCCGCGTCCTGGAAGGTGTAGCCAGCCTTGAGCGGACGCCAGACTCCGCCGTCGTTCTGGGCGAGCGAGACGTCCGAGAAGCGGTAGGCGTAGGTGTTGCACGCGCCCGTCCCGCCGTTCCAGTTCTCTGCCACGGCCTGCGGGTACCACGCATCGTGGCTTCCCGGAAGGTGGATCGGCGGGCTGACCGCCTTGCCGTCGACCCAGACGCGCCACCAGGAGCTCCGGTTCGCCATCTCGAGCACGGCAAAGTGGTGCGATTCGCCGGCAGCGACATCCGGGGCGAGCTCGACGTACTGCGGCGAGGAACCGGCGAGGGTCACCTCGTAGTACATCTGGCTCGAGTTGTCCTGCGGGAATGCGGCGAACCCGGCCTGGAGCCATTCGGCGACCCCGCCCGGCCCGTCGCTCACCCCGCCGAGCCCGATCCAGCCACCGACGTGACCATCGATCACGTTGGGTGTCAGCGTCGGGTCGAGCGTCGCCGATACGCCGTGGGCCTTCGTGTTCGCCTCGAGCCCTGCGTACGCGAAGCTCTGGACGCCACATGCAGCGGACTGGGTGCTGCCCCCCTCGGCCGGAGCGGCCGCGAGAAAGACGAGAAAGAGCGTGGCGAGAACGGGAATGGCGCGGCGCATTTGGAGGCCTCCGGAACGGGGACGAATGCTGTCCCGCCCTGCATCGGCTCCCGTTCCCCGGACACTGATCCCTCGAACTGAGGTCGAGCCTCCCCCGGAATAGCTCCCTCGTTCGAGGCGCGCCCGGCACGACACTCCGCGCGGAGAGGGTGCCGGCGTGGCCGACATCAACTCTCATTCGCTCCCGGTGGCCGGTCGGCTCGGTCTAGGCGATCAGTCGGGAACGACGAGCGGGACGGTCTGCGCCTGCTTGCGCTTCACCCTCTGCCCTCGCCCCGCGAGCGCCACCCCGGCGAGGATCAGCGCCAGCCCCACGACCGAGACGGTGCGAAGCGGCTCGCCGAGCAGGAGCACCCCGTAGAGCACCGCGACTGCAGGGATCGTGTAGGTGACGAGGATCGCCCGGGACGGCCCGGCGCTGCGCAGCAGGGCGAACAGGATCATGTATGCGATCCCGGTGCCGATCAGCCCGAGGACGGCAACGGACGCGAGCTCCTTCCAACCGGGAACCGCCGAGGGCAGGTGTGCGATCCCGAGCGGAGCGGTGAGCAAGGTCGCGACGAGGCACGATCCTGCGCCCATCACGAGCGGGTCGGTGCCGCGGAGCTTCAGCGAGCTGAACGTCGCACCGCAGGCGTAACAGAAGGCGGCCAGCACGACCGCGAGCGGCGCCAGCAGTCCCCCACCGCCGGGTGAGCCGACGAGGAGCGCGACCCCGGCGAGGCCGAGCAGGACACCACCGAGCTTCGCGCCACCGACGCGCTCATGCGCGAAACGTGCGCCGAGGATGAGGGTGAAGATCGGTGCCGCCGCCTGGAGGATCGCGGCGAGGCTCGAGTCGATCCTCGTCTCGGCCCAGGCGAAGAGCATGAACGGGGCGGCCGTGTTCACGGCCCCGAGCACGAACAGCCTCTTCCAGGCCTCGCGCGCCTGTGCGACGGCACCACGCCCGCCGGCCATCAGGGCCACAGGCACGAGCACGGCGCAGCCGAGCAGCACCCGGAGCCACACGAGAGTCCACGGGTCGAACTGCCTGTCCGCGACGCGGATGAACATGAACGACGCACCCCAGATCAGGGAAAGGGCGGTGATGTTCCAGAGGTCGCGGCGGCTCATCCGACAGTTTAACCGTGGACGGGGGCCCGGTGTGAGACGTGTGTCCCGAGCCGTCCGCCGCCCGCGGCTAAACTGGCCCCCTGAGCGCGGTCGCTGAGCAGCCCCTGCATCGAGCGCTCGGCCTCACGGACTGGGAGTTCGCGCGAATCCGCGAGCTGCTCGGGCGGGTGCCGAACGACTTCGAGCTCGCCGTCTTCTCCGTCCTCTGGTCGGAGCACTGCGGCTACAAGCACTCGGCGCGCCTCCTCTCGCGCCTGCCGTCACGTGGCGAGCGCGTGCTCCAGGGTCCCGGCGAGAACGCCGGTGTGGTCGATGTGGGCGAGGGGCTCGCGGTCGCGTTCAAGGTCGAGTCGCACAACCACCCAAGCGCGGTCGAGCCGTTCCAGGGCGCGGCGACCGGAGTCGGCGGGATCATCCGCGACGTCGTCGCGATGGGCGCACGTCCGATCGCGCTGCTCGACGGGCTCCGCTTCGGTGCGCCCGACTGGCATTTCCGCCGCGCTGTCGCCGGCATCGCTCACTACGGCAACTGCACCGGGATCCCGAACGTCGGCGGGGAGACGGTGTTCGACGAGGCCTACGCCGCGAATCCGCTCGTCAACGCGATGTGCGTCGGCTTGCTGCCGGCCGAGCGCGTGCTGCGTGCCAAGGCGATCGGCACGGGGAACCTTGTCGTCCTCTACGGCGCCCTGACCGGCCGCGACGGCATCGGGGGGGCCTCGGTCCTCGCGAGCCAGGATCTTGCCGGGTCGGACGACAAACGGCCGTCGGTGCAGATCGGCGACCCGTTCCGCGGGAAGGCGCTGATCGAGGTCTCGCTCGACCTCGTGGAGCGCGAGCTCGTCGCGGGGCTCCAGGATTGCGGCGCGGCGGGGCTAGCCTCGTCGCTTGCCGAGATGGCCTCGGACGGCGCCGGGGTCGAGGTTCATCTCGACCGGGTGCCGCTTCGCGAGGCCGATCTCGAGCCGTGGGAGATCATGATCTCCGAGTCGCAGGAGCGGATGGTCGCCGTCGTCGAGCCGGCGCGCCTCGACGAGGTACGCGCCGCCTGCGAGGTCTGGGAGCTTCCCTGCACGGTGATCGGCGAGGTCACCGGCGACGGAGAGCTGCGCGTCTTCGCCGGCGGCGAGCTCGTCGGCGCGATCCCCGCCCGCCTCCTGACCGAACAGACCCCGCGCTACGAGCTCGAGCTCGCCGAACGTCCCGCATCGCCCGTGGGAGACCCGGATCCCGTGAACGACGAGTCGAAAGCCTGGGTGTTCGAGCAGTACGACCAGCTCGTCGGCTCGCGCACGATCCGCCGGCCGGGGCTCGACGCGGCCGTCCTGCTTCTCGAAGGCACCCGCGGCCTCGCCGTCTCGCTCGACGGACCGCCCCTCGGCGAGCGCGACCCGTTCCGAGCCGGCTGGAGCGCCGTGATGGACGCTGCGCTGAACGTCGCCTGCGCCGGCGGGGAGCCGATCGCCCTCACCGACTGCCTCAACTTCGGCAATCCCGAGCGGCCCGAGATCGCCTGGGAGCTCGCCCGCGCGATCGACGGGATCGCGGCCGCCGCGAACGAGCTCGGGATCCCCGTCGTGTCGGGCAACGTCTCGCTCTACAACGAGACCGGTGGACAGCCGATCCCTCCCACGCCCGTCGTCGGCTGCGTCGGCCTCGTCGCCGATGTCACCCGGATCCCCGCCCGCTGGCAGCGGGGCGACCGCGTCTTCCTGCTTCGCGGTGAGGGCGCCGAGCTCGTCGAGTTCGTCTGGCGGAACGCCGGCCGGTTCAGCCTCGCCCACGACATCTCGGACGGCGGCGCGGCCCTGGCCCTCCGGGAGGCCGGCGCCTGGAGCGGGATCGAGGTGGCTTTCGACTGCCCCGCCGGCCCCGGCGTGATCGTCGCGCTCGACGGCGAAGCCCCGGACTGGCCTGACCTCGTGGAGTTGGGGACGATCTGATGTGCGGGGTGTTCGGCATCTGCGCCCCGAACCGCGACGTCGCGCGGCTCTCGTACTTCGGGCTGCACGCGCTCCAGCATCGCGGTCAGGAGTCGGCCGGGATCGCCGTCTGTGAGAACGGGCGCCTCACCGGCCTCCGCGACCTCGGCCTCGTCGCCCAGGTCTTCGACGAACAGAAGCTCTCCGGCCTTCGCGGCGAGCTCGCGATCGCCCACACGCGCTACTCGACGACCGGCTCGAATGCCTGGGCGAACGCGCAGCCGCTGATCCACCACGGCTCGGCGAGGACGGTCGCGCTCGGCCACAACGGAAACCTCACGAACGCCGATGCGCTGCGCGAGGAGCTCGCGCCGAGGCTCGCCTCGACCTCCGACAGCGAGGTGATCGCCGCGATGATCGCCGCTGACGGCCGCCCGCTCAGGGAGGCTGCGCCGGCTGCGCTCGAGCGAATCGAGGGCGCCGCGACGATCGTCGGCCTCGCCGACGGGAAGCTCTTCGCGTTCCGTGACACGTTCGGTTTCCGGCCGCTCGTGCTCGGATGGCTCGGCGACGATCCAGTCGTCGCCTCTGAGACCTGCGCGCTCGACCTGGTCGGCGCCAGATTCGAACGCGAGGTTCGGCCCGGCGAGCTCCTGATCGCCGATCCCGATGGGCTCGAGTCGATTCAGGTGCTGCCGCGCTCGGGCGGCGGAGCGCTCTGCATCTTCGAGTTCTTCTACCTCGCCCGCCCAGACACCCGTCTCGAAGGAATCGAGGTCCACGGGGCCCGCGTCCGCATGGGCGAGCGCCTGGCCGCCGAGTCGCCGGTCGAGGCCGACCTCGTGCTCCCGATCCCCGATTCCGGCACGCCCGCGGCGATCGGCTTCGCCCGCGCGAGTGGAATCCCGTTCAGCGAGGGGCTGATCAAGAACCGTTACGTCCACCGGACGTTCATCCAACCCGAGCAGGGGATGCGCGAGCAGGGGATCCGGATGAAGTTCAACCCACTCGCCGAGGTCGCGGGCAAACGGCTCGTGATCGTGGACGACTCGATCGTACGGGGCTCGACGACACGCCAGATCGTCCAGATGCTGTTCGATGCGGGCGCAGCCGAAGTCCACGTCCGGATCTCCTCGCCGCCCGTGATCTCGCCCTGCTACTACGGGATCGATCTCGCGAGCGTGGACGAGATGATCGCTGCCGGCAACGACGTCGAGGGCGTGCGGCAGGCAATCGGGGCCACCTCCCTCGCCTACATCTCCCTCGAAGGCCTCCAGGAGGCGACCGAGCGTCCGGCCTCGGCGCTCTGCCGCGCGTGCCTCACCCGCGAGTACCCGACGAGCATCCCGGTGTCCGTCGAGAAGCTCCGCTTCGAGCCGGTTCGCTAGTCAGCTAGAGCTTCGTCACCCGGAACGTCCTCGTGTCGAGCACGAAACCGCTCTTGCCGCCGGCGATCCGGAGCGCGTGACCGGCGAGGGTCAGCTTCGCCGTTGCAATTGCCGCATCCTGGCCTGCCCACTGCCACGGCAGGCCGATGCAGATCGCGGTCCGATTCACCGTGTCGAGCGCGTGGACGAAGGGATAGTTGCCGCTCTGCTGGTAGAGGGTGTAGACGAAGCGGCCGCCGGGGCTCGTCGCACGGGAGACGGGATAGCCCGCCATCAGCCAACCCGCCTGGCGCTTGTCGGCGATCACGCGGGGAAGCAGCGTCCCGGTTTGCAGGTCGTACCCGCGCACCTGATACCGGTTGTCCCCACTCGCGACGTGATGGATGAGGTACAGCCACCGCCCCGCCGGCGAAAGCGCGTCGAAGGAGTAGTCGCCGTGCAGCGCGATCGTCTGGTCGAGCGCGAGGGTGCCGGTGTCGAGGACGGCGAACCTCGAGCTCGAACGCAGGGTGCCGTCCGGATGAACGTCATCTCCGAGAACGAGCGTCCGCCCGTTCGGGCTCAGTCCGCCGTGATCGAACCGCGTGAGGGTGACGATCGGGATGCCCCAGCCGCCGGCCAGCGTCACGTGTGCGACGACCTTCCCTTCCACTCGCTTGGTCACCGTCGTGTTCGCGCCGTGGAGCGCCGTTGCGTAGCTGACCTCGTTGGCGCCGACCGAGCCCTCGATGTTCGGGAGCGCGGGGCCGACTGCGGCGGCCACCCCCGTGAGCGCGAGCGCGAGTACGGCGGCAAGCATGGACGAACGGCGGATCATCACGGTCTCCCTCCTGTCGCTGGTACCTCTTCTACACCTGCCGGGCGGCTCAGGTTCCGTCGAGCTCGGCCGCCAGGCGGAGGGCGTGCGCCTCCGTGAGCCCCCGCCCTTCGATCCGCAGCAGCAGGCCGCCCGAGTTCCAGACGAGCGCGTTTCCGGCGAGCCGCGGCGGGACGTCGGGCCCGAGGTAGAGGTGCGCCGGGCCGGAGATCCAGAACCCGGTCGTCTTGCCGACCTGGACCGCCCGAACGGTCGTGGCGCCGCTGATGACCTTCTTCACGATCTCCGACCCGCCGCCGCCCTCGAACTCGGCGACCAGCACGGGGCCCTCGAGCAGCAGCGAGACGACGCCGTATTGCAGGTGGAAGACCGGCGTTCCAGCGAGAGGTGGAAGGGCCACCGGATGGCCGAGGGCCCGCGCAGCAGCCGCCGTTGTGACGCGCGGGCCGAGCCCGGAGCCGAGAGGTCGCTCCTGCGCGGGCGGCAGCACGGCAACCCGCACGATCGTCTCGCCCTCGAGGTGGAGCGCCCGCAGGATCGCGCTGCGGGCGCCGGGCACAGCCAACCCGACCCCGACCGCGACGAGCGAGGCGGCGAGAAGAGCGAGGACGAGCTGACGCCGGCGCGAACGGCGCTCGCCCGCCGGCAGGCCGAGCCGTGGCGTCGGCGGCCATTCGAACTCGCGGGCGGCCTCGGTGAGCAGGCGCTCGAGCTCAGACATGGAGCTCCCTCAGCGCCTCGAGCGCCCGCGAGGTCCGCGACTTGACGGTACCGGCCCTCACCCCGAGAGCCGTTGCTGTCTCCTGCTCGGAGAGCCCGAGCAGGAAGCGGCACGAGAGGACGAGTCGCGCGTGCTCCGGGAGCCGCTCGAGCTCCTCGAGCAGCCTGCGTCTCTCGTCCGCTGCGACCGTCAGTTCCTCGGGGGACGGAGCCGCGTCCCCCGAGCCTTGTTCGAGCGCGGCGCTTGCGGCCAGCCGCGCTCGCCGCCCAGCCGTGCGCCGGCCGTTGCGCGCCTCGTTCGCGACGATCCGCAGCAGCCACGGCCGAAGCGGCTGCGAGGTGCGGAAGCGGCCGAGCGCCCGCCATGCCTTCACGATCGCCTCCTGGCTCGCCTCCTCGGCCTCGGCGGCGTTCCCGGTGATGAGGTAGGCGAGTCTGAAAGCGATCTCCTCGTTGGCCCGCACGAGCTCGGCGAAGGCCTGCTCGTCGCCGGCCACCGCCCGGCGCACGAGCTCGCGCTCGTCGTGTGGACGGCCCTCCACCACTCCTCTACACCGCTCGCGGCATCCTGGTTCCGCTGCGGCTACGTGAGACCAGCGCTCTGCTGGTCGAATCCGTGCTGCTCGACGCCTTGCTGCTCGAGCGCCCTCGCACGGCCGTAGCGCACGGCGCGGGCCACCTGCACCGGGTCATAGCCCTCCTCGATCAGCTTCTGCTTCAGCTCCCCCTCCTCCGCCAACCGCAGGAAGAGCCAGGCAAGCGCGCCGAGCGTCACGAGCCCTCCCTCGCCGAGCATCACGATCCCCGCGAGGTTCTGGTCGTGCGCCGCCGTGATCCCCCAGATCGGATGGGGGTGGATGTACCAGGGGTAGAAGACCGAAGTCGACCAGATGAAGACGTTCGCGAGGATCGTCGTGATGAAGCGCACGGCGACGATGTAGCCGAGCTTCCAGCCGGTGCCGAACCACTCAGGCGCGGGCAGCGTCTCGACGACGGGCGACCACATCAGGCAGCCGCAGGTGAAGAAGAGGAAGTGCTCGAGCGCATGCACGGCGCTGTGGTGCAGAGCGGCCTGGTAGAGGACGGGGAGATGCCAGAGGTAGAGGTTGACCGCCCACAACGGCAGTGCGACCAGCGGATGGGTGAGGATGCGCAACCGCTCGACCGGCTTCAGCGCCAGCACGGGCCTGAGCACCGGCCCGGTCAGGCCCGCGACGAAGCAGAGCGGCGCGAGATCTCCGAGCAGGACGTGCTGACCCATGTGGATGAAGAAGAAGTCCTTCTCGCCGAGCTCGTCGACCGGCGAGTTGAGCGCGATCACGACGAGTGCGATCCCGAGCCAGAACACGAACTGCCGCCAGCCCGGCACCGGACGCCCGCGCCGGGCGAGATAACGGGTCCGTCGCAGGTAGAGCAGCGAGACGACGATCGTCGGTACGAGCTGGAGCGGCTCGAGGTTCCAGGTCGTGGCGGCGGAGGCGATCATCTCTCAAGTGTGGCTGCGCGGTCGCCGCCCCGGGGTAGGTGTACTACGTCACCCAGGGCCATCGGTAAGCGCGTCGTCACCGCACGCCGGCGAGACGTAGACGTCTCCGATCGTCTGAACCAGACCGAACGCCTGCATATCCGATCCGCTGGGGTAGCCCCCGGAGGCGACCGAGATGATCCGGCCCACATCGCGGAGCTTCGCGTACGCCTTCAATTGATCCATCGTCGGCCGTGGGTCTGGCCCTTCGTAGAAGAACTGAAGCGCCTGCACCGTCTCGTCGGCGAACACGAACTTCGGCGGGTAGGTATCGCGCCCGAGGTCGCCTTCGGCGAGGTTGAACCAGAAGCCTGACTCGGCCTGCCAGAGCATCGAGTCGCCGAACCGCCCATACGGGAAGACCGTGAGCGTCTCGCCACGCGGAATACAGCTCTTGTAGAGCTTCTGCGCGAAGAACGCCGGACGCGGCGGGATCCTGACGAAGGGCCCATGCCAGGTAGCCGGCACGATCGACGCGAGCGCGAGCGCGGGCAGCACCACGGGGCGCGCTGCAAGCCTGCCTTGCGCCGAGGCGATCCAGATCGCCACCGCAACGCTCGCCGCGAGCAATGAATAGACGGCAAAGCGCGTCGGGATCAGGTTGTCGAGCAACGGCACCGATTTGGACAGAGCCCACGGCATCGCCACGATCGTCCGGCCCTCGACACGGAGCGAGGCCCCGAGGGCAAGGACGAGCGGAACGAGGAAGCTCGCAAGCAGGAACCTTGCGCCGGGCTGCCGCCGCCGCGGCCAGAAGTAGAGACCTACGATGAGGAGCGTCGGAATCCCGACGTAGAGGTCGCGTTCCTGGTCGTTGCTGTCGAAGTGCGCAGAGACGGACGCAAAGACGCTCCCGCCGGCAGCGATCAGGTGAGTCGGAACGACGATGTTGAGCAGGTCACCGGTGGGGACACCGACGAACTGACCGGACTCGAGGCCGGTGAGGAGGTAGTAGATGAACGGCGCCGTCAGCACTCCAGCGATGCCGTAGCCGACCACGATCGGCGGCAGCGCCGAGACGAGTCGCCTCCGGTCTCGCGGCGACACCGCCCAGGCGGCGACGAGCGCAGCCGCGAGCGCGAGCGTCAGGGTCAGTGCGATCTCGGTCGAGACGACGAGCTGGAGCGCCAGGATGATTCCAAGTCGCCAGGCAAGCCCTCGCGCATCGATCTCGGCACGCAGGTAGCGCAGCACGACGAGCGCTACGAGTGGCACCAGCGCGAGTGCGGTCAGGTTGAGGTCGCCGCCGTATTCGTGACCGGTCATGTAGCCCGAGAATCCGAACAGGAAGCCCCCGACGAGAGCAGCCCAGCTCGACCGGGTCAGGTACCGGCAGAGCAGGAAGGCGGTCCACGCCGACAGTGCGGGCATGAGCAGGGCGGCGAGGTTGTAGGCGGCCGCCGGCCCGACCAGGAACGTCAGCGGCGTGAAGAGAAACCCGAGGCCGGGCGCCGTCGGCGTCCATGTCAGGTTCACCCCGACCGGCGCGTAGACGGCGTGGCTGACGAATGGGTTCGTGACGGAACTGAGTGCATGTGCCCACCACGCGAACTCCCAGAGGTAGCTCTCCGGCGCCTGAACTGCCAGTCCGACGATCCCGCGTCCGGGATGCGGCCAGAGCGCCCACCCGAACAGCAAGACCGAGGCCGCGGTATAGAGGCCAAGCGCCAGGAGGGCGCGTCCGATCCCGAGGGGCTCACCGGACGGCTGTTTCCCAGGGGTCGACACGGCAGCCGAACAAGTATCGCGGCCCGGCCGATGACCTCGGCCTCGAACCGTAGACTCATTCCGGTGGGGCAGCCAGAGCAGAGTTACGCCGATGCCGGAGTGTCGCTGGCCGTGGCCGACGCCGTCGTCGAGCGCCTCCGCGCCGCCGTCGAGTCGACCGGTTCGAAGGGCTTCGGTGCCTTCGCAGGCCTCCATCCGCTCGGCGACGGGCAGCTGCTCGCAGCCTCGACCGACGGGGTGGGCACCAAGCTGATCCTCGCGCGGCAGCGCGGCCGGCTTCGCGACTGCGGCCGCGACCTCGCCGCGCACTGCATCAACGACGTGCTGACGACGGGCGCGACGCCGCTCATGCTCCTCGACTACGTCGCCGCCTCCGAGATCGAGCTCGAGCAGGTAGCGGAGCTCGTCGAGGGAGCGGCGGAGGTCTGCAGGGCCGCCGGGGTGGCCCTCGTCGGCGGCGAGACCGCCGAGCTGCCGGGCATCTACCGGGACGGCGAGCTCGACTTTGCCGGAACCTGCGTCGGTATCGTCGCCCGTGACGAGCTCGTCGACGGTAGCGCCGTGACGACCGGAGACGCTGTGATCGGCTTCGCCTCCGCTGGCGTCCATGCGAACGGGTTCACGCTCGTGCGGCGCGTGCTCGAGACGAGCGACTACGACGGCCCCGACCTGCTCGCGCCGACGCGGCTCTATCTCACGGAGGCGCGCGCGCTGCACGGAAGAGCGAAGGCCTTCGCGCATGTGACAGGCGGCGGGATCCTCGGCAACCTCAGCCGGGTCGTCCCCGACGGGCTCGAGGCCGAGATCGACTGGAATTCGTGGCTGCGGCTGCCGGTGTTCGAGTGGCTCGCAGAGCACGTTGCCGAGGACGAGCTGCGCCGGGTCTTCAACCTCGGCATCGGCTGGTGCGCGATCGTCGCCGAGCCCGCGGCCGGGGAGCTCGTGATCGGGCGGATCCGGTGATCGGCGTCCTCGTCTCCGGGAACGGGACGAACCTCCAGGCGCTGATCGACGCCGGCCTGCCGGTCGGAGCCGTCGCGTCCAACCGGAAGGACGCCTACGCTCTCCTGCGTGCCCGTAGCGTTTCGATCCCGACCGCGGTCTTCGCACTGGACTGCCACGCCGACCGCGAAGAGCGCGACCTGATGATGGCGACGTGGCTCGAGGAACGCGATGTCGAGCTCGTCGTGCTCGCCGGGTACATGCACCTGCTGACCCGGCCGTTCCTCGCGCGGTTCCCGCAGCGCGTCGTGAACGTGCACCCGTCCCTGTTGCCGGCGTTCCCGGGGGCCCATCCGATCGAAGACGCGCTCGCTGCCGGTGTCGAGACGACCGGCGTCACGGTTCACCTCGTCGACGAGGGCGTCGACACGGGTCCTGTGCTGCGGCAGGAAGCGGTCGCCGTCGAGCCGCGAACGTCGCTCGAGGAGCGGATCCATGCCGTTGAGCACCGGCTCCTGCCAGCGGTCGTCGCAGAACTCGTCGCCTCGCCGTCCCTTTCGCTCGGGAGCGCCGCCGGATGAGAGCGCTGATCTCCACCTACAACAAGCAAGGCGTGGACACGTTCGCGAAGGGCCTCGCGGAGCTCGGATTCGGGCTCGTCTCCTCGGGCGGGACGGCTTCCTTCCTCGAGGAGCAGGGGCTGAAGGTGACCCGCGTCGAGGAGGTGACGAAGGCCCCGGAGATGCTCGGCGGCCGCGTGAAGACGCTCCACCCGGCGATCCATGCCGGGATCCTCGCCCGGCTCGAGCTCGAGGAGGATCGCGCCACGCTCGCCGAGCACGGGATCGAGCCGTTCGACCTCGTCTGCGTGAACCTCTACCCCTTCACGTCGCTGACCGGGCGTCTCGACGTCGAGGACGCAGACATCATCGAGATGATCGACATCGGCGGCCCCTCGCTCCTGCGCGGCGCCGCGAAGAACTTCGTCCACGTCGCTCCCGTCTGCCGCCCCGAGCAGTACGACCCGGTTCTGGCCGAGCTCCAGGACGGGCCGCTCTCTGCGGAGACGCGTCGCGCCCTCGCCGCCGAGGCGTTCGCGATGACGGCCGCCTACGACGCGGCGATCGCGCGCTGGTTTGCCGAGGATCAGTTCTTCCCGGACCAGCTGACGCTCACCTTCCGCAAGATCACCGACCTCGCATACGGCGAGAACCCGCATCAGACGGCCGCGTACTACGAGGAGGTCGGTTCGCGCAAGCACCTGCTCTCGCGCGTCAACCAGCTCGGCGGCCGCGAGCTCTCCTACAACAACCTCGGCGACCTCGAGGGCGCCCGCCGCATCATCCGCGAGCTCGACGATCCCGCAGCGGTGATCGTGAAGCACGCGAACCCGTGCGGGGTCGCGATCGCCGGGACGATCGAGGAGGCCTATGCGCGCGCCCTCGCTTCTGATCCGGTGTCAGCCTTCGGGTGCGTGCTCCTCCTGAACCGGCCGGTCGGAGGCGAGCTCGGCCGCAAGATCGCAGAGCACTTCGTCGAGGTCGTGTTCGCGCCCGAATACGACGACGAGGCGCTCGCCGCGCTCGAGACGAAACCGGCCCTCCGCATCCTCCGCGACCGCGAGCGTCGCGTGGACACCCCGAACGAGCGCGACTACAAACGCGTCGTCGGCGGCCTGCTCGTGCAGCAGCGCGACTCGCTGTCCGAGGATCGCGAAGGCATGGAGGTCGTCACCGGCACGGTCTCGGACGCCCAGTGGGACGACCTGATGCTGGCCTGGCGCGTCTGCAAGCACGTCAGCTCGAACGCGATCGTGCTCGTGAAGGACGGCCGGACGATCGGGATCGGCGCCGGCCAGATGAGCCGTGTGGACTCCGTCAGGATCGCGATCGAGAAGGCGCGCGAGTTCGGCCACGAGGTCGCGGGCTGCGTGCTCGCGGGCGATGCGTTCTTCCCGTTCCCGGACGGCCCGCAGCTCGCGCTCGACGCAGGCGTGGCGGCGATCATCCAGCCCGGCGGCTCGAGGCGCGACGAGGAGACGCTCGCGACGGTCGAGAAGGCCGGGGCGGCGATGGTGATTACAGGCCGGCGACACTTCCGGCACTGAGCCCTGGCCCAATCCAGATGACGGTGGGGGCGGCCCCGGGAGCGATCCCCAAAGGCAATCCTTGCTACGGCACGGTTCGAGCCCGAAATCCGTTCTTGTCGTAGCACCCGACCTCCGCGTGGAATAACGTTCGCGCCGCGTGCGTTTTGCACGCCAACCCCGACCTAGGGAGACGTTCGATGCCCGAGCTCGACCCGCTTCGCTGGAAGGCGCTTGGCGTTGTCTGCGCCGCGTTTTTCATGACGGTGCTCGACGTGTCGATCGTGAACGTGGCGCTCCCGTCGATCGGGCGGTCGCTGAACTTCTCACCGGACGCGCTGCAGTGGGTGATCACGGCGTATGCGATCACCTTCGGGGGATTCCTGCTGCTCGGCGGGCGCGCGGCCGACCTGCTCGGCCGACGTCGCGTGTTTCTGGTCGGCGTCGTCGTCTTCACCGTCGCGTCGTTCCTCTGCGGGCTCGCGCCGACCGAGGGGGTGCTGATCGGCGCCCGTGCACTCCAGGGCTTCGGCGCGGCGATCATCTCGCCGGCGGCGCTCTCGATCATCACCACGACCTTCGAGGAGGGCTCGGAGCGGAACAAGGCGCTCGGGATCTGGGGCGCGATGGGCGGGTCGGGTGCGGCGGTCGGCGTGCTCCTGGGCGGCGTTTTGACCAAGTACCTCGGGTGGGAGTGGATCTTCTACGTCAACGTGCCCGTCGGGATCCTTGCATTCGTGCTCGCGCCGCGGTACGTCCGCGAGAGCCGGTCCGAGCGCGCAAGCTCGCCGGACGTCGCCGGCGCGGTAACGGTGACGAGCGGGATCGCGCTGCTCGTCTACGCTGTCTCGACCGCCCCGAGCCACGGCTGGGGCTCGTTCGCGACGATCGTCCCGTTGCTCGTCTCCGTCGCACTGCTGCTCTCGTTCGTCTTCATCGAGTCGAGAGCGAAGGATCCGCTGCTGCCGTTCTCGATCTTCCGGATCCGGACGGTCGCCGGGGCGAACATCTGCTCGTTCCTGGTCGGTGCCGTCACGTTCTCGAACTTCTTCATCCTCACGCTCTACGTGCAGAACGTCCTCGGCTACTCCGCGCTGAAGACGGGCCTGACGTTCGCTGCGACCGCCGGAAGCGCCGTGCTCTGGGCCGGGCTCGCACAGGCGCTCGTCACGAGGATCGGCGCGAAGATCGTGCTGATCATGGGCTTCGTCGCCTTCGCAGCCGGGATCGCGCTCTATACCCAGGTGCCGGCGAACGGGGCCTTCGTCGGGGATCTCCTGCCGGGCTACCTGCTCGTCGGCTTCGCTCTCCCGTTTACCTTCATCCCGGTGTCGATCGCCGCTCTCGCCGGCGTCGCACACGAGGAGGCCGGGCTCGCGTCCGGCCTGCTCAACACGACCCAGCAGGTCGGAGGGGCGATCGGGGTGGCGGTGGCCTCGTCGATCTCGATCAGCCACTTCAACAACCTCAGGCACGCGACGCCGCCCGTGCCGTTTCCGGAGGCCTTCACGAGCGGTGCCGTGTGGGCTTTCTGGGTGATGTTCGGGCTCGCGATCGCGGGTCTCGTCGCGACGCTCGTCTTCATCCGCAGCGACGAGCTCGCGCCGACCGCGGAGCCGACCGCCGCCGTCGTCGTCTAGCTTTCCCGGCATGGGGCGCGAGTATCCGAGCGTGCTCGACCTGATCGGCTCGACGCCGATCGTCCGGCTCGACCGGATCTCGCGCGACGTGCCCGGCACGATCCTCGCGAAGCTCGAGTACGTCAATCCCGGCGGATCGGTGAAGGACCGGATCGGGCTCGCGATGATCGAGGCGGCCGAGCGCGACGGGCTCCTGAAGCCCGGCGGCACGATCGTCGAGCCGACCTCGGGCAATACGGGAACGGGGCTTGCGATCGCCGCCGCTCTCAAGGGCTACCGGTGCATCTTCGTGATGCCCGACAAGATGAGCCAGGAGAAGATCTCGATCCTGCGCGCCTACGGCGCCGAGGTCGTGATCACGCCGACCGCGGTCGAACACGATTCGCCCGAGTCCTACTACTCGGTGTCCTCGCGGCTCGCAGAGGAGATTCCCGGTGGTTTCAAGCCCGACCAGTACTCGAACATGGCGAACCCCGAGTCGCACTACAAGCACACGGGGCCCGAGATCTGGGAGCAGACCGGCGGCGAGCTCGACGCGCTCGTGATCTCGGTCGGCACCGGCGGAACGATCAGCGGCGTCGGGCGCTACTTCAAGGAGCGCGGCTCGAAGACGCTGATCGTCGGCGCCGACCCCGAGGGCTCGGTCTACACCTCGACCGGTCCCGGCGACCTGCACCCCTACTTCGTGGAGGGGATCGGCAAGGACACATGGCCGAAGACGATGGATCCGGCAGTCGTCGACGAGTGGGTGCGCGTCTCGGATCGAGATTCGTTCGGGGTCGCCCGTCGCCTCGCGCGCGAAGAGGGCCTGCTCGCAGGCGGGTCATCCGGAACGACCGTCTTCGCCGCGCTCCAGGTGGCAGCGCGGCTCGGGCCGGACGCCCAGGTGCTCGCGATGCTTCCCGACTCCGGCCGCTCCTACCTCTCGAAGTTCGTGGACGACAAGTGGATGCTCGAGCACGGCTTCCTCGAGCGGAGCGCGCCGGTGCCCACGGTGGCCGAGTTGCTGCGGGCAAAGGGCGCCGAGGCGGAGCCGACGCCGGCTCTCGTGACGATCTCCTCGCACCAGAAGGTCGGCGAGGCGATCGAGATGATGCATCGCTACTCGATCTCGCAGATCCCCGTCGTCCGCGACGGCGAGCTCGCGACGCTCGGCGACGTGATCGGCTCGCTCCAGGATCGCGACCTGCTCGACCTCGTGTTCCGGAACGCCGACGCGCTGCACGAGAACGTCGCGACGGCGATGCAGCCGCCGCTCGCGACCGTCGAGGCCTCGGCGTCGGTTGACGAGATCGTCGCGGCCCTGACCGCCGGGACGAACGCCGTCCTCGTGGAGGAGGGCGGCCGGCCGACGGGCGTCGTCACGCGCTCCGACCTGCTGGAATACCTCGCCCGCGGCAGATAGGGCTCCCGCGGGGGTGTCCCGAAACGCCCAGTCCCGAAAGGCCCAGTCCCGATCGCCCAGTCCCGAAACGCCCAGTCCCGAAGGGACACGTCCCTTCCAGCCCGACCCTAGCGCGTAACCCCCGCCCGGGGTGGGGAGCAACCACCACCCTCTACTGCCGATTCTACTGGGCGAGTTGGAACGTGTCTGTCAAGGAACTGAGCCAAGTTCGTGACGATTCGTCCACAGGCGAGAACCGCGTTGGCCGCAGGCCGGGCCGGCCGCAGCACGGCGAGCGACCGCCGTCCACTACCGTTCGCGCGCGTGAGGACGGTTCCGCTCGCAGCGCTCAGGCGGTACGTCGTCGCGCACCAGGGCTATGCCGCCAGACAGCGTCGAGCGACAGCCGGCGAGGTCGCTGCGGAGGTCGCGCGCCTCGGCGCAGTCCAGCTCGACTCGATCTCGACCGTCGACCGCGCCCACCGGATCACGCTCGCGACCCGGATCGGCGGGTTCGACGAAGGCGTCGTCTCGGGCCTTCTCGGCCAGGGCCGCATCTTCGAATACTGGGCGCACGAAGCCTGCCTGCTTCCGATCGCGGACTACCCGCTCTTCAAGCGCCGGATGGTCGAGCTCGCCGACCACCACTGGTGGGGACGGCAACGGACAGAGGAGGGCCGGGCCGTCGAGCGCGAGGTGCTGGGGCGACTCGGAGACGAAGGAGCGCTTCCCGTTCGCGCCTTCGAGGGGCGGAGCGAGGCCATGTGGGGCTGGAAGCCGGCGAAGCGCGCACTCGAGCACCTCTTCGCCGCCGGCGAGGTCGCGATTGCCGGCCGGCAGGGGTTCCAGCGCGTCTACGACCTGCCGGAGCGCGTGATCCCGCACGAGGCTCTCGATGCCCCGACTCCGTCCGAGGAAGAGTTCCGGCGCGGGTACGCGCTCCGGGCCGTCCAGGGGCGCGGCGCACTGACCGAGGCCGGGATCGCGGAGCATTGCCGGTTCGCGGGCGGTGTGAAGGGGATCCGCCCCCACGTCGATGCGCTCGTCGCCGACGGGCACGTCGAACGGATCGAGGTGGACGACGGCGGCCCTCCGGTCATCGTGCCGGCGGGCGCGGAGCTCGACGGCGCGCCCGCGGCGCCGGTGCTGCTCTGCCCGTTCGACAACCTGATGTGGGACCGGCCGTTTCTTCGCCGCGCGTTCGGTTTCGACCACCTGATCGAGGTCTACAAGAAGGAGCCCGAGCGCGCGTACGGCTACTACGTGCTGCCGCTGCTTCTCGGCGACCGCTTCGCCGGGCGGGCCGACCTCAAGTCCGACCGGACGCGCGGCGTCCTCCAGATCAAGCGCTTCACCCCCGAGCCCGGGATCCGAAAGCGGCTCGACGAGCCGCTCGAACGCGCCGCGACACGTCTCGCCCGCTCGCTCGGGCTGACGGACGTGGAACGCACCGCGTAGATTCCCGGCAATGGCGGACACCCCGTTCGAGGTCAAGACGAGGAAGGATCGCTCCACGGCCACACCGGCGGGTCGCGGCTCGCCCGCGCTGCTCCTGCACGGCGGCCCCGGGCTGCCCGACTACCTCGAGGGCTGCTCGGCGGAGCTCGCGAACCTGTTCGCCACGATCCGCTACACGCAGCGCGGCGTCGCTGCCCACGACGATCGGCCCGCCGTACACGATCGAGACCCACATGGCGGACGCGCTCGAGGTCCTCGACGCGTTCGAGCTCGAGAAAACCTGGGTGATCGGTCATTCGTGGGGCGGACACCTTGCACTGCACCTCGTGGTGGCCCATCCCGAGCGGTTCCACGGGATCGTCTGCGTCAACACGCTCGGCGCCTCGCCCGACCCGCTCACCGAGTTCCGCGAGAACCTCCGGCGCAATCTGTCCGAGAAAGAGCGTGCTCGCGTCGCAGAGATCGACGAGACCGAAGAGACCGGCGAGGTCACCGAGGAGGAGATCCTCGAGCGGCAGGCGATCCTCTGGCCACACTACTTCTTCGATCCCGCGACAGCTCCGCGGCCCCTCACCGACGCGATAGGCCTCCAGTGCCTCGTCGAGACGGGCAAGTCGATCGAGCAGCACTTCGAGCTCGGCACCCTCGCAAACGGCCTGCGCAAGCTCCGGATGCCTGCGCTCTTCGCTCACGGCATGGCCGACCCGCTCCCGGTCACCTGCTCGGTCGACACCGCCAAGCTCATCCGCAAGGCGCGGGTCGCGAGGATCCCCCGCGCCGGCCACTACCCCTGGATCGAGCAGCCCGGATTTCTCAACCGCATGCTGCGCGGCCTCTTCGCCGAGCTCTGATCGAGCGCGCCACCACTTTGCCGGCAGACCGGGCCAGGATAGGCTGGGCCCGTGGAGTTCGAGACGAGAGCGATCCATGACGGCCAGGATCCCGATCCGGCGACGGGTGCGGTGATCACTCCGATCTACCAGACGACGACGTACGTCCAGGAAGCGGTCGGGGTGACGAAGGGATACGACTACTCGCGTGTCGGGAACCCCACCCGCACCGCGCTCGAGACCGCGCTCGCGAGCCTCGAGGAGGCCGAGCACGGCATCACGTTCTCCTCCGGGCTCGGCGCGACGACGACGCTGATGCACATGGTGAACCCCGGCGACCGGGTGGTGCTGATCGCCGACGTCTACGGCGGCGTCTACCGGATGACCTCGCGGGTCTACGAGCCGAAGGGCTACAAGTTCACCTACGTCCCGGCCGAGGAGTTCGACGAGAATCTCGCCTCCTATCTCGGCGACGACACGAAGCTCGTGTGGGTGGAGACGCCCTCGAACCCGCTCCTGAACGTCGTCGACATTCGCCGCGCCGCCGATGCGGCCCACGCCGCGGGAGCGCTGCTCGCCGTCGACAACACCTTCGCCTCGCCCTATCTCCAACAGCCACTCAACCTGGGTGCGGATCTCGTCCTCCACTCGACGACGAAGTACCTCGGCGGCCACTCGGATGTGATCGGCGGCGCGGTCGTCACGAACGACGCGGCGATCGCCGAGGAGCTCCGCTTCCTGCAGAAGTCACTCGGCGCTGTGCCCGGTCCGTTCGACGCTTGGCTCGTCCTGCGAGGGCTGAAGACCCTCGCGCTCCGCATGGAGCGCCACTGCGAGAACGCAAGAGCCGTGGCGGCGTTCCTGGAAGAGCATCCCGCGGTCGAGCGCGTCCTCTACCCCGGCCTCGCGAGCCATCCCGGACACGAGGTTGCGCGCGGGCAGATGCGCGACTTCGGCGGGATGGTGTCGTTCCTCGTCGAGTCCGAGCAGGAGGCGGTCGCGCTCGCCGCCAGGACGAAGCTCTTCCTGCTCGCGGAGTCGCTCGGCGGGGTCGAGAGCCTGATCGAGCACCCGGCACGGATGACGCATGCCTCGACCGCGGACGCGCCGTTCGCGGCGCCGCGCAACCTGATCAGGCTGTCGGTCGGGATCGAGGCCGTCGGCGATCTCGTCGCCGATCTCGAAGCGGCGCTCGTGGACGTTCCGGCTCGCGCTCGCGCGTAGGTCGCGTGCTCGAGCCGATCGACCTCGAGTTTCTGGGTTTCGCACGAGCTATCGGCGTATATGTCCTCGAGACGAGCGATGGCCCCGCGCTCTTCGACTGCGGGCCGGCCACGACCCTCCCGAGGCTCCGAGAGGGGCTCGCCGAGCGCGATCTCGAACTGGGAGACATCCGGCATCTGCTCCTCTCGCACATCCACCTCGACCATGCGGGGGCTGCCGGGGCGATCGTGCGCGAGCATCCCGAGCTGACCGTGTGGGTGTCTGAGATCGGCGCGCCTCATCTCACCGACCCCTCGCGGCTCGAGGCCTCGGCACGGCGTCTCTACGGCGAGAGCTTCGACGCCCTCTGGGGCGAGCTCGCACCGGTTCCCGAGCGGAACGTGAGAATCGCCGACGGCAGCGTACTGGGCTGGGATGCCTTCCCGACCCCGGGCCATGCCTCACATCACGTCTGCTATCTGAAGGACGGGACGCTCCTCGCAGGCGATGCGTGCGGCGTCAGGATCCAGCCCTCCGAGTACGTCCTCCCGGTCGCACCGCCGCCGGATATCGACGTCGAGGCTTGGCATGCGACGATCGCGGAGATCGAACGCCGCGCACCCGAACGGCTGGCGCTCATCCATTTCGGCCTCGCCACCGACGTCGCAGGCCACCTCGAGCGCCTCGGCACGGAGCTCGACCGCTGGGCCGAGCTCGTTCGCGTCGGCCTCGAGGTCGACGAGTTCGTCGCCGAGGCGAGAATCGGCGCGGGCAAGGACGCGCTGCTGTACGACGCTGTCGCGCCGTACAGCCAGTCCTGGCAGGGCCTTCGCCGCTACTGGGCGAAGAAAGCGGCCTGAGACGACTACGAGCTCGGCAGCAGCAGCACGGTCTTGCTCTCCTTGTACCCGTGCTTGTCGTTGACCAGTACGTTCAGCGTGTAGGTCTTGCCCTTTTCCGCGATCGCCTTCACGGGCACCGTGATCATTCCGCCTTTTTGGATCGGCACGAGAGGCTGCCCGATCGAGACGATCTTCTTCCCCTGGTAGAGGTAATACGTCGTGCCGACCTTGGCTCCGATCGCGTTGTGGTACGTCATCACGGGAACGGCCACCTTGACGGAGATCCCCTTGCCGGCCGTCACATACTGAGCGAGGCCGACGATTCCCTTGGCCGTTGCCGCGAAGGCCGTATACGCCGGCTTCTTCGACCCCGACTTCGTCTCGACCCCGCTGAACCACGTCGCCGCGGTGCTGTCCCTGAAGATGAACCACACGAACATCTGCACGTACGGGCTCGCCGCGGCCAACTGCAGCGCCTTTCTCACATCGACGGCCTGCTTCGCATAGCTGACCCCAACCGGGAAGCCGTTGTGCTCGGGCCTCGTCTGCTCACCGTACTCGGTCACCCAGATCGGCACCGGGCGGTGGAACCACTTCTGGAGGTCAGCCCCGAATCTGTTCATCGTCGAGAAGCCGACATTCGGATAGGCGACCCTCTGCGCCGGGCCGAGCCCGTACGCACCGCTCGGATAGGGGTGAGTCGCCCACGCGTCGAACGGGAGCTTCGGATTGGCCACGGAAACAAGATGCGCGAAGGTCGCCGGGGCGACCGAGTCGTTCACGTTCGGGACGTGGTGGTTGAGACCGCGATTCGAGGTCTCACCGGCGGCAACGAGTGCGACCTTGTTCCCGGCCTTGATCCCTTTGTACGCCGCCATGTAGAGCTTCGCGTAGGTCCCGGGACTGACGATCTTGCCGCTCGCCGAGAACTGCGGCGTGAGGAAGATTGCGAGGTTCGGCTCATTCCAGACCGAGAACCGCGTCACGACCCCGTAGCCCGGATTCGTGCCGTTGTAGCGCAGCGCGAGCATCTGCGAGAACTGGGTCAGGTTCGTCAGGTTCGTCGGCGGGTAGTTCGGCGCCTTGCCGCCGTTCGCCCACTTGGGGCTGCCGTAGATCGTGAGCAGCACCTCGAAGCCGTACTGCTGCGCGGAGCGGGCAAGCGCATCGATGTCCGAGAGGTGGTACGCCGGATCGTTGCCGTTCAGCGGATGGGCAGGTTTCGTCGGCGCAATCGTCGACCAGTTCGCGAGGACATGGATGATCGATCCGTTCGCCCTCTGCGCCGAGGCGAGATTGACGGTCGGACTCTCTGCCCAGCGGAAGCTCGGGTCGTCGAAGAATCCGACGGGCATCCGCGCCACGGCATTTGCAGACGCGGCCATGACGGCCAGCAGCACGACGACGACGGGCAAGACCAGACGAAGCTTCCGCACAGCACAAACCTCCCTCGGGACGAATACGAGAAATCCACGGTAACCGAACGTCGTCAACTCGATGTAAAGAGCGCCCCGTCTGTGACGCAAGCCCTACTCGGCGGCGTACAGTCGTTTGATGAAGACGTTCAGCCTGGTTCTACCCGCCGCACTCGCCGCGGCAACATTGGGGGCGGGGAAGGCCTCGGCCGCGCCGCGAACGATCACCGTGCAGGGCACGGGAATCGTGACGACGGTGCCGAACGAGGCGCAGTTCTCCTTCGGCGTCTCGGTGACCGCACCGAACGCAAAGGCAGCCCTGACGGCGAACGCCCGTCGCATGAACGCGCTGATCGCCGCGCTCAAGTCGCTCGGGATCCCGCCGACGGCGATCCAGACCGCCCAGATCTCGCTGACGCCGAACACGAACGACAACGGCACGAAGATCCTCGACTTCACCGCGTCGGACTCGGTGAGTGTCACCACGAAGGACGTTGCCAAGTCCGGCTCGATCGTCGATGCGGCGGTGGCCGCCGGCGCGAACCTGGTGAGCGGCCCGACGCTCGGGCCCTCGGATCAGCTCGTGCTCGAGCGCCGCGCGCTCAAAGCGGCGGTCGGAGACGCACATGCCCGAGCGCTCGCGATCGCCCAGGCAGCCCATGTGAAGCTCGGCGTGATCAAGACGGTGACCGAGGTCTCGAGCTCACCCGTCACCTTCAGCCCGTCTCCCAAAGCCGCCTCGATCGCCTCGACGCCTGTCGAACCAGGAACGGTTCAGACCGAAGAAGACGTCACCGTCACCTACGGGATCGCCTAGAGAACCCTCAGGCTCGCGCGTTCGGGTGACGAGTCGATCCCGCAGGCGAGCTCGTAGCCGATCGTGCCGAGATGGGCCGCGTGCTGCTCGATCGGGAGGCCGTCGCCGATCAGCGTGACCGGTGTCCCCGGCTCGAGCGGTCCGTCGAGCCGAACCGCGAGCGCATCCATCGAGATCGTGCCGATCACGGGGCGCCGCGAGCCGGCGACGAGAACCTCGGTGCCGGTGAGGCCGCGGCGGAAACCGTCCGCATAGCCGACCGGCACGATCCCGATCCACGTCGGCTCGGTTGCCACGAACCGCCTCCCGTAGCCGGTGCTCTCGCCGGGGCAAAGCTGCTTCACGAGCGCGATCGAGGTGCGCCACGAGAGCACCGGCGAAAGGCCGTCCGCCGCGGCGTCGGCGCCGAAGGGGGAGATCCCGTACATCGCGATCCCGGCGCGCCCCGCATCGAAATGCGAGGCCGGGTACCGAAGGATCCCGGCGCTGTTCGCCAGGTGGCGGGTAAGTCCCGGATTCGCCGCGGCGATCTCCGCGAAGCGGGCGATCTGGAGCTCCGTGAACGCGGGGTCGCAGTCGGCCGAGGCGAAATGGCTCATCACGGAAACCACATCCGGGCTCGAGGCAACGGCTCCCTGGAATCCCCACCGCCCCATTCCGGTATCCACCTTGACGTGTAGCGGGATCCCCTCCGGAAGTGGGCCGGCCGAGACGCCGAGCTCGAGGCGGGCCTCGCGCGCCGCCCTGGACTCTCGCTCCGCCGCGCCGCCGAGAACGACGATGCGGGCTTGCGGCTCGAGCGCACGCAACTCGAGCGCCTCGCCGATCGTGGCCACGCAGAGGACGGCTGCTCCCTCCTCGAGCGCCGTCTGCGCGACCGCTTCCACCCCGTGCCCGTACGCGTTCGCCTTCACGACGGCCCAGAGCTCCGATCCGCCGAGCACCTCGCGGAGCCGCCTCAGGTTCGACCGAAGCGCAGCCCTGTCGATCGTGATCTCGGACCTCGGCGCCTCGGTCACAGGCCCAGTGTATTTCTGCGCGGCTTCGACTCGCGCTTGACGGCCCCTCGGCGGTCCGAGATAACCCTTCGGTGACCTCGTACCGCCGATCGGCACGCGCCGCGCTCGCACTCGCGGCGGCTGCGGGCTGCATCCTCGTTCCGGCAAGTGGCGGTGCGCGATCTGCCGATCCACCCTGCAAGGCGGTCCATCTCAGGCACCACAGGCTCACCTCCGCGGATTTCCAGGCTCCCGCCGATGTTCGGTGCGCCGATCTCGCCGAGGACGACCTCGCCGGCTTCGATCTCGGCCAGGTCGACCTGACCGGTGCGAATCTCGCGGGGGCGAACCTCCAAGGCACCGACCTCACGCAGGCCACGCTCAGCGGCGCCAAGCTCGACGGGGCGGACCTCACGAACGCAAGGCTGATCCAGGTGACCGCCGACGGGGCGAGCTTCGTCGGCGCCACGATCCGGCACGCAGACCTCGGCCAGGCGACGCTGACCAACGCGAACTTCGACGGCGCCGACCTCAGCCACAGCGACCTGACCCAGGCAACGCTCGACCACACGAACTTCGATCACTCGAATCTCAGCGGTGTCGACTTCACCCAGGCCGAGCTCGGCGGCGCGAGTTTCACCGGGGCGAAGGGCATCGCGCCGTGGTCGGTGATCCTCCTGATCCTGGCTGCTCTCGTGCTCGCGCTCTTGCTCTTCTGGTTCGTCCGCTCGGTCGTCAAGGGGAGAAGGCCCGTGGGCAGCGTGGGGTTCTTCCTCGGCCTCGCCGGCGTCCTCGTCGTCGCACTCGGCGTGCACCTCACGATCGGCGGCTTCGTCGGCGAGGTCGCGGGCGACTTCGGACCGCAGATCCGGGAGACCTGCTCCACCGGCGTGTTCTGCACGGTCGGGCCTCCAGAGCGGATTCACGGGCCTCTGGGCCGGGATCATGGCGATCGTCATCGGCTTCATCGCGATCGGCAAGAGCAGCTGATGCGGCCCAAGAGCCGGCCGCATCAGCAGAAGGCCGGCCGCTGCGCGCCCGACGGGCTTGGCGGGCGCCGCGCTCCGCCTTCACGGAGGGGCCGGTCGGCGCCGAGCATCTAACCTGCCTGCATGTCCGGCCAGGAACACGAGATGAGCGCGCGGAAGCGCATCGCGCTGATCGCGCACGACAACCGCAAGGGCGATCTGCTGGCGTGGGCGCGGTTCAACCGAGGCACCCTCGCCCAGCACGACCTCCTCGCCACGGGCACGACCGGCGCGCTCATCTCCGAGGAGCTCGGGCTTCCCGTTCAACGGTTCCTGAGCGGGCCGCTCGGCGGCGACCAGCAGGTCGGGGCTGCGATCGCCGAGGGGAAGATCGATGCGGTGATGTTCTTCTGGGATCCGCTCGAGCCGCACCCGCACGATGTCGACGTGAAGGCGCTGCTCCGCGTCGCGGTCGTCCACAACGTCACGATCGCGTGCAACCGTGCGACGGCCGACTTCGTCCTCTCGAGCCCGCTGATGAACCAGGCCTATTCGCCGAGCTTCACCGCGATCGACGATGAGACGGTTCTCGCCGTCGAGCTCGTGCG
Organism: uncultured Actinomycetota bacterium; assembly: GCA_963720045.1. Taxonomy (GTDB): domain Bacteria; phylum Actinomycetota; class Thermoleophilia; order Gaiellales; family Gaiellaceae; genus PALSA-600. The sequence continues at coordinate 44,151 of CAVREC010000009.1, read as the reverse complement.
CGACGAATCCTGAAGAACTGAGCGCCTACCTGCGGAATGTATGCTCGGGCGCATGGATGCCGACCGCGCACGCGAGTTGCTCACCGCCGAACGCGAGCGGATCATGGAACAGCTCAAAGGCCGCACCACCGACGAAAGCGACGACACGACCATCACCGACGCTGCCGATAAGGCCTCCGACACCTACGAGGCCGAACTGGACGAAGGCCTCGCCGACGATCTGCGGGGCCAACTCGAGGCCGTCGAGCGTGCGGAGCAGCGCCTGGCCGACGGCACCTACGGGCTCTCGACCGAGAGCGGCGAGCCGATTCCGGACGAGCGGCTCGAGGTCGCACCCGCCGCCGAGCGCACGGCCGAAGAGCAGTCGCGCTTCGACCGCGGCGTCCTGGGCTAGCGGAAGCGGTTAGGAGCCGTCCGGGCCGTAGCCCGCGTTCTTCAGCATCCGCCGGAGGTCGACCAGCATCTGCTTGTCGACATCCTTGCCGTGGGGCGGGTGAAGCGTCTCGGTCTCGGTGCCGACCGTGACGCGGAGCTTGCCGTTGTGCTCGTGCTTGGTCTCACCGACGGCGTCGAGCAGCGAGAGCACCTGGTGCCATTCGACGTTCTCGCTCGGCGGATGCTCGAAGATCTTCGCGAGCGTGTCGCGGTGGTGATTGTTGAGGCTTGCTTCCATCAGGGATTCGGGTCGTGTGGATGATCCGAGAACTCGTCCTCGGTGAGCGGTGCGATGCCGCCGAGAAGGCTCGGTGTCGCCTGGTGGAGCGCCTCATCGCCTGGATCCGGGCCGCCGTATTCCTCGACCTCGGTCGCTTCCTCGTCGTCCGAAGTACCGCGAAAGACGCCGCTGATCCACTTGGTGAAGCCCATGCAGGGCCCAGCCTACACCCTGTAACCCGGTGCTAATAGAGCTCCGACACGATTTCGGGGCTCTCCGTGAGCTTCTTAGCTCGAAGTCGCCGGCGTAGGCGACGGGGGTGCGGCCGGTGCCGGGTGAAGCTTCCCGGCGCCGATCAGCACGAAGGCGGCGACGGCCCCGGCGAGCACGAGCACCCCGCCGGCGGCGATCACGAGATGCAGGCCGTGGACGAATGCGGACGTGGCGAGCGCAGGCGGAACGCCGGGTGCGTGGACGCCCGCGGCGGCCACGGCGTTGACCGTCGCCTTTCCGGCGTTCGGCAACTGGGTCGCGATTCCGTGCTGCAGGAGCGCCCCGAGCCCGGCGACCCCGGTCGCGAGCCCGCCGATCCGGAACGTGTTGCTGATCCCGGAAGCCATGCCGCTTCGCTGCGGGGCGACGACCGCGAGCGCGATGTGCGCGATCGCCGGGTTCGCGAGCCCGACGCCGAGGCCGGCGACGAGCATCCCCGGCAGGAGCACCGTCCAGGACGAGGTCGTCGAGACGAGCTCCATCAGGAGCAGCCCGACCCCGGAGACCGCAAGCGAGAAGCCGAGGACGAGGCCGCCGGCCAGCTTCTGGGTCATCCGCCGGGTCACGAGCGGGACCACGAACACCATCGCCATCAAGGGCAGCATCCGCAGCCCACCCTCGAGCGGCGAGTAGCGGAGCACGTTCTGGAGATAGAGCGTGAGATAGGGAAGCGCCGCGAACATCCCGGCCCCGATCGCGAAGGTCCCGAGCTGAACACCGACGAATGCTCGCTGGCGAAAGAGCGAGAGATCGAACATCGGGCGGTTCTGGCGCAGCTCGACGAGCACGAACGCGACGGCGAGGACGGCGGAGCCTGCAAAGCAGCCGAGGATGACCGCGCTCGACCAGCCGAGCGCCTCGCCACGGAGGAGCGCGAACACGAGCAGCCCGAGGGCGCCCGCGAACGTGACGAAACCGCCGTAATCGGTGTGGTGCGCGTCGGGATCGCGGACGTTCGGGATCTTTTTCGCAGCGAGGGCGATCACCGCGATCCCGATCGGAAGGTTCACGAGGAAGATCCACTGCCAGCCGAACGCCTCGGTCAGGGCGCCGCCGATCGAGCGGGCCGACGGCGACTCCGACGCCGACCGTGGCTCCCCAGTAGGCGATCGCCTTCCCACGTGCCGGGCCGGTGAACTCCTGGGCGATCAGCGCGAGCGAGGTGGCGAACATCGCGGCACCGCCGACACCCTGGATTCCCCGCGCCACATCGAGGAAGACGGGGCCGGTAGCGAGGCCGCAGAGAAGCGAGGCGAGCGTGAAGATCGCGACGCCGCCGAGGAACACCCGCTTGCGCCCGAGGCGGTCGGAGAGCGATCCGCTGATCAGGATGAACGTCGCGAGCACGAGGGCGTAGGCGTCGATCACCCACTGCAGGCTCGTGAAGCTCGCGTGCAGGTCCTTCTGGATCGACGGCAGCGCCACCTGCACGATCGTCACGTCCACGAGGAGCATGAAGGTCGCACCGAGGATCGCGACGAGCGTCCAGCGCTTGGCCCGGAGAGACGGATCAGGTTGCGCGCTCACGGACCAACCTTAGTTCGCGGCGCAGCGCCTGCGCGCGGACGGTATAGGGTCGCATGAGAGTGGCGGCGAGCAGCACCGGTCATCCGACGACCACGGGTCATCCCGCGACACGGCCGGGCCGCCGAGATGCGCGATGCGTTGCGGCTCCTGACGGTCGCCGAGGCCGGACGGCGCAACCGGCGCACGATCGACGGCGTCCTGCTCGGGGCCGGCGCGATCGTCCTCGGGCTGGCCGCTGTGGCCGCCTCGCAGGCTCCCGTGCAGGACGAGCAGGTGGCCCGGGCGATCGTCACGGTCCTCGGGTGGGCCGATCCGCTGTGGCGCACGCTCTTCGTGGCCACGGTCGTGCTTGCGCTGATCGTCGTCGTCGACGTGCTCTTGCATCGCCGATACAGGCTCTTGCGGGATCTGGCGCTGGCATTCGTCGTCGTGCTCGGCGCGGGGGTGCTGCTCGGGTGGGCCGTCGAGTCCGACTGGACGCCATTCCGTGAGCACCTGCTCGGGCGGTGGGGCTTTCCCGAGCTGCGGCTCGCGGGCGCCGTCGCCCTGCTCGTCGTCGCCGGCCCCGAGCTCGTGCGGCCCGCCCGCCGGCTTGCCGGTGCCCTCATCCTGCTCTCGGCCCTCGTCGGTCGTCGCACTCGGCGCGGCCTTGCCCTCGGCCGCCTTCGGTGCGCTGGCGCTCGGCCTCGGTGCGGCTGCGCTCGTCCGGCTCGCCTTCGGCACCGCGGCCGGCTTCCCGCCGACCGAGCGGGTTCGGGCGGAGCTCGCCGCCCTCGGCGTCGAGGTGACCGAGCTGCACCCGGCCGAGGAACAGAAGGTCGGGTATGCGGCCTACGTCGGCACCGACTCGGGCACGAAGCCGCTCAGGGCGCGGGTGCTCGGACGAGACGCGCAGGACACCCAGCGCCTGGCGCGCCGCTGGCGGCAGCTCGCCTATCGCGACCCGCCGAGGAGCGTGGCGATCGGGCGGCTGCAGCAGGTCGAGCATGAGGCACTCGCGACGCTGATGGCCGCGCAGGCGGGTGTTCGAGTGCCGCAGGTCGTGACCGCGGCGCTCGGGCCCGAGGGTGACGCGTTGATCGTGACCCGGCAGCCCGAGCTCGAGCCGCTCGAGAACGCGGCGGCGGCGGACGTCTCGGATGCGCTGCTCGACGAGCTCTGGGATCAGGCCGCGATCCTCCATGCCGCCGGGATCTCTCACGGACGGCTCAACCTCCGCAACGTCGCGGTGATCGACGGGCTGCCGGTGCTCTACGACTTCTCGGCTGCGACGCTCGGAGCGCCGGCCTCGGCGCTCGACATCGACGTCGCAGAGCTCCTCGTTGCCTGCACCGTCCTCGTTGGGCCCGATCGCGCCCTCCGGGCTGCGTGCGACCGCAAGGGCATGATCGCCGTCGCGGGTGCCCTGCCCTACATGGAGCGCGCCGCCTTGACCCCGCATCTGCGAGACCTCGCGCGACATCACGACGTTGCGCTCAAGTCTCTCAGGGAGAGCGCCGCGAAGGCGACGAACGAGAAGCTTCCGGAACTGGCGCCGATGCACCGCGTTCGCGCCCGCGACTTCCTCTTCACCGGCCTGATCGCGCTCGCGGCCTACCTGCTGATCACGAAGCTCGCGAAGATCGGCTTCGGCACGATCGCCGACGAGCTCCGCCATTCCGACCTCGTGTGGGTCGGGGTCGCGCTGCTCCTCGCCCAGGCGAGCTATGTCCCGCAGGCGATCGCGTTCCGGGGCGCGGTGCCGACCCCGTTGCCGCTCTTGCCCTGCGTCGTCCTCGAGTCGGCGCTGAAGTTCCTCAACCTGACGGTGCCGGCCTCTGCCGGGAGCATCGCCGCGAGCATCCGCTTCCTCCAGCGGATGGGCGCGAAGACCGGGGAGGCGGTCGCCTCGACGGCCGTGATCGGGCTCGCCGACACGATCCTGCAGGTCGCGCTCGTCCTCGTCCTCCTGCCGGTCGTGCACATCCAGCTCGACACGAGCCAGCTCAACGGCGCGATCCCTTCGGGCCGGTTCATCGCCCTGATCGCGGTTGCGCTCCTGGTGGTCGTCGGCGCCGTGCTCGCAATCCCCGCGCTTCGCAAGAAGGTGCTGCCCGAGATCCGCGCAGCACTCTCCAGTCTCTGGGCGATCGCCCGCAACCGCCGCAAGCTCCTCGATCTGTTCGGCGGCAACCTCGGCAAGGAGCTGCTCTTCGCACTCACCCTCGGCTCGGCCTGCCTGGCCTACGGCGTGCATCTCTCGCTCGCCCAGCTCCTGCTCGTGAACGTGATCTCCTCGACCCTCGCGAGCCTCGTCCCCGTCCCCGGCGGCATCGGCGCCGCGGAGGCCGCGATCTCGGCCGGTCTCGTCGCCATGGGGGTGCAGGAGACGACGGCCTTCGCGATCGCGCTGACCCACCGGCTGTGCACCTACTACCTCCCGCCGATCTGGGGCTATGCCTCGCTGCACTGGCTGCGGCGAAAGGGCTACGTCTAGCGTCGTGGGACGGCTCATCTACGCGGTGATCGCCTCGGTGGACGGTTATGTCTCCGACGCCGCCGGAAACTTCGACTGGGCTTTTCCGAGCCCCGAGGTCCACGCCTCTGTCAACGAGCTGGAGCGCGAGATCGGCACCCATCTCTTCGGCCGCCGCATGTACGAGACGATGCGCGCCTGGGAGACGATGTCCGGCGGGACGCCCGCGGCCGACGAGTACGGAGAGATCTGGCGCGCCGCGGACAAGATCGTCTACTCCCGCACGCTCGAGGACGTGTCGAGCGCGAGAACGCGAATCGAGCGCGAGTTCGACCCCGAGGCGGTCAGGCAGCTCAAGCTTCGCTCCGACCGCGATCTCAGCGTGGGCGGCCCCGAGCTCGCGGCGGTGGCGTTCGCCGCCGGAATCGTCGACGAGTGCCACCTGTTTCTCGCGCCGGTGCTGGTCGGTAACGGACACCGAGCGTTCGCAGACGGGATTGCCGCGCAGTTCGAGCTCCTCGACGAACGCCGCTTCGAGAACGGCGTGGTTCATCTCCACTACCGCGTGAGCGCCGGACGAGTCCCGCCCAGCTCCGGAGAGCTGAGCGGGACCGAGCCGGCCGAGCAGACGTGCTAGGAGATTCCGGCGGCCTTGAGTGCGAACCGCAGCTTCGCAGGCGTCAGCGGCGCCTGGCGAAGACGGATCCCGGTCGCGTCGAAGATCGCATTCGCGATCGCCGCCGGTGCAGCCGCCTCCATCGACTCGCCGACACCGCGATAGCGAGGACCGGCCATCTTGATCGGTGAGCTCGCGGCCGGGACGACCTCCGGGTGGCTGATCGCGATCACGGTCACCTTGGGGGCATCCCCGAACCTGAGCATCGGATAGGTCGTCCAGTCGAGGCTCGTGACGCGCTGCTTGCTGAACGTCACTCCTTCGTAGAGCGTCCGGCTGACGGCGCGGGTGACCATGCCGCTGAGTTGGTTCTCGACGAGCGCCGGGTTGACGATCAGCCCGGAGTCCTGAACGCCGTAGATCTGCGTCACGACGATCTTTCCCGACTTCAGGTTCACGGTCACCTCGGCGACCGATGCCGAGTAGACATCGCTCATCAGATGCGTCTCGCCGGCGATCGAGATCCCGCGGCCGGTGACGATGTGCCCTGTCTGCTTCTGCGAGTTCGAGACCCGCGGCTGCCAGTTCGCCGCCTTGGCGACCGTGTCGAGGACACCGAGCCAGAGCGGCTGCGTGGTCATGCTCCGGCGGTACTGGTAGGAGTCCTTTCCTGCCGCGTGCGCGATCTCGTCGATGAACGACTCCGATGCGAACCCGGGCTGAACGCACGCGGGAGCACGGAGCGGGCACAGGTTGAACATGCTCGGCGGCACCTTCCCAGTGACCCGACGGTTCGCGATGTTCGGCGTGTACTGGTCGCCGGAGGCGAACGTCTCGATCCGCGCCCCCGGGGCCGGGGAGTTGTTGGTGTTGACCCCACTCGCATCCGGAGCACCGCGGACGGACGAGAAGCTCGCCGAGTCGGCGGGTACCGGATTGCCGATCTGTGTCGAGGCCGGGATCGGGTTGTTGCTGAACGGCATCATGATCGACTGGTAGTCGTAGGCAACGAGCGTGCCGTTCGCGTCGAGGCCCGCCCGAAGCTCGGCGACGTTGGACTGGGCGAACGGCGAGTAGCCGAAGTCGTCCCAGCGCATGAACTGAACGCGGACGGGCTTGCCGACGACCTGCGACATGATCGCGGCATCGCCACAACATGCATACGTCGGGCCGGGGTTGTAGGTGCTCGAGCCCTCGAAGTGAACGACGCGGATGTTGTTCGGGTCGAGGCCGGTGACCTGGTTGACATAGGTCCGGAATCCCCAGGCGTCCTGGCCCTGGATCCAGATCGTCGGCGTGACACCGTTCGGCGGGATGTCGACGATCGCACACGGCGGGCCGATCGGCCCGTGTACCTGGAACGGATACTCGTACGTTGCCGTCAGCACCTTGGCGGCACTCGCAAGCGCCGTGTCGACGTTGCCGAAGTTGAGCACGACGGCGTCCTTGGTCTGGGACGACTTCATGAAGCCGTAGAGATTCCCGCTCCCGGGCAGCGTGTTCGCGGCCCCCCATTGCACCTTCAGGATCGCAGCGGCCTGAATCGCGTCGTACTCCTTCGGCGCGACCACGCCGACGAAGTTGTTGCGATGGATCACCTGCACGCCCGGGATGTGCGCGACCGAGCTCTCGTCGATTCCCAGCACGGTGAAGCTGGCCGGACCGCCCTGCGGCGTGACGCCGAAGAGGTTCGCCTGTCCACGCGCCCGAACGGGCCGTCCGTGGAGCATCCCCGGCACGTGGACGTTCTGGATGTAGGTGTAGGTGCCGACGACCTTCGCCGGGATGTCGATCCGCGGGACGCGCGTTCCGACGACCTTGTAGCTCGACGGATCCTTGAGCGGCGCGGGCGTGCCGGGGGCAAACGCGGTCGCCCCGGAGCTCGTGGGCTGCCCCGCGATGACCGTGTTGAAGAGCTTGCCGGCGATCAGGTCGCTGTATTTGACTTCGCCCCGCTAGGCGCCGAGACGACGCCGTCGGTGACGGTGAGGCTCGAGACCGGTACGCCGAGAGAGGTCGCGGCCATTCCCAGCAGGACCTGCCGGGCTGTGGCGGCGGCCTGGCGGAGCGGGGGCCCGCCGTTGGCCATCCCGTTGCTCGCCGCATTCGTTCCCCAGTTCGGGAAGGGATGAGGCGAGCCCGAGTCCCAGAGTGGGATCTTGACGCTTCCGACCGGGACGTCGAGCTCTTCCGCGACCACCTGCGTAAACCCTGTCCACGTGCCCTGCCCGAACTCGTAGTAGACGGGGAAGAGCGAGACGGTGTTGTCGGCGTTCACGGTCAGGAACGAGTCGACCTGGGTCGGATCGGGCGGCACGTTCGGCGCCGCTGCCGCCGACGCCCTACCGGCTACTGCCGAGCCGGCGAGCGAGAAGCCGACGATCAGCGCCCCGCCTCCCTTCAGAAACGAACTGCGAGAGAAAGCCTTCTCACTCAGGAGCCCCGTCATCACGCACCTGCCTTCGAACTCATGCCGTGCGTGAGCCCGTTCACCTTGATCTTCAAGCTCTTCGCCATGCGTCCCTCCCGTCGAGATACGAATGAGACTCGCTGCCTGGCGACCGGCCGCAGAGGACGACATTTCCCGATTGCCTGCAGCAGCCACAAGTATCTGCTCAGACTCCCCAGAAGACAATAGTCTCTTAAAGAGACCATAGCCCTCGTCTATGTCCCGGGCCGGGACCCGGCTACTTCGCGGCGCCGGCGATCGTGTCGACCGCGTCTTCGACCGTGAGGCTGTCGGTGTTGATCATCAGGTCGTAGTGCGTCGGCACCTCGTTGCTGATCCCGTAGAACCGCTTGAGATAGGCGGCGCGGCCCTTGTCGGACTCGCTCAGGCGTTTGGAGGCGGTCTTGGCGTCCGCGCCGTCCTGCTCGGTGAACCGGCGAAGGCGGGTCTCGTCGGACGCCGTCACGAGCACGCGCAGAACGTCGTCCCGCCCTGTGAGCGCGAACGATGCGGCGTGCGCGCTGATCACGACGTCGCCCTCGTCCGCGGCAGCGACAACCGCCTCGCGGATCAGCGCCCGCAGGCTCTCGGTCGACTCCGAGCGGTTGAAGTCGACCTCGATCCGCCGTCCGGCGTGACGCGACTCGGCCAGCGAGACCGCCTCCGGGAACATCTTCTCGTTCTGGGCGGCCGCGACGATGATCCCGCCGTCGGCGTAGCGGAAGCCGAACCGTTCCGCGACGAGCTTCGCGATCTCGGGCCCTCCGGCACCGTCGGCGTACGAGATGGAGATGACAGATCTCGGCATACGGGGCATCTTAATGCCATTGCCGCGGGCCTGACGGATCAGGTCCGCGGCTCGTCTCCGAGCGACGACGCCCTATGGTGCCGTGCCGAACTGGTGTGTATAGAGGACATTGCCGCCGGCGTCGAGCGCCTCGACACCGATGGCCCCGGCCGGCGGGTTGTCGAGCGCATAGATGTTGTCGCTCACCGGGATCGTGGCCAGTCGCCGCGCCTCGAGTGGCGATCCGCGATGAGTTCACTCGTCTGTCGTACCGGTTCTTCGCCAGAAGCCGCCACGCTGTCCGCCGGGCCGCTCGCGGTCACCCTCTGCTCGGCGTCTACGGCAAATCGATGCTAGTCGCTCGCCGACCGAGTTGACCAGGGTTTTTCTCGCCGCGTTCCCTAGCAGCGAGCGCTACTTCTGCGGAACGAATCCCAGAGTCGTCATGCTCGGTTCCACGTGGGCCACGTACAGCGCGCAGTTCGGCTCAACGTTGATATCGAAGCTCAAGCGTCCCATCCCTTCCGACAGCAGCTGAGCCACGCCCCGCGAAGTGTCGCTGACGTGGGCCCCTCGGGCCATTCGCCGTGTCGAGGGGTAGTGGCCATCGCCGGCGAGAGCGCCGCGATTTGCAGCGCCCGAGGATGAGCTCGGAGGAGTTGTCGAGGGCGGGCGGGCCGGGCCATGACCGTCAACGTGTTGGTCCCACCAGATGCAGAGACGTGCCAGCCCCGTTAGCGATTCCTCCGCTGCGGGCCGTACTGCTCCAACCCTCGTTCATCACGGCCGGCACGCCCTGTAGAGGCTCCGCGTGTTCGTCGACCGCGGACCAGGGTGCACCTCGACTTGGAGACGACCGGGCGCAAGCACGTTTCCGCCGTGCACCGAGCCGCGAAGGCGACGGCTGGAACCGTGGTCGCGACCGCACGACCAGCGCGACAAGCCGCATGCGTGGCCGGCGAACATCTTGGGCGGTTGACAAGCGCGGCCGCTATCGCTTGCGCGGCGCGGGCATTTCGTCGGGTGTTCTTCGAGACCGCCGCGAGGCCGATTTGGGTCTGATGTTCAGCTTCACGAACTTTCATCGAGCACGCCAGGCTTACCGAGACATTCGACCTCGTGATGAGCGGGCCGGTCGTCGAGGTTCTGATCCAGATGACGTTGCGACGAGACGCCGCTTGGCGGCGATGCAGAAGACGGTACGTCGACACCTCGACGATTTCGGGACGGAGGCGCCGATCGGAGTGTGCGATCGGTCACCTTCGGAACTAGTCGACGCGCGAGCCGACTCGAGACACGAGCTCCCCGGTCTGTTTCAGCGACGCTGCGGCGATCAGGCCGAGCTTCCCGTTTACTCACCGCTCGTCGGGACGCTCGCCGAATTCCTCTTCACGGCGACCCGCCAACGGGCCCGTGAGCGGGCCTCTGACGGAGCGGTCGCGAACGGTCTCTACCATCTACACAGATTGAACGTCCCGGGGCGGGGCGACATGATCAGCGTGCTTGCGCGCATACCCGCGTCGAGCGGCTAGGCTGCTTCCAGGATCGCGTTCCCGCCGAAGCTCCATCCCCGACCCTACGAGCTCACTGGCAGATCGTGCTCGGCCAGGCGAACCCGCTCGAGATCCTCGCGCAGACCGCGCTCTAAGGTCGAGCAAGGTCTTCTGTCAGTCGAGACGGCGAGCCAGGCGTCCCAGACGCCGCGACGTCGTGCCGTTCCCCTCGCCGACCTAGTCATCCCACCGCGGCCACCGATTCCGGTGTAGATCTCGGCGAACGCGCCCTCGGGTGAACGCGCTCGTTGGCATCTCGCCGACCTCCGGGCGCCTCTTTGTCGAGCGCGCCGCTCGTTACCGCCGATGGGCGGTGACGGGCTCGAACCGCCGACCCCCTGGGTGTAAACCAGGTGCTCTCCCAACTGAGCTAACCGCCCGTCCCGGAAGTGTGCCCGACCGGACGGGCGGCGGCTCACAGGTGGCACACAGGAACCTCCAAGCGTTCTCCTGATGTGCCTTCAAGGAGCTCTCAGGCCGGGCGAGTGAGATGTGGCCTGCTCGACCCGACCTGCCCCACCCACCGAAGGAGTCATCATGAACAGACGGAATCGCATCGCCCTCGGAATCGGCTCCACGCTCGTCCTCGGCGCCGCCGGCGCCGGAATCGCGAGCGGCGCCAAGACCGACAGCACGCCGCCCGCCGGAAGCGGCGGTGGGCCGCCGGGTGCGGCGGCGATCGCCACCTACCTCGGCCTGACGAGCGACCAGATCCGCGCCGATCTGAAGAGCGGCAAGACTCTCGCCCAGATCGCGACCGCTCAGGGCAAGACCGTGGCCGGGCTCGAGGCGGCGATCGTTGCGGACGCGACGACGAACCTCGATGCCGCGGTCACGGCGGGCAAGCTCACCTCGGCGCAAGAGGCGACGATGCTCGCCAACCTGAAGGCCCACGTCGACGACATGGTCAACTCGACCGGGCCCGCCGGCAGGCATGAAGGGCGGCCCCGGCGGCCACGGGCCGGGCGGCCCGGGCGGCGGCCCGGCGAGCCAGGCGGTCGCGACCTACCTCGGGATCACCGTCTCGGCGCTCCAGTCCGACCTGAAGGGCGGCCAGACGCTCGCGCAGGTCGCGACGGCGCAGGGTAAGACCGTCGCCGGGCTCGAGGCCGCGATCCTCGCCGACGCGAAGTCCCACCTCGATGCGGCTGTGACGGCCGGCAAGCTCACCTCCGCGCAGGAGACGACGATGCTCGCCGACCTCTCCTCGCACGTCGCAGACATCGTGAACTCGACCGGTCCCCCGGCAGGAGGTCCCCGGCGGCCCGCACTCGCAGAGCTGACCGCAGCTGAGCCGGGAACCGGAGGGGCGCCGCTCGGCGCCCCTCCCGTCGTTGCCCATGTGCGGATCGGCACCGATTTGCCAGCGGCCGATCTTTGGGCTACCTTCGGTGTCGGCGATGTGGATGACCGCGTTGCCGGCCGGTGTTGACGCCGGCATGTGCCGTGTGACGCGGTGCCCGGAGGCGATGTGTGCCTCATGAGAGCGACGTAGCTCAGGAGCCGTTCGCGGTTCCGGATCCGTATCCCTTGCTTCCCGATCCGAAGGAGCTTCGTATGCGCACGCAATACTCAACCGATCTCAACGTTCTTCGCTCCGAAGTCGCCACGCGCCTCGGCCTCGCCGAGGCGGTCACCGACGCCGCCTTCGAGCAGGAGTGCCGCGACTACCTCTCCGAGCTGCGCTGGCCGGGCGGCGTCGAATGCCCACGCTGCACCGAGACGACGCGGCTCCTCTGGCTCACGAGCCGCTCGAAGTGGCACTGCTACTCGTGCCGCTACCAGTTCAGCGTCACGGCGGGCACGCTCTTCCACAGCTCGCATCTCCCCGTCTGGAAGTGGTTCGTCGCCGTCCACCTCATGCTCGACGCGCCCGAGGGGCTTTCCGCGAACGAGCTTCGGCGCACGCTCGGAGGCAGCTACAAGACCGCCTGGTTCGCCGCACACCGTATCCGGGCCGCGATGCGCGGGCACGGCGCCGAGCTCCTTCGCAACCTCGTCGACGCGGAGCTTCGCGAGGCCGGCGCGCACACCCCACCCGAGTACGCCGAGCTCGCACGTGCGAACGGCACCGTGCTCACGAGGATGCGCCGCCTCGTCGGCGGGCCCCACCATCAACTCAGCGTGAAGTACCTTCCCGCCTACATCGACGAGCGCCGCTGGCGCTCCGTCAACAAGTCGAACCCATACGTGTTCCGCGACACCATCCAGGCCCTCCTCGAAGGAGAGTGCATCTCCTATGACCGCCTTGTCGGCGCTGTCTAACCCGCGCTTGGCGGGCGAGGATCCCCGCCGCTCCGCGCCGGTCGAGCTTCCGCGTGCGCGGGCGCCCAAAGGCGCACAGCTCGTGCGGCTGAGGCTCCCCGATCGCCCCGGGAGCCTCGCCGCAGTCACCGCTCACCTCGCGGCCCACGAGGTGGACGTGCTCGGGCTCGAGGTCGTCGACCACTCCCCCGAGGCCGCGGTCGACGACCTCCTGCTCTCGGGGCCGAGGCTCGACGCGGCCCTCGCCTCGCTCGGTTCGAAAGCCATGGTGCTCGGCCGTCGCGTCGGCATCGACCTCCGCGACCCGGCACTCGCGATGGCCTGGGCTTGCGAAGGTGTCAGCTCGGCGTCGGATGCGACCGAGGCGCACCGCCAGATCGTTCATGCCGCGCTCGGCCTCGTGTTCGCCGAGGCGGGAGTGCTGTGTATCCGCCGCGAGGGGGGGCTGCTCGCAATCGCCGCCTCGACCGTTGCGGAGATGCCGGGTGCCGTCGAGAGCCAGTCGGCCTCGCTGATCGAGTCCGCTTTCGCAAGCGGCGAGCCTCTCACGGCCGACGGGCGGATCCCGTGGGCGCCTCCCAGCCTGCGCAACTGCCTACCGGACGGCTCGGTCGCGGTCGTGCCGGCCGGCTCGCTCGCGCTGGCGCTCGTGCGGGAGGATCATGCCCCGTTCGTCCACGTCGAGCTCGAGCGGCTCGCGGCCCTGATGCGAGTCGCGGCGGCGACGCTCACCCTCCACGAGGCGACGCTCGTCAGAAGCAGGATCCGCCTCGTCTCGGAGACGCCCGGAAGATGATCGAGACCGCGCCCACGAAACGAATCCTGATCGTCGAAGACGAGACGATCATCCGCCTCGACCTGCGCTCGATGCTCGAAGCGGCCGGGTATGAGGTCTGCGGGGAGGCCGCCGACGGCCTCGAGGCGATCGAGCTCGCGGCCTCCCTCGAGCCCGACGTGATCCTCATGGACGTGAAGATGCCGAAGCTCGACGGGATCGAGGCGGCCCGCCGCATCCTCGAACGCCAATCGGTCCCGATCGTGATGCTCACCGCGTTCGGCCAGGAGGAGCTCGTCTCCCGGGCCGTCGACACGGGCGTCTTCGGATACCTCGCAAAGCCGTTCCGCGAGCAGGACGTCGTCCCTGCGCTCGTCGCCGCCCAGACCCGGCACGCCGAGTTCAACGAGGTGAAGCTCCAGGCCGACTCGCTCCGTGAGGCGCTCGAAGCGCGCAAGACGATCGAGCGTGCAAAGGGGATCCTGATGGCGAAAGAAGGGATCAGCGAGGACGAGGCCTTCGCCCGGTTGCGGCGGGCAAGCCAGAAATCCGGCCGTCCGATGAAGGTCATCGCCGACGCGGTCGCGGCGACTCTCGGTTAGAGCTCACGGGGGTGTGCTCGGACGGCCGAGGGTCGCCGGGGCCGCGGCGTCAGGCGCGAAGGTGCGCAAGCAGCGCGGCGAGGCTCGCCGTCGCCACGCACACGGTCGAGTCTGCTGCGCCGTAGTAGACCCGGAGCGTGTCACCGTCGTCGCCGAGCACCCAGCCACACGGGAAGACCACGTTGCCGACGTCGCCGGTCCGCTCGTACGGAGCCTCGGGGCCGAATACCCAGTCGCTCGATCGCGAGAGCACGCGCCCCGGATTCTTCCCGTCGAGGAGAGCCAGCCCCACACGGTAGATCGAGCCGGAGGCAGTGCTGCGAACGCCGTGGTAGAGGAGGAGCCAGCCTTCGTCGGTGCGAAGCGGCGGCGGGCCGAGCCCGATCTTCTCGGAGTCCCAGGCGCCCGACTCTCCCGCACGGATGAGGCAGCTGTGAGCTCCCCAGTAGCGGAGATCCGGGCTCCACGAGAGCCAGATATCCCCCGTGGCACGCGGAGTCAGCGCTCTCGGCCGGTGAAGCAACGCGTAGCGCCCGTCGAAGCGCTCCGGAAACAGGGCTGCGTCCTTGTTCTCGGGCGGCAGCAGCACGCCGCGGCGCTCGTAGGTCCGGAAGTCGGTCGTGGCTGCGAGGCAGACGAGCGGGCCGCCGGCGGAGTATCCCGTGTAGACGATGAGGTACTCGCCGTCGACCTCGGTCACCCGCGGATCCTCGATCCCGTGACGCTCGACTTCCGACTCGAGGTCGGGAAGGAAGGAGCGGTCGGGATCGACCCTCCATCCGCCGAGCCCGTCGGCGCTTCGAGCCACCCCGAGGTACGAGAGCCCGTCGCGATCCTCGACCCGAACGAGGAGCAGCGTCTCGTGCTCGACGATCGCCGCAGCCGGATTGAAGACGGCATTCACGCGGCCCGGCCATTGAGCCGCGGTCAGCACCGGATTGGAGTCATGGCGTTCGAAGAGCTCGCTCACGCCGTCCCTCCCACACTAGCGCCGTCAGGCGACCCCACTAGGCTCTGACCCCTCGATGGCCGGTCAACTCGAGGAGACAGCGGCGGGAGCCGGAATCCATCGCATCGGGGACTGCCCGATCGTCGCCTACGGCTCCGTGCCGGGCTACGGCCCGATCTTCAACGCGGGCGCCGTCTTCCACGACGGGCGCTTCCATCTCTTCGCGCGCGCCGTCCGCGATGTCTACCGCCGGAACGAAGGCAGCGGTGCGCGGTTCCTGAACTACATCTCGGACATCCTCGTCTTCACCTCGGAGGACGGACGGCGCTACAGCTTCCAGCAGGTGCTCGCCGAAGGCGCGACGAAGGCGATCTACGCGTGGGAGGACCCACGGGTGCATTTCGTGAGCTCGGACGGGGACGGGCACTTCGTCATGTCCTACACGAACCTGCCGGCGCCCGAGACGAGAGAGTTCTGGCGAATCGGGATCCATCGCCTCGCCCACGTGGACGGCCGCTTCTCCCTCGTCGAGAGCTCGGGCACCGTGATCGGGCCGCCGGGGCAGCCGGACAAGGACGGGATCGTCTTCAACCTGAGCGACGGCCGCGTGGCGCTGATCCATCGCATCTACCCGAACATGCAGCTCGCGATCTTCGACTCGCTGGCCGAGCTCGCCGATCCGCCCGCGGGCTACTGGGAGGCGCACATGGCAGACCTCGACAAGCACACGATCATCCGGCCGCTTCCGACGGCGCTCGGAGTCGGCGCCGGGGCACCGCCCGTCGTGACCGCCGACGGCCTGCTCCTGCTCTTCCATGAGCGCGACGGGAACGAGCGCTATACCACGAAGGCGGCGCTGCTCGATCACGAGACGGGCCGGCTGAAGTCGATGCTCCCGCAGCCGATCATGACCCCGGAGCGCGAATGGGAGCGGGTCGGTGACGTGCAAAACGTCGTGTTCGTCCAGGGAGCGATCCCACGGCCCGACGGGTCGATCTACGTGACGTACGGAGCCGCCGATCGAGCCGTCGGCGCCGCGAGCGTCTCGACCGCAGGGCTGCTGAGCGCGCTCCGGGCCGCGGCCTGAGACGAGCTCAGCGCCGCAAGAGTCTGTTCGACGGGGGCTGGAAGGGTCAGGCCGAAACCACCCGGGGGCGTGCGTGATCGCGTATCAAGGCCTCGTAGTGAGATGCGATGCTTTCCCAGGTCAGCGAGCCAGCCTGGTCCCTTGCGACCGCCGCGGCGACTGCGGCGGCCCGCCGGTCGGTGAGAAGAAGCCGAACGGCTGCGGCGATCGCTTCCGAGTCCTCGTGCGGAACGACGATCCCTGACCCCTTCGCGAGCAGTTCCACCGCGTGCGGGAAGGCCGTCGAGACGACGGGCTTGGCAGACGCGATCGCCTCGACGAGCACGCCCGAGACGACCTGGTCCCGCGAGAGGTACGGAAGCAGCACGACGTCGGCCTTGCGAATCTCCGCCAGCACCTCCGGTGTGTCGCGGTAGCGATTGTCGAACTCGACGATCTCGTCCACCCCCCGTTCTGCCGCAAGTACCTGGAGCGAGCGCCGATACGACTGGCCCGAATGCCGGACGATGTTCGGATGCGTCTCACCGAGCACGACGTAGCGCGGCAGCGGATCGAGGTCTTGCAGCCCGGCGAGCGCCTCGATCGCGAACTCGATTCCCTTGCCCGGCCCGAGCAGGCCCCAGGTGAGGACCACCGGCCGCCGCCGCGGCTGATCGGGCACGATCTCGGGCGCGATGTTGGCGGTCGCCCCGTGCTGGATCACGGTGACGCGAGCCGGGTCGATGTCGTGCGCTGCGAGGAGCCGATCGCGGGCGACCGAGCTCTGTGCGACCACGTGTCGGGCGAGCCGGACGAGCTCCTCGACGATCCATTGCTGATTTGCCGAGGGACACTCGAGCACGGTATGGAGGACGACGATCACCGGCGTCCGAAGCCGCCCGACAAGCTCGAGGATGTCCGCGCCGTCCTCGCCGCCGAAGAGGCCGAACTCGTGCTGGACGATCACCGAGTCGAACCTGTCGAGCACCCGAACCGCCTCCTCGAGGGATTCGTCGGATCCGCGCACCCACTCGGCGACGACCCCCGAGGCGAGGGCCGTCTCGAGCGGTTCGTCGACGCAGGCGACGATCCCGATCTGGCTCCGGTCCGAGAGCGCGGCGGCGAGAGAGGCTGTGAATGTCGCAAGCCCGCACCTCGTCGGCGGGAACGTGCTTACGAATCCGATCGACGGCCGTCGCTCATCGGGCGCCGAGCTCCTGGCGAGGAAAACGCCTCGTTGACGGTTCCCCACGGGATATGCCGATAGGGCCATGCTCCTCCCCTTCCCCACGAAACACCAAGGCCTCCGGTTTGATCTCCGAAGGCCTTGTTACCCCAAACCTGTTCTCCCTGTCACGGTCCCATGTCGGGGCGGCAACCTCACCGCGGCAATGCACCGCGGCGTCGTCGGGCTAGGACGAGCGCAGCCTCACCGGGGCTCCTCTTGCTCGTAGCCCTCGGACTCGGGTCGGCGCCGTTCGAGAAGAAGCCTGCAGGTGCAGTCCGGGCAGGCGAGGAGGCAGCCGTCGGGGTCGCGAAGCGGGCCGATTGCGGCGGCGGCCGCCTCGAGGGCGGAGTCGCGCTCGCACTGCTCTTCGCCTGTGGTCGTATCCGTCGCGGCCATGCTCGGTCGTTGTCACAACGATGTAACAGACAAAGCGTAGCCTGGCGCAACCGCGATCGCTCGACTATTCCGCCGGACCGTCTCAGCTCGGCAACGGACGAGCTCGAGCGACGGCGGCCGAGGACTTTCTGCCTCCGAGGACGGGGACGCGCTGGTCGCCGCCTCAGTCGCCGCTACCCTAGCCCTCCAGGTTGAAGAAACGCCTCCTGATCGGCGGCGCGGCGGCCGCCCTGATCCTCGCCGCCGTCATCGGGATCGTCGTCGTCCTGCGGCTGCACCAGAGCGCGAACATCAAGGGCTCCTCTTCTGTCCAGTTCACGACGACGGCGCTGCCACCGGTCAAGGTGACCGTGAAGCCCGAGGGTGTCGTGTGGCCGATGTGGGGCTACGACGGGCAGCGGCTGCGGGCGCCGAGCGGGATCGCGCTTCGGCCGCCCTTCCGGACGATCTGGACGTTCCACGGCCGGACGCTCCTCGAGTTCCCGCCCGCGATTGCCTACGGGAAGCTCTACCTGACGACGTTCTGGGGGCAGTTCTTCGCGCTGAACGAGAAGACCGGGAAGCCCATCTGGCAGTTCAAATCGGGACGCTGCGGGTGGTCGTCGCCGGCGGTGGCGAGGCACATCGTCTTCCAGACCTTCATCGGGCATCCGAGCTGCAACCGCGGCGTGCCTGGCACCGACGGCGAGGTGGTCGCCCTGAACGCGACGACCGGCCGGGTGCTCTGGCGCCGCACGACCGGTCCCAACGAGTCCTCGCCGCTCGTCTTCCGCGGGCTCGTCTACGTGGGCGACTGGAACGGCGACATCTGGGCGCTCTCGATGCGCACGGGCCGTGTCCGCTGGAAGTTCCACACGGGCGGCCCCGTCAAGGGCTCGGTTGCCGTCGACGGGCGAGACGTCGTCGTCGGCTCCTACGACGGCCACGTCTACGCGCTGAACGCCGTCACCGGCAAGGAGGACTGGCGCGGCTCGGCGCAGACGCGCTTCGGCTCGTTCTCGCTCGGCACGTTCTACTCGACGCCGGCGGTCGCCTACGGCCGCGTCTACATCGGGAACACCGACGACAAGGTCTACTCCTACGGCGCCCGGACCGGCGATCTCGTCTGGTCGCACTCGACCGGCGGCTACGTCTACTCCTCGCCGGCGGTCTGGGACGAGCGCGTGTACGTGGGCTCCTACGACGGGACGTTCTACGCCCTCGATGCAGCGACGGGCGACACGATCTGGACGTTCTCCTCGAACGGGCCGATCTCGGGGGCGCCGACGGTGATCGACGGGATCGTCTACTTCTCGACCTTCAACAAGCGCACCTACGGCCTCGACGCCCGCACCGGAAAGCCCGTCTGGAGCTACCCGGACGGAAAGTACTCTCCCGTCGTCGCGGACACGAAGAGGCTCTACCTCGTCGGGTACGGGCGCATGTACGGGATGGTCCCCGTCGGCCCCCGCCGCAAAGCAGCTAGGAGATAGCGACCTTCAGGACTGCGCTCGACACGGGCCTGTAGTCGCTCGCGGGCGAGGTCACCTGAAGCTGAACGGCAGTCCCCTTCAGCGAGGCCGGCACGTGGAAGGCGAAGCTCGCCGACCCCTTGCTCGGTGAGGCCCTCGCGAGCAGATGACTCGAACCGCCCCAGGTGCCGAGCAGTTCGAGGACGAGCTTCGGGTCGGTGATCGGCGTTCCGTCCGAGGTGCGCACGGAGGCCTTGATCGCTCCGCTCGGCGCGATGTGGCCGAGCTTCGGAAGCTTCACGGTCGCCGTGTTGCCCGACGGGTTGTGGACGACCGAGACGGTGAAGTCGAACGGCCCGTCAACGCCGTTGTAACAGTTCGGGCCGACGACGATCGGGTAGCTCCCCGTCGCGGTCGCCGTGAACTTGATCGGCACGTGGGAGAGGAGCACCGTCTTGATCGCGGCGGTCGAGGAGATGCTCGCGTCGGACGTCCCCGCCGGGAACACGCCGAGCTCGACGTTGTAGGCGGGTGAGACGGCGCTTCCCGCGACCGTGACCTTGTCGCCGACCGTCAAGGGCACGCGCCAGTACTCGAGGTCGATCCAGCACCCGGTCACATCGGATTGGCTCGCCTGCGAGGTCGGGTCGGTCGCCGTGTTCCCCGTTGTGGCGGCGCCGGCGGTCACCGCCGGCGCGGAGGCGATCGTCGCGCCGCCCGAGCCTTCGGCTGCCGCAGCCACGAGCAGCGCGGCGGCGGCGATCAGGGCGACTATCCCGATGCGTTGAGCTCTGCCGGTCAGCGTGTGCCTTCCTTTCGTCCTTCGTAGGTCCGTGCCTATCTAATGCCGAAGCACCACTTTCGAGGTACCGCGACGGGTTGTCAAGCGGCAAGGCTACCGCCTCGGTGCCAAGGCTCTTCGGCCGGCGTTCAGGGGGTCGTGAGGAAATGGGGAGTCGGCACGAAGGAAGAGCACGTACCAGGAGTGCGAGCTGTCTCCGCCGCTCCCGGCGCGAGCAGCGAGCTCGGGTCGATGCACGACGCACACGAGCTGCTCGACGACCTCCGCTCGAGGCCTGGAGCCGGGGTGACGAGTACGCCGTTTGCGACCTTCTCTTCTGCCCCGATGGGGAGCCGGCGCCGATCCGCTCTCCGAACGGGCCGCGGTCCCGCCGGGCGCCGCGATGAGAACCGCCGAGCGCACCGCAATCGCCGCCGTGCGTCCGGCGGTCGAGGCCGGTCCCCGGCGGGGGTGGGCATCCCGTTCTCGATCGCGGGCAGGCCGCGACCGGCCTCGGCGATCCCCTGGCGCAGGTAGCGATCGAGCGCGTGGAACTCGCGGCAGTGATGGGTCATCGGGCGGCCTCGCTCATGCGGTCTGCATCTCCGGCGAGACGGCGCTGCGAGATGGCGAAGGGCGTTGTAGGCCATCACCGGGAACTGTTTCTGCCTGTCCGGGTCGGCGATGGCGGAAGCCATGGTCTTCTGCGCGTAATCGAGGAGAGCCTTCCGGGTCTGCGGGGAGACCTGGAGTCCCCCCACCAGCCGAGCGCCCGGTCGACGAGCTTGACCGGGTCGGCCGGCTGGTGGGCACCGGCCGTGATCTGGCCGGGATTCGTCGCATGCTTCTGCAGGGCGCGGCGCGCGATCAGCCAGCGGGCGCGAAAGGTGGAGGTGTCGAGCCAGCGCGTCTCGTCCCAGCCGCTCACGTTCGGTGGGTAGAAGAGCTGCTGGCCGGCCATCGCGTCGAGCCAGACCCAGTCGCCGGTCTCGACGCGGTCGCCGCGTTGCCGCAGGAGGCCGGCGGTATAGACGATCGGCGACTTGATCATCCTCGGGCCCTCGTAGAACGTCGGATGCCGGAGGATCGCGGCCACGACCGGTCGGATCTGCCAGCCGGAGCTGACGTAGAGCTTCTCGAGCGCCGCCGCGGTCTTCGGGTCGGGCTCGACCGGGACGGAGGAGATTCACGAAGTAGCCGGTGCGCCGGATGCTGGACGCAGAGCGGAGTTCTGCGAAGTCCTTATCGCCGAGTCGTGGTTCTCGGCCTTGAAGCGAAATCGACGAATCCGGCGCCGTTTCTCAGTCGCGTCAGCCGGGGGCCCGTGCGTTCTCACGGACGTCGGTCTCGGTGTCGCCGGCAGTCGACGTGAAGAGCTCCATCATCTCGCGGCCGTAGTTCTCGTTCGGCGAGCCCTTGAGTTCAGCCCGTTGAGGTAGAGCAGCATCGCCGGATTGATCGTCACCCGTTCGTCAGCCGAAACGCCCGAGCCCGATCTGGCGGAAGAGCTCGTTCTGCTCGAGCATCAGTTTTGGCTGCCGACGGTCTCGTTCGAGGTCGCGAACCAGTCGTGCCAGATCAACGCCATCGCTCGACGACGGCCGCAGTGCGCACCATCTTGTCGAGCCACAGAGGTGGATCCCCGAGTTGTCCTTCGGCTGGAGCGGGTGCCCGTTGTTGAGGGGCGTCTTGCCGACGAGTCGTCGACACTCGGCGGATGGACGAGCAGTGCCGAGCCAGCGGCAAGGTGCTCGGCCTCCCCCTCCGCGGCCCGAACCCGCCCGCCAGAGAAGTCGCTCGGCCTGCTCGGGCCCGAAGGGCCCCGTGTACACAGGGAGTGGTGACGGCGCCACCCCCTCTCAATCGACGCCGCGGCCCGCGGGGTTGATCGCCCGGTTGGCTCTTTCGAGTGATTTCCGGCTGCTCAACCCACTGCTGAAGAGATCGAGCTCCGGCCTCGTCAACCACGGTGGGCCGGGGCGTGCGGGGTGAGAGGAGGGTGTTTTACCGCTTGCTTCTCGGGGCGCCCCGACGGCGTCTCGATCGCTGACGGGATAGAGACGCGGGCCGGCGGGCGCAGAATCACGCCCGCCGGCCCACCGAATCGGTGAATCAGCCCTTGCCCTTACCGTGGCCGACCACGTTCTGGCCGTGGCCATTCCCGTGCGCCGGGTCGCCGAGCCACGCGAAGTGGTCGTCCGGAAGGGGCGACGGCGTCAGCGAGACCCAGTTCGCCTCGTCGTTGACGTCACCGGTTCCGCTGTAGTTCGCCCTCGCCGGGAACGGGTAGACGGGATAGGTCCTCGTCACCGTCGTGCCCGTCGACTGCACCGCGTCCAGCTTGTTCGGGGCCTGGCCGCCTTCGACCCAGTTGACGATGCCCGGAACGAGCGCCATCGAGTAGATCGATCCCGCCGCGGCCTGACCGTGCGAGCCCGCCGGGAGCATGAACAGGCGTGCGTACTGCTGAAGGTTCGAGAGCCCTCCCGCGGCGTCCTCGAGCTGCGCATACCAGTCCGGAACAGACCACGGGCCTCCTGCCTCGTCCTGCCAGCTCTGCCAGACCATCAGCTTGCCCCCGGCCGCACCAAAGGCGGAGAGATCCGGGTTGTTGAAGTTGTTCGAGTTGTAGACCGCGGACATGTCGTTCATCTCCTCCCACGTGGCGAGGTCGAACTTGAAGTCCGACCACGTATAGGAGGCTGGACGATCCTGCGGGAAGGCCATGTACTTGGTGAACGATCCGCCGAGGGCCTTGCCGGCCCCCGCGAAGCTCGGCCAGGCGGCCTCGGAGCCGTAGGCCTCTCCGCCCGGCCAGAGGTACTTGCCGTCGCTCGTCGTCGGTCCGGCGTACATCGCCCGGGCCGCGGCGACCTGGGCCGGCGTGAGGCAGTTCGTCGTCAGCGTCGCCGAGCACTGAATCGCAACCGGATCCCAGCTGCAGAGGCGCGGATCGCTGATCTGGCCGTCGACGACGCCGTCGGTGCCGTCACACGCCGCGACCGCAGCGTTGTGGAGGTTGTTGATGTCGGCCGTGCCGAGCACGGGATTGCCCGCGCTGTCTGTGAGCTTGTTGGCGGCCCAGAGGAAGCTCTCCATGGCGTAGGTGATGATGATTGCCGGAGCCCCGGCGACGACCCCGTTGAACTCGCCCGGGTACCGCTGTGCCTCCTGGACCGCGTCACGTCCGCCGTCGGAGTAGCCGACGTAGTACGAGTAGGCCGGCTGCTGACCGTAGTACGTCTGGATCAGCGACTTCGCAACGATCGCGGTGAGGTGGTTCGCCAGGTACCCGAACTGGGCCCTGAGCGGGTTCGCTTCGCCGCCCGCGGCCCAGACGTCAACGCCGCCGGTCGAGGTGTGGCCCTCGTTGTCGGTCGCAACCGCGAAGGTGTTGCCGCTCAGCGCGGCGGCGTCGGCGGCCTCGATGCCGAAGCTCACGACACCGCAGTTCCCCCCGCAGCCCAGCTGGAGATAGCGACCCTGGTAGCTGGTGGTCGGAAGCTTCACCTCGAACTGCGTCTGGGGAGCGATCCAACCCTTGACGTCGCAGTACGCCGCCCCGTCGGTTCCGACGACCGCCGCCGAAGTGATGCTCGTCGGAGCTGCGTCGAGCTGCTGGAAGCTCGTCGGTATTGCCGCGCACGAAATCGCGGGCGTCACGACCGCACGCGCCGGAATCGACCACGTCGGCGCCGTGAGTGCTTGTGTCGATGAAGCAGCACTGGTCGTGAAGACCCCGACCGCGAGCAGCACTGCAACCGCGCCGAGACCGAAAACCGCTAGGACCTGCCCGCGACGCTGTTTCGCGTATCTCAGGGACCCTGACATCGTTTCAACCCTCCTGATTAGAGAACGACGCACTTGACTCAGGCAGCCTTATATCAGGAAACCTGATAATTCATCGCTCCCCCTGGGCCAGGACGTGCCGGCTACGCGGGTAACGGCGCAAGCTTCAGGGCGGACGCTCGCGGGCCCGCCAACCGCCGGGCCCACCCCCAGGCGCTCACGCCGCTGAGCAATCCCCAGGCTCGGGGATAGGGCGTTTCGTTCGGCCTCGCCTCCGATGCTCTAACGTCGGTTCGTGCTGGTCTGCGCGAACTGCGGTCATGAATCCCCCGCCGCGTTCAGGTTCTGCCCGGAATGCGGCGCGTCCGCTGCCGGGGCCGGGCCGTCGCGGGAGGTCCGCAAGACGGTCACGGTGCTGTTCTGCGATCTGAGCGGCTCGACGGAGCTCGGCGAGCAGACCGATCCGGAGGCGCTTCGAGGGCTGCTGGCTCGTTACTTCGAGCGGATGAAGACGATCGTGGAGGCACACGGCGGGACGGTCGAGAAGTTCATCGGCGATGCGGTGATGGCGGTGTTCGGAATCCCTGCCGCGCACGAGGACGATGCGCTGCGGGCCTGCCGCGCAGCAGTCGAGATGCGTGGCGCGCTTCCTGAGCTCGGGATCAACGGACGGATCGGGGTCAACACGGGCGAGGTCGTGACCGGGACGGAAGAGCGGCTTGCAACCGGGGATGCCGTTAATGTCGCCGCGCGGCTCGAGCAGGCTGCTTCGACCGGCGAGGTGCTGATCGGCGAGCCGACGTACGCGCTCGTGCGTGATGCGGTCGTGACGGAGCCGTTGCAGCCGCTGACGGTGAAGGGGAAGTCGGAGCCGGTGCCGGCGTGGCGGCTCGTCTCGGTGCTCGAGGCTCCGGAGCGCGTCCACACGTCGCGATTCGTCGGCCGCCGGAGGGAGCTTGCCGAGATCGTGGCGGCGTGGGAGCGGGTGAGGACGGAGGCCCGCTGCGAGCCGCTGACGGTGGTCGGTGAGGCAGGCGTCGGAAAGTCCCGCCTCGTGTCGGAGGCCCTCGCCGGGATCGGGGCTCGAGTGGTGCGCGGCCGCTGCCTGCCCTACGGGGAGGGGATCACCTACTGGCCGGTGGTCGAGGTGGTGAAGCAGCTCGAGGCGATGCCCTCGGATCCAGCGGCTGCGGCGGCGATCCGTTCGCTGCTCGGGGAGGGCGATCACGGCTCGGGTGCCGATGAGATCGGGTGGGCCTTCCGGAAGCTACTCGAAGAGCAGGCGCCGCTCGTTTGCGTCTTCGACGACCTCCAGTGGGGCGACGAGACCTTTCTCGACCTGGTCGAGGCGACAGCCCTGCTGTCCGCAGGAGCGCCGCTCTTGCTGCTCGGCATGGCCCGGCCAGAGCTTCTCGAGCGTCGTCCGTCCTGGCCGGCGCCCTTGCGTTTGCACCCACTGGCTCCGGAGGAAGCCGATGCCCTGATCGGCGATGAGGTGGCTGCCGGCCTGCACGAGCGGATCGCGCACGCAGCGGGTGGGAATCCGCTGTTCATCACGGAGATGCTGGCGATCGCGCATGAGGACCAGGCGGTGGAGGTACCGCCGACCCTGAAGGCATTGCTGACGATGCGTCTCGACCAACTCGACGAGGAGGAGCGGCGAGTGCTCCAGTGTGGAGCGGTCGAGGGCGAGATCTTCCACCGCGGGGCAGTGCAGGCGCTCGTCTCCGATCAGACCCAGGTCTCGTCCCGGCTGGCCGCGCTCGTGCGCCGGCAGGTGATCCGACCCGACCGCTCCCAGCTGCCGGGCGAGGACGGATTCCGTTTCCAGCACCTGCTCATCCGCGACACCGCCTACGAGGCCCTCCCCAAGGCACTCCGCGCCGAGTTGCACCAACGCTTCGCCGTCTGGCTCGAAACGCAGGGGCCGCAGCTCGTCGAGCTCGAGGAGATCCTCGGTTACCACCTCGAACAGGCGGCCCGCTACCTCGCCGAGCTCGGGCAGGACAACCGAGAGCTCGCGCTCGCGGCCGGAGACCGCCTCGGCGCCGCGGGCGACCGCGCCTTCTGGCGCGGCGACTCTCGTGCGAGCGCCGGGTTGCTCGAGCGCGCGCTGTCCCTGACACGTCCGTATCGGCTCGACCTCCGCCTCGAGCTGGACCTCTCGCAAGCGCTCTACTGGACCGACGTCGCGGGAGGAGTCGCGGTTGCGGATGCTGCCGCCGAGCGCGCGGCGGAAGGAGACAACGACGCCGACGCGGCCCTCGCGCGAACGGTCGCCGCACTCACGCGAATGAACAGCCTCCCGGGCTCCCCCGACGAGGTCGAGCTGCGTGCCCGAGTGGCGCTGCCGCTACTCGAGGCCACTGCCGACGACGACGGCCTCGCCCGCGTCTGGACTGCGCTTGCGTGGGTCGCCAACGTGCGGCAACGCTACGAGGACTGGGGCGAAGCGATGGAGACCGCGTTGCGTCACATCCGCCGTGCCGGTCGTCCGGTTTCCGGCAGCCACACGATGATGCTGGCAGTGGCCCTCGCGCAAGGGCCGCGGCCGGCGGGTGAGGCGTTGACCACGCTCGACGCCGTCCTCGCCGACGAGCCGTATCCCGGGAGTCTCGTGCTGCGAGGCCTGCTGCTCGCGATGCTCGACAGGATCGAGGAGGCCTGGGCGGTCGCACTTCCCGCCGCGGAACGCGTCCGCGAGCTCGGCATGAACAACATCGGCGAGTTCCTGGGCGAGATCGCGCTCGTCTCCGGCGACTACGAGGCGGCTGCCGCCTACCTGCGCGAGGCCTGCGATGCGCTCGAGGCGGTCGGCAACTTCGGCGAGCTCTCGACCTACGCTCCGATACTCGGCCGCGCCCTTTGCAAGCTCGGCCGCTACGACGAGGCCGAGTTGCCGGCCCAGCGCGGCCGTGAGCTCGGCGATCCCGGTGACATCTTGACCCAGCAGGTCTGGCGTCAGACGCAGGCCCTCGTCCACGCGTCACGAGCAGAGCACACCGAGGCAGAGCGCCTCGCCCGCGAAGCGGTCGAGTACTCGCTGCGGACGGACTCGCTCCTTTCTCGGGGGAACGCGCTCTACGACCTGGCCGAGGTGCTCGACGCCTCGGGCCGGCGCGGTGAGGCCGCCGACGCGTTCCGCGAGGCCCTCGACAGCTACGACCGCAAGCAGATCATCCCGCTCGCCCGGCGCACCCGCCAACGCCTCGCTGCGTCTTAGCTCAGACCAGTCTCGCGTTCGAGCTCGGCGATCCGCTGCTTCGCCTCCTCGAGCCGGTGTTCCTGCTCGTGCTCCCGCGCCTTGCGCTCGGCTCCGATCGCCGGGATCCGCACCCGGGGAAGGCCGCGAAAGACGAGGGCCGGCAGCCAGAGCCAGGAGGCGAGGATGCCGACGCACCAGCCGGCGAGCCAGTCCCACACCTGCGGCCTGGTCTCGAACTGCGACTTCCACTTCCAGGCGAGGTGGCCGGCGACCATCCGCGCGAAGATCACTCCGCCGACGGCGTAGGCGCCCAGCGCGAAGGTCAGGAACACCGGCTTCTCGCCACTCAGATGTCGCGGATGTACGTGTTCGGGCCGACGCCGCTGATGCTCGAGTGCTCCTGGGTCTTCCCCATCGCGCCGCTCTGGATCCACACGGTTCCGGGACCCGCCACCCGTACCGAGAGGTAGTGGTTGTAGCCGTTGAAGAACCCCTTGCGTTCGATCATCAGGCCATGTTGCAGCGCTCCGCGCCAGGCAAGCAGCGAGTGCGGGGCGACATCCACAACCTCGCCGTTTCCGAGCTTGCGGATGAACACGTTGCCGGCGGCGTGCACGAACACGAGGCCGGGCTCGCCGCTCGGGACCGTGAACCGCTCGAAGTTGCCGACGGGGTATTCGGTCTCGGTGTCGTCGCCGTTCTTCATCTGGTACCAGAGGTTGATGTTGTGCCCGTCGTAGTCGACGTTGCCCGTGGCGAGCAGCATGTGGTGCTGGCGGGCGACCAGGACGTCCCCCGCGTCGAGCGGCATCGCGACGAGCTCGCCGGCGTGGTTGTCGCTGAACGCGATCCGGCCCGGGCCCGTGGCCGCCATCAACGTCAGCGGCATGCCCGAGCGCCGCGACTTGAAGAAGCCGGACTTCTTCGTCGAGAGCTTCACCGTGCCGTCATGCCAGAGGAGCTTGTCGTGGGTGCAGAAGACGCTGTCGCCGTCGGCGAGATCGACGTCCACGACCGGGACCATCAGTCCCTCGATCTGAGCGTGGGACCGCCCGAGCTGCAGCTCGGCCATGTCCTTGATCCCCGGCGCCTCCTCCCAGCCGCCTTCGTCCACCACGGCGCGGACATCCGCCCCCGCCCCGCAGCGCGGGCACGAGGTGAGCTCGACCGGGAACTGCGCGTTGCACCAGGCGCACGAGGTGAGAGTGGTGCTCACTCGTCCTCCTTCCCGTGCTCCCCTCCGTGCGGGTGGTACATCGACTGGATCCCGACGCGGCCCGGACCGGTGAGCTGCCCCAGATACATGCGGCCGCCGAGGCCGGAGGTCTTCACCCCATCCTCCTTGTGCGTCTCGATCTTGACCGTCGAGTCCTTGTAGAGGAAGGCGCCGGGCTCGACGTAGATCGACTCGCCCGCCCCGAGCGTCCGCTGGAAGACGTTCCCGGAGCCGTGGAGCATCAGCAGACCCGGCTCGCTCGCGGACGTGAAGCGCTCGAGGTACATGCCCGAGCCGCCGTGGAGCGCATTCGCGAGGCCCTTGATCCGTTCGAAGGAGTAGTTGAGCGAATGGGAGCCGACGAGGAAGGCGTGCTCGCGCACGTCGATCTCGTGCTCGGGGCCGATCGGCAGCACGACGAGCTCACCGGCAGAGTCACGGCTGAAGGCGATGTGCCCAGGGCCGGTTGCAGTCGTGATCGTGAACGGCATCCCGCCGAACATCCTCTTCATCCCTCCGCCGGTGCTGAGCATCCCGAGGCCGGATGCTCTCTTCCTTCCAGAGCAGCGCGTGGTGCTCGAAGAAGAGGCTGTCGCCGCCTGCGAGGTTGATCGGTGATCGCCGGCACGATCTCGCCTTCGAGCTCACACGTCGACTGCGAGAAGCCGAACGTCGTCGCGTCGCGCACGCGCGGGGCCGAGCGCCAACCGGACTCGGTGACGACGTCGGCGACGTTGAGTGGTGCCCCGCAGGTCCCGCAGCTCGTCGCCGAGGTCGGGTTCTGCGCGTTGCACCAGCTGCACTGCAGGCGTTCTTCGGCCATCGGTTCAGGCTCCTTCTGCTGCCGCGGTTCCGCACTCGCTGCAGAACTTCGCGCCGCTCATCTCGGCTCCGCAGTTCGTGCAATGACGTGTCTGGGGCTGCGCTGCCCCGCACCCGGCGCAGAACTTCGCGCCGGCGTTCACGGGCTCCTGGCAGGACGGGCACGGATGCGTCGCGGTCGCGCCCGCGTCCCCGGCCGCCGGTGCCTGCGGCGAAAGAGGCATCGGTGCCGGCGCCGGTGCGGCCTGCGGCGGGGTCATCGCCATGTTGCCGACGCCCATTCCGATCCCCATGAAGGCCGCCTGGTCGCCGCCGCCCTGGGCCAGTCCCTCGCCGGCCCCGCGGATCATCTCGACCTGCGCCATCTGCGCGTAGCCGCCGGCCATCTGCGAGCGCTTGATGTCCTCGGCGAGCTGCTTGAGCTTCGCCGCGTCCTCCGGCACCAGGGAGATGTCGAAGTTGCCGAGACGGATCATCTTCACGCCGTAGGAGGCGAGCACCTCGTTGACACTCTCGATCGTCCCCGCCTCGATCTCGTCGGTGAATGCGGAGGTCGAGACGACCGGCCACGCCCCGCTCATCACCTGCTTGGCGACGAGCTTGCGCATCGACTTCAGGAGCTGGTCCGCGAACCATCCGGTGACCTGGTCGTTGTCGGCGACGTCGACGGTTCCGGTCATCTGGAGGATCAGGGTGGTGGGGTCGATGATCTGCAGCGAGTAGTCGCCGAACACCCGCATCCCGACGAGCAGCTGCGACTGGGGATCCTGGATGTCGTCGATCCGCCCGCCGAACTTCTGCCCGACGTACTCATGGGTGCCGACGAAGAAGAGCTCGGCCTTGAACGCGTTGCCGCCGGTGGCCGCGTCGATCAGGACGCCGAGAGCGATGATGTCCCCTTCGGTCAGCCGGTGCTTGCCGGGGCCGAGCGTCGTCACGACCTGGCCGGCGTTGATGAACACGGCCTCCATGTCGGGCTCGACGATCAGCTGCGAGCCGCGGCGGATCTCGTGATCGGGCCACTTGAAGAGGATCTGATGCTTGCGGTCGTCGGGAACGGCGATGAATTCGCGCGAGAGCAGGGCCATGGCTTCTCCTAAGTCCTTAGGTCACGGGGGCGGCTGGACGCGATGCCCGAGAATGCCTGGGACGACACGGCCGAGGCTCACAGGGACGTCGAAGCGAAGCGCCGCGAAGACGAGAGCGGCCACAAACCCGATTTCCGTGAGGGTCAGACCGCAGTCAGCTTCGTCACCCTCGCCTTCGTATCGACCCGCCTCGCCGACCGTCTCACGACATCCTGTAGGCCGCGGCGAAATCTAGCACCTGATCCCGGGCGGAACGCAGGCGCCGGAGCCCGGCCGGAGCTCCGCGCAGTCGCCCCCAGACTCCTCACCGTCGCTCCAGGCTCGAAGGTCGTGGCATCGCCCTGAGAGCGACCTTGATTGGGAGGCCCGCCAGGCGGGCCTCCCGATCTCGACTTCGCTTTCGGCCAGCTGCTCCGACTAGCAGCCGAGCGCGGCCTCGATGTGCTGTGTCTGGGTGATGAGAGAGGCCGCCTGGGCCGCACTGAGCTTCTTGCCGGTCTGTGCGTTCACCTCGTTGCTGAACGCGCCGAGCAGTGAGCATGCGTCGACCACGTCGTTGGCCCCGACGTAGCTCTGGATCTGTTGCACCTTGTCGGCGAGGCTCGATCCGGGGCCGACCCCTGTCACGGCGGTAAGAAGGTCGGTGAGTTGCTCGGCTGCGCCCTTCACCTGGACGGAAGGGCCGTTGCCGAGACGGTTACCTGCATGAGCGAGTAGGTGACAGTTGCAGTACAGGAGAGCTGGTGCCCGGCGTCCGCAGGCGTGGGTGTGTACGACTGCGTGTCTGCGCCGACGATCGGCTGGCCGTCCAGCAACCAGTCGTAGCCGTCGGCGATGTAGGTGTCGTGTGAGGGCTGTTCGCCCGGCCCAGGTCGACCACGTGTCGCCCGCGCACGTTCTGCGGGACGCCGACGCCGTCGCTGCCGGTGACGGCCGGCGCGGTGACCGAGGCCGCGGGCGCGCCGATTCCGAACTGCCCTACCGCCCCTGTGGTGCCGAACCAGAGGTTGCCGTCCGCGCCTGAGGCGATCGCGCTGGCGACGCCGACCGGGTACTCGCTGATCGTGCCGGCCGGGGTGATGCTGCCGATCCCGCCGGTCCCGGTCTCGACGACCCAGATGTTGCCGTCCGCGCCGAGCGTGATCCCGTTCGGGGCGGCACCTGGAGTCATGCCGGTGCTGAACTCCTGGATCACATGCGTCGTCGGGTCGATCCGGCCGACTGCCGAGGGGGTGCCGTTATCGCTGAACCACATCCCGCCGTCAGAGCCTGTCTCGATGATCTGCGGCACGCTTCCCGTGTTCAGGCCGGCGCTGAACTCCTGCACGGCGTGCGTGGTCGGGTTGATCTCCCGATCGCCTTCGGGGTGCCCTGGTCGGTGAACCAGACATTGCCATCCGGCCCCGTCCGGACGCTGTTCGGGTTGCTGGTCGGGCTGAGAGCAAATTCACTGATCTGCCCGGTGGGCGTGATGAACCCGATCGCCTTCGTGGTGCCCTGGTCGACGAACCACATGTTCCCGTCAGGGCCCGACTGCAGCCGGCCTGGGTTGCTACCCGGGTTCAGCCCGGTGCTGAACTCGGTGATCGTCCCATCGGGCGTGATGCGCCCGATCGCCTTGGTCGTGCCCCGGTCGCTGAACCACATGTTCCCGTCGGGGCCCTCACTGCCCATGCGGAAAAGCGAGTTGCCGGCATTCAGCCCGGCCGAGTACTCGGTGATCACCCCGGCCGGCGTGATCTTCCCGACCTTGTGCGTCTCGAGGAACCAGATGTTTCCGTCCGGGCCCGCGCTTCCCATCACGGTGGACGCACTCAGCCCGGCGGTGAACTTCGTCACCTGCCCGAGGGGCGCTGCGCCGCCGATCCCTGCGCCCCAAACCAGCAGCGCACCCAGCAGCGCGGCGAGAGCCACGAGGCGTTTCGAGCCAGGGATAGCCTGCGGTGCCCCCGGCAAGCGAGTCAGAGTCTTCATTGGAATCTCCTCTCCGTGCGATTGGTCGATGCGATCGAGTCTCGGTCGCGCCGGGGCGTTATCGCTTCGGGGGGTTCCCTAGTTCTTCTCCGGTCGCCGCGGCTTCTCAGAGCCGACGAGACGCTGCGAACCGCGGGCTCGATTACGCCTCTGCAGCCGCGGTGAGCTCGCGCAGCCGCGCGGCGGCGCCGTCGCGTTCGACGAGGTGGCAGGCGACGAGATGTCCGGGCGCGAACTCACGCAACAGCGGCCGCTCCTCGTCCGAGCGTGGCCTCGACTGCTCGTGCAGGGGGCAGCGGGTGTGGAAGCGGCAGCCTGCGGGCGGATCGAACGGGCTCGGAAGCTCGCCTTCGAGCAGGACCGGCCGCGTGGCGCGCTGCCGTCGTGGATCGGCGACGACGGCTGCCGAGAGCAGCGCCTGGGTGTAGGGATGCTGGGGCGCGCGAAAGAGCTCGGCCTTGGGCGCCGTCTCGACGATCTCGCCGAGGTACATGACGGCGACCCGGTCGCACAGGAACTCGACGGTGGCCAGGTCGTGCGTGATGAAGAGGCACGAGAACCCCATCCCGCGCTGCAGATCGCGGAGCAGGTTGAGGATCGAGGCCTGAACCGAGACGTCCAGGGCGGACACCGGCTCGTCCGCGACGAGGACGCTCGGCTCGAGGATGAGCGCGCGGGCGATCGCCACCCGCTGACGCTCGCCACCCGAGAGCTCGTGGGGGTAGCGGTGGCGGAACTCCTGCCGCAGGCCCACCGCGTCGAAGATCGTGGCGACGCGCGCCTCGAGCTCGCGGCCGCGCGCGAGCCGGTGGAGGCGGAGAGGCTCCGCGACGATCGCGCCGCAGGACATGCGCGGGTCGAGCGAGGAGCTCGGATCCTGGAACACCATGTGCAGCCCTCTGCGAAGCGGGCGGAGCTGCCGTGGAGTCAGGTGAGTGATGTCCGTCCCGTCGAGCACGATCCGGCCGGACGTCGGCTCGACCAGGCGCACGACGCAGTTGGCAACGGTCGTCTTGCCGCTCCCCGACTCGCCGACGAGACCGAGCACCTCACCCCGCGCGAGGCTGAACGAGACGCCTTCGACGGCGTGCACCACGCCCTTGCTCGAGAGCAGCTGCCCGCGACCGTCGAAGCGCTTGACGAGATCGACGACCTCGAGCGCCGGCAGGCCCTCGGTGCCGTTCATGCCGCTCCCGGATAGAAGCAGGCGACGCGGTGGCCCGGAGCCACCTCGCGGAGCGTCGGCGCCGTCGAGCACCTGGCCGGGTCGACGCGCTCGCAGCGGTCGGAGAAGGAGCAGCCCTCGGGAACGGACGTCAGCGACGGCACGGATCCGGGAATCTCGCGGAGGCGGTCGGAATCGCCGGCCCCCGGCCCGGGCAGGGCCCCGAGGAGCCCGATCGTGTACGGATGCTGGGGATCGTCGAAGAGCCCGTCGACCGGCGCGTCCTCGACCCTCCTGCCCGCGTACATCACGAGGATGCGGTCGGCCAGCCCCGCGACGACCCCGAGGTTGTGCGTGACGAGGACGATCGCGGTCCCCAGCCGCTCGCGGATGTCGCGCAGGACGTCGAGGATGACCGCCTGGGTCGTCACATCGAGGGCGGTCGTCGGCTCGTCGGCCACGAGCACCTTCGGATTGCAGGCGAGCGCCATCGCGATCAGCACTCGCTGCTGCATCCCGCCGGAGAGCTGGTGCGGGTAGTCGTCGATGCGCTCCTCGGCGCCCTGGATGCGAACGGTGCGCAAGAGCTCGATGGTCCGCTCGCGCGCCGCCGACCGGGAGAGGCCGAGGTGGTGCTCGAGCGTCTCTCCGATCTGGCGGCCCACTCGAAACGACGGGTTGAGCGAGACCATCGGCTCCTGGAAGACGTAGGCAAGCTCGCGGCCCCGCACTCGACGCAGGGCTTTCGGCGAGAGGGTGAGCAGATCGACCCCGTCCAGCACCGCGCGGCCCGTGACGGTCGCGTTCTCGGGCAGGAGCCGGGCGAGCGACAGGCATGCCACGGTCTTGCCGCACCCCGACTCGCCGACGATTCCGAGCACCTCGCCCTGCCCCACCTCGAACGAGAGGCGGTCGACCGCGTACACGGAGCCGTCCTCGGTGTCGAAGCGCACGGACAGGTCGGAGACCTCGAGAAGGGGCACGGCGCTCATGGCACCACGGCACGGACGCCCTCGGCGACTCCCTCGATCTCGAACGGCCCGGCGGACAGCTCGGCCTCGCAGGCCTCGCGCAGCCGTTCTTTCTTTTCGGGGCCGAGCTGCCTCGCGTAGGTCGCGGCCGGGCCGACGCCTTCCGTGATGGGCACCCACCACTCCTCGAACCGCTCGTAGCGCACCGTCGCTGTGGCCGGAACGGCTCGATCCTCGAGAAGTCCGCGCTCTTCGAAGAGTGTCCGCCGTCGGCTTCCCGCGGCGGGACCGGCGCTGCCCGGCCGGATCCGGGTCGAGGCGGCGCACTCCGCGCCAGAACGGCGACAGCGGGGTCTCGGCCCAGTACGCCCACTCGCACGTCGGCGACGACGCCGCCCGGGCGGGTCACCCTCGCCATCTCGGCGATGCCACTGAGGCCGGTCGTCGAAGAACGGGAGTGCGAGCTGCGCGAACGCAGCGTCGAACGTGCCGGTCCTCGAACGGCAGCGCCTCGCCGACGCCGAGATGCACCGACACCCCCGGAAGCCGCGCACGGGTAGCGGTGACGAACGGCTCCGAGGGATCGAGCGCCGAGACCGACTCGGGCCCGAGTCGGCGCGCCAGCTCCGCCGTGAGAGCCCCGGTGCCGCAGCCGACGTCGAGGGCCTGCCCACCCGCCGCGATTCCCGCCGCGTCGGCCACCTGAGGAGCCAGCAGCACCGAGTACCGGCCCATGAACCGGTCGTAGGCCTCGGCGTCGTCGAATGTCGGCCGGAAGAGCTGCTCGTAGCGGGGCCTCGCGCCTGCCATCACCGCACCGTCTTCGGATCGAGGACGTCGCGGAGGCCGTCGCCGAGGAGGTTGAACGCGAGCGCGACGATCATGATCGCCGCGCCGGGATAGAGCGCGAGCCGCGGGGCCGTCGCGAGGTAGGTGTACCCCTCGTTCAGCATCACGCCCCAGGACGCAGTCGGCGGCCGCACGCCCAGGCCGAGGAACGAGAGCGCCGCCTCCTGCGACGATCACGACGGGGATGTGCATCGCCGCCTGGACGAGAAGAATGCTCGTCATGTTCGGGAGGATGTGGCGGAAGACGACCGTCGCCGTTCCGGCGCCGCTGACGACGGCGGCCTTCACGAACTCGCGCTCGCGGAGCGCGAGGGTCTCTCCTCGGGCGACGCGGGTGAAGTGCGGCATCCCGACGACGGCCAGCGCGATCGTGACGTGGCTGAGCGAGGGCCCGAAGATCGCGGCGAGACCGACGGCCAGGATGAGCGCAGGGAACGCGAGCTGGATGTCGGTCGTCCGCGCGATCACGCTGTCGACCCACCCGCCGCGGTAGCCGGCAACGATCCCGAGCGGAACGGCGACGAGGAGCGCGAGAGCGGTGGCCAGCCCGGCGACGAGCAGCGAGGCCCGGGCGCCTGCCATGACCCTCGAGAGCATGTCGCGTCCGAGCTCGTCCGTGCCGAGCGGGTGGCTCCAGGAACTGTGTCCGAGCACGTGCTCGAAGTCGGTTGCGTTGGGGTTGTACGGGGTGATCCAGGGGGCGAGAGCGGCGATCAGCACGAAGGCGGCGATCACCGCCAGAGCGGCGATCGCGACCGGCCGCCGCAGGAGCCGTCTCCGTACGATCCGAGCACGCCGGCTGCGCGCGCTCCGAAGCGGCAGGGCCTCCCCGGTGCTCACGACAGGCGGACCCGCGGGTTGAGCAGACAGTAGGCCACGTCGACGAGGAAGCTCGCCAGCACGTACGCGACTGCGCCGACGAGGACGACGGCCTGGACGAGCGGGTAGTCCCTGGTGTTCACGGCGTCGATCGTCAGCTGTCCGAACCCGGGGATCCCGAAGATCGTCTCGACGATCCCGAGGCCCGTGATGAGCGCCGCGAACGCGAGCCCGAGACCGGTGACGACGGTGATCAGGCTGTTCCGGAGCGCGTGACGGCCGACGACGGCGGACTCGTCGAGCCCTTTTGCGCGCGCGGTGCGGACGTACTCGGAGCCGAGCGAGTCGATCATCGACGTCCGCGTCTGGCGTGCGACAGCCGCTGCGATGCCGTACGCGACGACGATCACGGGCAGCACCAGATGGTCGAGGTTCGCGAGCGGATGACGGACGGAGCGGTAGCCGCCCGCCGGGAGCCAGTGGAGGTCGACGGCGAACCAGGTGATCAGCAGGAACGCGAGCCAGATGTTGGGCACCGACATCGCGACCACCGTGGCACCGGTGGTCACGTGGTCCGTGGGTTTGCCGCGGCGGACGGCGGCGAGGAGCCCCAGCGGGATCCCGACGACTGCCCCGACGAGGACCGCGAGCGCCGCGATCTCGAGCGAGATCGGGAGCCTGGAGACGATCATCCGCCCGATCGGCTGCTCGTTCTGGTCGCGCCCCAGGTCACCGTGCAGGACGAGCCAGATCCAGTGCGCGTACTGCTCGGGGAGCGGCTTGTCGAGCAGGTACTTGTGCCGGATCCACTCCGCACGCTTGGGGTCGAGGGCGCCTCCACCCTGCCGCCTGCACTTGCCCGGAGAGGACGGTGACGGGGCTTCCCGGCACGGCGCGGATGCCGAGGAACACGAGGATGCTCGTGACGAACAGGACGAGCAGCATGGTGCCGGTGCGCCTGGCCAGGAAGCCCGCCATCGCTGAAGGCCTACGTCGCCGGGGGCGCCGTCCAGCCGGCGAAGGCGACGCGGAGGTACTGGTCGGAGTAGACCTGGACGCCGGTCAGCTTGTTCGAGAATGCCGCCCGGTTGAGGATGTGGTCGAGGACGATCCATGGACGGTCTGCGAGCAGCTGCTTCTGCGCGTCGTCGACGACCGTCTTCCTGTCCTGGGCGTTCACCGCCTTGCGGCTGTTCGCGAGATCGAGCGTCACGCGCGGGTTCGAATAGCCGAACGGGTTGAACGGTGTGCCCGTTGGGCCCGAGGAAGTTGACGTAGAGCCAGTCGGGGTCGCTCTTGACCGGGGTGGTCGCGCCCAGAGTAGGTCTGATACGCGCCGGAGATCACTCGGGCGTTGAGCGTGGTCGGGTCGGTCGGGTCGAGCGTCACGTTGATCCCGACCGCCTGCTCCTCGGACTGCATGAACTGCGCGAGCACCTGGTTCTGGACGCTCGGAGCCGTAGCTGAGCTGCACCGTCGGATTCGAGTAGCCGGACTGCTGGACGAGCTTTCGCGCCTGGACGGGGTCGTACGGCGTGCATTTGACCGACGGGTCGTACCAGTCGGGGGCCGCCGGCGAGATCAGGGTGCAGCCCGGGACGTTGAGCCCGCCGAACACCACCCTGTTCAGGGTCTTGCGGTCGATCGCCATCTCGAACGCCTCGCGGAGCAGGGGGCTCGAGGCGATCGGCGTGCCCGGGCTCGAGTACGGGCTGTTCTGCCCGTTCGAGTTGCCGACGTTGATCCCGGATGAAATGGAACCCGATCGAGAGGTGGCCGAGGACCCTGAAGCCGTTCTGCTCGACGCTCTTCAGGACGTCCTGCGGGACCTGGTCGAGGGCCTGGACGTCGCCGGCCTCGAGCGCCGAGGCGGCGGCGAGGTCGCTGGGCTCCGCGGTGAAGACGATCTTGTCGAGATGGACGTCTTGCTTGTCGTAGTAGTACGGAGACCGGACCACGGTCACGCTCTGGCCCGGCACGTCGCTCTGGAACATGAACGGCCCGACGCAGACGGGGTCGTTGCCGAAGCTCGCGCCGAGATTGGCGAGCTGCGCCGGCGACATGATCCGCTCGTTGACGAGGCCGAAGCTGAGCGCGACGTTGGGTGTCGCGAGGTGTAGCGCCACGTCGTAGGGCCCGTCGGTGGACACGGTGGTGCCCTGCCCGAGGACCTGTGCGCGCGAGGAGCCTGGAAAGCGTGATGTCGCGCTGGAACGTGGCGGCGACGGCGGCCGAGTTGAACGGGGTGCCGTCGTTGAAGAGGATCCCCTTCCGGAGCGGGATCGTCACCG
Source organism: uncultured Actinomycetota bacterium (assembly GCA_963720045.1). Classification (GTDB taxonomy): domain Bacteria; phylum Actinomycetota; class Thermoleophilia; order Gaiellales; family Gaiellaceae; genus PALSA-600. The sequence continues at coordinate 6,134 of CAVREC010000009.1, read as the reverse complement.
TCAGCTTGTCCTTCGAGACGGTCGCGGGCCCGGAGGCGAGCAGCGGAACGGTGTGTCCCTGAGGCATCGTTGTCGTACAGCGTCTCGCAGATCGTGCGGAGGACCTCGCGTGACGCGAGTCCGCGGGTTGCGGTCGGGGTCGAGTGTGGTCGGAGTGCCGGTGGTGAGGCCGACGGTCAGCGTTCCCCCGTTCTGGATTGCGGGCGGCCTCGTCGCGCCGGAGGCCGCGGCGAGCGAGAGCAGCGCGACGGCGCTTGCCGCGAGCAGAGCCACTGCGCCACGAGACCCGTTCACGGACTGGGACCCTCCGGGGGATGGTTGAGCCGAGCGAAGCCACCGTAACATGGTCCGCGGCGCGTACAAGAGGCGTCAGGGGTGCGTGTGTGCATGGTGGGGCTCCTTCGGGAAGGTGAACAGGCGAACGCCGCGGACGAGTGGCCGAGGCGGTGCGACGAGCCGGCAGACCCCCACCGCGGAGGTATCCGCACCGGGCGCGTCGAACGCCTCTTCGGCGAAGCCCGACTCCTCGAACCAGCGGCGAATCTCGAGGCCGAGGGCGGGCTCGAGCGGCTGGTGGGCCCACACGACGGTGGCCCCCGGAGCACACAGCTCCGGCAGGCGCTCGATGGTGGTCTGGACGTCGGCGGCAGGAATGCAGCCGAAGACGCCGCAGAGCAGGACGAGGTCGGCGGGAACCGCACCGGCATACGCATCGGTCACGGACGCATCCCCGCAGACGATCTCGACGCACCAGTCGAGCCTGAGCTCCTCGACGAGCTCGCACGCCGCCGCCACGTTGCGAGGGTCGAGCTCGATCAGCCTCGCACTGACGTCGGCCCTGCGCGGGTGAGCGGCGATGACCGGAAGGAGCTCGCGGCCCTGGCCCGCGCAGACGCTGACGATCCGGATCCGAGCGCCCGGCTCTCGCTCGTCGAGAAAGGCCCTGATGTGGCCGGTGGACTAGCTCGTTTCGGACCTGGAGCCTGGAACCGGGCTCGTCGTAGCCGCGATGCCACTCCCACCAGTCCGTTGACAACGTTCCGTCGATGTTTTCCATACGCCGGATCGTGCCGCCGAGGCCCCGGACATCGCTTCGGGGGGTTCCCTAGTCATTGCGTGTCGCCGGGAAGCTTCGGCAGGACGGTCTGGGCGGCGAAATGGCGGATCAGCTCGGCCCGTGAGCCGATGCCGAGCTTGCGGTAGGCCCGCCCGAGATGGAACTCGATCGTCTTCGGGCTCAGGAACATCGTCGCGCCGATCTGCCGGTTCGTCTTCCCCTCCGCCGCCTGGACGGCGATCCGCAGCTCCTGTCCGGTCAGCTCCTCGTGCTCGGGCCCGCGGGCCCGCAGGCGCTCGCCGGTGGCACGCAGCTCCCCCCGGGTTCGCTCGGCCCAGGGAGCCGCGCCGAATCGCTCGAAGAGCTCGAGGGCGGGGCGCAGCTGCTCCCGCGCGTCGCGACGCCGGCGGACGCGACGAAGCCGCTCGCCGAAGCACAGCCGTGTCCTCGCTTCCTCGAACCCGCCGATCGTCTCCTCGTGGCGGGCGAGGGCGTCGGTGAAGTGATCCTCGAACGTCTCGTCGTCGGCGACGAGCCCCCTGCAGCGGGCGAGCCGGGCCTCGTCGAGACTCGAGGCCTGTCCGCTTCGACGTGCCTGCGCGAAAGGCTCGATCAGGCTCTCGGCGTCGCCGGAGCGACCGACCATCACGTAGGCCTCGACCAGATCGGGGACGTACTGGCGCGTAGAGGGGGAAAAGGCGCGGACTCGGGCGGCAGAACGAACGCCTCGTACCCGGCAATCGCCTCTTCGACCCGGCCCAGGCCAAGATGGAGGTCGGCGGCCGTGCCGACGCCGATGAGCTCGAGCCCGACCGGGTGAACCTCCGGCCGCAGCCCACGAGCCTGCGCGATATGCGCGAGGCACGCGGCTTCCTCGCCGCGCCGCGCCTCGAACCATGCGAGATCGATGATCCAGGTCAAGCTCGAATTGTCTCGAATCCCTGTTCTGCGGCGATCGCCGCGGCCTCCGAGAACGATGCGTAGGCGGCGTTCCACTGGTCGAGTCTGCGCTCCAACCCTCCCCTCCGCATCAGGGCCACGGGCAGGGCGCCGTAGAGCCCGCGCTCGCGCGCCCAGGCGACCGCCCACCCGCAGATGCGCAGACCGGTTTCGAGGTTCCCGAGGTGCTCGGAGGGCATCCCGGCGAGCGAGACGTACTGAGGTGACTGTGCGAACATCGCGTCGCCCTTCTCGTCGGCGAGCGCCTCAGCACGCTCGAGCAGCATCCGGCCCTCGTCGGAGCCCAGCAGGCGAAGCTCCGCGCCGAGCGCGAGGGAGGCAAAGAACTCCTGGATTCCCCCGTCCCGCTCGGCTCGCTCGCTCAGGGTCTCGCGCGCACTCGAGACCCTCCACGGCCGAGGAGCCAGCAGCAGCGCCACGCTCCGATGCGGGCGGCGGCGGCTTCGACAGGCGAGACTCCGTCGAGCAGCTCGGCGGCCTCGGTGAGCATCTCGAAGGCCGGCCCGGCATTGGCGGTATGCCGTTCGATGTGGCCCCGGAGGTTGAGGAGCCGGCCTCTCATCACGGGCTCGCGGCAGGCGCCGAGGGCTTCTTCGAGGAGCGTCACGGCCCTCGAGGTCTGCCCCGCGAGCCAGGCGGCATCCGCGGCGGCCAGCAGCCGGCGGAGCCTCTGCTCCTCCGCCGGGCTCAGACGGGCTGCGCGCTCGTACGCTGCCGCGGCGCCGGCGTAGCCGACCCGCTCGCGTGCGGCGCTCGCGGCACTCTCGAGCGCCGCTGCCACCTCTTCGTCGGGGCCGAGCGCGGCCGACGCGAGATGCCACGCGCGCCGCTCGACGTCGCGCGGCGCGCCGAGGGCACGGGCCAGAGCGGCATGCGCGGCGCGGCGCTCCGAGGGCGCCGCCGCGTGGTAGACGGCGGAGCGAGCCAGCGGATGCCTGAAGAGCAGCGACTCGGCGACGAGCGAGATCAGCCCCGAGTCCTCGGCGTCCTGGAGCGCCGCGGCGGAGATCCCGACCTCGGCCAGGGCGGCCACGATCGTGTCGAGCCGGTCGGACTCGCTGGCCGAGGCGATCAGGAGCGCCTGCTGCGCCTCGGGTTCGAGCGCCTCCATCCGCCCGCGGAACGCGCGCTCGACCCGGGTACCCAGGTTGAGCGGCTGCTCGAACGACTCGTGACCGTCGAGCTGGGCGACGCTGAGAACGCGGGGAAGCTCGACGAGGGCGAGCGGATTCCCGCTCGTGAGCTCGTAAAGACGGTCGGCCACCTCCGGCGCGAGCTCGACCGGCGACTGCGAGGCGAGCAGCGCGCGCGTGGCCTCCGGTCCGAGCCCCTGGAGCCTGAGCTCCTCGAAGCCCGTCGTGGAGAAATCTGTCCCGTCCTCGCGCACGGTGAAGATCACCGCGACGCGGTCCGCCTCGAAGCGCCGCGCCGCGAAGAGGATCGCGTCCATCGAGGCGCTGTCGAGCCACTGGGCGTCGTCGACGGCGACAAGGAGGTCAGCATCCTCGGCGGCCAGGGCCAGGAGGGTTAGGGTGGCGACCCCGATCGTCATCCGGTCGGCCTCCTCCGCGGCGGCGAGGCCGAGGGCCGCGCCGAGCGAGCGCGCCTGATGTGCGGGTAGCTCATCGAGGCGGTCGAGCAGCGGCCGCATCAGCTGGTGGAGGCCCGAAAACGCGAGCTCGGCATCCGACTCGAACCCGACCGCCCGGAGCACGACGAAGCCGTCTGCCCGAGCGGTCGCGTAGGACAGGAGCGAGCTCTTCCCGACACCGGCCTCGCCGCGGATAGCGAGGGCCCGGCTGCGCGATGCGCGCGCGTCCTCGAGCACCTCGTCGAGCCGCGCGCACTCCTCTTCCCGCCCCACGAGCTCGGGTCCTCCGCGTGAAGGTCGAATCAGTGACTTGGGCACCGCCGGCCTGCGCGGCGGCGGAACCTCGACGGAGGCGGCATGCGGGATCAGGTCGAGTCCCGGATCGTGAATGAGGATTGCCTTTTCGAGCCGCTGGAGCGATTCGCTTGGGTCGAGGCCGAGCTCCTCGACGAGCCGTGCGCGGGCGTCCTGGTAGACGACGAGAGCGTCCGCCTGGCGACCCGCTCGGTAGAGCGTCAGCATCAGGAGCCCACGCAGGCTTTCGCGGAGCGGTTGATCTCGGACGAGCGCCTCGAGCTCACCCACGATCTCGCGGGCACGGCCGAGCGCCAGATCGGCCTCGAGGCGGAGCTCGAGCGCGACGAGGCGCAACTCTTCGAGACGGCCGATCTCGTTGCGAGCGAACGTTTCGAAACGGAAGTCGGCAAGTGGCGGGCCGCGCCAGAGAGCAAGCCCGTCCCGCAGCACGCTTCCTGCCTCCTCCGCAGCACCCTCCGCGAGCAGTCGCCTCCCGCGTTCGAGCCGATCCTCGAACCTCTGCGCATCGAGGGCGGACTCACCGAGCCTCAGCATGTAGCCGGTCGGGCGGGTCTGGAGGACGCCCTCGCCGAGCAGTTTCCGCAACTGGGACACCTGAATCTGCACCGCCTTGACCGCCGTCGGCGGCGGCCGCTCACCCCAGAGCTCGTCGACGAGCTTCGCCGTCGGCACAAGCTCGTTGGCGCGCAGCAGCAACACCGCGAGCACCGACCGTTGCTTCGCACCCCCGAGCCGAAGCTCTCGCTCACCGTCCCAGGCCGCCAGTGGGCCCAGAATCCCAAAGTCCACTCTACGAACGTAACACGTTGCCAAGCCTCGCACCAGGCCCCGAACGGGCGCTTGTCGAGCCGTTACCACGCCCCAGCCGAGCGCTTACCGCCCGGCGTTCTCCTACCCGAAAGCGATCGCAACAACGCGATCGACAAAGGGACAAGGGGAGCTACCACATGAACACTCGGACTTCACTCATCGCGATCGGCGCAACACTCGCGCTCATCGCACCCGCAGCGTCGAACGCCCGGACCATCGTCAACCAGAAGGGCGGCGCGAGTTCCGCGGCCCACAAGAGCAACCATGCCGTCGCCGCCAACACGAACTTGGTGTCCGAAAACGGAATGGTCATGGTCACCGGCGGCAAGACGACCCAGACCCACAAGCACGGCAAGACCAAGACAGCACCAACGATCTCCGAGACCGTCAAGCCCGACGTGGTCTACCGCGCGCCGTTCGGCCCGACTGGGATCTCGACACCGCACTACATCTACGAGCCGGGGCCGGCCGTGCCGCCCATCGCATACGTCGACCCGAATGAGTGCCAGGACAACGGCACCAACTGCACCGCCGAGCAAGCTTGCACGTACTGGGGCGAGAGTTGCAACGAGGGGGTTGCTGTCCCCCAGGAGGCCTCGAGCGAGGCGATCAACTGAGCGACGAGTCGAACGGCGCGTCCACCCACCACCTGCCATCCTGCGCCGGCGCCGGCATCCTCCTGCAAGCGCCGGCGCGGGATGGGCCGCGCTGATCGGCTCGACGCGGGCGCGAGGCGGGATCCGCCGTGCGAGCTCGGCGGCCGTGATCCCGTGGTCGGGGCGCTGCAAGGCGGCCTGCGGACGGCTCGAACCGTTCCGGGTCGGAACCGTCGTCGCCGGGCCGGACTCGTCACGGCGCGAACCGACGGGTCCGGTCGACGGTTTCTACGCGGTGACGTCGGGACGGGGAGGCTCCTGGTTGACGATCGCCGTGACCGCCTGCCGTTCCGCCCGCCGCTCACGCTGACGTTGCCACTCGCGGCGACCCTTGCACCGCGAACAGATCGTGCGACCAGCGAGGCGTGGACGCTCGTGGCAGTTCGAGCAGAGCTCACGCGGCGGGCGCTCGTTCGGAATGTCCACCGTGGTAGACACGAGCTCGCCGACGTGGGCGGCTCCGTTGCGGGCAGCGATCCGCTCGACGATGATCGCGCTGAGAGCGCGGTCGAGTTCGGAGTTGACGATCTGCTCGAGCTCGGGGCGGTGCTGGTCGACAGCTCGGCGATCCGAGCCGCGACGTTGACGCCGGCGAGCGTGGTCATGACGAGGAGTCTACGACTGAGGGCCGATTTTCGATGCACGCACCGGTGAACGCACCTTGTGGGCCAATCTGGCCGGCCCCGTCACACCCGACCCGCATGGTTATGCGGTTTCCGCGTAGCCCCATGCGGGTCTGAGT